>NZ_JBBCBQ010000009.1:0-438490 GCF_037203805.1 Kribbella sp. CCNWLW201 | reverse complement strand
GGACGCCGAAGGCGCCCTTGACGCACACCACCACGACTAGCACCATCACGCAGCCCGGAGCCGCGACACCACAGTCGTCTTACTGAAGAACCACCTCAGCGAACAGTAATCGTGGAGTAGCCGCCGCGGAGGGTGTTTTGGCCGTCGGACACCTCGATGCGGTACATCTGCGACGTCCCAGAAGGTGCAGAAGTGTCGGTAAGAGTGATGTTCGGCCGGCTCCAGAAGGTGGAGTTGGCGGTTGTGGTGGCGACGACTGTGTTGGTGGCGCCTCGGAGGAGACGGTAGGTGAGGGTGATGTCGTCGTTGTCCAGGGATGTCTGGACGGTCGCCTTCACTTGGCCGGTCGTCGTACTGGACAGCGTCGGGAGCGCCGGGCCGAGGGGCTTGGCGCCTGTGCCGAGGTTGGTGAACCGCGTCAGGCCTTGCTGGCCCACACCGTTGACCTTGGTGAAGTCGCCGCCGACCCAGAGGTCAGCCCCACCCGTCGCCGACACGAGCGGCCCGACCACTGTCGGCGGGCCCGCGTTCGTGTTCGGGAACCACGGGCCGAGTGACCCGTTCGCCGGGTTCTGCAGCAGCAGGAAGTGAGCGCCGGTGCCGTCAGCGAAGGCGCCCGGACAGCTGTGCGCGTGCGATCCCTTGAACAGCCAGCCGTTGACATAGGTGATCGCCTCGGTCGCGCCGAGGCAGGTGTTCTTCCAGACCAGGTTGCCGGTGGCGACGTCCGCGGCCCAGGTGCCGTCGAAGCAGCCGCCGCCGTCTCCGGCGTTGGCGAAGTACACCCGGTTGTCCGCGGTCTCGATGTCCTTGACCCGCGACGTGCACCCACTGCTCGGCAGCGGTACGGCGGAAGCCGCGGAGAACGGTAGTAGCGCGCCGGTTGAGTTGTTGACGCTGGCAACCGCCCACCGGCTGACCCCGCCGACCTTCGCGAAGGTGCCGCCGAGGTACACCTTCGAGTTGTCGTCGGCCGCGTCGATCGCGTACACGTCCGCGTCGGCGTTCGGGTTCCACGGCAGCAGACTGCCGTTGACCGTGCTGATCGCGGCCGCGCGGTTCCGGGCGACCCCGTTGACGAGCCCGAACGAGCCGCCGAAGTACAGGCTGGTCCCGCCGATCGCGAGCGCCTTCACCCGGTACGACACGCTCGGCTTGATGGTCGCGACCAGCGCGCCGGTGGCGGTGTCGAAGGCCGCGATCCGGTTCCGTACCTGGCCGTCGACGCGGGTGAAGTCACCGCCGACGTACACCCGGGAGCCGTCCGGCGAGGCCACGATCGACCAGACGACGCCGTTCAGCGTGTGGTTGAAGGTGGTGTCGAGCGCGCCGGTGCTCTGGTTGAACGCGGCCAGATAGGTCCGGACCGTCTGATTGGTCCCGGCCGCCGCACCCGGCGGACGGACCCGGGTGAACCGGCCGCCGACGTACGCCTTGCCCTTGGCAACAGCCAGCCCGAGCACACTCGCATCGGTCTGCCAGGCCGAGTTCGCGACCGCGGTCAATGACGCGCCGGTGCTGGTCGCGGTCTGCGCCGGTACGACGCTCAGCGCGAGACCCACCACGCCGAGCACAGCGACAACTCTCCCCATGATTCCCCCCTTGCCCCAGACAACCAATCTACGACCGGCGGCCCCCCGCCCGTCTACAGCTGAAGGGGGTCTGCCTGAAGAGGCAGACCCCCTGTACCGCTTACGGCACCTTCACACTCACCGACGGGCCTTTCATGATGTTGCGCCCGTCGTGGACCTCGATGTGATACGTGAGCGTCTGACCGCTCTTCACGCCGGTGTCAGCCACCGTGTAGGTCTTCCGCGCCTCCCAGAAGTACGACATGTACTTGAAGGAGCCGATGTTCGTCGTACCCCGGAACACGTTGTACGTGAGCGAGATGTTGTCCAGGTCGTACACGTCGGCGAACTTCACCGTCACCTTGTCGGACGACGGCACCACCGTCGGAGCCTTCGGTACGGCGGGAGCCGCGCCACCCGGGGTGTTGGTGAACCGGGTCAGGCCGCGCTGCGGCTTGCCGTTGACGTTCAGGAAGTCACCGCCGACCCACAAGTCGGTGTCGGTGCCGGCCATCGCCAGCGGGCCGACCTGGGTGGTGCTGCTCTGATCGGCGTCGGTGTTCGGGAACCACGGGCCGATCTTGCCGTTGATGGCGCTCTCGACCAGCAGGTAGTGCGTCCCGGTGCCGTCGGGGAAGGCGCCGCTCTCGCTGCAGTTGTGCGCGTGCGAGCCCTTGTAGACCCAGTTGCCGATCGCCTTGATCGCCTCGGTCGCGCCCAGGCACTTGTTCTGCCAGAGCAGCTTGCCGCCGGTGCTGACCTGAGCGGCGAGGACACCGTCGTAGCAGCCGCCGCCGTCACCGCCGTTGGCGACGTACACGTTGTCGCCGAGGGTGTCGATGTCCTTCACCCGGGTGGTGCAGGTCGCGGTCGGCTTCGGGATCGCCGCCGCGGCCGGGAACGAGTACGCCGCACCGGTGGTGTTGTTCGTCATCGCCAGCGAGTAGTGGTCCTTGCCGTTGATGGTGCTGAACGGGCCGCCGACGAAGACCCGGGTGCCGTTGTCGGACAGGTCGATCGCGTACACGTCACCGTTGGCGACCGGGTTCCAGGGCAGCAGGTCGCCCTGGATCAGCCGGACAGCGCCGAGGCGGCTGCGGACGACGCCGTCGATCCGGCCGAACGCGCCGCCGATGAACACGCTGTTGCCGAAGATGGCCAGCGCCTTGACCCGGGCCGAGACGACCGGGTCCCAGGCCGAGACCAGCTTGCCGGTGACGACCGAGAACATCGCGATCTTGCTGCGCTTGATGCCGTTCACGGTGGTGAAGTCACCGCCGATCACGACCCAGTTGCCGTCCGGGCTGGTGGCGATGCTGTAGACCGGGCCGTTCAGCGTCGGCGCGAACGCGGTCGGCGCGCCGGTACTGCGGTTGAACGCGGCCACATAAGTACGGACGGCCTCCCCCTGGCCGGCCGGCTTGCCTGGCTGCCGGATCTTGGTGAACAGACCGCCGGCGAAGACCGTGTTGCCGCTCACAGCCAGCGCGTTCACGCTGTTGTTGGTCTGCCACGAGGTCTGCTTGATGGCCGAGACGGCCGATGCGAAGCCCGGAGTCGCCGCCTCCACCGGCGGTCCGGAGGGGATCAGCGCAGCGGCGACCACGGCCGCGGCGGTGACAACGGCCAGCACATACTTCTTCATCAATGTCCTTTGGACTGGGCGGGGGGTCAGTCGTTGGGCGGCTGCATGCCTCACGCACGCACCCAGCGGACATTAGCGCTGTGGGAGGTCGACCGGAAGCCGACCTCCCACCCGCGTTATGACTTTGTGCTGCAGTTCGCAGACTCTGCGTTCACCGCGCGTCGAAGTGGGTCTGCACCTGGGCCGCGCTGAGCGCGTACGGGTACACCGCCGCCTCATCGATGCCCATTCCGGTCTGGATCGCTCCGCCGCCGGACCAGGTGCTCGTGTTGTCGTACCCGACACGCCACCAGCCGTAGTACAGCGACGCCGATCCGACGTTCGCGCTGCCCGCCAGCGCACCGTCGACGTACAGCTTCATGAAGCCGTTGTCGTAGCTGCCGACCACGTGGTGCCACTGCCCGTCGTTCTTGCCCGACGTGCTGGTCAGGGTGCGCTGGGCGCCGTCGTTCACGCCGAAGACGATCGAGCCGTTGGTGCGCATGTACAGCATCCGGTCCCCGCCGCCACCGCTGTTGCCGGCCTTGGAGTTGCCGAAGCCGATGATCCGGCCGCCGCGGTTGAATCCGCTCTGCTTGACCCACGCCTCGACGGTGAACTGCTGCGGCATGCTGTACGCCTTCTCGCCGACCATCCGGCCGGTGCTCGAGCTGATCGTCATCGCCGTGTTGCCCGCGATCGCCCCGGTGCTGCCCAGCGTCACGCCGGTGAACGTGCCGTTGTTGCTCTGCCCGGAGGAGTCGACCGAGGCCGTCGTACCGGCTGCCTCACCCAGCCGCCAGTACGCCTGCGGACCGTCGGCGTTGACGATCTGGTCGTACGCCGTCGACGCCGTACTGGCGACCGTGATCGCGTCCGAGTAGTTGCCGCGGATCGTCGTACTGCCGTCGGTCACCTCGACCCGGTAGTTGGTCACCTCGCCTGGGGCACTCGTGGTGTCGGTGAAGTGGAGCCAGGGCCGATCCCACGGCGTCGACTTGGCCGTCCAGGTCGCGATGGTGGTGTTGCTGAACCCCTTCAGCAGCCGGTAGGTCAGCGTGCTGTCGTCGTTGTCGTTCACGGTCGGGAAGTGGATCTGCACCACGCCCGGCTCGACGCTGTAGGGGAGCAGCTTGGCCGGCTTGGCCGGCGCCGCACCCGGAGTCGCGTTGGTGAACCGGGTCAGGCCCTGCTGGCCGACGCCGTTCGTGGTGGTGAAGTCGCCGCCGACCCAGAGGTCGTCGCCGCCGGTCGCGAAGGCGAGCGGGCCGACCTCGGTGGGCGGTCCGGCGTTGGTGTTCGGGTACCACGGGCCGAGTGAGCCGTCGGCGAGGTTTTCGCTGAGCAGGAAGCGATACCCGAAGCCCTGCGGGAAGCCGCCGGCGCCCTGGTTCGCGCAGTCGTGCGCGTGCGAGCCCTTGTACAGCCAGCCGTTGACGACCTTGACCGCCTCGGTGGCGCCCAGGCACTGGTTCTTCCACTTGAGCGAGTTGGTCGCGATGTCGACCGCCCAGGTGCCGTCGAAGCAGCCGCCACCGTCGCCGCCGTTGCCGAAGTACACGGTGTCGCCGCTGGCGTCGATCGCCTTCACCCGGGTGGTGCATGAGCCGTTCGGCGGCGGTACGGCGGATGCTCCGGGGAACGGCAGCACGCCGCCGCTGACCGGGTCGAGGCTGGTCACGGTGTTCTGGTTCGTGCCGTTCACGGTGCTGAACTGGCCGCCGGCGTACACCTTGGAGGCGTCGTCGGCGACGTCCACGGCGTACACGTCGCCGTTCACGGCCGGGGCCCAAGGCAACAGGGTGCCGAGGTCGGCGGTGACCGCGGCCAGCCGGAGCCGCTCGATGTTGTTGACCAGGCCGAACGAGCCGCCGAAGTAGACCGTGCTGCCGGAGACCGAGATGGTCTTGACCCGGTAGGAGACCGAGGGCTTCCAGTTCGTGACCAGGGCGCCGGTGGCGGTGTCGAAGGCGGCGATCCGGTTCCGGGTCACGCCGTTGACGGTGGTGAAGTCACCGCCGATGAAGATCCGCGAGCCGTCGGCCGACGCGGCCACCGCGTACACCTGGCCGTTGAGGACCGGGGTGAACGACGTGACCAGGTCGCCGGTGGTGGCGTCGAAAGCGGCCAGATAGGCCTGCGCGACCTCGTTCGTGCCGGCTGCGGCGCCCGGCGGGCGGACGCTGGTGAACCGGCCGCCGACGTACGCCTTCCCGGCCGCCACGGCGATGCCCTGCACGCTGGCGTTGGTCTGCCAGGTCGAGCTGTTGGCCGCCGACAGCGAGGCCTCGATGCTCTGCGCGGGTGGCGCGAGTGCGACCACCAGCGACCCGGCGATGAGAGCGCCCACGACCCCCAGACGCGCGAACAGCCATCTCTTCTTCATCCTGCGGTGTCCCCCTCGGACAGATGTGTTCCCTGGTTCTCCAGACTCCCCCTGAGAACCCCCGAGAAGAGAGTAGGCCACAGAGAGAGACCGTTTGGCCACCCCGCGCCTCCAGGGCTATATCCTGGGTCGCTGGCTCAAGGGAGTGAGGACTGGATGGAACCGGGCACCGTGGTCTGGCGGGAGACCGCTCAGTCACTGCTGCGGCAGAAGTGGCTGATTCTGGGCTGCATCATGCTCGGGCTCGTCGGCGCCTCCGTCTTCGCCTTCTCCCAGACCGAGCGCTGGACGGCGTCCAGCCAGTTGGTCATCGGCCCCGCCGTACCGCCCGCCCTGGTCGGGAAACTGCAGACCAGCGCGGACAAAACCGGCCCGCTCGGGATGGACCTGCCGGCCGAGACCCAGGCCCGGGTGATGGCCAGCCCGACCCTGCTCCGCAGCGTGGCCAAGTCGCTCGGGCTACCGACCACGGACCAGACGATCCAGGACCTGGCCGCCGTGACCCGGGTCAAGGCGGTCACCGACAACGCGTACCTGGTCACCACCGACGGCCCGACGTCCTCGGAAGCGGTACGGCGTGCCAACGCGATCGCGACCATTTACCTGAAGCAGCGCAACGACGAGGCCAAGTCGCTGCTGACCACCCTGGCCAGCCAGGCCCAGGACCGGTCGAAGACGGCCACCCAGCAGTCCCGCAGCCTGGTCAGCCAGATCGACGAGGCGGTGCAGCGAGGCGACTCGCAGACCGCGGCGGCGCTGCGCGACCAGCGTGTCGGCCTGGCGACCGAGGCCCGGCAGGCAGCCGACGACGCGGCCGCGATGCTCAAGGCGCTGACCGCCGTCGGCGCCGGCAGCGAGCTGGTCACGCCGGCCACGACCGACACCGCGACCTCCTCGCCGATGGTTGCCCGCGACATCCTGGTCGGCGGCATCCTCGGCCTGGTGCTCGGTTTCGGCCTGGCGCTGCTCAGGTCCCACCTGACGCCGTACATCCTGACTCGCGACCAGGCGGCCCGCGCGGCGAGCTCGCCGGTGATCGCTGCGTCGGAAGGCAATCGCCAGCGGCTGTGGCACCGTGCGGCTCCCGAACTCCCTCAGTACGAGATCACCGCACTCGGAGCTGAGGCGAGTGGAGCACTGGCCCGGCGCGAGCTGAACCCGCGGGCCTTCGCCGGCGGTGGCCCGGGTGCCCTGCTCGTGGTCTCGGCCTCGCCGACGCCGAACTCGGCCGGTATCGCGCTCGCGATGGCCGAAGCGAACGCCCGCGACGGCCGCGAGACCCTGCTGGTCCTGGCCGATGTGGAGGGTACGCCGGTTCTGCCGCACGTGACCGGGCACGAAGGCCTGACCGATCTGGTGCACGAGCCGGCGGCGACCCGGGCGATCCGGGCGCGGAAGCTGTTCCGGCCTGGTACCGTCGCCGACCTCTACGTCCTGCCGCCCGGCCTGAACCACGAGGAGACGGCTGAGGCCGTCGGCCCGTCGCTGGTGCCGGGCATCGTCGCGGACCTTCCGCCTGGGTACTCCGTCGTGATCCACGGCCCGGCCGCGGTTGGCCGGCACGGGATCACGCCACTGGCCGCCGCTGTCGACGCGTCCGTGCTGGTCGTGCAGGTGGGGCACGACAAGGAGATGGACGTCGCCCGGCTCACCGGCGCTCTGCACTTCGCGGGTGCTCCGGTGCTGGGCGTCGTACTGATCGGAGCCTCGGCGCACGACGAGACGCTGGGCATTCCGCTGAACTTCAAGTCGGCCGAGTCGGCCGCCCCACCGATCCGCTGACCGTGTCGTCGTACCAGCTGGCGCGGCCGGTGCCGGGGACCGTGGAAGAGGTCCAGAAGCCGGCCTGGTTCTGGCTGATGCTGTGGTGCCTGTTCGTGCTCGGCGTGCAGCCGTGGTCGTCCCGGGTGGCGTCGCCGCAGGGGACCACCGGGTCGACGAACAGCATGATGAAGGGTCTGTTGCTGGGCGCGATCTTCCTGGTCGCGCTGGCGGCGACCAAGCCCGGGTTCCGCACCAGGGTCAACCCGGCGAGCAGTCTGTACGTGCTCTATGTGCTGTTCGCGTGCGCGACCGCGTTCCTGCTGGCCGAGCCGATGGGGCCGTTGATGCGGCTGGCCCGGTTCCTGATCGGGCTGGTGATCATCTTCCTGCTCTGGCGGCCGCTGGTGCAGACTCCGGAGCGGCTGATCCGGGCCCACCTGTGGGCGCACCTGTTGCTCGCGGCAACGGTCATGCTGAGCCTGGCGTACGCACCGAGCCAGGCCTGGCGGCCGCTCAGCTCGCTCGGCACGGGGTACCGGCTGCAAGGGGTCATCATCCCGATGCTGCCGCCGCGGGTCGGCGAGGTCGGCGCGATCCTGCTCGGGCTGGCGCTGATCGGGTTCGTCTGCCGGAAGCTTTCGTTCGTCCCGGCCGCGGGGCTGATCGGTCTGGGCACGGTGCTGGTCGCGGCGAGCCGGACGCGGACGTCGGCGGCGGCCGTCGCTTTCGGGCTCGTGCTCGCGCTGATCCTGACCCGGAAGACCTGGCTCGGGCGGATCGTGAGTCTCGGTGTGCCGGCGCTGGTCGGCCTCGCGTTCCTCACGATCGGGTCGCTGCACACGTGGTTGCTGCGCGGTCAGGGGACCCGGCAGATCAGCTCGCTCAGCGGCCGGACCACGAGTTGGCAGGCCGTGCTGGACGAGAAGGTGTCGCTGCAGACAGCGATCATCGGCCACGGCCTGGGCAACAAACGCGTGCTGTTGCGACGTGGTGAGGGCGACATCGACGTGATGGCGATCGACAACAGCTGGCTCGGCCTCTACTGGGAGACCGGTCTGCTCGCGGTCACGATCGTCGGCATCGCCCTGATCGTCGCCTGGATCTCGGTCCTCCGTGCCCCCACGCCGTACGTGAAAGCCTGCGGCGCCCTCCTCCTCGGCTACATCACCGCCGCCTCACTCAACGAAAGCGGCCTCTCCGACCTGAGCTCCATGACCCTGCACCTCCTGGTAGCCGCCGCAGTCTGCGACGCCGACCGAATACGCCACCGAGCCAGACTCCAGGCCCAGGCTCGTGCCGCCTAGCTGGTGATGGAGTCCTGGTCGAAGCCGGCCTGTTGCCACTCGTCCCAGGTCATGGTCTTGCCGCGGTACGCGAACCGGTCGGCCGGCTTGCCGTTGATCTGGTAGCTGTTGCGGCGGAACGTGATGGCGCCGGCGCGGGTGGGGGAGCCCTTGTTCTCGACCACGCCGGTGCTTGCCGTCGCATCGTCCATCACGATCAGGTTGCCCTCGACCACCACGTCCGTCAGCACGTAGAGGCCGCGTGGTCCCTGACCTCGGGTGCGGGACTGGATCGAGATGCCGTTGCGGTTGTCCTTCACCAGGTTGCCGCGGACCTGGACGGCGGACGAGGTGTTCACGTTGATGCCGCCGCCGTCCCACAGACTCCCGCCGGAGCCCCGGCCGGTGCCGAACCCGTTGCGCTCGACAACGTTCTGCTCGATCACCGCCTGATAGCTGATCTCGTACCGGATCCCGTCCGCGGCATTGTCACGGATCCGATTGTCGACAATCCGCCGATCGTGCTCGGCGATATCGCTCCACATCCCGACCCCGCGGTTGGCCACGATGTCGTTGCCCGACACCTCACCCGACGACCGGGTCGACTTGATCCCGCCGGACTCCCAGTCCGCGATCCAGAACCCGTCGGTGTTGTTCCGGGCGACCAGGTTCGCGGTGATCCGTACGTCGGCCGACTTGTACTGCCCGATCCCGAGCTGCCCGTTGTCGGCGATCGTGTTCCGGCTCAGCTCGGCCCGATCGCCCTGGATCACCATGATCCCGACCCCGTGGTTCCAGCGGACCTCGTTCGCGATCACCTTCCAGCCGGGGCCGACCTGCAACGCCCCGTCCTGCGGCCGGCTCGCGAAGTGCTCGATGGTCAGCCCGGTGACGGTCACGTCCGCCGCCGACTTGTCGATCGCGGTCGGCGCCTTCGACATCTCGACACTGCGGCCGTCCGGGTCGTCGGCGACGTACACGGCGTTGGCCTCGTAGTCGCCGTAGAACGTCCCCGGCTTCAGCCTGCCGAGACTCATCACCCGTGTCAGATGCTTGCCGTCGACAAACACCTGCTCACCACGCTGGCACGGCTTGTCCTTGTCGTCCTCGCACTTCCACTGCGGTTTGACCGCGTACGGCGCCGGCAACACGCCACGCACCACCCACCGATCGCCATCCCGCTTCCACCCACTCAGCCGCACCGACCCCGTGAGTACGACGCCGGGACCGCCGCCCAACGTGTCACCGGCCCGCGGCCGGATCGGCACGCTGATCCGATGTACACCCTTCGCAAAACAGAACGTCGTCCCGGCCGGCTGCGCGTCGATCACGTCCTGCGGGTCGGCCCCCACCGGAATCGCGATCCCTTTGCAGGTCTTCGCCGTACCAGGTCCAGTAGGCCCAAGCACCGCGGCCGCCGCAGCCGGGGGAGCGGTGGGCACGGTCACCGTAGACGTCGCCGCTGACCGAGACGGCGACGGCGCCCCCGAGTCCTCCCCACCACCGGAGCACCCAGCCACCAACAACCCGACCACGGCACAACCAGCCGCGACACGACGCCTCATCCACGTCCCTCCACCAGCCCCCGCCAAACAGATCTGCAGGAGACTACCGGCCACGTAGGTCCGCCCCGGCCATCGCGTGCCGAAGAACGGGTAGTGGTCAGCCGCCCAGAGGTCTGGTCGGCTCGGCCAGGCGTCAGGCGAACCTGGCCGACGAGGCGTATCCGGCTACTACCCGTTCGTCGGTACGCCCAGCTGGGCGGATGGAGCGTGGCCACTGCCGATCTATGTCGCCGCCTGGCCGAGTCTGAGCTCCTGCTCGACCCGACCGGCCTGGGAGCCGAGCACCGCTCGCAAGTCCAGACCCCTGCGCCGGCGCTCGTCGCGAACGTACGACGTCATCTCGAAGCCGCAGCGCCCGGCTTCATCAAGGAGCTACGTCGGGCGGCCGAGCGTGAGAACCGATGGCTCCACGCGCGCCCGAACTCGAGGCCACCTCCTGGGGCACACACGACCTCACCGAAGGAACGGCTGCGCTCGAGGCTCTGGCGGCCGCTGTGCTCGATCAGGACAGGTAGGTGTCTCGGGCGAGGTTGTAGGCGAGGTCTTGGGCTACGCGGAAGGCGTCGTCTTCGTCTAGGCGGTGCTGGATGACCAGGTTGGCCAGGTAGCCGGCGTCGATGCGGCGGGCGAGGTCGTGGCGGGCTGGGATGGAGAGGAAGGCGCGGGTGTCGTCGACGAAGCCGGAGGTGTTGTAGAAGCCGGCCGTCTCGGTGACCAGTTCGCGGAAGCGGCGCATCCCGTCGGGGCTGTCGAGGAACCACCACGGCGCCCCGAGCCGAACCGCGGAGTACACGCCGGCCAACGGTGCCAGCTCTCGCGAGTAGACGGTCTCGTCGACGGTGAACAGCACCATCCGGAAGCCCTCGGCATGACCGAACCGCTCGAGCAACGGCTGCAACGACCGGGTGAACTCGGCCGTCACCGGAATGTCGTGCCCCTTGTCCGGCCCGTACGTCGCATGGATCGCCGGATCGTGATCCCGCAGTACGCCGGGGTGCAGCTGCATCACCAAACCGTCCTCGGCCGACATCACCGCCGACTGGTAGAGCATGTGCCCGGCGAACAACAGAGCGTCCGACGCCCACACCTCGCCCTCGAGCGCGCTCGCGTAGATCCGCTCGGCCTCGTCGTCTGACAGCGGGATCGCGGCCGCGTTCAGATGCCCGTGGTCGGTCGCCCGCGCACCCGCCTCCACAAAGACCTGCCGCCGCTTCCGGATCGCCTCGAGATACCCGCCGTACGTCGAGGTGTCGACGTCGGCCAACGCCCCGAGCTGCTGGACCAGATCACGCCAGTCCGGCCGGTCCAGGTGTACGACGGCGTCCGGCCGGAAGGTCGGGATCACTCGGCCAGGCAGATCCGCGGCGACCTTGGCATGCGCGGCCAGGTCGTCGGTGGCGGCGTCGGTGGTGGAGATCAGCTCGATCGCGAACCGGTCGAGCAACGCCCGCGGCCGGAAGTCCGGCTCGGCGAGCCGTGCGGAGATCTGGTCGTACAGCTCGTCCGCGGTCTCGGCCGACGGATGGGTGGTGACGCCGAGGACCTCGGCGAACTCGTGCTCCAGCCAGTACCGGCTCGGGGTGGCCAGGAAGAGGTGCCAGTTCGCGCAGAACTCGCGCCAGATCTCCCGCGGGTCGGCGGCCGGGGCGCCGTCGCGGCGGGGCAGGCCGAGGCGCTCGGGCGAGATGCCCTGGGAGATCAGCATCCGGGTGACGTAGTGGTCCGGGATCACCAGCAGCTCGGCCGGGTTCCCGAAGGGTGCGTCGGTGGCGAACAGCGAGATGTCGACGTGCCCGTGCAGGCAGAGCAGCGGCAGGTCCTTCGTCGACGCGTGGATCCGCCGGGCGATGTCACGTGCCTCGCCGGCGGGCAGAGCGCGGTCCGGATGAGGCTGCAGTGCCTTCGGCATGGGTCCTCCGTGAGGGATCGGCTGCAACGGTTGCTGCAAAGGATTGCAGTCGCCAGGACGTCACACAAGCCCTTGTCCACAAGGCGATTCGCACGTACTCTCCGAGCCGCTTGCTCAGACCTTGACACACTGGTGAAACCGATTGCAGACTCAACCCTGACCCCGAGGAGGTGACCATGCCTGCGACGATCCGTGACGTGGCGCGGCTGGCGGGCGTGTCACCGTCCACCGTGTCCCGTGCGCTCTCGATGCCCGAGATGGTCAACGCCGCGACCCGGGCCCGGGTCGCCGCCGCGGTCGAGCAGCTCGGCTACCAGCCGAACCGGGCCGCCCGCGGCCTGATCACCGGCCGGACCGGCAACATCGGCCTGGTCGTGCCCGACCTCGCCAACCCGTTCTTCGCCAGCGTTGCCAAGGGCGTCCAGGCCCGCGCCCGCCGGTACGACGTGGCCGTCTTCGTCGCGGACACCGACGAGGACGCGGCGGCCGAGGTCGGCCTGGTGCGCGCACTGGCCAAACAGGTCGACGGGCTGATCCTGTGCTCACCCCGTGCGGGCGATGCCGACCTGTCCGCGATCGCCCAGGAGACGAACGTCGTACTGGTCAACCGGACGGCCGAGGGTGTGCCCGGTGTCATCTACGACAACGAGGAAGGGATGCAGCAGGCGGTCGCCCACCTGGTGGCGCTCGGCCATCGCAAGATCGCCTGGGTCGGTGGACCGGTCACCTCGTGGTCGACGCAGCACCGCAGCATCGGCCTCAGCAACGCCCTCTACGACCACGGGGCCGAGTTGGCCCGGGTCGGCAGCTTCGCGCCGACGTACGAGGGTGGCATCGCGGCCGCGGACCAAGCGGTCGCGACCGGTGCCACCGCGGTGGTTGCCTACAACGACCTGGTCGCGATCGGGCTGCTGGCCCGGTTGCACGCACGGGGGATCTCGGTGCCCGGCGACCTCAGCGTGGTCGGTATCGACGACATCGCCATGTCCCGGATGGCCAGGCCCGCCCTGACCACGGTCCGGCTGCCGAAACAGGAAGCCGGCCGGATCGCGGTCGAGCTGCTGCTGGCCGTCCTCGACGACCCCGATCCGGACACCGCCATCGGCACCCGCGGCACTCTGCACGGTGAGCTCATCGTCCGGGAGTCCACGGGGCCAGCACCAGAACCATCCGAAGGAAAGAAGGTCGTCGCTTGAGCAGGCTGAGTCTCACCAATCTCCCCGTCGCGCCCGCGGTCGATCCGCGGCAACTGTCGGTCGGCATCGTCCACCTCGGGCTGGGCGCGTTCCACCGGGCGCACCAGGCGGTGGTCACTGAGCGGGCCGCCGTGGTCAGTGGCGACACTCGTTGGGGGATCAGCGGGGTGAGCCAGCGCTCGGCGACGGTCCGCGATCAACTCGCGCCCCAGGACGGTCTGTACGCCGTACTCGAGCGAGGGCTGGGTGATCCGTCGGTGCAGGTGATCGGGAGCATCCGCGAGGTGCTGACCGCTCCCGAGGACCCGGAGGCGGTGGTCGCGCGGATCGCGGATCCGGCCGTGTCCGTGGTGACATTGACGGTGACGGAGAAGGGCTACCGGGCGGCCGGGACCGGGCTCGATCTCGACGATCCGGAGATCCAGGCGGACCTGACCGGTCGCCTGCCGCGGACGGTCGTCGGCCAGTTGGCGGCCGGCCTCGCCCGCCGGGACGAGCCGCTGACGATCGTGTCCTGCGACAACCTGGTTGCCAACGGCCCCTTCTTGCGCAAGCTGGTGGGGGAGTACTTCGAGGCGCTCGGCAAGGTGCCCGACGTGTTCGAGGCGACCCGTTTCCCGGCCAGCATGGTGGACCGGATCGTGCCGGCGACGACCGATGCCGACCGCGACGAGGCCGCGCGGCTGCTCGGCGTACGGGACGAAGCGGTCGTGGTCGCGGAGCCGTTCCTGCAATGGGTGATCGAGGACGACTTCGCCGGCGACCGCCCGGCGTGGGAACGGGCCGGCGCCGTACTCACCCAGGACGTCGCCCCCTGGGAGCAGGCCAAGCTCCGGATGCTCAATGCCACCCACTCGATGCTCGCCTACCTCGGCGCGCTCCGCGGCTACGAGACGATCGCCGAAGCGGTCCGCGACGACGAACTCGCCGCCCTCGCACATCAGTTGATGAAGGAAGACGTCGTACCGACCCTCACTCCGCCGGACGGCCTGGATCTCACCGCGTACGGCGCCACCGTGCTGGAGCGCTTCGCCAACCCAGCGTTGAAGCACCGTACGACGCAGGTCGCCATGGACGGCTCGGTCAAGTTGCCGGTCCGGATGCTCGGCACGGTCCGCGACCGCCTGGCCGCCGGTGCCGAGCCCAAGGTGATCTCGTTGGCCGTCGCGGCCTGGATGGTCTACGTGCTGAAGACCTCGAGCCTGGACGACCCGCAGGCGGACCGGCTGAAGGCAGCCGTCGCAGGCGCCTCCGAGCCGGCCGCTGTGGTCGACGCACTCCTGGGAGTGGACTCGGTCTTCACGCCGGGGCTGCGCGACTCAACGGTCTTCCGCGAGTTGCTGGTCGAGCACGTCAGCGCACTCGCGACCTGACCATGAAGGTGCTGCCGGCATCCTGGCCGGTCTTGCGCCATTCGGTCGCCGTGTACCACTGGCCGGTCCGCTGGAACCGGTCGGTGGTGAGGCTGTCGAGGATGTAGGAGTTGGCCTTCAGGGTCACCTCGCCGGCTGGGATGACGGCACCGGAGTTCTGCACCATCCCGGTCGCGGTGGTCCCGCCCTTCATGGTCACCTGATTGCCGGAGACAACGATGTCGCGGAGCAGGTTCTGTCCCCACGGGCCGGAGCCGCGGGTCCGGGACTGGATCGAGATGCCGTTCACATTGTTGGCGACCACGTTGTCGCGGACCTGCACGTTCGAGGACGTGTTGACGTTGATCCCGCCGCCGTCCCAGAGCGACGTACCGGATCCGCGGCCGGTGCCGAGGCCGTTGCCGGTGATCACGTTGTCCTCGATCGTGCCGTTGCGGCCGATCTCGTAGCGGATCCCGTCGGCCGCGTTGTCGACGATCTGGTTGGCGTTGAAGGTGCGGCCGTCGTCGTACGCGTCACTCCACAGCCCGACACCGCGGTTGGCCTTGATCAGGTTGCCGGTCACCCAGCCGCCGTTGGACCAGGTGGTCTTGATCCCACCGGACTCCCAGTCGGCGATCCAGAAACCGTCGGTGTTGTTGTAGCTCACCTCGTTGGCCGAGATGGTGCCGTTCAGCGTGCTGTACTGCCCGACGCCGAGCTGACCGTTGTGGTGGATCAGGTTCTTCTCGAGTACGGCGCCGTCGGCGTTGACCAGCATCGCCCCGACCGCGTGGTTCCAGCGGATGTCGTTGGCGTACACCTTCCAGCCGAGCCCGAGCTGGATCGCACCAACCTGCGGTGGCGTGGCGAAGTGCTCGATCGTCAGGCCACGCACGGTGACCGCGTTCGCACTGGACTGGATCGCGGTGGCGGTCTTCGACATCTCCACCGACCGCCCGGCCGGGTTGTCGCCCAGGTAGACCGCGTTCGCGGCATAGTCGGCGTAGAAGGTGCCGGGAGCAACCTTGTCGCGGGCGGCCACCCGGGTCAGGTGCTTCCCGTCCAGGAAGACCTGCTCACGCAGGTAGCAGATGTTCGCGACGTTGTCCTCACACTGACCGGTCTGCCCGTACGGCGGCGGCAGTACGCCCGTGGTCACCCAGTCACCGTTGGACGCCGCCCACTTCGTCAGCTTGACCGATCCGGTCAGTACGGCGCCCTGGTCGCTGGCCAGCACTTGGTTGGCCTTCGGGCGGATGGTCTGGCTGATTCGATGCAGGCCGGCGGTGAAGCAGAACGTCGTACCGTTCGGCGCGTCGTCGACGATCTTTGCCGCGTCCTGATCGGGCTTGATCGTGACGCCCGTGCAGGCGGGCGCCTGTGACGGTCCGGCCTGCAGAGCACCCGTGGGGACGGTGGGCGGGGTGGGAGTCGACGGCTCGTCGTCCGGGAGGATGCCAGAGATCAGCACCGGATCGTCAGCGTCCAGAACGGGCGAACCCTGGGCCGGCAGCGTCGTCCCGGCCAGGGCAATGATGCCTGCTGCAACGATCGCGACGACTGCGGTTGGTGTCTTCACTGCGGGAGCCTCCGGGGGCACAGGTGGGTCCTGAGCGCACCCCCCATGGCGCGGCTTCGCACAGCAGATTACTACTTCAGGTAGCTATTGCAACACTCTCCGGTAGAAAAAGTTGCATTCGGCATCGATCGCGGAGGGTGACCTCGGTAGCGAACGGTAATTGCCTGGGACAATCAGTTCAGCAGGAAGCTGCCGAGTGCGTCCAAGCCCGCCTTCCGCCAGCCGTCCGCGGTCAGCTTGGTGCCGAACCGGGCGAACCGCTGCGCGCCGAGCGCGTCCAGTACGTACTTGTTGCCGCTGAACACGACCTCGCCGGCCGGCACCTCGGCGCCGGAGTTCTTCACCATGCCGGTGCTCTGGCTGCCGCCGGTCATCTCGACCGTGTTCCCGGTGACCTGGATGTCGCGCAGCAGGTACGTGCCCCACGGGCCGGTGCCGCGGGTCCGGGACTGGATCGTCACACCATTGACGTTGCCGGACACAACGTTGTTGCGGACCGTCACTCCGCTGGAGGTGTTGATGTTGATCCCGCCGCCGTCCCACAGCGACGTACCCGAGCCGCGTCCGGTGCCGAAGCCGTTGCCGCTGATCGTGTTGTTCTCGATCGTGCCGTTGCGGCTGATCTCGTAGCGGATCCCGTCGGCGGCGTTGCCGAGGATCTTGTTGCCGCTGATCACCCGGCCGTCGTCGGCCACGTCGGCCCACATCCCGACGCCCTTGTTGGCCTTGATCAGGTTGCCGCTGACGGTGCCGGACGACCGGGTCGACTTGATCCCGCCGGACTCCCAGTCGGCGATCCAGAAGCCGTCGGTGTTGTTGCCGGTGATCACGTTGCGGGTCACGGTCGCCGCGGCTGAGCTGTACTGGCCGAGGCCGAGCTGGCCGTTGTTGCGGATCAGGTTCTTCTCGACTCGGGTCTTGTTCGCCTTGACCAGCATCACGCCGACGGCGTGGTTCCAGCGGACGTCGTTCGCGGTCACCTTCCAGCCCGGGCCGGAGACCAGCGCGCCCGCCTGCGGTGCGCTGGCGAAGTGCTCGATGGTCAGACCGCGGACGACCACGCCGGTCGCGCCGGACTCGATCGCGGTCTTCGTCTTCGACATCTCCACCGCGCGCCCGGCCGGGTTGCTGCCGAGGTGGATCGCGTTCGCGGCGTAGTCGGCGTAGAAGGTGCCGGCCTTGACCGCGGCCAGGCTCGCCACCCGAGTCAGGTGCTCACCGTCCACGAAGACCTGCTCGCGCAGGTGGCAGATGTTCGCCTTGTTGTCCTCACACTGCCCGCTCATCCCGTACGCCGCCGGGAGCGCCCCACGCACCACCCAGGTGGCGCCGGACTTCGCCCAGCCGGTCAGCGGTACGGATCCGGTCAGTACGGCGCGGTCCTCGCTGGCCAGCGTGGTGCCCGCCTTCGGCCGGATCGTCTCGGTGATGCGGTGCAGGCCGGCCGCGAAGCAGAACGTCGTACCGGCCGGCTTGGAGTTCACGATCGACTGCGCGTTCTGGCCGGGCTTGATCACCACGCCGCTGCACGGTCCTGCGAGGGCCGGGCCGGCGTCGGTCTCGTCCGCGGTCGCGACGGTCGGCGCCTTGGTGGTCGTGGGGGCGGTGGTCGGCTTCGGCGTGGTGGAGGCGGGCGCTGGTTTCTTCGAGGGCACGGTGGTGGCGGTCGCCTTGGGCGGAACGGTCGCGACCGGGGTCTTGGAGGCACGGTCGGAGGGGAGTACGCCGGAAGTCGTCGGGTCGCTGACATCGCGTGACTTTGCCGCGGTTGTGGCGTTCTTCTGGTTGGCGATGACCGGAAGCGCGACTGTAACGACGGCGAGCGCAGCCGCGATGAGCGCTGCGAACCACAACTTCCTCAATGCACCCTCCGGGGTGTGCGGCGCACCGGCCCGGGAAGTCCTCGGAACCAGGTGTAGCCACCGCGAGACTTAAGGTAGTGCCATGCGGGTCGCCATGTTGCACAACCGTTACCGGACCGGTCAACCCAGCGGCGAGAACACCGTTGTCGCGCAAACGGTTGATTTGTTGCGTAACTCAGGACATGACATCGACCTGTACGTCCGGAACAGCGACGATATCGCCGAGATGGGCCGGAAAGATCGCGCTCTGTTACCGTTCCGCTCCGTTTGGTCATTTTCGGCCGAACGCGATTTAACACATCTATTGCAGGACCAGCGGCCCGATGTGGTGCACGTTCACAACACCTTCCCGCTGTTCAGTGCGTCCGTACTGCGCGCGGCGTACCGGCTGAACCTTCCAGTGGTGGCGACGCTGCACAACTTCCGGCTGATGTGTGCCAACGCGGTGCTGCAGCGGGACGGGCGGCCGTGCGAATCCTGCGTCGGCAGGCTTCCGTTGGCCGGCGTACGGCACAGCTGTTATCGCGAGTCCCGGGTGCAGACGTTGCCGTTGGCGACCAGCATCGGCGTACACAACAAGCTCCACACCTGGCAGCGGTACGTCACCACGCTGGTCGCGCCCTCGGAGTTCGTCCGAGAGCGGTACGTCGCCGGTGGCTTCGACCCCGACCAGATCGTGGTGAAGCCGCACGCCGTACCGCATTCCGGTGCCGTCCGCGAAGGGGCGGGGGATGCGGTGGTGTTCCTCGGCCGGCTGGTGGAGGACAAGGGGTTCGCGGATCTGCTGGAGGCCTGGGATTCCTCGCTCGGGAAGCTGGTCGTGATCGGTGACGGACCGCTGCGCGCCGAGGCGGAGGCCCGGGCGGCCCGAGACCTGTCTGTTCAGGTGAAAGGTCAACTACCGTGGGCCGAAGGCATGGAACTGCTGCGGTCCGCGCGAGTCGCCGTCGTACCGGCGCGTTCGTATGAGACCTTCGGACTCGTGGTGGTGGAGGCGTTCGCGCACGGCGTGCCCGTGGTCGCGTCCCGGTTGGGCGCGCTGGCGGAGTTGGTGGATGACGGTGAGACCGGGGCACTGACCGAGCCCGGCGACCCGGAAGGGCTGCGAAAGGCCCTCGGGTTGGTGACAGATCCCGTCACTTCGGTAGCCTTCGGCGAACGAGCCCGACAGGTCTACCTCGACCGCTTCACCCCGGAGCGAGACCTGGTGGCCACGGAGAGGATCTATACCGATGCGATCGCCCGGCACGCGGACGGCGGCCGGACCCGCCGGGGACGCCGGGCGGGCCGTGAGCGCGACGCATGACGCTGGGCGGGCTGTGAGCACAAGGTATAAGGTCGGCGAGACCGTGCGGGGGCACGTGGGGGACGATCGTTTGCTGGGGGACAACAAAGTGTCGCGAGTCGGGTTTCTGGCCGGGGTCTTCGACCTCTTCCACGTCGGGCATCTCGACGTGCTCGGACGGGCCGGACAGGCGTGCGACCGGCTGGTGGTGGGCGTGCTGACCGACGACTGGGCGTTGGACGCCTGGGGCGCGCGGCCGTTCGTGCCGCTGGTCGAGCGGGCCCAGATCCTCGAGCACCTGCGCTGTGTCGACGAGGTCGTCGTGGTGGACGACGTACGGTCCGAGTGGCTGACCGGCGTCCTGGGGGTCCAGACCGTGTTCGCTGCCAGTGGTACCGACGGCGTGCTCGGCGTCGACGAGCTCGACGGGATTCCGGGCGAGCTGGTCAGCGTCCTGCCGGCCGGCCGCGGTTCCCGCAGCCCGATCCTCCGCGCCGCAATCGACCAGCGCCAGTCCCGCAGCTCAGTGGCATGACAGTGCTTTTGACCGGGCTGCGGGAGACGGTCGGGGAATTGTCGCGGGCGCAGAAGCCGTCGGCGGGTACGCCGGCGTATTCGCGGTTCGTCAACCGTCGTATCGGCCGGGTGTTCGCCGCTGCTGCCTTCCTGGGTCGGCGCACGCCGAACCAGGTGAGCCTTGCGTCCGGCTTCTGCTCGCTGGTGGGGATCGTGCTGATCGCGACCGTTCGGCCGTCGGTCACGCTCGCGCTGGTGGTGACCGCGCTGCTGGTGCTCGGGTACGGCCTCGACTCCGCGGACGGTCAGCTGGCCCGGCTGCGCGGTGGTGGATCGCCGCTGGGCGAGTGGCTCGACCACATGATCGACTCGGTCAAGATCGTCTTGCTGCACAGCGCCGTACTGATCTCCTTCTACCACTTCGATGCCTTCAGCAACGAGTTGGTGCTGCTCGTGCCACTCGCCTATGTCTGCGTGTCGGCGGTGATGTTCTTCGGGCTGATCCTGATCGACCAGCTGCGCCGGCGGCACGGCGGTGCGCAGAAGCCCAACGAGCGTGGCGATTCCGTGGTCAAGTCGTTGCTGATCGCACCGACCGACTACGGCGTACTGTGCCTGGTCTTCCTCACCTTCGCCTGGCCGTCGCTGTTCGCCGTCCTGTACGGCGCCCTGCTCGCGGCCAACCTGGTCTTCCTGGCGGCGGCGATCGCCAAGTGGTACCGGGAGATGGCGTTGCTGGTGCCGGAGGTGCGCGGCTGATGGGCGTGGTCGGGTACGCACCCGGTGTGTACGACATGTTCCACATCGGTCACCTGAACATCCTGCGCCGGGCCCGTGAGTACTGCGACCACCTGATCGCCGGTGTGGTCGAGGACGATGTGGTGACCCGGATCAAGGGCCGGCCGCCGGTGGTGCCGCACGACGAGCGGATGGAGGTCGTCCGGGCTCTCGGCTTGGTCGACGAGGTGGTCAGCGACTGGTCCAGCGACAAGTTCGAGATGTGGAAGCAGCTCCGGTACGACGTTCTCTTCAAGGGTGACGATTGGAAGGGCACCGAGAAGGGGACAAGACTGGAGAGGCTGCTCGGGGAGGTCGGCGCCAGCGTGCACTACTTCCCGTACACGGCCTCCACCTCGAGCACGGATCTACGGAGGTTGCTGGAGGGGATGGGCTGATGTCGACCCGGCCGAAGGTCCTGCTCAGCGCGTACGCGTGCCGGCCCAAGGGCGGGTCGGAGCCGGGTGCGGGCTGGGCCTGGGCGAAGGCAGCCGCCCGCGACCACGACGTGTGGCTGCTGACCCGTGGCAAGTTCGCGCACGAGATCGCCGAGGAACTGGCGATCCGGCCGGTTCCGTCGCTGACCGTCGTACCGCTGGAACTGCCCAAATGGGTGCTTCGGCTGCGTCGACGGCCGTCGGACGTGTACTGGTACTACCCGCTCTGGCAGGGGCTGGCTCGCCGTACGGCGCGACGGTTGCATGAGGAGCACTCGTTCGACGTGATCCACCACCTGACCTTCGCCGTCGACTGGATGTCGGCCGGCGTGGTCGAGGAGTCCTCCGCCAAGGTCATCTGGGGCCCGGTCGGCGGATCGACCACGGCACCATTGTCGATGGCGCACTGGCTCGGGCCGCGTGGTTTGGTGGCCGAGCTGGTACGGCGTACCTACACAGGAATCCGGCGTCATCTGACTGGGCGGAAGGTTGCCCAGCGCGCGGACCTGATGGTTGCTCAGAACAACGATGTGGCCGAGGTGTTCCGGAAGTACGCCCGGGAGATCGTGGTCCAGCCGAACGTCGCGATCCGGCGCTTCACCGCCTCCGGTCCTTATGAACCGTTCGGTGCCCCGGGCATCAAGACCGCGTTGTTCGTCGGCCGGCTGATCCCGTGGAAGGGTGTGCTGCTCGGGATCAGTGCGCTGGCGCGCCCGGAAGCCGCGAACTGGGAGCTGCGGATCATCGGCGACGGCCCCGACTGGGGTCGCGCCGAGCGGCTCGCGGAGGAGCTGGGCGTCCGCGACCGGGTCGAGTTCATGGGTGCGTTGCCGCGCGACGACGTCCTGGCCGCGATGTTCCGCGCCGACGCCTTGCTCGCCCCGGCGCTGCGTGAGGCCGCGGGCTGGGCCGTGACCGAGGCCCTGGCCTCAGGCTGCCCGGTGGTCTGCATCGACCGCGGCGGCCCGTCCGTCATCGTCGGCCCAGGCGAAGGCGTCGCCGTCTCCTGGAAAGGCGACGTAGTCGGCGAACTAGCCCGCGGCCTCGCCTCCCTCCAAGGCCGCATCACCCCGGTAGACCGCTGGGGCCCCGACCGCCTCCCCGAAATCCTCGCCGCTTGGTATGCCCCAGCCCGCGTCTCCCACTAACCAGACAACTGTGGTGTCGCTGCTCCGGGCTGCTTGATGGTGCTGGTCGTGGTGGTGTGCGTCAAGGGCGCCTCTGGCGTCCCTGCGGGAGCTTCGCCCCTTGACCCACGCCACCACGACCAGGGAAGGACGCAGCTATCCCGGAGCTGCTCACCCGAGTGGTCACGCTCCCCGGGGTGGATCCGGTGGGCGGGCCTGGATCCGGGGGGATTTGGTGCAATCGGCTGACCTTGAACACCTTCCGGGGACCTCGGACATCTGACCAGGTGTCCGAGGTCCCCGCCCGGTGTACGAGGTCCCGGCTTTAACGCGGATTGACCACCATCCGGCCGAGACTGTCCGGATCCCGGGATTCCTGGCCCGGTCGGTCGCCGAGTCGTGGATCTATGTCGTCGCCCGGCTGGATCTGGAGCAGCGATCCACGACTCGGCGAACCCTTTGCCCGAAGCACCGATCCACGACACCACACAGGGCCGACCCCACGAACGGGGTTCACCTGGACCGACCAGGTCCTCGACTGTTCGGGCTGCTCTTCTCGCGGGATCCGGTTAGCTGCGGCCTTCCCTGGTCGGGGTGGTGTGGGTCAAGGGGCGAAGCTCCCGCAGGGACGCCGAAGGCGCCCTTGACGCACACCGCCCCGACTAGCACCATCACGCAGCGGAGACCGCGAAACCACGACCCGTCTCCCCAACAAACCAACCCGCACCCAAACCACCGGCAGAACCCCACGCAGCGTGAGCCAACCCAGCCGATCACGTCGGCTCGGTGGACTGCCGCCGTACCTAGTCCCGAGCGGTTTTACCCGGGAGGGCCAGCATTCGGTCGAGGGCCAGTTTGGCGTACTTTTCGGTGTCGGCGTCGACCTTGATCGGGTTGACGACGTGGCCGGCGACGAGGTTCTCCAGGGCCCAGACGAAGTGCGGCAGGTCGATGCGGTTCATGGTGGCGCAGTAGCAGACCGTCTTGTCGAGGAAGACGATGTTCTTGTCGGTGTGCTGCTTGGCCAGCCGCTGGACCAGGTTGAGCTCGGTGCCGACGGCCCACGACGTACCGGGCTCGGCCGCTTCGAGGGTCTGGATGATGTACTCCGTCGAGCCGACCAGGTCCGCCTTGGTGACGACCTCGTGCTGGCACTCGGGGTGGACGATGACGTTGACGCCTGGGACCCGGGCCCGTACGTCGTCGACCGAGGCGGCGGTGAACCGGCCGTGGACCGAGCAGTGCCCGCGCCACAGGATCATCTTCGCCGCAGCCAGCTGCTCGCGGGTCAGGCCGCCACCCGGCTTGTGCGGGTCGTACACCACGCAGTCGTCCAGGCTCAGGCCCATCTTCAGTACGGCGGTGTTGCGGCCGAGGTGCTGGTCGGGCAGGAACAACACCTTCTCGCCGTGCTCGAAGGCCCATTCGAGCGCGGTGTCCGCGTTGCTCGACGTACACACGGCGCCGCCGTTGCGGCCGCAGAACGCCTTGATGTCGGCGCTGGAGTTCATGTAAGTGACGGGCACGGTCACGTCGGCGACACCCGCGTCGGCGAGTGCGTCCCAGGCGGCCTCGACCTGCTGGATCCGGGCCATGTCGGCCATCGAGCAACCGGCCGCGAGGTCCGGCAGGATCACCGTCTGCGCGTCGTTGGTGAGGATGTCGGCGGACTCGGCCATGAAGTGCACACCGCAGAACACGATGTACGGCGCGTCCGGCCGGGCCGCCGCGTCCCGGGCCAGCTTGAACGAGTCCCCGGTGACGTCGGCGAACTGGATCACCTCGTCGCGCTGGTAGTGGTGACCGAGCACGAACACCTGGTCACTGAGCGCGGCCTTCGCCTTCAGCGCCCGCTCGACCAGGTCCGGGTCGGAGGCCGGCGGCAGCGCCCCAGGGCACTCGACACCCCGCTCCGAGTGAGGGTCGGTGTTCTGTCCCAGGAACAGCAGAGGAAGAGCCTTCGGGCCATCCGCAAAAGTCGTCACGTCAAACATCGTGCCACGTCGCGCCCCCGCCGCCGCGTGGTACACGTCACTGCCCAGACTGTGAAATCGCTACTCTCCGAGAGTGAAGATCGCAGGACTCCTCCTGGCCGCCGGCGCCGGCCACCGGATGGGCACCCCCAAAGCCCTCATCCGAGACCCCTCCGGTACGCCGTGGGTCGTCCGCAGCTCACGCCTGCTCGTTGCCGCCGGTTGCTCTCCGGTAGTCGTCGTGATCGGCGCTTCGGCCAAGCAGGTAGCAGCCGAGCTGACCTCCGAGCCGGTCGAGGTAGTCGAGGCACCGGACTGGGAGGAGGGAATGGGCGCCTCCCTCCGAGCGGGTCTCAAGGCCCTCCATGACGTTGAGGCTGTGGTCGTCGTGCCTGTGGACGTCCCCGGTCTGACCGTCGACGTGCTTCGGCGGGTGTCGGTTCAAGCCGACCGGACGGCTCTTGCTCGGGCGGTCTACCACGGGGCTCCGGGGCACCCCGTCGTACTCGGGCGTGATCACTGGGATGGCGTGATAGCTACGTCAGTAGGGGACCAGGGCGCCCGCGCTTACCTCAAGGAGCGCCCGCCGGTGGAGGTCGAGTGTGGGGACCTCTCTGACGGCGCGGATGTGGACACGGTCGAGGACCTGCCGGAGGGGCATCGGTTCGGCTGAGCCTTGGCAACCCGGGCGTGCCGGGTGATGCTGAGCAGATGAACGCCGTCGGCTCCGCGGCGGAGCTTGCTGAGCGTCTGCGCGGTACCGGGTATCTCGCCGACGACGGCTTGGCCACGGTCGGCTATCTCGCGCTCGCCCTGCACCGCCCGCTGCTGCTCGAGGGCGAACCAGGCACCGGCAAGACCTCCCTCGCCGCTGCGATCGCCGAAGCGCTCGGGCTCCAGCTGATCCGCCTGCAGTGCTACGAGGGCATCGACGCGACCCAAGCGCTCTACGACTGGGACTTCCCGCGCCAGATCCTGCACCTGCGCACCGTCGAGGCGACCAGCTCCTCTGCTGATCTCGAGGACGTCGAGAAGTCTCTGTTCGACGAGCGGTTCCTGCTCGCCCGCCCGGTGTTGCGAGCGCTCCGGGAGAGTCCCGCCGTACTGCTGGTGGACGAGATCGACCGGGCCGACGACGAGTTCGAAGCGTTCCTGCTCGAGGTGCTGTCGACGCATGAGGTGACGATCCCGGAGCTCGGCACGATCACCGCCGAGGTCCCGCCGATCGTCGTGCTGACCTCGAACCGGACGCGCGAGGTCCACGACGCACTGAAGCGTCGCTGCCTCTACCACTGGATCGACCATCCCGGTCTGGCCCGTGAGGTCGAGATCGTGCGCACCCGGCTGCCGGAGGTGTCCCAGCGGCTGGCCGAACAGGTGGCGCGGTCGGTCCAGCGGATGCGCGACCTCGACCTGCTCAAGCCGCCGGGCGTCGCGGAGACTCTCGACTGGGCGCGTGCACTCGACGCGCTCGGCACGGACACACTGGACGTCGCGGCTGCGGCTGCGACGCTGGGCGCAGTACTCAAGTACCGGGAGGACACAGACCGGGTGCGGGAGTCGCTGGACCGGTTGCTGGCGAGCTGAGTGGACCATGACTGCACCAGACCTCGCGTTGGCCGGTTTCGCCTCCGCACTCCGGCACGCGGGTCTGGCTGTCACTGCCGACCGCGTCCACCTGTTCCTGCGAGCTGTCGCCGCGCTGGACGCTGCTGCCACCGCTGACGTCTACTGGGCCGGCAGGGCCGCTCTGTGCAGTGGACCTGACGACACTGCGCGGTACGACGAGGTGTTCGCTGTCTGGTTCTCCGGCGAACGCCAGGGCCGAGTTGGTCGCCGTACGGCGTCGACGACAGTGCAGGCAGCCTTGGACGTCGATGACACTGCCGAAGGTGAGGACAGCGACCGCTCGGTCAACGTGTCCGCGAGTACGACGGAAGTCCTGCGCCACCGTGACGTCGCCGAACTGTCTGCAAGCGACCGGGCCGAGTTGGCGAGGCTGTTCGGCACACTGCGCCCACGGATCCCGGTCCGTCGTACCTCACGGCGCCGTCCGTCGCACCGAGGTGACATCGACCCGCGGCGAACGTTGCGAGCTCAGTTACGTCAGGTCGGCGAGCCCGCCCGAGTCCTCTACCGCCGACGCGGCACCCGACCGCGTCGCGTCGTACTGCTCGTCGATGTGTCCGGGTCGATGCGCCCGTACGCCGACAGTCTGCTGCGACTCGCTCACACACTCGTCAGGGCTGCACCGCGATCGGTGGAGGTCTTCACCATCGGCACTCGGCTGACTCGAGTGACACCGGCACTGCGGCACCGCGACCCCGAGTTCGCGTTGCGGCTCGCGGGTGACGTCGTACCGGACTGGTCGGGCGGTACCCGACTCGGCGAGGTGCTGAAGGTGTTCCTGGACCGCTGGGGTCAGCGCGGCACTGCGCGGCGGGCGGTCGTAGTGGTGTGCAGTGACGGGTGGGAGCGCGGGGACGCGTCGCTGCTCGGCGCTCAGTTGGAGCGGCTGGCCGGTCTGGCGCACCGGGTCGTCTGGCTGAACCCGCATCGCGGCAAGCCCGGGTATATGCCGGTGCAGGCCGGGATCGTTGCCGTACTGCCTCACGTCGACGACCTCGTCGCGGGGCACAGCCTGGCCAGCTTCGCGGATCTTCTGGAGGTGGTGGCCGATGCGTGACGTGCTCGAGCGGTTGCTGGAGTGGTGGAGCGCGGGGGAGTCGGTTGCCGTGGGCACCGTTGTGGCGACGTTCGAGTCGGCCCCGCGACCGCCTGGTGCGGTGATGCTGGTCGGACCCGGCGGCGAGGCGGTCGGCAGCGTCTCCGGTGGGTGCGTCGAGGGCGCGGTCTACCAACTCGGCGAGGAGATCCTGGAGTCTGGCGAACCAGTGCTCCAGCGGTACGGCGTGAGCGACGAGTCGGCCTTCGCGGTCGGACTCACCTGTGGCGGCATCATCGACATCTTCGTGGAGCGCGTGGACAGGACGTCGTACCCCTGGCTGGCCGAGGTAGCCGAGGACATCGATGCCGGCCGCCCGGTCGCGGTCGCAACAGTCGTCGCCCACCCAGACCCGACCCGCCTCGGCCGCCGACTGGTGGTGCGCCCAGAGGGGACGGTCGGGAGTTTGGGGTCGGAGCGGGCGGATGATGCGGTGACGGATGACGCGCGGGGGTTGCTGGCGGCTGGGCGGACGGAGACGTTGGAGTACGGGCCGGATGGGCAGCGGCGTGGTGAGGGGATGCGGGTGTTCGTGTCGTCGTACGCGCCGGTGCCGCGGCTGCTGGTCTTCGGTGCGATCGACTTCGCGGCGGCGGTGGCGAAGCTCGGTGCGTTCCTTGGTTATCGGGTGACGGTGTGCGATGCGCGTGGAGTGTTCGCGACGTCCTCGCGGTTCCCGTCTGCGGACGAAGTGATCGTCGACTGGCCGCATCGGTATCTCGCGGCCGAAGCCGCGGCCGGGCGGATCGACGGGCGGACCGTGATCTGCGTGCTCACCCACGACCCGAAGTTCGACGTACCGCTGCTCGAGGTCGCGCTGCGGCTGCCCGAACTCGCCTACATCGGCGCGATGGGCTCACGCCGTACCCACGACGACCGGCTGAAGCGCCTCCGCGAGGCCGGCCTCACCGAACCCGAGATCGCCCGCCTGGCCAGCCCGATCGGCCTCGACCTCGGCGCCCGTACCCCGGAGGAAACCGCCGTCAGCATCGCCGCCGAAATCATCGCCCTCCGCTGGGGCGGCGCCGGCACCCGCCTCTCCACCCACCCCGGCCCAATCCACCACTGACCACCCCACCGAGTTGGCCGCCGCTGCTGGGTGGGAGGGGCGGTGGTCGATCTCTTGTGGTGTGGATCACGTGGGAGCAGGATCGGTTGGAGGTGGGTGCCTACTTCTGGAGGCGGGCGATGACCCGGATCACGGTGCAAGTCGACGGAAGCAGCTACACGGACGACGTGGAGCCGCGCACGCTGCTGGTGCAATACCTGCGCGAGCAGCTGGGGAAGACGGGGACAGTGGTCGGCTGCGACACCGGGAACTGCGGTGCGTGCACGGTCCACCTCGACGGGCGAAGTGTGAAGTCCTGCTCGCTGCTCGCGGTGCAGGCCGACGGGCACGAGGTGACCACGATCGAGGGCCTCTCGACCAACGGGCAACTGCATCCCATGCAGCAGGCGTACCACGAGAACCACGCCCTGCAGTGCGGCTTCTGCACGCCCGGCATGATCATGCAATCCATCGATCTGATTGCCGACAATCCGAATCCGACCGAGGACGAGATCCGGCTCGGGCTCGAGGGCAACCTCTGCCGCTGCACCGGCTATCAGAACATCGTCCGTGCCGTTCAGGCCGCGGCCGCCGGAGGTGCGCAATGACCGCCACCCAGGAGCGCCCGGCTGCCGAGGTCGGCAGTCCGCGCCGGCGCAAGGAGGACGCCCGGCTGATCACCGGCCGGACCCGCTGGACCGACAACGTCGTACTGCCCGGCATGCTGCACCTCGCGATGGTGCGCAGCCCGTTCGCACACGCGCGGATCACCGGTGTCGACACCGAGTCCGCACGAGCGGCTACCGGCGTGGTCGCCGTACTGACCGGCGCCGATCTCGCGGAAGAGCAGGGCGGGTTGCCGTTCGCGTGGACCGCGACACCTGAACAGGTCCAGCCGGACCACCCGTCCATCGCCGTCGACACGGTGAACTTCGCCGGTGAGATCGTCGCCGTCGTGATCGCCCGGTCCGCAGCCGAGGCATGCGACGCGGCCGACCTGGTCGACGTGGACTACGAGGAGCTTCCGGCCGCGCTCGACCTGAAGGCGGCCGCCGCCGACGAGGTGCTCGCGCATCCCGGTCTCGGCACCAACGTGTCCGCCACGTTCGTCTACGACTCGGCCGAGGCCGGTCACGGCGGCGATGTCGAGGCCGCGATCACGGCGGCGCGCGACGGCGGCATCGTGATCGAGCGTGAGTTCCGCCAGCAGCGGCTGATCCCGGCGTTCATGGAACCGCGGTCGATTGTCGTCGATCCGACCAGCGAACAACTCACCGTGTGGGACTCGACCCAGGTACCGCACTTCGTGAAGATCTTCCTCGCACTGGTCCTCGGCATCCCGGAGCACAAGATCCGCGTGATCGCCCCGGACGTCGGCGGCGGCTTCGGCGGCAAACTGCAGTTCACGCCGGAGGAAGTGCTCACGGTCATCGCGGCGCGTCGTACCGGAAAGCCCTGTAAATACAGCGAAACCAGGTCGGAGTCGCTGATGGCGGCCCACCACGGCCGCGACCAGTGGCAGAAGGTCACCCTCGCCGCCGACCGCGACGGCAACGTCACCGGCCTCAAGGTCGACTTGCTCGCCAACATGGGTGCGTACCTGGGCCTTGTCTCAGCAGGCGTCCCGATCCTCGGCGCGCTGATGTACAACGGCATCTACAAGTTCCCGTCGTACCGGCTGACCTGCACGAACGTCTTCACCAACAAGACCTGGACGGACGCCTACCGCGGCGCCGGCCGGCCGGAAGCGACGTTCGCGGTCGAGCGGATGATGGACGAGCTCGCGGTCGAGGTCGGCGTCGACCCGCTGGAGATCCGGGAGCGGAACTGGATCAAGCACGACGAGTTCCCGTTCCCGACCGTGTCCGGGCTGCAGTACGACTCCGGCAACTACGAGGCCGCGACGGCCAAAGCGCGCGAGCTCTTCCGGTACGACGATCTGCGCAAGGAACAATCCGATCGTCGACAATCCGGCGATCCGGTCCAGCTCGGCATCGGCGTCTCGACGTACACCGAGATGTGCGGGCTGGCGCCCTCGCGCTGGCTCGGCTCGATGGGGTACGTCGGTGGTGGCTGGGAACACGCGTCGATCCGGATGTTGCCGACCGGCAAGGTCGAAGTGATCACCGGGACGAGCCCGCACGGCCAGGGGCACGAGACGGCCTGGAGTCAGCTGGTCGCCGATCGGCTCGGAGTCGCGTTCGAGGACGTCGAAGTACTGCACGGCGACACGCAGGTCGCCGGGCGCGGACTGGACACGTACGGATCGCGATCGCTCACGGTCGGCGGGATGGCCGTGCTCGCCGCGGCCGACAAGGTGATCGAGAAGGCGAAACCGATCGCGGCCCAGTTGCTCGAGGCGAACGCGGACGACCTCGAGTTCAACTCCGGCCGGTTCGGAGTGCGCGGTACCGAGTCGGGGATGACCCTGGGGGAGTTGGCGTTCGCGGTGTTCCAGGGGCACAAGCTCGACGGCGGTGCGGAGCGGTCGCTCGACGCGGACGCGACGTTGGAGCCGGACGACTTCTCGTTCCCGCATGGCACGCACCTGTGCGCGGTCGAGGTCGACACGGAAACCGGTGCCACGACGATCCGGTCGTACGTGAGCGTTGACGACGTTGGGATTGTCGTCAATCCACTGATCGTCGAGGGCCAGGTGCATGGCGGTATCGCGCAAGGCATCGCGCAGGCGCTGTACGAGGAAGCGGTGCACGACGACTCCGGCACGCTAGTGACCGGATCGTTCGACCAGTACCTGGTGCCGGGGGCGCCCGATCTGCCGACGCTGGAGACGGCACGCACCGAGACCCCGGCGACCACGAACCAGCTGGGTGTGAAGGGTGTCGGCGAGGCGGGCACGATCGCCTCGACTCCGGCCGTCGTCAACGCCGTGATCGACGCGGTCCGGCATCTCGGCGTATCGGACATTCAGATGCCGTGTACGCCGTACCGGGTCTGGAAAGCCCTCCAGTCAGGGACTCAGCAGGGAGGGGCGGAGTCATGATCCCCGCAGCCTTTGAGTACTTCGCGCCGACCTCGGTCGACGAGGCGGTGTCGTTGCTGCGCGAGCACACCGACGCCAAGGTGCTGGCCGGCGGTCAGAGCCTGATGCCCGTACTGCGGCTGCGGTTGGCGGCGCCGACGTCGATTGTTGACATTGGGAAAGTCGACGAACTGCGCGGCGTCCGCGATGACGGGGACGCGCTGGTGATCGGTGCGATGACACCGCACAGCACAGTCCAGTCCGATCCGCTGATCAGCGAGCACGCGAAGCTGATTTCGTTGGCCACGGCAACGATTGCGGATCCGCAGGTGCGGCACCGCGGCACGTTCGGCGGTTCGCTGGCCCACGCCGATCCGGCCGGGGACCTGCCGGCGGTCGCGGTCGCGCTGGACGCGTCGTTCGTGATCGCGGGCCCGGACGGCCGTCGTACCGTTGCCGCCGGCGATTTCTTCCAAGGCGTCTTCAGTACGGCGCTCGCCGAGGACGAACTGCTGGTCGAGGTACGGGTGCCGAAGTACACCGGTTGGGGCGCGCACTACGAGAAGTTCAACCGGGTCGCGCAGCAATGGTCGATCGTCGCCGTCGCGGCCGCGGTCCGGCTGGACGGGGACTCGATCGCGGAGGCGCGGGTCGCGCTCACCAACATGGGCTCGACACCGATCCGGGCGATCGCGGTCGAGGACGCGCTGATCGGCCGGCCCGCGACCGCCGAGGCCGTCCGCGAAGCCGCGGCCCGGGCGGCCGACGGGACGTCACCGGCGACCGATCTCAACGGCGACGCCGAGTACCGCCGGCACCTGGCCTCGGTGCTCACCCGGCGCGCGGTGCTGGCCGCGGCAGGTACCGGATGAAGGCTTGCGAAATGCGCTGGATGAAGGCTTGCGGAAGGTAGTGGATGAAGCTCGAGCACAAGTTCGTCGTACCGACTCCGGTCGAGCAGGCGTGGGCCGCGTTCAACGACCTCGAACGGGTGGTGCCGTGTTTCCCCGGCGCCACCCTGACGTCGTACGACGGGGACGAGTTCTCCGGGACGTGCAAGGTCAAGCTCGGCCCGGTGTCGCTGCAGTACGCCGGCACCGGGACATTCGTCGAACGCGACCCGGCCGACCATCACGCGGTGGTCGAGGCCAAGGGCAAGGATCGCCGCGGCAACAGTACGGCGTCCGTCCGGGTCATCGCCCACCTCGACGCCTCAGGTGAAACAGCCACGGCGGTCACCGTCGAAACCGACCTGACCGTCACCGGCCGCCCCGCCCAATTCGGCCGAGGCCTGATCCAAGACGTCTCCGACCACCTCCTAGCCCAGTTCGTAACCTGCCTAACCACAACCCTCACCACCCACCCCCCAACCCCCGAACCCATCCCCACCCCCGCATCCACCCCACCCTCGTCCGGTCCCACCCCCGCGTCCCCCTCACCCAGCACAGCCGAGCCCGCCTCCGTTCCCGCATCCACCCCGCCCACTGCAACCGAGCCCGGTCCGGTCCCCGCGTCCACTTCACCCGGCGCAGCCGCTTCCGCATCCGCCGCATCCGCCGCATCCGCCGCATCGGAGCCCTCCGTCTCCGCCACGCTCGCGTCGCCCGCCGGACCCGTCAGTCCTGCCGGTCCCGCGACACCCGCCGGACCCGGAGGAGCCGTCGGCACCGCAGTACCTGCCGGTGGGGCTTCTCCCGCGCCTGCATCGACCGCGCCCACTGCCTCGGGATCTACTCCCTCGGGTCCCGCTGCCTCCAGCACACCCCGGGCTCCGGCAGAACCAGCGCCGCCAACTCCGCCGAGCCCACCAACGCCGCCGACCCCGCCAAGCGAGCCGTCAGCTGGGGCGTCCACGCTTGATCTAGGCGCGGCGCTTGTGCCGGCGCTTGCTCGTCGTCTCCGCCCTTACCTCATCGGCGCCGTACTCGCGCTCCTGATCCGCCGCCTACTCCGCCGCTGACAACGCCTGCCGACACAGGTGGTCAGCCGCCCGCGTCGTCTCCGGCAAGCGATACCGCGGCGTCAGGTGCAGCACATGCTGGACGGCGGTCGGGAGACTGACGCGATGCCCAATCGACACGTAGATCGGCTTCACCCCGTCCTGCGTCCGCAGTACCGCGCCGACAACCTCATTGTCGACAATCAGATCAGCCAACTCACCTCGAGCCGGCCCGGGCTCGGCATGCGTACCCACGAACGCCGTCTTCGCCGCCCCGATCGCCGGCAGCCCGGTCAACACCCCCAGATGACACGCGAGCCCGAACCGCCGCGGATGAGCCAACCCCTGCCCGTCACACACCAGCAGATCCGGCGTCGTCCTCAACTTCTCCAACGCCTCCATCAGCCCCGGAACCTCCCGGAACGCGAACAACCCAGGCACATAAGGAAACGTCGTCTCCCCGAGCACCACAGCCCGATCCACCTCCTCCAGCGTTTCGCAGTCGAGTACGACGACCGCAGCCGCCAACCGATCCCCGTCGTACGCGACGTCGAGCCCAGCGACGTACCGCGGTCGATCGCCGACATCCGTATTGTCGACAACCCCACGCAACTCTTCCTGAATCGCAACCGCCTCAGCAACGGTGGTAGGCCACTCCATCGAACGACCGTAGCTACGACTGCTCGAGTCGGGCAGGAGGGGTCGACACAGTCAGGAGGTCGACAGAGTTGGGAGCGCGACACAGTTAGTGCCGCCACGGAAGCTTGGGGTCGTGAACACGTGGATCCCGGCCGTCGCCGGATCCGCGGTGCCTGCCCGGTCTGGCCCGTCGGTCAACCCACGGCCTGGCCTGGCTGACCCCAACGCCGTTCAGTTCGTGCGCAGATCCGATGGCCAGGCGAGTCTCGAGATCCACCGCGCTATCCCGGCCGGCCAGGTTGAGGCACGGTGGCTTCAGCCGCGGTCGCTGGAGCGCCGTCGTGTCGTCGACTGTGGGAAGATTGCCGCGGCAAGCGGCTGCCGACGGCACGGTGGTCACAGTCGATGACGTACTCGGGGCAAACCCGCGACAGTGCGTTTCGCCGTCAACCAGGGGATCTGCCGTCCCGGATTACCTGCCCAACGAGGACGGGTCGACACAGCTGGGAGGACTCGGCCCCGTCTGGAGGGTCGACAGAGCTGGGGCATCGGCCCAGGCAGGTGGGGTGACGCGGAGGAGGGGCTGGCCCAGCTAGGAGGGGCGATGCGACTAGGAGGGCGACGGGGGTAGGAGGGGCGACAGGGCTAGGGCTGGTCCGGCGTTGGGTGGGCCGCCGGGGGGCCACTCGACTAGTTCGATGCGGTAGCCGTCGGGGTCGGTGAGCCAGGATGTTTTCGGGCCGTCGGGACCACCGGGGAGTTCCTCCGGGCCCGGTTTCAGGCCGGCCTCGGTCAGGCGCTGGATGGTGTCGCTCAACGAGTCGACCTCGATCGCGTAGTGCGCGAAGCCGCCGATCTCTACCGGTCCGTCGGCGGGCCGGTGCACGAGCTCGAGCGACACCGCCGGTTCGTCGGGAAGCTTCAGCCAGACCAGGCTGGATCCGTCGTCGAAGGGGACGGTGCCGAGTTCGGTGTAGCCGACAGCCCGGTAGAAGGCGAGCGAACGGTCGAGGTCACTCACGCGGTACGCGAAGAGGATTGTCTTCATGGCTGCCGATCCAACTGTCCGCGCCGAGACGAGTCAACCGACCCGGCCGCGTGGAGTGTCCGCGACGTGGCTCCCCGGCGGCAGGGGCGAGTGGATGTGGGAGAGGATGTCGGCATGCGAGTGCTGATTGCGCCGGACAAGTTCGCGGGAACCCTCACCGCCGTCGAGGCGGCGGCTGCCATCGAGGAAGGCTGGCGGCGGCGGGACCCCGACGCGGAGGTGCTGGTCGCGCCGATGGCCGACGGCGGCCCGGGGTTCATCGACGTACTGTCGGCCGTCGTCGACGGGACCCTGCTGTCGGTCACCGTACGCGGACCGCTCGGCGACGACACCCCCGCGACGGTGCTGCTCGCGGGCGAAACGGCGTACGTCGAAACCGCGCAGGCCTGCGGTCTGCACCTGGTCGAGCCGAAACAGCGGCGGCCGGAGGATGCGACGACGTACGGCGTGGGTCAGTTGATCGTGGCCGCGGTCGACGCCGGGGCGAAGCGGATCATCCTCGGGCTCGGCGGCTCCGGGACGAACGACGCGGGAGCGGGGCTGCTCGCCGCGTTGGGCGCGACTGCCGTCGGGGGCAGCCTGGACGCCGGAGCGGCGGGGCTCGCGACGCTGACCGAGGTCGATCTGGAGCCGGCGCGGACGCGGATGACCGGGATCGAGTTCGTCGCGGCCAGTGACGTGGAGAACCCGATGCTCGGACTGCGTGGTGCGACCAACGTGTTCGGCACGCAGAAGGGGATTGTCGACAATCGGAAACCTGAGGTCGACGGCTGGCTCACGCACTTCGCTGAGCTCGCGGACCGCAAGACCGCGGACCAGAAGGGCGCGGGGGCGGCCGGCGGACTCGGTTACGCGCTGTTGTTGCTCGGCGCCGAACGGGTGTCGGGGATCGACCTCGTCGCCGAGTTGACCGGGCTGAAGGAGAAGGCGTCGCGGGTCGATCTGGTGCTCAGCGGTGAGGGTGCCTTCGACTTCCAGTCGCGTGACGGCAAGGTGATCGCCGGCGTCGCGAAGGTGGCGAACGACGCGATGCGGCCGTGCGTCGTACTGGCCGGAAAGGTCCTGATCGGGTCCCGCGAGATGCGCACGATGGGCGTCGAGTCGGCGTACTCGCTGGTCGACGCGGTGGGGGAGGCGCAGGCGTTCGCCGATCCGCACGGTTCGCTGGCCGCGGTCGCGGAGCGTGTCGCCAAGACCTGGGCCCGCTGACTCCGTTCCGTACGGCGGAACGCTGAGAACCCCGGCCGTACGACGGAACGCCCGGAGCCCCGCTACGCCGGTACGACGCCTTTCGCCGTACGACGGCACGCGGGTGAGCGGTGACGTGACCGAATCGGCGTCCGGACAGCGAGGCAGGTAGTTGATCCGCGAAATTGGTGTGCGACCATGGGAATGGTTCCGGATCAGCGGTTGTTGGTGCGGAATGACAGCGGACTTTCCGCGCACGGTTGCCTGCCCACCAGCAGCCGGGCGCTCAAGAGATGACTGGAGTCAGGAATGACTGAAGCGCAGACCGAGCAGGCCGTGGCCACGGGTGTGATCCTCACCGACGGGGCCGCCGCCAAGGTGAAGGCGCTGCTCGAGCAGGAAGGCCGCGACGACCTCGCGCTGCGGGTCGCTGTGCAGCCGGGTGGTTGCTCCGGGCTGCGGTACCAGCTGTTCTTCGACGAGCGTCAGCTCGACGGCGACGTGGTGGCCGACTTCGACGGTGTGAGCGTCGTCACCGACCGGATGAGCGCGCCGTACCTGAAGGGCGCCTCGATCGACTTCGTCGACACCATCGAGAAGCAGGGCTTCACGATCGACAACCCGAACGCCACTGGCTCCTGCGCCTGCGGCGACTCGTTCAACTGATCTACCCGAAAGCCCCGCTCCCCAGTGACTGAGGAGCGGGGCTTTCGCATGCCCGAGCGGCGGTCGGCGGCGAGTGTTGTCAGTGAGCGGCGGTGTTCTCGCGGGCTCGCTTCGGGAGCAGCCAGGTGACCGCGAGGCTCACGACGAACATCCCGATCGCGACCAGCACCGTGTTCTTGGTGGCGCCGAGGAACGCGTGCTCCGGCAGCAGCTGGAAGAAGATCGTGCCGATCACCGCGACCCCGATCGCCCCGCCGAACTGCTGCATCGCGGTCAGTACGCCGGATGCCGAACCCGCGGCCTGGTCGTCGATGGAGGCCAGGATGATGTCGAACAGCGGCGCGAACACCATCCCGGCGCCGATCCCGGTGGCCAGGGTCGCCGGAACGAGATTCCAGATCGTCGTCGCATCGCCGTACGTGTGCAGGGTGAACCAGACGCCGCCCATCGCCAGCGTCATCACCGCGATGCCGAGCTGGAGCGCCGTGCGGCCGAGCTTCGGCGCGAGCAGTCCGCCGGACAGCGGCGCGCCGATCGCGATCCCGAGTGAGAACGGCACCATCGCGAGGCCGGCCTTCAGCGGGCTGTAGTGCAGGCCGAGCTGGGTGAACAGGTTGAACACCAGCATGAAACCGGACATCGCGAGGAAGAACGTGGTGATCACGCCGAGGCCGGCGACGTACCCGCGGCTGCGGAACAGCGACGGGTCGATGACCGGGTTCCCGGATCGGCGCTCGCGCCAGCCGAACAGTGCGAAGACCGGTACGGACGCGGTCAACATCAGGATTGTCCACAATGGCCAGCCGAGCTCACGGCCCTGGACGAGCGGGTAGATCAGCAGCCCGGATGCCAGGCTGACCAGGATCACGCCGGCCGCGTCGAGCCGGGAGGCGCCGGGTGTCTTCACCTCGGGCATGAAGCGGAGCGCGCCGAACAGGGCGAGAAGCCCGATCGGGAGGTTGATGAAGAAGATCATCCGCCAGCCCGCGTCGAACCAGTTCGCGTCGATGAGTACGCCGGCGATGATCGGGCCGGCGACTGCGGACAATCCCATCACCGGGCCGAACAGCGCGAACGCCTTGCCGATCTCGTCCGGTGGGAAGACCGCCTTCAGGATCGCGAAGCCCTGGGGGATCATCACTGCGCCGAGCAGACCCTGAGCGACCCGGCTGCCGATCAGTAGCTCGGGCGAGGTGGCGAACCCGCAGACCGCGGAGGCAACGGTGAAGCCGATCGCGCCGATCACGAACAGCCGGCGCCGCCCGACCAGGTCGCCGAGCCGGCCGAAACTGATCAGCCCGATCGCGAACGCCAGCGTGTAGCCGGCCAGCATCCACTGCATCGCGGACTCGGACCCGCCCAGCTCGGCCCGGATCGACGGTGCCGCAATGTTGACAATCGTCGCGTCGACAAGATCCATGATCTCGGCGACCAGCACGGTTGCCAGCACAATCCAGCGCCATCGGTACGGCGTACCGGTCAAGCCGGCCGGGTCCGGCGTACCCGCCGAGCCGGCCGTGTCCGGCGTGGCGGTCGTACCGGCCGAGTCCGGTGTGCTGGCTGGGCTGTCGGCGTCCAGCTCAGGTGGGGTGGTTGAGGTGCTCATCGGTGGCTCCCATGGGCGACTCGAACGGTGATCGTTGACGAACACTGTTCTACGCACGAACAGTGTTCCTGTCAAGTACGGTGTTCGCTACAGTGGGTGCCATGACACAGTCGCCGTGGCAGCCGATCACCCCCGCGAAGCCGGTTCGCCAGCCGAAGGAGCCGCTCACCCGGGACCGGATCGTCGACGCGGCCATGCGGCTACTGGTCGAGCAGGGCTACGACGCGATCTCCATGCGCAAGGTCGCGCAGATCCTCGGCACCGGACCGGCCTCGCTGTACGCGCACGTTGCGAACAAGAAGGAACTCGACCAGCTCCTCGTCGACCGCGCGGCGCAGGACATGAATCTCCCGGCGGAGCCGGATCCGGAGCGCTGGCAGGAGCAGCTGAAGGACGCAATGCGCGAGATGCTCCGCGTGATGCGAGCGAACCCCGGCGTTGCCCGGGCCGCGATCGGCCAGGTTCCGCTGGGGGAGCGGGCGCTGCTGAGCACCGAGCGAGTCCTCGGCATCCTCAAGGCCGGCAACCTCCCCGACCAGGCGGCTGCGTGGGCCGTCGACCTGATCCCCCTCTACGTCACCGCCGTCGCTTTCGAGGAGACCGTGCAAGGCGCGTCGGGGTGGACCAAGGAGGACGTCGAAGGTTTCGTCGCCGACCTCCGTGCCTACTTCGCGTCGTTGCCCGCCGACCGCTTTCCCCTGACCATCGCCCTGGCCGGCGCAATGACCGCAGGCGCCAGCGGCGACGGGCGCTTCGAATTCGGCATCACCGTGATCACTGCGGGTCTCGCCTCGCTGGCCGAACGTAGCTAACTGCCCTAAAGCAGCCCAATCCGAGTTGGTCCTTGCTGTTCACGATCGCACATGGTTAACCTTCGGATTGTCAACAAAACTACGACTTGGCCGGTGGAGTACGCCGCAGGCGTGAGGCGGCACGTTCGCGGAACGCGTAGGCGGGTGTGCTGAAGGCGTGTGGTGGGCACCCAGGTGAGGCCGTGTGACGACAGGAGGACCCCGTGGACGCCGACAGCCAGCCGCCGGTGAGCAGGAAGCCGCCGGTCGAGACCGAACCGCCCCCAGGAGTGCTGAAGAAGGCGATCGCCGCATCGGCCATCGGCAACGCGACCGAATGGTTCGACTACGGCATCTACGCGTACGGCGTGACCTACATCTCGGCGGCGATCTTCCCGGGAGACACCGAGAGCGCGACCCTGCTCGCGCTGATGACCTTCGCCGTCTCGTTCCTGGTCCGGCCGCTCGGCGGCCTGATCTGGGGCCCGCTCGGCGATCGCCTCGGTCGCAAGCATGTCCTTGCCATCACGATCCTGCTGATGTCCGGTGCGACCCTGTGCGTCGGCCTGGTTCCGACGTACGACTCGATCGGGCTGTGGGCGCCGATCCTGCTGGTCCTGCTCCGGATGATCCAGGGCTTCTCGACCGGTGGTGAGTACGGCGGTGCCGCGACCTTCATGGCCGAGTACGCCCCGAGCCGCCGGCGGGGGTTCCTAGGCAGCTTCCTGGAGTTCGGCACGCTGGCCGGCTTCTCGCTCGGTGCGCTGTTGATGCTCGGCTTCTCGCTGGTGCTCGGCGACGACGCGATGCACTCGTGGGGCTGGCGGCTGCCGTTCCTGGTCGCCGCACCGCTCGGCCTGGTCGGCGTCTACCTGCGCTCGCGGCTCGAGGACACGCCCGTGTTCCGCGAACTGGAGGCGAAGGGTCAGAAGGAAGAGGAGACGACCACCCAGTTCAAGGATCTGCTGGCCGGCTACTGGAAGCCGATCCTGCAGCTCGGCGGCCTGGTCGTCGCGCTGAACGTCGTCAACTACACCCTGCTCACGTACATGCCGACGTACCTCGAGAGCGAGATCGGCCTCAGCTCGGACGAATCGCTGATCGTGCCGATCATCGGAATGTTGACAATGATGCTGTTCCTGCCGTTCGCCGGCCGGATGTCCGATCGCATCGGCCGAAAACCGCTGTGGTGGTTCTCGCTCGCCGGGCTGTTCGTGTTCGGTGCGCCGATGTTCCTGCTGATGGGGACGAACATGGCCGGCGCGATCATCGGGTTCGCCGTACTCGGCCTGCTCTACGTCCCGCAGCTCGCGACGATCTCGGCCACGTTCCCGGCGATGTTCCCGACCCACGTCCGGTACGCCGGTTTCGCGATCGCCTACAACGTGTCGACCTCGCTGTTCGGCGGTACGGCGCCCGCGGTGAACGACTGGCTCACCGCCGAAACGGGCAACGCGCTGATGCCGGCGTATTACATGATGGCCGCCTGCGTGATCGGTGCGCTCGCCCTCGTCAAGGTCCCCGAGACCACGCGCTGCCCCCTCAACGGCACCGCCATCCCAGGCACCGACGAGGCACTCCCACCAGTTGCGCTGGAACCCGCAAAGGCCTGAGCTCGAGAAGGTTTGATCACTCGATGGGTTCCTGCAGTTCGGTGACCCACTGAGCCGGGTCGTCCGGACAGTCGAGATAGAGCTCTCGCGCCGGCTCGCTGGACCGATGGCCGTTGTCGTCGATCCAGCGAGCCAGCGCCTGCCAGGCGGGAAGCACCTGGTCGATCGGGCCACGATGCACCAGTGTCGCGGCCCGCACCGCCGGCAGGTCCACCACCTCGAGTCCATTGAGGTTGCCGTCGGCATCGACCGACGCCGGAACAGTCGCCCGTACGACGGCCTCGTCCTCAGCCTGCCGTGATCGCTCGTACAGGCAGGTCAAGCGACCGGCCGGATGCACTGCGGCATCGGGGAGCCGCCGGCCGAGCTCCGCGCAGAGGGGATGGATGACAGGGCCGATGTCCTCGGGCGTGAAGCTCGCCGCCGTGCTGGTGAGTCCCACCAGACGAACGGCAGGCAGATCTTTGATCACCACGTCGGCAATCGGCAGTGCGCCCTCGATGCCGCGAAGACGTGACTCGACCTGTGCGAGCCGGGCGAAGCTCTCGGCGACGCTGGACTCCAGCTCCGCGCGGCGGATTGTCAACAATGCACGCAGCTCGGCCGGGCTGATCTGGTCCGCGATCATCCTCCGTACCTGCTCGAGCGAGAACCCGAGATCCTTCAACGCGACAATCCGGTTGAGGTCGGCAAACTGCCCGGCCTCATAGCTCCGATAGCCGGTCGCCGGATCAACGTGAGCAGGCCGCAGCAGCCCAATCGCGTCGTAATGCCGCAACATGCGAACCGAAACCCGCCCATGCCTAGCAAAATCCCCGATGGCAAACAACCCGTCCTCCCTTCCCCAACCGAGTCAACCAGCAATCCCGCCAACGATCCCGCCGACCCCGACGAGGATCCCGCCGACCCCGACGACCGCCTGTCGACGGCGGGGTTCCGCGATCTCGCACTCGCGCTCGCCGGTGTCGTCGTACGGGTCCCACCACACCTGCCTCACCCACCTCCGCCGCCACCTCGGCCTTCCCGTTGACCGCCTGGCGGCGGTGGGGCGTCGTCCAGGTCGCACTACGCGTGCCCCCCGGCGGCTGGGGCGACGACTGGGCCGGTGGAGAGGTCCGCGGTTGTGAGTTCGGCGAAGGTTATTGCGGTGTCGTCTTCTTGCCACGGGCCGATCACCTGAGCTCCGAGGGGCAGGCCGGCCGGCGTTTGTCCGATCGGCATGCTGAGGGCCGGGAGTCCGGTCAGCGATGCGTGGGCGATCCAGAACACCTGGGCGTCGTACCGCTGCTCGCCGTACGACGCCTTGATCGTCCGCTCCTCGAACGGCCGTTCGTCATGTGGGAACGCGGTGGTGAAGCTGGTCGGGCAGAGGAAGACGTCGACATCCTCGAAATACCGCTGCCACTTCAGGCGCAGGCCGATCCGCCGACGCTCCTGCTGGATCACCTCGGCGAGACTGGCGAAGTCCGGCGACTCGCCGTGCAGCGCGAAGAACAGCCCGACCTGGAACCCGAAGGCGTCGGCTTGTCCCGACGGATCGACACCGGCGGGCCAGCCTTCGACGATCTTCGCCCCGCTCTGGCCGAGGCGATCGATCGTGTCCGACAGCGCAGCTCCCACCTCGCTCGACACCGGCGCGTCCTCGTGGTCGAGCACCACACCCACCCGGAAGTCCGCGAGCCGATCGCGCCGCGACGGCTGGAGCCGCCACGACAGCGGCGCCGTCGGACCACCGGTGACGGTCAACGCTGTGCGTAGATCCGCAGCCGATCGCGCGAGTGGTCCGATTGTCGACAACATCGGGAACTCGGTCGGCAGCTCGGGCGGTCCTGGGAGCTGGAAGCCGTGCAGCGGTACCACTCCGGCGGTGGGCTTCAGTCCATAGACACCGCAGTACGCCGCCGGCAGCCTGATCGACCCGACGAGATCCGATCCGTACTCCAAGTAGGTATGGCCTGCGGCCAACGCCGCGGCACCACCGCCGCTCGAACCGCCCGGCGTGCGGGTCAAGTCCGCGGGATTGTTCGTCCGGCCGTAGATCTCGTTGCTGGTCTGACCGAAATCCCCGAGCATCGTGTGGACATTACTTTTGCCGACAATGATGGCGCCGGCCCGGCTGAGGCGCTGGACCACGGTCGCGTCCCAGTCCGCGACATAGTCCGCGAACGCCGGATTGCCCCACGTCGTATGCAGTCCCGCGACGTTGAAGCACTCCTTGATCGTCATCGGTACGCCGTGCAATGGCCCGACCTCTCGACCTGCGGCGATCGCGTCGTCCGCCTCGGCCGCTGCCTGCAGCGCGTACTCCACTCGAGTCTCGACCACCGCGTTCACGACGTTGTCGGCGTCGGTCAGCCGACCGGCGGTGTCGGCCGCGATCCGCGCCAGCATCCGCTCGGTCACCTCGCGTGAAGTCACCTCGCCGGCCCTGATGCGTGCGGCAAGCTCCGTTGCTGTTCCAGTCATGCCGCCGGTCTACGGTCTGACACAGTGTCAGAGTCAACGGCGCGCCCGGCGAGGTCAACGGCGCGCCTGGCGAGGTTAACGGTGCGCCCGGCGAGGTTAACGGTGCGCGCGGCGCTATCGTGCCACCACTCAATCGACCGCGCGCCCGTTGCGGAACACGGTGCGGATCCGCTTCTCCAGTGAGCCGCAGTCGAGTTCGGTTCCGTCGAGCAGCACGAGATCCGCTCGCTTGCCCGGGCTGACCTCGCCCCGGTCGTCGGCCAACCCGAGCAACCGCGCCGCTTCGATCGTTGCCGCCCGCAACGCTCCGGCATCGCCGAGGCCGGCAGCCGCCAGATGTCCGAGCTCCCACAGCACCTCGGAGTGCGGCCGTACCGGGTTGTCAGTTCCCATCGCGATCGGCACGCCGGCCTCGAGTGCCAGCCGAACCGAGTTCCGATGGGCTTCCGCAGCACCGTCCGGTGCGTGATCCGGATCCGACTGCGTGACCGACAGCGTTGGCACGTACCAGGTCCCGGCAGCCGCCATCGCGTCCACGGCCGCCTCGTCCAGATACGTCCCGTGCTCGACGCTCCCGGCTCCGGCCCGCGCCGCAAGTTCGGCCGCGCGAGCACCATGGGCGTGCACCATCACCCGGCGATCACCATGCCGCCGAGCCTCGTCGACCAGCGCGGTCATCTCCTCGGGCGTGAGTTGTACGTCGTGGACTCCTTTGCCGAGTGCCATCGACCCGGTAGCGGTCAGCTTGATCCAGTCCGCGCCGGCACGAACCATCCGCCGTACGACGGCTCGCGCCCCATCGGCCCCGTCGAACACCGGATCGGGCATCGCGGGATCGCCGAAGAAATCGACCGGTCCGACCCGCGACGACCAGTGGTCCCCGATGCCACCCGTCGTACACACCTGACGCAGACTGACGAGCACCTCCGGCCCTTCGATCCAACCCTTCTCGACCGCCAGCCGTACGCCGGCATCGGCACCCCACGCATCTCGCACGGTCGTGATTCCCCGGCTCAGCAACGTCCGCAGCACAGGTACGGCGGACAGCGGCCGAGCCGACCGCGGTAGCCCGAACGGATCCCGCATCGTCTGCGACAGACAGACATGCGTGTGGCAGTCGATCAACCCGGGCAGCAGCAACCCACCCGAACAATCGACCGCCTCATCGCCGTCCAGCCCTGGCCCGACATCGACAATCCGATCGTCGACAATCGCCACATCCGCCTCCCGCATCTCCCCGGAGGCAACATCAAGAACGGACCCGGACCGCAACAGAAGACGCCGACTCATCCGGGCATCCTTCCAACCGGGAAGGTCCACAACCCCAAGTTCAACCCGTCCGGCCGGCCACAGGGCGCCCCTCGTCAACTGGTGAACCAGCGCGGTTGGCTTGTGTGATGGCTTGGAGCCGTCACACTGGGGGTTTACCAACGCAACGTCCGGTAACCACCGAACGAAGGATTTGGCATGAGTGTGTTCGATATGTTGAAGAACAAGGCCTCGGAACTGCTGCAGGGCGCCAGTGAGAAGGTCAGCGACGCGACCGGTATCGACCTTCCGGTCGGCGATGCCGCCGACCAGGCGTCGGAGGCTGCTACCGGCCTCGGCGAAACCGCGCAGGGGTACGCCGACACCGCAAGCGAGCACGTCGACGCGGCCACTGGTCTCGACCTGCCGGTCGATGGCGTCGCCGACCAGGTGACGCAGGCTACCGACGGCCTTGGCGAGGCAATCGATCCGGGGCAGAAGCCCTGACCATGATCTGCAGGTGAGAGGCCGACACATCCCTCCGCCACGTGCCACGCGCGTGTACTCCACGCGCGTGCACGGGCGGGGCACTGCTCGCGGCGGTTCCGTCGCAAACTCAGCTGGACTGCGTGCCCGGGGACCACCGCCCGAGCCACTGCTCGGCGCCCCAGGCCTCGAACCGCTCTACCTCAATGAACCCCAGCTTCGCCGCGAGACGCATCGAGCCGACGTTGGCGGACTGGGTGGTGAGCACCACCGGCTCGCCGGGAAGCGCGCCGGCGAGCCAGCCGAGTGCGGCCGCGCACGCCTCGGCGGCGTACCCGAATCCCCACGCGCGCGGTAGGAACAGGTAGCCGAGGTCGGCCTTCCCCGCGGCAGCCGGGCGACTGTGCCCCGTTGCTCGCCTGAGCAGGATCTGGCCGATCATCGACCCGTCGAGATCAACGACGAAATTCCCTGGCCACCGCTCTGGCGCCCCGGGCATCATGCGCTCGAGCTCGTCACGCGGCCGGGGGCCGCCGAGGTAGGTGTGCACCTCTGGCGACGCGAGCAGCTCGATGAACGCCGTACGGTCCCGGGTCTCGGGCTCACGGAGCACGAGCCTCTCGGTCCTGATCGGCTCAGGCGGCCAAGCGATAGCTCCCAGATCTTCCACCGGTGCACGCTAACAGGCGGTCAAACCAACCGAACGGGAGACGCTCAAGAGGGCCAGGCCTCGGGAGAAGAAGCGTTGTGCGGCAAGGTATCCCGGCGTTGACCACGTGGCCGCGTTACCCGGCTGGCTCGGGGCTTTACCCGTCGGCCAACGAGGGGAGCTTACTTTCCGGTGCCGAAGATGGGTCTGCTTTCCGGGCTTGTCCCGAGTTCGTCGGCAGGCACGCCGATGTTCTGGCAGGCGGTCAGGCGCCACTGGCCGTCTTCCTTCGCCATCACCCAGAGCGGCGAGCCCACGTCCAGCCCGTCGGGTGTCTGGTAAATCTGGCGTAGTTTGACGGCGGCGACGTCAGGGCGGATGAACAGCACGTGCTCGAGTTCGAACGTGACTGTCGTGCCCTCCATCCCACCGGGGAGCACCTGGCGGGTGAATGTCGAGATCTCCTCCAGGCCGAAGAGGCGCTTGCCGCCGCCCGTCGTCCAGATCGCGTCCGCCCGGAACAGCTGGAGGAACTCGTCCGGCAGTTCGTTGTTCTGTGCGTGTTCGACCGTGGCGACCAGTTGCTTGATCGCGTCGATCTCGGCTTGATGTAGAGGTGCGTCGGTGTCCGTGAGGTTCATGAAGCTCAGCCTCGAACATCAAGGACACTTGAGGTCAAGGGCCGCCGTCAGCATCAGTCCGAGCTCGGCGGAGGGCGGCCGCTGCGATTCCTACGACACGACGGCGCTGACCGCGTCAGCCCAGATGCCGGCTGCCTCGTCGATCTCCTCCGGGTTCACCACGAGGGCGGGGATGAAGCGAACGACCTGACCCCAGGCGCCGCAGGTCAACAGCAGGAGACCCCTCCTCGCTGCCTCCTGCTGTACGGCGGCCGCCGTGATCGGGTCGGGTTTGCCGTCGGTGTCGCGGAACTCGTTGCCGATCATCAACCCGAGCCCGCGCACGTCGGTGATCTGCTCGTGCTTGTCCGCGACCAACTGCAGGGCCTGCTTCAGTTGCGCACCCCGCTCGGCCGAGTTCTGCACCAATCCCTCGTTCTGGATGACATCCAGCGTCGCCAGTGCGGCCGCGCACGCCACCGCGTTGGCGCCGTACGTCCCACCCTGCGAACCGGCCCACGCCTTCTCCATCAGCGCGGACGACGCGGCGATGCCCGACAGTGGGAAGCCGGACGCGAGTCCCTTCGCCGTGATCAGGATGTCCGGGTGTGAACCGAAGTGGTCGCCACCCCAGAACTTCCCGGTCCGGCCGAACCCGGTCTGCACCTCGTCCACGACGAGCAGGATCCCGTGCGCGTCGGCGCGTTCCCGGAGTCCGGCGAAGAACCGCTCGTTCGCCGGGACGTACCCACCCTCGCCCAGCACTGGCTCGACGACGAACGCCGCGGTGTCGGCCGGCGTGCTCAATGTCTGCAACACGTAGTCCAGCTGGCTCAGCGCGAAATCCGTTGCCTGTTCCACCGGCCAGCCGAAGTGACCGGGGTCGGGGAACGGCGACACGTGTACGCCGGCCATCAGTGGACTGAACCCGGACCGGAACTTGGTCCCCGACGTCGTCATCGATGCCGCCGCAACCGTCCGGCCGTGGAACCCGCCGTGGAACACGATCACGTTCGGCCGCCCGGTCGCCTGCCGGCTGAGGCGTAGCGCTGCCTCGACCGCCTCGCTGCCCGAGTTCGCGAAGAACGTCCGGTCGAGGTGCTGGGGGAGGACCTCGCTGAGCCGGTCGACCAGGTTGAGCAGCGGCCGGTGCATCACCGTCGTGTACTGCGCGTGGATGATCTTGCCGACCTGCTCCTGCGCCGCCGCGACCACCCGGGGATGACAATGCCCGGTCGACGTCACCCCGATGCCCGCGGTGAAGTCGAGGTAGCGTCGCTCGTCCTCGTCGAACAGCAACACACCCTCGCCCCGGGCGGCGACGACTCCGGTTGCCTGTTTCAACACCTGCGACAGCTCGGCCACGGCGGCTCCCCTTCACGCGTACGGTCGACACATGATTGTCAACTGGTAGATTGTCGACAATCAGCGTATCTCAGCCATGTGGACTGTCAATGGAGGGCGCGAATGACTGCACATCGAGGGCTCAGCGCCGATCAGCCAGGGCTCAGCGCCGAACAGCCGGGTCCCGGCCCCGGTCTCAGCCCCGGTCTCGGCGCTGACGAGGCGAAGGTGATCGACGCCGTCGAGAAGCGGTTGTACGTCGGTGGGCAATGGGTCGAGGCAGCTGGTGGCCGGACGTTCGACGTACTGGATCCGTCAACGGGGGAGAAGCTGTGCTCGGTCGCGGACGCGTCGCCGGCTGACGGCCGCGCCGCCCTCGACGCGGCGGTCGCCGCGCAACCGGCCTTCGCGAGACTGTCGCCGCGTGAGCGGGCCGACATGCTGACCGCGGCGTACGAGTTGCTCCTCGAGCGGATCGACGATCTGGCCTTGCTGATGACGCTGGAGATGGGCAAGCCGCTGGCCGAGGCCCGTGGCGAGATCACGTACGCGGCCGAGTTCTTCCGGCACTTCGCGGGCGAAGCGGTCCGGATCGACGGCGGGTACCAGACCGCACCGGCCGGGAACGCGCGCTTCCTGATCACCAAGCAGCCGGTCGGCCCGTGCCTGCTCATCACGCCGTGGAACTTCCCGATGGCGATGGGCACCCGCAAACTCGGCCCGGCGATCGCGGCCGGCTGTACGAGCGTGATCAAACCCGCGCACCAGACGCCGCTGTCGATGCTGGCGTTGATGGACATCCTGGCCGAGGCCGGCGTACCGGCGGGTGCGGTCAACTGCGTCACCGCGATGGACGCGGGCGGGGTGATGGAGCCGCTGATCCGCTCCGGCCTGGCCCGCAAACTGTCCTTCACCGGCTCCACCAAGGTCGGCAAGATCCTGCTCGAACAGTGCGCGGACAAGGTACTGCGGACGTCGCTCGAACTCGGCGGGAACGCGCCGTTCATCGTGTTCGAGGACGCCGACCTGGACGAGGCGGTGGACGGCGCGATCGCGGCCAAGATGCGCAACATGGGCGAGGCGTGTACGGCGGCCAATCGTCTGTTCGTCCATTCGTCGACAATCGACGAGTTCGGGAAACGGCTGGCCGCGAAAATGTCGGCACTCACCGTCGGCCGCGGTACCGAGCCGGGCGTCAACGTCGGACCGTTGATCGACGAGGCGGGGCTGGCGAAGGTGCAGTCCCTGGTCGCCGACGCGGTCGGCCGCGGCGCGACCGTACTCACCGGCGGAGAGGTTGCTGCTGGCAACGGTTACTTCTATCCGCCGACCGTGCTGACCGGCGTACCGCGGGACGCCGCGATGGCGGGTCAGGAGATCTTCGGCCCGGTCGCCCCATTGACCCCGTTCGACACCGAGGACGAGGTCGTCGCCGCGGCCAACGACACCGAATGGGGCCTGGTCGCCTACGTCTTCACCAACGACCTCCGCCGGGCCCTCCGCGTTGCCGAATCCCTGGAGACCGGCATGGTCGGCCTCAATCAGGGCATCGTCTCCAACCCCGCCGCCCCCTTCGGCGGCGTCAAGCAATCCGGCCTCGGCCGCGAGGGCGGCACCGTCGGCATCGACGAGTTCCTGGAAACCAAGTACATCGGCATAGCAATGCCCTGACACCACACCCCGCCGACCTCGACGCCGGTGGGCCGCGGTGTGCACGCCGACCGCGGTGGGCCGCCGTGTGTACGACGACCTTGGTGGGCCGCCGTACGTCGGCATGACCCGCCGTGCTGCGGTTCGCGTGGGTGCGACGCCGTACGCCCGTAGTGGTCGGGGAGTGGTGTGGTCAGCGGGTGGTCAGGCGGGTTATGGCGTCGTCCATGTGGGCAATCATGAGGTCGTCGGCGTGGAGGTGGTCGCCGGCGGCGATGGCTTCGGCTAGGGCCCTGTGTTCGCCGACGCGCGCCTCGGAGCCGGTGTAGGTCGATTCCAGGGCGTGGATGCACATCCGTGTCTCGATGATCGACGTCTGGTGCATGCGGGACAGACGCGGGCTGCCGGCGAGTTTCACCAGGCGTTCGTGGAAGGCGATGTCGAGTTCGCCGACCGCGGCCGGGTCGCCCTCGGCGGCGGCCATCTCGTCGACGATCGCGAGCAGTTCCTTGCCGGCCGCCTCGTGGTCGCCGGCGACGATCCGCCGGGCGGCGGCGCGCTCGATCGCCTCCCGGGCCAGGTACATGTCCCGGATGTCCTCGGGCTCCATGGTGATGACGAACAGCCCGCGGTTGCGGATCGACACCAGCAAACCCTCCTGGGTGAGCCGCTGCATCCCCTCCCGGAGTGGTCCGCGGCTGACGCCGAGCTTGCGGGCCAGCTCGGCCTCGCCGAGCTGTGCGCCCGGCTTGAGCTCGCCGGCGCCGATGGCCTTGCGCAGCTTGTCGGCAATGATGCTCGGCGTCGACTCCTGCGCCAACGGCTCGATGAAACTGGTCACGCGTGTGTCCCCCTTGCTGAAAACAATCGGCCCAAGCCTGAGAGTGACGGTACCGGGCCGATCAACTGGAGCCCCTTCCACACCGTCACCTGGTTCGCCGTGAGTACCGGCTTGCCGACGGCCGCCTCCAGATCGTCGACAATCTCCAGGGTGTGCATCGCGGTGTCGGGTACCAGGATCGCCTCGGCGTCCGGGTGATCCGCGGCCTTCACCATCGCGACCACCTGCGCCGGATCGAGCGTGCCGACCTCGGCCGCGGTGATGATCCCGTGGCTGCCCATCGCGACCACCTCGACCCCGCCCGCGGTCAGGAATCGGACGAAGTGCTGCGCGACATCTTCCGGGTACGACGCCGCCACCGCGACCCGTCGTACGTCGAGGGCCCGGCAGGCGTCGACGAACGCGAGTGACGTCGAGGACGCCGGTACGCCGAGCACCTGAGCGACTCCGGAGGCCTGGTTGCGGGCGCCCTCGGGTCCGAAGACGAAACTGCCCGACGTACACGCCCACATCACGGCGTCCGGTTCGGCGGCGGCGAGCTCGGATGCGCCTTCGGCGAGCCGTTCGGCGCGGCCCAGGTCGAGCAGTGCGTCCACCCGGTGCGCGTCCTCGCCGACGGAGGTGATCACGACCGGGAGCTTGACGGCCCCGTCCAGTCGCGCCTCGAGCGCCGGGTAGTCGTCTTCCGCGCTGTGGCCGGGATAGAGCAGCCCTACTGTGACCATCCGTCCTCCTGGCTGACCAGCACCAAAATGAGTAGATTGTCGACAATGTTAACCCCACCGAACCCCACCACAAGAACCTCCGGGCCTGGGTACGACGTGGCGCGGTTGGTGGCGGAGTTGCGGCGGGAAGTGCGCGGGGTCGTCGGGGACGACCGGGGGACGCGGGCGCTGTACGCGGCGGATGGGTCCAACTATCGGGTGGTGCCGGATGTGGTTGTGGTGCCCGCCGATGTCGAGGATCTCGCGACCGCGGTTGAGGTGATTGCCGCGGCCGGGGCGCCTGTGGTGATGCGGGGTGGTGGGACCTCGATGGCGGGGAACGCGATTGGTGGGGTGGTGGTCGATGTCTCGCGGCACGTGAATCGGATCGTCGAGATCGACGCCGAGGCGCGGACCGCGGTGGTCGAGCCCGGGGTTGTGCTGACGGATCTGCTGGCGGCGGCCAGGCCGCACGGGTTGGCCTTCGGCGCCGATCCGTCGTCGGCCAGCCGGGCGACGCTCGGCGGGATGATTGCCAACAATGCGTGTGGTGCGCATTCCGTGGCCTGGGGTACGACGGCGGACAACCTTCGCTCGCTCGACGTGATCCTTGCCGATGGCACCCAGATCACACTCGATGCCGGCAGCAGTCAGATCGGTGCCGCAGGCTTGCGGGCGGCGTATGCGTCGCGGCCTGGTCGGGAGGGTGAGCTGCACCGGGCTCTGCAGGCCTTCGTCGATCGCAACGAGTTGCTCATCCGGCGCCGGTTCGGACAGTTCACCCGGCAGATCTCCGGGTACGCGTTGCACCGGCTGTTGCCCGAGCACGGATACAACGTCGCCGGCCTCCTGTCCGGTAGTGAAGGCGGCCTGGCGGCGACGCTACGTGCGACCGTCGCGCTCACTCCGTTGCCAAAGGCAAAGGTTCTGTGTGTGCTCGGGTTCGGTGACTCGATCACGTCGGCGGATTGTGTGCCGATCGTGTTGCGGCATAGGCCGCTGACGATGGAGTCCATCAACGTCGATCTGGTCGAGCGGCTCCCGGCCGAGGTTCGCGACGCCGCCGTACATGCCGGACTGCCTGACGGCAAAGCCTGGCTGCTGGTTGAGATGGGCGGCGAGGATGAGGCGCTGGCCGCCCGCGCCGCGCGGACGATGCTCGACGAACTGCGCGACTCCGGCTCATCTGCGACGGCGAGTCTCGTGACGGATCCGAAGGCGCAAGCGGTGCTGTGGCGCTGTCGCACCGACGCGGCCGGTCTGGCGACCCGACGCGCTGACGGTGCCGAGGCGTGGGGTGGTTGGGAGGACGCCGCCGTACCTCCGGAGAGGCTAGGTGCCTATCTCCGTGGCCTCGACGAGTTGCTCGGGCGGCACGGTTTGTCGGGGGCGTCGTACGGACACTTCGGCGAGGGCTGCATGCATATGCGGATCGACTTCGACCTGCTCAGTCGCCGCGGCATCGCGACGTACCGGGATTTCGTCGAGCAGTCGACGGACCTGGTCGTCGAGCTCGGTGGATCGGTGTCCGGTGAGCACGGTGACGGACGGGCGCGGGGTGAGTTGCTCAGCCGGATGTACGGCGCAGACGGTGCCCGGTTGTTCGCAGAGCTGAAGGAGATCTGGGATCCGGCCGGTGTGATGAACCCCGGGATGATCGTCGATCCGCCACCGCTGGACCTGGCGATCCGGCATGACGGTCCGGCGAAGGATCGTAGATTGCCGACAATCTTCGCGTATCCGGACGACGAGCACGATTTCGCGCAGGCGCAGCGGCGGTGTGTCGGGATCGGCAAGTGCCGGCAGAGTTCAGGCGGGGTGATGTGCCCGAGCTATCAGGTCACCCGCGAGGAGAAGCATTCAACCCGCGGTCGAGCCCATCTGCTGTGGGAGATGCTGCAGGGCGACCTGATCACGGACGGCTGGCGATCGGCCGAAGTACGCGATGGGCTCGATCTCTGTCTGTCGTGCAAGGGATGCCTTTCCGATTGTCCGGTGAACGTAGACATGGCGACGTACAAGGCCGAGTTCACGCAGCACCATTACGCGCGCAGACCGTGGGCGCGGCCGCTGTCGCACTGGTCGATGGGTTGGCTCCCGCTGTGGGCCCGGCTCGCAGCACCGGTCCCGGGGCTCGCGAATCGCTTCGCCCGGCTCCGGTTGACCAAACGCCTCGGCGGCATCGCGGCCGAGCGCGAGGTTCCACCGTTCGCGCGGCAGACCTTTACTTCTTGGTTTGCTGCGCGCGGAGGTTCGTCGACCGGTGGTAGCAAGGTCGTGTTGTGGGCCGACACGTTCACGGATCATCTCGCGCCGGAGATCGGGCGGGCGGCGGTCGCGGTGTTGGAGGCGGCCGGGTTCGAGGTCGTGGTGCCGGAGAAGCCGGTGTGCTGTGGTCTGACCTGGATCTCCACCGGGCAGTTGAAGAAGGCGAAACGGGTCCTGAACCGGTCGCTCGACGTACTCGCGCCGTATCTCGCCGACGGTACGCCGATCGTCGGGCTCGAACCCAGTTGTACGGCGGCGATCCGGCACGACGCACCTGATCTGATTGCCGACAATCCTCTCGCCGACAAAGCTGCGAAGGCGACGCGGACCTTTGCCGAGTTCCTGGTCGAGTCCGGCTGGGAACCACCGCGGGTCGGGGGAGAGGCGCTCGTGCAGACCCACTGCCACCAGCACGCCGTCCTCGGGTTCGACGCCGATCGCCGGCTGATGTCGGCTGCCGGCATCGACGCGACCATCCCCGACTCGGGCTGCTGCGGTCTGGCCGGCAACTTCGGCTTCGAACGCGACCACTACACCGTCTCGAAGGCGGTCGGGGAGCGCGTACTGCTGCCCGCCGTACGCTCATTGCCCGAAGCAACCGCCGTACTGGCCGACGGCTTCAGCTGCCGCACCCAGATCGCCCACGGCACCCCACGCCGAGCCCACCACCTAGCCGAACTCCTCGCCGCAGCCCTCCCCAACCCCGAGTCGCGCCAGAGACCCGAATCCCAGTAGAGGACAAAACCTGTCCGGTACTCCTTCTAGCGTTGGTCCTGACAGCGAGTCCGACAGGGTGCGAAGGAGAGCTGAGATGCCGATTCCCGAGGGATATACGACCGTGACGCCGTGGATCATCGGGCCGGACACGGCGGGGTTGATGGACTGGCTGACGCGGGCCTTCGGTGCCGAGGAGATCGACCGGGTGGTGGGTCCGGACGGGCGGATCGGGCACGCGGAGATGCGGATCGGGAACGCGATCGTGATGATGTTCGACGGCCGTCCGGACTGGCCGCCGACACCTGCTTTTCTTCGGCTGTACGTCGACGACGCGGACGCCGTGCACGCCCAGGCGGTCGCGGCCGGGGGGACGTCGGTGACCGAGGTGACGCATCTGTTCTTCGGCGACAAGGTGGGGCGGGTCCGCGATCCGTTCGGCAATCTCTACTGGATCCAGACCCGGATCGAGGAGCTGACCGAGCAGGAGATGATGGAGCGCCTGTCGGATCCCGAGTTCACCCGGCGGATGGAGTACGTGCAGGGCGCCGACTTCTTCCCCGGCCGTCCGGGGTCAGGTGAGTAGGCGTAGGGCGGTGAGGGTGTAGGCGCGGGCCGCGGTCACGAGTTCGGCGATGGGGACGGACTCGTCGGCGCGGTGGGCCTGAGTGGTGACCGAGCCAGGGCCGAGTACGACGACGGGTACGTCGAGGTCTCGGGCGACGTACCCACCATCGCAGGCCGCCGTCCAACCCGCGAGCGGGAGATCGGGGCCGCCGGCATCGACCCGGGCCGCCTCGACCACGCGGACGAGCTCCGCATCGGCAGCCGTCTCGAACGCGGGCATCTCCATCGGCATCTCGAGCTCGACCGTCAACCCGCGATCCTCGAGCCGCAACGCCGCCACGCGTGCCCGCAGATCATCGAGTACGGCGGCCGGCGACTCACCGGGCAGCAGCCGTCGATCGACGACAATCACACAATCGGCAGGGACGATCGAACCGCCCGTACCCCCGTTGATCTGGCCGACACTCCAGGTCGCCGGGCCGAGCAACGGATGCGGATCGGCGGCGAGTTCGGCGTGCAGGCGCTCGATCTCGGCAACGACGGCGGCGGCGCCATAGATCGCGTTGGCGCCGTCGTCCGGGTTCCCCGCGTGGCAGGCGCGGCCGTGGATCGCGACCCGAAGGTACGAGTCGCCCCGGGCCGCGATGATTGTCTGCAGATCGGTCGGCTCCGCCGTGATGCAGCCGAGAAACGCGGCGCCCGATCCGCGCGCGTGGTCGACGTACGCGCGGATGCCTTTGCCGGTCTCCTCCTCGTCCACCACTGCGGCGAGCTCGACCGGGCCGCTCAACCCGGCGCCGCGTAATGCGGCCAACGCGATGAGCGTGGCGGCGAGCCCGCCCTTCATGTCCGATGCGCCGCGCCCGTAGATGCGCCCGTCCTTCACGACCCCGCCGTACGGATCGGTCGTCCATCCGTCACCCACCGGTACGACGTCCGTGTGCCCGAGAATCAACAGGCCCGGACCGTTGCCCTCAGCAAGCGTGATGCTGACGTTCTCCCGCTCGGGCTCGACCGGTGACGTGACCACGCCGAGCCCGAGCTCCCGCGCTGCCGCCGCGAGTACTGCGACTGTCGCGGCCTCCTCGCCGGGCGGGTTCTGCCCGGTTGCCTGCAGCAACTCGCAGGTGACCCGGACCAGCAGGTCTTCGTCGATCCGGTCGAGGACGCTCTGTTCGGCGGGCGTGACGGTCATGGAGACCTAGCCTAGGCGGACCTCCCGGCCAGGTAGGAGCGCCAGCCGCCGTACGAGGTGATGTCCTGCTCCGGATCCGCCCCATCCGCCGTACACACGAACCCGAGGATCCGCCGGCCGTCCGACAGTTCGAGCGGACCGATCGCCAGCGGTGGCTCGACGGTCGCCGCGAACCCACCGAGCTCGGCCGCGGGCATGCTCCACACCTCCACGTCGATCCCCGGCCCAGCGGCGTCCGACAACGTCCGAGTCAGACCCGGCCTCGGTCCGTCGAGCAGATACATCCGGTACGACGAAGCAGTCCGCGCATCGAAGGCGAGCCGGGCGCCGCGTCGTACCAGCTCATCGTTGAGTGGTTGACCGGACAGATGAGCCCCGGCGACCGCGAGCAGAACCTCCTGCGGAGCTTCGTCGCACCACACGGCGGCGAGATCGAGGAGCACCTCGTCATGACCGGCAGGCGCCAGCAGTTGGACGCCGAACGGCAAGCCGTCGGAACGATCCGGACCGGGGAACGCGACCGCGCACAGGTCGAGCAGATTGACCATGTTCGTGAACCGTCCCAGCCGGCTGTTCACGCCGATCGGATCCGCCGCCACTTCGGCCAGGGTCGGGTGGCCGGCTGTCACTGGCAGCAGCAGGGCGTCCAGTTGGGTCCACAGATGTTCACTCGCGCGGGCGAGGGTCGCGAGTCGATCGAAGCCCGCAAAGGCGTCCGCCGCAGTCAGCCTTGCGCCATTGTTGACAATCGACCGCACGGTCGGATCCACCGCGGGGTCGTCGTCCAGCTTGTCGCCGAAGGCCAGCCACCTCTCGGCCAGCCACGGCCCGGAGTACAGCAACTCCGCCGCCTCGAGCAGCGGCCGAACGTCCACCTTCACGACGTCGCCAAGCCGGTCAGCCTGATCGAGCGTCTCCTGCCAGGCCTGCTCGTGCAGCGGATCGAGGTCCAGGTCCAGATCCGGTACGCCGATCACCGCGGCGGCTCCCGGGATCCGCCCGGCCCGGCGCCGCGGCAGATCAGAAGCTCGCCGCGACCAGGCGTCGTCCGGATCGAAGGCGACCATCACCTCGAAGGCCCGACGCGCCATCCGGACCGACCGAGCCATCACCGTCACACAGTCGAGCGAACGGCAGGCCGGTACAACGCCCCGCGCGGACACGAGTCCGCGACTCGGTTTAATGCCGACAATCCGATTGAAGGCAGCCGGCACCCGGCCACTGCCTGCGGTGTCCGTCCCGAGCGCGAAGTCGACCTGCCCGCTCGCCACCGCGACCGCGCTGCCCGAGCTCGATCCGCCCGACACGTGCTCTGCGGAGAACACCGAGTGACAGGCGCCGTACGGCGAACGCGTGCCGACCAATCCGGTCGCGTACTGATCCAGGTTCGTCTTCCCCAGCGGTACGGCGCCCGCCGCGATCAACCGATCGACCACAAACGCGTTCTGTGCCGCCGGGTGCGAGTTGCGCGGATCGCCGGCCGTGGTCGGCACGCCGGCGAGATCGATGTTGTCCTTGAGCGCCATCGTGAGTCCGTGCAACGGTCCGGGCGCGGGCTCGACCGGGTCGACCCGGGTGATCCAGACGTTCACGCGCCCCACCGGGCCCGCTCAGCCTCGAAGGCGGCTCGCCGTTTCGCTCGTACCGTCGCTATGTCCACAGGTGCCTCCTGTTCGATCCGGCGTACGTCGGCGATCGAGAAGGTCGCCGGGTTGACGCGCAGGTCCGCCCGGCCGGCCTTGATCTCGGCCCGCTCGTGGGCCAGTTGCTCCGCGCTCACCGGGGTGAATCTGATCAGGTCGAACTGCCGCAGCAGCCAGGGCTGCTCGTCACCGGGGGAGAGCCGCCAGACCGGGACAGTGCGTCCGACCAACTGATACCCGCCTGGCCCTTCCATCCCGTACACGCAGAGGTAGATCCCGCCGATGCCGACCGCGTTCTGCGGGGTCCAGGTGCGGGCCGGGTTGTACTTCGTGGTCACCAGCCGGTGCCGCGGATCGACCGGTACGGCGACCGGCGCGCCGAGGTAGACGTCGCCCAGCCCGACGACCAGGTACGTCGCCTCCTGGATGATCTCGAAGACCTCGTCCCGCCGGTGTAGATCGTTGACACGCCGGATGAACTCCACGTTGTCGGGACACCAGGGCGCGTCGGGCCGGACTGAGGTCGCATACCGCCGCATCGCCTCATGCGCCTCCGGGTGGTCGAACGCGATCGGCAACGTCACCTCTCGCGCCGGCAACACCACGGTCGCCGGATCCTCCAGCCCCGCGGCCAGGAACACGAGCTGCTCCGCCAACTCGGTCAGCCCCAGCCGCGACGAGTCGACGGCGACGAGCAGCGACCGCACGCCCTCGACGATCTCGGCCACGCCGTCCGGCCGATGCGCCCGCAACGCCTGTGCCAGCAGATGAATCCACACCCGGACGGTGAGATCGAGTTCGGCCGGGCCGGCTTCCACCAGCAGGTGCCGCTCGCCCGCACATCTGATCGTGTACGGCGGTGTGCCATCGGACTGATGCAGGACCTCGGGACGACTGGAACCGCTGACGGCGGCAGCGACCGGGGCCGATTCCTGACGGAGATCGGTGAGCCAGGTACGTCGTACCGCGATCGCCTCGGCCGCGGTCTCCAGGGTCACCGGCACCAACTGGACCGAGTCGCCGGCGCGGAGTTGACCGAGCATCCACCGATCGGCCTCGATCACGACGGCCGGTACGACGAAGCCGCCGAGCGACGGTCCGTCCTTGCCGACGATGACCGGGGTGTCGCCGGACAGCATGATGCCGCCGACCGGGTACGCCGAGTCGTGCACGTTGGACGGATGTAGTCCGGCCTCACCACCGTCGGTCCGGGCCCAGTCCGGTACCGGTCCGACGAGTCTGATCCCGGTGCGGTCGGAACGATGGTCGACAATCCAACTGTTGGCAAAGAACGCGTCGACGCCTGTTGTGGTGAGGTGATCTGGGGCGCCGTGTGGTCCCGGGATCACCCGCAAGTCCCAGGAGTTCGAGATCGCCGGCAGCTCGACCGACATCGGGCTGAGCAGGTTCTCCCGGCGACCCAGGGGGAGCTGATCGCCGACTGCCAGCGGCCTGCCATGGTGACCGCCGAAACCGCCCAATATGAAGGTGGATCGACTGCCGAGTACGCGCGGAACGTCCAGGCCGCCCTCGATCGCGAGGTAACCGCGCATCCCCGGTCCGTCGAGTGGACCGACGTCCAGAACAGCGCCGGCCGGGAGGAGGACGACCATTCCGGGCCGCACCCGGCGACCGTCGATCGTCGCATTGTTGACAGCGCCTCCGACGCAGATCAGCCGGTCTTCGTCGCAGGTCAGCACTGGTCCGGCGAGCACGCACTCAAGTCCGGCCGCGCTGTCCGGGTTGCCCACCGCGGCGTTGACCAGAGCGAAGCTGAGTTCGTCGGCGGCTCCCGAAGGTGGTACGCCGACGTCCCACAATCCCGGCCGACCAGCCAGGTCCTGCACAGTCGTCTGGATCCCCGCAGCGATGACTGTGATGGATGCCAACTTCACCACCAGCCCAGGAGCTGTACTGGTGTCGGATTCCAGCCGTTGCAGGGGTTGTTGACCTGCGGGCAGTTGCTGATCAGGACCAGGACGTCCCGGCTTGCGGTGATCTCGACATACCGGCCCGGGGCCGACAGACCGTCGTCGAACTGCAGGTCACCGCCGGACGTGACCGGCACGTTCATGAAGAAGTTGACGTTGTGCGTGAGTTGGCGTTGTCCGATGCCGGCCTTCGCGCCGTAGTACAGGAAGGTCTGGCGGCATGCGTGCTGGTGCCGGGTGAATTCGCCGTACCGGATCACGTTGCTCTCCTGCGAGCACGCGCCGCCGACGGTGTCGTGCCGGCCGCAGGTGTCGTCGGTGATGACGGCGAGTTCGTCGAGCCTGGTCGACAACAGCCGTGAGCCGGTGGTGAGGAAGACCGCGCGCTGTTCGCGGATCGTGTCGAAGGCGGAGTAGCGGTTGTCGATGTCGTGAGCGTCGTAGAACAAGGTGTCCACGGCCTGGTTGCCATGCAGGTCGACAATCTGCAATCGACCGCCTGCGGGCACGGTGATGAGTGCGCCGTCTCCGGGCTCCACGGTGGTGTCGAGGCTGACGGCTGTCTCAGTGATGGTCATGCGATCAGCTCCCGAGTCAGCTCGAGCGCCCGGATTGCTTCCTCCCGCAGTTCGGGATCCTCCTCGTGGCCAGTGGCTTCGATCCGTACGGCGACGCCGGCGGCAGGCTGGTCGGAGAGGGGATGGGGTGCGGTCGAGATGAATACCAGCAGGTCTTGTTCGGCCCGCAGGGTGACTGTGTCTCCGGCCTGGGCGTGGCCGGGGGCGAAGGTCAGCGACGCGCGGGAGTCGTCCGCGATCGCGACCTTCGAGAAGAAGTTGATGCAGCCGTGCAGGTCCGCCGGACCGAACCCGTGCTTCGCAAGTTCGATTGTCAACAATCGGTCGGGGATGAGCCCGGTGAGGCAGTCGTGCCAGTCGAGGGTCGACGCGACCACAGTGGCCAGCGCCAGTCCCCGGTCCGACATCAGGACCATGCCGGCCCGGATGCGGGCGGACATCTGCGACTTCAGTGTGTCCGGGACGTTGAGCCGATCGAGTCGATCCGCGCCGATGATCAGCACCGACGCGTTGGAACCATCAGTCAGAGCGGTCAGGGTGATGCTGCGTCCCGCGCGGACCGGTGTGGACCAGGCGGCGGCGCCAGGGATGTCGTGATTCACGCGCTCGCTCCCTCCGCCTCTGCGACTCCGCCAGTTGCAGCCGCTGGCACGACCAGGCCGATGGAGGCGTGGTAAGCGCTGCGCTGACTGCGATAGGCAATGAGCCCACCGACAGCCACGATCGCGAGTGTGATCAGCGGCAGGTAATGCAGGTACCAGCCATCGCCCGCCGGGTCGTACACGTCGGCGCGCGGCCAGCCCAGGTTGATCGCCATCGCGAGTCCGTAGGCGACCGCGATGATGTTGACAATCAGACCAAAACGCCCGAGCGAGAACAGCGGTCGGCCGTTCTCGTCGACGCCGGAGGCGGGTCCGTTGCCGGTCAGCCGCCGTACCAGCAAAGGTGCGGTGACCATCAGGTACGCGACGTACAGCAGCATGATGCAGACACTCGCCAGACCGAGGAACAGACCTGCGTTGCCGAAGTTCACGACGAGACACACGCCGGCGAGCACACCGGGGACGATCGTCGCCGCGACCGGGGTGCCGGTACGACGGGACACCTGGCGCAACTGAGCCGACGCCGGCAGGACGTTGTCGCGCGCCATCGAGAAGATCATCCGGGCCGCCGCCGTCTGGATCGCCAGCGTGCAGACACAGACCGCGAGGGCGACATCGAGAAGGAGCAACTTGCCGGCCGTCGTACCGAGCTGACTGGTCAGGACGTAGGGGAGACCCTCCGTAGCGAGGGCGCCGTCGGTCAGGGACGGGGCTGCCATCAGCGCAGCGATGATCAGGAAGGCGCCGCCGATCCCGGACGCGACGACCGCGCGGATGATCGTCCGGGGCGTCGTCGCCCGCGGCTTGTGCGTCTCCTCGGACAACTCACCCGCGCTGTCGAAGCCGACCAGTACGTAGGCCGCCATCAAGGCCGAGATCAGCAGCGGTACGACGTACCCGGTCGAGCTGTCGAGGTTGGTGGTGTGCAGTACGACGGACGGACCGCGCTCGGCGCGGCTTGTCAACAACACAACAATCAACACGACGCCGATGAGCTCACACGTCACGCCGACCGAGTTGACGACCGCGGTGATCCGCACGCTCGTCGCGTTCAGCAGCGTGGTGGCTGTCAACAATAGACAGCCCAGTACGACGGCATTCGCGGCGCCGTCCTTCGACGCCAGCGTCGAGTCGGTCCCGACCAACTGGAAGCCGGACCAGACCGCGGGGAGCACGACCTGCAGGGCGATCGCGGCGGTGGCCAGTGTGATGATCTGCGCGATCACCATCGTCCAGCCCGCGAACCACCCGACGACGGCGCCGCCGAGACGGCGGGCCCATTGGTAGATCGCTCCGGACAGGGGATAGCGCGCGGCCAGTTCGGCGAAGCAGAGGGCGACCATCAGCTGCCCGGCGAGCACCGCCGGCCAAGTCCAGAAGAAGGCCGTTCCGCCGAAGCCGAAGCCGAGCCCGAACAACTGGAAGACGGTCGTCAGGATGGACACGAACGAGAAGCCGGCCGCGAACGACGCGTAGCTGCCGACCCGGCGCGAGAGTTGCTGGGTATAGCCGAATCGGCCCAGGTCCTCGGCGCTTGGTTCCTTGGCGTTGGGTGAGGTCAGTGCCTCAGGCGTGGCTGACATTCCGGCCTCCGTCGAATCGGCCCGGAATGCACACGGCAGCCCGGGGCCTTCAAGGCCTCCCGGGCTTTTGTCCCGCCGTGGAACGGCGCCGTCGCGAACAGCGCCGTCTCCCCTCTCGGACCAGTCCTGCCGTCACCGGCAGCGGAACCCTAGGGGCGCCCCGCCGTTTCAGCGGGTCCTTTTCAGTTCAGGGCGCGTTGGTTTCACCGGCACGCGTCCCGTGTAACAACAACGTAAACGAATCCTCTCACCCGCCCACCCCAAGTGCGACCAGTTGCCCCAGGCAACAATACCGATCGGCAGCCACCGCTCGCCCGCCCGCCCGCCGCTCGCCCACTGTTCGGCCGCCGCTCGGCCCGGCTCGCCCGCTGGTCGGGAGCTGCTCGGCCCCAGCTCCGGCCCCCGGCCCCCGGCCCCGGCTCCGGCCCCCGGCCCCCGGCCCCCGGCCCCGGCTCCGGCCCCCGGCTCCGGCTCCCGGCTCCGGCTCCCGGCCCTCGGCGCCGGCCCCCGGCCCGGCTCCGGCTCGCCCCCGCCCCGGCTCGCCCCCGCCCCGCCCCGGCCTCGGCTCGGCCCCGCTCGCCTCGGCTCGGTACCAGCTCGCCCGCTGCACGGCTGCGACGGGCGTGGCGGTGGATTGTCTGCAATCAGACGCCGCTCGGACTACGCGAGCTTGTCCACGGCCCGGCGCAATCGGGTGACGCCCTCGTGGATCCGGTCCGGCTTGGTCGACGCGAAGCACAACCGCAGCGCATCGGTGAACCGGCCGGTGGGGGAGAACGCCGTACCGGGGATGAACGCCACACCCTCGGCGAGCGCGATCTCGAACAACTCGGCGGTGTTGACGCCGTTCTCCAACGTCACCCAGAGGAAGAAGCCGCCCTCGGGGTCGGTCCAGCGGGCGATGTCGCCGAAGTGCTCCCGCAGTGCCGCGTGCATCGCTTCCTTGCGACGCTTGTACTCCGCGCGCTGCGTGATCAGGTGATCCTCGAGATGCCCGCCCTGCAGGAACCCGGTGAGCAGTCGCTGGGCCGGCAGGTTCGTGCACGTGTCCATGGCCTGCTTCGCGTTGATCAGCAGTGGCTGCAACTCCGGATCCGTGTCCACCCAGCCGACCCGTAGTCCGGGCGCAACGATCTTCGAGAACGTCCGTACGGCGAACACCAGCGGATCGCCGGCGGCCAGTTCGCGGATTGTCGGCAATGGATCGCCGGCGAACCGCAGGAGCCCGTACGGATCGTCGTCGATCACCATCGATCCCCAGGACCGGGCCAGCTCGAGCAACCGGTGCCGCCGCTCCAACGAGAGGGTCGCGCCGGACGGGTTCTGGAAGGTCGGAATGGTGTAGATCGCCTTCGGCCGTCGTCCGTCGAGGAGCTCTTCGAGATTGTCGACAATCATCCCGTCGGCGTCGACCGGGACCTCCAGCAACTCAGCGCCGTACGAGAGAGCGGTCGCGCTGCCGTTCGTGTACGTCGGTGATTCGACCACGACCAGGTCGCCGGCGTCGACGAAGAGCTTGCAGAACAGGTCGAGCCCCTGCATCCCGCCCGCGGTGATAGTCAGCCGATCGGCGGTGGTCTCGTCGCTCGTCCCGCGCAGTGTTTCCAGCAGTGCTTCGTGCAGCGGCGGATCGCCCTCGGTGGCCGCATAGTCGTACGCGTCGGCGCGACTCAGTTGATCGGCGGCGATCCCGGCCAGGATCGCCGAAGGGACCGCCTCGGCCGCCGGCGACCCCATGGCGAACCGCACGATGTCATGAGTCTGCCTGTGCAGCAACGAAGTACTCGAGTCAATCACCGACCCAACCAGCCCCCCAACCCGCTCGGCATACGGCAGAGCCTTCCCACCAGGTACACCGCCACCGCGCGGAACTCCGTGTGCGGCGCCAGTGCAGGGAGGTGTGGGTGTGGCGGCTGGGTGGGGAAGTCCGGGGGTGTCGCCGATGGGTGGGGGATCGGCGTTGGCGCGGGTTTCCTGCGTCACTGGGGCTACCTCCTGATCGTCAGTTCGTGGTCCAGATCGGTCAGTCGCTCGACGCCGTGGTCGGTGACCACCACCGGTTCGGACAGTTCGTAACCCCAGCCGTCCATCCACATTCCGAGGATCACGTGGAACGCCATCCCGGCCGCCAGCACAGTGGTCTCGCCGGGCCGCAGACTGACCGTGCGCTCACCCCAGTCGGGCGGGTATCCGATGCCGATCGAGTACCCGATCCGTGATTCCTTCACCAATCCGTGCGCAGCGATCACGTCATTGAAGGCAGCGTGCACGACGCTCCCCGTGACGCCTGGTCGGATTGTCGACAACGTCGCGCACATACCTTCGGCCACGATCTTCGCCGTCTCGAGCAGCCGCCGGGGTGGATCGCCCAGCATCACCGTGCGGGCGAGCGGAGCGTGATAGCGGCCGAACACACCGGCCAATTCGATCGTCGTCGCCTCACCGGATCGGAACGGGCGATCGGTCCAGGTGAGATGCGGCGTACCGGCTGCTTCGCCGGAGGGGAGCATCGGCACGATCGCCGGGTAGTCGCCGCCGTGTTCCGGCGTACCGATCGCCTGGGCAGCCATGATCTCGGCGACCAGATCACATTGCCGGCGGCCGGGCCGGAGCTGGTCGAGCGCGATCCGCATCGCGTTCGCGGCGATCGAACCGGCGATCCGGAGTTGGCGCAGCTCGTGCGGCGACTTGACCAACCGGATCCAGTTCACCAGCTCGGCCGAATCGACCAACCGGTGGCCGGGCAGACCGTTGCCGAGGGCAAGGTACGCACGGGCGGAGAAGTAATGCGCGTCGCCCTCGATGCCGACGTCAGCGCCGGCGGGGATGCGTTCACGTGCTCTGGCCGCGATCCAGTCGTAGGGGTGGACGTCGGGGCGGTGGACCAGATCCTCCGGGTAGCCGTGGATCTGGTCGGCCCGCAGATTACAGGTGTACGCCGCCCCGGCCGCGTCCATGGCCCGCGCGAACAAATGCGGTTCGCCGTCGGCGGGGATCAGCAGGCACTGCGGGGTGTAGAACGACCAGGCGTCGTACCCGGTCAGGTAGAAGAGGTTCGCCGGATCGCTGACAATCAGCGCGCCGAGATCGCGCCCGCCCATCGCGGCCCGCACCCGCTGGAGCCGGCCGACGTACTCATCCGGCTCGACCGCCTGATCCAGCAAGTCCTGCACGCATGCACCTCCAACCGCGGTCGATTGCAGATTGTCAACAATAGTACTGACTCTAACCGCTGCCGACGGTCGAGAAGAACCCCTAGATCCGGCTCTGCGGGACGTACACACCCGCCGGTGCCGTGCCTTGTTCGCACGTTGCTATTCGCCCTTCGGGTCGGTGAGTGTCACCCGCCCTTTGCCCGAACGGCGCGACCAACTCCGGCAGGCCCTCACAGCAAGTCACAACCCCAATGCGGCCCGTCCTCAGTTGTGGGTGAGGAGGTGTTGGCCTTGGCCTATTGCCGTGTGGCCGGCTAGGGAGAGGGCTGACCACATGGTGACCTGGTTGGCGGTGAGGACTGGTTTGCCGATCATGGCTTCGAGGCCGGCGATGACGTCGTACGTGGGGAGGTTGGTGCAGCTGATGAAGACGGCGTCGGCTGACTTGGTGTCGATGCTGCGGACGAGTTCGACGGTGGCCTCGTAGGGGACGGTCCAGATTTGGGCGATCAGGCCGAGGCCGGCGGTCGCGACCACCTTTACGCCGGCTTCGGCGAGGAAGGCGGTCAGGCCGGCGGTTAGATCGTCCGTGTACGGCGTGACCGTTGCGACTCGGTTGATGCCTAGGTGACGCAGGGCCAGGAGGAGTGCGCCGCTCGTTGTCACCGCGGTCGGTGCGCCGGCGGCGACCATTGCGTCGACGAGTGCGGCTTCACCGGCCAGGCCGCCGACGAAGCTGCCCGAGGTGCAGGCGTACGCGACAGTGAGCGGTGCCACCGGGAGTACGTTGGTTGTGGCTCGGGCGATCAGCTCCGGGTCGGAGATGTGTACGGCCATCTCGAGTGTTGCGGCGAGAGGCGCATACGGCGTACGTGTCAGATGCAGCGTGACGTCGTCGGGGGCCCACCGCCAGAGTTCGCGATCGAGTGCGAAGTCGTACGGCGCGACGACGCCGATCCCCGTCTGGAGGAGCGGCGGTGTCGGCGCCGGCAGGGGGTGAGTGGAGGGACCGAGCGTCATGCGACTCAGTGTGCGGTCCGGCTGGTCGCGGCGACAAGAGATTGTTGACAATCCTACGGATCGGTTCCTAGCCTCATGGCGTGCCTCCCTCCACCGAGCGTCCCGTCATCGTGGTGCTCTGTGAGCGGGCCGCGGTAGGTGATGGTGGGGGTGATGGGCTGGTTCGGCCGCCGGGGCTGGATGGGGTTGGGGGACCGGGTCCAGCCGGTGGAGATGCCGGCGGTGGTGGGGGGTTGGGTGGGGTTGAGTTTCGGTATTGCGCTGCGGATGGGTTGCGGGAGGCTGTTCGGGGGGCTCGGGGGCTGTTGCTGTGGGACTTCTTTTCTAGTGCGGTCAGGGATGTCTGGGCTGATGCGGGGACGCTTGAGTGGATCCATGTGACTGCGGCCGGGGTTGACACTCTGCTCTTTGACGAGTTGCGCGATTCGGATGTTGTCGTGACCAATGCGCATGGGGTGTTTGATCGGCCGATCGCGGAGTACGTGCTCGGGGCGGTGATCGCGCACGCGAAGGACAGTCGTACCAGTCTCGACCTGCAGCGGCGGCGGGAGTGGCGGCATCGGGAGACGCGGAGTGTGCTCGGCGCGAAGGCGATGGTGGTCGGCACCGGAGCAATCGGGCGGGAGATCGCTTGGCTGCTGCGTGCGGCGGGGCTGGAGGTGCGCGGGGCCGGGCGGACCGCGCGGTCCGGTGATCCGGACTTCGGTGAGGTTGTTGCTAGCAGCAACCTTGCGGCTGAGGTCGGCGAGGTTGATCACCTGGTACTCGCGGCGCCTCTGACCGAAGCGACGCTTGGGCTGGTCGACGCGAAGGTGCTGGGGGCGATGAAGCCGGATGCGCATCTGATCAACGTTGCGCGTGGTCCGATTGTCGACGAGGGGGCGCTGCTGAACGCCTTGCAGGACAGGCGGATCGCGGCGACGCTGGACGTGTTCGATCGCGAACCGTTGCCGGCCGACCATCCGCTGTGGGACGCGCCCGGTGCGACGATCACCGCGCATATGTCCGGTGATGTGATCGGCTGGCGGGACACCCTTGCCGCTCAGTTCGTCGACAATCTGCAGCGCTGGCTGGCCGGCGAACCTCTTCTCAATGTCGTGGACAAGAAGCTCGGCTACATCCCCTCGGGAGCCCGATGACCCAGCAACCGCCGACACTGCAGGACCCCTCAACATCCCGGCCGAGTCAGGCCCGACCGAGTCAGGTGCCGCCGAGTCGGCTGCGGTCGGCCGGGTCAGGTGCCGCCGAGTCGGCGTGGCTGGCCGGGGCAGGTGCTGAGGAGTCGGCGTGGCTGGCCGGGTCTGCTGCTGATGAGCCGGGTGGGGCCGCCGCGGTGCTGGAGCTGGCGGAATGGCGAGTTGGGCTTGGTCGGGTGGTGAAGTGGTGATGCAGGCGGTGGAGCTGGTTGCGGGGTTCCGGGCCGGGACGATCTCGCCGGTTGAGGCCGCGCAGGAGGCGTTGGACGCGATCGAGCGGTACGACGGGGCGGTGAACGCCTTCGTGTTGGTGGATGCGGAGGGGGCGCTCGCGGCAGCGAAAGAGTCGGAGGTCCGGTGGCAACGCGGGGAGCCACTGGGGCCTGGCGACGGGGTGCCGACGTCGATCAAGGACGCGCTGTGGACCAAGGGATGGCCGACCCTGCGCGGCAGCACGATGATCGACGAGGCGGGTCCGTGGGAGGAAGACGCACCCGCGGTCGCTCGGCTGCGTGAGACCGGGGCCGTGATCCTCGGGAAGACGACGACCCCGGAGTACTCGTGGAAAGGTGTCACCGACTCCTTCAGGTACGGCGCGACCGGCAACCCATGGGATCCGTCGAAGACCTCGGGTGGTTCGAGTGGCGGTTCGGCGACCGCGGTCGGGCTCGGTATGGGGGTGTGGTCGGTCGGGACCGATGGCGGAGGTTCGGTCCGGATCCCGGCGGCGTTCACGGGCACGGTTGCGCTCAAGCCGACGTACGGGCTGGTCCCGTTGTTTCCGCCGAGTGCGTTCGGCACGTTGTCGCATGCCGGGCCGATGACTCGGACGGTCCGCGACACGGCTGCGCTGCTCGACATCGTGACCGGGTTCGACGCGCGTGACTGGTCAGCGATGCCGACGCCGCGCGGCTCGTTCCTGTCCGGGATCGACGATGGGATTGTCGGATTGAAGATTGCCTTCTCGTCCGATCTTGGGTTTGTCGACAATCGACCGGAGATCGAGGAGTTGGTGCGGGCCGCGGTCGGCGTGCTCGAGGAGGCCGGGGCCGAGGTGACCGAGGTCGATCCCGGGTTCGCGGATCCGGCCGACGCGTTCAACGTGCTGTGGTGGTCCGGTGCAGCGAAGGTGCTGTCGGCGCACACGGTCGATGATCGCGTGGACCCCGGACTGCGCCGGGTCGCCGAGATCGGGTCGTCGTACTCGGCGTCTGACTTCCTCGATGCGACCGCGGTACGGATGGAACTCGGGCAGCTGATGGGACGGTTCCACCAGAAGTACGACGTACTGATCACGCCGACTCTGCCGCTCACGGCGTTCCCGGTCGGGCAGGACGTGCCGGATGGTTCGTCGTCACCAGATTGGACCAGTTGGACGCCGTACACGTATCCCTTCAATCTCACCCAGCAGCCGGCGCTGAGTGTGCCGTGCGGGTTCACGTCCGATGGTCTGCCGGTCGGATTGCAGACTGTCGGCGCGCGGCACGCGGACGCACTCACGCTGCGCGTCGGGCAGGCGTATCAGGCCGCGACGGACTGGCATACACGGACACCGACTCTGGAGGCGCGATGAGCAGGTTCATCACCGTCAGCCTGGACAAGCGCGGCGTGAGTTGTGTCGCCGAGTTGCTCGACGAGGCGGCGCCGCGGACCTGTGCGGCGGTGTGGGACGCGCTGCCGTTGTCAGCGCCGGTGTTCCACGGAAAGTACGCGCGGAACGAGATCTACACGCTGCTGCCCGCCTTCGCGCCGGCCGATCCGGGGAAGGAGAACACCACGGTGACGCCGATTCCCGGCGACCTGTGCTGGTTCTCGTTCGACTCCGACGATCTGGGCAACCCGGCGTACGGGTACGAGAACACCACCGGCACCGGGACCACGGGTGCCATCGTCGACCTGGCCGTGTTCTACGGGCGGAACAATCTGCTGATCAACGGGGATCAGGGCTGGGTGCCGGGCAATGTCTTCGGTGCGATCGTCGACAATCTCGACGGTATGGCGGCCGCCTGCCAGGACCTCTGGATGGGCGGCGCCCGCGGGGAAACCCTCACCTTCACCCGCCGCGACCTGAGCTCCTGAGACCGCTGGTCCCAGGAGTCGGTGGACTCGTCGGGCGGGAGCCTGTCCGGGGTGTGGGACCAGCGGTGACTGGGTGGGGACGGGTCGGGCGCGGGGCCGGGGTGCGCTTGAACCAGGTCCACGGGCGGGGCCGGTCGCGGGCTGTTGGGTCCGCGACCGGCGTGGGATTACCGGGCAGGGGAGCGGCTCCGTGGGGGATCGGCGCCCGGGGGACCGGCCCTCGGGGATCGACCCCGGGTTAGAGGCCGTGGCGGAAGCCTTCGCGCCAAGAGGGGTAGCCGGGTTGCCAGTTGAAGGTGGCTTTGGCGAGGGTGTTGTCGACGCCGCGGATCTCGGTGAAGGCGGCGACGCCGACGTCGCCGACGGCGAGACGGCCCAGCCAGGTGGGGATGTGCCGCGGCGGTTTCGCGCCGAGGATGCGCGCGAACTCCGGCAGCCAGACCGCCACCTGTGCGGGGTCGTCATCGGCGATCTGGTAGATGCCGGTGGCATCGCTCTCAATCGCCTTCACCGTCGCGTCGGCCGCGTCGTCGTAGTGGATGAACGACCACACGCCGGTGCCGTTGCCGATCAACGGGAACTTGCGCTTCTGGATCATTTCGACGATCTCGCCACCCTTGCCGATGGCGCCGGTCGGGCCGTAGAAGCTCGCGTACCGCAGCGCGATGCCCTCGATTCCCTCGGCGTTGGTGACGACCGACTCGAGGTGCTTGATCCCGGCCATCGTCTGCCGTTGCGCCGGCGCCGGGTTCGGGTCGAGCGGGTCCGCCTCGGTCTTCGTCGCGGATCCACCGTGTTGCATGTTCCAGCCGGCGTACGACTGGACGACGAACCGTCGTACGCCGGCAGCCTGGGAAGCGGCGAGCAGGTTGTCGGTGCCTTCGGTGCGGAGCCGGTTCGTCAGCGCGAAGCTCTGGTCGAACTTCTTGAAGTCGATCCCGCCCTTGAGTGCCGTCATCTGATGTACGACGACCTCCGGCCGAACCGAGTCCACCGCAGCCATCACCGCGTCGGCGTCGAGGCCGTCCGCGAGGACAACCCCCGCACCGTCGGCCCGCAGACCGGCCGCACCGGACTCCGACCGGATCATCCCGGTCACCTCGTGCCCGGCCGCGATCAGTTTCGGTACCAGCGACCGGCCCAGTCCGCCGGTCGCACCTGCCACCAAGACCTTCATTGTGATTCCTCCGTCGTCTGTTGTTACAACCCGGAGGACACGCCCCGCCTCCGGGCTGTGACAGTGACGTGGATCACTCTGAGGTCAGGGTGAACGAAGTGGGTCCGAAGGAGACGTTCTGGGTGACGTCGATGGTGAGGGTGTCAGCGGGCGGGTGGCAGGCGAGGGTGAGGACGAAAGGCGTTTCCACGAAGCGGATCGTCGCCACGAAGGTGTCCCCGTCGGCGTACGCGCTCGTCACCAGGCGCTGCCCGACAGCGGGGTCGGCCTCCTTGAGTACGCCGACCGCACGATGCTCCTGCCAGCCGCCGGGACCACAGACGATCTCGAGCGACTCGGTGGTCCCGGGCTCGGTGAACGTGAAGATGCCGGTGCCGTCAGTAAACCTGACGGCTTCCAAGCCGGCCTCGTTCGACGCGAACCGATAGGTGCGCCCGTTGCCGCCGGATGGCGCGGGACCTGACGGCGGCGGCAGCTCCAGCCGCTCGGGCCGCGCGACAGCGGTGACCTCTTTGCCTTCGAGGACGGGCAGCAGGTGATCCCAGACCGTGTTCAGGATCGCCTGCATGTCGAACGTCGCACTCGTGATGATGAGGGCGGCGTCGTACTCGGGGAAGATCAAGCAGAACTGGCCGAACGCGCCGTCGCCGCGGTAGGTGTTGTGCCGGCCGCGCCAGAACTGGAAGCCGTACCCCTGATGCCAGTCCGGATTCTCCTCGCTGTCATTGGGGACCTGCCTCGACGTCGCGGCCTCGAACCACTCGGCCGAGACCAGCTGCTTGCCCTCCCACACGCCGCGCTGCAGTAACAGTTGCCCGAAGTTGGCCAGCGACTCGGTGTTGATGCTCAGCCCCCAGCCGCCCGTGGTAATGCCTTCGGACGACACCTGCCAGGTCGCCTCCGAAGCGCCGAGCGGCTCGAACAGCCGCGGCCGCAGGTAGTCGAGCAGCGTCTCACCGGTCAGCCGTTGCAGGATCGCGGACAGCATGTACGTCGCGCCGCTGTTGTAGACGAACACCGTGCCCGGCTCGTGCTCGACGTCGAGACCGAGGAAGATCTTCACCATCCGCCGGTCCCGGCCGAGCGCTTCGACGGTGTCCTTGGCGTGCCCGGTCGTCATGGTGAGCAGGTGCCGGACCGTCATCGCGGCCAGGTTGTCGCTGATCGTCTCCGGCAACTCGTCGGCCTCGAAGAACGAGGTCACCGGGTCATCGAGCGACAGCAGCCCGGCGTCGATCGCGAGCCCGATGCCGGTCGACGTGAAGCTCTTCGACACCGAGAACAACAGGTGCGGATCGGTCAGCCGGTACGGCGACCACTCCTCCTCGAGTACGACGTGACCGTGCCGCAGCAGCATCACGGTCTGGATCTCCTGGTCGGACGCGTCCAGCGCGGCGACGAACGCGTCGAGCGCGGCACCGGATAGACCTTCGGTTTCTGGGGTACTCCGTGGAAGGCTGCTCACTCGAAGCACGCTATCTGCCAGAACGGACAAAATCAGGTGAGTTCCACCAGACGAGCAGCGGTCATCCTCAACCCGGTGAAGGTGCCGGACGCCGAGGAGTTCCGCCGTACTGTCGACGCGGCGTTGGCCGACCGCGGGTTCGACGACTCGCTCTGGCTGGAGACGACCGAGGACGATGCCGGATCGACGATGGCCCAGCGGGCGATCGAGGAGACGGTCGATCTGGTCGTAGTGGCCGGCGGTGACGGCACCGTGCGGATCGTCTGTGCCGAGCTCGCCAGGAGCGGGATCCCGGTGGCCGTACTGCCGGCCGGGACCGGCAACCTGCTGGCCCGCAACCTCGGTATCTCACTGGACCTCGAGACCGCGCTGTCCGAGCTGCTCGATGGCGACGAGCAGCGGATCGACAGCGTCGAGGTCGAGGGGGACGAGTTGCCGACCGATCGGTTCGTGGTGATGGCCGGCCTCGGGCTCGACGCCGCGATCATCGCGGATGCGCCCGACGAGCTGAAGAAGCGGGTCGGCTGGGCCGCGTACGTCGTGGCCACGCTGAGGAACCTCAACCATCCGTCCGTCCGGGTCGAGATCATTGTCGACAATCGACCGCCGGTACGGCGCCGGGCCCGGACCGTGGTGATCGGCAACGTCGGGACCCTGCAGGCGAGCATCCCCTTGCTTCCGGACGCCGTACCGGACGACGGGCTGATCGATGCCGTCGTGCTCGCGCCGCGACGGATCAGTCAATGGCCCCGGCTCGCGGCGAGCCTGGTGGTGAAGCCGTTGCGGGAGCGCCATGTCGAGCGGTTCACCGGCCGGCAGATCCAGGTCTCGGCCGCGAGGACGGTACGACGGCAGCTGGACGGCGACACGATCGCGGACGGGCGCACGCTGAGTGCGTCGGTCGACCCGTCAGCCCTGATCGTCCGGGTGCCCTGACCGCTGCAGGTGGGCGAGCTTGTCCGGATTGACGACACCGTGGATGGCCGTGATCAGGCCGTCGGTGATCACGAACGACCAGATCGCCAGCGTCCGGTCCTCGGCGTCGTGGACGCGCATACCGGGCTGGCCGCCGACGTGCACCCGGTTGACCTGCAGGCCGAGGTCGGCCAGCTTGCCGAAGGCGACGCGCACCAGTTTGCTGACACTGTCGACGCCGTGGACCGGCCGCGGGAACGCCAACGCGTTGCCCCCGCCGTCGCCGGTGAACGTGACATCGGGTGCGAGCATCTTCACCAGTTCGTCGAGCTCACCCTCCTCGGCCGCCGCGACGAACCGTCGTACCAGCTCGTCTCGTTCCTGCCGGGAGGCGTCGAAGCGCGGGCGGTCGTCGGACAGGTGACGGCGAGCCCGTACGGCGAGTTGGCGGCAGGCGGCAGGGGTCTTGCCGATGATCGCGGCGACCTCGTCGTACGTGTACCCGAAGACGTCGCAGAGCAGGAACACCGCCCGCTGGTCCGGTGACAGGCGTTCCAGTACGACGAGGAACGCGGTCGAGAGCGAGTCCGACAACGCGGCCCGCTCGGCGAGGTCGACGTACTCGTCGACGGCCGGCTCGGGGAGCCACGGACCGATGTACGTCTCCCGCTGCCGGCGGGCCGACCTGAGCTGGTCGATCGCCAACCGCGTCGTCACGGTGGTGAGAAACGCCTTGGGTGAGTCGACCTGCTCCTCGCGGTGCAGGCGCAGGTAGGCCTCCTGTACGACGTCTTCCGCGTCACCGAAGCTCCCCAGCATCCGGTACGCGATCGACAGCAACAGCGGCCTGAACTCCTCCATCACTCCTTCTCAGACGATCGACGGCCGGTCCCAGTGACAGTGTCACAGGATCGGATTGTCGATCGTCTGCAATCCACATGAACACCATCACCTGGATTCTCAGCGGACTACTGGCGGTCGTCTTCACGATCTCCGGCGTCGCGAAGTCGACGATGTCGAGAGACCGGTTGATCGCGACCGGGCAGACCGGCATCGCCCCGTTCCCGATGCCGGTCGTCCGCGCCGTCGCGGTGGCCGAGCTGTTCGCGGTCGCCGCGCTGTTCGTGCCGTGGCTGAGTGACACGGCCCGCGTCCTCACCCCGCTGGCAGCGGTCGGCCTGGTCGGCGTGATGATCGGCGCGGCCGTTTCCCACGCCTCCCTTCGCGAACCGAAGGCGGTCGCCGCCAACGTCACGCTGCTTGCTTTGGCCTCCTTCGTCGCCGCGAGCCGCTTCTCGGCGCTCTAAAGCTCACTGCTGGACGAGTACGGCGACCGTCCGTGCCGGGACGGAAACCGTGCCGGTTGCGGCGGTCCAGGTCGTCTGCTTCACCACCGGATCGGAGCCGTTGGCCTGGATGGGGGACAGGGACAGGTTGGCGCCGGCCAGGCCCGGGATCTGTTGGGTCACGGCCGAGCCGGTGCTGTTGAAGACGACCAGGACGCCCTTGAGCGCCGGATCGACATCAGGACCGACCGTGTCGTCGATGCGCATCGTGATCACACCAGGGTTCGCGCCGCTCAGCGGGAAGCTCAGCTTCGCGTTGATCAGCTCGGCCGATCCAAGGCGGAACAATGGTGTGGAGAAGCGGAGCTTCAACAGGTCCTGGGCTGCTGCTGACGCCGTGGCGACGTCGGTCGCGGTCGGCTTCAGCGCGGGGTTGGCCAGCAGTGGCTTGATGTACGACCACTTGGCCTCGTTGTCGGTCTTCGGCGGCAGGCCGTGGCCGAAGCCGTTGTCCGCGCCGGTCCAGTCGAGCGTGTTGAACCAGTCGCCGGAGTCGTACGAGTTCCGGTCGAGCGACTTGCTCCGCAGCAGGTCCGCGCCGGCGTGCCAGAACGACGGGGTCTGCGCCAGCGCGGTTGTTGCCAGCGACACCGTGTTCATCCGGATCCGGTCTGACATAGTCAGTGCCGTCGGCAACTTGTAGGTCAGCGCGTCCCACAACGTCTCGTTGTCGTGGGCATCGACGTACGTGACCACCTCGTTCGGCTGGTCGGCGTACCCGGCCGGGCTGCCGTTGTAGTCGACGCCGTCGCCGCGGACGACGGCCCCGGACTCGGCAGACTTGAACGAGAAGTTCCTCAGATTCGCGGCCAGTCCCAGCTGGATCAGGTCGGTGTCGTGGGCGAGGCGCTTCGCGCGGTCGGCGGGAGTGGTGCCGCTGACCGGGTCCCCGTTCCAGTCGCTCGCGGCGCCGGAGCCGAAGCCCTGGATCCGCGGGTTCTCGTCGAACGGGCCGCCGCCGCGGACACCGTCCCGCAGCCGGTCGGAGAACGTACCGATGCCGGTGCCGCCGAGGTTGCCCTGCCGGGCCTGGACGAACAGCGCGTCGTTCGCGACCTCGCCGAAGTTCCAGCCCTCGCCGTACACGTAGACGCTCTTGCCGTCGACGCCGTCCTTGGCCAGCGTCAGCTTGTCCAGCGCGGCTCGGACCTTGAGCATGTTGGCCTTGCTGTGGTGACCCATCAGGTCGAAGCGGAAGCCGTCGACTCGGTAATTGCGAGCCCAGCTGACAGTGCCGTCGACCATGATCTTCTCGGCCATCGCGTGTTCGGTGGCGATGTTGCTGCAGCAGGTCGACGTCTCCACCTTGCCGGTCGCATTCAGCCGCTGGTAGTAGCCCGGCACGACCTTGTCGAGCACGGACGTCGGCGCCTGACCGGCGGACGGCGTGTGGTTGAAGACCTGGTCGAGTACGACGCGCAGTCCGGACTTGTGCAGTCCGCCGACCATCGTGCGGAACTCGGCGACCCGGGCCAGACCGTCGCGCTGGGTCGCGTACGAGCCCTCGGGCGCGAGCCAGTGGAACGGGTCGTAACCCCAGTTGAAACCGTCCTTCGCGGCGACCGCGGTCACACACGCCTGCTGCTGCTCGGAATCGGCCGGGAAGGACTTGAGGTCGCAGGCCGGTGACTGCTGACCGGTCTCGGGGATCGACGCAATGTCGAATGTCGGCAATAGGTGGATCGTGTTCAGTCCGGCGGCCGCGAGTGACCGTAGATGCTTCGTGCCGTTGCCCTCGTCGGCGAAGGCGAGATACGTGCCGCGATGTGCGGCCGGCACCGTGGTGTCGTTGATCGAGAAGTCGCGGACATGGAGTTCGTAGATCGTCGAATCGACCGACCGGGCCAGCTTCGGTGCCGGTGTCGTCGACCACAGCGCCGGCTTCCCGGCCGGATCGTCGAGGTCGACCGCGACCGAGTGCGTCGAGTCGGTGGTGAGCGCCAGCGAGTACGGGTCGGTGACGACGTTCGTCTCCACCTTGCCGGTCGACGGCGCGAACACGGTGACCTGATAGCGGTACGCCGCGTTCTTCCACGACCGTGGCCCGTTGACGAACCAGGAGCCGTCGTCGGTGCGCTGCATGGGGATTGTCTGCAATCCGACAATCAGATTGACCTTTTGTGCAGTCGGCGCCCAGAGCGTGAACCGAGGTGCCCCGCCCGGCCAGGTGACGCCGTAAGAGCGCTGAGTCGCGGCATCGCCGTACAGGTCGTCGAGGACCCCGGGGATCTGTACGCCGGTCGCGTCGAGCAACCGTCCGACGTCGTCGTACTGCGCGAGCCCGAGCTGTCCGGTCAGGATCTTCCGGGCGTCGGCATGGTCGAGCCGCAACGCCGTGTAGCCCTTCAGCGCCGGGTACTTGGCCAGCACGGCCGGTGGGATCCCGTTGGCGTCGTAGCGCAGGCCGGACGACGTGCCGCCGATGTCGTCCGCGTCGACCTTGAGAGAGGCGTCGTACGACCAGTGCAGCCGCCAGCGCGACCTCTCGGGGTGTGTGACCGCAGGTACGGCGAGGAGGTCCTTGGTGAGCCAGTAGGCCTTGGCCTGGCTCAGGTCGGGCTGGGCGCCCGGTGTGGACGTCGTGACCGTCAGCACGTGGGTCGCAAGGACGTAGGAGAAGGTGACGACCAGCCCGTCCGCCGGCACGGTGATCGGAATGTTGTTGGCCGGGTAACTCTCGTCCCAGGACAGGTTGTGTGCGACCTTCGCCTCATAGCTGCCCGCTCCGATCTCGCTCGTCGACCACGTGTACGTGCCGTCGCCGTCCTGGTCCGTCAGCCAGGGTCGCATGCAGCCCGGGTCCCAGTCGGCCGCACAGCCGAGCTCGGACTGGAACGTACCCGGCACGGTGATGATCGGCCCCTCCGCACTCGACGTGACGTAGTGCCGGCCGTGCTCGTAGTAGAACGTGGTCGGAGCGCTGGTCGCCGTGTAGGAGATGTTGGCGCCGTTCTGGTTGCCGCCGGCACCGTAGTTCTCGTCCCACGTCTTGTTGATCGCGGCCTTGTACGCGTGCTCACCGGCCGGGATCGAGTAGGTGCCCTTCCAGACCTTGTCCTCTTGGTCCAGCGTCAGTTGCGCCTGGTCGCAGTCCGGCGACCAGTCAGCCGGGCAGCCCATCTCACTGTTGTGATCACCCGGCACACTGACGTTGGCCGGCTGCACGACGGGCCCAGTCCCGCCACCACCGCCTCCCGGCTTCGGTGCGTCGCCGACGACGCCGTACGACCCAGACACCGAGTAGTTGCCGGACACGTCCTTCAGTACGGCGCGGTACTCGAGCAGTGTCCCCTTGGGCAGAACGGGCACGTCCTGGAAGACCCGGTACGGCGCGTTGTCGTCGGAGCCCAGTCGCTGCCAGGCCGTCGTACCCACCGGGCGGTAGCCGAAGGTCACCGTCACCGGAGTGTTCTCCGGTACCGCGGCGGCGATCTCGGCGCGGCCACCGACCGTCGCACCAAGCTCAGGCGAGCTCATGTAGACGGCGGGCGCCTTCGTTCGGGCAGGAACCTTGCTGGCCGCTTGGTACACAGTCACGGACAGCGGCGCCTGGCTGAGCACGACTCTGCCTTCGCGGTCGGTCTTGACCGCCTGAGAGCCGCCGTAGACCGGCTTCAACAAGGTGTTGGGCCCGTACGTCGGAATCGTTGCAGACTTTGCGGTTGTCGCATTGTTGGCAATCACCAGGTACTCGACGTTGTCGGTGCCGAGCCGGCTGAACGCGTACAGGCCGCCGGAGTTCGACGAGTACCGGTGGATCTGGCGGCCGTCCGCGAGAGCCGGGTACTTCGCCCGCAGCGCCTGCAAGGCCGCGATGTGCTTGTACATCGGCGCGTTGACGTCGTACCGGTCCTGGCTCCCGATCGTCGTCGTACCGGTGCCGTCGACGATCTCGTCGTCCTTGTAGTCGGCGGTCTGCGTAGCGAACATGTCCTGCCGCGCGTCCTTGTCACCACCGGCACCGGTGAAGCCCTGCTCGTCGCCGTAGTAGATGACCGGCTGACCGCGAGTCAGGAACATCAGCGAGTGCGAGAGCTTGTCCCGCGCCAGCAACTCCTGCCCGGAGGCGCCGCCCTGCTTGAGGAAGGTGCCGACCCGGCCCATGTCGTGGTTGCCGAGGAAGGTCGGCAGCTGGTACGCGTTCGAATCGCCGTCGGTGTAGTAGTCGTCATTGGCGTAGAAGTCGCGCAGCTTGGTGCTCGGGTCGCCCTTGGCGAACGCGACCGCGTTCTGCTGGAACCCGAAGTCGAGCGTCGCCTGCAGCGCGCCCTGCGTGGTGTACGTCGACATGAACTTCGGGTCGGCGTCGAACACCTCGCCGAACATGAAGAAGTCCTTCGACCCCGCACCTCGCGCCGCCGCCAGGACCTGGGGGGAGAACTTCTGCCAGAACTCCATGTTGACGTGCTTGACCGTGTCGATCCGGAACCCGTCGATCCCGAACTCGGCCCACGTCTTGTAGACGTCGGTCATCCCGTCCCGCACCCGCGGCTGCTCGGTGAACAGGTCGTCCAGCCCGACGAAGTCGCCGTACTCTGCCGATTCGCCGGCAAACGTGGAGTCGCCGCGGTTGTGGTACAGCGTCGGGTCGTTCAGCCAGGCCGGCACCTTGACCGTCTCGTCGGCCGGCGTCCGGAACACCGGGATGTTCGGGAAGGACACGTTCCGGTCCAGCGGCGGGAACGTGTCCCCGGCCGCATACTGCTTGTCGTCGAAGACGTTGCCGGAAGCATCCTTGTACGGCGACGTCGACTTCGGGATGTAGCCGTACTGGCCGGACTGGTAGGCGATCACGTCCGCGGTGTGGTTGGTGATGATGTCGAAGAAGACCTTCATCCCCTTGCCGTGGGCCAGGCTGATCAGCTGCTTCATGTCCGCGTTGGTGCCCAGGTGCGGATCGATCTGGGTGAAGTCGGTGATCCAGTAGCCGTGATACCCGGCGCTGACGTCGTTGCCGGCACCCTGCACGGGCCGGTTCTTGAACGACGGGGTGAGCCAGATGGACGTCGTACCGAGGGACTTGATGTAGTCGAGTTTCTGGATCACACCGGCCAGGTCGCCGCCGTGGTAGAAGCCCTTGTCCGTCGGGTCGAGGCCGGTGGTCAGGCGGTCGCCGGTCAGGCCGCCGGCGTCGTTGGACTTGTCGCCGTTGGCGAACCGGTCCGCCATCACGAAGTAGAACCGCTCCTTGGTCAGGTCCTCCCGCAGGCTCGGCGTCGACAACGCCTTGTCCGCCGGAGTCACCGCCGGACCTGCCAGGTCGACCGGCTTCACCGTGACAAGGTGGCTGGTGTCGTCATAGCTGAAGGAGAGCTTGGCCGGTCCCTCGATCCGCAGCGGGATGTTCGGCCCGTTCAGTACGCCGCCGGCACCGTAGTTCTCGTCCCAGCTGCCGTTGACGGTGACCTTGTACTCGTACGACCCGGCCGGCACGTCGAACACCTTCGTGTACGGCGCCGCCGTACCGAGACTGCTCGCTGTACACCCGGGATCCCAGTCGCTCGCGCACCCCAGCTCGTTCTGCAACGACCCGGCCAGCGTGATCACCCGATCCGCCGCGACCTGTGCGGGCGCCGGTGCCGCCGTACCGAGCCCGAGCACGATCACCGCCGCCGCGGTGAACCCCGCCGTCCATCGCCTGAACCCGCGCATCACGGTCCCCTCCCGTTGATCCTGCCGGGGACGCTAGCCGCCTACTTTCACCATGAGGAGGCCTCGAATGTCACGGTCAGGTCACGAGGCCGGGGAGAGTGGTCTCGATCGGGGTGTGCAGGACGGTGGTGGCCTCGTCGTCATAGGGGGTCGGGTCGGCGTTGAGGATGATGAGGGGTTTGCCGGCGGACAGGGCGATGTCGCAGAGGCCGGCGGCGGGATAGACCTGCAGCGAGGTGCCGACGGCCAGGAACACATCCGCGGCCGTGGTGGCGGCGACGGCGGCGTCTAGGACGCGCTGGTCGAGTGACTGACCGAAGGAGACGGTGGCGGATTTGAGGATGCCGCCGCAGATCTCGCAGGCCGGATCCTCGTCGCCGGCTTCGAGGCGGGGGAGTACGTCGGCCATCGGGATGCGGCGGGTGCATTCGAGACAGTCGACGTACCAGACCGTGCCGTGCAGTTCGTGGACGATCGCGGGGGAGGAGCCGGCCTTCTGGTGCAGGCCGTCGACGTTCTGGGTGATCAGGCCGGTCAGCCGTCCCTGGCGTTCGAGGTCGACCAGGGCGAGGTGGCCCGGGTTCGGCTCGGCGGTCCACGCGGGCGCGGCCAGGCGGAGCTTCCAGGCCTCGATCCGGACCGCCCGGGAGGCGACGTACTCGTCGATGTCGAACATCGCCTGCGCGGCCGGGTTCTTCGTCCACAGCCCTTGCGGACCGCGGAAGTCGGGGATCCCGGACGCGGTGGAGATGCCGGCTCCGGTCAGTACGGCGATGCGCTCAGCGTCGATCACCCGTCAAACGTTAGCTTTCCATTCCGGCGCGAGGACCGACATCACGATCCCGTCGACCCACTCGCCGTCCCAGTACAGCTCGTCGCGCAGCCGGCCCTCGACCACGAAGCCGGCCTTCTCGTACGCGCGCTGCGCCCGCGGGTTGAACGCGTACACACCGAGGCTGATCCGGTGCAGCCCGAGCTTCTCGATGCCGTAGCCAACGGTCAGCTTGGTGGCTTCGGTACCGAGGCCGCGATCCCGACCGGCCGGGCCGATCAGGATCCGGAAGTTGCAGGACCGGTTGTCCGGATCCCACTCGTTCAGGGCAGTCTCGCCGACCACCAAGCCGGTCGCCTTGTCCACGACGGCCAGATCCATCCGGTCGGTCATGGCCGCCCGGGTCCGGTACCACTCGCGCGCCTTCTCCTCGCCGATCTCGCCACGGCTCCCGGTGAACCTGATCACCTCGGGGTCCGCCATTGCGACAGCGAGCGCCTCGTAGTCGGCCTCGACCACGGGCCGCAGGATCACGAGCTCGCCGGTCAGCGTCGGCTTGTAGGAAAAATCGGTCACGCCGCGCAGTCTGCCAACCGGACCGCGACCACGGCGACCGGTTTTAGCTCAGTCGCCGGACGACGAATCTCGGCGCGTCGGCGGAGACGAGTTCCTGGTTGCGCAGGCGGCACCAGGCCGGGATGTCGGTGGCGGCCGCCGGGTCGTCGGCGAGCACCGTGATCGTGTCGCCGACGGCCACGGTCGGTAGCAGTTTCGCCAGTTTGATCACCGGGAGTGGGCAGAGCAGGCCGAGACAGTCGAGGTCGGTATTCACAGGCCGACCTCCGCCCGGATCCGCTGGACGATCCCCGGCAACACGGTCGCGAAGCGGTCGATGTCGTCGTACGTCGTCGAACGGCCGAGCGAGACGCGGACGTTGCCATGGGTGAGGACGCCCATCGCCGCGAGCACGTGGGACGGCCGCAGGGTGCTCGACGTACAGGCCGAACCGCTGGAGACCGAGAAGCCCTCCGCATCCAGGGCGGTGACGAGCGCCTCGCCGTCGACGTACAGACAGGAGAAGGTGAGCACGTGCGGCAGCCGGTCGTCCGGGTCGCCGACCACCTCGACATCGGCGATCTCCGCGGCGACGCGGTGCCGGAGCTCGTCGATCCAGGCTCGGTGGTGCTTGTTCAGTTCTTCAGCCTCAGCCTGGCGAGCCTGCAGGGCCGCCGCCGCGGCGAGCGCATTCGGGATGTCCGGGAACCCGGGAGAGAGGCCGTCCTCCCGCTCGTCCACCGGCCACGCCGGCGCCAGCCGGGTCCCCTTGCGTACGGCGAGCAGCCCGACGCCGGCCGGTCCACCCCACTTGTGCGCGCTCGCGGCCAGCGCCGACCACCCGGCCGGTACGACGTCGTGCCCGATCGAAGCGGCCGCGTCGACGAACAGAGGTACGTCACCACACGCCTCGGCCGCGGCCTCGATCGGCTGCCGGGTGCCGACCTCATGATTCGCGGACTGCAGCGCCGCCACCGCGACACCCGGCTTGCCGACCTCGGCTTTGAACGCCTCCAGGTCGACCCGGCCCTGGGAATCCACCCCGACCTCGACGCCCTGGCCGGAGGCGGTGTGCAGTACGGCGGAATGCTCGACGGCGCTGTGGACAACCGTCGTACCGACCCGTTTGCGGGCGGCCGTGATTGCGGTCAGCCCGGCGCGGATGGCCGCCGTACCGGAGGTGGTCAGGAAGAGCTCGTCGGGGCGCACCCCGACTGCGTCCGCGAGCACCGCCCGGGCGTTGTCCAGCAGCAGCCGCGCGGTCCGTCCCTCGTGGTGCAACCGGACCGGATCCGCCCAGCCGGAATCGACTGCCGACAGCAACATCTCCCGCGCCGCCGGATGCAACGACTCGGCCGACGCTGCATCCAGATACGCACGCTCGCTCACACAGGAAACGCTAAGCCCTACCTATGCGCGGGACCGCGGAAGGTGTCCAGTAGTGTTTGGTCGTCAGTCTCACTTGGGAAGGGAAAGGCGCCCCGTGGGTTCGAACGGCACGCCCGGAGTGGACGAGCGCAAGGCAGGTCTTGCCCGCGCCACACGTCCGGGAAAGCGACGCCTGCTGGTCGGTACGGGAGTGGTGCTCGGCACCCTGCTGCTGACCGGTTGTTCGTCGGCGACCACTGAGCAGTGGAAACGACTCGGGCTTCCCGAGGGCGCATCGGACCGGACCGAGGCCGTCCGAAGCCTCTGGATCGGCGCCTGGATCGCCGCCCTGATCGTCGGTGTGATGGTCTGGGCGCTGATCCTGTACGTCGTCGTGCGGTACCGCAAGCGCACCGAAGACGCTCCCAAGCAGGTCCGGTACAACCTGCCGCTCGAGGTGCTCTACACGCTGGCGCCGTTCGCGATCATCGGTGTGCTCTTCTTCTACACCGTCGAGCACGGCAACCAGATCACCGCGATGTCGAACACCCCGCAGCACACCGTCAACGTGGTGGGCCAGCAGTGGCAGTGGACCTTCAACTACAAGGACACCGTCGACGGGCAGGAGGGCGTCTGGGAGACCGGCACGCTGGACAAGCCCGCCCAGCTGTGGCTGCCGGTGAACGAGTCGGTCCACTTCGACCTGACCTCGCCGGACGTGATCCACTCCTTCTGGGTGCCGTCGTTCTACTTCAAGCTCGACGTCATCCCCGGCCGGACCAACAAGTTCGAGCTGACCCCGACCAAGACCGGGACCTTCGCCGGCAAGTGCGCCGAGCTCTGCGGGCTCTACCACAGCCGGATGGTCTTCTCCGTCAAGGTGGTCACCCGCGCCGAGTACGACGCGCATCTGCGTGAACTGGCCGCCAAGGGCCAGACCGGCGCCGCCACCGGTGGCCAGGACGCCACCACCATTCCTGGCCACGGGCCAGAGGAGGGCGAGAAGTGACAGCCACCGCCGAGCGCACCGGTGCCATCGGTGCGACCACTACCGCTCTGCCCCGACGGCGTACCAAAGGCCAGATCGCGGTCAAGTGGCTGACCACCACCGACCACAAGCTGATCGGCCACCTGTACCTGATCGTCTCGTTCGCGTTCTTCCTGATCGGCGGCGTGATGGCGCTGCTGATCCGCGCCGAGCTGGCCAAGCCGGGTCTGCAGATCGTGAACGAAGAGGTCTACAACCAGCTCTTCACCATGCACGGCACGATCATGCTGCTGCTGTTCGCGACCCCGCTGTTCGTCGGTTTCGCGAACGTGATCATGCCGGTCCAGATCGGCGCCCCGGATGTGGCGTTCCCGCGGCTGAACATGTTCAGCTTCTGGCTGTTCCTGTTCGGCGGCCTGATCACCATCAGCGGGTTCTTCACCCCGGGCGGCGCGGCCGACTTCGGCTGGTTCGCCTACGCCCCGCTGTCCAACGCGGTCCGCTCGCCGGGTGTCGGCGGTGACCTGTGGATCATGGGCCTGTGGATGGCCGGTCTCGGCACGATCCTCGGTGCGGTCAACTTCGTCACCACGATCATCACCATGCGGGCACCGGGGATGACGATGTTCCGGATGCCGATCTTCACCTGGAACATCCTGGTCACGTCGATCCTGGTGCTGATCGCGTTCCCGATCCTGGCCGGCGCGCTGCTGATGCTGGAGGCGGATCGAGCCTTGGGGGCTCACGTCTTCGATGCCGCGAACGGCGGGCCACTGCTGTGGCAACACCTGTTCTGGTTCTTCGGGCATCCCGAGGTCTACATCATCGCGTTGCCGTTCTTCGGCATCATCACCGAGATCCTGCCGGTCTTCAGCCGCAAGCCGGTCTTCGGCTACATCGGCCTGGTCTCGGCGACGCTCGGTATCGCCGTCCTGTCGGTGGCGGTGTGGGCGCACCACATGTTCGTCACCGGCGCGGTGAACCTGCCGTTCTTCTCCTTCATGACGTTCTTGATCGCGGTCCCGACCGGGGTGAAGTTCTTCAACTGGATCGGCACCATGTGGGGCGGCTCGGTGTCGTTCGACACCCCGATGCTCTGGTCGGTGGGCTTCCTGACCACCTTCCTGTTCGGCGGTCTGACCGGCATCATCCTGGCCTCGCCGGCGCTGGACTACCAGCTGTCCGACTCCTACTTCGTGGTCGCGCACTTCCACTACGTCGTCTTCGGCACCGTGGTGTTCGCGATGTTCGCCGGGTTCTATTTCTGGTGGCCGAAGATGACCGGCCGGATGCTCGACGAGAAGCTCGGCAAGCTGCACTTCTGGCTGCTGTTCATCGGCTTCCACACGACGTTCCTGGTGCAGCACTGGCTGGGCGTCGAGGGGATGCCGCGGCGCTATGCGTCGTACGGCGCGAACGAGGGCTTCACCACGCTGAACGAGGTGTCCAGCATCGGTGCGTTCATCCTCGGCATGTCGATGCTGCCGTTCTTCTACAACGTCTACAAGTCGCGCAAGGCGCCGCTGGTGGGCGTGGACGACCCGTGGGGCTGGGGCCGCTCGCTGGAGTGGGCGACGAGTTCCCCGCCGCCGCGGCACAACTTCGCCTCGCTGCCGCGGATCCGGTCCGAGAGCCCGGCCTTCGACCTGCACCACCCGGACCTCGCGCTGGCCGAGTACCCGGACAACCAGGCCCCGAAGGACAACCTGCTCGACGCCGGTGAGGACCAGGGCCGGGTGGAGAATCTGGAGCAGAACGCAGGTCTCGAGACCGAAGGGAAGGACAAGGCGTGAAGGTCGAAGCCTGGGTCTTCGGGATCCTGAGTGTGTTCGTGCTGGTCGTCACGCCGATCTACTGGCTGATGTCGGAGGACCCGACCGGCACCACCGCACTGGTGATGACGTTCTTCCTGTCCCTGCTGGTGGCGTTCTACCTGAGCATCACCGCTCGCCGGATGGACGCCCGGCCGGAGGACCGCAAGGAAGCCGAGATCGTCGAGGGAGCCGGTGAGCTCGGCTTCTTCCCGCCGTACTCGTGGTGGCCGCTGTGGTGCGCGCTGACCCTGTCGGTGGTGGTGCTGGGCATCGTCTTCGGCTGGTGGCTGTTCATCGCCGGCTGCGCCCTCGGCATCGTCACGCTGTCCGGGTTCATCTTCGAGTACTACCGGGGTGACCACGCTCACTAGTTGAACCTCGTACGGGCGCCATCCGAAGCCAACCGGATGGCGCCTTTGCGCGTCTTACGGGGTGCCACCGGAGAACGGTCCGTTGTGGTCCGTACCACTGTGTGACGGTGTCCTGCCGGGTTCTGTCGGTTCGGCGGGTTACTCTGGGCGGCGTTGGTTTGAACAGGGGAGTGCTGGGGAATGGTTGGCGGTTCGGTGAGGAAACACGGTCTTGCCGTGGCGGGGATCTGCGTGGTGCTGCTGGCGGGCACCGCGTGCAGCGACACCGAGGCGGGCGGCTCGCCGGGTGCGACGCAGAGTAGTGGTACGCCGAGTGCCTCGACCACCCCTGGAGCGTCCACCACGCCGACGCCGGACCCGGGCGCGGCCAACGTCTCGATCGTCCCGGCCAAGGGCGCCACGTCGGTCAAGCCGGACACCCCGGTGACGGTGAAGACCTCGGTGGGCACGCTGAAGGACGTCACGCTCAAGGACGACGACGGCGACAAGGTGGCCGGCAGCTTCAACACCGAGAAGAACGAGTGGACCTCCGCGCCGCAGCTCAAGCCTGGTGCGTCGTACACCCTGACCGGCTCCGCGGAGGGCACCGACGGCGCCACCGTGCCGATCAACTCGACCTTCAAGACCCTCAAGGCGGCCAAGAACCTGAAGGCCTCGGTCGTCCCGCTGAACGGTGAGACCGTCGGCGTCGCGCTGCCGATCCAGATCTACTGGAACAACCCGGTCAAGGACCGCGCGGCGGTGGAGAAGCGGCTCAAGGTGACCACCTCGGTCCCGGTCACCGGCAGCTGGCACTGGGTGAACAGCAAGCAGGTCAACTACCGGCCGATGAACTACTGGCCGGCCGGCACCAAGGTGACGGTCAACATCGACACCCAGGGCGTGAACGCCGGGAACAGCGTCTGGGGCTCGGCCAGCCGCCAGATCTCCTTCAGCATCGGCAAGTCCGTGGTCACCAATGTCAACGTCGCGAAGCACGTCATGTACGTGACCATCAACGGCAAGCTGGCCCGGAGCATCCCGATCACCGCCGGCAAGGACGGCTTCACCACCCGCAGCGGGGTGAAGGTGATCATGGAGAAGTTCGCGACCAAGCGGATGGACGCGCGGACCGTCGGCATCAAGCCGGGCGACCCGGAGTACTACGACATCCGCGACGTGAAGTGGGCGCAGCGGGTGACCAGCTCGGGCGAGTTCATCCACGGCGCGCCGTGGTCGAGCGGCAGCCAGGGCAGTGAGAACGTCAGCCACGGCTGCGTCGGCATGAGCCTCGCGAACGGCCAGTGGTACTTCCAGCAGACCCTCCGCGGCGACCCCGTCATCGTCACCGGCACCACCCGCAAGATGGAGCCCGGCAACGGCTGGACCGACTGGAACACCACCTGGGCCGCCTACAAGGCCGGTTCAGCCCTCTCCTAGGAACTTCAGCAACGCCTCACTCAGCTCCTCGCCATGCCCGGCGGGGAGCGAGTGGTGCGTTGCGGTCTCCAGAGGTACGACGGTCGCCGACGGCATGAGTGTGGTGACCCGGCGGGTCAGGTGGTTGGGGTTGTGGCTCTTGGTGCGGGCGGCTACGACTACCAGCGGAGCGGGGTGGAGAGACCGCAGCTGGTCGTCGGTGGGGCGTTTGGGGCGGACAGGTCGGGCGGTGGGTTGCTCGGCCGCTAGTGCGGCGAGTTCGAGGCACTGCTCGTCGACCGGCAGGCCCTGGGTCTCCCAGCGGAGGAACGACAGGGTGCGTTGCCGAGAGGGGCGGAGGAGGCTCGGCAGCGCTCGGGCGATGTAGGGGATGCGCAGGCCGACGAAGCAGTCCGTTGGGTCGATCAGTGCGAGTCGGTCGACCCTGTCTGGGTTTCGCATCGTGTAGGTGAGGGCGATCCAGGCGCCGTACGAATGGCCTACCAGGAGTGGCCGGTCGACGCTGAGCCCGTCGAGTACGCCGGTCAGCCAGGTCATCAGCTCGTCGATCGTGCGGGGTGGGGTGCCGGTACTGCGGCCGGCGTCGCCGAGTAGGTCGATCGCGTAGACGCGGTGGTGTTGCGCGAGTTCGGGTGCGACGGAGAACCACACCGGAGAGGTCGCGCCGTGCCCGGCGAGCAGGACCACGGGAGGAGCGTCGACCAGGCCGCAGGCGTTCACGTGCGTGCCGCCGACATCGAGGTGTTCCACCGGGACACCCCAGCGTTCGAGCAGGGCGTCGTACGCGTGCTGGAAAGTCATGAGGCGAGAATAGCTCACTCAGTGAGATAAATTGGTAGGTATGCGTGAACGAGTGATGCCGTCGGATCCGGAGCGGGCCGCGGCACTGGAGTTGGTGCACCGGCTGCGCGAGATCGCGTTGCGGCTGGAGCTGGCGGCGGGGGAGTTCGCGCGTACGACGGGACTACACGGGACCGACGTGCGCGCCCTGATCCGCCTGCTCGACGCCGAGAGAGCCGGCGTGGAGGCCACACCGGGATGGCTCGCCGGACAGCTCGGAATGACCTCTCAGGCGACGACGGCGGTCATCCACCGGCTGGAGGCCGCCGGACACGTCGAACGGCTCAGAAGCCGCTCTGACCGCCGGAGCGCCCGGCTCCAGGTCTCCGACAGCGCGGTCGACCTCGGTTGGCAGTTCTTCGGCCCTCTCCTCGAGCGCCTGATCGCGGTCCAGCTCGAGCCGTCCGAGCGGGCCGTCGTCGGTCGGTACCTGGATGCGGTGAACGAGGCCATCGGATAAAGCAAGAAGCCCCGGCGGGTGCCGGGGCTTCTCGGGTGATGCTTTGATCAGGACCTGTCGCTGGTGACCTCGCGGAAGGTCTCCGTCTCGGACAGTTCCTCGTGCTCGTCGCCGGGAGCGTGGCCGTGGGCGTGAGCCTCGGCGACCTCCTCGACCGTCGGCTTCTGCACCGCGTCGGCGTAGTAGAAGTGCGACAGCTTGGCGCGGAGCTTGTTGAGGGCCCGGCGCGGGGCGCGGACGCCGTTGTCGTCGGTCTCCGGACCGATGTCCAGCGGCAGCATCCGGTCGTGGGAGGTGAGCTGGTAGGCCTCGTACGTCGAGATCGCCGTGTGCTTCTCGGAGTACTCACCGTCGGGGGAGCGGACGATGATGCCGGTCTCCAGGCCGTGCAGGATCCGGTCGTTGTCGGCCCGCTGCAGCGAGATCGCGATCCGCCGGGTGATCCAGAAGGCCAGGATCGGGCCGAGGATGACGGCGAACCGGAGGAACCAGGTCACGTTGTTCAGCGAGACCCCGAAGTGGGTGGCGACCAGGTCGTTACCGCCACCGATCCAGAGCAGGCCGTAGAAGGTGATGAAGGCGGCACCGATACCGGTCCGGGTCGGCATGTTGCGCGGGCGGTCCAGCAGGTGGTGCTCGCGCTTGTCACCGGTGATCCAGGCCTCGATGAACGGATACAGCGCGACCAGGGTGACGAAGGCAGGTGGTATCAGCAGGGCCGGGATGATCAGGTTCCAGCTCAGCGTGATGCCCCAGAAATGGGACTCGAAGCCCGGCATTATTCGGACCGAGCCTTCCAGCCAGCCCATGTACCAGTCGGGCTGGGATCCTGCCGTCACCTCTGCCGGGTTGTACGGGCCGTACAGCCAGACCGGGTTGATCTGCATCAGGGCGCCCATCAGGGCGGTGATGCCGAACACGACGAAGAAGAAGCCGCCGGCCTTGGCCATGTACACCGGCATCAGCGGGTAGCCAACCACGTTGTTGTTGGTCCGGCCGGGGCCCGCGTACTGCGTGTGCTTGTGGTAGACGACCAGGAACAGGTGGACCGTCACCAGCGCCAGGATCAAACCTGGGATCAGCAGCACGTGGACGATGAAGAACCGGGGCACCATGTCGTCGCCGGGGAACTCACCGCCGAAGATGAAGAAGTTCATGTACGTGCCGATGACCGGTGACGCCCCGATCATGCCCTGGGTGATCCGTAGACCGGTCCCGGACAGCAGGTCGTCGGGCAGACCGTAGCCGATGAAGCCCTCGATGATGCCGAGGAACAGCATCGTGAAGCCGATCACCCAGTTCAGCTCACGCGGCTTGCGGAACGCGCCGGTGAAGAAGATGCGGAGCAGGTGCACCATCATCGCGGCGATGAACAGCACCGCCGCCCAGTGGTGGATCTGCCGCATCAGGAGGCCGCCGCGGACGTCGAACGAGATGTCCAGCGTCGAGGCGTACGCCTCGGACATGTGCAGGCCCTTGAGCAGGCTGTACGAACCCTGGTACTCGATCTCGGCCATCGACGGCTTGAACCAGAAGGTCAGGAAGGTGCCGGTGAGGATCAGGATGATGAAGCTGTACAGCGCGATCTCGCCGAGCATGAAGGACCAGTGGTCCGGGAAGACCTTGCGCAGGTTCTTCCGGCCGATCTTGGCGATCCCGAGGCGGTCGTCGAGATACTTGACCGGAGGTGGGAAATCCTTGTCAGACACGTGCGGTCACCCTCGTTCGAAGAAGCTCGGACCGACTGGCTCGGTGAAATCGCTCTGCGCGACCAGGTAGCCCTCCGAGTCCACTGCCAACGGTAGCTGAGGCAGCGGCCGGGCAGCAGGGCCGAAGACGACCTTTGCGCCGTCCGCGAGGTCGAACGTCGACTGGTGGCACGGGCAGAGCACGTGGTGGGTGGTCTGCTCGTACAACGAGATCGGGCAGCCGACGTGGGTGCAGATCTTGGAGTAGCACAGGATGCCGTCGATACCCCAGTTCTCCCGGCCGGCCGGCGTACGGATCTCGCTCGGCTTGATCCGGACCACGATCACCGCGGCCTTCGCCTTGGCGTTCTGGTACTCGACGCCGCTCTCCTCCTGGATCGGGGCCAGGTTGGCGGGCGCGGCGTTGACCAGCTGGCCGACGACCAGGTCGGACGGCTTGATCGGGCGCAGGGTGACGTCGTTGACGACGCGGATGCCCTTGGCCCAGATCGTGTGGTAGAGCGCGCGGCCCGGCAGCGGACCGAGGTCGCGCAGGAACACGATGGCCGGCAGGCCGAGCAGGCCCATCGCGCCGAGCAGCGAGCGGCGGATCAGCTTGCGCCGGGTGAAGCCGGACTCGTCGACACCCTGCTTGAAGGCGTCGGCGATGTCGGCCTTCTGCTCCATCGTCGAGTGCGCCGGGTGCCGGTCCTCGGAGATCTCCTCGTCGACCATCAGCTTCTTGGCCCACTGGATCGCGCCGGCGCCGATCAGGAACAGCGCCAGGCCGAGGCACAGGCCCAGCGTCATGTTGTTCGCGTTGCCGGACAGCGGGCCGAAGACCAGCTCGGCGTCGCGCGGGATGGCGAAGTACGCCACGCAGGAGCCGAGGGCGAACACACCGGCCAGGCCGAACATCGTGGCCACCTGGCGCTCGACCCGGTCGGCCGCCTTCGGGTCGATGTCGGTGATCCGGTACTCGTGCGGCTCGATTCCCGGGTCCGGGATCGGCTCGGCGACCGAGACCTGACCGTGCTCTTCTGCCTCTGCCTTCACCGGCAGCTTGTTGTCGTCACTCACTGGCCTTTGCTCCCTTGGCCTTGACGCCCTTGGCGCCGATCCAGACGGCTACGCAGACCAGCAGGCCGATACCGACCAGCCAGCCCCACAGGCCTTCGGACACCGGACCGAGCCGGCCGAGACCGAAGCCGCCCGGGTCCTTCTGGGTCTCCAGCGCCTTCAGGTAGGCGATGATGTCGCGCTTGTCCTCCGGCTGCAGCACCTGGTCGGAGAAGACCGGCATCTGCTGCGGACCGGTGAGCATCGCCTCGTAGATGTGCTTCTCACTAACGCCCATCAGCGACGGCGCGTAGCGGCCGTTCGGCAGCGCACCGCCGCGGCCGGCGAAGTTGTGGCACGCCGTGCAGTTGGTGCGGAACAGCTCGCCACCGCGGGTGACCTGCTCGTCGGTGGCCTTGCTCACGTCGTACGACTCCGACGCCGGAACGGCCGGGCCGGGGGCGAGCGAGGCGACGTAGGCGGCCAGCGCCTCGATCTCCTCCTGCGTGTACGCCGGCGTCTTGCGCGGGATCTGCGCACCCGGCTGCATGGCCGGCATCCGGCCGGTGCCGACCTGGAAGTCGACCGCGGCGGCGCCGACGCCGATCAGCGACGGGCCGGCCATCTCGCCCTCGCCGTTGCCACCGCCCTCGGCGTTCAGACCGTGGCAGCTGGAGCAACCGACCGCGAAGAGCTTCTTGCCCTCCTCGATCTGCTGGGACTGGGCCGAGTTGTCCGCGACCGCGTCGCCAGGGGCGAAGGCGGCGTACGCCGAACCCACTGCCAGGAGGCCGAACAGGAGCACGACGAGGCCGGCGGACCGGTGCCGTCGTCGCGCGGAGAGAAAGCGCGCCGGTGACAAGGAAAGTCTCTTCTCACTCATTTGAGCAGGTAGATGGTCGCGAACAGGGCGATCCAGACCACGTCGACGAAGTGCCAGTAGTAGGACACGACGATCGCCGAGACGGCCTGTTCGTGGGTGAACTTACGAGCCATGTACGTCCTGGCCAGGACGTACACGAAAGCGATGAGACCGCCGGTCACGTGCAGACCGTGGAACCCGGTGGTCAGGTAGAACACCGATCCGTACGGCGACGACGAGATCGTCACGCCCTCGTGGATCAAGGTGGCGTACTCGGTCACCTGGCCGGCGATGAAGACCGCGCCCATCAGGTACGTGAGGATGAACCACTCACGCATCCCCCAGGCGCGGAAGTTCGCGACCGAGCCGGACCGGCCCACCTTGCCGTGCTCGGCGGCGAACACACCCGCCTGGCAGGTGAACGACGAGGCGACCAGGATGAACGTGTTCACCGAGGCGAACGGGACGTTCAGCATCTCGGTGGACGCCTGCCACAACGTCTCCGTACCCGGAGCGGCGGCGGCGGTCGTCACCGACCTGATCGTGAAGTACGCCGCGAACAGGGCGGCGAAGAACATCAGTTCGCTCGAGAGCCAGACGATCGTGCCGACACTGACCATGCTGGGACGGTCATGATGCCCGTGTTCACGAGACGCTGGGAGCGCGGTTGCAGTGGCCACGCCGTCATTATGTCGGTCGGGGGTCCGCATGCCACGACCACCCCCATGCATGTCGCGGACGAACGCTTTCTACTGTGGAAGCGTGCTTCCCCTCCACGCCGGGCCCGGCGACCAGATCGCACCGTTGACGCCGCTCCGGTTGCTGACTGCCTGGACCTTCGAACCGGTGTTACTCGGCGTGATCGTCGTACTGGCGGCGCTCTATCTGTACGGCGTGCACAAGCTTCGCGCGCGGGGTGACAAATGGTCCCGCGGACGCACCTTCGCCTTCGTCGGACTGGGACTGGGAAGCGCCGTGATCGCCACCCAGTCGGCTCTCGGCACCTACGACACGGTGCTTCTCAGCGTGCACATGGCCCAGCACATGGTCCTGTCGATGATCACGCCGTTGATGATGGCGCTCGGCGCACCGGTGACGCTGGCGCTGCGCACCCTTCCGGGCCGGCCGCGGAAATGGTTGCTCTCCGTGTTGCACTCACGGTTCGCGAAGGTGATGTGCTTCCCGCTGATCGGCTTCACCTTGTTCGTGCTGAGCCCGTGGGCGCTCTATTTCAGCGGCTGGTACGACGCCACGTTGCGCTCGACCGTGTTGCACGACCTGCTCCATCTGCACTTCATCCTGGTCGGATCGCTGTTCTTCTGGCCGCTGCTCGGCCTCGATCCGGTGCCCGGCCGGGTGATGTACCCGTTCCGGCTGATCATGACGTTCCTCACGCTGCCGTTCCACGCCTTCCTCGGCATCACGATCATGTCCGCGAACAGCCTGATCGCCGAGGACTGGTACACCAGCTTCGGCCGATCCTGGTCGCCGTCGCCACTGCGCGACCAGTACATCGCCGGCGGTCTGTTGTGGGGGTCGGGCGACATCGTCGGGCTGATCTTCTTCGGCGTACTTTTCGTCCAATGGGTGAAGGAGTCGCAGCGGGAGGCCCGCCGTGAGGACCGCCGGCTGGACCGGTTGGAGGAACAGGCTCGCCGGAGCGGACAGGCACCCCGGTAGCATTCGCCGTGTTGTTTGCCTGTCCACTCGTCACTGACACACAGCTTGGGATGGATCGATGAGTTCAGAGCGTCCGCTGAAGGTGCTCGTCTACAGCGACGACCGTACGACCCGGGAATCCGTCCGGCTGGCGCTGGGCAAGCGGCCGGCCGCCGATCTGCCGGTGCTCGAGTACGTCGAGTGCGCGACCGAGCCGGCCGTGATCAAGACCATGGACAAGGGCGGGATCGACCTGGCCATCCTGGACGGCGAGGCGGTGCCGGCCGGCGGGATGGGGATCGCCCGGCAGTTGAAGGACGAGATCTTCCAGTGCCCGCCGGTGCTCGTGATCACCGGCCGTCCGCAGGACGCGTGGCTGGCCACCTGGTCCCGGGCCGAGGCCGCGGTCTCGCACCCGATCGACCCGGTCCGGCTGGCCGAGGTCACCGCCGACCTGCTCCGGCAGCGGCTGGCCAAGCTGCCCGCCACGACTGCCTGAGTCCCGTGACCGCCTACACCTGGCCGCAGGTGCTCAATCCGCTGCTCCGGCGTGAGGACCTGGACGCGTCCGCCACCGCGTGGGCGATGGAGCAGATCCTCTCCGGCGCCGCGTCGCCGGCCCAGCTCGCCGGGTTCGTGATCGCGCTGCGTTCCAAGGGCGAGACGGTCACCGAGGTCGAGGGCCTGGTCGCGACGATGCGCGATTTCGCCACCAAGATCTCGGTCTCCGGCCGGACCCTCGATGTCGTCGGTACCGGCGGTGACCAAGCCCACACCGTGAACATCAGCACGATGTCGGCGATCGTCGCGGCCGGCGCCGGTGCCAAGGTGCTCAAGCACGGCAACCGCGCGGCCTCGTCGGCGTGTGGTGCGGCCGACGTACTCGAGGAGCTCGGCATTCCGCTCGACCTGACCGCGGCGCAGGTGGCCGAGGTGGGGGAGCAGGCCGGGATCACCTTCTGCTTCGCCCCGGCGTTCCACCCCGCGTTGCGGCATGCCGCCGTACCGCGGCGTGAGCTCGGTGTGCCGACCACCTTCAACTTCCTTGGTCCGCTGGCGAACCCGGGCGACCCGTCCGCGCAGGCGGTCGGGGTCGGTGACAGCCGGATCGCCGGGCTGATGGCCGGCGTACTGGCGCGGCGGGGGATCGACGCGCTGGTGTTCCACGGCGACGACGGGCTGGACGAGCTGACGACCCGGACGACGTCGCAGGTATGGACCGTCGGCGGGGGTTCGGTGGAAGGACCGTTCACGGTGGATCCGCGCGAGCTCGGGATCGCGCCGGTGACCGCGGACGAGTTGAAGGGTGCGGATGCCGTCTTCAACGCCAAGGTCGTGCGGTCGTTGCTCGACGGTGAGCCGGGGGCCGTGCGCGACGTCGTACTGCTGAACGCGGGTGCGGCGCTGGCGGCGTACGCGCCGACGGACGAGCCGATCACCCACCGGATCCGGGCCGGGATGGACCGGGCCGCGGAGGCGATCGACTCGGGTGCCGCCAAGGACGTGCTGGATCGTTGGATCGCTGCCTGCGCCTCGGTGCGGTAGCGCGGTTCTTGTGGAAAGGGCCGGCGGGTTCGTCCCGCCGGCCCTCTCGTTTTAGTTGTTGATCTTGATCTGGCTGACCTTGTAGCGCCAGACGCTCTGCCAGGCCGGGGTCGATCCGGCGATGTCCGCGATCGAGACGGCCGCCGTACCGTCACCGCGGTCGATCACCGCGATCATGATCGTGGAGAAGGTCTCCTTCAGCATCGGCTTGCTGACCGCGATCCGGGCGGTGATCTCGTGACCCGGGTGGCCGTCGACCGTGATCGCCTTGTGCGTGACCGCGGAGATCTTCGGGTTCTCGTAGTCCATCCCGACGATCGCCCGGGAACCCGCCTGGCTCGCGGCGAACTTCAATCCGGCCGGGGTGTTGACGTACTTGATCTGTGGCGCCAGCTGGCCGAACGAGACGACGTTGCCCCAGCTGTTCTTCTTGCCGTCGTAGTTGGCGTGCACGGTGAACCAGATCGCGGTCCCGCCCCACAGCCCGGTCGGGTCGGACTGACCGGTCCAGGCCGAGCTCATGATCGGCATCGAGTCCTTGTTGTCGGCAATCATGTCGGTGCCGAGCACCCGGCCCTTCGGGGTGGGCGTCTCGGACGGCTTGGCCGACGGGTCGACCGTCTCCATCGGCTTCTGTCCGCCCGACGGCAACGTGACCGGGGCGACCGCGTCCGCCTTGTTCCAGATCCAGCCGACGCTGATCCCGGTGACGGCGAGGGCGGCGACGACCAGCACGAGCGCGCCGACCAACCTGGCCCGCATCGTGCTGTCCAACGCCGACTTCCCGCTGCCCGTGCCGCCGCCGTGGTTGGCACTGTGGCTGCCGCCGTTGTTGCTGCCGCCATCCGAGCCGGGCAACCGCTGACCGTATCCGCCCTGGCCCTGCTGTCCGTACGGCGGTTGGCCTGGACGCTGGCCCTGTGACGGAGCAGCGTGCTGCCCGTGCGCCGCCTGACCAGGCTGCTGCCCGTACGACGTCTGACCGGGCTGCTGGCCGTACGACGGTTGGCCGGGCTGCTGTGTGTACGACGGGATCTGCGGCTGGCCCTGGTTGGGTGGGTAGCCGCCACCTGGCTGGCCGGTCTGCGGCGAACCGGGCGGTTGGGCTGCGTGCTGCGGCCTACCCGGTTGCTGCGACTGGTGAGAGCCGCCGGCCTGCTGGCCGTAGTACGGCTGCCCCGGCTGCCCGGAGCTCTGCGGCAGCTGACCGGCCTGTTGCTGGCTCAACTGCTGCTGAGCCCACGACTGCCGCTGAGATCCAGCGCCTTGCTGTGGCTGCTGCGTGCCCGACTGCTGCTGGCTCAGCTGTTGCTGTGCCCAGGACTGTTGCTGCGGACCTGTGCCTTGCTGCTGTGCACCGGACTGCTGCGGGGCGGCTTGCCGGGCGTCGGCCTGCTGTTTGCTGAGCTGTTGCTGTGCCCAGGACTGCTGTTGCGGACCTGTGCCCTGCTGCGGCTGTTGTGCGCTGCCCTGATGCTGCGGGGCCTGCGGTGCGGCAGCCTGCTGCTGTGCACCCGAGTGCTGCTGGGCGGCTTGCCGGGCGTCGGCCTGCTGTTTGCTCAGTTGCTGCTGTGCCCAGGACTGCTGTTGCGGACCTGTGCCCTGTTGCGGCTGTTGTGCGCTGGCCTGATGCTGAGGGTTCTGCGGTGCGGCGGCCTGCTGCTGGCTTAGCTGTTGGTGTGCCCACGACTGCTGCGGGCTCTGTGGTGCCGAGTGCTGTGCGCCGGACTGCTGGTACGGGTTCGCCTGACCTGGCTGGCCGGAGTGCGCCGTACCGGAAGGTCCGCCGGCGGGCGGCGGGGGAGGCGGTGGCGCCGGCGCGGGGGACTGGCCGAACAACGGGTCGCCTGAACCGCTTGCCGTCTCAGCCGGACGCTGGTCGGCGGACCGATAGTCCGCCGCGCCGCTCGCCGAGTCAGCTTGCCGGTGGTCGGCCGGACCGCTCGCCGAGTCAGCTTGGCGGTAGTCGGCTGGAGCCTGGCCGGTCCGCCGGTCGGCTCCGGCTGGGGGCGCGGCGGTTTGCCAGGCGTCCGGTGCCGGTGGAGCTTGTGGTGTGCCTGCGAGTGGATCGATAGACGACGGCGACTGGTCGGGCGAGTACGCCTGTGGATGGCCGCCCTGGCCTGCCGGGTCGTGCGGGAGTGCACCGTGCCGGTCCGGAGGACCCTGGGGCGGTTGCGGGTTCTGGTCTTCGTTCTCAGCCAACGTTGATTCCCTTGTAGGCCTGACTCTCGGCCGCTCTCAGATCCGGCCGGTTGGTGGGGATGTCGCTGATGTACGCGACTGCGGTGCCGTCACCGAGGTCGAAAACGGCCACCGTCAGGGTAAGCACCCGGGCGGTCAACTGGGCCGACTTCGCGGTCACCTGCTGCTGGAAATACCAGCCCGACTTGTCCGAACGCTTCACCGCACCGTTGCTCACGGTCTTGAAGGTCACCGGGATGTCGCCGTACATCGAGGTCCGCAACTGGATCGACAGCGCCGCCGCGGTCGCCTTCGGGTCGCCGTTGAAACCGGACCCGGTACCGAGCGCGCCGACGAAGATGTCGGCGTACCAGTCGTTCTTGCCGTCGAACTTCTCCTGCAGCAGCACGTACTGCCCGCTGGAGTTGAGCAGTTGCTGGACCAGCCGCTTCTTGTCCGACCACGGCGGGTTCTGCCGCGGGAACGAGATCGCGTCCGACGAGATCCGGGCGCCCTCGTGCAGCTTCGGATCCTTCGACTGCCCAGGTTTCGTGCTGCTCTCGCCCGTCGGCTGACTCCCGGTCGGCTGGCTCGTCGGCGTGGTCTTGTCCGGTCCCGCCGTCTTGTCGTCCCCGGACGTGATCAAGAAGATCGCCGCCACCACCAACATCACCAACGCAACCGCCCCACCAACAATCACCGGCAACTTCGCCGAAGACCCCCCACCCCCCGAACTCTTCTTCGTCCCCTTCCCCCCACGCCCAGACCCAGCCCCTTCAACCTCCCGAGCCGCCCAAACCTGCCGCCCACCCCAACCATCGCTGGAGCCGTCCTGCCCAGACCCCTGCCGCGCCCCCCAGGCGCTGGCACCCGTCTTTTGCTCAGTGGTTTGTTGCGCGCCCCAAGGGTTGGCACCTGCCTGCTGCTCGGCGCTTTGCTGCGCACCCCAGGGTTTGGCACCTGCCTGCTGCTCAATGCTTTGTTGCGCACCCCAGGCACTGCTCGTGGTCTGCTGCCCAGAGCCTTGTGTACCCCAAGCGTCGGCACCCGCCTGCTGCCCAGAGCCCTCCTGCGCACCCCAGGCGTCGGTCGTGGTCTGTTGCTCAGGGCCCTGCTGTGCACCCCAAGCCTCGGTTGCCTGCTGTTGACCGGAGCTCTGCTGGTCGGCGCCCCATACCTGGCTGGTCGCCTGCTGTGCGCCACCACCCCAGGCGTCCCCAGCACCCTGCTGCTGACCGTCTTTCCCACCACCGGCAGCCGTCTGTTCCCCAGCACCCCACCTGTCGCCGGAAGCCTGACCCCAACCGTTGTCGGCGCTTACCTGCTCACCCGCCGCCTGCCACGGATTGGCCGCAGTCTGCTCCTGCCCCCAACCCCCAGACGCCTGAGCTTCAGTCTGCTGCTTCTCCGGACCAGCCCCAGCCTCTGCACCCCAAGCCTGCTGTTCTTGCGCCTGCTCCCCGCCAGCCTGCACACCCCAGCCCTGCTGGCCCTGCCCCTGGTCGGCTTCAGCCTGCAGTCCCCAGCCCTGCTGAGCTTGGTTACCCTCGCCCGCACCTTGCTGCACCCACCAGCCGTCCTGGCCCTGCGCCTGATCGGCTCCAGCCTGCTGTCCCCAGCCCTGCTGACCCTGGGCAGCGTCGTCCGAGCCCTGCTGCACGCCCCAGCCTTGCTGAGCCTCATCCGGCTGTCCGCCCGAGCCCTGCTGCACCTGCGCAGGCTCGCCCGCCTGCTGCGCGCCCCGCAGCTGCTCGCCCTGGCTCTGTTCGCCGCCGGCCTGAACACCCCACGCCGGCTTCGCCTGCTCAGCCTGCGGACCCCAGCCTTGCTGGGCCTGCTCCGGCTCAGGCTGTTGTCCCCAGCCCGACTGGCTCTGTGCCTGCTGCTCGCCGGCCTGTGGACCCCACGACTGCTGGCCCTGGGCCTGCTGCTCGGCCGGCTGCACGCCCCAGGCTTGCTGGACCTGCGTAGGCTCCTCGGCCTCCTGCTGCACACCCCACTGCGGCTCGCCTTGCGCGTGCCCGTCACCGGACTGCACCTCTGACGGCTGCACCTCTGACGGCTGAGCCGCGCCGGTCTGCACGCCCGCGGCCTGCTGACCTTGGGGCTGGTCGTCGCTTGGCTGGATGCTCCACATCTGCTGGCCTTGGGGCTGCGTGCCCCAGGCCTGGCTCGCCTGTGCCTGGCCGGACTGCACTCCCGATGCCTGTTCCGGCCAGCCGTCTGGCTGGTCCAGGTCTACGCCCTTGACTTCCGTGGGCCCAACAGACGCCTGCGTCGCGTCAGCCGACTGCGCGCCCCGGGCCTCGGGTTGCGTCTCGGTCTGCTGCGGGGCGGGCCGCTGTTGGGGCCTGCCGCCGTTGGGGGGTTCTGTCCAGCTCACGGCTGACCAACTCTGCGACTGCTGCGCCCCGGCTGCAGGCGCGGCCGTGCCGCTCTCGGTTGCGTTGACGGCGTCCGCCGTACCTCCAGTTGCGGCCTCGGGGGCGAGGGCTAGCTTGAGGGTCCGGCCGTTGGGCTGGTTCTGCTGGGGTGCGGTTTGAACCGGCTCGTCGACCGGCTCCTCCGGCACTGGCTGCTGCGTCCAGTGCTCCGGCGGCGCCGACGCGATCACAGGCGCGTCCCAGGTAGCCCGCGCCCGCTCAAATGCACTCACACCGTCGTCAGCAACTCCAGCACCCTCAGCCGCTCCACCGTCCTGCTGCGTCGGACTGGCTTGCGTCAGGCCCGCCTGTGGGGTGCCGGTCTGGGTCGCCGGATCGGTGGGAGTTGTTGTGGTGTTCGCCTCACTCGCGGCCGAGGTGGGGAGCTGAGAAAGGTCTTCCTTCTCGGTGCGGTTGGTCCATTGCTTCCCGTTCCACCAGCGGATGGTGTTCGGCTGCCCCGTCGGATCCGGGTACCAGCCAGCGGGAGGGTTGCTCATCCGCGTCCTCGCTTCGCTCCGGGCGCGGATGAGCACCCCGGTGCACTGTGCCTGATGATGAACTCGCTCCGCTCGTTCATGCGCTCACCGTAACTTTTGCTCGTGTCAGCAGGACCGCGGTCCCCCAGCCCTCAGACACCGTCCTCCTGACCCAGGCTGAAGGCCGCCTCCAGGTCGTGCGTCGAGTAGGCGCGGAAGGCGATGTGCGTCTCGGTGCTGACCACGCCGGGCACCCGGTTCACCTTCTCGGGGATGACGGTGGCGAGGTCCTCGTGGTGGGCGACCCGGACCATCGCGATCAGGTCGAGCCCGCCGGTGACGGAGTACACCTCGCTGACGCCCTCGATCGCCGCCACCTGCTCGGCGACCTCCGGAATCCGCGCCACGTCGGCCTTGATGAACACGATCGCGGTGACCATGCCGTCCTCTCCTCGCATCTCGCCAGCAACCCGCTGAAGCATAGTGCCGCCGACCCCCAACCCGGTCTCCACCGGTACGACGGACGCCGGGTACGACGCACGGACCAAGGCGGCCCGTTCCACTCAGACCGGGTCGAGTAAGCGCAGCGCTTTCGCGGTCGGCTCGTCGGCGGGCAGGAACGCCTCCATCCGTAACTCCGAGACGGTCACCTCGATCGCCGTACCGAAGCGCGTCAGCGTGGTGATCAGGCGCAGCTCGCCGTACTCGGAATCCAGCCGCAGCGGGACAGCGAAGCCCAGGTGATCCGGCCCGGCGATCGGACGAGGTGGGACCATCGCGGTCAGCTCCTCGATCAGCGCGTCGGCAGCGGGGTCCGGATTCAGCGCGGCCTCGCGGGTCAGGGCGTCGATCACGTGCCAGGACCACTCGTCGAAGTTGACGATGCGGGGTGCGAGACCGTCGGGGTGGAGGAGCAGGCGAGGCCCGTTGACCGGCTCGCTCAGGAGGTACGGCGCGACGCCGTCGATCAGCGCGTGGAACGACCGGTTCGTGATGACCAGGTCGCCGCGCCGGTTGACGACCACAGCCGGATACGGCCGATGACCCTCGACGATCCCGGTCAGCGCCGTCCGGATCGCCCCGAGGCTCGGGTCGTCGTACGGCGTCTCGTCGTACGCGGGGGCGAAACCGCCGGCCAGCAGTAGTGCGTTCCGGTCGCGCAAGGGGAGTTGGAGCGACTCGGCGAGACGGATGATCATGTCGCGGCCGGGGAGCGAGCGTCCGCTCTCGATGAAGCTGACGTGCCGCTGGGTGGTGCCGGCCCGGATCGCAAGCTCCAGTTGACTCACGCGTCGCCGTTGCCGCCAGAGCCGAAGGCCGGCGGACAGGTCGGAAGAGCGCGGTTGAGTCAGCACGTGATCTGTCTAACGCATCCCACCGACAATTCCCGGGCGGGAATTGTCCGGTCCGGGCCGCGCTCGGCAAGGTCGAGGCAGGGCGGCACCGGGTCGCCCACGCTGGAGGAGAAACCCTTGTCAGACACGAAGAAGTCGGCCGAAGAACTGGCCGATCGCTATGTGGCCGTGTGGAACGAGCCGGACGCCGACGTACGCCGGCAGGCCGTCGAACAGCTGTGGACCGAGAACGGCGTACAACTGCTCGAACCGCCCGAGGAGATGGTGAAGCGCGCCGACGAGATCGGGATCACCGCGACACTCGAGGCGCGAGGTCATGCGGAGCTGGTACGGCGGGTGACGCGGGCGTACGACGAGTTCGTCGCACCCGGCCAGTTCGAGTTCCGGCGAGACGGTGGGGTCGCCGTCGTCCGGGACATGGTCAAGCTCCGTTGGGCGATGGTCCCAGCCGGCGGGGGAGAGGCGCTCGGCGGCGGCACCGACCTCCTACTCGTCGCCCCAGACGGCCGAATCACGGCCGACTACCAGTTCATCGACGGCTAGCCGACGCGGGCGGGGCCGAGGGGGCGGAGTCGGCGACGGCGTTCGGTGGGGTGGTGGTGCTCGTCGGAGTGGGCGTTGTCGAGGCGGGTTAGGTGGCGGCCGGCGCCGCTGACCGGGCAGGTCCAGGTGCCGTCCATCTCGACCAGGCGGATGCCGGGTTGGTCGAGCCAGCGGAGGACCAGCTCGATCTCCTCGGGCGAGGCGGACGCGACCGGGCCGATGCCGGGCAGGACGGTTTCGGCGGAGGCGCGGAGCATGTCCAGGTAGCGGCGCGGATCCGTCCCGCGCGGGCTGATCCCGGCCGCCGCCAGGCGCCCGCGGCGGATCACGTGCAGCTCCCACCCGCCGTCGTCCGTCCGCCGGGCCGCGCAGATCTCCGCACACCCGGTCACCGACGCCATCCGCTGCATCCGCGCCGAACTCCGCACGAACGCACTCAGCCGATCCCGATGTACGGCGGCATCCTCGAACCGCTCGTCCGCCGACAACAGGTCGATCCGCCGGTCCAGCGCCTCGACCACCGGGGTCGGGTCCACGGTCAGCGCCGTCCGCAGCGACGCCACGAACTCGCCGTACGAATCCATCGAGATCCGGCCGTCGCAGGGCGCCACGCAGCGGCCCATCTCGGCCAGCACGCACGGCGACAACTGTGGATGCCGTGACATCCGCGCGGTGCACTGCCGGATCGGGAACGCCTCGTGCAGCGCCGCCATCGCCCGCTCGGCCGTCTTCCGCGAACTGAACGGCCCGAGATACCCGGCGTCGTCGTCGCGCACCTGTTTGACCAGCGACAGCCGGGGAAAAGGCTCGACGGTGACCTTCAGCCAGTGTTGCCGTTCCGGGAACTTCGATCGCCGGTTGTACCGCGGCTTGTGTTCCGCGATCAGCCGCAGCTCGCGGACCTCGGCCTCCAGTGACGTGCCGCACTCGATCCCGCGCACCCCGGTGGCGATGCCGATCATCTCGCCGATCCTGGTCCGGGTCTCGGAGGCGGTGAAGTACGACCTGACGCGATTCCGCAGGTCCTTCGACTTGCCGACGTACAGGACCTCGCCGCGATCGTCGGTGAACAGGTACACACCTGGTGCGTGCGGCAACGTTTCGGCCAGGTGCCGCTTCGCCCGGACGGCCGGCGCGACCCGGGCGGAGAACGTCTGCAGATCCTCCAGCGTCTGGACTCCGAGCGAGCCGACGCGCTCGAACAGGCCGTGCAGCACGTCGACGGTCGCACGGGCGTCCGACAACGCGCGGTGGTTCGGCGTGGTGGTGGCCCGGAACAGCTTGGCCAGCGTGCCGAGCTTGCAGTTCGGCGCCTCGTCGGGCGTGATCACCCGGCGGGCCAGCAACGCGGTGTCGACGACGGCGAAGTCGGGCCAGTCGTATCCGTGCACCAGGCTGTCGTGCTTGAGGAACCCCATGTCGAACGGCGCGTTGTGGGCCACCATCACGCAGCCCTGCGCGAACTCCAGGAACGCGGGCAGCACCGAGCCGATCCGGGGTGACGAGGCAACCATCCCGTTGGTGATGCCGGTCAGCACGGCGATGAACGGCGGAATCGGATCGGACGGGTTGACCAGGGTCTGGAACTCGCCGATCACCTCACCGGCGCGCACCTTCACCGCACCGATCTCGGTGATCCCCGACTCACCCGGCGCGCCGCCGGTCGTCTCCAGGTCGACGACGCAGAACGTGATGTCGCGCAGCGGCGTACCGAGGTCGTCGAAACTCGGTTGCACACCACGAATCGGCGTCAGCTGGTCCGGAGCCGGGCTGGTCATGGCAATGACGCTAAAAGCCGCCACCGACAATTCCGCAGGTGACACGCAAGAGAGTCGACTAGGCTCTCTGTATGCGTACACAGGCGACTACCGCGAAACCGGCCTCAGTGCCGGGGCGTTGTGGTCTGCGTCACTGGCCAAGCGCTGTGAGTGCTCCGTGCCAGACCTTCGTCCGGGCCGGACTGCGGACCGGTGACTGAGGCAGGCACCGCCGCGAGCTCCGCCGCTACCTCCTTGCCCGAACCGGTCCGGCAACGGGTTCTCGCCCTCGCCGCCCAGGCTCTCGGCCAGTTGCCGGCATCCGACATCCCGGCGCCGCTGCGCCGGTTCGCCAGTTTCGCGCCGGCCAAACGGGCCAAGCTCTCGGCGTCCGTCCTCGGGCCGATCCTGGAGACCGACGACCACTTCCGCCGGCTGACGGCTTTCCAGGTACGGCGGGAGCACCCGGAGCTCGGCGATGCGGTCGCGGACGGCGTACCAGTACCGGCCGCGGACCCGGTCGAGGTCGCCGCGCTGGCCTACCTGCTCCGCCCGGACGACTGGGAACAGCGCATCGCCGCGGCCGCCGCACAGGTGCCGCTCGAGGCGCCGCGCGCCTCTGAGGAGGTGGTCAGCAGGCTGTCCGACCAACTCGACCAGGCGCGGACCGAGACCCGGCAGGTCCGCGAACGGCTCCGCGAACAGGTCAACGAGCTCAAGGCCGAGAACGTCACGCTGCGACGCAAACTCAACGAGGCGCGGCAGCGGATCAGCAGTCTGCAGAGTGACCTGGAACAACGCACCACCGAAGCCGAGACGGCCGACGAACGCGTCGACGCCGCCCGCGCCGAAGTGGACCGTGAGCTGCGCAAACTCCGCGCCCGCATCACCGAACTCGAAGCAGTCGAACACGCAGCCCGTCGTACGGCGGGACAGGAACGCGAACTCGCGACGACGCGGACCCGCTTGCTCCTGGACACGTTGCTCGAGGCAGCGAGCGGGCTCCGCCGCGAGCTGGCCCTGCCGCCCGGGGGAGAGCTGCGCCCGGCCGACACCGTGGCCGGGATGGAGCCTTCGGCCGCACCGGTCGGGCGTACGGCGCCGGACGACGATCCGGCGTTGTTCGACGAGTTGCTGTCGTTGCCGCAGGTGCATCTGATCATCGACGGCTACAACGTGACGAAGACCGCATGGCCGAACTCACCGCTGCATTCGCAGCGTCAGCGGCTGGTGACCGCACTCGGGGCGCTGGTCGCACAGCGTCGCATCGAGGTCACCGTGGTCTTCGACGGCGCCGAACTTTCGGGCCCGGTGCAACTGAATCCGCCCCGCGGGGTGCGGGTCCGGTTCAGCCCGGCCGGCGTGATCGCCGATGAGGTGATCCGGCAACTGGTCCGGGCCGAACCGCCCGGCCGCCCGATCGTTGTCGTCTCGACCGATCGCGAAGTTGCCGAAAGCATCATCGCGATGGGTGCCCGCTCACTCTCGGCAACCACGCTCATCTCACGGATCGCCCGCGCCTGAACCCAAAACTGCCGGCACCCCCCACCCAGCCCGGGCATGTCGGCTCGCACAAATTGTCGGCGGGGGTCTCTAGCGTCCTTCTCAGCCGGATGCAAGTCCGGGTGCTTCCCCACTTTGGAGGACGTTGTGCTGATCGACTGCGACGCTTGTGTGATGAGGGGTCCTGGCTGCCAGGACTGCGTGGTCACGGTGGTGCTCGGGTTCTCGGCCGAACGCGCCGGCACGCTCCGGATCGACGACGACGAGAAGGCCGCGCTGGACGCGCTGGCCGAGTCCGGTTTGGTACCGCCGCTACGCCTGGTACACGCTGTAAGCAGCATTCAGCCCGAACCCCCTGACGGGGAAGGCGAAACGGCCGTTGGGTCGGGGTGATCCTTCGTTAATTTTGGATCAAACCCGAGGGGCGAATTGCACTGGTCACGAAACGGTCACTACTGTTACCTCTCGTTGCCTCAGGGTGTCGGCCGATCAGACCGACCGGGCAGCACGAAGCCGATGGGTGACCCGCCAGGTCCCGCAGCGTAAGTTCCGTTGCGGCCGGCGTGGTCAATGGGGACGGCGCGAGCAGAGGAAGGGACCGACCGGGCTGTGTCCACCGGACGCATCAACCGCACCAAGGGAATCGCCCTCGCCGCCATCACCAGCACCGCTGTCGTCGCGGGCGTGATCTTCATCCAGGGAGCGGCGGACGCTGATCCGAAGCCGACCCTGGAGCAGGCGAAGGCGCAGGTCGCCGCGCTGCAGCACAAGGCCGAGACGGCCGGTGAGTCGGCCAACGACCTGCGCGGGCAGATCAGCGCGTCGAGCGCCCGGGTGAAGGCCCTGCAGGCTGCCATCGCCAAGCAGCAGAGCCAGGTGGACGCGGTGAAGCGGCAGATCGGTTCCCTCGCGGTCGCCGGGTACCAGACCTCCGGGATGACGACGACGGCGCAGTTGCTGCTGTCGACGAACCCCGACCAGTTCCTCAGCCAGGCCTCCACCGCCCAGGCCTTCGCCGGCCAGCAGAACTCGGCGCTCCGCCGCTACCAGCAGGCCCAGGGCAAGCTGGGTGACCTGCAGGCCAGCGAGCAGACCGAGTTGTCCGCGCTGCAGGCCGTGCAGGCGCAGCAGGACGCCCTGAAGAAGCAGATCCAGACCAACCTGGACGCCGCCGAGAAGGTGCTCGACAAGCTCAGCGACGCGGAGCGGGCCCGGATCCAGGCGGAGAACGAGAAGGAAGCCGAGGAGGCCCGGGACGAGCGCCCGAGCCGGGACGGCGACCGGATGGACGACCTGCCGGTGCCGGCCAACGGCCGCGCGGGGATCGCCGTACAGGCCGCAATGGCGCAGCTGGGCGACAGCTACGTGTGGGGTGCCACCGGACCGAGCTCCTGGGACTGCTCCGGACTGACGATGTACGCCTGGGGCAAGGCAGGTGTCTCGCTCTCGCACTCGTCGAAGGCGCAGGCCAGCGAGGGCCGCCGGATCAGCAAGAGCCAGCTGATGCCGGGTGACCTGGTCTTCTACTACTCGCCGATCAGCCACGTCGCGATGTACATCGGCAACGGCCGGATCGTGCACGCGAGCCGCCCGGGCAAGCCGGTGAAGACCGACCCGGTCGACCTGATGCCGTACAACACCGCGGTCCGTCCGGGCTGAACCATAGCTTTGTCATACTCATCGGCTCCGGGGTCTCACCCCCGGAGCCGAGTCGTTTCACCACCATCCGAGTGCTCTACTGTCAGAGGAGGCACGTAGTGTCCCGCCTGACTGGGGCAGGTGAGCAGCGAGGGGCCGAGGTGATCGACGAACAGAGCGACACGGTGCCCCTGCCCGCGGTGCCCGCGGTGCCCGCGGCCCCGGAGACCGCCGACCGGGCCGATGACGGGCGCCGGATTTCGCCCACGTTCGCCCCGATCGTGAAGAAGGTCGCGCTCGGCGTCGCCATCTGCCTGGTCGCCGGAGCCGGGTACGCCGGTCTGCGCCAGATCGCGAACGCACCCGCCGATCCAGGCGCTCCGACCACCGCACAGTCCCCGCAGACCTCGGCGACACCGGACGAGGCCGCAGAGGGCGTACGGCGTGCCTCCGTCGGCGGAGCCGTGTTGCAGAAGATGGCCACGGCCGTCGAGGACGAGAGCCGGTCGGCGTTCCTGGCCACCATCGACCCGAAGGCGACCGAGTTCCGCGAGAGCTCCCGGACGATCTTCGCGAACCTCGGCAAACTCCCGCTCGGCAGCTTCCAGCTCCGCTACGTCAGCGACGACACCGCGGCGCTCACCCCGGACCGCCAGGCCGCGCTCGGCGGCAGCGAGTCCTGGCTCGCCCAGGTCGAGGTCTCCTGGCAGCTCACCGGGTACGACGCCAAGCCGGCCCGGGAGACCCTGCCGGTCACCTTCGTCACCCGCGACGGGACGACGTATGCAGCCTCCTTCTCGGAGCGGTTCGTGGCCGGTCAGCGGCGGCCTATCTGGGCGCTCGGCCCGATCGACGTGGCCAAGGGGCACCGCAGCCTGGTGATCAGCCTCGATTCGGAGTCGGACGCGGAGGGCTACGCCTCTGTCACTGATCGTGCGGTCGAGTCGGTCAGCAAGGTGTGGGGCCGGAACTGGCGGCAGAAGGTGGTCATCTACCTGCCCGCCAAGCAGGCCCAGATGGAGTACGTGCTCGGCGCGCAGCCGAACACGTACACCCAGATCGCGGCCGTCACGATGGCCGAGCTGGACACCCCGCAGGCCGGTGCGCCGGTGCGGATCGTGGCGAACCCCAAGCTGTTCGACGAGCTCGGCAAACAGGGCCGCAAGATCGTGCTGACCCACGAGACCACCCATGTCGCGTCGACCGCGACCGCCTCGCCGGTACCGTTGTGGCTGGCCGAGGGGTTCGCGGACTACGTCGCGTTCACCGCCGTACCCGTGCAGGACGAGTCGGCGGCGAAGGAGTTGTTCAAGGCGGTCCGGGCGGGCAGGGTGCCGGCCACGCTGCCGGCGCCGGAGGCGTTCGCCGCGTCGTCGGCGGAGCTGCCCCAGGCCTATGAGTCGGCCTGGCTCGCCTGCCGGCTGATCGCCGAGCGGGAGGGACAGGCCAAGTTGGTGAAGTTCTACCGGGCCGTGCACGCGTCGAAGAGCTCGACCGGGCTGGCCGACGCCTTCAAGTCCGTGCTCGGGATGACCGAGCAGGAGTTCGTCGCCGAGTGGCAGCTGTACCTCAAGAGGCTCGCCGGTGTCTGAGGCGGCCGCACGGTGGACACCACCCGCGGCCGCTCGGTGGACGCCACGCGTTGTCGCCGTTGCCCTCGCCGCCGCACTCACGATCGTCATCGTCGTCACCACACCGTGGCAGCTGATCGACCTGCCCGAGCCTGACGCCACGCTGGACTTCACCGCCGCCGAGATCGCCCGCCAGAACGCGTTCCGGCACGAGTTGTTGCCGTGGTCAACCACCTCGTGGGTGCTGTCCGTGCTGGTCCCGCTGGTGATCGGCTTCAGCCCGCTCGGCCGCCGCCTGTACGACGTGATCCGGATCCGCCGCTGGTACGTCGTCGTACCGCTGCTCGTGGCCGGTCTCGGGCTTCTCACCAGCCTCATCACGGTGCCGACCGATGTGATGGCCGAGCGGGTCGCCCGGAAGTACGGCCTGTCGGTGCAGGACTGGGGGTTGTGGACTCGCGATCGCGCGGTCAACTGGCTGCTGATGACACTCGCGCTCGCGGTGATCGCGGTCGGCCTGATCGGGCTGGCGAAACGCTGGCGCACCTGGTGGTGGTTGCCTGCGGCAATCGCGGGTGCGGTGCTCGTGCTCGGCGTGTCGTTTGCGTACCCGGTGCTGGTCGAGCCGCGGTTCAACGAGTTCACGTCGATGCCGGCCGGGCCGCAGCGCGACGACTTCATGAAGCTGGCCGCGGATGACGGCGTACCGGTCAAGGACGTCCTGGTCGCGGACGCGTCCAAGCGCACAACCGCCTTGAATGCTTATGTTTCCGGCTTCGGCTCGACCCGGCGGCTGGTCGTCTACGACACCCTGCTGAAGGACACGCCACCCGCCCAGGTCCGGCTCGTGGTAGCGCACGAGCTCGGTCACGCCGCGGAGAACGACGTACTGCACGGCACTCTGATCGGTGTGCTCGGCAGCGCCTTCGCGGTGACGGTGCTGAGGTTGTTGCTCGGGGCACGCATGTCCGATCCGCGCCGGACCGCGCTGCTACTGGCCATGATCACCGCCGGTACGACGCTCTCCGCCCCGGTGCAGAACCTGGTCAGCCGCCGGATCGAGGCCAGGGCCGACTACCACTCGCTCCGGCTGACGAACGATCCGCGCGACTTCGTCGCCATGCAGCACGATCTGGCCGTCACGAACATCTCGGGGCTGGACCCGCGCCGGTGGCGGTACTGGATGTTCGCCAGCCACCCGACCTCACCCGAGCGGATCGCGATGGGCCGGGCCTGGGCGGCCGAGCACGGCACGTCCGTGCCACCGTTGGTCCAGCGATGACCGTTCTCGTCGTCACCAACGACTTCCCGCCTCGCCAGGGTGGGATCGAGACGTTCGTCCGGTCCCTGTGTGACGAGCTTCCCGAGGTCGTCGTCTACACGTCACATTCGCCGGGCGACACGTCGTACGACGCACAGCTGCCGTTCCCGATCGTGCGAGACCGTACGACGATGCTGCTGCCGACGCCCCGGATCACGAAGTACGCCGTACGGCTGATGCGGGAGCACACCGCGGATCGGGTGCTGTTCGGGGCGGCCGCGCCACTCGGCCTGATGGGGCCGGCGCTGCGACGGGCTGGGGCGCGGCGGATCGTCGCGATGACGCACGGGCACGAGACGTGGTGGGCGGGTGTGCCCGGCGCACGCCAGGCGCTGCGGCGGATCGGCGACGCGGCCGACACCGTGACGACGGTGTCGTCGTGGTGTGCGGAGCAGATCGCGCCGGCGCTGTCCCCGGCCGCGGTACGACGCATGCGGCGCCTGACTCCCGGGGTCGACACGGACCGGTTCTTCCCGGACTCCGGGGGAGACCAGGTGCGTAAGGGACTTGGGCTCGAAGGCGTGCCGGTGGTCGCCTGCGTATCGAGGCTGATCCCACGGAAGGGGCAGGACACACTGATCCGCGCCTGGCCCCGGGTGCTGGCCGCCGTACCGTCCGCCATGCTGCTCCTGGTCGGCGGCGGACCTGATCGCGAGCGGCTCGAAGGACTGGCCTCGGCGATGGGCGTGCAGTCGTCGGTGGTGTTCACCGGGCCGGTGCCGTGGGCCGACATCCCGCCGTACGTCGATGCCGCGGACGTCTTCGCGATGCCGTGCCGGACCCGGCGGTTCGGGCTGGAGCCAGAGGCGCTCGGGATCGTCACGCTCGAGGCGTCCGCCACCGGGAAGCCGGTCGTGATCGGGGACTCCGGCGGAGCCGCGGACACGGTCAGGCACGGCGAGACCGGGTACCTGGTCGACCCGTACAACCCGCCCGCTGTCGCCGCCCGGCTCGTTGCTCTGCTCACCCATCCGGCCAAGGCGAAGGCGATGGGTGCGGCGGGCCGGGACTGGGTCCGCGAGAGCTGGTCGTGGTCGGGGAGTGGCGCCGTACTACGGGAATTGCTCGACATGTGATCGGGAACGGGCTGGACAACAGACCCGGCGATGCGTGTACTCTGGCCGACATGCAGCGGATGTCCCGACTTATTGCAGCCGTACGAGCTTACTGCTCCCCGGCTGCCGCTGCCTGACTTCTCAAACTCCACCGGCGACCGGAAACGGTTCGCCGGTTTTGTTGTTTCTGCAGCCCGGTGGTCTGGTTCCGGTCAATGAACCAAAGGACCAGAACCATGAACCTCAGCAGGACTTTCATCGACTTCTTCCTCGACCGCGGCCACGTTCCGACCACCGGGTCCACGCTCATTCCACGACTCGGTGATCCGGTGCTCTTCACGACCTCGGGGATGCATCCACTCACGCCGTACCTGGAAGGGGAACCTCATCCCCTGGGACGCAGACTCGTGGGCATCCAGCGATGCCTGCGAACCACCGACCTCGACGAGGTGGGGGACCCGACCCACCTGACCGTGTTCGAGATGCTCGGCTCGTGGTCGCTCGGCGACTACGGCAGCAGCCAGACCCTGCGCTGGGGCTTCGAGCTGCTGCGGGACGGCTTCGGCATCGATCCCGGGCACCTGTACGTGACCGTGTTCGGCGGCGACGGCCAGGTCCCGATGGACCAGGAGTCGCTGCGGACCTGGCAGGAGCTCGGGCTGCCGATCGAGCTGACCACCGAGGACAACTGGTGGTCGAACGGCCCGACCGGTCCGTGCGGTCCCGACTCGGAGATCTTCGTCTGGACCGGCGAGGGTGACCCGGAGGGTACGCCGAGCACGGACAAGCGCTGGGTCGAGGTGTGGAACCACGTGATGATGCGCTACCGCCGCCACGACGACGGATCGCTCGAACCCCTGCAGCAGCAGAACATCGACACCGGCCTCGGCCTCGAGCGGCTGACCATGCTGCTCGAGGGCAAGGGCTCCGTCTACGAGACGTCGCTGTTCGAGCCCTGGATGCGGATCATTCCGGGCCTGTGGCGCCTCGACGAGGAATCCCAGCGGATCGTCATCGACCACCTGCGGTCCAGCATCGTGATCGTCGGCGACGGCGTGCACCCGTCGAACACCGGCCGCGGGTACGTGCTGCGCCGGCTGATCCGCCGGGTGCTCACCATCCTGTGGCGCGACGACGAGTCACGCACGCTGTCCGACCTGCCGATGGAGCTGTTCGAGCACACGCTGAACCACTTCCACCAGGGCGAGGTGGTCACGCTGGTCCGCCGGATCCTGATCGACGAGGAGATCCGGTTCAGCAACCTGCTCGACCGCGGCCGCAAGGTCCTCAGCCACGAGCGCTTCCACAAGTCCCTCGACGACACCGACTACGACTACCTCCACGAGACGCATGGGTTGCCGCGGGAGTTGGTGGATTCGCTGCGGTGAGGTGCCGTGCCGAAGGACGGGTAGTAGCAGCCGGAAGCGGCCTCGGCTCGGCTGACGTGAGCGTGTCAGCCGCGCGAGCGGCGGACGACTACCCGTCCTTCCGTACGCGCTACACGCCGGCCGGGTCCAGGGTGCGCGGAGTGTCCGAGTCGGGGATCTCCGGTGGGGCGACCTTGCCGACCGATGACTGGGCGACGAAGGCGCCGGCCAGGACGATCACGCCGCCGATGATCTGGTTGGTGCGCAGCGTCTCGTTCAGCAGGATCCAGGCGAAGATGCTCGCGGCAACGACCTCGACGTACGCGACCGCACCACCCACGGCGGCCGACAGCCGCTGCACCGCGGCGGCGCCGGCGAGGTAGGCGACGACCGTGCTGACGACGATCAGCCAGCCGGCCAGCACCCAGCCGGGCGCGGAGCGGTCGCCGATCGCGATCGTGTCGACCAGCGCGTGCCACGGGATACCCCACGGCGTGGAGATCACGGTCAGCGCCACCGCGCCGACCACGCTGCCGGCCGCGGTCATCACCAACGGATCCGCGGCGCCGGTCAGCTTGTCGATCAGGATGAAGTACGTCGCCTGGCACGCGGCCGCACCGAGTCCGGCGATCAGGCCGACCACGTCGAGTTTCAGCCCGGACCAGATCTCCACCACCGTCGCGAGGCCGACCAGCGCGATCCCGACACCGACCGCGGCGGTCCGAGGTACGGCGATCTTCTGGCCGAACTTCAGCCACGCGACCACCAGCACCGGCCCGGTGAACTCGAGCATCAGCGCGACCCCGACCGGCAGCCGGCTGGCGGCGATGAAGAACAGCGTCTGGCAGCCGGCGATCCCGGTCAGCCCGTACATGACGAGCGCCTTCCACGACGACCGAGCGGAACGCAGGCCGGCCACTCCGCGGAAGATCAGCACGAGCGGGATGAGCAGCGCCGCGGCGCCCAGGATCCGCAGCCAGGCGGCCTGCTCAGGGGTGAAACCGGCCCCGATCAGCGCCTTCGCGAACGGCCCCGAACCACCGAAAGTCACCGCCGAGAACACGGCGAAACCTAGCCCCACCGACTTCGTGCTGTACATGGGCATAACACTCTCATGCTCATTACATGGCTGTCGAGTGCCGTCTCAGAGCACGTTCACCGCGCGGGCCGCGATCACCGCGACGGTGAGCAGCGAGACGGCCGACTGGATCCCCATCAGCGTCTTCACCCGGGCGGTCAGCGGCATCGTGTCGGTCGGGCTGAACGCGGTCGCCGCGGTGAACGAGACGAACAGATAGTCGGTGAAACCGGGGAGCCACCGCTCCCAGCCCGGCAGGTCGACCGTCATCTGCGGGAACAGCAGGTCGGCCCGCTCGGCCTCACGCTCGTGTTCCGGCGCCCGGGCGAACGGCCCGCCCCGGTCCACCTCCCAGTACCAGACCGCGAACGCGACCACGTTGGTCACCCAGATGAGCAACGCCGCCTTCACCAGCACCATGCCGTTGTTGGCGTCGCCGGAGCCCAGGTAGAAGACCAGGCCGGCCAGATAGAACGCGTTGACGAGCACGAGTACGGCGAGCAGTACCAACTCGACCCACCGCAGCCAAGGCTCGTCCCGGTGCAGATGGAACGGATTGGCCCACACCAGCGGCACCAGCAGCGCCGCACCGAGCGCCGGCATGATCCACCGCGGCAGCGCGGCAACCTCCGTCGGCACGATCAGTTGCAACACCAATGCCGCGACCACTGCCAGCGAAGCCGGCCACCGCCGAATGTGACGCACATTGTTCACTGAAGCATTCTGACCCGCCGCAGTCCTCAACCGACGGAGGCGTCGACCACTGCCTGTCCTACCCCGGTACGGCGGTAGTGCACTTGATGGCCCGTACGTCGTCTGGTCGCCAACCCGGCACCGTGAAGCGCGGACAGATGCTCGGCAACCGTTGCCAGAGCCAATCCGTACTGCGCGGCGAGTGCACTGGTCGTTGCCGGCGGGTCGAGTGCGACCAGCAGAGTTGCGCGGGTGCGGCCGAGCAGACGGGCCAATGGGTCCGGGGGAGCGGGGGCATCGGACCACAGCCGGGCCGCACCGCGTGCTGGGTAGACGACCGTTGGCTGGTACGTCGGGTCGACGACCATCACCAGGTACGGCCAGGCGAAGACACCGGGGACGAGCAGGAGTCCTTGGCCGGTGAGTTCGCGGCCGGGTTCGCGGTACCGGGTGGCGATCAGGCGGTCGTCCTCCCAGGTCAGCGTCGGGTGCAGGTCGTCGAACAAGGCCGCCAGGCCGCCGTCGGTGAGTTGCTGTCCGCGGTAGGCGATGTCGTCCTCGAGGACTCGGCTGATGAGTGGCCAGTCGGGCTGGATCAGGGTGGTCCAGGCGCTCTCGATCTCGTCGGCCAGCCGTTCCCTGGTGCCGGGGAGGTCCTCGAGCATCCGGTTGATCTCGGCCGCGCCGGGGTTGTTGAGCTCGTCGCGGGAGCGGATCAGTTCGGTCCGTACGCGGTCCAAGGGCGTGCTGCGGACCCGGGCGATCTCGGTGGCGAACTTGGCGCGTGACGCTTTCGGCGGTGGGGTCAGGAAGTCGGGGGTGAAGCCGACGCGGGGCTGGACCGCGTTCAGTCCGCGCAGGTCGAGCTTGGCCGCGACGTCAGCCTTCGCGGTGATCCAGGGCGTGTACAACGGCCGGTGCTTGGAGCCGTTCAGCACCCGCACCGCCGACATCGTCTCCCACAACGGCGAGGCCCCGAACCGGCACCGCAACGCATCCCCCTGCGTGAACCGCAGTACCGTCATCGCCCAGAACTTTCGGCCACACCCAAAACTCTACTCCGAGCCCACCCGCCCCAGACACCCTCAACCCGTGACCACAATCCGCCAACCATCCCGAACTCGTCGGACCGGCTACCGCGCTGTGCTTGGGGTTGCTGGGATGCGGAACATCTTTCTCGCCCACACCGTCTCCATGGTCGGGACCATCGCGGCTCAGGTGGCGCTGTCCATCCTCGTGTTCGAGCGGACCGGCTCCCCGCTTCTCTCCGCGCTCGTCCTGGTGTGTTCGTTCGTGCCCTACGCACTCGGCGGGATCGTCCTGTCCTCCATCGCCGACCGTTTCCCCGCACGCCGGGTCCTGGTGGTGTGCGACCTGCTCAGCGCCCTCTGCATCGGCCTCATGCTGATCCCGGACCTCCCCGTCGGCGCTCTCCTGGGACTTCTCCTGCTGACCGGCATCATCGCGCCGATCTTCGCCGGCGCCCGGGCCGCCAGCCTGGCCCACCTGCTCCCCGCCGACCTCTTCCCGATCGGCCGATCGTTGCTCCGGGCAATCAGCCAGCTGACCGTGCTGACCGGCTTCGCCCTCGGCGCGATCGCGGTCGCCGCGATCGGCCCCACCTGGCTCCTGGCGCTCGACGTCGCGACCTTCGCCGCGTCCGCACTCCTCATCGGCGCCGGAACGCCGTACACCCCGCCCGGTCAGCGCCATCGCAACACAGTCAGCGACTCGTTAACCGGTCTCCGCTACCTCTTCACCACCAAGCGGCTCCGCACGCTCATCCTGCTGACCTGGATCGCGCCCGCCTTCTCCTCGGTACCCGACGGTCTAGCCGTCGCCTACACCGCCCAAGCCGGCACAGCAGCCGCATCCGCCGGCGCTCTGTTCACCGGCTACGCCGCTGGCACAGTACTCGGCGAGCTCGTCGTCGCGCGGTTCACCCCTACCACGCGGCGACGGGTCGTCGTCCCACTCCTGATCGCCAGCCAGATCCCCGCAATCGCCTTCCTGGCAACGCCTTCCATCGCACTGGCCGCCGTCCTGCTCGCGATCTCCGGTGCCGGGTACGCCTTCAACCAGGCGATCGACCCGATGATCCTCGCCACCGTCGACCCGTCGTACCGAGGCCGCCTCTTCACCGTTCAGACCAGCGGCCTGATGGCGATCCAGGGCCTCAGCATCGCCCTCGCCGGCCTGGTCGGCACCTTCCTGAAACCGAACCTCACCATCGCCTTCGCCGGCATCCTCGGTACGACGATCACCCTCCTGCTCGCCCGTCAGGCACTCACCAAGGAACCACCTCGTCCAGCGCTCCAGGCCCCCTGAACACCCCACTCGGCCCGTCGGCCGGAAGGGTGGCGAGCTGAACCGGCACCGCCGCGCCGTCCGCGGTCGTCCGGTCCCCGCGGGGCACCGAGGCCGCCGTGTTCAGATCGGTCGGAACCAGACCCGGGTTCGCGCAGTTCACCTTGATGCCGTCCGCCCGCAATGCCCGCGCGTAGATGAGCGTCAACGCATTGAGCGCCGCCTTGGACGAGCTGTACGCGAGCAGCCCTTGCGCGGCCATCCGACCGTCCGGCTCCGACAGCAACTCCAAGGAGCCCAAGCCGCTCGACAGGTTGACGATCCGCGCGTTCGGCGATTGCCGCAGCAACGGCACGAACGCCCGCGTCACCGTCACCACCCCGAACACGTTCACCTCATACGCTTCACGCACCTGCGCCGCAGTGATGTCCGGTACGTCGCCGCCCCACTCCGACACGATCCCCGCGTTGTTCACCAGTACGTCGAGCCGACCCGAATCGGCCTCGACCTGCTTGGCGGCCGACTCGACCGAATCCACATCGGTCACATCAAGCTGCACGAACCGAACGTCGAGTCCTTCGCCGGTCAGCTCGTCCGCCGCGACCGAGCCGAGAGCCGGGTTCCGCGCGGCCAGATAGACCGTGAATCCGCGGGTGCCGAGTTGCCGAACGATCTCGCGGCCGATGCCTTTGTTCCCGCCCGTGACCAGGGCGACTTCGTTGTTGTTCATGGCACCCAGTCCAGCCGGGCCGAGCGCCGTACAGAAAGATCGATTGGGTGGTCCGCCATACCCTGGAGGTATGCCGGAACCCGAGATCCGCGAGCTGCGGTACTTCCGCGCGGTCGCTGAGGACCTGAACATCACCCGGGCCGCCGAACGCCTCGGCATCGCCCAGCCGCCGCTGTCCCGTGCGATGCGCCAGCTCGAACACCGTCTCGGCGTGCCCCTCTTCGACCGATCTGGCCCGCGCCTCACGCTGACCGAGGCCGGCGAGACGCTGCTCAAGGAGTCGACACCGGTCTTCGACGCGCTGGATTCCGCCGTACGACGGACGCAGCGGGCGGGCCTGCCGACGAAGGAGCTGGTGGTCACGGCGAAGCCTGGTGTCGCGACTGCGCTGCTGCACCGGATCGTGGAACAGCTTCGGGACAGCGCCGACTTCCCGGACATCGAGATCGTCGTCAGCGGATTCGGTGAACAGGCCGACATGGTCCGCGACGGCCGAGCGGACGTGGCGCTGGTCAGCCGGCCGTTCGACGATCATGGCCTGGAGTCCGAGCTGCTGTGGACCGAACCGCGGGTGGCCGCCCTCCCGGCAAGTCACGAACTGGCGAGCAAGGACGTTCTCAGCCCTGAAGACTTGGCCGGTATCCCTGCGCCCCGGTGGAGCGGCTCGAACGACGAAGACCTCAACTACTGGTCCGCGCACCCGGATCGCCCAGTGGACGGCCCGATCATCCAGGACACCTCGCAACTGCTGGAGGTGGTCGCCTTCGGTCAGGCGGTCGCGCTGGTGCCCACTTCACTTGCCCGCAGCAACCAGCGGCCTGATGTCGTCTATCGGCCGGTTCGCGACGTCGCGCCATACCAGATGATGTTCGTCTGGCCGGCCGGTAGTCGCTCGCCGTGGATTGCCCGCTTCCTCGAGACTGCGGTCAAGCACTCGAGCGAACGACCAGCGGAGCCGTGACGAGGCGGCCGGGTTGATCCGGGTCGCCGTTGATCTCGCGTAGCGCCCGCTCGACGAGGGCGGACGCGATGTCCGGGAGTGGGATCCGTGCCGTCGTCAGTGGGGTGTCGAGCAGGCCGGCGAACGGGAAGTCGTTGAACCCGGTGACCGCGACGTCCTGGCCGACCTTCACCCCGTGTCGCTGCAGCGCGCGCATCGCGACCACGGCGTAGGCGTCGTTGTCCGCGACGAACACGTCCGGCCGATCACGGCGACTGAGCGCTTCCTCGACGTACGCCGAAACCTGGTCGAGCGAGCCGAACGACTCCACTGCCACCGGCGACGCGAACTCCCGCCGGAACCCGTCCTGTCGCTGCTGGACCCAGGGGAGTGCGCCGGCCGTCGCGAGGTAGGCGGCCTTCGTCCGGCCGGTCGCGGCCAGATGACGCGCGATGCCGGCCATCGACGTCTCGTTGTCGACGTCGACCCAGCATTGGCGATGCTGCGGCCCGGTCCGCCCGAAGGCGACGAACGGGAACGGCCGCCGGCTCAGGAACTCGATCCGCTCGTCCTGCGGCATCGTCTCCAGGACGACGATCGCGTCCACCTGCCGGCCCGCGATCAGCTTCTCGTACTGCGCGATCTCGGTGGCATCCTCGGTCGGCGTGGTGACGTGGACGCCGTACCCGGAGACCGCCGCCGACTTCACCAGACCGCCGAGCAATCCGTGCAGGAACCCGCCCAGGCCCGGGTTCTCCTCGTCGAAGTACAGCGGCAGGCCGATCACCTGGCTCCGCCCAGACGACAACGCCCGCGCCGCGTGGTTCGGGGTGTAGCCGAGTTGCTTGATCGCGGCGCGCACGGTCCGCACGGTCGGATCGCTCACCCGGTGCGGTGCGTTCAGCACGTTCGACACCGTCATCGCCGACACTCCGGCCAGCCGGGCAACGTCCGCGACCGTCGTTCGCCGCTCCATCATTTCCGCTCGATCCGGGCCACGCCGGCCACGGGTACGTCGATCGGCCACAGTTCCGGCGGTGTCGTCGTACTCCGGTCGACCTCGACGCCCGAGCAGTCCGACACGACGAGGTCGACCGGTCCCGGGCCGGCGCCCTCGACCAGGATGCGTGCTTCGCTGCCGCCGTTCACCAGCACCACGGACCGGTCGGACTCACTCAAACGCACGACAGGGTTGGCGAAAACGGCAACCAAGGTCTCCGACACGCCGACGGCCCGCACCTGCGTGTAGCGCGCATCCGGACGCGAAGGAGTCAGTACGCCGCGCAGCAGCACGTCGGCGTGGTCCCGCAGGAATCCGAGCCAGAACCGTACGACGCGCTGCTGCTCGACCGGCAGCGCATCGAGCTCGACCGACACCTGCGGCGTACTGAACATCGCCCCGATGAACTGCTGCGCGACCGTCTCCGGTGCCGCGGCCGGATGCCACATCAGCATGTCCGAGTGGACCGCGCGAACACCGGCCAGCAGGCGACTGTCGATCGTGCGCACCCGGTTCTCCACCGGATCCATCGCACAGTCGGCGGCTCGCAGGAACGTGCCGAACTGCCACAGCCGTGGGTTCACGTAGTCCTGCCGGAACTCGATCAGCAGGTCGGGCCGCAACTTGCGGAGCTCGGCCGTGATCGCCTGGAGGGTCAGCTCGACACCCTCGTCGACCGACGAACAGTCACCGTCGGGCGCGGGCGGGGGAGACGAGTGGCCCCAGGAGTCGAGGAAGTCGAGCTTCAGCCCGTCAACACCCCAGTCCCGCACCGGCCGGACGCAGCTTTCGACGATGTGATCGCGCACCTCCGGGTACCGCGGATCCAGCACCGAGGCGCGGAGTCCGTCGACGTAGCGGAGGGTCCGGTCCTTCAACCGGTCCCACGCCTTGGAGTGCTTGCCGATCAATGGCGGCGCAATCCACAGCACGTAATTCAGTCCGAGTTCGTGCACCCGCCGTACATGCCCGGCCATGTCGGGGAACTTGCGGCTCGTCGGCTCCCAGTCACCGCAATAGGCGTAGCCACGCGCGGTGTCATCGGTCTGCCAGCCATCGTCGACAATCACCGCCTGGCAGCCGTACGACGCTCCCGCGCGAGCGTGCCGTTCGACGGAGTCGGCGGAGACGTGTTGATGGTCGCTGTACCAGGTCGAGTACATCGCCTTGTGAGCAAGCTCGGGCACCGGCGCGATCCGATCGCCCAGCTCGGCCGTCCAGTCGTCGGTCACGCCCTTGAGCGTGTCGGCGAAGTGATGGTCGCGGAGGTCGATCCGGAGGGTGAAGCGGCGGACGCCGTCGGTCGGCTCGATGTCGTCGACGGCGAGCTGGATCAACTGCTCGGCGCCTTCCTCGTGCACGCCGATCGCGAAGTCGCATCCACGGACCGTGGCGGACAGCGAGACGGTCAGCAGGCTTTGGTCCTGAGCGTCCACGAGACTCGCGACCGGCGCCGAACGGACCGACCGGATGTCGCGATGCGAACCGAAGTCGGTCGGCAACTGCCGACGCGACCCCTGCGTCGCCCGCCACAACGTCACCGCAGACTCAGCCGGCCAGCTCCACCGCACCCGCACGATGTCATCGTCGGCCACCACGTCGTACCGCAGTAAGGCTGGTTCGGCGGTCGGCATTTCGGTGATCGATTGGGCACCGGAGATCGACCCGGTCCGGGGCGTGCGGCCATCGGGGGAGCGGATCTCGAAAGACGTCACGCCTGTGAACTATAGCGGTAAAAACTCAACGCAAGAAAGCATTCGGGAGTATTCTTTTTAGCGCTAATATCAGGTGGCTCGACGGTAGGCGGGGAGGGCTTCGGCGAGGGTTGGGTAGTGGTCGGGGGCGATCGTCCGGATCAGGTCCGCGAGCCATTTCGCGGCGCCGGAGGTGCGTAGCCAGCCGCCGTGCTCGAGGGCCAGTTCGTGTGCGTTCGTGAGTACGGCGAGGCCGGGCGGCTCCATTGCGGTGACGCGCCGCAGATCCACCACCAGCTTGGGCAGCTTGGTCGTGATCACGTGCCTGAGCTCGGTCTCGAACGCCGGTGCGGTGACGCCATCCACCTGCCCGGCCACCCGGACCACCGCACACCCACCAACCGCACTCCACCCACAAACAAACGGTCCGTTGACCTCCGACGGCCGACGAACCGACGCGACCACGCGCGGCACCGGGACGGGATTCTCCACTGACCTCTCCTCACCATCAGACGGCGACCAGAGCCAGCCTACGATCGCCCTTCAACCGTCTCGGTACCCGCGGCCAATCCCCGGTTACTTCCCGTGATGATGCTGGAAGACTGGGCGCGTGCAACCCACCTACCTGAAGGTCCGCTGGATCCACGACTTCCCCGACGAGCCGGTCGAGCTCTACAGCGAGCTGGATCCGGACAGGTACGAGGTGCGCAAGGTCGAGGTCTTCCGCGACGGCCGCCGCGTCCGCGCGGACGAGAGCACGACGACCGGCGGGACCCTGCTGGGCGTGGTTCCCGCGCCGACGCTCGAGGAGATCGCCGAGGACGGGGAGTTCGAGCCTTCGGCGATCTCGCGGGTGGAGTTCGAGGAGGCTTGGCAGTCCGCTGCCGGTTGAGCTACTTGGCGTAGAGGGCTTCGACGTCCTCGGCGTGGTTCTTCATCACGATGTGGCGGCGGAGGGAGAGTTTGAGGGAGAGTTCGTCGGTCTCCTGGGTCCAGTCGTTCGGGAGGATGGCGAACTTCTTGATCGCCTCCGCCTTGGAGACGGTGCCGTTGGCCTCGTCGACGGCCTTCTGGATCTCGGCGATCAGGTCGGCGTCGTTCACCAGGGACGGTACGTCGGTGGGCTTGTCGTGCGCGGTGGCCCAGGGAACGATCGTCTCGGGGTCGATGGTGACGAGGGCGGCGATGAACGGCTTGCCGTCGCCGACGACCATGCACTGGCTGACCAGCGGGTGCAGCCGGATCCGGTCCTCCAGCACGGCCGGCGCCACGTTCTTACCGCCGGCGGTGACCAGGATCTCCTTCTTCCGCCCGGTGATCTTGATGAACCCGTCGACGTCGAACTCGCCCAGGTCGCCGGTGTGGAACCAGCCGTCGGCGTCGATCGCGGCCGCGGTCGCGTCGTCGTTCTTCCAGTAGCCCTGCATCACCTGGCCGCCCTTGAACAGCAGCTCACCGTCCTCCGCGACACCGACCGTCACACCAGGAAGCGGCCGGCCCACGGTGCCGATGCGGATGTCGTCGGGCAGGTTCACAGCCACCGCGGCGGTGGTCTCGGTCAGGCCGTACCCCTCCAGCACCGGTACGCCGATACCGCGGAAGAAATGGCCGAGCCGGTCACCGAGTGGTGCGCCGCCGGAGACGGCGTACTGGACCTGGCCGCCGAGGACCGCGCGCAGCTTGCCGAACACCAGCCGGTCGAACAGCGCGTGCTTGGCCTTCAGCCCGAACGACGCGCCACCCTTGTCCTGCGCCTGCGAGTACGCGATCGCGGTCTCCGCGGCGGCGTCGAAGATCTTCCCCTTGCCGTCCGCATGGGCCTTCTGGCTGGCCGAGTTGAACACCTTCTCGAACACCCGCGGCACGCTCAGGATGAAGGTCGGCTTGAACGAGCCCAGGTCGTCGACCAGGTTCTTCATGTCCGCGGTGTGACCGACCTTGACCCGCATCATCACGCAGCCGACCTGGATGATCCGGGCGAACACGTGGGCCAGCGGCAGGAACAGCAGCGTGCTGGCGCCGTTGACGTCGAACAGGTCGTCCAGCACCTTCACCGCCGGGGTGAGCTCGTCCAGGAAGTTGGAGTGGCTGATCCGGCAGCCCTTCGGGCGTCCCGTCGTACCGGAGGTGTAGATCAGTGTCGCCAGGTCGTTCGGCGCGACCGCCGTACGGCGCTTGTCGAACTCGGCGTCGGTGATCTGCTGGCCGAGCACGGTCAGCTCCTCGATCGCGCCGGCCTCGATCTGCCAGATCTCCTGCAGTGCCGGCGCGTCGGCGCGGGCGGACTCCACAACCGCTCCGTGCGCCGCGCTCTCGACGACGGCGGCGACCGCTTCGGAGTCGGTCAGGATCCACTGGATCTGGGACGCGGACGAGGTCTCGAAGATCGGGACGGTGACCGCGCCGATGCTCCAGATCGCGTAGTCGACCAGGGTCCACTCGTACCGGGTCGGGCTGAGCAGGGCGACCCGGTCGCCGTGCTTCACGCCCGCCGCGATCAGGCCCTTCGCCACTGCGGTGACGTCGCGCGCGAACTCTGCCGCGGTCACGTCCAGCCAGCCGCCCTCGGCTCTGCGGCTGAAGACGGCGGTGTCAGGATGAGAGGACGCGTTGGCCCAGACGGGGTCGCTCAGGCTCCCGGTGGCTGGCTCGGTCACAGCAGGAACGGTGTACTCACGCATCCGCGTCGTCTCCTCAGTCGGTCACGAATTGTCGACTCCGGCGCACGCTACAGTCACCTACCCAGAAGTAGCCAGGTTCATGTGACCCAAGGAACAGGTGCCCAGTAGCAATGCCCGCGCTCGACATCAGTTGCGACGACTTGGTCGTTGCTGATCCAGCCTACGTCGCCGAGCGGCTCGGTTCGGACACCCTGTGGCGCAAGTGGTGGCCGGACCTGACGCTGACTCCGTCCGAGCGACGCGGCCTCGAGGGCGTCCGCTGGGCTGTCACCGGTGCGGCGACCGGTACGGCGGAATGGTGGCTGGAGCGGGTCCGCGACGGGGTCGTGGTGCATTGGTACCTGCGGGTCGACCCGGCGAAACCGGTCGGCGGCCGGGCGCTGGCCAGACTGCGGGAGAGGTACGTCGCGCAGTACCGGGACCGGCTGTGGCGGTTCAAGGACGAGGTCGAGGCGGGCCGCGCCGCGGGCGAGCGCCGTACCGGATCCGAACCCGCGATAGTCTCCGGGGAGGGAACCGACCCGCAGCAGTCCACGCACGTCCCGTCCCGGCAGCAAAGAGGTGAATCGATGGCGGAACAGACCACCTCGACCATCGTGGTGAACGCGACACCGAAAGACATCATGACGGTGATCGCGGACTTCGCGGCGTACCCGGAATGGGCCGACTCGATGCGGGAGACCGAGGTGCTGTCCACCGACGAGGCGGGCCGGCCGAAGCAGGTCCGGTTCAAGGTCGACGCCGGCGCCATCTCGGACGAGTACACGCTGGACTACACCTGGTCCCGCAACGAGGTGACCTGGACGCTGGTGCGGGCCAAGATGGTGAAGGGGATGGACGGCGCCTATGTGTTGCGCGACCTGGGCGCGGAGGGGACCGAGGTGACGTACCGGCTGGCCGTGGACGTGGCGATCCCGATGATCGGGATGCTCAAGCGCAAAGCGGAGAAGGTCATCATCGAAACGGCCCTGAAGGGGCTCAAGAAGCGCGTCGAGTCCCTCAGCCAGTGACCCGGGTTCTGCTCTACACAGGTAAGGGCGGCGTAGGCAAGACGACCTCCGCCGCGGGCACCGCCACGCTCGCCGCGCTGCGCGGTCTGCGCACGCTGGTGCTGTCGACGGACGCCGCGCACTCGCTGTCGGACGCGTTCGACTCCGAGGTCGGCGGTGAGCCGACCGAGATCGACGACCTGCTGTTCGTCCAGCAGATCGACGCGCAGCGCCGGTTCGAGCGGTCCTGGGGTGACATCCAGGCGTACCTGCGGTCGGTGCTGAGCATGGTCGGGGTCGACCCGATCGAGGCCGAGGAGCTGACCGTGCTGCCGGGCGCCGAGGAGGTGCTCGCGCTGCTCGAGGTGCGTGACCACGTCCGATCCGGGCGCTGGGACGTGATCGTGGTGGACTGCGCGCCGACCGCGGAGACGCTGCGCCTGCTCGCGCTGCCCGAGGCGCTGAACTGGTACATGGACCGCATCTTCAACGCCGAGCGCAAGGTGATGCGGACCTTCCGGCCCTTCCTCAGCCGTACGTCGGGCATCCCGATGCCCGACGACACAGTCTTCGACGCGCTGCGCCGGCTGCAAAGCGATCTCTCCGACATCCGCACGTTGCTGGCCGGTCCGGACGCGTCGGTGCGGCTGGTGCTGACGCCGGAGGCCGTGGTCGTGGCCGAGGCGCGACGTTCGCTGACCCGGCTCTCGCTGTACGGCTACCGCGTGGACGGTGTGGTGGCGAACCGGGTGTTCCCGGCCGCCGGTGCCGACACGTGGCGGCGTCAGTGGGTCGCCGCGCAGCGCGGGATCCTCGAAGAGGTTGCCGACTCGTTCCGTCCGCTGCCGATCTGGGAATCGCCGTACCGGGTCTGCGAACCGGTGGGCGTCGAGGAGCTGGCCGCTTTCGCGGTCGAGATGTACGGCGGTGACGACCCGTTCGCCCGGGCGACGGACGAGACCTCGCTGTGGGTGGACCGGCACATCGACACCGACGGGCGCACGTACACGCTGACCATGCCGTTGCCGTTGGCATCCGCGAGTGAGCTGGAGCTGGCGCGGCACGGGGACGAGCTGATCATCACGGTCGGTTCGTACCGGCGAGTGCTGCCACTGCCGGCCGCACTGGCGCGTGGAGTCGTCGCGGGTGCGCGGCTGGACGACGGGCGGCTGCAGGTGCGGTTCGCGCCGCGGGAGGCGGCTCGCCCGATCCCGTCCGACCTGCCGAGTGGGACAGGGCCGTTGGAGTCGGCGCAGGAGCTGGCACAGGGCCTGACGGCCGAGTACCACGCCCAACGCCTCGAACGCGAAGCCGCGATCGGAGAGGGCCGTTGAGCAAGGAGTCCATCGGTTCCGTCGCCGAGGAGGCCGCCAAGCTGTTCGCCGTACTCCAGAATGCGGCTGACAGCGGGGGTACGGCGCACGCCGAGCACGAACCCGCTGATCAGGAACACGAGCACAAAGCTGGACCCGAATGCCAGTGGTGTCCGGTCTGCCAGCTGATCAACAAGGTGCGGAACACCAGCCCGGAGACGATCGAGCAGCTGTCGACGGCTGCGGCGCACGTGCTCGGGTCGGTCAGGTCGTTGCTGGAGGCAGCCGCCGAGGCTGCCCGGCAGTCGCGGGAGGACGCAGCGTCGCGTTCGGATCAGCAGCAGGAGGAGCCGAGCCGGTCCCGGGTGGACCGGATCGACGTGAGTGAGGACCCCGAACCATGGGACTGACCATCGGCATCGATGTCGGCGGAACCAAGATCGCGGCCGGCCTCGTCGGCCTGGATGGCGCGATCGGCGCCCGGACGCATCGCGACACCCCGGCTGCCTCGGTCGACGAGACCGCGGCGGCGATCTGTGACGCGGCAGCCGAACTGATCGCCGGGCACGACGTGGAAGCGGTCGGCATCGGTGCCGCCGGGTTCGTCTCGTCGGACCGGTCGACGGTGCTGTTCGCGCCGAACCTGGCCTGGCGGGACGAGCCGCTCGGCGCCCGGGTCGCGGAGACGCTGAAGATCCCGGTCGTGGTCGAGAACGACGCGAACGCGGCCGCCTGGGGCGAGTTCGCCTTCGGCGCGGCCAAGGATGTCGAGCACATGGTCTGCATCACGGTCGGCACCGGGATCGGCGGCGGGGTCGTGATCGACGGCGAGCTGCTGCGCGGTGAGCATGGTGTCGCGGCCGAGCTCGGGCATATGCGCGTCGTACCGGGCGGGCATCGGTGTGGTTGCGGCGCGCGCGGTTGCTGGGAGCAGTACGCGTCCGGCAGCGCGCTGGTGCGTGAGGGTCGGGCGCTGGCCGAGTCGGGTTCGCTGGCGGCGGCGCAGATGCTGAGCGTGTGCGGGATCTCGGATCCGGCCGAGCTGACCGGCCCGATGATCACCAAGGCCGCGGCCGGGGGCGACCCGTGCGCGGTCGAGCTGCTGGACGACCTCGGCCGCTGGCTGGGCGAGGGCCTGGCGAGCATCGTGACGCTGTTCGACCCGAGCCTGGTCGTCATCGGCGGCGGGGTGAGCGCGGCCAAGGAGCTGCTGCTGAAGTCGGCCCAGGTCGCGTTCGAGAGGAACCTCCCGGCCAAGGCCAACCGGCCGCACCCCAGCTTCGGCCTGGCCGAGCTGGGCAACGACGCCGGCATCATCGGTGCCGCCGACCTGGCCCGCCGCCCGGTCTCAGTGACCGGATGACGACGTACCGGCTGGTGGATACTGGAGGTAGCTCGGCGGGGGTCGGGGGTACGACCAGGAGGCTCGTGCGGTGGCTCTGACACAGGCTTTGACGATCGGGATCGACATCGGCGGCACCAAGGTCGCCGCCGGAGTGGTCGACCCGGAGGGCAACATCCTGGATCGGTTGCGCCGGGACACTCCGACGAAGGACCCGAAGGAGACCGAGGACGCGATCGAGGAGATCGTCCGCGACCTGGAGTCCCGGCACGACGTGATCGCGGTCGGTATCGGCGCGGCCGGATTCGTCGACGGGACGCGGTCGTCGGTCCTGTTCGCCCCGCACCTCGCCTGGCGGCACGAGCCGCTGCGGGACGCGGTCGAGCGCCGGCTCGGGCTGCCGGTGGTGGTCGAGAACGACGCGAACGCGGCCGCGTGGTCGGAGTGGCGGTTCGGCGGCGGTCAGGGTGAGAGCCACTTGGTCTGCGTGACCCTCGGGACGGGGATCGGTGGTGCGATCCTGAACGACGGGTCCCTGCAGCGCGGGAAGTTCGGCATCGCGGGTGAGTTCGGGCACATGCAGGTCGTGCCGGGCGGGCATCGGTGCGAGTGCGGCAACCGCGGCTGCTGGGAGCAGTACGCGTCGGGCAACGCGCTGACCCGGGAGGCGCGGGAGCTGGCGCTCTCGGGTTCGCCGGTGGCGCACAACCTGCTGCGGGCGGCCGAGGGCGATCCGCGGAAGATCAACGGGCCGATGGTGACCGAGCTGGCCAAGGACGGCGACCCGGTCGCGGTCGAGTTGCTGGAGGATGTCGGGCGCTGGCTCGGGATCGGTCTCGCCAACCTCGCCGCGGCGTTGGACCCGGGCACGTTCGTGATCGGTGGCGGGGTGTCGGACGCGGGTGAGCTGTTGCTGGCGCCGGCGCGGGAGGCGTTCAAGCGGACGCTGACCGGGCGCGGGTTCCGGCCGGAGGCGCGGATCGTGCGGGCTGTGCTCGGTCCGGAGGCCGGCATGGTCGGTGCTGCGGACCTGGCCCGCGAGGAGGCGACCTGGCTGCGCCGGGTCCGCGTCAAGACCACGGCCGTCACAGCGAAGACCGCGGCGGCACGCAGCCGCTCGACCCGACTCGACCGAGCCGCTCGCAAGTCGGCCGGCCGTCGTACCGGAATGCGCGCAGCAGCGCCCGACGCAGACCTCCACCACGCCGACCTGAACGGCGACACCGAGGCATGAGTCTCGGGCCTGACCCGGGTACGGCGGGGGAGCCCGGGCCGGCTGTGTTGCGGGTGCTGTCCTACAACGTGCATCGGTGGGGTGACGACCGGGCGGCGCTGGCTCGGGTGGTGAAGGCTTGTGCGCCGGACGTGATGCTCGTGCAGGAGGCGCCCACCTGGTGGGGTACCCGGCGGAAGCGCCGGGCGATGGCGGACAGCTTCGGCATGCGCTACGTCACCGCTTCGGCCCGCAACGCGATTCTGGTTGCCGATGGCACCGAACTGGCCGAACCGCTGCACTGGCGAGTCTGGCGCCCGTTCATCCGCCGTCGGCTCCGGCTGATCGCGACTCAACTCCCCGGCGGTGCGGTCGGCGGCCGGCTCACCCTCGGCTCCACGAAGCTGGCCCTGGTCGTCTGTCATCTCGGCCTCCACCTGCGCGGCCGGCAACACGAGCTCGAACAGGTCCTCCGCGGCTGCCGTTCGTTCGGTACGCCGTACCTCCTGGCCGGCGACCTCAACGAAGAACCCGACGGCCCGGTCTGGAAACGCCTCGCCGAAGAAGGCCTCACCGATCTCGGTGCCGACGCCGGCCCCACCTTCAGCTCCACCAACCCCCACAAACGCATCGACGGCGCCCACCTGACGCCACCTCTCACCGGCCGAATCCTCCCCACCCCAGCCACCCCAGACGACCTGGCCGCAGCCTCCGACCACCTCCCAATGCTGATCGAGCTCACGACCTGAGGTCAGCGGCGGAGGAAGAGGAGGACGGCCAGTACCCGGCAGGATTCCGAACCCGTGGTGGGGAGGCCGAGTTTGTCGAAGATGCTGGAGACGTACTTCTCGACCGCGCGGACGGTGATGACCAGGCGATCGGCGATGCCCTGGTTGGAGTTGCCGGCCGCCATCAGGCTGAGGACCTCGCGTTCGCGCGGAGTCAGTTGCTCCAGCGGGTTCTCGGTACGACGGCGTGACAACAAGGTGGACACGATCGCCGGGTCGATCGCCGAGCCGCCCGCGGCCACCCGTCGTACCGAGGCCAGGAAATCCGGTACGTCGCTGATCCGGTCCTTGAGCAGGTAGCCGACCCCCTCGGCGGAGTCGGCGAGGAGCTCCATCGCGAGGCCTGGTTCGACGTACTGCGACAAAACCAGTACGGCGACACCGGGATGCTTGGCCCGGATCTCGACGGCGGCGCGGAGGCCCTCGTCGGTATGCGTCGGCGGCAGTCGAATGTCGACAATCACAACATCGGGCAATTGAACCCGCAGTACCGCCCGGAGTTCGTCGGCGTCGCCGCACCGAGCAACGACGTCGAACCCGGCCTCGCTGAGCAAACGGGCGAGACCCTCGCGCAGCAGCACGCTGTCCTCGGTGATCGCTACCCGCACGGCAACTCCGCCCGCAGTCGGGTACCGCCGCCTCGTGGGGTCCAGATCCGCAACCGGCCGCCGAGCGATTCGACCCGATCGGCGAGGCCTCGCAGTCCGGTGCCCTGCTCGGTGTCGGCACCGCCGATACCGTCGTCGACGACCTCGACCACGAGCAGGCCGTCGACTCGGCGCACGTCCACGCCGGCAGTCCGTGCCTGGGCGTGCTTGCCGATGTTGGTCAGGCTTTCGCTCACCACGTAGTACGCCGCGACCTCGATCGGCTCGGCCAGCCGTTCATCCAGCGCGACCGTCAAGGTGACCGGCACCGGTGCCCGGGCGGCCAAGGACTCCAAGGCGACCGGGAGCCCGTGCGCGGTGAGAACCGCCGGATAGAGACCGCGAGCTATGTCGCGAAGCTCGTCCAGCGAGAGGGCAATCTCCTTGCGTGCCTCACTCAGCAGGGCCTTCGCCTCCGGGGCTTCGCCGAGCCGCGTCTCGAGTACGCCGAGATCGAGTGAGAGCGAGACGAGTCGCTGCTGGGCACCGTCGTGCAGATCCCGTTCCAGCCGTCGGCGCTCGGCCTCGCCGGCCTCGAGCACCCGGGCCCGGGATCCCCGGAGTTCGTCGACATTCGCCCGCAACTCCGCCTGCAGCCGACCGGTCTCGAGTGCGATCGCCGCGGCGGCGCTGACCGCGTCGAGCAGATCCGGCTCCTCGTTCAGTGCCGGGTCGTGCAGCAGCGCCGCGACCCGCGCACCGTCTCGATCGATCATCGTCACCCGGGCCGGATCGGCGGGAAGCTCCACCGGCCGGCCGTCCTGATCCGCCCAGCTGCCGAACTGTGGCAGCCAATACACCAAGTCCACCGACGGATCCCGCAGCGCCTGCGCCAGCGGACTGCGCAGGTCGATCGGATTGGCGCGCAACGCGAGCACCAGGTCGCCGACCGCCGTACGCGCGAGTCGAGCCTGCAGCAGACCGCCGAGATACGCGATCGGCGCAAGCCCGATCAAGGCGAGGCTGACATCGCGGACTGCCGGGAAGGCGGGTCCTTCGAAGACACCGACGATGAGCAGTACGGCGATCATCAGCAGGCCGAGCACGAACGCGTCGATGAGCAACGCCAGCGATCGACGCAGCGGCCGGCCGTCGGCCCGTCGCCGCGCGACGAGCAACGCGCCGCCGGTGAGCGCGACGCCGCTGATCACGAGCAACTCGATCACGTGCAGCGGGTCGGCCACCTCCGGTAGGTCTGCGATTGTCAACCAAAGACGACCGCCGGGACCGCCCAGCATCATCACCACCAGTTGGGCGCCGAGCGCGAAGGCATAGCCGACGCCGACCAGCACGCGCTCGTACCCGTGCCGCAGTCGACCCCCTGGAAACGCCAGGCTGACGTGCACGACCAGGACCAGCGGAACCAGGTCCAGGGCCATCCCGATCGTGTGCGGGAGGGCGGCGTTCGCCCAGACCAGTGAACTGCCCAGAGTGCCGAACCCGGTCACGATCATCAGCGGCCCGAGCCGATTCGCGGGCCGGCGAGCCCAGGCGACCAGGCCACTACCGGCGTACGACGTCGCGATCCACAGGATCAGGAGCGCATGCAACGGGTCGACCCCGCCGGCCGCGGCCAGCGCGATCGCAGCCGCGACGCCGACCACCAGAGCAGCCGTCGTCACCAACAGCACGGGTCTCGTCCCCATCAGAACCCCTTGCTCAAGCTACGCCCGCCCTCTGCCCGAAACCAGGCGGCGGGCGCGGGCTGGGACGGCGTACACCAGAAAACCGAACCCTTGAACGGCCAGTCAGCCGCCTTACCGGTCGGGTCCCTCGCTGCCAGCGTTGGGAGGAGACCCGAGGGGAGAGCGGCGATGAAGACACGGATCATTCAGGACGAGCCGGAGCAAGCTCAGGCCACCAGCCTGCCGGCGGAGGTACGACGGATCGGGCGGTTCACGCCGGTCGCGTCGTACCAGCGATTCGGTTACGTCTGCGGGGTGCTGCTCCTGCTCAGCGGACTGGTGCACGCGGTCGTGTTCCTGGTCGACGGTGGGTCGTGGGAAGGGCCGGTCTCGTGGCGCAAGCCGATCGTGTTCGGGCTGTCCTTCGGCATCACCGTGGTGACGATCACCTGGCTGATGACCTTCCTGCGGGCCAAGCGGCTGACCGGCTGGATCATTGTCGGATTGTTCGCAATCGCATCGTTGGCAGAGGTGTTCCTGGTCTCGCTGCAGACCTGGCGGGGCGTCGCGTCGCATTTCAACGAGACCACGCCGTTCGACGCATCGGTCTTCTCGTTCATGGGCATGCTGGTGGCGCTGTTGGTGCTGCTGACGGTCTTCGTGACGGTCCGGTCGTTCGTCCGGATGGACGCGCCGCCGTCGCTCGCCTGGGCGATCCGCCTCGGCCTGCTGCTGATGCTGGTCAGTCAGGGGGTGGGAGCGCAGATGATCGCCGAGGGCGGCAACACCTTCGGTACGGCGGGCGCCCTCAAGGTGCCGCATGCGGTGACCCTGCACGCCATCCAGGTCCTGCCCGCGTTGGCCATCCTGCTGCTGGTCGCCAAGTCGACCGAGCGACGCCGACTCAGAATCGTCGCCATGGGCGCGGCCGGGTACGCCGTCCTGATCGCCTCCACGTTGGTCCAGACGTACGACGGCCGGGGCCTGCTGGACCTCAGTCCACTGACCTCCGCGCTGGCCGTGGCCGGCCTCGCTCTCCTCGCCTTCGCAGGCCTCAAGGCGCTGAACGGACTCAGGCCCGGGACTCGCTGAGGAAGCGGTTGACTTCGTTGACCAGGACTGGCCAGGCGGGTTCGCGTTCGGTGATGATGTGGTTGGCGCTGTCGAGGTAGACCAGTCGGCTGCCGGGGATGAGCTTGGCGAGTTCCAGGGCCTGTGACTCCGGGACCCGGATGTCGCCGCGTGAGTGCACGAGCAGCGTGGGACAGCGAACCTTCGGCGCCACGGCCGAGACGTCGATGTGGGCGAACGCGTCGAGGAACCGTACGACGTTCTCCACCGACGTCGTCGCCCGCTGCAGTTCGTTGAACGCGCCCCACGTCTCGCGCGGCGCGTCCGGCAGGAACTGACTGGCGAACACCTGCCGGAAGGCGGCGTCGTCGCGGCGCCAGCTCACTCGACCCAGCGCGAGGTCGAGGGCAGCCTCCTGCCGCTCCTCCTCGGATCGCGCCCGGGCGAGCCGGCCACGGCAGTACGCCCCGATCAGGACGAGCTCGCTGACCCGGTCCGGGTGACGCTCGGCGTACGCGATCGCCACTGCGCCGCCCTGGGAGACACCGAGTAGCGGGAAGCGGTCCACCCCGGCCGAGTCGACGACGAGTTCGAGATCTTCGACCCAGGCGTCGAGACCGAACTCGGTGACGTCCCAGTCGGAGAGTCCGCAGCCGCGTTCGTCGTACCGGATCAGGCGGTGGGCGCCGGCGAGCCACTGGATCCAGTGCCGCCAGATGGGGCTGCTCCACTCGTGATCGAGGTGGGTCAGCCAGTTCGCGGCTTTCACCAAAGGCGGTCCGTCACCGCAGACGGCGTACGCGAGCCGCACTCCGTCCGGGGTGTCGCAGTAGTGGATCTCCTGGGCCAGGCACGCGACCGGGATGGGCGTCGCGCCGGGTTCCCCGAGCACCTCGACCGGGGCAACGAATCGGTACCCGACCCCGTGCACCGTGGCGATCACCTCCTGCCGGTGCCCGTCGTCGCCGACCGCGCGGCGCGCGTCCTTGAGCCGGCTGGTCAGCGCGGAGTCACTGATGAAGCGGTTGCCCCAGACGGCGTCGAGAAGCTCGAGTTTCGGTACGACGCGGTCCCGGTTCTCGATCAGATGGACCAGGACTCCGAAGACCTGCCGCTCCACGCGCACCTGATCGCCGCCCCGCCGGAGCACGAAACCGCGGGGATCCACTTCGCAGTCGTGGAAGCGATACATCCTCAGGCCCTCTCTGTTCGAGAGTGTGCCACGAATGAGCCGTGCGGTCTCCAGCCCTTCTCGGGACGCTCTGCAGATCTTCTTCATGACTCCCGGGCGCCGCGCTGCCACGGTGTTCCGACGGGATCGCGGCCGGGGGTGGCCGGCCCGGACCATTCCAAGGGGGAATCACCATGAACGAGGACCGACTGCGCCACGCCGTCGTGATCGGCGGAAGCATGGCCGGCATCCTGACCGCACGCGTGCTCAGCGAGCACTTCGACGAGGTCACCGTGATCGAGCGGGACCAGCTGCCCGACGGCCCGGACGTCCGCAAGGGCGTACCGCAGGCGCGCCACCTGCACGCCTTCTGGGCGGGTGGGATGGAGGTCGTCGAGCGCCTGCTCCCCGGCGTCGGCAACGATCTGCTCGCGGGCGGCGCCGTACCTCTGAATCTGCCGACGGACATGGCCTGGCTGACTCCTGCCAACCGTTGGACGCAGCCGTTCGCGCCGACGCAGCGCGTCGTCTCGGCCACCCGATCGCTGCTCGAATGGACCGTGCGGAGTCACGTCGAGAAGGTAGCCAAGATCGGCTTCTACGCCGACCACGAGGTGACCGCGTTGCGGCTTGGGCCGACGGGCGACGTTGCCGGGGTGAAGTTGCACGGCCGGCACACCGGTACGACGGCCGAACTGCCTGCCGATCTGGTCGTCGACGCGAGCGGGCGCGGTTCGAAGCTGCCGGAGTGGCTTGGGGAGCACGGCTTCGCGGCTCCTGAGGAGAGCACCGTCGATTCCTTCCTTGGCTACGCGACCGGGTTGTTCGAGATCCCCGCCGGGTTCAGCGCTCGGTGGAAGGCCGTCTACATCCAGAACGCGCCGCCGGTGCAGCCGCGGGGCGGCATCATGTTCCCGATCGAGGGGAACCGCTGGGTGCTGACCGTGATCGGTGGCGGTGGGGACTACCCGCCGACCGATGAGCAGGGATTCCGCGACTTCGCCGCGAGCCTGCGCAGTCCGCTGCTGGCCGACATCCTCGAGGTCGCCGAGCCGATCTCGCCGATCTGGGGCTACCGCCGTACGGCGAACCGCTGGCGGCACTACGAGAAATCGGCGATGCCCGGACGGCTGCTCGTGCTCGGAGACAGCCTGTGCGCGTTCAATCCGGCGTACGGACAAGGGATGACGGTCGCAGCGAAGGAAGCCGAGGTGCTGGCGGACCTCCTCACCGGCTGCCACTCCCAGGCCGACCTGACCCGTGCGCTTCAAGGTGCACAGCGCGCGATCGCCGCCCGGGCCAAGGGGCCGTGGATGCTGTCCACCGGTTCGGACCTGCGCTACCCGACGACAGTCGGCGCCAGCCAGACCAGGGTCGACAAGCTCGTGAACAAGTACCTCGACCGGGTCCTGGCCGCCGTCTCCGACGACGCGACCGTGAGCGCCGCGTTCCTGCGGGTGCTCAACATGATCGACGAGCCACAAGCTCTGTTCTCGCCACGGCTCATGCCCCGCGTACTCCTCTCCCGGCGCCGGCCGGCTCCGGTCCATAATGGCTTCGTCGTCGACAAGCAACTGACCACGACGAGGGCCGAATGATGAACTCACTCTGCTCGCTCCTCGGGATCGAGGTGCCGATCGTGCTCGCGCCGTTCGGTCCCTGGGAGGAGGTCGACCTGGCGGCCGCGGTGTGCAACGCGGGCGGCCTTGGCAGTCTCGGCACCGCACTTCGCAGCACCGACGAGCTACGCGATCAGTGGCGACGCCTGCGCGAGCTCACCGACCGGCCGTTCGCCATCAACCACACCGGGCGGCCGCTGAACCGGGAGGCCTTCGACGCCACCCTCGAGGCCGGGCCGGCCGCGATCTCCTTCCACATGGGGATTCCGGCCGACCTGATCGCCCGGGCGCACGACCACGGGATCCGGTGGATCCAGACGGTCGGGGATGTCGACGCGGCCGAGATCGCGCTCGAGGCCGGCGCGGACGTCATCGTTGCCCAGGGCACCGAAGCCGGTGGGAACGCCGGCTGGGTCTCGACGCTGGTACTGGTACCCGCGGTCGTCGACCTGGCCGGCTCGACCCCGGTGGTGGCGGCGGGCGGGATCGCCGACGGGCGGGGGATGGCGGCCGCGCTCGCCCTCGGAGCCCAGGGCGTCAGCCTCGGCACCCGCTTCCTCGCCACCACCGAGATGACGGTCAACCAGGAGTGGAAGGACCGCATCGTCGCCGCACATGCCCGGGACGCGATCAAGGTCGCGCATTCCGACCGGGCGTTGCCGCCCTTCAACCTCCCACAGGTCGGCGCGCCGTTCACCGCGCGCGCCCTGCGGACCCCGCTCACCGATCAACTCGAGCAGGACCCGGACAGCGTGGATCCCCAGGCCCTCGCCGCCCGCGTACGAGCCGAAGTCCTCACCGGCGGAGGCCACGACCTACTCCCGTTCACCGGCCAATCCGCCGAACTGGTGCACGACGTCATCCCCGCCGCCGACCTCGTCTCCCGCCTCATGTCCGAGTGCGCCTCAGCCCTGCATCACGCCGAAGCCGCCATCCCCAGGCCCGTCAACTCCTGATGTCCAGGAGCGGATCGGTCACCACCTCGCGCCAGCGGTCCCTGTGCCCGTTGGCGTGCAGGCGGTAGTAGACGGTTTCGCGGCGGTCGCCACCGGTGTGGCCGCCCATGTTGTGCCCGAGCAAGTAGTGGGCGAACAGCACGCTCCCGGCCGGGCCGGAGACCTGGACGGGGGAGCCGAGGTCGATCTTGGGATAGGGGCCCGGGTTCATCTCGTCGACGCGGGTGAGCGCATCGGCGCCATGCTCGGCGAGATAGGCGCCGAGGCCGAGGTGCGTCCCAGGCCAGACGTAGAGATTGCCCCGATCAAGCTCTTCGTGATCGGTGAGCCACAGCCCGGCCAGCATGGTGAACGTCCCCGGCACACCATCAGCCGCCATCGGCGTGATCCCGTCGACGTGCGGCCCGCCCGGGCGATGTGACCACGGCGGGATCGTCGTCGCGACCTGCGCGAAGTCCGGCTCCTCGATGGACAGCTCGGGACGGATCAGCTGCCCCGCGAGCTCACCGAGCCCCACCTCCCGGTAGAGGTCGAGCAGCTCGTGCCCGCCGTTGAACCGCGGCCAGAGGAAGTGAAAACCGACATCTGCCGGCGGTTCCTGCTCGAGCATGGCGGCGACGGTACGACGGCCGGCGGCAAGCTGCGCGTCGGTCAGTACGTCGGGCACAACGACGTACCCCTGCTCCCGAAAGTGCGCCCGCTGGCTGTCGGTGATCATGCTGCCAGTCCATCAGCGGCTGCCCCGACCGGCAATCGAATTAGGCGCCAGAGGTCGGATGTTTCACCCCGCTGGTCTAGCTGTGGTGCCGCAGGCGCCGCTAGGATCCCGGGGATTCATTGGATCACTTCTGGTGGCCGACGGAGGGCCTGGTTTGAGCAATCTGGTGAGCTCGCAGCGGCTGTACTACGACCGGCCGGCGAGTCTCTGGGTGGAGGCGCTGCCGCTGGGCAACGGCCGGATCGGGGCAATGTGCTTCGGCGGAGTCGGCACGGACCGGATCGCCCTGAACGACGAGACGTGCTGGTCGGGCAGCCCGGAGACCGCGCGCCTGCTGTCGGCCGCACTCGGTGCCACCGGCGCCGATGCGGTCGAGGACGTTCGAGCAGCGCTCGCGGCCGGTGACGTACGTCGCGCGCACGAGTTGGTGCGTGGATTCCAGGCCGGCCACTCGCAGGCCTACATGCCGCTCGGTGACCTGCTGTTCGACGTCTCCACGCCGGCAGCCGGCGAAGTGACGCAGTACCGGCGATCCCTCGACCTCGACACCGCGACCGCTGTGACGGAGTACGAGACCGGAGGCGAGGCGATCCGGCAGGAGGTGTTCGTGAGCGCTCCGGCCGGAGTGCTCGTACTGCGCTTGACCGCATCGCAACCACTCACGCTCACCGCGCGCCTGACCTCGCAGCTGAAGTCCCAGCCGCATGCGGTGGCGGACGGACTCGGACTCCTCCTGCAGGCTCCGGCCGACGTCTTCCCACCGAACCGCGACGTACCAGAGCCGGTCCGCTATTCCAACGGCGCCGACCGCGGCATGGCAGCGGCCATCGCACTCCGCACCCTGACCGATGGCGACCTGAGTGCGACCGAGACCAGCCTCACCATCAGCCAAGCAACCGAAGTCACCCTGATCCTCGCCACGGCAACCGGGTACGACGGTCCCTTGACCCCGCCGATCCGGACAGCCGACGAATGCTTCGCACAGGCCGACGAGAAGGTTGCCGCCGCCCTCGATCGCCCGTACGACGAACTCGTCCGCGAGCACACCGCGGACCATCAGGAGCTGTTCCGCCGATCGTCGCTCGAGCTGGAGGGTCCCGGCGATCAAGCCGACGTACCAACAGATGTCCGGCTGACCCGAGCCGTCGAGCAGGACGACCCGTCCCTGGTCGCGCTGGTGTTCAACTACGGGCGCTACCTGATGATTGCCGGCTCGCGCCCCGGTGGGCTGCCGACGAACCTGCAGGGCATCTGGAACGACATCCTGCAGCCGCCGTGGAGCTCCAACTACACGGTCAACATCAACACCGAGATGAACTACTGGCCGGCGGAGACGACGAGTCTGCCCGAGTGTCATGAGCCCCTGCTCGACTTCCTCGAGCACCTCGCGGAAGCAGGTCGCCGTACGGCGAGGGAGCGGTACGGCTGTGGCGGCTGGACCGCACATCACAACGCCGACGCCTGGTGCTGGACGATCCCGGTGGCCGGCAAACCGAGGTGGTCCAACTGGCCGATGGCCGGTGCCTGGCTGGTCCGGCACCTGTGGGACCACTACGCGTTCAGCGGCGACCTGGGGTTCCTGGAGCGGGCCTGGCCGATCCTGCGTGGCGCCGCAGAGTTCTGCCTCGACTGGCTGGTCGAGCTGCCGGACGGCAGCCTGGGTACGTCGCCGTCGACCTCACCGGAGAACAGCTACCTGGCCGACGGCGAGCCCGCGTCGGTGACCGTGTCATCGACGATGGACCTCGCGCTGATCTCCGACCTGTTCCATCGCTGCGTGCTCACTGCCGAGGCGCTCGAGTTGTCCGATCCGCTGGTCGAGCAGTTCGCCGCGGCTCGCAAGCGCATCCCGGACCCGCCGATCGGTAGCCGTGGGCAACTTCAGGAGTGGGCCGCCGACCTGCCCGAGGAGGACCCGCACCACCGCCACATGTCGCACCTGATCGGTCTGCATCCCGGCGACGCGATCACCCCCGACGGCACGCCGGCACTGGCTGCCGCGGCCGCGCGGACCCTCGACCTGCGCGGGGATCGGGCCACGGGCTGGTCGCTGGCCTGGAAGATCAACCTCCGGGCCCGGCTGCGCGACGCAGCCGGAGCACACCGGCTGGTCCGCGCGTTTCTGACGCCGGCCGACGACACCTCGACGGACTATGTGGGGAGTGGCGCGGGTGTCTACCCGAACCTGTTCTGCGCGCACCCGCCGTTCCAGATCGACGGCAACTTCGGCGCGACGGCAGGGATCGCCGAGATGCTGATGCAGAGCCACACCGGTGAGATCGAACTCCTGCCCGCCGTACCGGCAGCGTGGACGACGGGTCGCGTGACCGGATTGCGAGCCCGCGGCGGTGTCACCGTCGACCTCGCCTGGTCGCCGTCCGGCCTCGGCACCGTCCTCACGGCGAATCGCGACCAGCAGCGGATCATCCGGTACGGCGGCCAACGCATCCCGGTCACCTTGACTGCGGGCGCCGTACACCGGTTGGAGCTGAGCTGATCAGCCCTTGCGGCGGTTGAGGAACGCGAGCATCGCCTCTTGCGCGGCGGGGGAGCCGAACAACCCGGCCGACAGCTCGGCGAGTTCCTTGCCACGGGCATCGATATCGGCGAGGAGCTCGCGGTTGAGGAGCTTCTTCGACTCGCGCAGGCCCTGAGGGACGCCCTTCAGGAGAGACTTGAGTACGGCGTCCAGCGCGGAGTCGAGGTCGTCGCCGGGGACCGCGCGGGTGACCAGGCCGAGGCGCGCGGCCTCCGCGCCGTCGAAGCCGTCGCCGGTGAGGAACGTCAACGACGCGGCCCGGTCGGTGAGCCGGGGGATGACGGTGAGCGAGATGGTGGCGGCCGCCAGCCCGAGCCGGACCTCGGTGAGCGCGAACGTCGACTCCGAGGCGGCGATGCTGATGTCGGCCGCCGCGACGATCCCGATCCCGCCGGCCCGGACCGGCCCGGCGACCCGCGCGACGACGGGCTTGGGGTTGGCGACGATCGCCCGCTGGACGTCGACCATCCGTTGCGCGCCGACACCCATGCCGACCGTGGTCGCCTCGGACAGGTCGGCACCGGAGCAGAACACATCGAGCGCCGAGCGAATCACGATCACCCGTACGGAGTCGTCCGCGCCGGCCGCCTCGAGTCGCTCCAGCAGTTCACCGGTCAGCTGCTGCGAGAGCGCGTTCTTGTTGTGCGGCGAGTCCAGCGTGATCGTGGCCACGCCGTCGGCAACCTCGAGGTGCACCAGTTCGGTCATGTGCTCATCCAACACCCACTGCGGCCCCGCCTGCTGTAACCAGCCGCACACCTCTCAGACGGCCGGCGGTGGCGCCTTCACAGCGAGGTGATCCGCGTGCCGGTGGGCGATCTTCCAGTCGCCGTCCTCCATCCGGAAGACCATCGTCGCCCGCAGCACGTGCGGGACCGGCTCGGGCCGGTCGAGGTACTTGACCGTGCAGGACTCGATCGCCACCGAGTACGCCGTGTCCGCGCCGGCGTGCTTGTCCAGGTACTCGAACTCGACCGTTGCGCCGCTGGGGCTGAATTGCGAGGCGGCCCACTCGTACCGCGGCCCGATCTGCGTCCAGCCGATCTCCCGGCCGCCGAAGCCGCCGAAGATCGACGTCTGCTCGCTGCGCGACACCAGCGGCAGCCACAACGACGCGTCCCCGTTGACGAAGGCCGTGTTGGCCTGCTCGAACCGGCGCAGGAACGACTCGAAGCTCTGCGTCACCGCTCTGTCTCCCGCCAGGAGCTACTCTCCTCTGCCGCCGCCTCGTTGCTGGCTTCTGGTTCGTTCGAGCTTCCTCTGGACATAACCTGCCACGAAGCTCGCGTCAGTGCCTGAGTCCAGCATTTCTGCGGCCGCGTTCTTGAGCTGTTCCGCATCAGCGGTCAGTTCCTGTCCGGGAGCCGGTGAGCTGCCGGCAACGCGCATGGCCAGATCCAGGTCCTTTGCCTTCTGGTCTCGCACGCGCTGTTCCGCCTCCGCTTGTGCCTTCTCCTGCTGTTCCTTGTCCAGCCTCACCGTGTTCCCCTTCGTTCCGGGTTCGCGAAGCTGCGATTCTTCCGGGTGACCAGGTCATCGACGCGCGGTCACGGCGCGGGGCAAGGAATCACTTTCCGTCGGCGTACGACGGCGACAGTTCGCGGGCCAGGTGCTCGATGAACAGGCCGACGTCGGTGACGATGCCGCGGGCCTGGGAGGAGCCGCGGTCGGCCAGCTTGGTCACCGTGGCCGGGTTGATGTCGACGCAGGTGAGCGGGATGGACGCCGGCAGGATGTTGCCGGTAGCAACCGAGTGCAGCATGGTCGCGGCCATCAGGCAGTAGCCGACGCCGGGCAGTTCGGCCCGCATCGCCCGCTGGCCTTCGAGGACGTCGGTGTAGACGTCCGGGAGCGGCCCGTCGTCGCGCACCGACCCGACCAGGACGAACTTCTTGTCCTTCTTCACCAGCGCGTGCATCACGCCCGAGGTGAGCACACCCTGCTCCACCGCGGCCGCGATCGAGCCCGCCTTGCGGATCGTGTTGATCGCCCGGATGTGATGCTCGTGGCCGTGCTCCACCCCGCGTCCACGGGCCAGGTCGACGCCGAGCGACGTACCGTAGAGCGACGACTCGATGTCGTGGGTGGCCAGGGCGTTCCCGGCGAACAGGACGTCGACGAAACCGGCCTCGACCAGCGCGACCATGGCCGGCGCGGCGCCGGTGTGGACGATGCCCGGGCCGCCGACCCAGAGCACCTTCTGACCGTTCGCCTTCGCCTCGCGCATCCCGTCGGCGACCTGCTTGACCAGCACCCGCTGCGGCTTCTCGCTGGAGACGTCCGACTCCATGAAGCCGAACCCCTCCTCGGTGTTCACCGCGATCGGCGGAATGACCTTCACGCCCTGGGCGCTGGTGATGATCCGCATCCCGGCCTTGACCTCGGACATCGGGATGGTCCGCACGCTCTCGCCCTCGACCAGCAGGCCGCAGTCCATCTCCGGGTTCTGTACGGCGACCCAGTGGCCGCTGAGCCGGACCATCGTCGGCAGGTTCGTGGTCGAGTAGAACCCGTCCGGGAACACCCCGTCGACGGACACCTCGGTGATCTCCGGCGTACCGGGGTCGACCAGGTTCGCGCCCTTGGTCTGGATCCGCATCAGCAACCGCTGCAGGGACTCCTCGTCCTCCGCGCCGACCGTCATCCGGACGGTGGACGGGTCGTCCTTGTCGTAGCCGAGGTCGAACTTGTCCAGCGTGTACTCACCGCCGTACCCGCGGATGTCGTCAAGCACCCGGGACAGCAGTCCGGAGTCCATCAGGTGGCCGGTGATCTCGACGGTCTCGGTGACCTGCACGGGTTACCTCCCTCGGCATTCGTCGGATTGTCCGACGATCCGCACTCTAGCGCGCCGATGTGACAAATGCTTCACACGGTTCGCACTCCAGTACGACGCTAGACCACGGCGCCGTCGTCCGGGGTGTCATCCGGTGGGAGCCGGTCCTTCATCCGGATCACCAGGGTGAGGAAGCCGCCGATGAAGCCGACCACCGCGAGAGTGGTGATCCGGCCGGCGCCGAAGTCGAGGACGGCCGCGAGGATCAGCAGCACCGGGCCGCCGATCAGGCCGAGCCAGGCGAGCCGGCTGATCCAGTCCAGCCGCGGGCCGCGCGGAGGCTCCGGCGGGACGAAGTGGTCGTGCGGGTCGTCGGCGCGTTTCGGCGGCGGAGTCTCCTCCTTCTCGTCCTCCTCGTCGTCGCCGACGATCAGCCCGGCCGGTACGTCGATCAGCGGCTCGTACTTCTCGTCCACGTCCTCACTGGCCGGCCACCGCGGCACCGGCGTCTCCCCGCCGTCGTGCCCGGGAGCAGACGGCGCATTGAACTGCTCGACCAGCGACTTCCACTCCGCGTCCTCGGTACTCCGCTCGATCACCGGCCGAGCCCGATCAACCGCCTCGCTGTCGACAAAGATCTCCTCGAACCCGGTGGGGATCCGGGCCCGGGCCTCCGCCTTGGCCCGGCCCTCGGCTTTCGCCGGCGCGGCATCGGCCGTCGCCGCCGGCTCGGCCGGCGTACCCGCCTCGGCCGGTGCGGGGGCGTCCTTGCCGGCGGGCTCGTCGTCGGCCTCTGGCTGCTCGGCCTTGACCGGCGCCTCGGCCCGCTCGGCGACCTCTCCCGCCGGCGCGCCGCTCACCTCGACGGCGGATCCTTCCACCTCGGCGGAACCTCCGGCCGCGTCAGCCGCCGACTCATCGGAGGCCTCGCAGTAGGCGGCGATGCCGGCTTCGGCGAGGGCGGCGAGGACGGGTTGGGCGATCAGGGGATCGATGCCGCCCAGGGAGGTGTACCCGGCGGCGGTCAGGCCGTTGTCACGCATCGGCGCCCTGCTCTCCGATCGTGCTCAGGCGCTCGATGAAGGCTGCGGAGTCCGCGAAGATGCGCGGTGCGTCGTTGTCCAGAGTTGCCACGTGATAGCTGTCCTCGAGCAGGGTCTCGGTCACGTCGCGGGACGAGATCGAGGCCAGCACGGTGCGCCCCGAGCTCGGTTCCACCACGTGATCGACAGTACTGCGGAACAACAGCACCGGCTGTGTGACCTTGGCCAGATCGGCCCGCGTCAGTTGCCACAGCTGGGACAGCGAGTGCAGCGCCCGCAGCGGCATCCGGTCGTATGCGCCCTCGTCGACTCCGGGCTTCTTGATGTCGTTCGAGATCCCCGGGAACGACGGAAGCAGTCGCGACAGCACCGGCAGGACGGCCAACCGCTTGTCATCGGTCTGCACCGACGGATTGATCAGGACCAGACCGGAAATGTCCTCACCGTGCTCCTCGGCCAGCCGCAGTACCAGGCAGCCGCCCATCGACAGCCCGACCAGGAACACCTTGTCGTGCTCCTTGCGCAACCGCTCCAGCTCGTTGTCCAGTACGGCGTACCAGTCCGGCCAGCCGGTCTTGTTCATCTCCTGCCAGGTCGTGCCGTGTCCGGGCAGTCGCGGTACGGCGACGCCGTACCCCTGAGCGGCCAGGTGCTCCGCGAACGGGCGCATCGACTTCGGCGAACCGGTGAAACCGTGGCTGAGGAGGACCCCGACAGCGGCGTTCTCCCCGGATCCGGGGCTGCGGAACTCCTCAGCATGGCCTTGCACTGGCACGGTCGACTCCTCGCCGGTCACGGTCCTCACAGACGGTCAGGCGCAGACACGCCTGACCGCCTGCCAATGGTCGCATCTAGTGCCTCGTCGAGGAACGTTCGGCACCTCCAGCGGCGCCCCAGACGCCCGCTGGCGGCGTTGTCGTCGTCGCGCAATGCTCCGCATTGCTCTCCTCCTCCGCCTTGCCAGCGAACGCCTGGACCACCGCTGAAGGCACCAACGTCCCCCGACGAGGCACAGGCTGCATCCAGTCTGCATCCAGGTGACAACACGGTGAGCAACGCCTAGATTCCTGGCGGTGACATTGCCTGAGGAGGAAGCTGGAACGTAGTGTCCTGCCGACGGTCGGCGCCAGAGCTGTCGCGACCGTCGCTACCGGCGGACACTGGTTTGTGGTGAGCTGTGCCGGAAATGACCCGGTGAGTCGCGTTGCGGACGAGTGACGGAGGTAAGGCGATGCTGTACCTGTTCCTCAGACGGTTCCTCGTCGCACCACTGGTGAAGCTGTTGTTCCGCCCGAAAGTGACCGGGCTGGAGAACATTCCCAGTTCCGGCCCGGCGCTGCTGGTCAGCAATCACCTGGCCTTCAGCGACTCGATCTTCCTGCCCGTCGCCGTACCGCGGCAGATCGTCTTTCCGGCGAAATCGGAGTACTTCACCGCGCCCGGGCTCAAGGGGAAGCTGGTGGCGACCTTCTTCCGGTCCGTCGGCCAGATCCCGATCGACCGCTCCGGCGGGCGCGCCTCGCTCGCCGCGCTGAACACCGGCCTGGAGATCCTGAAGAAGGGCGAGCTGTTCGGGATCTACCCCGAGGGCACCCGCTCGCCCGACGGCCGGCTCTACAAGGGCAAGACCGGTGTGGCCCGGATGGCGATCGTGGCCGGTGTGCCGGTCATCCCGGTCGCGATGATCGACACCGAGAAGCTGCAGCCGCCCGGCCAGCTCTGGCCGAAGTGGTTCTACCGCGAGAAGGGCCGCCGGCTGCCGCGGCTGATCCGCCCCGGCGTCGCGATCGGCAAGCCGCTGGACTTCTCCCGCTACGAGGGCATGGAGCGGGACCGGTTCGTGCTGCGCTCGGTCACCGACGAGATCATGTACGCGCTGATGGAGCTGTCCGGCCAGGAGTACGTCGACATGTACGCCGACAAGGCCAAGCAGCTGATCAAGGCCGGCGAGTCGGTCGACGAGCACCTCCGCCTCGGCGACACCAAGGCCAGCTGACACTCTTTCGCGCGGCAGTCCGGGTTTCGCGGGGGAGCCGGGTGAGGATGGCTGCATGGACAGCGACCTGAACGTGCTGGGCGAACCGCTTGAGGAGTGCGGTACGGACCCGGTCACCGGCTTCTACCGCGACGGCTGCTGCACGAGCGGCCCCGAGGACCTCGGCAGCCACACGGTCTGCGCCGTGATGACCTCGGAGTTCCTCGCCCACCAGGCGTCGGTCGGCAACGACCTCATCACCCCGCGCCCGGAGCTGCAGTTCCCCGGTCTGAAACCCGGCGATCGCTGGTGTGTCGTCGCCGTCCGCTGGCTCCAGGCCTACCACGACGGCGCTCCCGCCCCCGTCGTACTGGCCTCAACCCACGCCCGATCCCTGGAAACCATCCCCCTGTCGATCCTCCGCGAACACGCCGTCGACGTACCACCCGATCTCGCCTCCCTGACCTGAGACGAGGACAACCGGTTCCGCGGGCTGCCCTAAAGTTGGGGGCATGCAATTCGCGACGTTGAGTGCGGGGGATGTGCCCGGGGTTCCGAGCCTGGATGAGTTGCGGGCTATGAAGCCGCTGCAGCAGCCCGAGTGGCCGGAGTCCGCGCCGCTCGACCAGGTGATCTCCGAGCTGCGGACGCTGCCGCCGCTGGTGTTCGCCGGTGAGTGCGACGACCTGACCACGAAGATCGGTGCGGTCTCGCGCGGTGAGGCGTTCATCCTCCAGGGCGGTGACTGCGCGGAGACGTTCGACGGGGTGACCGCGGAGAACATCCGGGCCAAACTGCGGGTGCTGCTGCAGATGGCCGTCGTACTCCAGTACGCCGCGAGTGTGCCGGTGGTGAAGGTGGGCCGGATCGCCGGTCAGTACGCCAAGCCGCGCAGCTCGGGTGAGGAGACGCGCAACGGTGTCACGCTGCCGTCGTACCGGGGTGACGCGGTCAACGGGCTGGAGTTCACCCCCGAGGCGCGGATCCCGGACCCGCAGCGGCTCCGCGGTGTCTACAACGCGGCCGCGGCGACGCTCAACTTGACTCGCGCGTTCACCACTGGTGGGTACGCCGACCTGCACCAGGTGCACGCCTGGAACACGGACTTCGTGAAGTCGTCGCCGGTCGGGCAGAAGTACGAGCGGCTCGCGGGCGAGATCGAGCGCGCGCTGGCGTTCATGCGGGCCTGTGGGGCGAACTCGGAGGAGTTCCACACGGTCGACTTCTACGCGTCGCACGAGGCGTTGATCCTGGAGTACGAGCACGCGCTGACCCGGATCGACTCCCGCACCGAGCAGCCGTACGACGTCAGCGGCCACCTGCTGTGGGTGGGGGAGCGGACCCGGCAGCTCGAGGGCGCGCACGTCGAGTTCCTGTCGTCGCTCTCGAATCCGCTGGGTGTGAAGATCGGGCCGACCACGACCCCGGAGTACATCCGCGCCCTGATCGACAAGCTGAACCCGAAGGGCATCGAGGGCCGGCTGACCTTCATCACCCGGATGGGCGCGGGCAAGATCCGCGAGGCGCTGCCGCCGCTGCTGGAGGCGGTCCGCGACCACGGCTCGCCGATCGCCTGGGTGTGCGACCCGATGCACGGCAACACCTTCGAGACCCCGAACGGGTACAAGACCCGCAACTTCGAGGACGTCATGCACGAGGTGCAGGGGTTCTTCGACGCACACGAGCAGGTCGGCACCTGGCCGGGCGGGATGCACATCGAGCTGACCGGCGACGACGTGACCGAGTGCCTGGGCGGCGGTGAGGAGCTGGTCGCGGAGGACCTGGTCAACCGCTACGAGACCGCCTGCGACCCGCGGCTGAACCGGCACCAGTCGCTCGAGCTCGCGTTCCTCGTCGCCGAACGCCTCCGCGGCGCGCAGGCGTGATCGATCTCCGGTCTGACACCGTGACCCGGCCGTCGGCCGGGATGCTGGCCGCGATGACCTCGGCACCCGTCGGCGACGACGTGTACGGCGAGGATCCGACGGTCAACCGGCTCGAGGAGACCGTGGCCGGCCTGCTCGGTCACGAGGCCGGCCTGTTCACGGTCAGCGGCTCACTCGCGAACATCCTCGGCGTCCAGGCCCTCGTGCCGCGGGGATCCGAGGTGATCTGCGAGGCGAGCGCCCACATCGCCCGGGCCGAACTCGGCGCACACGCGGCCGTCAGCGGCATCACCACCCGCACCTGGAGCGCCCCGGCCGGCCAGATCGACCTGGAACAGATCCGCGCCCTCATCTCCGCGGACCTCGGCCGGTACTTCGTCACCACGGCAGCCGTCTCGGTCGAGAACACCCACAACTTCGGCGGCGGCACGATCCAGCACGCGTACGACGCCCTCGCCGACGAACTCGACGTACGCGGCCTACCACTCCATCTGGACGGCGCGCGGCTGTGGAACGCATCCGTGGCATCTGGTGTGTCGATGGCGTCGTACGCGTCCCGTGCCACCGCGGCCAGCGTGTGCCTGTCGAAGGGGCTGGGCGCGCCGGTCGGATCGGTGCTGGTCGGCTCTGCGGACCTGATCCGCGAGGCCCGGGTGTGGCGAAAGCGTCTCGGGGCTGGTTGGCGACAGGCCGGCGTACTGGCCGCGGCCGGGTTGTACGCACTGGAGCACAACATCGAGCGACTGGCCGAAGACCACGCCAACGCGCGACTGATCGCCGAGATCCTGGCCGACGCCGCACCAGGCTCGGTCAAGCCCGACCAGGTCGAAACCAACATCGTCGTAGCCGACCTGGCCGCAACCGGCAAATCGGTCCCCGAACTCGTCGAGTCCGCCCGCACAGCCGGCGTCCTCGTCGGCGGCGTAGGCCCGACCCAGCTCCGAATCGTCACCCACCTAGACGCCTCCACCAACGACTGCCGCACCGCCGCCCAAACCCTCGCCCGCCTCCTCACCACCTGAGCCCCGCAGCCTGCTAGGCGAGCTCCTCCCGTCGCCCGCTACGCCGGCAGCCCACCCACCCGCTTGCGCTCGCGCCGCTCACTTGCGCGCTCGCTCAGTCGACCGCCCGTGGTCGCGAGCGGGCGTGCTTCCGGGATCAACCGCTTGGCAGACAGGGTGCACAGGAGCGGCGTCCAAAGGCACTGGCACTGACACCGGCCTGTGGGTTGGCGAGATAAGGTGCGGGTGTCGGGGTCGCAGCGTTTCGGGGAGAGCCGTGCGAGAGATCGTCGTGTTCAGCGGAAGTGCCCACACTGGTTTGGCGGAGCGGATCTGTGCCGATCTCGGCGTACCGCTCTCACCGGTCGAAATCCATCGTTTCAGCAATGACTGCCTGCAGGTGCAACTGCAGGTGAACTGCCGACAGCGGGACGTGTACATCGTCCAGCCGCTCGTGCCGCCGACCCAGGAGCACCTGATGGAGCTGCTCCTGATGATCGACGCCGCCCGGGGTGCCTCGGCGCAGCAGATCACCGCGGTGATGCCGCACTACGCGTACGCCCGATCCGACAAGAAGGACGCGTCCCGGATCTCGATCGGCGGCCGCCTGGTCGCGGACCTACTGGTCGCGGCCGGTGCCGACCGGGTCCTGACGATGGCTCTGCACGCGCCGCAGGTACACGGGTTCTTCTCCGTCCCGGTCGATCACCTGACCGCGATCGGCGTCCTCGCCGACCACTTCCGCGGCCGGGATCTCGCCGACACGGTCGTGGTCAGCCCGGACCTGGGCAACGCGAAGACGGCGACCCAGTTCGCCCGGCTGCTCGGGTTGCCGGTCGCGGCGGGCAGCAAACAGCGGCTGGCCGACGACCGCGTGGTGATCGACGCGATCGTCGGCGACGTGGCCGGCAAACGGGCGATCATCCTCGACGACGAGATCGCAACCGGCGGCTCGATCATGGAACTGCTGGACCGGCTCAAAGACCTCGGCTGCACCCAGGCCGCGGTCGCCTGCACCCACGGCCTGTTCGCCGGCCCCGCGGTGGAGCGCCTGCGATCGCACCCGTCAGTGACCGAGGTGATCAGCACCGACACCGTGCCCCGCCCAGCCGGCTTCCCCGAACTCCAGGTCAGCTCGGTATCCACCCTCTTCGCCGAGGCAATCAAGCGCATCCACGGCGGCGAATCAGTCAGCAGCCTCTTCGACGGCGTAGACCCCACCCACGCCCCACCCCAACCCAAGCTGCCGTTCTAGTACTGGGCCGACCCACGCCTGCTCCGCGGGCGCCACTTCGTCGCTCCGCTCCTCAGCACGCCTGCTACGCACGCTCCCACGATTCATGTGGTTCAGCTGCGGCAGCTTGCTCCGGTGCATGCCTTCAGCTGCTGGAGGCGGGCGTCGAGGCGTTTGACCTCGTCGGTGTACTGTGTGCGGCCGGCTTCGGTGGCCAGTAGGTTCTGGGGCTGGTGGGGGAGGACGGGAAACGGCGGTACACCGTCGCCCAGATCGCAGCTGAGTTCGGCGTCACCCGCCCGACGGTCATCGCCATCTGTCGAAGATGGACTAGCACCGCAAGGTTCATGTGCACGAAGCAACTCTCAGGGCCGATGCTTCGATCAGTCGCCCTCCGCCGAGCCCGCTCCGAGGCGTCCGCCCTCGGCCCTCGGAGGCGCCTGTGGACGTCGAGGGCGCACCACGAACTGCTCCGGGAAGGTCCAGTCGAAGCGGACGGCGGCCAGGCGCACGAGCGTGGTCACCGTCAGGCAGACGACTCCCGCGATCGGGATGGGCGTGCCGAGTTCGGCGAGTAGGACTAGCGCTGCGGTGCCGGCACCCGCGGCGACGGCGTAGAGGGTGCCCACGTGCAGGAAGGAGAACGGCAAGCTGAGCATGACATCGCGCAGCATCCCGCCGCCGATGGCTCCGATGACGCCGACCACCAGTGCCCCGGCCACGCCTACGCCGAGGGACAGCGCCTTCGAGGCCCCGATCGCTCCGAACAGCCCCATCACGACGGCGTCGAGCACGGTGATCAGCCATTCCGCTCGTGACAACAGGGGTTGCAGCACCATGCCGAGGATCGCCGAGGCACCGGCCACGATCAGGTACCAGTTGCTCCAGACCACGACCGGTGGCTGATTGAGCACGGTGTCGCGAAGCAGGCTTCCCCCGAGAGCGACGGCGAGTCCGATCACGATGACGCCGAGCACGTCGATGCGGCGAGACCTGACGCCGGCGGCGAAGAGCGCCCCTTGAAGACCGCCGAGTCCGGCGGCCAGGAGTTCGATCCAGAGCGTCACCTGGAACGGGGTGATCGACATGTGATCCCTCCGGAGAACTGGGGGCCGGCGCGCGCGATTGGCGCGGGTCGGCCCCCTGGGTCGAAAGCGGATCAGCGGCTCACCGGCCGGCGTGCGAAGCGCCCTTCGCGGCGTCATCGATGGTGTCGGAGACGACGCCGGCCTGCGTGATGAACAGGGCGTGGCTGGCGGACACGTTGGTGATCTTCGCGCCGCTCCGCGTCGCCATGTGCTGCAGCATGGCCTGGTCGAACGACTTGTCCTCCGTGGCGATGACGGCCCAGCTGGGCTTGTCGCGCCAGGCGGCGTTCTTCAGCGGCGTGTCGAAGACCGACATGTTGATCGGGATCTGCGTGTCACGCAGGAAGGCGGCGTCCGCGTCGGTGGCGTCGTGGGCGAACCCGGCCTTGAACTTGTCGTGGTTGAGGAACCCGTATCCGTCGTCCGCGACATCGATGACGAAGTCCGGCGTCGCCGCGAATCCCTCGTACTGCTGGCCCGTGGTCTCGCCGGCGTCGGGCGGCTCTGATATGCAATATATCGCATGCTGCACATCCTCACAAGCCGCGCTTGGGGTTTACGAGATGCAGGGATGTGTGTGCAATATGTTGCCGTGCCGATTCCTCTGAACACCCCTGCCGTAGACCGCACCCTCCTGCGCGACGATGTTTACCGACGCCTCCGCGACGCCATCGTCGATGGAACGTTCAGGCCGGGGGAGCAACTCAAGGACGGCGACCTCGCTGCCTGGCTGGGGGTCAGCCGGACCCCGGTGCGCGAAGCGCTGCTGCGCCTCGCGGCGAGTGGATTGGTGGTGGCGCTGCCGGGTCGATCCACGACGGTCAGCGCCATCGACATTCAGGTGGTGCGGGACGCGAGAGATGTCGTCGCCGCGATGCATGAGTTGGCCGTGCGAGAAGTGACGGGCCGGCTCAGTGAACAGGACGTGGACCGGATGCGGGACGCGAACCGCCGGTTCGCTGGGGCTGTGGCATCAGGCGACGTCAAAGCCGCCCTGGAGGCAGACGAGGAACTGCACAGGATTCCGGTCGCCGTGCTCGGCAATCAGGCCCTCGAAGCGGTGATCGAGCGCTTCGACCCCCTGATCCGCCGCGCGGAGCGGATGCGCTTCGGTGTCGACGGCCGAGCCTCCGTCAACCGGCACGAGCAGCTGATCAATCTCATCGAGGCGGGAGACGCGACAGGCGCCGCATCTGTGGCGTTCGACATTTGGCACAGCCTCTCGGTCGACGACGACGCCGAAGCCGACGCCTGACCAGCTGGTTCGGGGAGTTGTGGTCGTGACCCAGGGGTCACCCTGCTCCATCTACTGGACACGCTGCGTATCAAGTTCGGACGTATTGATAGTTCCGAAGCGCCGAACACGGCGAATGGCCGAGCGGATCAGCTCGCGCTATCCGCGGGCATGCGCGGACGGGTTGTCCTTGCGAAAACCATTGGTGCCCGGCTCGCTCCCGCTGATGGACTGACGTCTCACCGTGAGTCTGCCCCGTGTCGGAGGTAGTAGTTGTGACGAGCTATAACGCGCTTGCCGAGGTGTACGAGTGGCTCATCTCGGATGCAAAGCTGGCCCCGGCCGAGTTCGCTGCGTCGTTCGACGACGTCCTCAGTCTCCTGCCGTCGAACGCTCACGTCCTCGACTGTTCGTGCGGAACCGGACAGTTGGCGGTTGGCCTCGCCGGTCGTGGCATGCAGGTTGTCGCAACTGACGCCAGCGAAGCGATGGTTCGTCGGACTGCAGAGTTGTCGGAGGAGTTCGGGGCATCCGTCCGGGCCGTGCGGGCGAACTGGGAAGAGTTGCCCGACCATTTCGAGGACGACACGTTCGACATGGTGTTCTGCGTTGGCAACTCGCTTCACCATGCCGAGGGCGCGACAGGCAGGGGCGCTGCTCTGGAGTCGATGTCACGCCTTCTGCGCCCTGGCGGGCGCTTGGTACTCACATCCCGCACTTGGGAACTCGTGAGGGCCAGAGGTTCCCGGCTCGACATCAGTGACCGACTCGTTCGCCGGAACGGTCGCGATGCCGTCGTGGTCTACCGCTGGGAGATTGCGCCGCATTGGGAGGAGGAGCACCACATCGAGATTGCGATCGCGCAAGTTGATGCGGCTGGGTCGGTTCTTGTCCGCTCGGAACTGCTGTCGTGCTGGCCCTACCGATACGACGAACTCGCAGCCGAGTTGCGCCAGGTCGGACTCCGGACGGAAAGGAGCACGTACAACCCTGAGGCCGAGAACTACACGGTGGTGGCGAGCAAGGTATAGACAACGGGCTCACAGTCCCTGGCCGGACCGCGCGGTTGCTCGCAGGAGGCTTGCGCCCTCTCATCGGCATGTGAGTGCGCTTCCGTGTGCAGTCTGGACGGTCAGGTCAACATCGGCAGACAACCCTCTAACTGGCCTCGGACGGGTGCACGAGACTGCAACTCGTCGCACCTCGACATGCCGCTTCGCCAGTTATTCAACGGGAGTCACGCGAAAGGCGCCGCGACCACCTACGTTGCCACTCGCCGCGTCGCTGAGTCGTGGTGCTGCGTGTCGTGGTTCGGCATGCAGGTATGGGGGTTTGGTAGCACGCGGAGCGGGTCTAGGGGCTGAGGTGCGTTTCAAGTGCTCAGGTGGGTCAGCTCGTGAGGCCGAGTTGGGTCAGCATTGCTGTTGCGTCGAAGTAGGCGTGTTCCGTCGTGATCAGGTTGTCTGGGGTGAGGGTCCAGAAGATGCCCATGTCGATGGCGAAGGTCTTGCCGGTGGCGGGGATTTCGCCGTCGGAGCCGGGCATTGGGCCTGTCATGGTGCCGGTGGCGTGCAGTTCCCAGGCTATGGCTCCGTTTCCCACGACGGGATCGCCGGTCAGGGTCCAGACCATGTCGGGGAACGCCTTCCGGAACGCCGCTCCAGTCGCGACCACGGCGTCCCGGCCCTTCGTCGGCTCGGGGGTCATCGGATCCACGAGGACCACGTCGGCCGCGTAGAAGTCCCCGAGGGCGGCGGCGTCGCCTGAGTTGTAGATGTCGACGTACTTGCGCACCAGCTCTGCGTCAGTCATGGGTCGTCTCCCCGTGGTCGAACTGCACCGATGTCCTCAATCTGGTCCGCGGTCGAGGGCCCGTCCATACCAGAAACCTGGCAACTCGGCGCCGGCGTCGATACCGTTGAACGTGTCTCGGGGCTGGAGGCCAGGTGGCACGGCTATCGATGGATGAGGCGAGCGTCCGGATCCGTCAGCTCGCCCGCGCGGGTCTCCACACCCACGCGTTCTTCGAGGCGGCGGGCGACACGCTGAGTCGCGCCGTCCAGGTCGGCGGCGCGCCACCGTTCTGGAACACCATCGATCCCTCGTCCCAGCTGATCACCAGCATCCACTTCGACGGCGAGTGCTTTTTCGACCTTGCTGGTCAGCTCGACTGGGAGTACCGAGCGGCTGACGTGAACAAGACCGCCGACGTCCTCGCGAGCGATCGGGGTGTCCAGACCCTTCATCAGGTGACCGGCGGGAGCCCTGAACGCAGCCCGGTCTTCCGCGATTACCTGCGACCGCACGGCATCGAGCAAGAGGTCGCCGTGGCGCTGCGGGCGAGGACTGGCGAGGCCTGGGGATCCTTGCGGCTCAACAGGTGTCCCGGCCAGGCCACGTTCAGCGCCGTTGAGCTCGACTTCTTGTGGTCGGTGAGCCCGCACCTGGCGGAGGGGGTGCGCCGCGGTTTGCTGGTGGGCGAAGCCCTTGAGCCCGACTGGCCCGATGCGCCCGGCCTGGTCGTCATCGACGAGGGTCTCTCGGTTGAATCCGTCTCCCCAGAGGCAGAACGCTTGCTGAAGGAGTTGACCGGAGGGCATGAGCGCACACCGGCCGCGCTCTTGTCGGTCGCAGCTCGAGCCACTGGCCGGGACGGACCCGCCCTGGCCCGGGTCCGCGCCGCCACGGGTAGGTGGCTCGTCCTCCATGGAACGTCGATCACGACGACGGCGGGCCCGCGTGCGGCAGTCATCATCGAACCTGTTGCCAAGGCACGGATCGCGAGCGTGCTGATGGCGGCGTACGGGCTCACCCAGCGAGAACGTGAGATCACGAGGCTGGTGCTGATCGGCCAGTCCACCGCGCAGATCGCCGACCATCTCGTGATCGCCCCGGTCACGGTGCAGCAGCACCTCAAGAGCATCTTCGCGAAGACCGGCGTCCACAGTCGCCGGGATCTGGTGTGCACCGTATTCGTCGACCACTACGACCCACGTGTGCACGACAACGAGAGACGACGGGTTGCTGAGCGACCATCACGCGGTGGTCCCGCGCCGCTCAGCAACTGAGCGACGACAGAAGGCCGGGAGTTGGAGTGGCCGGTACGGCGACCAGCGCAAGAGACCCCGGTGAACCGTGCCTCCGTTGATCGCATCGCGACAACGCGGGTGTGGGGGCGGAGAGCCCGCTGCTAGGAGTCGGGCTGCTCACGGCTGCGGTACTTGAGGAGTCCCTCGATCCCGCGCAGGAATGTCTCACAGACGGCTTTCGGATCGGACAGGCAGCCGGCGGCCATGGCGCCGTCCCGCAGCATGACGAAGTGCCGGGCGGCGGGTTCCGGATCGGGTTTTCCGGTGTCGGAGAAGAGCTCGGTGATCGTGTCCAGAAACCACTGCCGATGCCTGAGGACCGCTTGATGGACCGGATGGGCCGGGTCGGGGTACTCGGCGGCGGCGTTGAGGAACGCGCAGCCCCGGAAGCCAGGGCTCTGGATGTCGTCGGTAATGGATCGGCAGACAGTTCGAATGATGTCGTCGGGGGATGCGTCCTCGGCCCGTGCGGCATCCGTCCGTGTGCGGATCGCGTCGTCGGCTTGGGTCAGGTAGGCGACGACGAGGTCGTCCTTGCTCGGGAAGTGCCTGTACAGCGTGGCGCGTGTCACCGGTGCGGCGGCGATGATGCGATCGATGCCGACGGAATGAAGCCCTTCGGAGTAGAACAGCCCGCTGGCCGTGCTGAGCAGCCGCGCTCGTGCTTCCGACATCCGCCATCCCTTCGAGATCCTGCCCTCAGGCTAACAGATAGAACGATCTGTCTTGACATCTTCGGCACCGATGCGACAGCCTAGGTGTACCGATCGTTCTGTCTCCCAGATCGCCAAGCCGGACGTCGCTCAAACCGCGACGGTCACGGGCATCGCCACGTAAGTGATCGAGGAGACCGTCCGTGGCAGGACGAATCACCCGTTCAATCATCGAAAGAGGGATCTGATGTCAAGCTCCATCCATGCCGGTGACACCGTCACCGTGGATGCCGAGAGCAGCACAACCAAGGCTTTGCGGAACCTGTACTACGTCCGCTTCGGATTCGCCATCGTCTGGGCGGGCCTGCTCGCCATCACAGCTTCGACGCTCACCCCGATCAGCGTCGCCCTGCTGGTGATCTATCCACTCTTCGACGTCGGCGCGGCCGTGGTCGACTTCCGTTCGTCGGCCGCTACCCGACCGCGAGTGCCGCTGTACATCAACATGGCGCTGAGCCTGCTCACCGCCATCGGGTTGGCCGTCGCCACCGCCTCCGGCATCCCGAGCGTTCTGCGGGTGTGGGGTGCCTGGGCGATCACCGCGGGCATCGTCCAATTGATCGTCGCGATCTTGCGCTACCGGCTCGGTGGCCAGTGGGCGATGATCCTCAGCGGCGGAATCTCGACCCTCGCCGGGACCAGTTTCATCCTGCAGGCCGGCGGGGCGAATGCGTCGCTCACCAACCTCGCCGGATACGCGACGCTGGGCGGCGTCTTCTTCCTGATCTCGGCGATCCGTCTGCACCTCCGCGCAGCCAAGGCGAAGTGACATGACGAACACGAGCCAAGAGGTCACCTTCGACGTAGTGATCATCGGCGCCGGCCCGGTCGGTGAGAATGTGGCCGACCGGGCGGTGCAGGGCGGCCTGAGCGCCGCGATCGTGGAGCGCGAACTCGTCGGCGGGGAATGCTCCTACTGGGCCTGCATGCCGACCAAAGCCCTTCTTCGCGACGCAGCCGCGGTGCGCGCCGCTCGCGCACTGCCGGCCGCCGGCCAGGCGGTGAGCGGCGACCTGGACCCAGTTGCAGTGCTTGGCCGGCGTGACCGATTCGCGTCGTACTGGAGCGATGCTGGCCAGGTCGAGTGGCTGAACCACGCAGGGATCACTCTGGTCCGCGGGCACGGACGCATCACCGGCACTCGCACTGTCACGATCACCGACACCGATGGCACGACCACCGTCCTGCAGGCGCGCCATGCGGTCGTGATCGCCACCGGCAGCAGCGCCCAATTGCCGCCCATCCGAGGGCTGGCGGATGTGGCACCGTGGACGAGCAGGGAAGCCGCGGGCGCCCGGACCATTCCCGATCGATTGGCGATCATCGGTGGCGGGGTCGTCGGATCTGAGATGGCCACCGCGTTCAGCGCTCTCGGGTCGCAGGTGACGCTCATCTCCCAGACCCGGCTGCTCCCTAGTGTGGAGCCGTTCGCCAGTGACCATGTGACTGCTGCTCTCCGAACGGCGGGTGTCTCGCTTCACCTGAACGTCGAGGCCACCGAAGTCCGACGGGACGACTCCGGCACCGTGCACCTCACCAACTCCGATGGCACGACCGTGGCCGCCGACGAAGTCCTCGTCGCCACCGGACGCACGCCGAACACCAAGGACCTCGGCCTGGATCACCTCGGTCTCACTCCCGGAGACTGGCTGGACGTCGACGAAGCCCTCGCTGTCGTCGACGACGACGGCAAGCCGATCGACGGCGGCTGGCTGTACGCCGCGGGGGATGTGAACAAGCGAGCCCTGCTGACCCATCACGGCAAGTACCAAGCCCGCGCCCTGGGCGATGCGATCGCCGCGCGAGCCCACGGCGAGAAGCTCGACCTGAGTACGTGGGGACGCCATGCGGTCACCGCCGACGAACGCGCCATCACGCAGGTGATCTTCACCGATCCCGAGGTCGCCACCGTCGGCCTGTCCGCGGAGGCCGCATCGGTGGCCGGCATCAGCATCCGGGTCGTCGACCACGACCTCGGGGCGGTCGCCGGCGCGGCGCTGCATGCCGACGGCTACCGCGGCCAGGCCCGAATGGTCATCGACGACGACCGGAACATCCTGATCGGCTTCACCGCGGTCGGACCCGATGTCGCCGAACTGTTGCACGCGGCCACGATCGCCATCACCGCCGAAGTCCCGCTGCACCGCCTCTGGCACGCAGTCCCCGCCTACCCGACCATCAGCGAGATCTGGCTCCGCCTCCTCGAAGCCGACAGAGACCACAGGTAGACACGCCAGGGGGCAGGCGGCTGTGACATCGGTCGGGGTGCGTGGGCTGTGTCATGCGCCGGAGTATCTGGCGGGTGAGCCCTGGGTTGGACGCAGGGGTGGTTGGAGCTGGTTGGGCGAGTTCCCGCGACAGGCCGACGGTTCGCGAGGGGTTGTGACCTTGCCGCTGACTGATGGGTGGGAGCGGCGCGGACCACGGCGACGGAGCAGTCGCGGTGGTGCCGCGGGTCAGCTCCCACCATCCGACCCCGGGTTAGCCCTCGCAGCACGCTCGGTGGAGCCACTCGGGCTCGTGCCACCAGAACTTGTCGTCGTGGGCGTGGGCATGTTCTCGGGTTAGTGGTTGCGGGGCGTTGGCGGTGCGCACTGTAGGTTCGGCTCGGGTGCCATTGGCGTACGGCATTAGTAGATCGTCGACAATGTGGAGCTTGCCGGCGAGCATCACTCGGTCGACTGCGGCGGCTGCTCGGATGTCGGTGAGTGGGTCGCCGGTGATGAAGGAGAGGTCGGCCTGGGCGCCGGGTTTGATGACGCCTAGTTTGTCCTCGAGGTTGAGCCATCGGGCCGGATTGCGGGTCGCGGTCGTGAGTGCCTCGTACGGCGTGAAGCCGCCGGCGACCATCGAGCGCAGGTTGGCGTGCAGCGAGATCGCGATGTTGTCCAGCGGCGTGTCGGTGCCGGAGATGACGAAGCCGCCGCCGCGATGGATCCGCAGGACCATGTCGACGTTGCCGCGCAGCAGTTCTCGCGTCGTCACCCCGGCCGGTCCCGCGGCCGTGTTCACTTCGGTCCGCAGAGCGTCGTACTCCCACGACGGGAACAGCGTGGTCGTCCGCCGATCGGTCAGCAGCGACGGATCGTCGACGTGCGCCATCGTCGAGTTGAACAGGGTCGGCGTGACGGACAGCCCGGCCTTGGTGAACAGCGTGACGACATCGGCGTACGCGCGCCCGAGCCGGCTGACCGTGTGCGAGTAACCGAGCCGGTTCGTCGCGCCGGTGTGCTCCATCCCGTCCATGCCGAGGTGCTCGGCCGGGTAGAGGTAGTGCGACGACAACTGCAGCCCAAGACGATGTACGGCGGCGATCGCACGACGCTGGTATTCGATCGGCAACCGCACATACGTCTTCACGAGGTCGTACGCGAGCCCTTCGACTCGGTCGAGCTCCAACCTCAGTTGCCGCAGGGAGAGCGTCGGCCGCATGAAGTTGTAGTAGACCCGCGACCCGTCGATCGCCTCACCGGTCGCGAAGTACCGCGGCCCGAGCAGCGACCCGTGGGCGAGCGCCTCCCGCGTCTCCTGCATCTGGTACACCGGGTCACCCGGCGATCGCGTGGTTGTGATCCCGTACGACAACCACAGGTTGCCCTGCCGAGCACCCCACGCCCGGCCGCGCAGATGCCAATGGTTGTGCGCATCGATCAACCCGGGCATCACGGTCAGATCCGACGCGTCGATGTCCGCCTTGTGCTGTTGATGTGGCCGTACGGCGGCGATCCGCGACCCATCCAGTACGACGTCCACGTCCCGGCGCAGCGTGGTCGCGCGGCCGTCCCACAACGCGCCGGCGTGGATCGTGACGTGCTGGTTCACCGTGGCGCGGCGCCAGTGCAGGTCGAGTTTGATCGTCTGGGGGCGGGAACCAGTGACTGTCGTGCGACGGAGTCGGCCGTTGTTCAGGTAGAGCAGGGTCTTGTTGTCCTGCCAGACCGGTGAGTCGGTCACCTCATCGGTGACTGCTCGCGGCTCTGCAGTGAATCGGCCGCGTTCGTCGACCGGAGCGACGTACAGGAGACTCTCGACGACGAACGCGAGCCACTTGCCGTCGGGGGAGAAGACCGGCCCGTCGTCACCGCGGGTGGCAAGCGATCGGAACGGCATCGGCTCGACGTACTCCAGTGCTGCGGTGGCGACGTCGACGTACAGCAACTGGCTGGTGCCCTCGCGGAACCGCTTGGAGAACGGCTTCACCGCGGCGAGCACGAGCGTCTTCCCATCCCGTGACCAGCTCACCCGGCCGGGCTGGAACAGGGTCGGGGTCAGTTGGCGGAGCTGGCCCGAGGCGAGGTCGAGCACCCAGGCGATTCCGTCCTGGTCTTGGTACGCGACCCGCTTCCCGTCGGGGGAGAAGCGCGGCGCGGTCTGTGCCCCGGGCAACGACGAGAGCTTGCTGTCGGCACCGGTCGTCAGGTCGTACAGCCAGAGATCCGCGGTCCCGTCCCGGTCGCTTGCGTAGAGCAACTTCGTGCCGTCCGGCGAGAAGTCCGGATCGGAGTTGAAGTAGCCGTCGGCAACCAGCTTCCGTGGTTGCCCTCGGCCACTCGTTGCCGCCAGCCACAAAGCGTTCAGGGCCCGGAACGCGACCCACTGTCCGTCCGGGGACACGGCCGGGCTCGCGATCCCGAGCACCGGCCGCCGCGCCGTCGACTCGAGGTCCGGCGCCTTCGGCCGCGGCCGCTTCGCCGTCACCGGCACGGTCGCGGTGAACGGTACGACGGTATGCGCACCGCCGACCTGATGACGGATCACGTGCCCGTCGGCGGTGTAATAGAGGTCGGATCCCCAGGATGGCGGCACGGCGAAAACGTCCTTGCCATTGGTGACTTTCTGATTGTCGACAACCAGATCGCAGACCGGACCGGCGAGCCGAACGTAGGCGAGCCGACCGGTGGGGGAGTAGGCCGGGCCGTAGACGGAGCTGCCGGTCTGGGCCGGGACGAGAGTGGTGCGTTCGCCGGTCGTGAGGTTGACCTCGGCGATGGACGAGGCGTCGACGGTGAAGGCGATCCTGATCCCGTCGGCGGAGACGGTTGGCTCGGCCTCTTCGGCTGTGTCGTCGGTGAGGGCGACGATCGTTCCCGTGCTGAGTTCGAGGCGGTGGATGCCGTAGCTGCCGTTGCTACCACGGTCCGAAGAGAACACGACGTACCGGCCGTCGGGGGTGAAGTGCGGCTCGCGATGGTCTTGGCGGCCGGTGGTGAGCTGGCGGAGGTCGGTGCCGTCCGCGTTGATCGACCAGAGGTGAAAGTTGCCGTCACGGTACGACTGGAACACCAGCTGCCGGCCGCCCGGCGACCACCGCGGCCGAGTCGCGTCCTGCAGGTCGTCAGTCAACCGCCGGGACACGCCACCGGCGGCGGGCGTCACCCAGATTGCGGTCACCAGGTCGAAGGCCAGCCACTTGCCGTCCGGCGAGACAGCCACCATGAAGTTGGTGCCTTCGGTCAGTACAGCTTGATTGGGTGCCAGCCCTGTTGCCTCGGCTGTGGCGGTCGCGGTGGTCTGCAGTGCGCCGGCTGCGGCGACGCCGCCGCTGAGCTGGAGTGCGCGACGTCGCGAGATGCTCCACGAACCGGGCGTTTCGGAGGCGGTGTGGTCCACGGTCGGTCCAATCCCTCGGGGGCGGTGGGGACGGGATCGAATCTGCCAGCACCGTCCGTGCTCCACGATCCTGACCGGCGCGTCGAGCGCCGAGCGGCCCCTCAACTGCGACGAACGGTTCACCCAGGCGCATGCGGCCCCAGCCCGCAGGCCGGCTGGTCGGTGTCAGCCCGGCGCCCGCGCAGGAGCCGCCGTACGTCTATCGTCTGCGCCATGCAATCCGTGTCTCCCCGGCTTCGGGCCTTGGCCGCCGCCGTCGTCTGCATCGTGATCGCCCTCGGCGCGGCCCTGGCGGTGGACAGTCGGCTCGACCGGCACTGGATTCTGCGCGGCCTCACGCTGTTCCTTGCGCTGTGCTGTGCCGCGTTGCTTGCGACGGACCAGACTCGGCGGATCCGTCAGATCGTCACGGGGATCGGCCTGCTGATGTTCGGGCTCGTCTTCCCGGTCACGTCGACCACCTGGTCCAAGCCGCCGGAGATCGCCTTCGCTCTCGCGGTCGCGACCGACGCCCAGGACGCCGCCGAGAAGAACGCCCGCAGCGTCGTCACGGTCGAGGACGTGAAGGCGGCGGCCGTGGCGCGCGGTGGTGCGGTCGGCTCGCTGAAGACCGAGCGGAGCCCGCAGGTCCGTGGTGCCGACGCCTTCCCGCTGATCGTCCGCGCCAAGCCCGACCAGGGCCGCCCCTGGGCCTGCATCACCTTCACCAACGGCTTCGAGGCCAAGATCCGCCCCTGCTAACGACGCCGAGCTGCCATCCGTCGACACCACCTTGAGAAGCCACCAACCATTTCGAGGGCCCGAAAGTGATCGGTGGCTTCTCAAGGTCGGCGAGGGGCGGTTAGGTGCGGTACAGGGTGGCGAGTTCCTCGGCTCGGTCTAAGGGGTTCCAGGTGATGGGCTGGCCGGCGAGTTGGGCCTCGACGACTTCCAGGCCGGCCTCCCAGCCGGCGGCCGCCGGTCCCGCGGCGTCAGGATCGGTGAGCACGTTGGTGAACACGAGCCGGCTGCCTTCCGCCGTACCGGTGATCTCCCAGGTCAGGATCTCGCCGGCCCACTCGTACTCGAGCACTGACGGCGGCTCGTTCCGCAGGATCCGGCCGTTCGGGGTGCCGGCCGGGTCGTCGGTCATCCCGAACCGCTGCCGCTGCTGCTCGGTCACCCCGAAGAACAGCTCGCTCCCGGCCGGCCGGTCCAGCGAAACCACCGCCGGGAACCACTCCGCCAGCTGGGCCGGATCCGTGATTGCCCGCCACACCTTCTCCGGCGGATGCGGCACCAGCCGCACGAACCGGATCGCCACCCGCCCGTCCTCGGTCCCGAACACGCGTCCTCGCCGTCCGTCCATACCGGCAATATAACCCAGGTGGCATATAACCTGTCCAGCGCAGTCCACTTGCTGGGCAATCGATTTCTCAAGGACCCACGAGCGGCCTAAGGTCGCGGGTATGACTCTTGGGAAGCTGTCCGGAATCAGCGCGATCCACGATGTCGAGACGCGCTCCATCAGTGCCGAGAACCCGACCGGTGAGCCCGGCCAGGGTGGGCGGTTGACCGAGGGGACCGGGGCGAACGCGGCCCGGGACCTCGGTCAGGGCTGGAAGGTGTCGCCGTCGATCGAGATCGGACCGGGGGAGACCGCGACCCTCGCCGACATCGCCGGACCTGGCTGCATCACCCACATCTGGCTCACCACCCACGTCGACAACTGGCGGCGGCTGGTGCTGCGCGCCCACTGGGACGGCGACGACGCGCCCGCGATCGAGACGCCGGTGGGTGACTTCTTCTGCTCGGGCTGGGGCAAGTTCGCCCAGGTCAACGCGCTGCCGATCACAGTCAACCCGAACGGCGGTTTCAACAGCTACTGGGAGATGCCGTTCCAGTCGCAGGCCACGCTGACTCTGGAGAACACCCACGACGAGCCGGTGATCGTGTACTTCCAGGTCGACTACTGGCTGGGCGCCGTACCGGAGGAATCGGCGTACCTGCACACGCAGTGGCGGCGGAGCAACCCGCTGCCGGCCAAGACCGTGCACACCCTGCTGGACGGTGTGGAGGGTCCGGGCCACTACGTCGGCACGTATCTCGCCTGGGGCGTCAACAGCAGCGGCTGGTGGGGTGAGGGCGAGGTGAAGTTCTACCTGGACAAGGACGAGGAGTTCCCGACGATCTGCGGCACCGGCACCGAGGACTACTTCGGCGGCGCCTGGAACTTCGATGTCCCGGGAGGTGGCTACACCGAGTTCAGTACGCCCTACCTCGGAATGCCGCAGGTGATCCGGCCGGACGGGCTGTACGCGAGCCAGCAGCGGTTCGGCATGTACCGCTTCCACCTGCCCGACCCGATCCGGTTCCGGGAGAAGCTGCGGGTCGACGTCCAGGCGCTCGGCTGGCGGTCCGGCGGCCGCTACCTGCCGCTCCAGGACGACATCTCGTCGACGGCGTTCTTCTACTCGTCCAAGACCAGTACGACGCGACCGGCGGCGCCGACCCACGACGCGATGGAGATCTGCTAGGGGATCGGCAGCGGCTTCTCAAGTGCAGCGCCGGCGAGGACGACGAGGGCTGAGGTCCAGCCCAGTGGGGCCTCGCCGGCGGGCTCCAGGTCGCGGTTGACCTTCTCCGGCAGGGCTCCGCTGCTGGTGCGGTACTGGTCCAACCAGGTCAGCAGTTCACCCGCGGTCGCGCGATCGCCGCGGGCGGCCGCGCTCAACGCGAACATCGCGGTCTGCGGCGTCCACGACACGCCGTCGGTCCGCCAGTCCTCGCCCGGGGTGACACCGCCATTCGGCTGCGTGAGTACGGCGCGAGCACGGTCGATCGCCGTGGTGACGACGTCCCGGGCCGGGGCGAACGGCGGGCCGAGGACGGTGACGATCGCATCGGCACCACCGCCCACCCCGATCGGTTCGAGCCCTGGTTCCAGGAAGCTGACCGCTCGCGCAGGAGTCCGCGGATAGTCCGGCCCGAAGTTCCGGTCCGTTGCCTTGGTCAACCTTTCCAAAGCGTCGTTCCAGCGCGCGGCCTCGTCGCCATGATCCAGGTCGGTCGCGATGCTGACCGCGGAGCGGAGCCCGGTGAGCAGCGGAGCGACGGTGCCGAGAGTGACCGAGGACTCCGGGCGTTCCCAGTAGTCCGGCGACGGCCCGGGCAGGCCATCCGGTCCGAGCTCGGTCACGATCTGGTCGGCGGATTCACGGACCAGCTCCCAGTACCTGCTGCCGGTTCGGCAGAACCACGTTGCCCAGAGCACCCATCCGGATCCGTCCAGCTGTGGTTCGCGGCCGTCCCGGATCGCCTCGCCGCTCTCGGCGTACCGGGCCTCCCAGCGTCCGGCTGACGGCCTGATGCCGTTGAGGAAATCGAGTACTCGGCCGGCGTCGGCGGTCCGGCCGATCGAGCAGTACGCCGCCGCGACGAAGGACGCGTCCCGCGGCCAGACGAATCGCCACGGTCCGTCCCAGCCCGCGAGGGTCGCGCCGTTGCCGAGGGTGAGGGTGTCGAGGTCGGCGATCGCTCGCCCGATCAGCTCGCCGTACGGACCCGGGAAGGTTGCTGCGGGCACCTTTTGGCCTTCGGCGACCAGCCGGGGTTGCGGGTTGCGGACCAGGTTGTTCGCCGTACCGGCGGCCAGGAACGCCAGCAGGACGGCGATGACGACGGCCGGATACCACCGGACCCGCCGCGCACTGTCGTCCCGCATGGTTCCCCCTACTGGGCCAGGTGTTGCACTTCCGCCTCGAACTTGCGCCGCGGTGCGAGCTCCACCAAGAACATGGCGGACAGCACCAAGGCGCCACCCACCAGCATCCGCCACGTCACGCTCTCCGACCCGAACAGGACGGCGAACGACGACGCGAACACTGGCTCCATCGTCATCGCGATCGCCGCCCGGGTCGGGGTGAGATGCGCCTGCGCCCAGGTCTGGACGATCAGCGCCAGCGCGCCGGCGACGAGCGCCATGTAGAAGACGCTGACCCAGTCGCCGCCGGAGCTCGGTACGGCGAAGCCGCCGGGGAGCGCGCCGATCGCGCAGACGCAGGTGATCACCACCATCTGCAGCGCCGACAGCCCGAAGGCGTTCTGCGGGGTCGACCAGGCGCCGAGACCGATGATGTGCAGCGCGTACAGGCCGGCCGAGGCGAGCGTGAGCAGCTCGCCGGTGCCCATGCTCATGCCCCGCAGCGACAGTACGCCGAGGCCGACAGTGGCGAGGATCACGGCGACCCAGGCCCAGCGGCCGATCTTGTGCCGCAGGATGACCGCGGCCAGCAGCGGGGTGAAGACGACGTACATGCCGGTGACGAAACCGGAGACGCTCGCCGAGGTGTGCCGCAGCCCCTCGGTCTGGACCAGCTGGGCGATGCCGTAGGTGATGCCGAGGGCAACGGCCCGGCCGCGGTCGAGGCGGCTCAGCCTGGCGATCGCCGGCGGGTGGACCAGGATGAGCGCGATCGAGGCGATCAGGAAGCGCAACGCCAAGTAGTCGGCGACGTCCATCCTGGTGAGCAGATCCTTGGTCAGGAAGAACGTGGATCCCCATGCTGCCGCGACCGCGAGCAGGGCCAGTACGGCGAGACGCGGGTGATTCACGCCGCACAGCTAATCAGACGGCTTCGCCTGGAGCCAAAACGCGTCAGAGCACCGTGATGATCACTTGGCTGCCGGGCTTGACCTTCTTCTTGGCGCCCGGGTTCTGCGCCGCGACGATGTTCAGTCCCAGGTTGAACGGCGCCTTCTCCACCTTCACGGTGAAGCCGGCCTCGGTGAGGATGCGCTGCGCCTCCGCGGTGGACTTTCGTTTGACGTCCGGGACCTCCACCAGCGGCGGGCCCTTGGAGACCACCAGCTGGACCTTGTCCTTGGCGAACAGCGTGCCGCTGTTGGGGTTCTGGCTGATCACCTTGCCCTCGGCGACCTTCTCGTCGTACTGGTCGATGCGGCCGACCACGAAGCCGAGTTTGCGCAGGGCCCTGTTCGCGTCCCGGTACGACTTCCCGGTCATGTCCGGGACCGCGATCGGCTTCTTGCCCTTGCTGACCGCGAAGTTGACCGCCGTGCCCGGCTTCACCACCGAGTCGAACTTCGGGCTGAAGGCGATCACCCGCCCGGCCGGCACCGTCTCGTTGTACTGCTCGTTGATCTGACCGGTGATGAGCTTGATCGGGTCCAGGGCTCGCTTCGCCGCCTCCAGTTCCAGTCCGGCGAGCTGCGGCACCCGGTACCGCTCGGGGCCCTTGGAGACGGTCAGGCCGATCTCACCGTTCTTCCGGATCCGTTCGCCGGCGGCGGGGTCGGTGGCCATCACCTCACCTACCGGCACGTCCTCGGAGAAGTCCTGGTTCGCCAGAGTGGTCGTCAGCCCCACCTTCTCGGCCTCGGCCGATGCCGTCGCCGGAAGCATGTTCACCAGGCTCGGCGTGGTGGTGTAGCGGTGGATGCCGTAGTACCAGGCCGCCGTACCGATGCCGATCGCGGCCGCCAGGATCAGGATCAGCGCGATCAGCCCACGGCCCTTGCGCTGCGGAGGCGCTTGGACCCGCGGTGCACCAGTGGGGCGGCCGTGCTCCACCGGTACGACGATCGTGTCGTGGCGCAGGACCTGCGGTTCGTCCTCGGGCGCACCGCGCGTGTAGCCGTCGTCGTACCCGCTGTCCTGGCGGATCTGCTGGATCGGGATGGTCAGGTCGCCCGTCAGCTCCGGATCGTCCGGCAGCCCTTCCTCGAGCGCACTGCGGACCCGCCGTACCTGACGGCTCAGCACCCGCGCGTCGGCCGGTCGCAAGTCCCGCTCCCGAGCAGTCGCGCGCTGCACCAGTGCATCCACGTACGGCGGGATGCTCGGCTGCTCCAACGACGGTGCGGGTACGTCGGCGTGCACGTGCGCGTAGGCGACCTGGATCGGGGTGTCACCGGAGTGGGGCTTGTTGCCGGTGAGCATCTCGTACAGCAGGATGCCCGACGAGTACACGTCCGACCGGGCGTCCGCACTGCCGTCGGTGACGAGCTCCGGGGCCAGATAGGACACCGTGCCCATCAGGAGGCCCTGTGTCGCGGTGTTGCCGGTCGCGCTGACCGCACGGGCCAGACCGAAGTCTGCGACCTTCACCACACCGTTGTCGGCGATAAGCACGTTCTCCGGCTTGATGTCACGGTGAACGATGCCGGCGTCGTGCGCCGCGGAGAGCGCGGACAGGATCGGTGCCAGCAGGTCGAGCGCTCGAGCGGGGGAGAGTGGCGCCGACTCCCGGATCACGTCCCGCAGGGTCCGGCCGGGCACGTACTCCATCGCCAGGAACAGCGTGCCGTCGTCGTCGCCCTGGTCGAAGACGGCGACCACGTTCGGGTGCGAGAGCCGTGCGGCGGCCCGGGCCTCGGCCACGAACCGGCGGGCGAACTGGGCGTCGTCACCGAGCCCGTCGTGCATCACCTTGAGCGCGACCACCCGGTCCAGCCGCATGTCGAGGGCCTTGTAGACGGTCGCCATGCCGCCCTTGGCGACGCGCGCACCCACGCGGTACCGTCCGTCGAGCACTCGCCCGACGAGGCGGTCGCTGACCTGCGTGTCCACGTCGTCCGTCACTTGCGGTGAGCCGCCTCTCGAAGCCGTTCTGCTCAGAGAGTGTAGATAACGGCTCAGCGTGACCGCGCCAGGCTCACCGCAGTGGGTGCTACCTCACCGTAGTGGGTCCCAGCCCCGTTCCAGCTGTGCCTTGATCCGGAGCACGTTCTTCACGTACAGCTTCGTGTCCGGGTACATGCCGTTCCGCTTCACTCCGCCGAGACCCTGGTAGTACCCAGCTACGGCGGTATTCAGCTCTGCCGCGCCGGTGAGCCGGTCCAGCAGCACCACTCCGGCGGTGACGTTGTCCTGCGGCCGGAGCAGGTCCAGGTCCCGCCCGACGATGGACGAGGCGAACCGGCCGGTCGACGGGATCACCTGCATCGCACCGACGGCGTTGGCGGGGGAGACGACTCGCTGCTTCCAGCCCGACTCCTGCCAGCTCACCGCGAGGGCCAGCTCCGGGTCGACGCCGTACCGCTTGGACGTGGTGACGATGAGGGCGCGCATCTGGGCGCGGGTCGGCAGCTTGCGGTTCTTCAGGATCGCGCGGTTGCGGTCGGCCTTGGCGACGATGTGGTCGGCGTAGGTGCGGCCGGCGAAGGTGTTGTTCTTCCTCTTGACCGGTGGCTTGGCCTTCGGGCGGATCTTGACCGGGATCTGCAGCGGCTTGCCGGCGTAGATGCGACTGCCGGCCCGCAGGCCGTTGGCGGCCAGCAGGTTCGCCTGGGAGCACTTGTAGCGCTTGGCGATCTTGGAGACGGTGTCACCCGGCTTGACGATGTAGGTGACCCGGCCGAGCCGTGAGCGCTTGGTGGTCTGTTTCGCGGCGGCGGTCCCGCCCTTGCCGGGGACCTTGAGCACCTCACCGGCGTAGATCGCGTTGCCGTTGCCCGGCAGCTTGTTCAGCGCGACCAGGCTCTTCACCGAGGTGCCGTACCGGCTGGCGATATGACTGAGCGTGTCACCGTCCTTCACCTTGTACGAGCCCAAGCCCGGTGAGCCGGCGGTGATCACTCCAGCGGTCAGCAACGGCACAGCTATGCCGGTCAGAACACGTACGACGTTACGCATAGTTCCATCTCCCCGTGTGAACGTCACTTGACCGTAAGTGCTGGTACGGATGTGACAACAGGGGCGAATGGGGTGTTTGTTACGGCTGTAATCCAATGTTGACAATTCAAGGCTGAACTACATGTGTGTAGTTCACAAGCATGATTGCTCGAAGCAACCGCTGGACTACAGCGCGGCGCGACCGTCCAACGGGGACGAGGGATTCGCCGAGTGGTAGCGCTTCGGGATCCGGCCGGCCCGTCGAGCGTTGCGTCCGGCAACAACCGCGTCGCGCATCGCGGCGGCCATCAGGGCAGGGTGCTCGGCCCGGGTGACCGCGGTCGCCAGCAGCACCGCGTCGCACCCCAGCTCCATGGCCAGCGCGGCGTCACTCGCCGTACCGATGCCTGCGTCCAGTACGACGGGTACGTCGAGCTCGTCGACGATCATGCCGATGTTGTGCGGGTTGCGGATGCCCAGGCCCGAGCCGATGGGGGAGCCCAGTGGCATGACCGCCGCACATCCGGCCTGAGCGAGGCGGCGGGCCAGGATCGGGTCGTCGTTCGTGTACGCGAGCACCTGGAACCCGTCCCGCACCAACTGCTCGGCAGCGTCCAGCAGTTCGACCGGATCGGGCAGCAGCGTGTGGTCGTCGGCGACGACCTCGAGCTTGATCAGGTCGGTCTGCAACGCCTCCCTGGCCAGGCGTGCGGTGAGCACTGCCTCGCCGGCCGTGAAGCAGCCGGCGGTGTTGGGGAGTACGGCGATGTCGTGCTTGCGCAGTACGTCGAGCACGGACCCCTGCTGGCTCGGGTCGAGCCGCCTCAGCGCGACTGTGGTCAGCTGCGTCCCGGACGCGACCAGTGCCTCTTCCAGCACCTCAAGACTCGGCGCACCGCCTGTCCCCATCACCAGTCGGGATGTCAGCTCCCGCCCAGCGATGAAAAGCGTGTCGTCACTCATTTCTCAACCCCTCGAACCTGCTGGCCAGGAACGGCTTTCCGAGCTCTGGTACGACGCCGGTGCGCACGGTATCCGCGATGATCTGCGCGGTGATAGGAGTGAGCAGTACGCCGTTTCGGTAGTGCCCGGTCGCCCAGAGCAGACCGTCGAGACCAGACGGCCCCAGAACCGGTGCGTTGTCTGGTGTGGCCGGCCGCAAGCCGGCAATCGCCTCCACCAGCTCCAGCTCGTCCGTGATCGGCAGTACGGTCCGTGCGTCCCGCAGCAACGAGAACACGCCACCTGCGAGCACTCGGGTGTCATAGCCGAGCTCACTGCTGGTCGCACCGACAACGAGCTCGCCGCCTGGTCGCGGTACGAGGTAGACGGAGAAGCCTCGCGCAGTCGCTCGTACCGTGTGATTCAGCGCGGGCCGATAGGCCTCAGGCACCCGCAGTCGCAGTACCTCACCCTTCACCGGACGCACAGGCGGCCGAAGCTCCTGGGGTACCCCGTCCAGCTGTCCAGACCAAGGTCCTGCCGCCGCAATCACGTGCCCGGCGCGCACGGTGTCCCCGTTATCCAGTTGTACGCCGACAGCCGTCGTACCTGCTGTGATGACGTGAGACACGCGCTGCCGGAGCAGAGTGACGCCGGAGACCTCTACTGCACGGAGGAGCGCGGCCACTGCCTGCCTGTTGTCGACTGAGTGGTCGCCAGGGACCCAAACGCCACCGGAGACGCCGGCGGCCAGCAAGGGTTCGCGTTTGCGCGCGTCGCGACCGGACAGCTCCTCGACATCGAGGCCGAGCCGCCGTTGGTAGTCAGCCAGTCTCCGCAGTGCTGCTGCGTCGTCGACGTCGTACGCGACCGACAACGTCCCTGTTTGGTGCAGACCGGCCGACATTCCTGTGACGTCTTCGAGCTCTGCGGCGAACGACGGCCACGCGGCCACACTGGCCAGGTTGAGCGCGAGCAGGTCGTCCTCGCCGTACTCGACCTCGGTGACCGGGGCCAGCATGCCGGCGGCGACGGCGGAGGTCTGGGTGCCGGGTGTCGGGTCACATACCGTCACCTGGATACCGTCTGCAGCCAGCCGCCACGCAGTGGCGAGACCGATGAGCCCGGCCCCGACCACCACCACATCGGATGTGAGCCCGGTCATGGGGCCTCCCGGTCTGGACTGAGGAGCGGAGGGAGCGAAGCGACTGGAGTGACGAGGGAAGACCGGGAGTCACAGCCCCATGACCCGCCGCGCGGCAGCGCGGCAATCAGTACAGGCATGCCCTAACACTACGACGGCGCCGCCGTGGCAGGCTGTGTGGTGTGACTGATCTCCAAGACGCCAGGCTTTACCTGTGTACGGACGCGCGTGAGAAGCAGGGCGACCTCGAGCAGTTCCTCGACGCAGCGCTCGGCGGTGGTGTGGACATCGTGCAGCTGCGCCAGAAGGAGATGGAGGCGGCAGACGAACTGGCCGCGCTGGAAGTCTTCGCGGACGCCTGCAAGCGGCACGGCAAGCTGCTGGCCGTCAACGACCGTGCGGACATCGCCTTCGCCGCGGGAGCCGACGTGCTGCACCTGGGCCAGCGGGACCTGCCTGTGCACGCTGCCCGGGCAGTCATCGGCCAGGAGCCGATCATCGGACGCTCAACGCACACGTTCAGCCAGGTGAACGCCGCCGTCACCGAGCAGGGCTCCGACTACTTCTGCGTCGGCCCGACCTGGGAGACCCCGACCAAGCCGGGCCGCCAGGCCGCCGGGCTGGAGCTGGTCTCGTACGCCGCCAGTCGTCCGCAGTCGAAGCCGTGGTTCGCGATCGGCGGTATCGATCTCGGCCGGCTCGATCAGGTCATCGAAGCCGGTGCCACCCGCGTGGTCGTCGTACGGGCGATCACCGAGGCGGACGACCCGGCTGCCGCGGCCGCGGAGTTCAGCCGGCGGTTGCGGGGTGCCGGGTGATCAACAACCCGAAGGCGGCCCGGATCGTCGCCGTGGTGGTGATCGCCATGCTGGTGATCACGCTCGCGGCCTCGCTGTTCGGGTGCGCCGCCGCCAAGCCGGAAGCCACCAGCAGTATTGACCCGGAGAGCGGTCTGACCGTGGTCGCGGTTGCGGACCTGCCGGCCGAGGCGCGGGACACGTTGAAGCTGATCGACACGGGTGGGCCGTTCCCGTACAGCCGGGACGGTGTGGTGTTCGGGAACTTCGAGAAGATCCTGCCGAAGCAGGACCGCGGGTACTACCACGAGTACACCGTGAAGACACCGGGGGAGAGCGATCGCGGTGCCCGGCGGATCGTGACCGGAACGGGTGGCGAGCGTTATTACACCGACGATCACTACAAGTCGTTCCGCCGGATCGCGGCGGACGGGGGGACCGACGGATGACTGACCTGCGCCCATTGCTGACCAAAGGGCTGCGACCCGGCGTCTACCGCTGGCAGTCCGACGCAGAAGCGGAGCAGGTACGGCGAGACGTCGCCGGAGCCGGCTGGGACTTCGTCCTGCTGGACACCAGCGAGATCCACGACAAGTCCGGCTTCCTGGACCTGTGTGCGACCGCCTTCGACCTGCCGCGGTGGTTCGGGCGCAACTGGGACGCACTGGCCGACTCATTGAGCGACCGCTCGACCGGCGAGCCCGAGATCGTCCTGTGGACCGGCCTCGATCACCTGCTCGAGCACGACCACGACACGGTCGATGTGGCGCTGCAGATCTTCACCGAGGACATCACGGCCTCTGGTCAGCTCCGTATCCTGATCCAGCTCGAGGACGATCAGACTCCGGACTTGCTCAGCTCACTGCCTCAGCTGTGAACCGTCCGGCGAGCTCGGACAGCTCGTCCACGAACCACAGCGACCGCCCTCGGTTGCTCTCCCGCACCCAGTCGCGCAGCGGCTTGCTGACTGCCAGCTTGTCCGAGATGTCGCCCACCACGACCAGTCCCATCCGGTAGTTCACGAACTTCTGGGTGATCGCTCCCGCGCGACCCGTCTGCAACTCGAAGAACTCGTCACCCAGCCCCTCGGCCGTCAACGCGACCCACTCGGCCTGGTGCTCGTAGTGCGCCTGCGCGATGAGCTGTACGGCGTCACCCTCGTCGCCCACCGGGCCGTCGCTCACGAACACCCGTACGCCGCCTAGCTCCTCAACCACGTCAGCACCCTCTCGGTCTGGGCCGGCAACACGTGTCCGGCGTCCGGTAACAAGACAGTCGCCTGCGGCAACCGTCGTTTCGTCTCGTGCGAATCGAGCATCCGGTCCCGCCCGCCGGCGATCACGAGCAGCTCGAGCTTCTCCAGTTGCTCGTCGGTGAAGATCGGCAACGACACCCGCCGCGGGCGGAAGTGTTCGTGCACCATCAACGCGAACTCGCCGTACTCCGTCGCGTCCCCGGGCGGCAATGGACCCGCGACCAGCCGAAGCGTCTGCAGGATTCCCCACCGCCCGAACGGGAGCAGGAAGACAGCAGGCAGGAAGATCAGCGACTTCTGCCGCCCGATCCCGCTCGGCGTCAGCAGCGCCAGCTTCCGCACCCGCCCCGGCCGCCGGATCGCATAGTCGAGCGCGAACCACCCGCCGAGCGACGAAGCCACCATCGACACGGTCCCGGCGGTGACCAGGCCGTCCAGTACGTCGTCCAGCCAGTCGGCGTGAACGTCCAGGGCCGGTCGAACCTCAGCGCTCAGTCCGGGCTCACCCAGCAGGTCTACGGCGTGGACCCGGAAGTGCTCGGACCATGCGACCACATCGCCGATCCACTCGAGCGTCGTACTGGCCGAACCGTGCAGGAGGACGAGCGGAGGCGCGTCGGCGGGCCCGCAGCTGACCACGAATGTGTCGCCCTCGCGGGTCGGCACGAGGCGCTGCTCGCTCGGCACCGGCCACGTCGCGAGCAGCTCGCGGTAGCGCTCGTGCAGGACGCGGCGGCTCGCGTCGGACCGGAAGATCATGGCCGTAAAAGTACCTCAAACGTCCCTATCTGGCTAACTATAGGGAATTCTAAGGAACCTGCCGTAGCCTAGAGACCTCACGACGACTGAAGGATGCGGATGCCTCAGGAGCTCTATTCGGTCGAGCAGGTGGCGAGCCGGCTCGGCCTGCATGTCCGGACGATCCGGAACTATGTGCGCGACGGCCGGCTGAAGGCCGTGCGGATCGGGAAGCAGTACCGGATCGCCCGCGAGGACCTCGAGGCGTTCACCGGGACCAGTGCCGCCGCGCTCGAGGTGGATGAGCAGACCCGGCACGTGGAGGCGTCGAGCATCGTCCACATCGACGCGATCGACCGGTCCGGCGCGGACCGGATCAGCACCCACGTGATGGGCTCGCTCAACCAGAGCGGCATCGGCCGGCTCCGGGTCGAAACCGTCTACGACGAGGACCGCGCCGTACTCAAAGTCATCATCCTCGGCGACCTGGCACCCACCGCCGAGCTCCTCCGCCTGATCAACCTGATGGCGACGCCTTAAAGCAGGCGAGAAGTGGCCGCTATCGCCAGGTCGGCCAGGGCTTTGCGGGCGGTGTCGTCGGCCAGGGGGGCGCGGTCGAGGGCGTCGAGGGCGTCCTCGGTTCGCTCGGTGATCAGGTCTTCGCAGGCCTGCACCGCGCGCGAGTCCTGCAGGATCTCGCGCAGCAACTGAATCTCGTCGTCGTCCAGATCCGGCCGCCCGAACAGCCGGTCGAACTCGGCCAACTGGACCTCCGACGCGTGGTCGACCGCATACGCGACCAGCACGGTCCGCTTGCCCTCACGCAGATCGTCACCCGCCGGCTTCCCGGTCAGCGCCGGATCGCCGAACACCCCGAGCAGGTCGTCGCGCAACTGGAACGCCTCACCAACGGGCAGCCCGTACGCCGACAGTGCCTCGACCAACCGTCCGTCCCCACCGGCCAGTGCCGCGCCGATGTGCAGCGGTCGCTCGACCGTGTACGTCGCCGACTTGTAGCGCAGTACCCGCAACGCCTGGTCCATGTCGGACACCCCACTGGCCTGAGCGACCAGGTCGAGGTACTGACCGGCCGTCACTTCGACCCGGACGGCGTCGAAGTACTGCGAGGCGCGGGCCAGCGCGGCCGCGTCGAAGCCGGACGTGTGGAGCATCTCGTCCGCCCAGATCAGGCACAGGTCGCCGAGCAGGATGGCCGCGCCGATGCCGAATCCGACCGGGTCGCCGCCGACCCCGGACGCCTCCGAGCGGGCCCGTTGCAAGGCCTCGAAGCGTCGATGGGCGGCCGGTGCACCCCGTCGTACGTCGGAGGAATCCATCACGTCGTCGTGCACGAGCGCGCTGACGTGCAGCATCTCCAGGCTGGCCGCAGCGGTCAGGATCGGCTGCGCAGGATCGCCGCCCGCGGCCCGGAACCCCCAGTAGCAGAAGGACGGACGCAACCGCTTGCCGCCGCTGGTCGCTTCCCGGGCGGCCTGTACCTGCTCGGTCAGCTCCGGCCCGATGGCCTCCAACCGTTCCTGTTGCACGTCGAGGAAACCGGTCAGCGCACGCTGTACTTCGGCCGGGATGTCCACATCGCCATACACGTCTCGGAGCGTAGTCGGTGGGAGCGCGACGGTGGACACCGCGGGTAACCTGTCGCCATGGCGAACGGTCTTCCCTCAACGCTTCCCGGCGGCACGCCGACGATCCGTGAGCTGCTGGCGACCGGTGACCGTTCCTTCTCGTTCGAGTTCTTCCCACCGAAGACGCCGGAGGCCGAGGAGGTGCTGTGGCGGTCGATCCGCGAGATCGAGCAGCTGCGGCCGACGTTCGTGTCGATCACGTACGGCGCCGGCGGGACGACCCGGGACGGCACGATCCGGGTCACCGAGCGGGTCGCCCAGGACACCTCGCTCACACCGCTCGGCCACCTCACCTGTGTCGCGCACTCGCGGGACGAGCTGCGGTCGGTGATCGGTGCCTACGCCGGATCCGGCGTACGGAACATGCTGGCGCTGCGCGGCGACCCGCCGGGCGGTCCGAACCAGCCGTGGGTCGCGCACCCGGAAGGCCTGAACCACGCGATCGAGCTGGTCGAGCTGATCCGGTCACTCGGTGACTTCTGCGTCGGGGTGGCGGCGTTCCCGGACAAGCATCCGGAGGCGACGTCGCTGGAGGCGGACGCGCAGGTGCTGGCCGCGAAGGCCGCGGCCGGTGCGGACTACGCGATCACCCAGATGTTCTTCGGGGCCGACGACTACTTCCGGCTGGTCGAGCGCGCGGCCGCGCTGGGCTGCGACATCCCGGTGCTGCCGGGCATCATGCCGGTGACCAACATCAAGCAGATCCAGCGGATGGCCGAGCTGACCGGGATGGCCCTGCCGACGGCCGTGACCGACCGCCTGCTTGCGGTCGAGGACGACCCGGGTGCGGTTCGCGCGGTCGGTATCGAGATCGCGACGGAGCTGTGTGAGCGGTTGCTCGCGGGCGGTGCTCCCGGCATCCACTTCATCACTCTCAACCGGTCGACGGCCACCCGTCAGGTGTTCCTCAACCTGAGGTCGTCGGTCGTATCCTGAGCTGATGGCTGACCCGTCGGATCTGCTGATAGACCGCACGCTCGTCCTGCTCCGGCACTCGAAGGCCGTGGGACACGACCTGATGCCGGACCTGGAGCGGCCGCTGGCCGACCGCGGCCAGGCCGACGCGCGCGCGGCCGGCCGCTACCTCGTTGCCCAAGGCATCGAAGCCGACCTGGTCCTGTGCTCGCCGTCGCAGCGCACCCGCGAGACCTGGCAGTACGCCGCCGAGGCCGGCGCGACCGCGGCCGACGTCTGGTATGATCGCCGCATCTACAACGCCGACAGCGACGAGCTCCTCGACGTCATCCGCGAGGCACCGACCGCCGCCCGAACGGTGGTCCTGGTCGGCCACGCCCCCGGCATACCGTGGCTGGCCGACGAGCTGGCCCTCGACGGCACCAGCCCCGAACGCGTCGAGCTGACCCAGAAGTACCCGACCTCCGGCCTGGCCGTCCTGCACCTCACCTGCCGCTGGTCCGACCTGTCCGCCGACGACGCCGACCTGGTCTCCTTCGCCGTACCTCGTGGCTAAGGCAGCCAGTTGGTGGTGCTGTTGACGGTGATGAGGCGTTGAGTTGCGCGGGTCAGGACGACGTACAGCGCTCGTACGCCGCCTAGGGTGTCGCTGACGATCCGGTCCGGCTCCACCACGACCACTGCGTCGTACTCGAGGCCCTTTGACTCCAGCGGGCTGACCGCGACCACGCGCGGGTCGCCGAGCTCGGCGAGCACCGGGTCGACGGCCGGGCGCAGCTTCGGCGGCACGATCACGCCGACCGTGCCCTCGACCAGTTGCAGCAGCTCGACCGCGGTGTCACCAGCGGCCTCGGCGACCTTGCCGGCGTCGACGATCCGGTGCTCGGGTCCTACGCCGGTACGACGTACTGCGTCTGGCAGATCCGCATCGGGCAGAGTCCGCCGGATCACCTCACCCGCGAACGCGTAGATCTCGGCCGAGTTCCGGTAGTTGGTGGAGAGCCGGAACGCGTGCCGCTGCAGGTGCGACAGCATCGAGTCCATCGCCGCACGGGCCTCGTCCGGGTCCGGCCACGAGCTCTGCGCCGGGTCGCCGACGACCGTCCAGCTCGCCTGCGGTCCACGCCGGGTCACCATCCGCCACTGCATGGGGGAGAGGTCCTGCGCCTCGTCGACCAGGACGTGCGCGTACTCCTCCGGCTCCTCGGCCTCTCTGGCGGCAGCGGCCCGGGCCCGACGCTCTGACGTGGTCAGCACCTCGTTGACGCCGTCCGACAGACCCTCCAGCCAGTCGAACTCTTCGTCCTTGGTCTCCGCGACCGGTGCGCGTCCCAGCAAGTTGCTGAGCTCGTCCAGCAGGGCTACGTCGGCAATGGTGAACTCGTCGGTGCCACGGATGGCTGCAGCGAGTGCGTCGACCTCTGCAGGGGTCAGCTCATTGCGGGACCACCGCTGCAACCGCCGTGGGTCTCCGAGCCAGCGCAGTACCGCCTCTGGCGTCAGCACTGGCCACCACTGGCTGAAGAACGTCCTGAACGCAGGTGTGTCGGTCACCTGGTCGCCGAACGCCTCCCGGTCGCCGTACACGCCGTTCCGCAGGTCATCCGGGAACCGCTGCCACAGGGCTGCCACCAGACCCTTGCGAGCCTCAGCACCGGCCCTGTTGCGTGGCGTCCGGCGCAGCGCGTTCCGCCGTACGTTGTCCAACTGGTTCGAGTCCAGCTCGATAGTGGCGCCGCCGATGAAGACACGCAGGGTCGTGGGTGCGTTGGGCACGCGGTCGCGGGCAGTGCGCGAGAGTACGCCGCGCATCCGCAGTGAGCCCTTGATAGCGGCCACATCGGCCTCGTCGACCGCAGTGGCCTTGATGCCGTCCACCAGCTCGCCGACAGCCCGCAGGGACACGGTGTTCTCGCCGAGGCTGGGCAGCACTCGCTCGATGTAGGCCATGAACGCAGCGGACGGTCCGACGACCAGTACGCCGCCACGCTCGAAGCGCCTGCGGTCGCTGTAGAGCAGGTACGCCGCACGGTGCAAAGCGACCACGGTCTTGCCGGTGCCCGGTCCACCGCCGATGACGGTGACACCACGGGCAGGGGCCCGGATCGCCTTGTCCTGCTCGGCCTGGATGGTGGCGACGATGTCGCGCATCGTGTGACCGCGTGCCCGCGACAGGGACGCCATCAGCGCGCCCTCACCCATCACCGGGAGGTCCTCGGGGGCCCGCTCCGGCGCCAGCAGGTCGTCCTCGAGCCCGACGATCCGCGGGCCCTTGTTCCGCAGCACGCGACGCCGTACGACCTTCAGGCGGTCGGTCGAGGTGGCGCGGTAGAACGGTTCGGCGGCCGGGGCGCGCCAGTCGATCACGAGCGGCTCGTACTCCGCGTCGCGGACACCGATCCGGCCGACGTACAGCTTGTCGAGGCCGGCGGCGTTGTCGGCGGCGGGCTGGTCGTCACCCTGGTCGGAGTCGAGCCGGCCGAAGACGAGACCCTCGTGCTCGGCGTCCAGCTCGGCGATCCGCCGGGCCGCCGCGAACACCAGCACGTCCCGCTCGTACAGACCGGTCTGCTCCTCCTCGCGGACCCGGCCGACGTTCTGGGCCTGTCCGCGTTGGTGCCCTTCGACCGCGATCCGGGACGCTGACCGGGCGGCCTCGGCGACCCGGTCGTACACCCGGTCGACGTGTTGCTGCTCAGCCGCCAGTTCAGCCCGCTCGACGTTCTCGTGATCGGCCGACGTGGGGGATTGATCCACCGAGGTCCTCTCTACTGCCGGGCACTTCGCCCGACATGGAACACATGAACGCTCAATCCTACGTGGGCCGGGTAGTGCAACCCCACCCGGTCTCAGGCCTTCCCGACCGCGTCCGCCACGATCGCCGCGCCCAGAGTGGTTGCCGGTACGCCGGAACCCGGGTGAGCGCCCGCACCGACGCAGTACAGCCCCTTGATCGGTGTGATGTTGGCAGCACGCCGCCGGGCCGTTCGGTAGCCCTCCCACGCCACACCGGCCCACCAGGACGGTGACGTCTGCCGCGACACCACCTTGTCCCGGATGGGCAGACCACGAGCCACCAGCAGGTCCAGTACGTCGTCCGTCGGGTAGCCGTGCACCAGCACCGACCAGGCTTGGTGCCCCGCGGGTGCCTGTCCGCCGGTTCGTACGACGACAGTCGGCGTACCGTGCAGCACAGTCTCGAACGGAAGCGTCGGCACCGGCTCCCGCAACCCGAGGTGTACGACGTACGCGGCCTGAGCCTGGTGCGTCGACTCCACCTTCTTGCGCACCTTCTTGGCCGCCGGGTCATCCACCAGCTGCCCGTAGAGCTCCCGTGGATCGATGTCGCTCACCACGATCTCCGCTGGGAGCTCGGTCCCGTCAGCCAGCCGTACGCCGGTCACACTGCCGCCAGACGTGGTGACGGCGACCACCTCGGCCCCAGTCCGTACGTCGACCTTCCGCTCACTCGCCCGTTGTGCCAGAGCATCCGCGAGTCCGCCGAAACCACCGTCGATCGTCCACCGGCCGAAGGTGCGCTCCAGATACGACCACACACCGACATAGCCGGGGGTGAGCTTCGCTTCGGATCCACCTTGGGCTGCGTAGAGCCGCAGTACCGCACGAGCCCTTTCGTCATCGAGCTGGCGTTGTGCGATCCGCTCCAGCGACTGCCACGGCTTGAGTGCTCGGACTGCGCTCAGTGGCAGCTTGTCCTTGAGTGGTGGCTCCAGCGACGTCTTGCGCAGTACCTGCCACGTCTCGCCGTACCCGTCGACCAGTGCGGTCCATTGCTGGGCCACCTTGTCCCCGGCCAGGTCTGACCACGCTTGCAGTTGCTCACCGCGGTCGGCGATCGGCAGGTCGAGTACGGAGCCGTCAGCGAACATGTGGCGCCGCGGCTCGGTCACTGGCTCCAGTTGGATCAGGCTCTCGATCGGGCGACCACTCTTGCGGAACAAGTCGCGCAGTGCGGCCGGTAGCGTCGTACTGGCTGCTCCCGCGTCCCAACTGAATCCATCTGCCTCGAGTCGGCCCAGCACACCGCCGAGGCGCCTGTCCCGCTCGCAGATGGTGACCTGGTGGCCGAGCTTGGCCAGCCGGACTGCACTGGCGAGACCGGCGAGCCCGGCCCCGACGACGATTACACGCGCCATCAGATCGCACTGCTCCCAGTCGCCGGGTCGCCGCGTTTCTCCCTCCAGGCCTTGAACCTGACGTAACCGCGCTTGATGAAGCGGAAGGCGACGTACACGCCGATCAGGCCGAGCAGCAGCAGGACCGCGGCGATGATGAGCGCGATCTCAGGATGGAACGCGGCCAGCGACATCACACTCACCACGGCGATGTCCTCACCGGACGACGCGGCGATGTTGGTGACCGGCTCGGGGGAGGTGTTGATCGCGAGCCGCAGACTCGACTTCACCGCGTGCGAGAGCAGCGCGACCAGTCCGCCGGCAGTGGCGATCGCGGCCTGCTCGAGCGTGCTCGCCTCACCGGACAGCAGGACGGCGACGATCGCACCGACGGTCGGCCGGATCACGGTGGAGATCGCGTCCCAGGCCGAGTCGATGTACGGGATCTTGTCGGCGACGAACTCGAAGGCGAACAGCACCCCGGCCGCGATCAGGACGCCGTTGCCGGTCAGGGCCGTCGGTACGTCGTCGGCCCCGGCGAACCGGCCGAGCAGACCGAGAATCAGCACGCAGGCGTAGGCGTTGATGCCACTCGCCCAGCCCGACGTGAACGCCAACGGCAGCGCTTCCATTCGTCCTACTCCGTAACCCTCAGTTGCCACCGCGTTGTCAATATTGAACCCTTAGCGACGAGTTTTGGTTAACCGTTGACTTCCGGGTCGCCTCGACTCACAGTGATCAGGCTGCCAGTCTGTGTGACCGGCACCTCCCGCCGTCGCTTCAGGAGAACAACATGCGTCGTCGTCCGAAGATTCTCGCCGCATTCGCCGCGGTAGCGCTGGCCATCACCGTAACCGGCGTGTCGTCGTCCGGCGGTCCACCTGCGGCTGCGTCGACCCCAGGACCGTCGGCCACGGCCGCTTCCGCGTTCAGTGCGGCGGCCGCGAAGTACGGCGTACCGGAGTCCGTGCTGCTGGCCGTGTCGTACGCCGAGACCCGCTGGGACGACCACCAGGGTGCGTCCAGCACCGACGGCGGCTACGGCCCGATGCACCTCACTGCTGTCGACCCCGCCGCGGTCGTCGACCTCTCCGGCAAGCGCAAGGTCGCCAAGGCCACCTCACTGCGGACTCTCTACAAGGCCTCCGAGCTGACGGGCCTGGACCCGGTTGCCCTGCGCAATGAGACCGCAGCGAACATCGAAGGTGGTGCTGCGCTGCTGGCGTCGTACCAGCGTGCTCTCGGGCTCCCGGTGGGTGCAGACACCTCGGCGGCCCAGTGGTACGGCGCAGTGGCGTCGTACGCGGAGGCCTCGGACCGTGCGGCCGCGGCTGTGTTTGCTGACGACGTCTACTCGATCATGGCGCGGGGTGCGGCCCGTACGACGAACACCGGGCAGCAGGTCGTGATGCCGGCCGTTGCTGTCGCACCGGACAAGTCTCAGGTGAGCAAGCTGTCGCTGCCGGCCGGTACTACGGCTGACAATTCCGGTGTGGAGTGCCCGCCGTCGCTGGGATGTGAGTGGCTGCCGGCGCCGTACGAAGAGTTCGGTGACGGCGACTACGGCAACCATGACCTGGCGAACCGGCCGAAGACCGGCAAGATCGACTACATCATCATTCACGACACCGAGGGCGGCTGGCAGGGCACGCTGAACCTGGTGCAGGACCCGACGTACGTGAGCTGGCAGTACACGATGCGCTCGTCCGACGGCCACACCTGGCAGCACGTCAAGGCCAACGACGTCGCCTGGCACGCCGGCAACTGGTACGTGAACATGCACAGCATCGGCATCGAGCACGAGGGCTTCGCGGCCCAGGGCGCGACCTGGTACACCGAGTCGCTCTACCGCAACTCGGCCAAGCTGGTCCGCTACCTGGCGGCCAAGAACGACATCCCGCTCGACCGGGCGCACATCATCGGCCACGACCAGATCCCGGGCACGATCCCGGGCACGGTCCGCGGCATGCACTGGGACCCGGGACCGTACTGGGACTGGGAGCACTACTTCGACCTGCTCGACGCGCCGATCTGGGACAAGTCCGTGTTCCCGGTGAAGGCCGGGTCGATCGTCACCATCAAGCCCGGCTTCGACGACAACGTGCAGGTGCTGACCAACTGCACCGGTGCGGGCACCACCTGCACCCCGCAGGGCACCAACTTCGTCTACCTGCGTCAGGCCCCGGACGACGCGGCTCCACTGGTCAAGGACATCGGACTGCGCCCTGACGGTTCGCCGAGCACGACTGTGGTGTCGGACATCGGTGCACGCGCTGCCGCTGGTTCGCAGTACGTGGTGGCGCAGCGGCAGGGTGACTGGGTGGCTGTCTGGTACCTGGGTGCGCTGGCCTGGTTCAAGAGCCCGGCGTCGGCTCCGGACGCGTTCGCCAAGCCGGGGCTCGTGGTGAAGCCGAAGGCGGGCAAGACGTCGGTGCCGGTGTACGGACGGGCTTACCCGGAGCAGTCGGCGTACCCGGCGGGTATCCCGTACCAGGTCGTCACACCGCTGCAGTACTCGATCCTCGAGGGCCAGGCCTACCCAGTGGGCGACCCGTCGATCGAGACCGACTACTACCGCGCGGTGACGTTCGCCGGCCAGCCCCCGACCGACAAGGTCCAGGTCCTCGGCACCGACCGCTACTACCAGATCTGGTTCGGCCACCGCATGGCCTACGTCCGCGCCGCCGACGTAGACCTGAGGCCCGCGATCTAGGTCTTGTTGGTTAGTTGACGAAGCCGTCCAGCCTTGGTGCTGGACGGCTTCGTCGTACTAGTTGACTGTGATCGGGGTGCCGTTGGTGAGGGCGAGTAGCTCGGGGTAGGTGGTGGGGAAGACCGAGTGGGGGATGCCGGCGGCCGCCCAGATGACGTCGTATTGCTCGAGGGCGGTGTCGACGTAGGTGGCCACCTGGTGGGGGTGACCGACCGGGGCGACGCCGCCGATCGACTGGCTGGTGTGCTCCTTGACGAAGTCCGGGGTGGCGCGGCGCAGCTTGGTGATGCCGAGCTCGGCGGCGACCTTGGCGGTGTCGACGCGGTGGGCGCCGGACGTCAGGATCAGGACCGGTACGCCGTCGCCGTCGAAGATCAGGCTGTTCGCGATCGCGCCGACCTCACAGCCGAGTTCCGCCGCCGCGGCCGCCGCGGTCGGGACCGCCTCGTCCAGGATCACGATCTCACCGGTGGCCCCGGCCGCCTGGAGCGCGTCGGCCACCCGTTGCACGTTGGGATGATTGCTCACCCTCGGCAGCTTAGGCGGCCTGTCACGCGGATTCTCAGGGCGGCTGATTCGCGGGCGGCCGATTCTCAGGCGGCCTTGAGCTCGGCCGCGCCGAAGGACACGTTGAAGCGGTCGCACCAGATCGCGACGCTGCGGAAGTCGTCGAGCTTCACGGTGCCCGGGATGGCGTAGTTCTGGTTGCCGTGGTTGCCCTTCAGGTTGCCCAGGTTGTGGTACTTCCCGTCGTCGAACACATGCCAGCCCTTGCGGCCGGGGACCACTGCGGCGTCGCTGAGCCAGACCTTGAGGTCGGGGCCGTCGGAGGTGCCCAGGTTCTCCAGGCGCAGCACGCGGGAACCGTCAGGGAGTCTGAGTACGGCGACGGTGCCCTGGGTCTCGTGTTCGTGCGTGATCAGCTTCCCGGTCAGCAGTACCTCGGGGCCGGTCGACGGCTTTCCGGAAACTGTCGGTGGCGTCGTCGACGATGAAGGTGTGGAGATCGGAACAGCGCCGGGCAGCGCCTCGTCGACGACCTTGTCGGTGAAGAGCCGCCACGGCTGGAAGAGCGGCAATGCGACCGCGGTGACCACGACGGCCACCGCCGCCGCGGCGATGAATGCTGCCCGCCACCGCCTGGTGATCCTCGGCATCGTCGGTCCTTCCGTTCTCCTGCGTCGTACGGCGCTTGCCTCTTTCTCAGTCTGGACGGCGGATCGGGCGCGTGGGGGCGCGCCGGCCTTACGGCCCGTTGACGTTTGTCGGCGGGCGACGATACGCTGTTCGTGTTCGAACAGATGTTCGATTACCTCAGGGCCGGTTTCGTCGGGAGACCGGTCACGAGTGATCCGGACAGCTGGACGGCTCCGGTGCGGAGTTGCGGCCGCATCGGAAACCGGTGGTCCCGGCGGGCCGGGCACCGAGGTGGACCTCGACCCCCACCTCGGGCCCGCCCGCCGGGCCCCGGAACCAGCCGTCAGTCAGGGGAAGCGGTTCGTACACAGGAGGCGATGGAGCATGTGGGAGTTCGACGAAGCCGTCGAGGTGCGTTCGGATGTCGTGGACGGCGTCGAGACCCCAGCGCAGTTCCTCTGGCGCGGCCGGCTCTGGCGCGTCTGCTCCGTCCAGGCCCACTGGACCGAAACCGCCGCCTGGTGGGAACGCGGCATCATCGGCGCCGGCCTCGGTGCCTCGTACGACGCGCGCCACAGCTCGACCCGCGCCCACGTGAACGGCGTGGCAGCGCCGGCGAGCCCCCGATCTCGCACCGAGTGCGTTGCCGCGCACGCTCCCGACGACGTCGCAGGGATCGCCGGGAGTCCGGCGGCCGTCGGCGTACTGGATGCGGACTGGGGCCCGCGGCGTGCGGTCTACCGCGTGGAGGCGGGGTGCGGCCGGCACGGCCGGCGTGAGCTGTTCGATCTCGCCCACGACCCGGACTCCGGTCGTTGGCAACTGGAAAGGGTGACGGACCGATGACTGTTTCACCGGTATCCCCGGCAGCCGCCGGCGCGGCCAGCCGCGAACTGTCCCGCGCACGAGCCGCACTGGCCGAGGCAGTGGAGACGAGCGACCACCTGATCCGCTACTCGAGCGCCCACGTCGCGGCCCTCCGAGTCGCGGCCGCGGTCCTCGCCGTCCGCGCCCGCCCGGTCCGCTCCGGCGCCCGCCGCCGGGTCCAGCGCAACGCCTGGGTCCTGCTGGCCGAGGTGGCGCCCGAGTTCGGCGAATGGGCCACCTTCTTCGCAGCCGGCGCCACCCAACGCGCCGCCGCCGAAGCCGGCCTGGAGCGAGCCGTCACCACCCGCGAGGCCGATGACCTCGTCCGCGCCGTGGAAACCTTCTACGACCTGGTCGAAACCAGCCTCCGCCTCTCCAACACCCCAGCCCTCACCGCCACCACCGACCCCCAATCCGTCCTAACCCAACCCTGGATGCAAGCCAGCTAACCCCAGTCCTCACCCAGAGCCCCGCGCGGAAAGCTCGTGAGAGCCGGCCGTCGCGTCAACGCCTGGTGAGTGGCTGATGGTTGGGGGCCCAAGGCAACTGCGCCGTCGCCCGGTCGGTCGCATGGGTTGGTGGAGGTGCTGGTCGTGGGTGGAGCTTCAGCAACTGTGGGGAGCGAGTGTTCGGCGGATGCCTCGCGGGAGTGCGGGTTGTGGGTGGCCGAACCCGGGTCACCGTCAGCCGGTACGTCGTACCCGTTAGCTTTCGGGGGTGTGGCGCGGCAGTTGGGCAGCTGGGTGTGGTGGGGTGCTGGTAGTGGGGGAGTGGGCAGGTTTCGGATGACGGATGACTCGGAGATAGGGCGCGTGGGTCAGCTACGCAGAGGTGTTGGGAAAGATCTGTGCGGTCGCGTGCATGGCGTGACCGGTGTCGAATGCATCCTGGCGGACACGCATTTCCCCCGACCGCATCAATCACTGGATGGCGAGTCCTGGGACGACGGTCTGTGCAGCAAGTGCGCCGGCGGCGGCACCTGGCACGACTACATCTGCGACAGATGCAACGGCGCCGGCTTCGAACCCATCGAACTCATAGACCCCGACACCTACCAACCCGGCTGAGCGCCCATTGGCCCCGCGGCAAGCAAGATCCGCGGTGGGTTCCCGAGGCGCCGCACGCTGAAGCCACCCTGCCTGGTGTTGACCCGCCGTACCACGCAATGAGGTGCCGAGCGCTCATCGACTGTGGGGACCGTGTTGGCGGCAATCGCTTGCTGGCAGCAATCTCCCCACAGTCGACGAGACGAAAGCGATCCACCGCGCAGCCTCGGTCGCTCGGGCTGTTGCGCGTCGTTTGGCGGGCGGTGGGGGTGGTGGGGCTTTAAGGTCGGGGGTGTGAGTGAACTTCCTGTGCTTGGGGTCGAGGAGCAGCGGGTCCTTGGGAGTTTGTTGGAGAAGCAGAGGACGGTGCCGGCGTCGTACCCGCTGACCGCCAATGCGTTGCGGACCGCGTGCAATCAGACGAGCAACCGGGAGCCTGTCGTCGAGTACGACCAGGGGACGGTGGAGCGGGTTGCGCGGTCGCTCAAGGAGCGGGAGCTGGTGCGGACCGTCTGGGCCGGCGCGGGCCAGCGGACGCTGAAGTATCACCAGACCCTCGACGAGCGGCTCGGGCTCGAAGACGACGAGCGGGCGCTGCTGACGGTGTTGCTTCTTCGGGGTCCACAGGCGCCCGGTGAGCTGCGGACCCGGACCGAGCGGCTGCATCCGTTCGGTGATCGGGCCGAGGTCGAGGAATGCCTGCGCCGGATGGCGGGGCGGCCCGAGCCGTTGGTTCGCGAGCTCGAACGGCGTCCCGGTCAGCAGGACCACCGCTGGATCCATCTCCTCGGGCCGCTGCCGGAGCAGGCCGCGCCGGTCGCCGTCGAGAAGGTCGATCGGGACGCGGTGATCGCCGCCGGGGCGGATGCACGTGACGCGAAGGTGCGGTCGTCGTACGACGCTGTCGCCTCGGCGTACGCCGACCAGCTGATCGACGAGCTGCACATGCTGCCGTTCGAGACCTGGCTATTGGACCGGGTGCTCGCCCACGCCGCCGGGCGACCGGTCGTGGAGGTCGGCTCGGGTCCGGGGCACGTCACCGCATACCTGGCCGAGCAGGGCGCCGACGCCACCGGGATCGATCTCTCGCCCGAGATGGTGGCCGAGGCTCGCCGGCGTTTCCCTGACGGGAACTTCGAGGTCGGGGACCTGCGGCGGCTGGGCCGTCCGCCGACGAGTTCCGGGTGGGTCGCCGTACTGGCGTGGTACTCGCTCATCCATCTGGCGGCCTCCGAGCTTCCCGAGGCGGTCGCGGCCATGGTGCGCCCGCTCGATCCCGGCGGCTGGCTGGTCCTCGGTCTGCATGCCGGGGCCGAGGTCCGTCACGTCGACGAGCTCTTCGGTCACGAGGTCGACCTCGACTTCGTGCTGCACGACCCCACGTTCGTGGTCGGGGTCGTCGAGGCTGCGGGTCTCGTCGACGTCGAGTGGTACCTCCGCGGCCCGCTCACCGCCCGGCAGGAGACAACCCAGCGCCTGTACGTCGTCGGCCGCAGGACCTCCTGACCGCGATCGAAAACCAGGTGGACATCGCTTTCCGGCCTGGCATAGCGTCGTACCCGGCAGCCGTATGTCGGAAGGACCAGAGCAGAGATGCCTGTACGTCGTCGAGATAGCGGTCACGGTTGATTTAGCGTCAGCCGACGCGATCGAGGGTCGAGATCGCGCAGCCGGGACGGTCCGTGGGACCGCCCGGCCGATCCACCTTGACGGTGCCGGGAAGCTCCTGCGCTCTGCGCTGACGTTGCCCGGTCCGATCGAACAACCGACTCTCGAAAGCGGTGCCCAGCCGTGACGCACGCATCCCTTCATGCTCAGCCGCCGGTGATCGCGGCGACCGACCTCACCAAGACCTACACCTTCCACAAGCAGCAGCCCGGCCTGGGCGGCGCGATCAAAAGCCTGATACGGCGTACCTACGAGACCAGGCTCGCCGTCGACGAGATCACGTTCAGCATCAACAGTGGTGAGGTCGTCGGGCTGCTCGGCCCGAACGGCGCCGGCAAGACGACCACCTTGAAGATGCTCTCCGGCCTCCTGTACGTCACGTCCGGCGAGCTGGAGGTCCTCGGCTTCACCCCGTCGGACCGCAAGCACGACTACCTGCGGCGGATCGCGCTCGTGATGGGGCAGAAGACCATGCTCTGGTGGGACGTCCCCGCGATGGAGAGTCTCCTGCTGCACAAGGACATGTACGGTCTGTCCACCAAGGAGTTCGACCGCAACGTCGCCGAGCTGGCCGAGCTGCTCGAGGTCCAGGACCTGCTGAACGTCCAGGTGCGCAAGGTCTCCCTGGGCGAGCGGATGAAGCTCGAGCTGATGGCGGCCCTCGTGCACGGGCCGGAGATCCTGTTCCTGGACGAGCCGACGATCGGCCTCGACGTGGTCGCGAAGGCGCGGGTGCGGACGTTCCTTGCCGAGGTCAACAAGCTCCGCGGTACGACGATCCTGGTGACCAGCCACGACATGGACGACATCGAGGCGCTCTGCTCGCGCGTCATGATCATCGACGACGGGAGTCTGCGGTACGACGGGGGCCTCGACGAACTCGTGCGCGCGGCCCGGCCACGCAAACTCGTCCAGGCGACGTACGCGACGAACGTCGACGGCAGCCGGATCGCCGCCGTCGAGGGCGTGACCGCGGTGGAAAGCTCCGACCTGACGATCAAGCTCGAGGTGGATCGCGAGCGCACCGGTGACGTACTCGAGCAGCTGACGCGGATCGGGCCGCTGGTCGACCTCGACGTCGCGGACGCCGACATCGAGGAGATCATGCGCGACCTGTTCCTGCGCCGCGGCACGTTGGGGGACGCGTGAACACCCTCGTACGCAACCTCCGGGTGCTGCGCCGGATGACGGCGGCGCAGATCGTTCAGCAGTCCGTCTACCGCGGCGCGTGGATCATCTTCATGGCGGCCAACGTCTGTGTGCCGATCATCTCGCTGCTGATCTGGCGTACGGCGATCGCGAACGGGGCTCAGCTCCCGATCGACGAGCGGTACGTGACGACGTACTTCGTGCTGCTCAGCTTCGTCACGATGGCCACCTCGTCGTGGCTGACCGGCTTCCTGGCGAACGACATCAGGCTCGGCAAACTCTCCAGCTGGATGGTACGGCCGGCGTCGTTGCTGCTGGGTTTCGTGGCCAACAACCTGTCGGAGAAGTTTCTGAAGCTGTTCGCGCTGGTGCCGATGATCGGCCTGCTGTGGTGGATCTTCCGCGATTCGACGAACATCCCGGCCGGCCCGGGGCGCTGGGCGGTGTTCGCGGTCAGCATCGTGCTCGGGGCGATCCTGGTGTTCACGATCGACATCCTGATCGCGTCGCTGGCGTTCTGGATGGACGACGTGACCGCACTGGCGCAGGCGCGGGTGATCATCGCGAGCGTTCTGTCCGGTGCCGTCGTACCGCTCGCGCTGATGCCGGACTGGTCGCGTGGGTTCATCGACAACCAGCCGTTCCGGTTCACGGTGTCGTTCCCGGTCGAGATCGTCGCCGGCAACCTGTCCGGCCACGATCTCCTGGTGGGATTGGGTGTTCAGGCGGCGTACGTGCTTCTGTTCGGCGTGCTCGCGCGGCTTGTCTGGGCGGCCGGGATCCGCGCGTACTCGGCGGTGGGCGCATGACGAAGACGTACGCCGACGACCGGCAGCCGCTGGACCGCAACTGGCTGCACAAGCAGGTGCGCCATCTCCGGCTGTGGCGGCGGTTCCTCACCCAGGCGATGGTCCGCGAGACCCACTACCGCGCGCACTTCATCACCACGTTGCTCGTCGGTCTGGTCCAGCTCGGGCTCGGCATCGTGCCGATCCTCCTGCTGTTCGGCTTCACCAAGGAGGTGCATGGCTGGTCGCGGGCCGAGGTGATCACGCTCGCCGGGGCGTACCAGATCATCACCGGCCTGATGGCGGCGTTCGTCGCGCCGAACCTGCAGCGGATGACCGCCTACATCACCGAGGGCGAGCTCGACGGCGTGCTACTTCGGCCGGTGTCGAGCCAGTTCTACCTGACGCTGCGGTGGATCAACGTCGCGGAGCTCAGCAATGTCGCGAGCGGCATCGTCGTACTGGTGATCGGACTCGTGCAGTCTGGTGCCAGCCCTGACGTGTCACAGATCCTGCAGGCGCTCGTGCTCGCGGCCTGCGGGCTGGTGTTGCTCGCGTCCGTGTGGAGTGCGATGTCCTTCCTCGCGTTCTGGCTGCAGTCGGTGAACCCGATCGGGTTCATCTACCTCAACCTGATGGAAGCGGGCCGGTATCCGCTGGTGTTCTTCCCGGTGGCGGTGCGGGCGTTCCTGACGTTCGCGTTCCCGGTGGCGTTCGCGACGACGTACCCGGTGCAGGCGCTGGCGGGCGACGTCGGCTGGACGCCGGTCGCCGGCGCGATCGCGCTTTCGGTGGTCGCGGTCTCGCTCGTCCGGATGCTGTGGCGCCGCGGCGTGCGTTCGTACGCCAGCGCGAGCTCCTAGCGCTGGGAGCCGGGGTCGGCCTGGGTCAGCTCTTGGCGTAGATCTCCGCTGAGTGCGACTCGAACTCCAGGCCGACCGCCGGCTCGTCCCCGACGACCCAGGCGTCGTGGCCCGGTTCGATGATGTAGGCGATGCCTGGGGTCAGGTTCGCCTTGCCGCCGTCGTCGTGGACGACCTGCATCTCGCCGGAGAGCAGGGTGCCCACGTGCCGGACCTGGCAGGACTCGCCGCCGACGACGGGACGGATGCACTCCGACCAGCGCCAGCCGGGCTGGAAGGTGATCCGGGCGACGCTGGCGCCCGGCAGCTTGACTACGTCGACCTTGGTCTTGTCCGGCGTCCGCTGCTCGTCGGGTTCGTCGAACGTCTTGGTGAAGACAGCCATGGTGCCCCTCCTCGATCGGTGAATCTCCCCTTCTTTCACACGATGGACCTCCCGGCCGTCCCTGGACAGAGCCCGGCACTTAACGCCTGCTTACGGCAACCATCGGCGGCAGGTGGGCGCCGTGGGCGGGGTGCGGGTGGTGGGGAAGTAGGGTGTGGCGGGGTGGGGGTTGATGGTTCGAGGAGGGTTATGACGATGGTCGATCGGCGGCGGCGGTCTGTGCGGACGGCGCTGGTGGCCGAGGCTCTGCGGGTGGCGCTGGCGGGGCGGGCGCGGATCGATCCCGAAGCCGGGTTGGACATCGTCGACCTGGGTGGTGGGACCGGTGGGTTCGCGGTACCGCTGGCCGTCGAGGGGCACCGGGTGACCGTCGTGGACCCGAGTCCCGACGCACTGGCCTCGCTCGAGCGGCGGGCCAGCGACGAGGGCGTGAGCGAACTGGTCCGCGGTGTGCAGGGTGACGCGGCTGAGCTCCCCGGTCTCGCGGGTGAGTCGAGTGCGGACGCCGTACTGTGCCATGGCGTGCTCGAAGTCGTCGACGACCCGGTGCAGGCTTTGCAGGCGATGGCTTCGGTACTGCGGGAAGGCGGCGTACTCAGCCTTCTCGTTGCCCAGCGCAACGCTGTGGTCCTGGCGCGGGCGCTCGCGGGGCACCTGGCCGAGGCTCGGGTCGCGTTGCAGGATCCGGACGGGCGCTGGGGTGCGACGGATCCGATGCCGCGGCGGTTCGACGAGGCCGGTATCACCGCGCAGTTGGCCGACGCCGGGTTCATGGTCCACACCGTGCACGGCGTCCGCACCTTCGCGGACCTCGTCCCGTCGGCCTTCGTCGACTCCGAACCAGGTGCCGCCGACTCTCTGGCCGAGCTGGAACGCGCGGCGAGCCAGCATCCCGCCTTCCGGGCGCTGGCGACCCAGCTCCACATCCTCGCCACCCGCTGACCGCCTCGACAGCTTGTGCCGTGGGTCACACACCCAGCTGGGCGACGGAGGGTGATGGCCTGGTGACCAGCGGCGGGATGGCATAGACCGGTTGCCGGCCGGGCGCTTCGGGGTTCGACACGCCGGACTTTGGCGGGTTTGAAGCCAGTGTGATGGGGGCAGTTGCCGGACCGTGACGCGCTGGACAGGCGGTCAGGGTTTCGTGTGAGGCAAGCGCGGCCTAGACTGGAGTCGGCCTATCGAGATCGCGCTCACCATGGAGGGATCGACGGTGCCCCTCTCGGAAGAAGAGCAGCGCCAGTTCGAGCAGCTCGAACGTGCCCTTGCTGCGGAAGACCCGAAGTTCGTCTCCGCCATGCGAGGGACAAATGTGCGCTTGTATTACAAGCGCCGGGCAGTTCTTGCCGGCGTTGGATTCGTGCTGGGCATCGTGGTGCTGATGGCCGGCGCGATCATCCCCAACACCATCATCGGAGTCATCGGCTTCGTCATGATGGTGGCCTGTCTGTACATCGCCGCGCTGAGCATGAAGCGGATCAGCAACGCCGGTGACGCCGACGACATCCCACCGCCTCCGCCGCCGACCAAGCGGCACCGGACCAAGCACGACTCGTCCGGCAGCTTCATGGAGCGGATGGAAGATCGCTGGCGGCGCCGCCGCGACGAAGACCTCTGACGGCGCGCCGCGCCGGAGAGCGCGTAGGCCGACTGACAACCACACCCGTGCCCTTGGCGTGGGTGTGGTTTTGTTTGCGCTGTGTTCTTCAGGTGTTGGTACGGCGGGGTGCCGCTGCCGCTGCCGAGCGGTGCGTGTGAGACGGCCGCGCAGCCTCGAGGGCTGCGCGGCCGGACTGTCAGTTGGCGTGACCGCGGCGCAGGGCTAGCGAGCGGAGGCGGGCCAGCAGGAGGTCGAACTCGTCCAGAAGGTCCGATGCCTCGGCACTGCCCCGGTTGAGGTACCACCGCCACGACGGCGGCAGCAGGCGCGCCCGCCAGCGGCGCAACTGTGGAGCCTGGGACCAGAGGGCCTGGCGTACGGCGGATGCCTCGGGACGGAGGTCCAGAGTCAGGTCCGCGTCACCGGCGTACCGCAACGCCTCGATGCCACGAGCGAGCCGAAGGGCCTGCGGATGGGCGTCGGTCGGCAGTTTGGTGACGAGCCAGTCGCCGGTCTGGCGTGGCGTGGAGATGTCGGACCAGTCCAGTCCCAGGTCGCGGGACGTGTCGCGGATCTCCGCCCACAGGCCTTCGGCGCCGACCCGGCCGGGCGGCCGGGTGAAGCGACGCCGCCGGGTCAGGCTGCGGATCAGCCACGGGATGCAGAGCAGCAGGATCGCGCCGGCGACGATGCCGATCGTCCGGCCGCCGCCGTTGGTGAACCAGTTGCCGCCGTCAATGACCGCCACCCCGCTGTCGTCCGGCAGATCGGGGTCGCCCTGCGGCTTCTCGATGCCCGGGTCCTCGGTCGCCCCCGGCGTGTTCGGCGCGGTGCTCGGTGCCGGCGACGGGTTGGTCGGGTCCGGGGTGGCGGGGACGGTCCAGTTCGGCGTGGTCGCCACCCGGGCGGCCGGGGTCGGCTCGAACCGGACCCAGCCGATGCCCTGGAAGTACAGCTCCGGCCAGGCGTGCATGTCGTGCATCCGTACGGTGTACTCGCCGTCCTTACCGGCCTGGCCGGGCAGGAACCCGATGCCGACCCGGGACGGGATGCCGGCGATCCGGGCCATCAGCGCCATCCCGGTGGCGAACTGCTCGCAGTACCCGGTCTTGTTCTCCAGCAGGAAGTCGCGCAGGGCCCGCATCCCGCTGCCGCGCGCGTTCTCGGTGCTGTAAGTGAAACCACCGCCGCTGCGGAACCAGTTCTGCAGCAGCACGGCCGCCTCGAACTGGTTGCCTCCCGCATTCTTCGTGATGGTCGCGGTCAGCTCTTTGACGGACTGCGGTGTGCTGCGGGGAACCCGGCTGGTGTAGTTGTCCGGATCACCCGCGCCGGCGGCGTCGTGCAACTGCTGTGGCGTCGGCTGCAGGTCGTACGCGGTCAGGTTGTAGTTCTTGCCGCCGACCACCTGCCCGTTCGACGAGACCACGTCGAGCGCACTGGCGTCGTACCGCCAGTCCCGCTTGAGCGAGATCGAGCGGACCGGATAGGGGACCGGGGCGAACTGGGAGCGGAAGGTCCGCTTGACGTCGATTTCCATCTTGGTCTGCGGGACCTTGCCCAGGTCGCCGGCGTAACCCGGCGGCGGGGTCAGGTCGCCGCTGATCTTGCGGCCCTCCTGACGTGGCGCGATCCGCCAGACGTCGCCGTCGAACGAGTCGAGTGCGGTCAGGCGCAGGTAGGTGCCGCCGGACGCGCCGCCCTTGTAGGTCAGCGCGACCACGTTGTCGCCGCGCTTCAGGTTCTTGCCCATGTCCAGCATCGGGTTCGTCGACGAGATCGACGCGCCGATCCCGGAACCGGGTCCGGAGCCGGCCAGACCGTTGCCGATGACACCTTCCGGCAGCGTCGGCAGCAAGGCGGGCAGCAGCGCGGCGATCGCCACCACGGTCAGGCCGATCCGGCGGCCTGCCTGGCCGAGCGCGGAGGCCTCCACGGGCTCGGCGGCGTCCAGATGGGACACCCCCGAGATGCGCCGGCCCCAGCGACTGAGCCGGCTGCGACCCTCGGCCGACAGCAGCACGATGTATCCGAGCGCCGGCGGGATGAACAGCAACGCCGGCAGTCCGCCGTGCACGGTCGCGGCCGGCACCGTGTACATGATGAGCAGCAGCAGCCCGGACCATGCGGCCTGACGAAGCTGTACGGCGATGACGTGGATCAGCAACCCGGTCGCCGAGATCACCGAGGCGGCGAACAGCGTCAGGTGTGAGTCCGGCGGCAGGGGCGCGCTGAACCGATTGATCGAGTCCATCGCGTTGACCATCTGCTGGTTGAACTCCAGCGCGGTCGCCTTCACCGGGATCAGCCCGAACTTCAGCGTCTCGCGCAGGAAGAAGAACGAGATCAGTTCCACCAGCACCAACAGCTGGACGAACGGTACGACGATCCGCGGGGCGCGCAGGTTCTGCAGCAGGATGCCGACACCGGTGACCGCGCCACAGAGGAACGCACTGATGAACAGGAACGGCCCGGAGAACACCGGCGTGAGCACGAGCGCCCCCAGGACAGTCGCGCCCCAAGCGGCAAGAGAGATCCTGGCGTGCCCGGTCATGCGATCCGTCCGCTCCGTAGTCCTAGACCGGACCACACGGTGGGTAGGTGGTCACCGCGCCGGACTCTGGCGACTCGCCAGCCGTTCCGGCGCAGTTCGTTCTCGGTGGCGTCCGCGGCGGCGGTCAGCCGGGCCGCCTTCTCGGTCGCCTCGGCGCCGACCGCCGCCCAGCTGGCCGCGTCGAGCAGCAGCGCGACGCCGATCGCCTGACTGGTCCGCCAGCGGTTGAGCGCGGTGACGTCCTCGGACGCCAGGGCACCGACGATCGCGATCACCAGGCTCGGCTCCTGCGCGTGCCGGTCGACGGTCAGCAGTGGGCCGATCTCGGCGTACTTGTGCTCCTCGACGGTCGCGCACTCGGTCAGCAACTGCTGTGGTGTCAGCGGTTGATGTACGGCGGCCGACGTCCGGTGATTGATCGCCGACAGCGTGGTCGGCCCGCCCAGCAGGGTGGTGGCGTAGCCGCGGCGGATCCGGTCGGTGCCGATCGAGGCGGCCGCGCTGACCGCCCACTCGAGGCTGGACGAGGGCCCGTGACCGTGGTGCGCGATGGTGCGCGCGTCCAGGAACATCGCGCACCGGCTCTGCCAGGGCTGCTCCTCCCGGCGCACCATCAGCTCGCCGCGTCGCGCGGTCGACCGCCAGTGCACCCGGCGCAGGTCGTCGCCGTCGCGGTACTCGCGGACCGTCGCGTCCTCCTCGCCGGCCGATGCGATCGCCCGCGGCCGGTTCTCACCCGAGCCGGCCCGGTCCGCGCCCAGCCGGATCTCCGGCAGCCGGTAGACCCGCGGCGTCACCAGCAGGTGCTGGCTGCGGGTGAACGTCCGGCTGGTCTCCACCAGGCCGAACGGGTCGGCCACGGTCAGCATCAACGGCCCGACCTGGAACAGTCCCCGTACGTCGCTCTTGACCGGATAGCTGACGGTACGACGCCAGTTCGGGCTGACCCGGTCGACCACGAACCGTGGCCGGTGGCCCAGTACATAAGGAATACGGTCCTCGAGCAGCAGCAGCCCGGCGGGCATCCGGCCCTGGTTGCTCAGGGCAAGCTCCACCGTCGCCTGCGATCCGACCGGAACCTGGTCCGGTGTCAGGCTGCGCCGTACCTGCAGCCGCAGCCGGGTCCGCCCGACGACGAGCGCTGCCACCAACGGCAAGGCGACCAGGAGGATGCCGACGCGCAGCAGGTCCTTCTGGCCGAGCAGAAGCGCGCACAGTGAAGCAGTGATACCGGCCGCGACGAAGGCCCGCCCTCTGGTGGTCAGCCCGCGCAGTGCCTGCCGCATGACTCAGTCCCGACGCGTGCGGGGCAGCGGCACGGAGGCCACCAGCCCGGAGATGATGTCGGCTGCACCGCGCCCACCGAGATGCGCCTCAGCCGCAGGGAGTACACGGTGCGCCAGCACCGGTACGGCGAGCTCCTGGATGTCGTCCGGCAGGACGAACTCCCGGGAGTCCAGAGCCGCTGCCGCACGAGCGGCGCGGATCAGGTGCAGGGTCGACCGCGGGCTCGCGCCAAGCCGGAGCTCCTGCGCCCGGCGGGTCGCCCCGACGAGCGCGACGGTGTACTCCTTGACCGACTCCGACACGTGCACCGACTGCACTGTCTTCACCAGCCGGAGGATCTGCTGGCCGTCGGTGACCGGCTGCAGGTTGGCCAGTGGGTCGTCGGCTGCGTGTCCGTCGAGCATCCGCAACTCGGCGGCCGGCTCCGGGTAGCCCATCGAGACGCGGGCCATGAAGCGGTCGCGCTGCGCCTCGGGGAGGGGATAGGTGCCCTCCATCTCGATCGGGTTCTGGGTCGCGATGACCATGAACGGCGCCTCGAGCTGGTACGTCGTGGTGTCGACGGTGACCTGGCGCTCTTCCATCGACTCCAGCAGCGCGGCCTGGGTCTTCGGCGAGGCCCGGTTGATCTCGTCGCCGACGACGATGTTCGCGAACACCGCGCCGGGCTTGAACTCGAAGTCGCGGATCTCCTGGTTGAAGACCGACACACCGGTGATGTCCGACGGGAGCAGGTCCGGCGTGAACTGGATCCGGCGCACGCTGCAGTCGATCGACTTGGCCAGTGCCTTGGCCAGCATCGTCTTGCCGACGCCGGGCACGTCCTCGATCAGCAGGTGTCCCTCGGCCAGCAGGACCGTGATGGCGACCTCGACCACGTCGGGTTTGCCCTCGATCACCTGCTCCATCGCCCGGCGGACCCGGCCCGCCACCTCGGACAGCTCGTCGAAGTCCCCGGCTCCTGCCAGCGCCGAGCTGGTCGCGGTGGTGCTCACCCTGTGTCCTCCCCATTCGTTGACAGCCGACACATTCTCACCCGCTGTACGGGTCCGGCCTAGAGCAGCGGAAGTTTCGTTACCTGGCGTTTCGGTGTTCATCGGCACAGGCCCTCACCGGCGTGGGTCGGAAAGTCGTCCCTCCAAGCGTACGGGTGGGGGAAACCCCGTGCCGGGCGTACGACGGCGCGGACCGCCCAAAGGTTCGGAGGAAAGGCCGGTGGAGCGAAGTGGAGGAAACCAGGTGGAGGGGAGTGGAGGAAGCCGGGTGGAGGGAAGTGGAGCGCGCCGAGGCGGGATCCGGGGCCTGGGACGGCCGCGACGCGCGGGGGGACACGGTCGGATTCGGGCGGCGCGTGGGGGAAATGGGGCGGAAGTTGGTTGACGGTGGTGGAAAGTGGAGTAAGGTGGAGCGCAGTGGAACTGAAATGGTGGAAACAGCTCGCCTAAGTCGGAGAGTCCGCAACGGGGAGGTGGAGCGTGTTCCTCGGAACTCACTTCCCCAAGCTCGACGACAAGGGACGGCTGTTCCTGCCGGCGAAGTTCCGGGACGAACTGGCTGAGGGCCTGGTGATCACCCGTGGACAGGAGCGGTCGCTGTCCGTGTGGCCCGAGCGCGAGTTCGTCCAGCTGACCGAGCAGTTGAAGCAGGCTCCGATCACCAACAAAGGTGCCCGGGACTATCTGCGGATGCTGTTTGCCGGAGCCTCGAACGAGGTGCCGGACAAGCAGGGCCGGGTCACCATCCCGCCGATGCTGCGCGATTACGCGGGACTGGATCGCGACTGTGTCGTCATCGGGGCGATGAACAGGGTGGAGATCTGGAACACGGAGAACTGGAACAGGTACTCCGCGGAGCAGGAGCAGGCGTTCGCCGACCTCTCCGAGGAAGTACTACCAGGGATCTTCTAGCTGAAGAGTGGGCGAGCAGGACCGAGAACCGAACCGACCGTCCGGTGAGATCACGGGTCCGACTTCCGACCTCGACGTGTTGGCGTCACTTCCCCGGCGCCAAGACACCAGAGGTACTTCCCCGGAAGGCGTACCCGCGATCTGACCGGACGGTGCCGCATCCGAGCCGCCCCGGAGGACAGCGCAGAACAGTACGGCGCCGAAACCGCGACTCCGGCGCGGAAGGCAGGACGAACACCACACAAGACCTGCGGGGGCAGGGTCGCTCCCGCGGCGACGGGAAGGGTCGAGATGAACGCTGCGGAGCGGCATGTGCCGGTGATGCTGGAGCGCGTGGTCGCGCTGCTGGCTCCCGCACTCGCCCACCCCGGCGCGGTTCTCGTCGACGCGACCCTCGGCCTCGGCGGTCATTCCGAGGCGTTCCTTCAGCAGTTCCCCGAGATCCGGCTGATCGGTCTCGACCGTGACCCCGAAGCGCTGCGACTCGCCGGCGACCGGCTCGCGCCGTACCAGGAGCGCACCACGTTCGTGCACGCCGTGTACGACGAACTGCCGCGGGTGCTCGCGGACCTCGACGTACCCGAGATCGACGGGATCCTGTTCGACCTGGGCGTCTCCTCGATGCAGTTGGACGAGGCCGAGCGCGGTTTCGCCTACGCGCAGGACGCGCCGCTGGACATGCGGATGGACAGCACCGGCCCGACCACGGCCGCCGACATCGTGAACACCTACAGCGCGGCCGACCTGGCCCGGATCCTGTTCCAGTACGGCGAGGAGAAGTTCGCCCGGCGGATCGCGGACCGGATCGTGCGGGAGCGCGAGACCGAGCCGTTCACCACCAGTGCGCGACTGTCCGAGCTGGTCCGTAACGCGATCCCGCAGGCGGCCCGCCGGACCGGGGGACACCCGGCCAAGCGGACCTTCCAGGCGCTGCGGATCGAGGTGAACGGCGAGCTCGACGTACTGCGGCGGGCGCTGCCGGCCGCGATCGAGGCGCTGGCGCTGCACGGCCGGATCGTGGTGATGAGCTACCAGTCGCTGGAGGACCGGATCACCAAGCAGACACTCGCGATCGGCACCAAGTCCGACGTACCGGACGACCTGCCGGTGATTCCGGCCGGGCACGAGCCGTACCTCAAGCTGCTGACCCGCGGTGCCGAGCGGCCGACCGAGGAGGAGGTCGCGGCGAACCCGCGCGCCGCCTCCGCTCGCGTGCGGGCGGCCGAGCGGGTCCGGACGAAGGGATTGGTGGCCTGATGAGCACTGTGTTCAGTCCTTCCAAGGCCCGGGTCACACCGGCGCCGGCGAAGCGGCCGGAGCCGAAACTGCGGGTCGTCTACGGTGCGCCGTTCCGGCCGCCGCGGATGCCGTTCGTCATCTTCGTGGTGTCGCTGCTGGCGGCCGGCTTGGTCGGCTTGCTGCTGCTCAACACGGAGCTGCAGAGCGGCACGTTCCAGGTGACCGCGCTGAACAAGCAGGCCGATCAGCTGAAGGACCAGCAGGAGCAGCTGGAGAAGCAGGTCCGCACGCTCGAGTCGCCGCAGAACCTGGCCGACAGCGCGCTCCGGATGGGCATGGTGCCGAACCCGAACCCGGTCTTCCTGCGGCTGTCCGACGGCCAGGTGCTGGGAGTGCCGGAGGAGGGCAAGGCCGGCACGGGTACGGCGATGTTCGGCCCGGGCACGCCCACGGGTGTCGCGACCAAGCCGCCGGTCGTGCCGGTCAAGCCGAAGCCACCGGCGACCTCGGTCAAGCCACCCGCCACGACCGTGAAGCCGCCGGCGACCACGGTGAAACCACCCGCGACGGCGACGAAGCCGCCGGCGACGGGCACGACCGCACGCACCGGTACGGCGACCGGCAACAAGCCGCCCGCCACCACGACCCGCAACACGACCACCGGGGGATGATCGGATGACGGACCGACGGGGCAGCGAGCCGCCACGCAAGCGTGGTGAACCGGGGCGGAGCAATCCGCCCCGCAAGGCTCCGCCTCGTCCGTCGTCCACTACAGACAGCAGCCGAACCGCCCCACAGCGTCCGGAGTCCACCCGCGAACGCCTCCTCCGCAAGGCCCGCGAGGAGCAGCTGCAGCGTGCGACCGAGCAGGGTGGCGCCGAGCGGCGCCCGGTGAAGAAGGCCGCGGCCAAGAAGGCGCCGGCCAAGAAAGCTCCGGTCAAGAAAGCTGCCGCCAAGAAGGCGCCGGTCAAGAAGGCTCCCGCGAAAAAGGCGCCCGCCAAGAAAGCTCCGGTCAAGAAGGCTTCAGTACAGAGCGCTCCGGCCAAGCGCGCTCCGGTGAAGAAGGCGGCGGCGAAGAAGAGCCCGCCGAGGAAGCGGCCACCACAGAACAGGCGACCACCGCGACCCAAGAAGCGGAAGCCACCGGCGATGCTGAAGCTGGGGCGGCCGACGCTCCGGCTGCGGGTCACGTTCGGGGTGATGGCGTTCGTGCTGTCGCTGTTCGCCGGCCGGCTGGTGCTGCTGCAGGGCGTGGACCCGGACAGCTACGCACTCGCGGCCAGCAAGGAGAACACCAAGCCGTTCGTGCTGCACGCGTCCCGCGGCGCGATCCTGGACCGCAACGGCGTACCGCTGAGCGTGTCCGAGGACGCGGTCGCGATCACCGCCGACCCGACCCAGACGAAGCCGGTCGCCCAGCAGCTCGCGACGATCCTGGCGCCGAAGCTGACCAGCACGACGTACGCGAAACTGGTCGCCGCGATGACCGGCAAGGGTCGGTTCGCCTACCTGGCACGTCAGGTCAGCCCGCAGACCTGGAACGGTATCGAGGCCGAGCTGAAGGCGAAGAACGCCCAGATCACCCAGCAGAACCAGGGCAAGCCGAAGGAGCAGCAGGCGCCGCTGCTGGCCGGGATCTACACCGAGGACGACCCGATCCGCAGCCACCCGAACGGCACCATCGCGGCCAACGTGGTCGGCGTGGTCGGTGCCGACGGCAAGGGTCTGTCCGGGCTCGAGTACGGGATGAACGACAAGCTGTCCGGCCAGGACGGCAAGGCGATGTACGAGGTGGACACCAAGGGCAACAAGATCCCGAACGCGAACCACACGGTCGAGGAGCCCAAGCCCGGCCTGACCGCGCAGCTGACCCTGGACGCGGACCTGCAGTGGTTCGCGGAGAAGCGGATCCAGCAGGCGGTGGAGCAGTACAAGGCCACCTCCGGCACGGTGATCACGATGGACGTGAAGTCCGGCGAGATCCTGGCGATGGCGAACTACCCGACGTTCGACCCGAACAAGAAGTTCAAGTCCAGCGACCTGAACAACCCGGCGCTGGAGCGCACCTACGAGCCGGGCAGCGTGCAGAAGGTGGTCACGATGGCGGCCCTGGCCGACGCCGGGCTGATCGACCTGAACACCAAGCTCCGGGTGCCCGGCAGCATCGAGGTGCAGCGACGGACCATCAAGGACCACTGGGACCACGGCACGCTCAACCTGACCATCGCCGGCGTGATCGCGAAGTCGTCGAACGTCGGCACCATCATGGCCGCGCAGCAGATGCGGATCCCGCAGTTCGTGAAGTACCTGCACGACTTCGGCTTCGGCGAGCCGACCGGGCTGAACTTCCCGGGCGAGAGCAAGGGCCTGATGCAGCCGGGTGACGAGTGGCCCGAGCTGACCCGGTCGAACGTCGCGTTCGGTCAGGGCCTGTCGGTGAACGCTGTCCAGATGACCGCAGCGGTGAACGCCGTCGCCAACGGTGGCGTCTACGTGCCGCCGAAGCTGGTTCGCGACTACGTCGACGCCAACGGCACCGTCACCCCGAACCAGACCGCGGCGCCGCGCCGGGTGGTGAGCGAGAAGGCCGCCAAGGAGGTCGCCACGATGATGGAGGCGGTGACCGCGAAGAACGGCACCGCACCGCAGGCGGCGATCGACGGCTACCTGGTGGCCGGCAAGACCGGGACCGCGCAGCAGGTCGACCCGAAGACCGGCAAGTACGGCAAGTGGGCGACCTCTTTCGCTGGATTCGCCCCGGCCGACAACCCACGGTTCGTGACGTACGTCGTACTGCACGACCCGACGGGTGCTCGGGGTGGTGGTTTCCAGGGAGGACCAGTGTTCCGAGACGTGATGAGCTACGCGCTGCAGAAGTACGTCGTCCCACCGACGGGAGCCAAGCAGCCCAACGTCCCCGTCACCTGGTGACGCAGCAGAGCCTGGTGACGCAGGGCCAGGTAGGAGTCACAGTGCCTGGAGCGGTAGCCTCAGGGCCCGTGTCCACCCCTACCGCCGCAGGCGGCGCCGTCGCAGCGATCAGGCCGCGGCATCTCGTGCCGGTCAGCCTCGTCGAGGTCGCCAGGACCGCTCATGCGCGCATCCCCACCAGCAGCACCGTCGAGGTGACCGGTGTATCGCTCGACTCGCGGTCAGTCCTGCCAGGTGATCTGTACGCCGCTCTGCCCGGAGCCGTCACGCATGGCGCCGCGTTCGTCGCCAAGGCGGAGCAGGCCGGGGCGGTCGCCGTACTGACCGATCCGACCGGTGAGGAGCGAGCCAGGGAGACCGGTCTGCCCGTGCTGGTGGTCGACCGGCCGCGGGACGTGCTCGGTGCGGTCGCGGCGCGGATCTACGGTGAGCCGACCAAGGAACTGCGGCTGCTCGGCGTGACCGGGACCAACGGCAAGACCACGACCAGCTTCCTGCTGGACGCCGTACTGCGCCGGCTCGGACCGGCCGCCCTGATCGGGACGATCCAGACCCGGATCGGCGACGAGGTGGTGAAGAGCGTCCGGACCACTCCGGAGGCCACCGATCTGCACGCGCTGTTCGCGGTGATGCGGGAGCGGGCGGTCGGGTGGTGCTCGATGGAGGTGTCCAGCCACGCGCTGGCGCTGGGGCGGGTGGACGGCGCCCGGTTCGCGGTCGCCGGGTTCACCAACCTCACTCAGGACCACCTGGACTTCCACAACACGTTCGAGGAGTACTTTGCGGCGAAGGCCTCGTTGTTCACCCCGGAGCGGTGTGATGTGGCGGTGGTGATGATCGACGACGAATACGGCCGTCGGTTGGCTGCGCAGACCGTCGTACCGCTGATGACTGTGTCCGCCACGGGGGAGGCCGACTGGACTGTCGCCAATCGGCACCGGTCCGAGCACGGCACTACTGTCTTCGACGTCCACGGGCCAGACGAGACGCTGACCGTCGAGATCGCGCTGCCCGGTGACTTCAACGTGGCGAACGCGCTGCTGGCGACCGTGATGCTGCGGCAGGTCGGCGTACCGGCTGAGGAGATCGCGGCCGGGCTGCGGACGGCTGCCGTACCGGGCCGGATGGAGACGTTCACCCGCGAGGATGGCCTGGCGGTGATCGTCGACTACGCGCACACCCCGGATGCCGTCGAGCTCGCGCTCAGGGCTGCGCGCGGTGCGACCAAGGGCCGTCTGTACGCCGTTGTGGGCTGTGGAGGCGACCGTGACGCGGGCAAGCGTCCCGCGATGGGGGCCGCGGCCGCGCGGGCGGCGGACGTCGTGATCATCACCGACGACAACCCGCGCAGCGAGGACCCGGCGACGATCCGGGCCGCCGCGCTCGAGGGTGCCCGGGCCGCGGTGCCGAACGCCGACCTGCACGAGATCGGCGACCGCCGCCAGGCCATCGCCGGCGCGATCGAGCTGGCCGGCCCGGGGGACACCGTCGTTGTGCTGGGGAAGGGCCATGAGACCGGCCAGGACGTCGGCGGTGTGATCCACCCGTTCGACGATCGCGAAACCGTGCGTGAGTTGCTGGAGGCAGAGCGGTGATCCCTGTCAGTTGCGGCGAGATCGCCGACGCCGTCGACGGCGAGCTGGTGGGCGTCGACCCGTCAGCTGTCGTGGACGGCGCGGTGGTGATCGATTCGCGTGCCGCCGTACCGGGCGGGCTGTTCGTCGCCCTGCCCGGCGAGCGCGTCGACGGGCACGACTACGTCGGTACGGCGACCGAGGCCGGCGTCACGGTGTCACTGGTGACCCGCCCGATCGACGGTTGTCCCTGCATCATCGTCGGCGACGCGCAGAAGGCACTGGGCGACCTGGCGCGCCTCGTCATCAGCCGGCTGCCCGGCCTCACCGTGATCGGGCTGACCGGATCGTCCGGAAAGACCAGCACCAAGGACCTGATCGCCCAGCTGATCAGGCCGTACGGCGAGACCGTGTCGCCGGAGGGTTCGTTCAACAACGAGCTCGGACATCCGCTCACCGCCCTGCAGGCGACGGAGACCACGAAGTTCCTGGTGGCCGAGATGGGCGCGCGACACATCGGCGACCTGACCTACCTGTGCGGCATCACACCGCCGCGGGTCGGACTGGTGCTCAACGTCGGGACGTCGCACATCGGCGAGTTCGGCAGCCAGGACAACATCGCACTGGCCAAGGGTGAACTGATCGAGGCGTTGGTCCCGGGCGGAACCGCCGTACTCAATGCCGACGACCATCGGGTCGCCGCGATGGCGAGCCGGACCGAGCAGCGGGTGCTGACCTTCGGCGAGGCCGACGGCGCCGGTGTCCGGGCGACCGACGTCAAGCTCGACGCCGAGGGCCGGGCGAGCTTCACCTTGCGGATCGGCGACTTCAGCCGCACCGTCCAGTTGCAGTACATCGGCGAGCACTACGTTTCCAACGCGCTCGGCGCGGTGGCTGTCGGGTATGCGGTCGGGCTGACGCCGGAACAGCTTGCGGAAGGCCTGATTGCGGCCACTCCGGTGTCGGCGGCGCGGATGGAGGTCACCGAGCGCGCGGACGGCGTGACGGTGATCAATGACGCGTTCAACGCCAACCCGGACTCGGTCCGCGCCGCGCTCAAGGCGCTGGTCGCGATCGGCCGGGCCCGCGGCGCGCGCACCTGGGCGGTGCTCGGCGAGATGCTCGAGCTCGGCGACACCTCCGCCGAGGAGCACGACGCGATCGGCCGGCTCGTGGTCCGGCTCGACGTGAACCGCCTGGTCGTGGTCGGCGCGGGCGCGAAACCGATCCATCTCGGGGCTTCACTGGAAGGCTCCTGGGGGAACGAGTCGGCCTTCGTCGACACCATTCCGGAAGCCCTCGAGCTGCTCCGTACCGAGTTGAGGGCCGGTGACGTGGTGCTGGTGAAGTCCTCGAAGGCGGCGAAACTGCGCAGCCTCGCCGACGCCTTGTTGGAGGACAAGCAGTGATCTCGATCCTGTTCGGCGGTGCCGTCTCGATGGTGCTGACCCTGATCGGCACCCGGTGGGCGATCACCCTGCTGGCCAGGCGCGGTTACGGCCAGGAGATCCGCGACGACGGCCCGACCTCGCACCACACCAAGCGCGGTACGCCGACGATGGGCGGCACCGTCTTCATCGTCGCGACCATCATCGGGTACTTCGCGGCGAAGCTGTTCACGATGACCCCGCCGACCGCGTCGGCCCTGCTGGTGCTGTTCCTGTTCGCCGGGATGGGCGCGGTCGGCTTCCTGGACGACTTCATCAAGATCTTCCGGCAGCGCAGCCTCGGCCTGCGCAGCAAGGCGAAACTGGCCGGCCAGACCATGGTCGCGGTCTCCTTCGCGGTGCTGGCGCTGCAGTTCCCGGACGAACGCGGCCAGCGGCCGGCCTCGCCGTTCATCTCGTTCATCCGCGACATCAACTGGCTGCATCTGGCCGGGGTCCTGGTGGTGATCTGGATCCTGTTGCTGATCGCCGGCATGTCGAACGGCGTGAACCTGGCCGACGGTCTCGACGGTCTGGCCACCGGTGCGTCGATGATGGTCTTCGGCGCGTACACCCTGATCTGCATCTGGCAGTTCAACCAGAGCTGCGCGACCGCGCAGGGCGTGGGCGCGAAGTGCTACGAAGTACGAGATCCCCACGACCTGGCCGTCGTCGCGGCCTCGCTGACCGGCGCGCTGTTCGGCTTCCTGTGGTGGAACGCGTCGCCGGCGAAGATCTTCATGGGTGACACCGGCTCGCTGTCGCTGGGCGGCGCGCTGGCCGGCTTCGCGGTGATGACCCGGACCGAGCTGCTGGTGCTGCTGCTCGGGGGTCTGTTCGTCATCATCACCGCCTCGGTGATCCTGCAGGTCGGCTACTTCAAGATCACCAAGGGCAAGCGGCTGTTCCGGATGGCGCCGCTGCATCACCACTTCGAGATGCTCGGCTGGGAACAGGTGAACGTGGTGATCCGGTTCTGGATCATCCAGGGCCTGTGCGTGGTGATCGGACTCGGGATCTTCTACGCCGAGTGGGTGACCGGATGAGTATGGAGACCCGCACTTCCGACGGCTGGGCGACGACCCGGTTCGTCGTTCTCGGGTTCGGTACGGCGGGCTACGCCTGCGCGGACTCGTTGCTCCAGGCCGGCGCCGAGCACGTCGTCGTACTGGATGATCGGGACACCGAGGCGCTGCGGGAGAAGGCGCAGATCCTCGAGACCCTCGGTGCCGCCATCACTCTCGGTCCGGGCAGTACGGCGGAACTGCCCAAGGACGTCGACGTCGTCGTGACGTCGCCCGGCGTACCACCGCACGCGCCGTTGCTGGCGCAGGCGGCAGAGCGTGAGGTGCCGATCTGGAGTGAGATCGAGCTGGCCTGGCGGCTGCGTGACCCGGCCAACGCCGCGCCGTGGTTGTGCATCACCGGCACCAACGGCAAGACCACGACTGTCCAGATGCTGACCGCGATGCTCACCGCCGCCGGTCACCGGGCCGTTGCCGCCGGCAACGTCGGGCTGCCGTTGCTGGAAGCCGTGATGGACCCCGAGCCGTACGACGTGATCGCGGTCGAGCTGTCGAGCTACCAACTGCACTTCACCCACTCGATGTCCGCGCACTCGGCCGCCGTACTGAACATCGCACCGGACCATGTCGACTGGCACGGCTCGCTGGATGCGTACGCGCAGGCCAAGGGCCGGATCTACGAGAACTGCCAGGTCGCCTGCGTCTACAACGTCGCCGACCCGGCCACCGAGCAGCTGGTGATGGACGCCGACGTGATCGAGGGCTGCCGGGCGATCGGCTTCACCCTCGGTACGCCGGACATCTCGATGCTCGGCCTGGTCGACGAACTGCTGGTCGACCGCGCGTTCGTCGAGCAGCGGGCGACGTCCGCGCTGGAGCTGGCGACCCTGGCCGACATCACGCCGGCCGCGCCGCACAACGTGGCGAACGCGCTGGCCGCGGCCGCACTGGCCCGGGCGTTCGGCGTACCCGCGACCGCGGTACGGGACGGGCTGCGCGGGTTCCGGCCGGACAAGCATCGGATCGCGCACGTCGCGGAAGTTGCCGGGGTCAACTATGTGGACGACTCGAAGGCGACCAACCCGCATGCGGCGCAGGCGTCGTTGCTGGCCTACGAGCATGTGGTCTGGATCGCCGGCGGTCAGGCCAAGGGGGCGACGTTCGACGAGTTGGTGGTCGCGGCGCGCGATCGGCTGCGGGCCGTCGTACTGCTCGGCCAGGACAAGCTGGTGATCGCCGAAGCTCTTGCCCGACACGCACCCGATGTCCCGACGATCACTGTCGAGGCAACGGACACTGGAGCCATGGAGATCGTGGTGGGGGAGGCGGCGAAGCTTGCACAGGCAGGAGACACCGTGCTGCTCGCGCCCGGCTGCGCCTCCTGGGACATGTTCGCCAACTACGGAGCCCGTGGGGACGCCTTCGCCGAAGCCGTGCGTCGACTGGGCAACAGCTGATCCGGAGGTGATCGGGTGACGTCGATCGCTGATCAGCCGGATCAGAAGAAACGCGAGGAGCGGCCGTGGGTGGCCGCCATCCGCGATGTGCTGGACCGGCCGCTGACGTCGTACCACATCCTGCTCGGTGCGACCGGCCTGCTGCTGGTGCTCGGGCTGCTGATGGTGCTGTCGGCGTCGAGCGTGCTGTCGCTGCGCGCGAACGGGAACAGCTACACGATCTTCGTCCGCCAGCTGATCTGGGTCGGCGTCGGCCTGCCGATGGCGTACGTCGCGTCCCGGATGACACCGCGGCACTTCCGCATGCTCGCGTACGTCGCCCTGCTCGGCTCGGTGTTCCTGCTCGTACTGACCTACATCCCCGGCCTGGGTGTCGGCGTGAACGGCAACACGAACTGGCTGAACCTCGGCGGTCCGCTGCAGATCCAGCCGAGTGAGTTCGCCAAGCTGGCGCTGGTGATGTGGTGCGCGGACCTGTACGCGCGCAAGGAGAAGCTGCTGACCCAGTGGAAGCACCTGCTGGTGCCGATGGTGCCGGTCTGCGGTCTGGTGATCGCGCTCGTCGTCGGCCAGCGCGACCTCGGTACGGCGCTGGTCCTGATGGCCGTGATGATCGGGCTGATCTGGATCGTCGGCGCGCCGACCCGGCTGTTCGTCGCGACCATCGTGGTGGTCGGCACGATCGCGTCGTACTTCGTCATCACCGCGAAGCACCGGATGGACCGGATCTCGTCGTTCTGGGACCCGTTCAACGACCCGTCCGGGATCGGCTGGCAGGCGTACCACTCGTTCTACGCGCTCTCGACCGGCGGCTGGTGGGGCGTCGGGATCGGCAACAGCCGGCAGAAGTGGGGCAACCTGCCGGAGGCGCACACCGACTTCATCTTCTCCGTGATCGGTGAGGAGCTCGGCCTGGTCGGGTCGCTCACCGTGCTCGCCCTGTTCCTCACCCTGGCCTACGCCGGGGTGCGGATCGCGACCCGGAACACCGAGCCGTTCGTCCGCTATGCGGCGGCCGGGATCACCATCTGGATCATGGCGCAGACCCTGGTCAACCTGGGCGCCGTGATCGGACTGCTACCCATCGTGGGGATTCCGCTCCCGCTTTTGTCGTACGGTGGTTCCGCACTGCTGCCGACGCTGATCGCGATCGGCATGCTGCTGTCCTTCGCGAAGGCCGAACCCGGCGCGCAGGCCGCACTGAAGGAGACCAGGCGGCCACGGTTCGGGTGGCTGCCGTCGCGTACGACCTGACGAGAACACGCGGGAGCGTTGAAAGCTGTGCCCAGCATCGTTCTGGCCGGTGGAGGATCCGCCGGCCACACCTCACCCCTGATCGCCACCGCCGACGCCCTGCGCCGGATCGATCCGACCGTCGAGATCCTCGCTCTCGGGACCGAGCGCGGCCTGGAGACCCGGGTGATCCCGGAAGCCGGTTACCGGCTCGAACTGATCCCGCCGGTGCCGCTGCCGCGGAAGCCGACGCCGGCGCTGCTCGCCGTACCGGGCAAGATGCTCGCCTCGGTCAGCGCCGCCCGCCGGATCCTGGACGAGGCCAAGGCAGATGTCCTGGTCGGCTTCGGCGGATACGTCTCCACCCCCGCGTACGTCGCCGCCTGGCGGCGCAAGACCCCGATCGTCGTCCACGAGGGCAACGCGGTCCCGGGGATCGCGAACAAGTTCGCCGCCCGCTACTGCACGCAGAACGTGGTGACCTCGTTCCCGGGGACCGAACTGCCGCATGCGTCGTACGTCGGTCTGCCGATCCGGCGGGCCATTTCGACGCTGGACCGGGCCGCGCTGCGGGCCGAGGCGCGGCAGTTCTTCGGGCTCGACCCGAACGCGCCGACGCTGCTGGTCACCGGCGGTTCGCAGGGGGCGCAGCGGCTGAACGAGGCAGTCGCGGGTGCCGCCGCCGATCTGCAAGCGGCCGGGATCCAGGTTCTGCACGTGATCGGGCCGAAGAACACTCTTGAGGTGCCGTCCACTGGGCACCTGCCTTATGTGGTGCTGTCGTACGTCGACCGGATGGACCTCGCCTATGCGGCGGCCGACCTGGTCGTGTGCCGGTCGGGTGCGAACACAGTCACCGAGGTGTCCGGTGTCGGGCTGCCTGCCATCTACGTTCCGCTGCCAATCGGTAACGGTGAGCAAAGGCTGAACGCCAAGCCCGTGGTCGATGCCGGCGGCGGACTGCTGGTGGACAACGCCGAGGTCACGCCGGACTGGGTTCGTGGCACTGTTCCGCAACTTCTGCTCGACACCGCGCGTCTGACAGCCATGTCCACTGCGGCGAAGGGCGTCATCCGGACGGATGCCGACGAGCGATTGGCGCGGATCATCCTGGATGTGGTGGGGTCTGCTTCGTGATCGTCACCGCTCCTGACACAACGCTGCCCGCGGAGAAGCTGGGCAGGGTGCACTTCGTAGGTATCGGCGGCGCCGGGATGTCCGGTATCGCCCGGATCATGGCGTCCCGCGGCATCGAGGTGTCCGGTTCCGATGCCAAGGACGGCAAGGTGCTGGGGGCGTTGCGCGCGCTCGGCGCCACCTGCTGGGTCGGTCACGCCGCCGAGCACGTCGCCGAGGCGGACACCGTGGTGGTGTCCACCGCGATCCGCGAGACCAACCCCGAGGTGGTCGCCGCCCGGGCCGCCGGGATCCCGATCCTGCCGCGGGCCGCCGCGCTCGCCTCGGTGATGGTCGGCCGCCGGACGCTGGCGGTCGCCGGTACGCACGGCAAGACGACCACCACGTCGATGCTCACCGTCGCGCTGCAGCACTGCGCGGCTGATCCGTCGTACGCGATCGGCGGCAACCTGAACGAGTCCGGGTCGAACGCCCACGACGGCACCGGCGACTTGTTCGTCGCCGAGGCGGACGAGTCGGACAAGTCGTTCCTGACCTACAGCCCCGAGGTGTCGATCGTCACCTCGGTCGAGCCGGACCACCTGGACAACTACGGCGACGAGGCCAGCTACCGGCTCGCCTTCGAGCAGTTCTGCGACCGGGTGATCCCGGGCGGTTTCATGGTGATCTGCTACGACGACGCCGGCGCGCGGAAGCTGGCCGAGTTCGCGCGTAATCGCGGTATCGACGTACGGACGTACGGCGAGTCGCACGATGCGGACATGCGGGTCACCGAGATCACCGCGACCGGGGCGACGCAGTCGTTCGTGCCGGTGTACCGCGGCCGGAAGCTTCCGATCGTCCAACTGCAGCAGGCGGGTAAGCACAACGCGCTGAACGCGTCGGCCGCGTTGACGGTCGGGCTGGGGCTCAGGTTCTCCGCGGCCGATCTGGCCGAGGGGCTGGCGTCGTTCACCGGGACCGGCCGGCGGTTCGAGTTCAAGGGGCTCGAGGACGGGGTCCGGGTGTTCGACTCCTACGCCCACCACCCGACCGAGCTGGCCGTCGACCTGACCGCGGCCCGGCAGGTGGCGGGGGAGGGGCGCGTGATCGCGTGCTTCCAGCCGCATCTGTTCAGCCGGACCAGGATCTTCGCGACCCAGTTCTCCGAGGCGCTCGCACTGGCCGACGAGGTCGTCGTGATGGACGTGTTCGCGGCCCGCGAGGACCCGGAGCCCGGTGTCACCGGTGCGTTGATCGCGAACCACGTGCCGTTGAAGCCGGAACAGGTCCGGTTCGAGCCGTCGTGGTCCGCCGTACCGCAGGTGGTCGCCGATCTGGCCGAGCCGGGTGACCTCGTGGTGACCCTGGGCGCCGGCGACGTGACGCTGATCGGGCCGGAAGTGGTCGGTTTGCTGGCCGAACGCGCCGCCGCCCGCGAGTCTGCGGCCGAGGCCCTCGCTCCTGTGGTGGAGTAAAAGGGTGGGGTTTACTGAATGAGCCAGAGCGCTGATCTGGCTCGGGCACAACAGCGGTTTGCGCGCCGGCAACGGCTGGTGCGATGGCGAAGCTGGTTGCCGTGGGCGATCGGTGGAGCCCTGCTGGTGCTGGGCGGACTGGTCGTCTGGTTGTTCTACTTCTCCTCCGCGCTCGCGGTCGACGGTGTCCGGGTGAGCGGGGCAGATACGGTGCCGGTGGCAACGATCGAGAACGTCGCCGAGGCGCCGATGGGCACCCCGCTGGCGAAGGTCGATCTGAGCTCGATCGCCGAACGGGTCCGGACCATCCCGGCGGTGGCCGACGCGCAGGTGACCAGAGCCTGGCCGAACAAGGTCGTGATCGTCGTCACCGAACGGGTTCCGGTGGTGGTGGTCACCGACGGGACGCGGTTCGAGTTGGTCGACGCCACCGGTACGGCGTTCAAGACGGTGCCGGACCGGCCGGCCGGGCTGCCGGAAGCGAAGGTGACCGGGACCCGGCGCGACGTGACGGTCCGGTCGGTGGTGACGGTTTCGGCCGCACTGCCGTCCACACTGCGGACCCAGGTGACCTCGATCTCGGCAGCGTCGCCGGACTCGATCACCCTCAACCTCGAGTCCGGGGTGAAGGTCGTTTGGGGCAGTTCCGATGACAGCGAGCGCAAGGCCGAGGTACTCAGCGTACTGATGAAGCGCAAGGCGACCGTGTACGACGTGTCGGCGCCCGATCTCCCTGTCACCAAAGGGGAAAAGCGGTGACGGATCACATCACGGCAGTGCGCGGCGAGGCGCGTGGACATTGCCCGAATCGGTCCCGTACCGTGCGGCGTAATCTAAAGTTGACATAAGTCTAAGCATCCACTTGAGGTTCAGTCTTTTCGCTGGAACTTTTCGCTGGAACAGGGGCCAACCGGCCACAACGGGAACAGAACGAGGCGAGAGGCGCGGACGTGGCGGCACCGCAGAACTACCTGGCACTCATCAAGGTCGTCGGCATCGGCGGAGGCGGCGTGAACGCCGTCAACCGGATGATCGAGCACGGTCTGAAGGGCGTTGAGTTCATCGCCATCAACACCGACGCGCAGGCGTTGCTGATGAGCGACGCGGACGTCAAGCTCGACATCGGCCGCGAGGAGACCCGTGGCCTCGGCGCCGGGGCGAACCCGGCGATCGGGCAGAAGGCCGCCGAGGACCACGCGGAGGAGATCGAGGAGGCGCTGAAGGGCGCCGACATGGTCTTCGTCACCGCCGGCGAGGGTGGTGGGACCGGGACCGGCGGTGCGCCGGTGGTGGCCCGGATCGCCCGCTCGCTCGGCGCCTTGACGATAGGTGTCGTCACGCGGCCGTTCTCGTTCGAGGGAAAGCGGCGCGCGACCCAGGCAGAAGACGGCATCGCCACCCTCCGCGAGGAGGTGGACACGCTGATCGTCATCCCGAACGACCGGCTGCTGACCATCTCCGACCGGGCCGTGTCGGTGCTGGACGCATTCAAGCAGGCCGACCAGGTGCTGCTGCAGGGTGTCTCCGGTATCACCGACCTGATCACCACCCCCGGCCTGATCAACGTCGACTTCGCCGACGTCAAGGCGGTCATGTCGAACGCGGGTTCGGCGCTGATGGGCATCGGCTCGTCCCGCGGTGAGGACCGCGCGGTCGCGGCCGCCGAGGCGGCCATCTCGTCTCCGTTGCTCGAGGCAAGTATCGAGGGTGCGCACGGCGTCCTGCTGTCGATCGCCGGCGGTTCCGACCTCGGTCTGTTCGAGATCAACGAGGCGGCCCAGCTGGTGTCGGAGTCGGCCCACTCGGACGCGAACATCATCTTCGGCGCGGTCATCGACGACGCCCTCGGCGACGAGGTGCGGGTCACCGTGATCGCGGCCGGTTTCGACGGCGGGATGCCGAAGCGCCGCGAGCAGGCGATGAACTCGGCCCGTCCGCAGACACCGTCGCGGCCAAGCAACGAGAGCTCCTACTCGGCACCGATGCAGTCCGGCACGAACCCGCCGCAGACTCCTCCGGCCACGCCACCTGCCGGTGGTCAGCCTGGCGGCGGGCAGTCCCCTGCCGCGCCGGCGTCGAACGGTCAGGCCGCACCGGCTCAGACCGGCGGGCAGCCGCCGGCCGGCCAGGCCTCCGCGGGCCAGACCGGGGCAGGCCAGGGCTCGAACGGACAGTTCGCTACTCCGGCAGTGCCGCCGACTCCGACCGACGACACCGTCCCGGTGCCGGCTCCGACCGAAGGCCGCCCGGGTGCCGGTACGACGAACTCGGCGCGCCCGCAGGCCGGCGACCCGGTCCGCACCGTGCCGCAGACCCCGCAGCCCGCACCACACACCCCGGCGACGCCGACCTCTCAGCACTCCTGGCCCGTCAACGGCCCGAGCAGCTCGCCGTCGACGTCCACCCCGTCGCAGCCCACCACCCCTCGCCCGGCCCGCAAGCCCGAGCCTGAAGAGGACCTCGACATCCCGGACTTCCTCAAGTAACCCCGGACCTTGAGAAGCCACCGACCACTGCGCGACCCGCACAGTGGTCGGTGGCTTCTCAACGTGAGGTTGTTGGGCCGGTAGCCTTTGGACGTGTTCAGCTACGACGAGGTTTTGGCTTCCGTTCGGTTCGCTGTGACTGACCGCTTCGGTGGTGTGAGCCAAGCGCCGTACGGCGAGCTGAATCTCGGTGGGGCCGGGGAGGATCCGGAGCTGATCGGGGAGAACTTCCGGCGGGTCGCGGAGGCGTTCGGGGTCGGGCCGGAAGCACTTGTCCGGGTCAGCCAGGTCCACGGCCGGGACGTGCACGTGGTCCGTCCCGGTGACGAGCTCCCGGCGCGGCCGATGCCGACCGCGGATGCGATCGTCACCACCAGGTCCGACGTCGTGTTGTGTGTTCGAGCCGCCGACTGTCTGCCGGTGTTGCTGGCCGATTCCGCTCAGGGTGTCATCGGTGCCGCGCACTCCGGTCGCCCGGGGATGTACGTCGGCGTCGTACCGGCGACCGTCGAGGCGATGCGTGAACTCGGTGCGCAGCGGATCACCGCCGTACTCGGGCCGCATGCGTGCGGAAGGTGCTACGAGGTACCGGCGGAGATGCGGGCCGAGATTGCCGAGCGAGTGCCGGCGTCGTACTCCGAGACGAGTTGGGGGACACCAGCGATCGACGTGGCCGCGGGGGTGAAGTCGCAGCTCGCGGAGCTCGGAGTCGAGGTGGTCGACGCGACCGCGTGCACGATCGAGTCGGAGAACCTGTACTCGTACCGGCGGGAAGGTCCGGTCAGCGGCCGCCTGGCCGGACTGGTCAAGCTGGTCCACTGATGACTACACGTGAGGATGAGCTGCGGGAGAACCTGCGGCTGGTGCGGGAGCGGATCGAGAAGGCCTGTGAGGCGGCCGGGAGGGCTCCGGACGAGGTCACCCTTGTCGCGATCACCAAAACCTTCCCAGTCAGCGACGTACGGGCGCTGACAGTACTCGGGGTGCGCGACGTCGGCGAGAACCGCGAGCAGGAGCTCAAGTCGAAGGCGCCGGACTGTCCGGACGCCACCTGGCACTTCGTCGGGCAACTGCAGTCGAAGAAGGCGCGTTCCGTGGTCCGGTATGCGTCGGTCGTGCACTCGGTGGACCGCTTGTCGCTCGTGACCGCGTTGTCCAAGGCCGCGGTCGCCGAAGAACGGACCGTCCGCTGTCTGCTCCAGGTGAGCCTCGCGTCGTACGGATCGGCGGAGGCCGCGACCGGTGCCGGCCGCGGTGGCGTCGAGCCTTCCGCCGTACCGGAGCTGGCGGCTGAGGTAGCGGCGGCGGACGGGTTGGAGCTGGGCGGCGTGATGGCGGTCGCCCCGCTGGGATCGGACCCCGACGAGGCCTTCGCCGGACTGCATGAAGTAGCCTCCCGGCTACGCTCCGAACACGCCGGTGCCGACTGGATCTCCGCCGGGATGACCGGTGACCTGGACGCCGCGATCAGGCAGGGAGCGACACACGTTCGGCTCGGGCGCGCCTTACTCGGTACGCGTCCTCCACTCGGTTAGTGTCGACATCGAGCAGGTTTTGCTTCCTGCTCACCGTTGTCGTCGAACCGGAATCGAGGGGCTGGAGGGCCATGAGCGGCGCGCTGCGCAAGATGGGTGTGTACCTCGGCTTGGTCGAGGACGGGGAGCGCTACAACGCGCGGTACGACGACGAGTACGACGACTACGACGAGTACTCCGACGAAGCCGTCGACGGGGAGTCCCACGAGACCGAGCCGGTGCCCGCCGGCCGGGAGGTCCGCGAGTCCCGGGACTCCCGCGAGGAGCAGGGCGCGACGGTCAGCAAGTTTCCAGAACGACGTGGTGTCGTACCGTCCCCGGAGGTAACCGAGTTGGCCCGCATCACCACCGTGCACCCGCGCAGCTACAACGAGGCGCGAGTCATCGGTGAGCACTTCCGCGACGGCACGCCCGTCATCATGAACCTGACCGAGATGGATCACTCCGACGCCAAGCGGCTGGTCGACTTCGCCGCCGGGCTGATCTTCTGCTGCCGTGGCTCGATCGAGCGGATCACCACCAAGGTGTTCCTGGTCTGCCCACCGAACGTGACGGTGGCCGCCGAAGAGAAGGAGAAGATCGCGGCGGACGGGTTCTACAACCAGAGCTGACGCCCCGGCGTCCGCCACGGTTACCGCCGGTCTTCTACACTCATTGACGACATGGTTGCTCTAGCGCTCGTCCTCACGGTTCTCAGCTGGGTACTGCTCGCCTTCTTCCTGATGTTGGTGGCGCGGTTCGTGCTCAGTCTGATCGTCATGTTCGCGCCGCAGTGGCACCCGAAGGGGCCGCTGCTGCTCTTCTTCGAGTTGATCTACTCGGTCACCGATCCGTTCCTGCGGCCGCTGCGGCGGATCCTGCCCCCGATCGGGGCCGGCGGGATCCGGATCGACCTGTCCATGCTGATGCTGTTCGTCATCGTCTCGCTGGCGATGTCGATCAACTCGACCGCCCTCCGGTCACTGTGACCCAGCGCACCGGAGGTGGTACGGAACCGGTGAATCGCCCGCCGAGTCGGAGGGTGAGGACGCCGGGGACGGGGTAGGTAGAGTCTCGACAACGGGGCCGATTCGTTGATGGCGTCCGCCGGGTTGTGGACCGTTATCGCCCGCCCGGATTCCGTTAGAACACAACGAAGCGATAACGTGATCTACTGAGTCGCCGAGGTGAAGGCCACGGGGACTCCGCCAAGACACAGACAAACGAGGTGAAAGATGCCGCTGACGCCGGATGACGTCCGCTCGAAGCAATTCACGCCCGTCCGACTACGGGAGGGCTACGACGTCACTGAGGTCGACTCCTTCCTCGACGAGGTCGAAGCCGAGCTCGAGCGACTTCTCGCCGAGAACGAGGAGCTGCGGGCCAAGCTCGCGGCGGCTCAGCGCGCGGGCGCCGGACAGGAGCGGCCGGTCGACCAGACCGCCGCGCTGCCGCCCGTCGTGCAGCAGCCCAAGCCCCCGGTCGTGGTCGAGAAGCCGGAGGAGAAGCCGCCTGTCGTCGCCGCGCCGGTAGTGGCCGCGGGGGCCGCTGCGGCGGCTGGGACCGTCGGCGACGCGTCCAGCTCCGCGGTGCGGCTGCTGGAGATGGCTACCAAGCACTCCGACGACCTGGTCCAGGAGGCGAAGGACACCGCCGACAAGATCATCGGCGAGGCCCGCGCCAAGGCCGAGCGGCTGGAGAACGAGGCCCGCGGCAAGGCCGACCGGATGACCGGTGAGGCTCGCGCCCGCGCCGAGAAGCTGGACGGCGAGATCGCTGAGCGCCGCGCTCAGATGCTCGGCACCCTGGAGAAGCAGAAGGGCCAGCTGGAGCGCACGATCGACGACCTGCACGCCTACGAGCGCGAGTACCGCAGCCGGCTGAAGACCTACTTCACCGAGCAGCTCAAGGCGCTGGGCAACGGCGACGACACGCTCAGCCCGCGCAACGGCTTCCGCCCGGAGGCCCGCGCCCAGGCACACGGTCACGGCGTCTAAAAACCTCGACGAGAGGCGGTGCTTTCCGGCGGCACCGCCTCTTCGTCATGTCCGGACTCTTTTGACACACCGTCCCAGCCTGGTGACACGGTGTCAGGGCCAGACCAGAGGTTCCTTCCGGCCGCTCAGCGTTTCCACATCACTGAGCCGCAGCCGGTACGGCGCAAGCCGCAGAACTGAGGGTTATTCTCTGTTGAATGCCGCGCCTCCGGCGCGGGGGTCGCGGGGCTGTGACTCCCGGCCTTCCCTCGTCACTCCGGTCGCTTCGCTCCCTGCGCTCCTCAGTCCAGGCCGGGAGGCCCCGCGACCGGGGGCCGGACCATCGGGGAACACACTCCAGAAGTCGAAGCCGAGTGGGGCCGGGGCATCCCGGTACAACTCCCACACCCGGTGCCGGGTCGCCGTATCGCCGACCCACTCCGCCCGGCAGTCCGCAGCTGCCACTTCATGGCCTGGCTCCCGGGTAGCTGCAGCTCAGCCTCCGGCCGGCTTCGTCTCGGGACTCCCGGTCGCGGCTCGCCGCCGACGGGTTCACCGACACGCGGTTCGCGGACGGTGTGGGTGTACCAGCATCTGGTCGGCGGGCCGGTGACGATCAGCACACTCGCCGAGCTGCTCGGTGTCACGCAGCAGGCCGCGTCGAAGACGGTCGCCGACCTGGAGAAGCGCGGCTAGCTCCTGCTGGTCGACGTGATCAATCTGTTGGGCGCCGCCCCGGCCTTGCGGGCCAGGGCGGCGCGTCCACCTCGCTGAACTAGGCCTTGGTCAGCCAGTAGGTGAGCTGCAGGTCCTCTTCGGTGCCGGTGGCAACGTCCGCGGACTCGGACGGGGCCGACTGGCTGAGCTCGACGGCGAGCACCTCGCGGGCGATCTCGTCGGCGTGCTTGCCGAGGGCATCGGTCAGGTCGGTGTCGGTCGAGGTCAGCCAGACCCTGATCCGGTCCGACACCTCGAGACCCGCGTTCTTCCGGGCCTCCTGCAACGTCCGGACCACCTCGCGGGCCAGGCCGGCCTGCCGGAGCTCCGGGGTGACTTCGAGGTCGAGGGCAACGGTCTCGCCCTGCTCGTTCACCACGGACCAGCCTTCACGCGGCCGCTCCGACAGCAGGACGTCGGACTCGCCGACCTCGACGTTCTCACCGTCGACCACGATTGTCGCCGTACCGGACTCCTTCAGGGCGGCGGCCAGGGCGGCGGCGTCGGCGGCGGCGATCGCGGCCGCGACCACCGGGGTCTGCTTGGCGAACCGCTTGCCGAGTTCGCGGAAGTTGCCCTTGGCAGAGAACTCGACCAGGTCGGCGCCGGCCGAGGAGAGCGGCTCGACCGAGCCCACGTTCAGCTCGTCGGCGATCTCCTGCAGCAGTTCGGCGGACAGGTCCGCGATCGCGGCCGACCCGACCAGGGCGCGGGACAGCGGCTGGCGCGTCCGCACCTTCGCCTCCGCTCGCGCCGATCGGCCGAGCTCGACGACCCGCTTCGCCATCGACACGTGCTGTGCGAGTACGTCGTCGATGAGCGTCTCGTCGTACGCCGGGAAGCTCGTCAGGTGCACCGACTCCGGCAGGCTCGGGTCGACCGGGCGGAACACGTCCTGCCAGACCCGCTCGGTCACGAACGGCGTCAGCGGCGCCATCACCCGGGTGAGTACGTCGAGCGTCTCGTGCAGCGTGGCGAGCGCCCCGGGCTCACCGGCCCAGAAGCGGCGACGCGAACGCCGTACGTACCAGTTGGACAGTACGTCGACGAACGAGTTGATCAGCGACCCGAGTCGCTGCGTGTCGAAGTCCGCGTAGGCCTCGTCGGTGTCCCGGACCAGCCGGTGCGTCTCGCTGACCAGCCATCGGTCCAGCACCGAGCGCTCGGCCACCGGCGGTACGTCGGCAGTCGGCGACCAGTCGGCCAGCCGGGCGTACAGGGCGTGGAAGGCGACCGTGTTCCAGTAGGTGAGCAGCACCTTCCGGACGATCTCGTTCAGCACGTTCGGCCCGATACCGCGGGCCTTCCACGGCGACCCGGAGGCGGCCATGAACCAGCGCACCGCGTCCGCGCTGTGGTCGTCCATCAGCGGGATCGGCTCGAGGATGTTGCCCAGGTGCTTGGACATCTTCCGGCCGTCCTCGGCCATGATGTGCCCGAGGCAGACGACGTTGCGGTACGACGATTCGTCGAAGACCAGCGTGCCGACCGCCATCAGCGTGTAGAACCAGCCGCGGGTCTGGTCGATCGCCTCGGAAATGAAGTCGGCCGGGTAGGTCTGCTCGAACTTCTCCTTCGACCCTTCGGCCCACGGGTAGCCCCACTGGGCGAACGGCATCGCACCCGAGTCGTACCAGGCGTCGATCACCTCGGGCACGCGCCGGGCCTCGTTGCCGCAGGTCGGGCAGTCGAAGGTGATGTCGTCGACGTAGGGCCGGTGAGGGTCAGTGTCGTTCAGGTCCCGGCCGGCCAGCTCACCGAGCTCGGCCAGCGAGCCGACGCACACCTGGTGGTCGTCCTCGCACCGCCAGATCGGCAGCGGCGTACCCCAGTAGCGGGACCGCGAGACGGCCCAGTCGATGTTGTTCCGCAGCCAGTCGCCGTACCGGCCCCACTTGACCGAGTCCGGATACCAGTTGGTCTTCTCGTTCTCGCGGAGCAGCGCGTCCTTCACCTGCGTGGTGCGGATGTACCAAGAGGGGAGGGCGTAGTACATGACCGGGGTGTGGCAGCGCCAGCAGTGCGGGTACGGGTGCTCGTACGGGACGTGCCGGAAGAGCACGCCGCGCTCCTGCAGGTCCTTCACGAGGTCCTCGTCGGCCTTCTTGAAGAACTGCCCGCCGACCAGCGGTACGTCGGCCTGGAAGTGACCGTCCGCCTCGACCGGGTTCACCACCGGCAGGCCGTACGCACGGCACACCGCGAGGTCGTCCGCACCGAACGCGGGGGACTGGTGCACCAGACCGGTGCCGTCCTCGGTGGTGACGTAGTCAGCCAGTACGACGTAGTGCGCCGGCTCGGGGAACTCGACCAGCTCGAACGGCCGCTGGTACGTCCACCGCTCCATCTCGCGGCCGCCGTACTGACCGGTGACCGTCCAGCCCTCGCCCAGCGTGCTCAGCAACGGCTCCGCGACCACCAGCGACTCGACGCCGTCGGTGGCGACGACGTACTGCACATCCGGGTGCACTGCGACCGCGGTGTTGGAAACGAGGGTCCACGGCGTCGTCGTCCAGACCAGCAGCGAGGCCTTGCCTGCCAGCGGACCGGAGGTCAGCGGCAACCGGACGTACACCGACGGGTCGATGACGGTCTCGTAGCCCTGCGCGAGCTCGTGGTCGGACAGACCGGTGCCACAGCGGGGGCAGTACGGCGTGATGCGGTAGTCCTCGACCAGGAGACCCTTGTCGTGGATCTGCTTGAGTGACCACCAGACGGACTGCACGTACTCCGGGTCCATCGTCCGGTACGGGTGCTCCAGGTCGACCCAGTAGCCCATCCGGACGGTCAGCTCGTTGAACGCGTCCACGTGCCGCAGCACCGACTCGCGGCACTTGGCGTTGAACTCGGCGATGCCGTACGCCTCGATGTCGTTCTTGCCGTTGAAACCGAGTTCCTTCTCGACCGCGACCTCGACCGGCAGGCCGTGGCAGTCCCAGCCGGCCTTGCGCTCGACCCAGAAGCCCTTCATCGTCCGGTAGCGCGGGAAGACGTCCTTGAAGACGCGCGCCTCGATGTGGTGGGTGCCGGGCATCCCGTTCGCGGTCGGCGGGCCCTCGAAGAAGGTCCACGGCTGACCGCCGGCGGATTGGTCGAGGCTCTTGGCGAAGGTGTCGTGCTGGTCCCAGTGGACGAGCACCTCCCGCTCGAGCGCGGGGAAGTCCACCTGCGCCGGGACCTGCCGCCACGGAGTTGTTGCCATCTCAGTCGTCCTTCGTCGAGCCTGTTGCGTGCTGGACGAGGGACGAAGCGCCGGCGTTGTCGCCGGACCGCCGCGCGGTACCACCCTCCTTGGCGGCTCGGGGCAGAGCCACCCACTTCCTTATGCGTCGCTGCCGGTTCTAGTGAGTCCTGGTGGACCGTTCTTCCGGCGGCTCCGGGGTGATGGCCCCATCAATGCCTTGCGGATCGCGGTTGTCAGTGTACGACTCCCGGCCTGGCAACTACGAATCGTTAACCGGCGACCCGGGTTCGGTGAGGACCTCGGTCAGACAGCGGGACAACTGCGCGATGGCCGGCGACCGATCGACGGCCCGGGTCGTGGCGTAGATCTGCCGAACCAGGCCGGAGGGTCGCCCGATCGGCGCGAGTACGACGTCACGGTGCGGCTCGGCGGCGAGCCGCGGCACGATGGTGACGCCGAACCCGCCGGCGACCATCGCCAGCGCGAGTGAGTAGCTGTGCACCCGGGCGCTGATCCGTGGCTGGAATCCGGCGGACCGGCAAGCCTCCTCGGTGACCGCGTGGAGTCCGGTCGGAGCGCGGGCCGCGATCCAGTCGGAGCCGGCGTAGTCGGCCAGCCGGACCCGGGCCGGTGCCGGCGCGTTTCGTTGCCGCGGGATCGCGAGCAGCAGCGGATCGCCGTACAGGGGGAGTTGGCTGAGGCCGCGCAGGTCGGGTCTGGTCAGTGGCGCGTACTCGAAGGTGACCGCCATGTCCACGCCACCCGCCCGGACCGCGGGCAGGGCTTCGTCGGGGTCCATCTCCACGAGCGACAGCCGAACCTGAGGATGCCGTCGCCGGAACCGCGCCATCGCCGGTACGACGAAACTCACGCCGGCGGTCGCGAACGCGGCCACCCGCAGCCGGCCACCGCGAAGACCCGCGACCTCCTGGACCGCTCGTTCGGCCTCGGTGAGATCGGCGAACAGTCGATCCGCGTGCTCGACCAGCACTCGGCCGGCCTCGGTGAGCCGGACGCTGCGGGCGGAGCGTTCCAGCACCGCGATCCCGAGCTCACGCTCCAGCGTCGCCAGTTGCTGCGAGGCCGCGGCCGCCGTACATCCGGCCCGCTGCGCGGCCGCGGCGATGGTCCCGGTGGCGGCAACGTCCCGGAGGAGCTGGAGGCGGCGCAGATCAAGCACTAGCTGATCTTACGGTGAGCTTCTGGAGAGTGGCTGCAGACTTATGCATTGTGTGAGCGTTGGCGGGTGCTGCTCTTGTTCACCATCACCACGCTCATCGCCATGATCACGCCCGGGCCGGACATGCTGTTCGTCCTGGGCTGCGGCATGCGGGGCGGTCCGCGGGCCGGGTTGCTCGCCACCGCCGGGGTCGCCACCAGCGAAGCCGTGCACATCGTGGTGGCGGCCGCGGGACTGGTCGCGCTGTTCGCGGCAGTTCCGGCCGCATTCGTCGTGGTGCGCGTCGTGGGAGCGGCGTACCTGATCTATCTCGGCGTCCAACTCATCCGCCGGCGGAACGACCCACCGGCGGAGGCGCCGGCCGCCGGTGGGATGCCGGGACGCCAGGCCTATCTCAACGGCCTGCTGACGAATCTGCTCAACCCGAAGATGGTCACCTTCACGATCGCGTTCCTGCCGCAGTTCGTAGATCCGGCGGCAGGTCCGGTGTGGCTGCAGTTTTCGGTGCTCGGTGCGATCACGATCGGGCTGGAGTTCCTGGTCGACGGGACCGTCGGCGTACTGGCCGGTCGGATCGGTGCCTGGCTGCGGCGGCGACGGGCCGCGCGCCGCCGGATCGACGTGGCCACCGGGCCCCTCTTCATCGGTCTCGGCCTGCGCCTGGCCGCAAAGGGTTGAGATTGGATCTGGACAGCGCGGGTTCGGTGGCGCACCATCAACTCACTGAAAACGCGGATCGCCGCGAATCGGGCCGGGGTGGGACCGATAATCGGTGGTCAGGCGAGAATTCAGCGATGAGAATTCTGCTGCGGGTCAAACCGGGGGCCTCCCGGACCGCGGTCGGCGGCCGGTACGACGGTCCGTCCGGCCCGGCCTTGGTGGTGTCCGTGACGGCCCGCGCGGTCGAGGGGCAGGCGACGAAGGCTGTTCTCGAGGCTGTCGCGGCGGCGTTCGGCGTACGACGCTCCGCGGTGACGTTGGTGCGGGGCGCGACCAGTCGGGACAAACTGGTTGCGGTGGAGGGGGAGGAGACAGTGTTGAGGCCGAGGTTCGAACAGTTGCTCGGCTAATCCGTAAAAGGGTGCCGAAATGGGCCTGTGACGCGCGGAACATCGAGCGGGCTTGAAGACTCGACTACCGTATGTCCACGGTCTGCGCGTCGGACTGGCACGTGGTGGGCACGTGGCCTAGTGTCTTGCGACCAGTCCGCTTCAGTCTCCGACGAAGGCAGGGGGTAGCTGACCATGGCTACATCGGCTCCCAAGAAGACCGCCCCCCAACGCACTGCCGCGGCCAAGAAGAGCGCCGCGAAATCCGCTGAGCCGGCCAAGAAGACCACGGCCCGCAAAGCACCGGTGAAGAAGACCTCCGCGCCGGCGAAGAAGACTTCCGCGAAGAAGTCGGTGACCAAGAAATCCACCGGCACGACCGCGGCGAAGAAGGCTCCGGCCAAGAAGACCCCTGCCAAGAAAGCTCCGACGAAGAGGGTGGCCATGAAGACGAACGAGAACAGGACACCGGCGACGGCGCCGGCGAAGTCCGCAGCACACAAGGCGGAGACCCTCACGGTGAAGTCCGGCGAGACCCCGTGGACGGCGGCCGAGCTGGCCGAGCTCCGCGGTGAGCTCGAGGCGGACGTGGTGCACCTGAACAAGGAGATCCACGACGCCCAGCAGGAGATCGTCGGGCTGCTCCGCGACGGCGGTGACGGGGCCGGCAACGACCAGGCCGACGTCGGTTCCACCACGCTGGAGCGGGACCACGAGATGTCGCTGGCGAACAACGCCCGGGACATGCTGGACCAGATCGAGCGGGCGCTGTCCCGGATCGAGGACGGTACGTACGGCGTCTGTGAGAGCTGTGGCAACGCGATCGGGAAGGGTCGGTTGCAGGCGTTCCCGCGTGCGACACTGTGCGTGTCATGCAAAGAACGCGAAGAACGCCGCTGAGCGACCCCGACACGTCCCATCAGGCAGGGGCCACACCCCCAGAGCCAACGGAACCGGCCGACTCCCCGTCGGCCGGTTCTCCGTCGTCTCCAGAGTCCGCTGAAGGTGACGCCGTACCGACAGAGGGTGAGAGCACGCCGGCCCGGCGGCCGTCGTGGAAGTTGATGGTGTTGTTCGGGGCCGTCGGGTTGCTGATTCTGTTCCTGGATCAGCTGACGAAGGCGTTGGCGTTGGAGCATCTGACGCCGGGTGAGCCGGTCAACGTGATCGGGAGCTTCCTGAAGTTCAACCTGATCCGGAACTCCGGGGCCGCGTTCAGCCTCGGGTCCGGCTACACGCCGTACATCAGCGCGATCCAGATCATCGTCGCGCTCGGGGTGATCTACCTGTCCCGGCGGCTCGGGTCGGTCGGCTGGGCGGTTGCCTTCGGGTTCCTGTTCGGCGGTGCGGTCGGCAACATCATCGACCGGATCTTCCGCGAGCCGTCGCCCTTCCACGGCCACGTGGTCGACTTCCTGCAGACGCCGCACTGGGCGATCTTCAACGTCGCCGACATGGCCGTCACGTCCGCGGCCGCGCTGCTGGTGATCCAGACCCTGCGCGGGGTCCGGCTGGACGGGACGAAGGAAGTCAAGAAGTGACTGGCGACTCGCGGACCGTGATGGTCCCGGACGGCCTGGCCGGCGAGCGGCTGGACGCGGCGTTGTCCCGCCTGTTCGGCGTGTCCCGGACCAAGGCCGCCGAGATGATCGAGTCCGGCCTGGTCCAGGTCGACGGCGCCCCAGCCGCGAAGTCGGCCCGCGTCTCCGCCGGCGTGCTGCTGGACGTCGAGTTGCCACCACCGCCCGCCGAGGTCACCGTCGTACCGGAGACCGTCGAGAACCTCCGGATCGTGTACGACGACGACGAGATCATCGTGGTCGACAAGCCGGTCGGCGTGGCCGCGCACCCCTCACCGGGATGGACCGGCCCGACCGTCATCGGTCACCTGGCCGGCGCCGGCTTCAACATCTCCACCAGCGGAGCCGCCGAACGTAAAGGCATCGTGCACCGGCTCGACGTCGGCACCTCCGGACTGATGGTCGTCGCGAAGACGGAGTACGCGTACACCGTGCTGAAGCGCGCCTTCAAGGAGCGCACGGTCAAGAAGATCTACCACGCGCTCGTCCAGGGCCACCCCGACCCGTTCACCGGGACCGTGGACGCGCCGATCGACCGTCACCCGCACCACGACTACAAGTTCGGCGTCGTCGCGGGCGGCAAGCCGAGCGTCACCCACTACGAGACGCTCGAGGCGTTCCGGTACGCGACCCTGCTCGAGATCACCCTGGAGACCGGCCGCACCCACCAGATCCGCGTCCACATGGCCGCGATCGGCCACCCGTGCTGCGGCGATCTCACCTACGGCGCCGACCCGGTGCTCGCCGAGCGTCTGCAGCTCAGCCGGCAGTGGCTGCACGCGATGCGGCTCGGCTTCGACCACCCGGGCTCGGGGGAGTACGTCGAGTTCACCTCGGAGTACCCGGCCGACCTCGACCACGCGCTCGATCGGCTGGTCGACAGCCAGTGAAGCTCTACCTCTCGTCGTTCCGGCTCGGCAACCACCCCGAGCGGATGGTCGCAATCCTGCCGCCGGCTGCGCGGGTCGCCGTCATCTGCAACTCGATCGACACCGAGGATCCCGCCGTACGACGGGAGAAAGTCGCCGACGAGATCACCTGGCTCAGCGAGCTGGGCCTCCAACCGGAGGAGCTCGACCTCCGCGACTCCACTGATCTGCTGGCACGCCTCACGTCATACGACGGGGTCTGGGTGCGCGGCGGGAACGTGTTCGTGCTTCGAGCAGCACTCGCACGGAGCGGAGCCGACCAGATCCTGCCGGAGCTGATCCGCGACGAGCAGATCGTGTACGCCGGTTACAGCGCCGGACCGTGTGTCCTCGCACCCAGCCTGCGCGGTCTCGAACTGTGTGACGATGCCCAAGCGGTCGACGGCGAGCTCATCTGGGACGGCCTCGGCCTCCTCGACCACGCGATCGTCCCGCACCTCGACTCACCGGGTCATCCCGAGACGGAACTGCTGGCCCAAGTGGCGGAGCTCTACGACCGGACCGGCGTACCGTATTTGCCGATGCGCGACGGTCAGGCCCTCCTCATCGACGGAGACCACCGCGAGCTTGTCTAGAGCTGATCGACCAGCCTGACGACGGCCGCGATCACCTCCGGCCCGTGCACCAACGCGGCATCGTTGTGGTCGGCTCCCGGGATCTCCACGAGATCCTTCAACGTCGGCGCCGCCGCAGCCACCTCGCGGCTCTGCTCCGGCGGTACGACGGAATCCGCGCTGCCGTAGACCACAGCGACCGGTGCCTTCACGCCGGCCAACTGCTCGGCCAGCGGGAACTTGTCGCGCAGTAGTAGCCGGACCGGCAGGAACGGGTAGTGGGCCTGCCCGACCGACGCCAGGTCGACGAACGGCGACCGCAGTACGAGTCCACCGGGCGCCGCTGAGGTCGCCAGCTCGGTCACCACCGCGGCCCCGAGGCTCTCACCGAAGTAGACAGTCCGCTCAGGCGGTACGCCGTACTCGACCAGGTACTGCTGTGCGGCACGCACGTCCCGCGCGAGCCCTCGCTCACTCGGACTGCCCTCGTTGCCGCCGTACCCGCGGTAGTCGAACAGCAACACGGTCAGGCCCTCAGCGGCGAGCGCTTGCGCGAGTGGAACCCGTCCGGCCCGGTTGCCACCGTTGCCGTTGGCGACCAGTACGGCGATGCGCCGGTCCGGCTTCCGAGGCGGCAACAGCCACGCACCTAGCTTCACGCCGTCACTTGTCTCCAGTACGACGTCCTTGACGCCCACAGTGCCGGCCACTGCGGTCGTGTCGGGCAGATAGATCAGCTGCCGCTGGTAGCCCCATAGCACGGCCAGCAGCAGGAGGACCACCGACACCAGGATCAGCGCTACCCGCACCATTCCCTCAGTGTGCGCCCTCAGCCGGTCTCAACAGCGCAGATCCGTCCTACGCTGAGGCATGGCGGAGTCGAAGCCAGTCGCGACAGCTCGTGGGCGGCTTCCGGCCGAGCTGACGAGTTTCGTGGGGCGTCGTCGTGAGCTCGCGCACACGAGGCGGCTGCTGTCGAGCAGCCGTCTGCTGACCCTGACCGGTGCCGGGGGAGTCGGCAAGACGCGTCTGGCGTTGCGGATGGCCGCAGAGGTACGACGTACGTTCTCCGACGGCGTGTGGTTCGTAGAACTGGCCGCACTGCGCGATCCGGCGTTGCTCGGGCACACTCTGGCGGGCGCACTCGAGCTGAGCCAGGTGTCTGCCAACCCGACCGCCGACCTGGCCGAGTACCTCGAGGACAAGCACCTGCTGCTGGTGATGGACAACTGCGAGCAGCTTGCCGAGGCATGCGCCGTACTGGCGAGCAAACTGCTCGCTGCGGCGCCCCAGCTCCGGATCCTGGCGACCAGCCGGCACGTGCTGGGTGTGGAAGGTGAGCAGGTCCTCGCGGTTCCGCCGTTGTCAACGCCACCGGCGGAAACTCTGGCCGCCGACGCCGATCAATACGAGTCGTTGGTGCTCTTCACCGACCGGGTCCGGGCCGTGCTGCCCGAATTCGAGATCGACGAGCGGAACCGGGCGCAGGTGATCGAGGTGTGCCGGCAGCTGGACGGCGTACCGCTGGCGCTCGAACTCGCCGCCGTCTGGATGCGGACGCTGTCGCTGGCGCAGATCCTCGACCGGCTCGAGGACAGGTTCCGGCTGCTGGCGACCGGGCGGCAGGCCGGACCGGCCCGGCAGCAGGCGCTCGACGCGGCCGTGACCTGGAGCTATGACCTGTGTTCCCCGGCGGAACAGCTGCTGTGGGAACGGTTGTCGGTGTTCTCCGGCGGCTTCGACCTCGAGGGCGCGGAGGAGGTCTGTTCCGGTGACGGCATCGAGCGCGACGAGGTGCTCGACCTCGTCGCCGGCCTGGTGAACAAGTCGATCATCACCCGCACGATCGCCACCGACCACTCGGTCGCCTGGTACGACATGCTCACCACGATCAGCCAGTACGGCGCGATGCGGCTGGCCGAGGCCGGCCGGACCCGCGAGTTCCGGCTCCGCCATCGCGACTACTGCCGGAACCTGGCCGCGGAGTGGGCCGAGGACAGCTTCGGTCCGCGCCAGGCGGACTGGTACATCCGGATGCGGCGCGAACACGACAATCTGCGGGTCGCGCTCGACTTCTGCCTGTCCGAGCCGGGTGAGGGTCCGGCCGCGGTGGAGATCGCCGCACCGATCTGGAACTTCTGGTTCGCCGGCTTCCTCCGCGAGGGTCACCGCTATCTCACCCGGGCGATCGAGGCCGCGCCGGAGCCTACGCCTGCTCGGGCGCTCGGACTCTGGGCAGGCAGCTACCTGGCCATGTTCCTCGGCGAGGTGGAGCAACTCGGCCGGCTGCTGGCCGAATGCGAGGAGCTCGCCGAGCGGTACGACGACGATCGGCTGCGGGCCCGGATCGCGGAGGTCGCCGGTCATGCCCTGATCTACCAGGGCGATCTGGCCGCTGCGATCGGGCGGCTCGAGGAAGGGCTGGCCGGGTTCCGCGCGGTGGGGGACAAACTCGGTGAGTTCGACATGCTCATCCTGTTGTCGGCGGCAACGTTCTTCGTCGGCGATCCGCGGGTGGAAGGGTTCAGCCGGCTGGCCTACGAGCTGGCCGATTCCCGCGGTGCGGCCTCGTCGAAGGCCTATGCGCTGTGGAGTGTCGGCATCGTCCAGTGGCGGGACCACGAACAGTACGGCGAGGCGACCAACTCGTTCCGGGAGGCGATCCGGCTGTGGCAGCCGTTGAACGACCGGACCGGGATCGGGTTCTGTGTCCAGGCGCTGTCCTGGTGTGCCGGATCGGGCGCGCCCACCGACCAGGCCGCCCGGTTGATGGGCGCGTCACGGGCGGTCTGGCGGTCGAGTGGAGCACATGTCGACGAGACGACGCCGTACAGCCAGTTCGACGACATGACCGAGCAGCGGATCCGGGCCGCGATCGGCGACGCGGCGTTCGACGAGGCGTTCCAGGTGGGAGCGGCGTACTCGTTCGAACAGGCGGTCTCGCTCGCGCTGGGGGAGGAGACCGGGCGCGCCCGGGTGGCGAAGCCGGGGATGGCGGGCCGGCTGACGCGGCGTGAGCACGAGATCGCGGTCCTGATCGGCGAGGGCCTGAGCAACCGGGAGATCGCGGCCCGGCTCGTCATCTCCCAGCGCACCGCGGAGACCCACGTCGAGCACATCCTCAGCAAGCTCGCCTTCTCGTCCCGCACTCAGGTCGCCCGCTGGGTCGCGGAGCACCCAGAGCGGTAAAGACACCTACGTACCCAGATCCGTAGGTGTACCGATGTATGTGCGCGCTCTCATCGGGATCCTTGCTGACAACGTTGTTCCCTCCACACGTTGCTGAGGTCCTTCCGATGCCTGAGACGAGTTGCCTACCCCTCCGGGCCGGCGCGCGCGACTGGTGGCAGAGCGCGGTCATCTACCAGGTCTACATCCGTAGCTTCGCGGACTCGGACGGTGACGGCATCGGCGACCTCGACGGTGTCCGCGGGCGGCTCCCGTACCTGCGCAGCCTCGGTGTCGACGGCCTCTGGCTCAACCCGTTCTACCCCTCACCCCAGCACGACCACGGGTACGACGTCTCCGACTATCGCGGCGTCCATCCGGAGTACGGGACGCTGGAGTCGTTCGACAGGCTGCTTCGGGACGCTCACCGGCTCGACCTGAGGGTGATCGTCGACGTCGTACCGAATCACTGCTCGATCGAACACCCGTGGTTCCTCGAGGCGCTCGCGGCCGGCCCGGGCAGTCCGGAGCGGGCCCGTTTTCATTTCGCGGATGGTGACGGTGACGAGCCGCCGAACAACTGGCGGTCGATCTTCGGTGGGTCCGCGTGGCAGCGGGTGCCGGACGGCCAGTGGTACCTGCATACGTTCGCGGCCGAGCAGCCCGACTTCAACTGGCGGCACCCGGACGTCGAAGCGGCCTTCGAGGAGGTACTGCGCTTCTGGTTCGACCGCGGCGTGGACGGGCTGCGGATCGACGTCGCGCACGGGCTGCACAAGGCCGAGGGCCTGCCCGACCACGACCACGCCGACCACGACGAGCTGACCGGCGACCCGGTCAACCCGCATGCCTGGAACCAACCGGAGGTGCACGATGTCTGGCGCAGCTGGCGGGCGATCGCGGAGGAGTACACGCGGCGGAGCGGGCGGGAGCGCGTCCTGGTCGGCGAGGTCGGCCTGCTCGACACCGAGCAGCTGGCCCACTACCAGCGCCCGGACGAGCTGCACCAGACCTTCTTCTTCGAGTTCCTCCGCGCCGAGTGGGACGACCGGTCGCTGTACGACGTGATCGACCGGGGCCTCGAGACGATCGCCGGGTCCGGATCTTCCGTCGCCTGGGTGCTGAACAACCACGACATGCCACGGTCCGTCACCCGGTATGCCGGAGGTGCACCAGGCGCCGGACCCGGCGATCTCGAGCTCGGCCTGGCCCGGGCCCGGGCGGCGGCTCTGCTGATGCTGGCGCTGCCGGGATCGGCGTACCTCTATCAAGGTGAGGAGCTGGGTCTGCCGGAGGTCACCGACCTGCCGGAGCACGTGCTGGCCGACCCGATGTATCACCGCACCAACGGCGTCCGGCGCGGCCGGGACGGCTGCCGGGTGCCGCTGCCGTGGCGAGCCGAGCACGACTCCTTCGGTTTCTCACCGGACGGCGGTTCGGGTACGACGTGGCTACCGCAGCCGGACTGGTTCGCGGACCACGCGGCGGACTCGCTGCTCGGCAGTGGCGACTCGATGCTGCACCTCTACCGCGAGGCCCTCTCGCTGCGGCACCGGATCCCGGCCCTCGGCTCCGGCGAACTCCGTTGGCTGCCGACGGAGCCCGGCGTACTGGCCTTCACCCGAGGCGACGGCTTCGCCTGTGTCGTGAACTGCACGTCCCAACCGGTCTGCAACCCGGTCGACGGCACCCTGCTGCTCGCCAGCGACCCCGAGGCCGGCGAGAAGGTTCCCCCGAACAGCGCAGTCTGGACCCTCTGCTGATGAACACCTGTACGCGACCCCTCGCTCTCGGCTACATCCGTGCTCGTGTCCTGATGACGGCCGACGAGATCGCTGCGGCGAAGGTGAGCCTGGCCGCCTTCGCGCTGGCCGAAGGCTTCGCCCTCGGCACGGTCTACCTCGAGCACCCCCGCACCGCGCCGGCCGCGTTCGAGGCGCTGCTGGACGAGGTCCGCAGCGACAACGACGTGTGGGCCGTGGTGGTGCCGACCGAGCAGCACCTGACCGACGGCGGTCTCCGGATGATGCGACGAGATCTGGAGCACCACGGCGCGGTCCACCTGATGGTCGCGGCGGCGGCCTCCTGAACCGGCTGACCTGGCGTCCTTGAGACCCCTGCTCGACGCCAGGTCGGCCGCTCCATCCTTACCGTTCCCTCCGGCCGGGAAGGATGGAGCCGGGCCCGCGGCAGCGCTCCCCCCACGCCTGCCGCGGGCCACGGCACACTGGTCGGAGCTGGTGTGGTCCACGCCCGGATATCGGGCAGCGGGGACCGATCCCGGTGAGCCGGTGAAGAACTGTCGGCGGGCCCAACTAGGCTGCTGCAGTCATCCTCACTCACGCCCTGGGAGGTCTGCGCAGACATGGCGTCCAGCGACAGTTTCGTGCATCTACACGTGCACACCGAGTACTCCATGCTGGACGGCGCCGCGCGGATCGACGAGTTGTTCAAAACCGCCCAGGAAATGGGCATGCCGGCGATCGCCACCACCGACCACGGCTACGTGTTCGGCGCCTACGAGTTCTGGCGGACGGCGAAGAAGTACGACGTCAAGCCGATCATCGGCGTGGAGGCGTACCTGACCCCGCACACCCACCGCAGCGAGCGGAAGCGGGTCAAGTGGGGCGACGCGAACTCGGGCCGCGACGACGTGTCCGGTAGCGGCGCCTACACGCACATGACGCTGCTGGCGAAGAACACCTCCGGTATGCACAACCTGTTCAAGATGAGCTCGCTGGCCAGCCTCGAGGGCTACTACTTCAAGCCCCGGATGGACCGCGAGCTGCTGAACACCTACGGCCAGGGCCTGATCGCGACCACCGGCTGCCCGTCCGGCGAGGTGCAGACCCGGCTCCGGCTCGGGCAGTACAAGGAGGCCGTCGAGGCGGCCGCGGAGTTCCGCGACATCTTCGGCAAGGAGAACTTCTACTGCGAGCTGATGGACCACGGTCTCGGCATCGAGCGGGACGTCCAGAAGGACCTGCTCAAGCTGGCCCGCGAGCTCGGCCTGCCGCTGGTCGCCACCAACGACCTGCACTACACCAAGCCCGAGGACGCCACCGCGCACGCCGCGCTGCTGTGTGTCCAGTCCGGCTCGACCCTGTCCGACCCGAACCGGTTCAAGTTCGACGCGAACGAGTTCTACGTCAAGACCGCGGCCGAGATGCGCGAGGTGTGGCGGGAGCTGCCGGAGGCCTGTGACAACACGCTGCTGATCGCCGAGCAGTGCGACGTCTCCTTCACCGAGGGCGAGGGCCGGTTCATGCCGCGCTTCCCCTGCCCGGACGGTCACAACGAGGAGTCCTGGTTCGTCGCCGAGGTCGAGACCGGTCTGCACAAGCGGTACCCAGAGGGCGTGCCGGACCAGGTTCGCAAGCAGGCCGAGTACGAGATCGAGGTCATCACCTCGAAGGGGTACGCGGGCTACTTCCTGGTCGTCGCCGACTTCATCAACTGGGCCAAGGAGCACGGCATCCGGGTCGGCCCGGGCCGTGGTTCCGGTGCCGGTTCGATGTGTGCGTACGCGATGCGGATCACCGACCTGGACCCGCTCCAGCACGGCCTGATCTTCGAGCGGTTCCTGAACCCGGAACGTATGTCGATGCCCGACTTCGACATCGACTTCGACGACCGCCGGCGCCCCGAGGTGATCCGCTACGTCACCGAGAAGTACGGCGACGACCGGGTCGCGATGATCGTCACCTACGGCACCATCAAGGCCAAGCAGGCGATCAAGGACGCCGGCCGGGTGCTGGACTACCCGTTCGCGATGGGCGACCGGATCACCAAGGCGATGCCGCCGTCGGTGATGGGCAAGGACGTCCCGCTGTCCGGCATCTTCGACCCGCAGCACAAGCGGTACTCCGAGGCCGGCGAGTTCCGCCAGCTGTACGAGTCCGACCAGGACGTCCGCAAGATCGTCGACACCGCCCGCGGCCTGGAGAACCTGAAGCGCCAGTGGGGTGTGCACGCGGCCGGCGTGATCATGTCCAGCGAGCCGCTGATCGAGCTGATCCCGATCATGCGCCGGGAGCAGGACGGCCAGGTCATCACCCAGTTCGACTACCCGAGCTGCGAGACGCTCGGCCTGGTCAAGATGGACTTCCTGGGCCTGCGCAACCTGACGATCATGGACGACGCGGTCAAGAACGTCGAGGCCAGCCGCGGGATCTCGCTGGACCTGGACGAGCTGGCCAAGAGCCTCGACGACGGCCCGACCTTCGAGCTGCTCGGCCGCGGGGACACCCTCGGCGTGTTCCAGTTCGACGGCGGCCCGATGCGGGCGCTGCTGCGGCTGATGAAGCCGGACAACTTCGAGGACATCTCCGCCGTCGGCGCGCTCTACCGGCCCGGCCCGATGGGCGCGAACAGCCACACCAACTACGCCCTGCGGAAGAACAAGCAGCAGGAGATCAGCTACCCGCACGACGAGCTCGCGGTCGCGCTCGAACCGATCCTGGGGACGACCTACGGTCTGATCGTCTACCAGGAGCAGGTGATGGCGATCGCCCAGCAGCTCGCCGGGTACACGCTCGGCAAGGCGGATCTGCTCCGCCGCGCGATGGGCAAGAAGAAGCGCGAGGTGCTGGACGCGGAGTACGTCGGCTTCTCCGAGGGGATGAAGGCGAACGGCTTCTCCGACCAGTCGATCAAGGCGCTCTGGGACGTGCTCGTCCCGTTCTCCGACTACGCGTTCAACAAGGCGCACTCGGCGGCGTACGGGCTGGTCTCGTACTGGACGGCGTACCTGAAGGCGAACTACCCGGCGGAGTACATGGCCGCGGTCCTGACATCGGTGAAGGACGACAAGGACAAGATGGCCATCTACCTGAACGAGTGCCGCCGGATGGGCATCAAGGTGCTGCCGCCGGACGTGAACGAGTCGGACTCGAACTTCACCCCGGTCGGCACCGACATCCGCTTCGGCCTGTCCGCGATCCGCAACGTCGGCGTCAACGTGGTGGCCGAGATCGTCGCGGCCCGGGAGGAGAAGGGCCGGTTCACCGACTTCGTCGACTTCATCGACAAGGTGTCGCTGCCGGTCTGCAACAAGCGGGTGATCGAGTCGCTGGCCAAGGCCGGTTCGTTCGACTCGATGAGTCACGCCCGGCGCGCGGTCGTCGCGGTGCACGAGCAGGCCGTCGACGAGGCCATCGACCTGAAGCGGAACGAGGCGCACGGCCAGTTCGACCTGTTCTCGATGGGTGACGACGAGGCCGACGAGGGCGAGGGCAACAGCCGGCTCACCGTCACCGTTCCCGAGATCGAGGAGTGGGACAAGGCGACCAAGCTCGCGCACGAGCGGGACATGCTGGGGCTGTACGTCTCCGACCACCCGCTGTTCGGGGTCGAGCACGTGCTCACCAACGGCAGCGACTGCACGATCGGTCAGCTGCTCGCCGACGAGGACCGGCCGGACGGCAGCCAGGTCACGATCGGCGGCCTGGTCACCGCGGTGCAGCGGAAGGTGAACAAGCGCGGCGACATCTACGCGATCGTCACCATCGAGGACCTGGAAGGTTCGATCGAGGTGATGATGTTCTCCTCGGCGTACCAGCTGCACGCGCACCTGCTGACCAACGACGCGATCATCTTGATGAAGGGCCGGGTCCGCCGGCGCGAGGACCGGCTCGAGCTGAGCGGTTCCGAGGTGATCGTGCCGGACCTGACCGAGGGCCCGAGCGGCCCGGTGGTGATCACGATGCCGGTGAACCGGTGTACGCCGCCACTGGTCGAGCAGCTGCGGGACGTGCTGCAGTCGCACCCGGGGATGACCGAGGTGCAGCTGCGGTTGCAGGCCCGGCAGAAGACGACGGTGATGCGGATCGGCGACCGGTTCCGGGTCACCCCGACGTCGTCGCTGATGGCGGATCTGAAGGCGCTGCTGGGTCCCTCCTGCCTGGCCAGTTGATCGACGAGGCGCGAGATCGGGGCCAGGCGCAACTGGTTCGTCGGTTGCCCCTGGGGTCGGCTATAGTCGGCGCGATCTCGAGCTCTTCGAGACATTTCTGGAGGGGGAACTCCTATGAAATTGCAGCGCTTTGCGCTTGCACTGGCCGGTGTCGGGCTGCTCGCCGCGTCGGCCGCTTCTGTTCCGGCCGCCGCCACCGGTCAGGCCGACCCGAAGCCGAACTTCTCCGACAAGGTCGCCAAGCCGCAGTCGGTGCGGGCCACGGCCGTCAGCGCCGCGTGCCAGGCCTGGATCGGTGTGCCGACTGCCGCGGGCACAATGCAGGAGATCGACGCCACCGCGGGCAAGCCGCCGGCGGGCTACTCGTGGGAGCCCTTCGCGTACGTCGGCACCCGGGCCAACGCGACCTGGTACGGCGCCGTGAACGCCACGGGCACCCAGTACTACTACTACGGCCTGCTGCTGCAGGGCGCGAACCTGTACCGGCACACGACGTACCTGCCGGATGAGGGCGACCCGAAGCCGACCTTCAAGAAGATCGGTCCGGGCTGGACGACCTTCAAGTCGATCGCCACGTCCAACTACAGCGTCGCGCAGCCCCGGCACGCGTACCTGTACGGCCTGAACACCAACGGCAGCCTGTACCGGTACCAGATGGTCGGCACCGGCTTCCGTTCGCTCGGCCCGCTGCCCGGCTTCAAGGGCTTCAAGACGATGACCGTGATCAGCGAGACCGCGACGTACGACACGTTGCTGATGACGACGAACGCCGGTGCGCTCTGGACCGTCCGCATCCCGATTGCCGCCGGCGCCAAGCCGGTGCTGAAGCTGATCCGCTCCTCCGGGTGGGCCGCCTACGAGTCGCTGGTCGTCGAGGGCTGCGGCACCCGCGGTGGCTCCCTGGTCGCCGGTGTGGACAACGACACCCAGTCCGGGTACCTGTACGCCATGAGCAAGGCGAACGGCGCCGCGACGGCGATCACGTCGTACGGCAAGATCCCCGGCGTCTTCAACGGCGTCAACCACGTGTCGCTCACCACGCACTACTCCCAGTTGGTCGGCGAGTAGTAGTCGAGTCGTAGCACTGAACGTCCCGCACACCCTCGGTTCACCGGGGGTGTGCGGCACGTTCGGGGCCAGTTGGGGGTTGGTGGAATCGGTGCGGCACACTGTCGAGGTGACGCAACCTCAGTCTGCTCAGCCTTCGCCGTACCTGCCCCCGCCTGCCGGGGTTCCGTTCGGTACGCCGCCTCCGCCGGAGCCGGCGATGCCGTGGGCGAAGGCGATCGCGGTCACCGCGATCGGGTTCCTGGTCGCCGGTGTAGTGGCCGGGTGGGCGTGGCAGCAGTTCTCGCCGCTGGCGCAGTACACCGTGGACGAGAACGGCGGCGCGCTGGGGGAGGAGCAGATGACCCGGATCTTCGGCCCGGACGGCACCTTCACCGCGATCGGGTTCATCACCGCGCTGGTGCTCGGTGGTGCACTGTTCTGGTGGCTGCGGAACTACGGTCCGTGGTCGGTCGGGATCGTGGCGCTCGGTGCGTCACTCGGCTCGGGGGTCGCCTGGGGAGTCGGCATGCTGCTCGGCCACGACCCGATCCAGCCGCGCTTGGAGGCGGCCAAGCCGGGCGATCTGGTCGCGGCGCCGCTGGAGCTCCATACGTGGACCCCTGCTGCGGCATGGTTGGTCGGTGCGGCGTTGGCGGCCGCGATCATCGCCGCCACGACCTGGCGCGCCGAGCCGGTTGCAACCACATCGCAACCTGCTGCGTCAGAGTCCTCGCCGCAGGTGCACTAGCCTGTCTAGGCCCACGGTGGGTGAGGCCACCTGGGACCACGCGAGGGAGCATATGTCCGACCAGAACACCCCGCCCAACCCGTACCATCCGGGTGCCGGCGGTCCGCAGAACAACCCGAATCAGTACGGCGCTCAGCAGGGCGCACCGCGTCCGCCGATGAATGCCCAGGGCAACCAGCAGGGCGGGTGGGCGCAGCAGGGGTCAGCGGACTACCCGCAGCAGGGTCGTCCTGGTCCGGCGCCCCAGGGGCAGCCGCAGTACGGTCAGCCCGGTCCGCAGCAGCCCGGCCCGCAGCGCTACGGGCAGCCTGGTCAGCAGAGGCCTGGTCCGCAGCAGGTTCAGCCGGGGGCTCCGTCGTACGGTCAGCCGGGACAGTCCGGTCAGCCGGGGCAGCCGCAGTACGGCCAGCCTGGTGGGCAGGCGTCGTACGAGCAGATGCACGTCGGCGGTCAGCCGCCGCAGGGGCCCGGGTTCGGTCCGGGGCAGCACCAGTGGCAGCCGGAGCCGAAGAAGAAGCGCGGCAAGGTGATCCCGCTGATCGCGGCGCTGGCCATGGTGCTGGTCGTCGCCGGCGGCGGCATCTTTGCCTACGGCAAGCTCAACGGCGGCAAGCAGCCGGCCGCGGTGCTGCCGGGCAACGCGGTCGCCTACGCCCGCGTCGACCTGAACCCGTCGGCCGGCCAGAAGGTCAACGCGATCCGGTTCCTGCTGAAGTTCCCGTCGGTGAAGGACAGCCTCGGCCTGACCGGCGAGAACGACGACCTGCGGCAGAAGCTGTTCGAGAGCATCAAGAAGTACGCCGGTGACGACCTCGCCGATGTGGACTACGACAAGGACGTCAAGCCGTGGCTCGGCGAGCGCGCCGGCCTGGCCGCACTGCCGGCCGCCGACGGCAAGGACGAGCCGACCGTGGTGGTCGCCATCGAGGTGAAGAACGAGGACGACGCCGCCAAGGGCCTCGACAAGCTGATGGCGAACGAGAAGGAGAAGCCGGGTCGCGCGTTCAGCAACGGGTACGTGCTGCTCGCCGACGACCAGGCCACCGTCGACCAGGCCGTTGCCACCAGCAAGGACAACCCGCTGGAGAAGAACGCCAAGTTCAGCGCCGACATGGACGCCCTCGGCGAGCAGGGCTTCGCCTCGGTCTGGGCCGACATGAAGGGCATCGCCGGGATCTCCGGCAAGGTGCAGTCGGAGCAGCTGGCCGGCATCTCGGACGCGACCATGGCGGCCGCGCTGCGGTTCGACTCGTCGTACGTCGAGCTGAAGGGCATCGCCCACGGTGACCAGAGCGTCAAGGTCGACGGAGCCGACGCCGGCGAGCTGATCGGGCAGCTGCCCGACACCACGGCCGGTGCGATCGCGATCTCCGGCGGCGAGAACCTGGTCGACACGATGTGGAAGCAGGTCGAGAAGGCGTCGAACAGCAACATCCAGGAGATGACCGAGGAGTTCACCGAGGAGACCGGTCTCAAGCTGCCCGACGACCTCAAGAGCCTGCTGGGCAAGAACCTGGCCGTCGCCATCGACAAGGACACCGAGAGCGGTCCGAAGATCGCGGCCCGGATGGAGACCGACCCGGCCAAGGCCGAGCCGGTGGTGGAGAAGCTGACCGCCCTGCTGCGGGAGAAGTCGAACGCCAACATCCCGATCGAGACGGCCAAGGACGGCGACTCGCTGGTGATCGCCACCAACCAGTCGTACGCCGAGCAGGTGCTGAAGGGCGGCAACCTCGGCGGCACCGAGAACTTCAAGCAGGCCCTGCCCGACACCAAGGGCGCGGTGACGATCGGCTACCTCGACTTCGAGGCGGCCGGCTCGCTGAGCAAGCGGTTCAGCTCCGACAAGGACCTGTCCGCCCTCCGCTCCGGCGGCTACGTCGTCCGCTCCACCGGCGACGGCAAGGCCGAGTTCAGCCTCCGCGTCGTCGCGAAGTAATCCACTCGAAGATGCCCCGGACAGCGTCCGGGGCATCTTTGTTTGTCGGCGATGTCGAAATCGGGCGAGCGGTCTCTACCACCTGGTGAAAGCACCCCACACCTGGAGGTAGAGATGAGCCACTTCACTGACATCCGGACCATCGGCGTACCGGTTCGCGATCAGGACCGCGCGGTTGCGTTCTACACCGAGACGCTCGGCTTGGAGCTGTTGATGGACTCGCCGTTGCCGGAGATCGGCGGCCGCTGGATCGTGGTCGCCCCACCCGGCGCTTCGACCAACCTCGCGCTTACTCCGGCGTCGAACGAGGGGGCGGTCGACACCGGCGTACGGCTCGTCACCGCCGACGCCGCCGCGGCGCACAAACACCTTCAGACCGAAGGCGTCGACACCGACGAGTTGCTCAGCTGGCCCGGTGTCCCGCCGATGTTCACTTTCCGCGACCAGGATGGCAACACGCTGTACGTCGTACAGGAGTGATCACGCCGGGAACGGCACCCCGGTGAGCGAGCCGCAGACCCTGAGGAACGCGTCCTGGACCTCGGGGTCCGAGGCCGCGGGGTGGGTCGCGTGCGGGCGGAGATGGTAGAAGTACCCGCCGCTGGGCGTGGTCGGAGCCGTGGCCAGCCAGACCTGGGTGAGGTGCGCCTGGTTGAGATCACCGGGCGCACCCCGGCCGCCCATCTTCGTCGGCACCCAGCCCGGGTCGACGGCGTTGGACAGTACGTCGGGCCATCGTCGGGCGACCGCGAACGCGAGGGCCACGACGTACAGCTTCGAGTCCGAATACGCCCGCGACCCACTCCACCGCCGCCGTACCCATTGGAGATCATCGAGTACGACGTCGCCGCTCTGGTGCATGCCGGAGCTCAGGTAGACAAGCCGCGTCGGCCGCTCGATCAACGCGGTCAGCAGGTACGGCGCCAAGGCGTTGATCGCGAACACATGCTCGAGCCCGTCGACCGTCTCGATCCGCCGCTCCTGGTCGCCAACGGCCGCGTTGTGGACCACCACCTCGAACCGCCCGGACTCGTTCGCCTGCCGTGCCACGTCCTGTGTCTCGGCGATGCTCGAGAGATCGCCGACGAGCAGACCCGCGGCCTTGGGCAACGCACGCAGCGCATCCGCACTGCGCCTCTTGTTGCGGGCATGCAAGACAACCTCGTGCCCCTGCCCGATCAACTCACCGGCCACCATCCGCCCAAGCCCATCAGCCGACCCAGTCACCAGAACGCGTGCCATAGCCCCACTCTGCCAGGCTCAGACCAGGACGTGCCCGCCATCGACACTGACGATGGTTCCGGTCGCGAAGCCCTGGTTCATCAGGTAGACATATGCGGCGGCGATGTCGGACGGCTCGCCCACCCGGCCCACCGGCAGGGTCTTGGCTGTCTGCTCGTAGAGAACCTCCGGCGACAGGTCGGACCACAGCGGAGTGCGGACCATGCCGGGCTTGACGGCGTTGACGCGGAGTGGTGCGAGCTCCACGGCAAGGGCTCGGACCAACGAGTCCACCGCGCCGCAGATGCTGGCCGCGACCGACCAGCCCGGCCCGGGACGATCGGCCGCCGCGCCGGTCGTCAGTACGACGGAACCACCCGGGCGGATCTTGGCCGCGGCAGCGCTGACCGCACCCAAGGCGCCGAAGTACCTGACCTCGAACGCCTGCCGGGCACGGGCCAGATCCATCGACGCGACCTCGAGCAGCGTCAGGGACTCGCCAGCGGTGAAGACAAGATGGTCGAAGGGCTCGAGGTCGTTGAAGAAGGTGTTGACCGCCTCGGCGTCGGTCAGGTCGAGCGCCTCGCCGGACGCCGACGCGGGCAGGGTTTCGAGTGCGCGCTTCACCGACTCGGGGTTGCTGGAGGCAACGATCACGGTGGCGCCCTGGCCGGCGGCGAGCTGGGCGGTCGCCAGTCCGATACCCGACGTACCGCCGAGGACGACGACGCGCTGGTCCTGCAGAGTCATGGAGGAACTGCCTTTCGTGGTTGGGATCTCCACTCCACGATGCGTTCGGGCGACCGCTCCGGTCCAAGACCTGTTCGGGCGGCTGTAATACCCTGAAGGTATTATGGATGTCGACCTCCGCAAGCTCAGGTACTTCGTCGCGGTCGCCGAGGAACTGCACTTCGGCCGGGCGGCCGACCGCCTGCACATCGCGCAGCCGGTGCTGTCCCGGCAGATTCGCGCACTGGAGGACGAGCTCAAGGTCCAGTTGTTCGCCCGCACCAAGCGTTCCACCGAGCTGACCCCAGCCGGTCGCCAGTTGCTCGACGACGCTCGCCCCCTGCTCGCCTCGGCCGAGGCGATGCGGCGGCGCGCGGTGCAAGCGGCACGCGGGCCGAAGAGCTTCACCGTCGGCTTCATGCCCGGCATCACGGTGACTCCGGTGGTCCGGGCCTTCGGCGCCGCCCATCCCGACGTCGAGGTCGAGCTGATCCGGACGACCTGGGTCGACCAGGTCGAGGTGCTGCACGACGGCCGGGTCGACGTCAGCGTCGTCCGGCTGCCGATCGACCAGGAAGGGCTGAGCATCCGGCCGCTGTTCGAGGAACCGCGGGTCGCGATGCTCCGGTCCGATCACCGGCTGGCCGGCAAACCGGAGATCGACATCGCCGATCTCGCCGACGAACACCTGCTGCAGCCTCCGGACGCCGTACCGGAGTGGCGGGACATCGCGCTGGAACTGCGGACCGGCAGAGCGAAGCCGGTGCCAGAGATGCGCAGTGTCGAGGAGAAGCTGGAGCACGTCGCGGCCGGAGCCGGCGTCTCGATCATCCCGCTGTCGGTGGCGGCCTTCTACCAGCGTCCCGACGTGGCCGCCGTACCCGTGAACGACATCGCCGCCAACAAGGTCTGCCTCGCCTGGATGGCGTCCCGGCGGTCCCGCCTCATCTACGACTTCGCCGAGCTCGCCGGCACCGTCGACTGGACACCCCAGCGCTGAACTCCCGCGGTGGCACCATCGTGAAATGAAGACGTGGGGGATCGTCGCGGCGCTGCTGGTGGCGCTGGCCGGGTGTGGTGGCGACAGTGGGGTCGGGGCCACACCCGGGTCCCGGAGAAGAGGGTCTCCTTCGACCTGTTCCTTGCCGACGGCAACAAGCAGGTCGACACCGCGATGACCGAACTGACCACGGCCCTGCAGCCCCTGCTTACCTGACGGGCCGCACAGTCGCTCAGTGGCGGACGCGGTAGCGGAGGTGGGTGGCGAGCGGGGTGTCGATGACCCGGACGACATCCAGCTCGATCCGCGCCGGCAGGATGTCGAACAACCGGCGCCCGCGGCCCAACAGCACCGGGACCTGGTCGAGCTGCAACTCGTCCAGTACGCCGGCCTCGAGCGCCTTCTGTGCCGTGTACGCACCGTGGACCAGGACGTCCTTGTCCCCGGCAGCCGCCTTCGCCTGCGCCATCGCACTCTCGATCCCATCGGTCACGAACGTCACCGACGGATACTTCGCCGCCGCGGACGGCACGGGCTGGTGAGTTGGCACGAAGAGCGGCACACCGTGGTGCTCGCCGCCGTAGTAGTCGACCTGCTCCGCGGTCCGCCGCCCAACCAGCACCGCGCCGGTCGCATTCAGTTCGTCCCAGATATCGCCCGCTGGCCCCTCCGGCCGGCCGAAGTCCCCATCCGCGGTCCGATACCACTCGTGCAGCCGCATGAACCCGTCCCCACCCGGATTGCCCGGCACGTCGTTCGGCCCCGCAATGAACCCGTCCACGGACACCGACATCAACAACACCGACGAAGACATACGCTTCCTCCTCCACTCCAGGAGACACGGCCGATCCGCGCTTCCTAACCTCGCGTCGAAGGCGGAGGAGCAGACTCGACATACCCCCGGGGAGAAATCAGTCCGGATCGGACAGCGCTACCAGCACGCCGTCGCCGTACTTGGCTAGTTTGTTTTCGCCGATGCCGCTGATGGTGCCTAGCTCGGTGAGAGTGGTTGGGAGGTCGGTGGCGATCTGGCGGAGGGTTGCGTCGTGGAAGATGACGTAGGCCGGGACGCCCTGCTCCTTGGCGACGCCGGCGCGCCAGGCCCGGAGGCGTTCGAAGATCGGAGCGGCCTCGGGGGAGAGGTCCGCATCGGCCTTCTTCTTCGAGCCGGACGACCTCGACGAGCGGCCGACCCGCTCGGGCTCGCGGCGCATCATCACCTCGCGCCGGCGGCCGAGCACCTCGCTGCTCTCCTCGGTGAGCACGAGTGTGCCGTAGTCGCCTTCGACCGTGAGCAGGCGCTGCGCCAGCAGCTGCCGGACGACGCCGCGCCACTCGGAGTCCTTGAGTTCGGTGCCGATCCCGAACACGGTCAGCTGCTCGTGCCGGAACTGCTTGACCTTCTCCGTCTCCTTGCCGAGCAGGATGTCGATCAGCTGACCGGCGCCGAACTTCTGCCCGCGCTCGTGCTGCAGCCGATAGACCGTCGACAGCAGTTTCTGCGCCGCGATCGTGCCGTCCCACGACTCGGGTGGCGTCAGGCAGGTGTCGCAGTTCGCACAGGGGTCGCCGTGCTGACCGAAGTACGCGAGCAGCTGCGACCGGCGGCACTGCACTGTCTCGCACAACGCCAGCATCGCGTCGAGGTGTGAGCTCAACCGACGGCGATGCGCGAGATCGCCTTCGGACGTGTCGATCATCTTCCGCTGCTGTACGACGTCCTGCAGCCCATACGCCAGCCACGCGGTCGACGGCAGTCCGTCCCGCCCGGCCCGGCCGGTCTCCTGGTAGTAGCCCTCGACCGACTTCGGCAGATCGAGATGCGCGACGAAGCGCACATCCGGTTTGTCGATCCCCATCCCGAACGCGATCGTCGCGACCACGACCAGACCGTCCTCGCGCAGGAACCTGGCCTGGTTGGCCGCACGCGTCCGGCTGTCCAGGCCGGCGTGGTACGGCAACGCCTCGATCCCGTTCTTGGTCAGGAACTCGGCGGTCTTCTCGACACTGTTGCGGGACAGGCAGTAGACGATGCCGGCATCGCCCGCGTGCTCGGTGCGGAGCAGGTCGAGCAACTGCCGTTGCGGATTGTCCTTCGGGACGATCCGGTACTGGATGTTCGGCCGGTCGAAGCTGGCCACGAAATGCTTCGCGTCGGTCAGCTTCAGCCGGGTCGCGATCTCCCGGTGCGTCGCCTCGGTCGCCGTCGCGGTGAGTGCGATCCGCGGCACGTCGGGCCAGCGCTCGTGCAGCTCCGACAACATCAGGTAGTCGGGCCGGAAGTCGTGACCCCACTGGGACACACAGTGCGCCTCATCGATCGCGAACAGCGCGATCTTGCCCTGGTCGAGCAACCGCACGGTCGCCTCGACCCGGAGCCGCTCGGGTGCGAGGTAGAGCAGGTCCAGCTCACCGGCCAGGAACGCTCGCTCGACCTCTCGCCGTTGCTCGAAATCCTGGGTGGAGTTGAGGAATCCGGCCCGGACGCCGAGCGCCGTCAACGCGTCCACCTGGTCCTGCATCAACGCGATCAGCGGCGAGATCACCACACCCACACCGGACCTGACCAGCGAGGGGATCTGGTAACACAACGACTTCCCGCCACCGGTCGGCATCAGCACCAGCGCATCGCCACCGCCGACGACGGTGTCGATGATGTCAGCCTGCTCCCCGCGAAAGGCGTCGTACCCGAACACCCGGCGCAGGACCTGCACAGCTTCTGACTCGGGCAGTTCGGTTGTCTCAGCCACCCGGCGATTCTAGTGAGATCCACGGACACCCGCCGGACCCCCTGTGGACAACCCCCTGCGGTGGTAGACGCAACTGCGGGCATCGGGTACGTCGTTGTCACCGCGGAGTCGGCCGAAATGGCGTCAGATGTCGAGCGCCAGGTGCTGAGCGTACCCGTGCCACGAGTATGGTGGCGGCGTTTCGGGGACAGGTCAGCGCGTGATCTCGCCGCGGTAGGTGCCGATGCTCCAGAGGTTGCCTTCGGGGTCCTTGATGGTGAAACCGCGGGAGCCGTAGTCCTCGTCGCGCAGACCGCGGACGACGACAGCGCCGGCGGCGATCGCGCGGGCCAGGAGCGGGTCCGGGTCTTCGTTGACGACGAGGTAGACCGACTGCGGGTGGTCGGCCAGCCAGGAGAAGTCGTCCGGCACGTGCTGCCGGCCGACGGAGCTCACCATCACGCCACCGCCGGGCGGCCAGGCCAGCTCGGAGTGTGCGATCGATCCTTCGGTCTCACCTTCGTACAGGCAGACCTGGGTGAAGCCCAGTCCCTCGGTGAGGAACTTCAGGGCAGCGTGGCCGTCGCGGTAAACCAGTGTCGGCCAGACGCCGACGACGATCTTGTTCTCGGTTGTCGTGTTCATACCTCCGACTCTGCGCCCGCGCCGACCGTCACGTCTTGAACGTTTGGGAGAATCTCCTCGGTCATCCACTGCCGCGGCGAGCAGCCGACGATCGTGTTCCACTCCCGGGTCAGGTGGGCCTGGTCGGCGTACCCGAGCTCGGCCGACAGGTCCGCGAGCTTGGCCGTCGGATCGCGCCTGAGCCGCCCGGCCGCCTGCTCGAACCGCATCACCCGGGCAGCCACCTTCGGCCCCAAGCCGAACTCGGTGGTGAACCGGTCGGTCAGATGCCGCCGGCTCCACCCGACCTCCGCGGCCAGGTCCTCCACACCGACCGCCCCGGCCGTCTCGCGGAGTCGCCGCCATGCCCAGCCGAGCTCGGCCCGAGTCTCCGGCGCGGGCTCGTCCGCCCAACTCTCGAGCAGCAGGCTCTCGACCAGATCGAAGCGATCCACCCACGTCGGCGCCTCCCGCAATCGCTCACTGATGACGCGGGCCGGACGGCCGAGAACGTCGTCCAGCTCGACCACCATCGACGCCAGCTCGCCGGGCGGCAGGCCGAGCAGGGCCCGCGCCGCCGCCGGCCGGAGTGCGAGCTGGATCCCGGACCGGTTCGGCGACTGGCCGATGTGTACGGCGGTCGAGTGCAGCCCGCCGACGACAGTGCCGAACGTGGTGACGGGGGAGCCAGGGAAGGCGATGCCGAGGGGCTCGTCGAGGGTGATGACAAGCGTCAGGTACTGCGAAGGCAGGCCGCGATGCAGCTCCGGGGGCCGGCCGCGATACGCGTACCCGGTGACCTCGGCGACGTACGGGCGCAGGGCTGGATGCACCTGCCGCGAGTGGAACTCGAACCCCGTCATGTTCACCAGGCTAGGTCCGCCCGTGGACAGTTTCACTTCCTCCGGAATGCGGGACCGCCGTACCGCCATCTGGACGCTCATGGCACCATCGGATCAGTCGTCCAGCAACCGCAAGGAGATGTCGTCGTGCCTGCACTGAGGTCCCGTACCGTCACCCATGGTCGCAACATGGCGGGCGCCCGCGCGCTCATGCAGGCCTCCGGGGTAGCCCGGGAGGACTTCGGCAAACCGATCATCGCGGTGGCGAACAGCTTCACCGAGTTCGTCCCCGGCCACACCCACCTGGCGCCGGTCGGCCGGATCGTGTCCGAGGCGATCCATGCGGCCGGCGGGATCGCGCGCGAGTTCAACACGATCGCCGTCGACGACGGGATCGCGATGGGCCACGGCGGGATGCTGTACAGCCTGCCCTCGCGGGACCTGATCGCGGACTCGGTCGAGTACATGGTCGAGGCGCACTGCGCCGACGCGCTGGTGTGCATCTCGAACTGCGACAAGATCACCCCGGGCATGCTGATGGCCGCGCTCCGGCTGAACATCCCGACCGTGTTCGTCTCCGGCGGCCCGATGGAGGCCGGCCGGGCCACCCTGGTCGACGGGACGGTGCGCAAACTCGACCTGATCGACGCGATGTCCGAGGCCGTGAACGAGAACGTCTCCGACGCCGACATCCTGCGGATCGAGGAGAACGCCTGCCCGACCTGCGGTTCGTGTTCGGGCATGTTCACCGCGAACTCGATGAACTGCCTGACCGAGGCGATCGGGCTGTCGCTGCCGGGCAACGGCTCGGTGCTGGCCACCCACACCGCCCGGAAGGCGCTGTACGAGAAGGCCGGCGAGACCGTCGTACGACTTGCCGAGCGGTACTACGACCAGGACGACGCGACCGTGTTGCCGCGGACGATCGCGTCCAAGGAGGCGTTCGGGAACGCGATGGCGCTGGACATCGCGATGGGTGGGTCGACGAACACGATCCTGCACCTGCTCGCGGCCGCGCAGGAGGCGGAGGTCGGCTTCGACCTGGACGACATCAACGCGGTGTCGCGCCGGGTGCCGTGCCTGGCGAAGGTCGCGCCGAACGTGGCCCCGGGCGGGACGTACTACATGGAGGACGTGCACCGGGCCGGCGGGATCCCGGCGATCCTCGGTGAGCTGCACCGGGCCGGCCTGCTGAACGAGGACGTCCACACCGTGCACAGCGACTCGATCGACGAGTGGCTGAAGACGTGGGACCTGCGCGGCGGTTCGCCGTCGCCGGAGGCCGTCGAACTGTGGCACGCGGCGCCGGGGTGCAAGCGGTCGGCGACGGCGTTCTCGCAGTCGGAGCGGTGGGACACGCTCGACACGGATGCGGCCGGTGGGTGCATCCGCGATCTCGAGCACGCGTACTCCGCGGATGGTGGACTCGCGGTGCTCAAGGGCAACCTGGCCGTCGATGGCTGTGTGGTGAAGACGGCCGGCGTGGACGAGTCGATCTGGACGTTCCAGGGTCCCGCGGTGGTGTGTGAGTCGCAGGACGAGGCGGTCGAGAAGATCCTCGCCAAGCAGGTCCAGCCGGGTGATGTCGTGGTGATCCGGTACGAGGGCCCGAAGGGCGGCCCTGGAATGCAGGAGATGCTCTACCCGACTTCGTTCCTGAAGGGCCGTGGCCTGGGCAAGGTCTGCGCACTGGTCACCGACGGCCGCTTCTCCGGCGGCACCTCGGGCCTGTCCATCGGCCACGCCTCCCCGGAGGCCGCGTCGGGCGGCACCATCGCCCTGGTCCAGGACGGCGACCAGATCCGCATCGACATCCCCAACCGCTCCATCGAACTGCTGGTCTCCGACGACGAGCTCGACTCCCGCCGCGCCGCGCTGAACGGCGTCTACGCGCCGAAGAACCGCGACCGCAAGGTCTCCCAGGCTCTCCGCGCGTACGCCGCCATGGCCACCAGCGCCGACAAGGGCGCCGTACGCGACGTCACCAAGCTCGGCTAGAGCGAGCCTTCGAGGTCGAAGGCGAGGACGATCGACTCGTAGAGCTGGGCTTCCTGGTCGGGGTGGAGGTAGCCGATCAGGCGGCCCAGTTGGAGTTTGGGGATCGTCTGGATGTTGTCGCACGAGATGGCGCTGTCGTGGTTCAGGCCGTTGCGGGGGCCGACCGGGACCTCGGTGGACAGGCCGCGGATGGTGCTGGTGATGGGGGCGACCGTCACGTTGGTGAGGCGCGGGCGGATCAGTTCGCGGGTCAGGACCACCACCGGCCGCGGCTTGTCCAGCCGGGCGATGTGGATCGGCCGCATCAGTCGAGGTCGGTGAGCACGGTCCCGGACGCGGCGGCGGCGAGGCCGTCCAGGTCGTCGTAGTCGCCGTGCTCGGTCAGGATGGCGAGGTCGCGGGCTGCCAGCTCCCGGCGCCGCTCGCGTTCCATCGCCCGGGCAACCACGGTGGCCCGGCTCGACGCCTTGTCGGCGGCCACCAGCTGGTCCATGAATTCCACCAACTCATCCGGCAACCGCACAGTGATCTGCTTACTCATACCAAGAGCATACCGCTGTGGGATTCAACTTGAAACCACCAGGCTGCGAAAAGCGGACGACTAAGCGACCGGCCGGCATCGTGGGCCGGGGTCGTCTAGTTGCTGGACACGCGATTGGCCATGCGCCCGATCAGTTCGGGGACATCGCCGACCAGTTGATCTCGATGTGGGGGAGGGACGGGAGCGCGGCGATGGCGGCCAGCTCGGTGTCCAGGAGGCCGACCAGCTGGGCGAGGCGCGACGTGGTGTCGGTGGCCTCGAGCAACTTCTGCCGGTCCGGCGTGATCAGGGTCATCGCGGCGGAGATCAGGTAGGACAGCGTGCTCGGGTCGTCGGGTAGATCGTTGATGTGCAGGCCGGGGCGGCTGATCTCGGTGACCGCGGCGGCATACCGGCGGAAACGGTCGACCGCGATGGTCGCCGTACCGAGGGGGTCGTCGCCGAGGCTCTCGACCAGCCACTCGACGTCCGCGACCAGGTAGTCGCCGCCGCCGTCCAGCTCCGCGACCTTGAACCGCCGGTTGCCGGTCAGCGTGATCTCGACCGGTCCGTCGTCGTCCGCGTCCAGCGTGATCTCGGAGATCGTCGCCGCGCAGCCGGTCCCGTACAGCGAGCGGAACACCCGCTCACCCAACTCATAGCCGTCTCGTACGGCGAGGGCGCCGCAGACGAGTTCGCCGCCGTTCTCGACCAGGTCGCGGATCACCGCCCGCCCTTGAACGTCGGTGACCGGAACGGGGAGCACCAGCCCGGGGAAGATCACCGTATCGACAGTGAGCAGCGGCAGGCGGGAGTCCATATTGACGAGCGTAGTGGACGTCGCCCATTGATCACCCCTCGTAACTGCCAGCTTGTGGATACCGGGCAAGGGCCGAGGGGTGTCACCACTAGACTGAGGCCATGATTCGCCGCGTCGACCTGCGGGGCCGAGTGGCGGCCGGAGAGGTCTTCGACCTCCAAGCCGAAGTGAATGCCCTCGTTCCCCGAGCCGTGTTCGACGTCGAGAAGGCTCTCGACGTCGTCCGACCGATCTGCCTGGATGTCCGTCATCGTGGACTCGAGGCGATCAGGGAGTACGGCGAGAAGTTCGACCATGTGCGGGTCGAGGACCTCCGGGTCCCGGCCGAGGCGTTGAAGACCGCCCTCGAGGAGCTCGACCCCGAGCTCCGCACTGCGTTCGAGGAGTCGATCCGACGGGTCCGCGAGGTCAGCCAGGACGAGCTGACCGCCGACGTCGCCTCCGAGCCCGCGCCCGGCGGCCGGGTCACCCAACGCTTCGTCCCGGTCCAGCGCGTCGGCCTGTACGTCCCGGGCGGCCGTGCGCCATTGGCGTCCAGCGTGCTGATGAACGTCGTACCGGCGCAGGTGGCCGGCGTCCCGTCGCTGGCTCTCGCATCGCCGCCACAGAAGGAGTACGGCGGCCTGCCGCACCCGACCATTCTCGCGGTGTGCGCGCTGCTCGGGGTCGACGAGGTCTACGCGATGGGCGGCGCGCAAGCGATCGCCGGGTTCGCGTACGGCTTCGACGGCTGCAAGAAGGTCAACCTGATCACCGGTCCCGGCAACATCTACGTGGTCGCCGCCAAGCGGTTGCTGCTCGGTGAGGTCGGCATCGACTCCGAGGCCGGCCCGACCGAGATCGCGATCCTCGCCGATGACACCGCCGACCCGGCGCACGTCGCCGCCGACCTGATCAGCCAGGCCGAGCACGACCCGATGGCCGCCAGCGTGCTGGTCACGCCGAGCGAAACCCTCGCCACACAGGTCGAAGCCGAGCTCGAAAGCCAGGTCGCCAAGACCAGGCACCGGGACCGGGTGACCGAAGCGCTCAACGGTCAGCAGTCGGCCGTCGTACTCGTCGACGACCTGGACCAGGGCACCGCGGTCGTGGACGCGTACGCCGCCGAGCACCTGGAGATCCAGACCGCCGATGCGGAGGAGCGGGCCGGGCTGATCAACAACGCCGGTGCGATCTTCGTCGGCGGCTGGTCACCGGTCTCCCTCGGCGATTACTGCGCGGGCTCGAACCACGTCCTCCCGACCGCCGGGTGTGCCTGCCACTCGTCGGGCCTGTCCGTGCGCAGCTTCCTGAAGGCGATGCACGTGGTGAACTACTCCCGCGAAGCCCTCCAGCAGGTCGCCGGTCACGTGGTCACCCTGGCCCACGCCGAGGACCTGCCGGCCCACGGCGCTGCGGTCAGCGTGCGATTCCCAGGGGAGAACTGATGGGCCGCTTCGACGGGCTGCCGATCCGCGACGAGCTGAAGAGCTTCGAGCCGTACGGCGCCCCGCAACTCGACGTACCCATCCTGCTCAACGTCAACGAGAATCCGTATCCGCCGAGTGAGGAGACCGTCGCCGACATCGCCGCGTCGGTCACCGAGGCGGCCCGCGGGATGAACCGTTACCCGGACCGCGAGTTCCTCGACCTGCGCGCGGACCTGGCGGCGTACCTGGGCCGTGAGTCCGGTGCGCAGCTCGCCGCCGAGCAGGTGTGGGCGGCGAACGGCTCCAACGAGGTCATGCTTCACATCCTGCAGGCCTTCGGAGGTCCGGGGCGTACGGCGTTGTCCTTTGCCCCGACGTACTCGATGTACCCGGAGTACGCGCGCGACACGAACACGGCCTGGGTGACGGGGCGCCGGGCCGAGGACTTCACCCTCGACCAGAGCAAGGCGCTCGCCGCGATCTCCCGGCACCACCCGTCGGTGGTGCTGCTCGCCTCGCCGAACAACCCGACCGGTACAGCGCTGCCGATCCAGGTGGTCGAGGCGCTCGCCGCCCGGACGGCCGCGATCGGTGCCGTCCTGGTGGTGGACGAGGCGTACGCCGAGTTCCGCCGGAGCGGGACACCGAGTGCGGTCACACTGCTTCCGTCGTACCCGAATCTGGCGGTGGCGCGGACGATGTCGAAGGCGTTCGCGATGGCAGGCGGGCGGCTCGGATACCTTGCCGCGAGCAAGCAGTTGGTGGACGCGCTGCGGATCGTGCGGCTGCCGTACCACCTGTCCGCGGTGACCCAGGCGGTCGCGCGGGCGGCGTTGCGGCACTCCGACGAGTTGCTCGGCCGGGTCGAGCAGTTGCGGGTCGAGCGGGACGACACGGTCGATTGGCTACGGTCGCAGGGCCTGCGCGCGGTCGACTCGGACGCGAACTTCGTCCTGTTCGGCACCTTCGCCGACCGGCACACGGTCTGGCAGTCGCTGCTGGACGACGGCGTACTGATCCGCGAGACCGGGCCGGACGGCTGGCTCCGGGTCTCGATCGGCACCAGCGCCGAGATGGCCGCATTCCGCGCTTCACTGGAGCGCGTCCTCAAGACAGACGTGGGAAGGCTGACATGAGCGAGCGAAGCGAGCTCATCAAACAACACAGCGTCGAAGGCGAGTCATGCTCGCCCGCAGCGAAGCGAGGACGAGCATGAGTCGCACGGCACGGATCGACCGGGAGACCAGCGAGTCGAAGGTCCTGGTCGAGCTGAACATCGACGGCGAGGGCCGCGCCGACATCTCCACCGGCGTCGGGTTCTACGACCACATGCTCAACGCGCTGGCCAAGCACGCGCTGCTCGACCTGCACGTGAACACCGTCGGCGACCTCGAGATCGACGCCCACCACACCGTCGAGGACACCGCGATCGGCATCGGCCAGGCGCTGAAGGAAGCCCTCGGCGACAAGCGCGGCATCCGCCGGTTCGGCGACGCGACCGTGCCGCTGGACGAGGCGCTCGTGCACTGCACGGTCGACCTGTCCGGCCGGCCGTACTGCGTTCACACCGGCGAGCCGGACGGTCAGGTCTACGCGATCATCGGCGGCGACTACGCCGGGTCGCTGACCCAGCACGTGTTCGAGACGCTCGCGTTCAACGCCGCGATCTGCATCCACATCCGGGTGCTGTCCGGTCGCGACCCGCACCACATCGTCGAGGCACAGTTCAAGGCGTTCGCCCGCGCGCTGCGGACCGCCGCCGAGCTGGACCCGCGGCAGCCGGGCATCCCCTCCACCAAGGGCGCCTTGTGAGCAAGAAGGTCGTCCTGCTCGACTACGGTTCGGGCAACATCCGGTCGGGGGAGCGCGCGCTGCAGCGCGTCGGCGCGGACGTCACCGTCACCGCGGACTTCGAGCAGGCGCTGAACGCCGACGGCCTGCTCGTCCCCGGCGTCGGCGCCTTCGAGGCCTGCATGACCGGGCTCAAGTCGGTGCGGGGCGACGTACTCGTCGACCGCCGGCTGACCGGCGGCCGCCCGGTGCTCGGCATCTGTGTCGGCATGCAGATCCTGTTCGCTCGCGGCATCGAGCACGGCGTCGAGACCGAGGGCTGCGAGCAGTGGCCCGGCACCGTCGAACGCCTGCAGCCGCACAACGGCGAGCCCGTCCCGCACATGGGCTGGAACACGATCGACGTCCCGGCCGGGACCAGGCTGTTCGACGGCATCGAGAAGGAGCGGTTCTACTTCGTCCACTCGTACGGCGTTCGCGAGTGGGAGCTGCAGGGCGCCCGCGAGTCGGTCGCCCCGCTGGTGACCTGGACGACGTACGGCGCCGACCGGTTCGTCGCCGCGGTCGAGAACGGCCCGCTCTCGGCCACCCAGTTCCACCCGGAGAAATCCGGCGACGCCGGCGCGGCCCTGCTTGCCAACTGGGTTCGTTCGCTGTAATACCAGTTGCATAGCTGGTTTTACACCTGACCATTCGTCACGGTTGGGGCGCGGTGTCCGATTTTCGGGCTGCGAGGACTTCCTACTCGTCAGTTGTGATGTCACACTCACTCGCCAAGACGTTGGTTGGGAACCTTCGGGGATCCGGGAGGCCGGGTGCTGGCGGCGAAGAACCTCGAGGTCGTCTACGACGACGTGATGCTGGTGCTGCGGGGCGTCGGCCTCGAGGTCCCGCAGGGACGGATCGTCGCCCTGCTCGGGGCGAACGGGGCCGGCAAGTCCACCTTGCTGCGCGCGCTGTCCGGCCTGCTCGACGTCCATGACGGCGAGGTCCGGCGCGGATCGATCACCCTCGACGGCGAGCCGATCCACACGTACGGCGCCAGCCGGGTCGCCGCCCTGGGCATCAAGCAGGTGATGGAGGGCCGGCGCATCCTGGCCGACCTCACCGTCGAGGAGAACCTCCGGATCGGCGGCCACGTCGCCCCGCGCACGATCAAGACCAACCTGGACCGGACGTATCAGCTGTTCCCGGTGCTGGCCGACCGGCGCCGCAAGCTGGCCGGCTACCTGTCCGGCGGCGAGCAGCAGATGCTCGCCATCGGACGGGCACTGATGTCCGATCCGAAGTACCTGCTGCTGGACGAGCCGAGTCTCGGGCTGGCTCCGATGATCGTCCGGCAGATCCGGGACGTGATAGTGCAGATCAACCAGCAGGGCACGACGGTCCTTCTGGTCGAGCAGAACGCGGCGATGGCGCTGTCGATCGCCGAGCACGGCTACGTACTGGAGAACGGCGCGATGGTGATGGACAAGCCGGCGGCGGATCTGCTCGCGGACGGCGACGTACGCGAGTTCTATCTCGGCCTCGGCGCCGAAGGGTCGGCGAGGTCGTTCCGCGACGTGAAGCATTACCGCCGCCGGAAGCGGTGGTTGTCATGACCGCCACGGAGGCTCGTGAAAGCGAACGCACCGAGGAGGTCACCCCGGTGCTCACGTTCGAGGATGTGGTCCTCGGATTCGAGGGGGTGACCGCCCTCAACGGCGTGAGCTTCACCGTGAACCAGGGCGAACTGTTCGCCGTGATCGGGCCGAACGGGGCCGGCAAGACCTCGATCTTCAACGTGCTCTCCGGCGTCTACCGGCCGCAACGCGGCGCTGTCCGGTTCGGCCACGAGAACCTGCTCGGCCGTCGGCCGCACGCGATCGCGCGCCTCGGCATCGCCCGGACCTTCCAGAACATCGAGCTGTTCTCCAACCTGACCGTGCTGGACAACCTGATGCTCGGCCGGCACCACCATCACCCGTACGGCGTCCTCGCGGCCTTCGCCTGGATCGGCAAGGCCCGCCGCAACGAGCTGGCCAACCGCCGGGCGGTCGAGGAGATCGTCGACTTCCTCGAGCTCGCCCAGTGGCGGCGACTCCCCGTGGGTCTGCTGCCGTACGGCGTGCAGAAGCGGGTCGAACTCGGCCGGGCACTCGCCTCCGAGCCGAAGCTGTTGCTGCTCGACGAGCCGGTCGCCGGGATGAACCTGGAGGAGACCGAGGACATGGCCCGGTTCATCCTCGACATCCGCGACGAGCTCGGCCTGCCGATGGTGATGGTCGAGCACGACATGGGCCTGGTGATGGATCTGGCCGACCGGATCATGGTGATCGACTTCGGCAAGCCGATCCGCACCGGTACGCCGAAGGAGGTCGCGACCGACCCTGACGTCGTCCGCGCCTACCTGGGCGAGGAACACCGGGTGATGCCATGAGCGAGCGAAGCGAGTTCATCATCAAGCGCAGCGGACCTTGTGCCTCATCCGCGCCCGGAGCGAAGCGAGGACGTGGATGAGAACCATCGCTACCCGAGTCCAGGACCGGGCGAAGACGACACCCCACGTGATCGCGTTGCGGGAGAAGGATCTGGGCATCTGGCAGCAGGTCAGCTGGGAGCAGTACTGGGACACCGCCGAGCTGGCCGGGCACGCGTTGATTGCCCTCGGCATCGAGCCGGGAGACCGGGTCGCGATCCACTCGGAGAACCGGCGCGAGTGGCTCTACACCGACGTCGGTACGGTCGCCGTCCGCGCCGCCACCGTCGGCCTCTACCCGACCAACCCGGTCGCCGAGGTCGGCTACCTGCTCCGCCACTCGGGTGCGAAGGTGCTGATCGCCGAGGACCAGGAGCAGGTCGACAAGGCGCTGGCGATCGAGGATCTGCCCGACCTGAAGCACATCGTGTACGTCGAACCACGCGGCATCCGGTACCGGTACGACGACCCGCGGCTGATCGCCTGGCCCGATTTCCTTGCGATCGGCAACGAGCACCGGGAGGCGCACCCGCACGCGGTGACCGAGCGGATGGACGAGGCACAGCCGGACGACGTGGTGTCGCTGATCTACACCTCGGGCACGACCGGTCCGCCGAAGGGCGTGATGCTGACGGCCGCGAACGTCGACTTCGCGATCCAGGAGCTGGTCGAACGCGGCGGCTTCACCGCACCGCCGCCGTCACCCCGCGACAGCGTGCTGTCCTACCTGCCGTTGTGCCACGTGGCCGAGCGGATCTTCAGCGGCTGGTTCGGTGCCGGGGCGGGCGTCTGCGTGCACTTCGCTGAGTCGATCGAGACCGTCGCGACCAACCTGCACGAGGTCCAGCCGAGCATCCTGTTCGGCGTACCCCGGATCTGGGAGAAGATCGCGGCCGGGGTGCAGATCCGGATCGAGTCCGCGGACCCGGTCAAGCGCCTGATCGGTGGCTACTGGCTGCGTCGGGCGGACTGGATCGGCGGCGTACTCGCGGCCAACGGTGGTCGTCACACCGCGGCCTCCAGAGCTGTCTACGCGATCGGCTGGCTGCTCTGCTACCGCGCGTTGAAGGACCGCGTCGGCCTGCGCAAGGTCCGGTACGCCGCCTCCGGGGCCGCACCGATCGCGCCCGAGGTACTGCGCTTCTTCATGGGGCTGGGCCTGCCGATGCACGAGGTGTACGGCATGACTGAGAACACCGCCGTGGCAACCGCGAACCGCCCCGGCCGCGTCAAGGTCGGCACGGTCGGCGAACCGCACAAGGGCGTCGAGGTGCGGATCGACGAGAGCACCGGCGAGATCCTCACCCGGCATCCCGGCACGTTCGCCGGCTACTGGCAGGACCCGGAGGCGACCGCGAAGGTGATCGATCCGGACGGCTGGCTGCACACGGGCGACGTGGGGGAGTGGGTCGACGGCACGCATCTGCGCATCACCGACCGGATGAAGGACATCATCATCACCGCGGGCGGCAAGAACATCGCCCCGTCGGAACTCGAGAACGCTCTCAAGGCATCGCCGTACATCAAGGAAGCGGTGGTGATCGGCGACCGGCGTAAGTTCCTCACCGCGCTGATCGGGATCGAGCCGGACACCGTCGGCCACTGGGCCCAGATGCATCGGCTGCCTTACTCGACGTACGGCGATCTGTCCGCGAAGCCCGAGGTGATCGCGCTCGTCCAGGGGGTCGTGGACGAGGTGAACGAACGGTTCGCCACCGTCGAGCAGGTGCGGTCGTTCCGGCTGCTGCCGAAGTTGCTGGATCACGAGGACGGTGAACTGACTGCGACCCAGAAGGTCAAGCGAAGCGCCGTCGCCACGACGTTCGCCGGCCTGGTCGAGTCGATGTACACCGGGGGTGTCCGGTGAACGAGTTCGTCGCCACCGTCGTCCGCGGTCTCGGCAACGGGGCGATCTACGCCCTGCTGGCGCTGGGGTTCGTGATCGTCTACAAGTCCATGCGGGTGATCAGCTTCGCCCAGCCGGCGTTCATGATGGCCGGCGCGCTGCTGGTCGGCTACCTGGTGCTGGAGATGAACTTCTTCCTGGCCGTGCTGGTCGCGCTGCTGCTGACCGCGCTGCTCGGCGCCGGGGTGGAACGGCTGGCGTTGCGGCCGATGATCGGCAAGCCGGTGTTCGTGATCGCGATCATCACCCTCGGCGTCGACATCGTGATCCGGACGGTGGTGAACTCGTTCATCGGCCTGGACATCCGGCAGATGGGTGATCCGTGGGGTCTGAAGCAGGTCGACGTACTGGGCGCCAAGATCGACCAACGGCACCTCGCCACGCTGGCGACGACGCTGATCGTGGTGGCGGCGCTGTTCGCGTTCTACCGCTGGTCGCGGACCGGTCTGGCGATGCGAGCAGCGTCGTCGGACCAGGAGGTCGCGCTCGCACAGGGCGTCTCGGTCGGGCGGGTGTTCTCGCTGTCGTGGGCGCTCGCGGCCGCGCTCGCCGGGCTGGCCGGGGTGTTCCTGTCGACCGGTATCGGGCTCGAGCAGAACCTCTGGCTGACCGCGCTCAAGGCCCTGCCGGTGATCATCCTCGGCGGCCTCGACTCCCTCGGCGGAGCAGTCGTCGCGGGCCTCGCGGTCGGCGTGGTCGAGGCGCTGGTCGGCAGCTACGGCGACGACCTCCACCCCGTCTTCGGCGGCGACTTCTTCCTGGTCGTCCCCTACTTGCTGATGCTGCTCGTCCTCCTGGTCAAACCGTACGGCCTGTTCGGCACTCGAGAGGTGGAGCGGATATGAGTCGACCACTGCTCTACCTGTCCTACAAGCAGGACATGGCGTTGCTGAATACGCCGGTAAAGCGGGTGTGGACGGCTGTGCTGGGGATTCTCGCGGTGTCGTTGCCGTTCATGCTGACCGACGATCTGCTCGTCGTCCTGGCGACGGCTTGTGTCGCGTCGATCGGGGCGATCGGGCTGAACATCGTCACCGGGCACGCCGGGCAGGTGTCGCTCGGGCATGCGTTCTTCCTGGCCATCGGCGCCTACACCGCGGCGGCGTTGTCGGGGGACCCGGACAGCCGGCTGATCGGGTTCGGGATCACCTCGCTGCCGATCTGGTTGCTCGCAGCCGGACTGGTCGCGGGGCTGGCCGGGTTGATCGTCGCGCCGCTGGCGGCCCGGCTGCGTGGGTTGTATCTGGCCGTGGTGACGCTCGGCCTGGTGTTCATCGGGGAGCACGTGTTCAAGCACTGGCGCGAGCTCACCGGGGGAGTCGGAGTCGGGCGGCCGGCCGCCGTACCGGAGCTGTTCGGGTTCCAGTTCGCGGTCGACGGGGAGGTGTTCACGAAGGCACAGAAGCTCTACCTGTTGATGCTGGTGCTGCTGGTGATCTTCGGCGTGCTGGCCCGGAACCTGGTCCGGTCCAGGATCGGCCGGGCGCTGGCCGCCGTACGGGACCGGGATCTGGCCGCCGAGGTGATCGGGGTCGACGTGACCCGGTACAAGATGATCGCGTTCGCGGTGTCGTCGTTCTACGCCGGCGTCGCGGGCGCGCTGCTGTACGTGATGATCGGCTTCGTCGAGCCGGGGTCGTTCAACCTCGGGATGTCGGTGCAGTACATCGCGATGGTGCTGATCGGCGGTGTCGCCACCATCTCCGGATCGGTGCTCGGCGCGCTGTTCATCACCCTGTTGCCGAGGGTCACCCGCGAACTCCCGGCCGTGCTGCCGTTCATCAGCGGCAGCTCGGCGGCCGGGGGGATCACGGTCTTCCAGGTCGAGACGATCCTCTACGGCCTGTTGATCATCGGCTTCCTGATCTTCGAACCGCGCGGGCTGTTCGGGATCTGGATCCGGATCCGCACCTACTGGAAGTCGTGGCCGTTCTCGCATTAAGGAGTATCGATGAGCGTGCACAAGGGAATCACCATCGCGCTGGTGGCGGCGATGGTCTTGATCGCGGGGTGCCGCAACGACGCCCCGGAGGAGCAGCAGGGCAGCTCGGGCGTCAAGTTCGACGTCGGGGTCACCTCCGAGCCGTGCCCGGCCGCGGTCGACAAGGCGAAGGGCTGCATCTACCTCGGCTCGATCTCGGACCTGACCGAGGGTCCGTTCAAGGCCCTCGGCGTACCGATCACCGAGAGCCAGAAGGCGTTCTGGCAGCGGGTCAACGAGGCCGGCGGGATCGGGGCCTTCGAGGTCGACGTGACCAAGTACACCAAGGACAACAAGTACAACCCGCAGATCCACAACGAGGTGTACGCCGAGATCAAGCCGGACGTCCTGGGGTTGGCCCAGACCCTCGGCTCACCGACGACTGCGGCGATCCTGGGCGACCTGAAGTCCAGCAACGTGATCGGCGTACCGGCGTCCTGGACATCGGCCTGGGCGTTCGAGGACGTGATCCTGGAGTCGGGCACGAACTACTGCTTCGAGTCGATGAACTCGGTCGACTTCGCGGTCGAGACGCTCAAGCCGAAGACCGTCGCCGCGGTGCACTTCCCGGGTGACTATGGTGACGACGCCGCGGCCGGGACGAAGATCGCGGCCGAGGCGAACGGGCTGACGTTCACCGACATCCCGACCGCTCCCGGACAGGAGAACCAGGGCGCGGCGATCCAGAAACTGGTCGCGGCCAAGCCTGATCTGGTCATCCTGACCACCGGCCCGACCGAGGCGGCGACCATCGTCGGCGGGGCCGCGCAGAACGGTTTCAAGGGCCAGTTCATCGGCACCAGTCCGACCTGGAACCCGGCCCTGCTGAAGAGCCCGGCCGCGCCCGCGCTGACCGCGCTCTACCGGCAGTCCGGACCCTGGGCGCCGTACGGCACGGACACCCCGGGTCACAAGGCGCTGGCCGAGTCGATCGACCAGGCGACCTTCAAGGCCGCACCGAACGACGGCTACACGGCCGGCTGGGTCTGGTCGTACCCGCTGAAGGCCGCGCTACAGAAGGCGGTCGACTCCAAGGACCTCACCCGGGCCGGGCTGCTGGCCGCGGTGAAGTCGCTGCAGACCGTGGACTACGAAGGGATGCTGCCGGCCGAGGCTGGTCGCTTCACCGGTGACCCGAACGAGCGGGTCTTCCGGGCCAGCATCATCTCCAAGGTGGACCCGACGGCCCCGACCGGCGTGAAGGTGGAGCGGGATTTCTTCACCGGCAAGACGGCCCAGGCGCACGAGTTCACCAAGCCCTGTTACCAGTAGTCACGTCAAAGTTGGGGGGCAGGGCGGCACCCGCGATTCTGGGAAATCGCGGGTGCCGCGGCGCGCGGTTCGCCTTGTCGTGGTCTGTTGTTCACCGTACGTTCATCGGTGACCGGCAGATCCTTTCCGCCCACGAGGAGGCCACGCACCGTGTCTGTTGAGCAGTCGTCAGAAGTACAGGCCCTGTCCCGGCGCCAGTTCGTCGCCCGAGCGGCCGCGGCGGGTGTCGCGGTCAGCGTCGCCGGCTCGGTCGAGGCGCTGTACACCGCCCAGCCCGCGCTCGGCACGTCCGGCCCGAAGATCGGGTACGGGCCGCTGATCGAGGACCCGAACGGCATGCTCGACCTGCCGCCCGGGTTCAGCTACAAGATCCTGTCCCGCGAGGGCACTGTCCGGGAGGACGGCCTGAAGACGCCGAGCCGGTTCGACGGCATGGGCGCCTTCGCGGACCGGCACGGCGGCTCCCGCCTGGTCCGCAACCACGAGTGCAGCCCGACCGCCACCATCAAGGTGGTCGCGCCGCCGGAGCGCACCTACGACCCGGCCGCCGCCGGCGGCACCAGCACGCTGGTCGTGGACAAGCACAACAGCACGACCGGCGAGTTCGTCAGTCTCGGCGGTACGGCGATCAACTGCTCCGGCGGCATCACGCCGTGGCGCACCTGGCTGACCTGTGAGGAGACCGAGCTCAAGGCGGGTCAGAGCGGCTACACCAAGGATCACGGCTTCATCTTCGAAGTCGACCCGTACGACGACCGCCGCAACAACAACCCGACCCCGCTGACCGCGATGGGCCGGTTCCAGCACGAGGCGGTCGCGGTCGATCCGGCGACCGGGATCGTGTACGAGACCGAGGACGCGTTCGTCGCGCCGCTCGGCGGGTTCTACCGGTTCCTCCCGAACCGTCCGCGCGGTGGATGGGGTTCGCTGCGGGCAGGTGGGGAACTGCAGGCCATGTACATCCCCGGTCTGCCGGACCTGTCCGTCGTGCAGGAGGCCGGCGCCGAGTTCGGCGGGGTCCAGTGGATCAAGGTGCCGGACCCGCTGGCGACGACCGTGTCGGTGCGCGCCCAGGACTACGGCAAGCCGATCACCGGCGGTTACAAGCTGGAGGGCTGCTGGTGGGGTACGCGGGACCGCTGCGTGTACTTCGTCTCGTCGTTCGCCCGGACCGAGCTCGGGCCGAAGGTCGACCACGACGGCCAGGTCTGGCGGTTCGACCCGCGGAAGAAGACGCTCCGCCTCGAGGTGATCTTCACCCGGCCGAAGCCCGGCTCGGACGACCCGGAGTTCGATGCTCCGGACAACATCACGATGTCGCCGTACGGCGGTCTGATGATGTGTGAGGACGGTCTCGGCGAGCAGCACATCCTCGGCACGACCGAGGACGGCGAGGTCTTCAAGTTCGCCCGCAACCGGGTGAACAACGGCACCCCGGAGGACCCGGAGTTCGGCGAGCTGGCCGGGGCCGGCTTCTCCGCCGACGGCCGGACGATGTTCTTCAACGTCTACACGCCGGGGATCACCTACGCGATCACCGGCCCCTGGCGCCGCCGCCGCTGACCACCACCGCCCCCAGCCCTGCGTCCCATCCCGTCCACTGAAGCCACCGTGCTGGCTGGCGTGCCGCGCCAGCGAAGCCACCGTGCTCGCTGGGGCGCGCGCCAGTGAAGCCACCGTGCTGGCTGGGGTGCCGCGCCAGTGAGGCGACCGTGCTCGCTGGGGTGCCGCGCCAGTGAAGCCACCGTGCTGGCTGGGGTGCCGCGCCAGTGAGGCCACCGTGCTGGCTGGGGTGCCGCGCCAGTGAGGCCACCGTGCTGGCTGGGGTGCCGCGCCAGTGAGGCGACCGTGCTGGCTGGGGTGCCGCGCCAGTGAGGCCACCGTGCTGGCTGGGGTGCCGCGCCAGTGAAGCCACCGTGCTGGCTGGGGTGCCGCGCCAGTGAAGCCAGTGTGCTGAGTGTGGGCAGTTGGTCGCCGACAAGGGGCTGTCGGCGACACAGTCCTTTCACCCGATGCTACTCGGGCCGCCATTCGCACGGTGGCTTCAGTGGCGGGGGCCGTCTGCACGGTGGCTTCAGTGGCGGGGGCCGTGTGCACGGTGGCTTCAGTGGCGGGGACGTGGATCGGGCCCGGGCGGTGGTGGTCCGCCCGGGCCCGGTCAGGGGGTCTCCGTTGGCTGTGCGTCAGCGGGTTTCGATGACGATCCCGGCCTCCATCTCCAGTACGCGGTGGTAGTCGGCGTCGAGGGTGGCCGGGTCGCTGTGGATCAGGATGACCCAGGCCAGGCAGGTGAACAGGTCGACGGTCTCGGGGACGACGGCGTCCTCGTCGTACAGGATCTTCATCCAGTGGAACGACTTCAGTGCGTCGATACCGTCGAAGACCTCGCGGTTGCGGAAGTAGCCCTCGCCGGGCGCGATGATGAAGACGCCGCGTAGGTGCTGGACCAGGTCGAATCCGTCCCGGACCTCACCGCGGACGCGATGCGCGACGGTCCGCTTGATGTGGTTGTCGCCGGTGGCCAGCTCGCTGACCATCTGGTGACCACCGCCGGCCGGCCGGGCCGCGACCTCGATCAGCCGCGGGCCGTCCGCTGTCATCATCACCTCGACGTGACCGCAGCCGATCCGGATGCCGACCGCGTCCAGCACCTGCTGGGTGTACGGCCACAGCGCCTGCACTTCGGGATCGTCCTCGGCCAGGAAGTCGATCCGCCGATAGATGCCGATCTTGTCGCCCCGGCCGACCTTCGTGTAGCGGCACACGTCGACCAGCGCGTGCTTCCCGTCCACGCTGTAGGTGTCGACCAGGTACTCCGTGCCCTCGGCGTACTCCTGGATCAGTACGGCGTCGTTGGTCAGCCCCATCTTGTTGGTCCGCCCGAGCACCCGGTCGAACCGCTCCCGCCAGTCGCCGTCCTCGAAGACGACGTACACCTCGTCACCGGCCGCGCTCTTCGGCGGCTTGATCACCAGCCGGCGGCCGAGCAGCTCGTTCTCCTTCAGCCACTTCTCCGCCTCGACCGGATCGGCGGTCCGGAACTGACGCAACCGCGGCACACCCGCGGCGGCCAGCGCCTGCGCCATCTCCCACTTGTCCCGCCGCGCCGACGCCAGCTCCGGGACGTTCCCGGTGCCAGGCACCAGGATCTCGATCAGCTGGTCACACAGCTCGACCCCGCTCTCGGCGCCGGGAACCAGGTACTCCGGTTCGTACTGCCGCAGCTCCTCGGCCAGCGCGTGCACGTCGCCGGTGAAGTAGTGCACGTGCTCGAAGTCGTCCGGATGCCAACTGGCCGTGTACGCCGGCGGCGGCTCGGCACCACTCAGTACGGCAACCGGCAGCCGGCCCGCCTCGCGGAACGCGGCCGGATATTCCTGTCCCGTGGACAACGGATCCACGATGATCGTGTAGTTGCTCATGGCAATCCTCCTACGAGCTCTCGCTCGGCAGCGGTTCTGCGACAGGTGCGCGGTCGGCTTCGGGTGAGGCTGTTGGCGTCATCCCGAAGTACGCGAGGACGATGCCGATCGCGCCGGCCAGCCCGCACCACACCCAGACCTGGGTGCCGGACTGGTTCCACACCCACACCCCGAGGAACGGGCCGAGCGCGGAGCCGAGTCCGAACATCGCGTGCGCGGAACCGACGTACCGGCCGAGCAACGGCTGCGGCGCGGCCATCCCCGGGTAGGCGAACATGGTCGGCCCGCCGATGATCTCGGCCAGCGTCCACAGCAGCGTGCCGATCACGAAGATCGCCAGTCCGCCGGGCAGCGCGTAGAACGCGAGCCCGCCGCCGAGCAGCACGAACCCGGTCATCGCGACCACCCGGGCCGGCCAGTTCTGCACCACCTTCGTCACCAGCAACTCACAGGTGATGACGATGAAGCCGTTCAGTGCGACGACCGCGCTGAACCACCAGGTCGACAGTCCGTCGGCCTTCATGTGCAGCGGCAGGACGGCCAGGTACTGCATGTAGATCGCCGCGTTGATGAACATGCACAGCAGGAACAGCACGTACTTGTAGTCCCGCAGTACGGCGACATAGCCGCCGGTCGACGGTTGATCGGAAACCGTGTCTTCAACAGGCTTGGGGGATCGCTTGGGCAGGGCGACGATCGCCACCGCCGCGTAGGCCAGGGCCGCGACCGCCTCGCCGATGAACAGCAGGTTCCACGACACCGCGACCAGGGCGGCACCGATCAGCGGTGCCGCAGTGGTCCCGAGGTTCATCGCCAACCGATAGACCGCGAAGATCATCACCTGGCGGTTCTTCGGTGTCAGCTCGGTCAGCAGCGCGGCCGAGGCCGGACGGTAGAACTGCCCGACCGCACCGGCCAGCGCAACCACGACCACCACGGCCGTGTAGCTGGGCACGTACGCGATCGCCAGCACGAATCCGGCCATCCCGAACATGCTGATCATCACCGCGGCTCGCGGTCCGATCCGGTCCGACAGCGATCCGCCGATGATCAGGCCGATCACCGAACCACCGCCGTACACGCCGAGCGCCGTACCGGCTTGCACCGGAGTGAAGCCCTTCGAGGTGGTGAGGAACAGCACCAGGAAGACCTGCAGGAACCAGCCGAGCTTGTTCACGAAGACGCCGACCAGCAGCGCCTTCACCGGCACCGGGGCTTCCCGGATGGTCGCCCAGATGCCGGTGCTCTCTTCAGTGGTTGTCATTTCGGATGTCCCGCCCAACGCAATGCCTTCTCCGCGGCGTCAAGCCCGGCCCGGCAGTCCTCGATGGAGCCGGCGACCGCGGTGGCGTAGGCGATCCGGCCCCAGAGCGTTCCCTCCGGCGGCGGGCTGGTCGTCTGGCCGGCCTCCATCAGCGGCACCAGTTGGTCGATGGACTCCGGCAAGATGTCCGAGTCGAACTCGACCAGGTCGAGCACGGTGTCGTTCTCGTCCACATAGAAGAACCGGACACCGCCGACCAGCTTGCGATCCGGCACCAGCTCCGGTGCACGTCCGCAGGCGACCGCGGCCGCGGCCAGCCCTGGGTCGACCCCGGTCGCCTTCAGGCCGAGGTAGGGGATCAGGTCGCCGCCGATCCGGGCATTGATCTCGATCAGCTTCGGGCCGTCGGCCGTCATCATGATCTCGGTGTGCGTGACACCGTCGGTGAACGCGATCGCCTTGTGCGCGTCGACCAGCACCTGCATCAGCTGGTCGTCGGCGAGCAACGGGTCTGCCGCGTCGACGAAGTGACCGACCTCTTCGGCGTACGGCGGATAGCCGATCTCCTTGCGGGCAAGACAGAACGGCGTCACCTGACCCTGGAAGACGGCCGCGTCGATGCTGATCTCGTAGCCGTCGGCGAACTCCTCGACCAGGACCTTCACGTCGTAGTGCGGCGCCTCCGGGACGGTCGTGTCGTGGGCGAAGTCCCAGTTCTCACGCAGCTCGTCCGGCGAGTTCACCTTCACCACGCCGAGACTGGCGGCCAACGCACGTGGTTTGAGGATGCGCGGGTAGCCCACGTCCACGGCCAGGGCGTCCTCGACGGTGTCCACGAGAACCGACTTCGGCTGCGGGACCCCGTGCTCGGCGAGCGCCGTACGGGTCAGGTGCTTGTCGCGGCAGCGGTTCACCATTGCGACGTCACCACCCGGCAGGCCGAGGGCCTCGGCGACGTGGGCGGTCTGCAGGATCCGGGCCTCGTCCCAGCACAGCACGCCGTCGATGGACTCCTTGTCGTGCAGTTCGTGCGCGGCGGCGACCAGGGCGTCGGCGTCGAGGGTGCTCTCCAGCACGGTCCAGCCCTCGATGTAGTCCTTCTCCCAGGTCGGTTCGCTGTGCAGGAACATGTGGATCCGGTACTGCGGTGCGATCGACCGCAGGATGTACTCGCGGAACAGCCGCATGCCGGTGGCCACCACCAGCAGATGAGGTCTGTCGGTCATCTCATGCCTCCTTGGGGGGTGTCTGGGAACTCCGCGCGTGCTGCGCGGCGCTCGGCGGGCACATCGCGGCGTTGGAGGACGAGGCACGGAGAACCCCACTCCGAGCCTCGCCCTCCGCCTTGCGCTGCACTCCGCCGAGCACCTGCTCGCGACTGCGCGGAGTCCCCAGACACCCCCCCGACCGGTGCGGGGATCTGCCGGATCTGGCTCGTCCCGGTGGTGCCGTCGCTGCGACGGAAGTGGTCGGTGATCGTGATGTTGCCCTGAGCATCGAACTCGGGGACGCTGTGGCACTCGCCGCTGATCAGCTCGCCGGTCAGGCTGATCAGGCAGTACGCCGCGTCGAACGAACCGTCGGCCCGCAGGTTCCCGACCAGCCGGCCGCTGCGCAACGTGCCGCCGGCATAGAACTCCGCCCAGACCAGGTCGCCCTCGCGGTGATACTGCCCGTACGGCGCACCGGCGGACGGATCGTCGACCTCGAGCTGGAACCACACCCCGTCGATGTCGGGAAAGAGTGGTTCGTGGAATGCGGCGGTCACCACTGCACCGCGCAGAGCTCGTCGGAGATCGGGTAGATCTCCCGGTCGAACATGGAGTTCAGCACGATCGCGGCCCGGACCGGCAGTTGGGTCAGACCGGCGTTGGTCAGGCCGTGGCTGTATCGGCTGGCGTTGAACGTGTAGATCTTGTGCCCGTTCATGCCCTTCCAGCGCACCGAGTAGTCCGGCTCGACCAGCAACTGCCCGTCGTCGTCGACCTCGATCCGCTCCTTCAGGTCGTCGTCAAACGGGGCCTCCACGTGCTCCCGCCCGCCCGCGACAACGACCTGGCGTACGACGTGCTCCTCCGGCGTCGTGGACGTCGTACAGCAGAGCCGGATGTCGCCGTCGGATCCCGGTGCGGACGACTTGACGTCGCGGCCCGGCAGCAGCGTGACCGGGAAGCGGCCGAGGGACAGGAAGCCGTCGTAGTTGGACTGGTAGAGCGCCCGCAGTCCGCCAGGCGTGATGGCGTCACCGCTGTAGCGGGAGTCGTCGATCATCTGCTTGCGTTTGTCGCGGTTGAGGCCCTGCAGGTACTCGATGTGCGACGGCCGGTAGAGCTCGTTGGCCATCGGCGAGTCGTCGATGCTGCGGAACCACTGGTTGCGGCCCAGCCAGCGGATGTCGGTGAAGCCGGAGCCGAGCAGCCGCAGGACGCACTCGAGACCGGTCTGGCCGCCGCCGATGACAGCGGTAGGCGCGGCCTTGTCCAGGGCCGGCATCCGGTCGCCGAGTTCGTCGGCGATGAACGCTCGCTCGGCGGGCAGGCCGCGGAGGTACTCCGGGCGGACCGGACGGGTGCCGAGTCCGAGTACGAGGTGCTCGGAGACAGCGGCCGGTACGCCGTCGACAGTGACTTGGAAGCCGTCGTCGGTGATCGAGATCGCGTCGACCCGGGAGCCGAAGTTGACCACGCCGAGCCGCTGGGTGGCCCAGGCCAGGTAGCGCTCGTACTCGATCCGGGGGAGCGAGTCGAACTGGGAGTTGATCAGCGCATAGAGCCGCCCGGAGGTGACCAGGTAGTTCAGGAACGTCAGCTCGTGCCGCGGGTCGACCAGCGAGACCAGGTCCTTCATCCAGCCGGTCTGCATCCGGACGCCCGGGTAGAGCAGGGGAGTGTGCCAGCCGCTGCCCGGGCGAGCGTCGAACAGTGCCAGCTTCTCGGTGGTGACGTTCTTGTACAGGGCCGCCAGTGAGAGGTTGGAGGGCCCGGCCCCGATACCGATGGTGTGGTACCGGGGCGTTGTTCGTTTCGTGCCTGGTTCCGTGATGGTCATGCGCTGTGTCTCCGTCCGCGAAGTGGTGGTGCGCGTGTTGGGCGTGTCTGACGATTCCCCGCCTACTGCGCGGCACTCGGCACGGCACCTCGCCGCACGTGAGCAAAGGCCACGATGCTCCGCATCGAGACCTTCGCTCCCGCACGCCGATGCACCGCACCGAGCACCTGCTCGCGACGGCGTGGAATCGTCAGACACACCCACACCGGTGACGAGCAGGTCGCTCGCAGCCGCCCGGCTAGCGGCCAGCGCGGTTTTCACGCTGCCGCCGGACCCACCGGTGAAGGTGAAGAGCCGATGTGTGCTGCCGAGAACCGACCACAGGGTCAGCACCGGCGGATCGGCATAACAGTCGGCGTTGCTGACCACCTGGTCGGGCGCCGACAGCTTGAGGTGTGGCAGCCGCTCGCCGGCGATCCGGACGGCCTGAGCGGCCAGGTCCGGGATCGGGCTGCTGCTGCCTGGTGGGACGGACCAGCGGTGCGTGTCCACACCGAGGAGCAACCTGCCGTCGGCGGTGGGCCGCCCGTACAGGTCGCTGGTCTCGTCCACGAACATGGTCGGCAGGGCGCCGTCCACCTTGCAGATGGCGATCTGGATCGCCTTGGTCCGGTACGGCTCGGTCGGCAGGGCATTGCCGGCGAGCAGGCCGGGTGTCCACGGGCCCGCAGCCACCACGACGACGTCGTACCGCTGACTCAGGCCGGGGAGGCGACAGCTGACGGAGCCGTCCGGGTGCGGGACGAGCCGCAGTACCGGTCCGTCGAGCACTCGGCTCCTCAGCCCTGTGGCGAGTTGCCGGATCACCGACGTACGGAGCTGGTCCGGCCTGATGAACCCGGCTCGCTTCTCGCAGACACCGACCGTGCCTTCGGGCAGACCATGCCAGCCCTGCTGCTCGAGCTGGTCTCGATCGAGGATCTCGATCGAGCCCGGGTGAGCGTGCTCGACCTCCGCAACGGCTGCCTCCAGCCCGGAGTACGACGGCAGCAGGTAGGTGCAGCCAGTTTCGGTGTACCCGGCTTCTTCCTGCAGGCCGTCGAAGAGCTCCGTCAGGCTGTCGATGGCCAGCCGGCGCTGCGTCGGATGTGTCTCGAAGCCGCGGACTCCACCACCCGATGCCGCTGTGGCGTCCATCCCAGGTGGGCCCGTCACTAGGTCGACCTCGACGGACTCACTCAGTCGCCAGGCCAGCAACGTGCCGGCGATTCCGGCGCCGATCACGCAGACTCGCATGCCTTACTCGCTCCCGGTCAGGGCGGCCCGGAGCGACCCGGTGTCCTGGACACCGCCGGCCAGCAGGGTGAGCAGGCTACGGGCCGCCAGCGGCAGGTCGAACCCGCTGGGCCGGAGCGCGCTCTCACCGCGGGCCCGCTCGATCGCGGCCAGCGCCGGATCGAGCGGTTCGGAAACCCGGTGCACCCCGGCCAGCAATGGTTCGACCCGGTCCGCGAAGGCACGGAAGGAGTTGAAGGTGAAATCACTGCGGAAGCGATCGGGCCGGTCCCAGGCCAGAAACAAACGAACGATTGACGGATCCGCGGTGCGCAGTAATTCCGTCGCGGTGATTCCATGATTCCGGCTGGTCGAGAATTTGTCCCCGTCGAATGTGTAGAACTCGTTGACCACGAGGCCGGCCAGTGGCAGCCGGGCAACCCCGGCGGCGGCCCAGACCGCGGGCCAGTACAGCGCGTACCAGAACGCGTTGTCGAGACCGAGGAAGTGCCACAAATGGTCTACTCGATCGAGCGCGGCCAGGTAGCCGCTCACGTCGGCGGCATCAGGGTCGACTGCGCGCGCGACGCCGTACAGGTCGGAGAGCGCGATCTCCGTGTACGGGCCGATTCGCACGCCGGTGAGTGGGCCGTCGCCCTCGATACCCCAGTTGGTCGGATAGGCGAGTGCGATCTCCGGAAGCCCGGCCCGGAGAGTGCGGTCGATCAGGTCCCGGACGGCCGGTGGAAGGTCGGCTCGCAACCACGTCGCGATCAGGGTTTCGCGGTGGTCCTCCATCCGCAGTACCGGCACTGTCGCCGTGAACGGACGGGGCTCGCCGCCGCAGCGGCCGCAGACCGGATCGACCATGGTGTCGACCTGGGTGAAGCTGCCGCACTGCTCGCACGCGCCGCCCGCCGCGGGCGCTTTGCACTCGCCGCAGAGCCCGCTGAGGTAGGACTCGTGCAGGGTCCGGCCGCAGTCGGCGCAGGCGTGCAGGGTGACCTCGCACAGTGGTGTGGCGCCGCTCGTCACGAGGTGGTTCATGAGTTGCCGGATGATCGGCGAATGCTCGTCCCCGAGCGGGTCGGTGAAGTAGTCGAACCCGATCCTGGCCAGGCCGTAGGTGTCCTGGATGTCATCGCGGAACTCGGCCGTCATCACACCGACCTCGACGCCTTCACGCTCGGCTCGGGTCAGCACGTAGTTCTGGTGCACGTCCAGGCCGGTGGTGACGACGACGCGCTCCCCACGGGCTCGAGCGGCCCGGGCGGCGATGTCGGCGGCGAGGTACGGACCGGACAGATGACCGACGTGCAACGGGCCGTTGATGGTGGGCTGCGGGAACGTGAAAACCGTGACCGGATCAGCCATGGCCGGCCGCCTCGGCCAGCGGCATCCAGTACGCGCTGAACACGGTCAGCGGTACGTCGGCCGAGCGATTCTGTACGACGTGTGCCTCGGTGCTGCCGAGCAGGAACGCGTCGCCCTGCTGGACCTCGTACTCCCGGTCGCCGACCAGGACGTGCGCGGTGCCGGCCACGACCACAGACAGCTCGAGTTCGGGATGCTGGTCAACCGGGCTCTCGGATCCCGGCGGAACGCTGTACCACATCGCCTGGAACGGCAGATCCCGTTCCAGTGCGTACTGCTCCCAGCGGACCACTCGGATGTCTTTCACGTACTGGTCGTCGCCGGTGCTCAGATCGAATGTGCGCATGCTTCGCCACCCTCCGTAGCCGACGCAAGGCGCGGCTCAAGAAGTTGAGTAAAAGCGGATGAAGGTACGGAACAGACGCTTAGTCAGCCTTGGAACGAGCGCGACACACGCCACCAACGTCGTCGCGAAACTCGGTGACCCCCCAGTCTCCGTGGCCGAAAATATAGGTAAGGTAGCGCTGCGAGTAAAGGGGAATACGCAACGAATTTCCGGTCAATCCGTAACCGGGCCGGAAGTTATTCGTTGGAGCAGCTATTTGTGATCGAGCGATTACGCTCAGACGTCACCGGGGAAGGCAACCGGGGCGCCGCCCCAGGCGAGCTGGGCGCTCGCCGTCGCCAGCAGACTCTGGATCGCGAACGCGCGGATGGCCGGCTGCTCGGCCGCCTCGACCAGATCGCCGTACACCGCCGACAGCCGCCGCTCGATCAGCAGGACCAGTGCCGAGGCCGTCGCCGCGTTCGTCACCGCCTGGGGCAGGTCGTACGCCGGTTCGGCGGCGACCGGGGTCTCGCCGGCGGCGACCACCAACTGGGTCAGCCGGTCGCGGTTGGCGCGGTGCTGCTCGTACGTGTCCGTCGCCGCGCGGAAGCGGGCGCCGCTGAGCTTGCCGCCGGCAACGCCCAGGCCGTACACGGCCGCGTGCTCACCGGCGAGCGCTGCCTGGAGTGCCTCCACCTCAGTCACTCGGAGTCCACCTTCTTCTTCGGGGCGAGCGTGGTGGCCAGCTGGGTCTCGGAGGCAGCGATCATCGCGAGCAGGCGGGCGGGTGCACCGGACACCTTGGCCGCCGCGGCAGCGTGGGCGATGGCTGCGGCCTTCTCGCGCTTCGCCAGGTCGGTCAGCGCGGCTGCCGACGTACTCGGGAGTGCCGGGAGCTTGGCGGCTGCGGGTGCTGTCACGCCCGGAGTCTCCTTGAGCCGGGCCAGGTGGCTGGCGTGGTACTTGGTGCCGGCGGCGAGCTGGGTGCGCAGGGCGGGGAACTTCTGACTGACGCTGGTGTACCGGAGCGACAATTGAGTTACCAGGGCGGCCGCCGTACTGAGTGCCGCGACGACCACCGGGTCGGTGCTGGGTGTCTCCTCGCCAGGCTGACCCGAGTTCTTCGTGGCGCCCGGCGTACCGGAGCTGCTCGGGCTGTCGTCGTCGCAGCCGGTCAGCACGACAGCGCCCGACACGAGGGCGGCGGTCGTGAGCGCGGCACGGCGCGACAGGCGGAGGGGTTCGTTCGGCACGGCGGAACGATACCCGGCGCAGGAGGTGACGAGCGGGTGGCCGGTCCGGTGACGAGCCGGTGACCGGCCTGGGACGAGGCGGTGACGTGAGCACTGCCTCGGGCCGGATATGGTGGGCTACTGCCCTCGGTCGGATCGCCGGGTGGTGGAACGGGTGCACAACTGGAGAGAGAGGCAGGTCTACCTGTGAGCCGAAGGACTGACCACACGGACACCTCGAGCCTCGAGAACTTCCTGCGGCCGATCGTCGAGCAGTTCGGCTGCGACCTGGAGGCCGCCGACGTCGCGCCGGCCGGCCGCCGCCGGTTGCTGCGCGTGCTCGTCGACCGCGACGGCGGGATCAACCTGGACGACGTCGCCGACGTCACCCGGGCCATCTCCAAGGCACTCGACGCCGACGACATCATGGGCGACGGCGCCTACACGCTGGAGGTCTCCAGCCCGGGCGTCGACCGGCCGCTCACCCTGCCCCGGCACTGGCGCCGCAACGTCAGCCGGCTGGTCGCGGTCACGCTGACCGCCGGCGGGAAGGTGACCGGCCGGATCAAGTCCGCCTCCGAGGAGGCGGCCGAACTGGACGTCGACGGCAAGGTGCGGACCGTGCCGTACGCCGACGTGGCCAAGGCCAAGGTCCAGATCGAGTTCAACCGGGCTGCCGGCAACGACGAACCTGCCGCTGACGGCACGGTGGAGGAGAACTGACATGGACATCGACATGGCCGTCCTGCGGTCGCTGGAACGGGAGAAGGACATCTCCCTGGACGTGGTCGTCGAGGCGATCGAGCAGGCACTGATGGTGGCCTACCACCGCACCGAGGGTGCCCAGCAGCACGCCCGGGTCGAGCTGGACCGCAAGACCGGGCACGTCACCGTGTTCGCCCGCGAACTCGCCGAGGACGGCACGCTGGCCCGCGAGTACGACGACACCCCGAAGGACTTCGGCCGGATCGCGGCCACCACGGCCAAGCAGATCATCCTGCAGCGGCTGCGCGACGCCGAGGACGAGGTCCGGTACGGCGAGTTCTCCGGCAAGGAGGGCGACATCGTCTCCGGCGTCATCCAGCAGGGCCGCGACCCGCGCTCGGTGATGGTCGACCTCGGCAAGATCGAGGCGGTGCTGCCGGCCCCGGAGCAGGTGCCGGGGGAGAAGTACGAGCACGGCTCCCGGTTGCGGGTCTACGTGGTCGGCGTCCGCAAGGGCTTCAAGGGCCCGCAGATCACCGTCAGCCGGACCCACCCGAACCTGGTCAAGAAGCTGTTCGCGCTCGAGGTGCCGGAGATCGCCGACGGCACGGTCGAGATCACCGCGATCGCGCGCGAGGCCGGTCACCGGACCAAGATCGCGGTCCGGACGCTGAACCCGTCGGTGAACGGCAAGGGTGCCTGCATCGGGCCGATGGGCCAGCGGGTGCGCAACATCATGCACGAGCTGCATGGTGAGAAGATCGACATCATCGACCACAGCGACGACCCGGCCACCTTCGTCGGGAATGCGCTGTCCCCGGCGCAGGTTACGTCGGTGGAGGTCGTGGACGCCGCGGCTCGCGCCGCGCGGGTCGTCGTACCCGACTATCAGCTCTCGCTCGCGATCGGCAAGGAAGGGCAGAACGCCCGCCTGGCCGCCCGGCTCACCGGCTGGCGGATCGACATCCGGCCGGATACTGATGTGACTCGTGAGGACGAGAAGGTAGACTGATCTCTCGGTCGGTCGACTGAGTCGCAACCACACCCTGAGGATCACGTGACAGTGACGGTGGAAGCGCGCCCTGGCAAAGCCCGGGAGCGCACCTGCATCGGGTGCCGGAAGCGGTCCGGTCCGGCTGACCTGCTGCGGATGACGGTTTCCGGAGGACTTGTCCTCCCGGATCCCGCTCATCGGGCACCTGGCCGCGGGGCGCATCTGCACCCGGTGGCCGAGTGTCTCGACCTCGCCGAGCGGCGTAAGGCGTTCCCGCGGGCCTTCCGGGTCCCCGGTCCGCTGGAGCTGAAGCTCGTGCGAGATCATGTTGCGCAGTGCAGTGAAGAAAGTGCAGTGCACGGAAGAAAGCAAGGCAGTTGAAGTAACCAAGGCGGCCAACCGGCCGCCCGCGACGACCGTCGCGACGACATGAAGGCGGGTCATCGACTCATGACCACTCGATGAGTGTCTACCGATGAGTACAAAGCGATGAGCACGTACGTCAACTAACGGTCCGCGCACCAGGCTCGGACCAGAGGGAGAGTAGTGGCAAAGGTCCGGGTCTACGAGCTCGCGAAGGAGCTCGGAGTTACCAGCAAGGTCGTTCTGACCAGACTGAACGACATGGGCGAATTCGTCCGATCGGCATCCTCGACGATCGAGGCGCCGGTAGTCCGTAGGTTGGCGGAAGAGTTCGAGAAGAACCCGCCGAAGAAGCGCGCGGCCAAGAAGGCCGCCGCCAGCACGTCCGCCGCGCCGCAGGCGACCGCACCGGTCGCGCCTGCCGAGCCGGCGAAGAAGGCCGCACCCGCGGCCCCGGCCGAGCGTCCCGCTCCGGTCGTCGAGTCGACCCCGGCTCCGGTGGCATCCACTGTGTCCGACGAGGCTGGGACGGTGACCGAGAAGGCGGCTCCGGCGGCCACGCCGTCCCCGGTGAAGCCCGGTCCGCGTCCTGGCCCGAAGCCGGGTCCGCGGCAGGAGCCCGCACCGCAGGCTCCGGTCGAGGCCCCTGCGGCCACGTCGGCTCCGGCGTTCGAGGCTCCGGCGGCCAAGGCTGCTCCCGAGGCGGCCGCTCCGGCTGCTCCGGCCGAGCGCAAGGCTCCGGCCGCGCCGTCCCGTCCTGCGCCCAGCCCGGGTCAGCAGCGTCCGGCGGCCGACGGTGGTTCGGCTCGCCCGGCCACGCCGCGTCCGGGTGGCGCGACCCCGCGTCCGGGTGGCGCACCGCGTCCCGGCGCTCCGCGTCCGGGTGGTGCTCCGCGCCCAGGTGGCCAGGGTGGTCAAGGCGGTGGCCCCCGTCCGGGTGCCCCGCGTCCAGGCAACAACCCGTTCAGCTCGACCCAGGGCATGCAGCGCGGTGGCGCTCGCCCGGGTCCGGGTGGACAGGGTGGCTCCGGTCAGGGTGCGAGCCCGGCCGGCATGCCGCCGCGTCCGCCGCAGGCCCGCAGTGGTGACGGACGCGGTAGCGACCGTCCGCGTCCGTCGGGTGTGCCCGGCGCGCCGCGGCCCAACCCGGCGATGATGCCGAAGTCCTCGGCCGGTACGTTCACCGGCCGCCCGTCCGGTCCCGGTGGCGGCGGCGGGGGTGGTGGCGGCGGTGGCCGCGGCCGTCCCGGCGGCGGTTCCGGCGGACCGGGTGCCGGCGCGCGTCCGGGTGGCGGCGGCGGTGGCGGCTTCCGTCCGGGTGGCGGTGGCGGCCCCAGCGGTCCGCCCGGTGGCGGCGGTGGCCGTCCGGGTCCGGGCAACCGCGGTCGTGGCGGCACCCAGGGTGCCTTCGGCCGTCCGGGTGGTCCGGCCCGTCGTGGCCGCAAGTCGAAGCGGGCCAAGCGCCAGGAATTCGACAACATGCAGGCGCCGGCGGTCGGTGGCGTCCGGGTCAAGCACGGTGACGGCGAGGTCGTGAAGCTCGCCCGTGGCGCGTCGCTGACGGACTTCGCAGAGAAGGTCGGAGTCGACCCGGCGTCGCTGGTGCAGGTGCTGTTCCACCTCGGTGAGATGGTGACCGCGACTCAGTCGGTCAACGAGGAGACGCTGCAGCTGCTCGGCACCGAGCTGAACTACGACGTCCAGATCGTGTCCCCGGAGGACGAGGACCGCGAGCTGCTGCAGTCGTTCGACATCGACTTCGGGTCCGACGAGGGCGACGAGGACGACCTGGTCAAGCGGCCGCCGGTGGTGACCGTGATGGGTCACGTCGACCACGGTAAGACGAAGCTGCTGGACGCGGTCCGGGAAGCCAACGTCGTGGCCAAGGAAGCCGGTGGCATCACCCAGCACATCGGTGCGTACCAGGTGACCACCGAGGTCGACGGCGAGCAGCGGGCCATCACCTTCGTCGACACCCCGGGTCACGAGGCGTTCACCGCCATGCGTGCCCGTGGTGCGCAGGCCACCGACATCGTCATCCTGGTGGTCGCGGCCGACGACGGCGTGATGCCGCAGACGATCGAGGCGCTGAACCACGCCCGGGCGGCGAACGTCCCGATCGTGGTCGCGGTGAACAAGATCGACGTCCCGAGTGCCGACCCGGCCAAGGTGCGCGGTCAGCTGACCGAGTACGGCCTGGTTCCCGAGGAGTACGGCGGCGACACCATGTTCGTCGACGTGTCGGCGAAGTCCCGGATCAACATCGAGGGGCTGCTCGAGAGCGTCGTACTGACCGCGGACGCGGCACTCGACCTGCGGGCCAACCCGAACATGCCGGCCCAGGGCATCGCGATCGAGGCGAACCTGGACAAGGGCCGTGGTCCGGTGGCGACCGTGCTGGTCCAGCGCGGCACGCTGCGGGTCGGCGACTCGATGGTGGCCGGTCCGGCGTACGGCCGGGTCCGGGCCATGCTCGACGAGCACGGCGACCCGGTCGAGGAGGCGACTCCGTCGCGTCCGGTCCTGGTCCTCGGTCTGACCGCCGTACCAGGTGCGGGTGACAAGTTCCTGGTGGTCGACGACGACCGGATGGCGCGGCAGATCGCCGAGAAGCGGGAAGCCCGCGCTCGGGCGGCGGCCAACGCCAAGCGGCGCGCGCGCCGGACCCTCGAGGACTTCATGGCCTCGATGGAGAAGGGCGAGACCCAGGAGCTGCTGCTGATCCTCAAGGGCGACGTGTCCGGTTCGGTCGAGGCGCTGGAAGACGCGCTGGTCCGGATCGAGGTCGGCGACGAGGTCAACCTGCGGGTCATCGACCGTGGTGTCGGCGCGATCAACGAGAACGACGTCAACCTGGCCATCGCGTCGAACGCCGTCATCATCGGCTTCAACGTGCGGCCGGCGGGCAAGGCCGGTGACCTGGCCGAGCGCGAGGGCGTGGATGTCCGGTACTACTCGGTCATCTACTCGGCGATCGACGACATCGAGGCCGCCCTGAAGGGCATGCTCAAGCCGATCTACGAGGAGGCCACCCTCGGCCAGGCGGAGATCCGGGAGATCTTCCGCTCCTCGAAGGTGGGCAACATCGCCGGTTGCTGGGTGACCAGTGGCGTCATCCGGCGCAACGCCAAGGTCCGGTTGATCCGGGACGGCGCGGTGGTGGTCGACAACACCGAGCTGTCGTCGCTGAAGAGGTTCAAGGACGACGCGTCCGAGGTCCGCGAGGGCTTCGAGTGCGGTCTGACCGTGAACGGCTACAACGACATCAAGATCGGCGACGTGGTCGAGTCGTTCGAGCTGCGCGAGAAGCCGCGCAACTGACAGCAGTCGGTGCCCAGGTCCTCTGGGTACCGGAGTAACGTCCGGGGAGGCGATCGTTCTCTCCGGACGTTACTCATGATTGAGGGAGTGAGCCCTGATGGGTGAAGCAAGGGCGAAGCAGTTGGCCGACCGGATCCAGGTACTCGTCGCGGAGCTGCTCGAGCGCCGGGTGAAGGACCCTCGTCTGGGCTTCGTCACCGTGACCGACGCCCGGCTGACCGGCGACCTGCGGGAGGCCAGCGTCTTCTACACCGTGTACGGCGACGAGCAGGCACGCGCCTCGACCGCGGCAGCGCTGGAGTCGGCTCGCGGGCTGATTCGCAGTGAGGTCGGCAAGGCACTCGGCCTGCGGCACACTCCGAGCGTTGCGTTCTTCCTGGACGCCGTACCGGAGACGGCCGGGCACATCGAGGACCTGCTGGCGCAGGCTCGGCAGGCCGACGCCGAGGTGGCCAAGGCCGCCGCGCACGCCAAGCCGGCCGGCGAGGCCGACCCCTACAAGCACCGCGAGGACGATGACAGCGACGACGAATGAGCCCGGCGCCCCGGCGGTTGCCGACGGCATCGTCATCGTCGACAAGCCGGCGGGTCTGACCTCGCACACCGTGGTGGCCCGGATCCGCCGGCTGGCCGGGACTCGCAAGGTCGGCCATGCCGGCACGCTGGACCCGATGGCGACCGGGGTCCTGGTCGTCGGTCTCAACCGCGCGACCCGGCTGCTCGGCCACCTCCAGCTCGCCGACAAGTCGTACGACGCGACGATCCTGCTCGGCGCGTCCACGACCACCGACGACGCCGAGGGTGAGGTCGTGTCGACCGCGCCGGTCGACGGGGTGACGGCCGAGGCGATCGAGGCCGCGGTGGCTGGTTTCCGCGGCGAGATCTCGCAGGTCCCGTCCAAGGTCTCCGCGATCAAGGTCGACGGCCGGCGCGCGTACGAGCGCGTCCGGGCCGGCGAAGAGGTCGCCCTCAAGGCGCGGAGCGTGACGGTCTCCCGGTACGACGTCGTCGACGTACGCCCCGGACCTGTGGGGATCGAGGTCGACATCTCGGTCGACTGCTCGAGCGGCACCTACATCCGGGCGCTGGCCCGCGACCTCGGCGCCGAACTGGGCGTCGGCGGTCACCTCACCGCACTTCGCCGTACCCGCGTCGGCGCGTTCGACCTGTCGGTCGCGCACACTCTGGAGTCGCTCGGTCATTCGTTCGAATGGCTCCCGATCGCCGAGGTTGCCGCCGGCACCTTCCCCCGGTACGACGCCGACGCGGACCAGGCCGCCGCGATCCGGACCGGCCGGCCGTTGTCCGGCCTGAAGCTCCCCGCCGGGCAGACGGCGATGTTCGACCCGACCGGCACCTTTCTGGCTCTCTACGAACCCCACGGCCCGGTGGCCAAACCCACTGCGGTGTTCGTCAGCTGACCTCGTTGAAGGGCCCGCCTGGCGGCCCCGGAAGCGACTGTGCCGATGGGGGCAGAAGAGCGACGCTCGTGGGGGAGAGTCGCGGCCCGGCGCATTCGGCGGGGCTGTCCGGGTAGTGGGGTAGTAGTTGCCGCCAGGCGAACATCTTCACATTAGGCCGATACGGACCGGGCCGTACCGGAATTTCTTCGAACTGAACCGCTGAGCGGACACCTGGCGGCTGTCGTCAAGCAGTTGATTCCGAGCCGGGAATTGTCCGTGGCGCCCGCTAGCGTCGGTCGGCATGAGATATGGCTTCGTGATGGCATATGGGGATGCTCGGGCGGCGGCCGAGTTGGCGGCGCTGGCCGAGGAGCACGGCTGGGACGGCTTCTTCGTCTGGGAGTCGGTGTGGGGGATCGACGCCTGGGCGATGCTGGCCGCGGCGGCGATGACGACCGAGCGGATCCGGCTGGGGACGATGCTGACGCCGTTGCCGCGGCGGAAACCGTGGGACCTGGCCGGGCAGACCTCGACGGTGGACAACCTGAGCAACGGCCGGGTGACGCTGGCGGTCGGGCTCGGAGTGGCCGGCGACGACCGATTCTGGTTGTTCGAGGACGATCCGGGGCGCAAGGTCCGGGCGGAGCTGATGGACGACTCGCTGGAGATGCTGCAGCACCTGTGGCGCGACCAGCCGTTCGAGTACGCCGGGAAGTACTACCGGGCCAAGAAGATCGCCGAACTGATGCCGCCCGCGCCGCCGCCACCGGTTCAGCAGCCGCGGATCCCGACCTGGGTGGTGGGTGCCTGGCCGCGACCGAAGTCGATGCGGCGGGTGGCACTGCAGGACGGCTGGCTGCCGCATCACGCACCGATCGTCCGGCCAGGTGAGGAGCCGGGCGAGTGGTCGCCCGAGCTGCTCGCTGAGGGCGTCGCCTGGCTGCGCGAGGAGCGCGCCGCGCACGGCCTGACGATGGACGGGTACGACGTCGTCGCCGAAGGCACCACCGCCGCTGACGACCCGAAGGCCGCCGAGACTGTACGACCCTGGGCCGACGCCGGCGCCACCTGGTGGATCGACGCCGACTGGTCGTCCATGGACCCCACCGAGGTCCGCACCGCTGCCGAACGCCGCCTCAAGGCCGGCCCACCCCGAATCACCTGACGCGTCCCATTTGAGGGGTCGACCCCTCAAATGATGGGTTTGGCCGGTGCATGCAAGGTGCCAACCCACAAGCTCAGGGGTTGACCCCTCAAATGGCGGATCGGTGGACGAGCTGAGCGCACCTGGGTTAGGTGTGGACTGTGCCGGTGGTGCCGTTCACGGTCACGGGCTGGCCGTCGTAGAGGGTGGTCATGGCGGCGGGGACGCCGAGTACGGCGGGGATGCGGTGTTCGCGGGCCACGATCGCGGCGTGGGAGAGACGGCCGCCGGTCTCCGTGACCACGCCGGCAACGACGCCGAACAGTGGTGTCCAGGCCGGGTCGGTGAACCGGCAGACCAGGATGTCGCCGGTACCCACCCGGCGAAAGTCCTCGGGTCCGTGCACAACGCGAGCCGGGCCCGAGACCCTGCCGGGACTCCCAGCGGCCCCGCGCAGGTGGATGGCGGTGGGCGGCGGACCGGCGGTCTTTGTCGGACTCGGATCGGCGGTGGTGGCGGTGCGGGTGGAATGCGGGAGGGGAGCGGTGATGGGACGGGCTTGCAGGAGCCAGATCTGGTTGTTCTCGATGGCGAACTCGATGTCTTGCGGGCCGCCCAGGTGCGCGGCGACCTCCTGACCGAGTCGCGCCAGCTCGATGAGCTGGTGATCGTCGAGGCACAACCGCTCGCGCAGCTCGGCCGGCACCTGCGTGGTCCAGGTGCCGTCCGAGGTGCGATCGATCCGGGTCCGTTTGTCTCCGGTACGGCGGTCGCGCACACCGTCCGCGGTCACGGAGAAGGAGTCCGGTGTCACCAGCCCGCTGACGACGCTTTCGCCCAATCCCCAGGACGCTTCGATCACGACCCCGGAAGCGTCGGCGAAGAGAACCCCGGCAACCTCCGCGTCGATCTGGCACTGGACGATCACGGCGATCTCCGGTGCGATAGCCGAATTCCCCCGATAGGCGACAGCCCGGGTGGACCACAACGACGCCCAAGTCGCCGGCAGCCGCTCGGCAACCGCCGCCGGTCCGATGACACCCAGGAAGCTGTCGTGCTGTCCCGCCGCCGACGCGCCGGCCGTGTCTTCATCAGACGCAGACGACCGTACGGCGACCGCCTCGCCACCAAGCCGAGTCACCGCGTCAGTGAGCGACCGCATGAGCCCCGCCGGAAGCGGCCGCGATGCGATCAACCGCCGTACCTCGTCAGCTCCGTGCTCGGCCAGTACGGCGGGAAGATTCAGACCTCCCGTGGCCGCCCGGTACGCCTCGACCGGTACGACGAAGCCGGCCGGCACCGGGAACCCGGCCCGGGCGAGCGCTCCGAGGACGGCAGCCTTAGCGCCCGCCTGCTCCCGGGTGGCGTCGCTGAGGCTGACGATCACCGGGCTGTCCTTTCAACAAAATATTGACAACATCATGTTGAAGGATCCACGGTTCTCAGGTGCAACGCAACCACGAACCCTTCGACGACCAGGCCCAGGTCCGGCGTGAGCACGAGGCCCGCCGGCTGCTCCTGGACCACGGAGCCGACCGGCTGGCCCATCGGCCCTGGCAACCGAGTCCGGTGCCGCCGTCGGCCGTCGACCTGATCCAGTTCTTCCTCTGGCGATCCAGCTCGACCCACGAGGCAGACGACGTACGACGGGAGGCGGCGGTCGCGGCGTTGCAGCTGTTCCCGGCGGCCCGGGCTGAACTCGACCAGCTCGAGACAGGCCTCATGTTCGAGGCACGCGGTCTCGGCCTCACGTGGGCCGAGATGGCGCGAGCACTCGGCCTCAACTCACCTCAGGCGTGCCAGCAACGACTAGACCGGCTGACTGCACGCAGCGGCCGCCCAGCGGACGGACAGACGACATGACTCACGCCTCCACCCCCGAGCTGCTCGTGCTGCACGCCGTACGGCTGCAAGGCGTCGCGGACGACGAGAAGGTCGCGCGACGGTTCGGACTCGACCAGGCGGTCACGAAAGAACTCCTGCTCGACTATCAGGCCTTCGGCTGGATCACCTGGAGCGAGTTCGCGGATATCGGCGGATGGTCCCTGATGGCGTCCGGGCGGGAGGAGAACGAACGCCGCCTCGCCGCAGAGCTCGACCTGGTCGCGGGCGCCCAGACCGTCCGCGAGACCTACCGAGCCTTCCTTCCACTCAACGGGCGGCTGCAAATCGCCTGCACCGAATGGCAGTTGCGACCCACCAACGACGACCCGCACGCCTTGAACGACCACACCGACCCGGTCTGGGACCGCCGCGTCATCGCCGAACTGACCGCACTCGCCGAACACCTCGGTCCACTGACGGAGACCCTGGAAAGCGTCCTCGACCGCTTCCAGGGCTACCGAACCCGATTCACCACCGCCCTAGAACGCGTCCAGGCCGGCGACACCGACTGGGTCGACCGAACCATCGTCGACTCCTGCCACAAGGTCTGGTTCGAGCTGCACGAAGATCTGATCGCCACCCTCAACCTCAACCGCGGCGACGAACCCTGACCCGCCGCTACCCTGGAGAGGTGCGTTCGCGACCGACATTGCAATGGGTCCCCGGCCCTGACGTGTTGGCACTCGAGCCTGGTACGACGGACCTGGCGCCGATCGCGGACGTGGTGGCCGACGGCGAGGTCGTCGTACTGACCGGCGCAGGTATCTCCACCGAGTCCGGCATCCCGGACTACCGCGGCGAGACCGGCAGCCTCCGGACCCACACTCCGATGACGTACGGCGACTTCGTGGCCAGCGAATCCGGCCGGCAACGGTACTGGGCCCGCAGCCACCTCGGCTGGCGCACCATCGCCCGGGCACTCCCGAACGAAGGCCACCGAGCCGTCGCGGCCCTGCAAGCACGCGGCTACCTCAGCGGCGTCATCACCCAGAACGTCGACGGCCTCCACCAAGCGGCCGGCGCCAGAGACGTGATCGAGCTGCACGGCAACCTGGATCGCGTCATCTGCCTCAACTGCGGTACGACGTCCGCCCGCGAAGCACTCGATCGTCGCCTCCGAGCGGCCAATCCGGACTTCGAGGGCGAGGCGACCCGGATCAACCCCGACGGCGACGTGGACCTGCCGGACTCGATCGTCCGCACGTTCACCGTCGTACCGTGCGAGGCGTGTGGGACCGGCGTACTCAAACCGGATGTGGTGTTCTTCGGCGAGAACGTCCCGAAGCCGCGGGTCGAACGCTGCTACCGCCTGATCGACGACGCGGCCGCCATGCTGGTCCTCGGCTCGTCCCTGACCGTGATGTCGGGCTTCCGTTTCGTCCGCCACGCCGCCAAGGCCGGCAAGACCGTCCTGATCATCAATCAGGGCGTCACCCGCGGCGACCCGTACGCCGCCCACCGCGTCAATCTCCCACTGGGCCAGGCGCTGACCGAACTCACCGAACAGGTGTAGAGAGGGCGTCTGGGAACTCTCACAACCGCCGGGCCGAGCCACGCGTGAGGTGGCTCGACCCGGGGTCCGCTCTACGGATTGGAAAGGGTCAGCGTTGCGCGCTGGTCCGTAGGCGGTTCAAGGAGGCCTCGAGGGCCTGTGGGGAAGCAGCCGCCTGTCGGGACAGCTCCCGGCCGCGGGCAGCCCAGGCGGCCTGCTCGGCCGCGGTGACGACGACCGGCTCACCGGTCAACGTCTTGTAGGTCAGCGCCGCGACGCCGGCCTGTCCTTCGTAGCGCGGGTGGTAGTTCAGCGCCCGCAGCAGGTTGATGTCCTTGCCCTGGATCCACGCCTGCCCGTCCGGTGCACAGGCGTCGTGCCCGGTCGACGGCCCGAACGTGTCCACGTACGCCGCTCCGGTCGCGGCCGCCGCGTTGGCGACCGCGGCATTGAGCGCTTCCTCGATCGAGTACAGGTAGGTGTAGTCGCCGTCCGCGAACGGCAGGATCGACGGGCAGGTGCCGTATTCGGGGGCGATCTTCGGGTAGCCGAGCAGCGCGATCGTTGCCTGCGGCGACCGCTCTTTGATGCCCTGGACAACGGTCGTGATCCGGGCCTGGGTCTGGACGATCCGCGCCTTCAGCGTGTCCACGCCGTTGACGGTGAAATGCGCCTTGCACGGCGCACCGGTCGGATCACTGGCCCGCAACCCCGGGCAGGTGCTGATGATGTCGCCGAAGACGCCGAAATCATTGCCGCCGATCCCGAGCGTCACCAGATCCGTGTCCGGGCGCAGCGCGTTGAACTGCGGGGCCGCCGTGCCGACGGGCGTGCTCTGGGGTGCGGTCATGTTCGTCGTGTCCGCACCACCGCAGCTCACGTCGGTGAACTGATAGACCCGCAGCTTGGTGGCGAGCATCTTCGGGTAGTTGCTCGTCGACCGCACACACCCCAGCGACAGCAGCTCCGGCAGCGGCACCAGCGGCGCCGACGTGTAGGAGTCCCCGAGCGCCACGTAGTGCCTGAACAGCGGCTCGTCGTACGACGCCGAGGCCGGTGTGGCGGCGAGCGCCGTACCGGGGAAAAGGAGCAATGCCAGCGCAGCCGCGGCGATCCGACGGATCTTCACGTGCAACCTCCCCAGGCCGGCGAACGTCCGTGCCGCCACACCCTAAGTTGAGTGACACTCCGATTACAAGGGGTGATCGCCGACCTGCCGCACGGACCGTGGGCGAGACATGGAATCCTGCTGTCATGCGTGTCTGGCACGGTTTGGACCAGGTGGAGCCGGAATTCGGCCCGTCGGTCGTCACCATCGGCAACTTCGACGGCGTGCACCGGGGGCACCAGGAGGTGCTCGCGCACGCCAAGGCGCGGGCGACCGAGCTGGGAGGCCTGCCGGTGGTCGCGCTCACCTTCGATCCGCACCCGATGGCCGTACTGCGGCCCGATCGGGCGCCCGCGATGCTCAGCGAGCCCGAGGAGCGGGCCGGGCTGCTGACCGGGTACGGCGCCGACGCCGTCCTGATCCTCCCGTTCGACAAGGACGTGGCGAACTGGTCGCCGGAGGAGTTCATCGAGCGGGTCCTGGTCGGCACGCTGCACGCCAAGGCGGTCGTGGTCGGTGAGAACTTCCGCTTCGGCCACAAGGCGGCCGGGCACGTGGACACGCTGGTCGCGGCCGGGGCGACGCACGGTTTCCAGGTCGAGGGCCTGAGCCTGGCCGGGGATGGGCAGCCGTGGTCGTCGACGTACATCCGGGGCCGGATCGCCGAGGGTGACGTTGAGGCGGCCGCGGAGGCGCTCGGGCGGCCGCTGCGAGTCACCGGGGTCGTCGTGGAGGGTGACAAGCGCGGCCGGGAGCTCGGGTTCCCGACCGCGAACATCCCCGCCGATCCGAGGGCCGCGATCCCGCTGGACGGCGTGTACGCGGGCTGGCTGACCGTGCTCGAGCCGGCTGACGACTCCCCGTCGTACCCGGACCCGCTGCCCGCGGCGATCAGCGTCGGCAGCAACCCCACCTTCGACGGCGTCGACCGCCGGGTGGAGAGCTACGTGCTGGACCGCGACGATCTGGAGCTGTACGGCGCCCGGATCGCGGTGGACTTCGTCGCCCGGCTCCGCGGCAGCCAGATCCGGTTCGACACCATCGACGAGCTGCTGGTCCAGATGAAGGCCGATGTCGACGGCGCGCGCCGCATCTTGACGGGGAATTAGGGTGACGCGTCCACGGACTGATACGCTGACTGCTGCCGTCTGAACGGCCGCGGACAGAGAGTGCTCGGGTGAAGAAAGCCCCGGTGCGCCGCGCAACGAATTCGAGAGGAACTCCGTGTCATCTGTTGATGCCGCAACGAAGAAGAAGATCATGGCGGACTACGCCCTGACCGAGGGTGACACCGGGTCTCCCGAGGTTCAGGTGGCGCTGCTCACGCACCGGATCGCCGATCTGACCGAGCACCTCAAGGAGCACAAGCACGACCACCACAGCCGTCGTGGCCTGCTGCTGCTCGTCGGTCAGCGCCGCCGGCTGCTGAACTACCTGGCGAAGAAGGACATCAACCGCTACCGGTCCCTGATCGAGCGGCTCGGCCTTCGCCGATGACGTCGCGAGGAGCGGCCTCCCGAATCCGGGTGGCCGCTCCTGGCGTATCCGAGTGCCGCCGTGCGACGTCCGTCGTACGAGGACTAGCCTCGGGAACAACTGAATAGATACGACCACGAGACGACGCGAAACGCGTGGCGGAGGAGACCGGTCCTCGGTAGTGGCTTTCGGGAGCAGAAACTCCCGCGGGCCTCGATCGAAGACCGGCAACCCCAGGAGCTCGCGCCTCGCAGTCGTCTCACCGAGAGACCCACAGGGTGTGGGTCTCTGTGAGGCAGTCATTCGGACTGCAAGAGGAAAGGGGTATCCCGTGTCGGGATCCACCGGTACGCCCATGGAGGGCACCGAATTCGCTGAAGCCGTGATCGACAACGGCAGCTTCGGCACCCGCACCATCCGCTTCGAGACGGGCCGTCTGGCCCAGCAGGCCGCCGGTTCGGCCGCCGCGTACCTCGACGGCGACACGATGGTGCTGTCGGCCACCACGGCCAGCAAGAAGCCCAAGGACCAGTTCGACTTCTTCCCGTTGACGGTCGACGTCGAGGAGCGGATGTACGCCGCGGGCCGCATCCCCGGCTCGTTCTTCCGCCGGGAGGGCCGCCCGTCCGAGGAGGCCATCCTGACCTGCCGGCTGATCGACCGCCCGCTGCGGCCGTCGTTCGTGTCCGGCCTGCGCAACGAGATCCAGGTCGTCATCACCGTCCTGGCGCTGAACCCGGACACGCTGTACGACGTGCTCGCGATCAACGCCGCGTCGATGTCCACCCAGATCGCCGGGCTGCCGTTCTCGGGCCCGATCGGCGCTGTCCGCGTCGGCCTGATCGACCAGCAGTGGGTGGCGTTCCCGACCCACACCGAGCTCGAGGACGCCGTCTTCGACATGGTCGTCGCCGGTCGCGTCACCGACTCCGGTGAGGTCGCGATCATGATGGTCGAGGCCGAGTCCACCCCGGGCACGTTCGACGCCGTCGCCGCCGGCAAGCAGGCGCCGACCGAGGAGGTCGTCGCCGAGGGCCTCGAGGCCGCCAAGGGCTTCATCAAGACCCTGGTCGACGCGCAGTCCGAGCTGGCGGCCAAGGCCTCCAAGCCGACCGCCGAGTTCCCGGTCTTCCCGGACTACCAGGAGGACGCGTTCGCCGCCGTCGAGGCCGCGGCCACCGAGGAGCTCAGCCAGGCGCTGACCATCGCCGGCAAGCACGAGCGTGAGGACGCCACCGACGCGGTCAAGGCCGCCGTGGTGGACAAGCTGGCCGCCGACTTCGAGGGTCGCGAGAAGGAGCTGTCCGCGGCGTTCCGGTCGCTGACCAAGAAGCTGGTCCGGCAGCGGGTGCTCAAGGACAAGGTCCGCATCGACGGCCGCGGGCTGGCCGACATCCGGCCGCTCAAGGCGCAGGTGCGGGTGCTGCCGCGGGTGCACGGTTCGGCGCTGTTCGAGCGCGGCGAGACCCAGATCATGGGTGTCACCACGCTGAACATGCTCCGGATGGAGCAGCAGCTGGACACGCTCTCCCCGGAGACGCGCAAGCGCTACATGCACAACTACAACTTCCCGCCGTACTCGACCGGTGAGACCGGCCGGGTGGGTTCGCCGAAGCGCCGCGAGATCGGTCACGGCGCGCTGGCCGAGCGGGCCCTGGTGCCGGTGCTGCCGTCGCGCGAGGACTTCCCGTACGCGCTGCGTCAGGTGTCCGAGGCGCTCGGCTCGAACGGCTCCACCTCGATGGGGTCGGTCTGCGCCTCGACGCTGTCGCTGCTGTCGGCCGGTGTGCCGCTGAAGGCCCCGGTCGCCGGTATCGCAATGGGCCTGATCTCCGGTGAGGTCGACGGCGAGACCGAGTACGTCGCGCTGACCGACATCCTGGGCGCGGAGGACGCGTTCGGCGACATGGACTTCAAGGTCGCCGGTACGAAGGACTTCGTCACCGCCCTGCAGCTGGACACCAAGCTGGACGGCATCCCGGCCAGCGTGCTGGCCGGCGCGCTGACCCAGGCGAAGGACGCCCGGCTCACCATCCTGGACGTGATGGCCAAGGCCATCGACGCGCCGGGTGAGATGAGCGAGTTCGCGCCGCGGGTCATCTCGGTGAAGGTCCCGGTCGACAAGATCGGCGAGGTCATCGGCCCGAAGGGCAAGATGATCAACCAGATCACCGAGGACACCGGCGCCGACATCTCGATCGAGGACGACGGCACCGTCTACATCGGCGCGACCGACGGTCCGTCGGCCGAGGCGGCCCGGGCCGCGATCAACGCGATCGCGAACCCGACCATGCCGGAGAAGGGCGAGCGCTACCTGGGCACGGTCGTGAAGACGACCAACTTCGGTGCGTTCATCAGCCTGCTGCCGGGCAAGGACGGCCTGCTGCACATCTCGAAGCTGCGCGGCCTGGCCGGCGGCAAGCGGGTCGAGGCGGTCGAGGACGTGCTGTCCGTCGGCCAGAAGCTGCAGGTCGAGATCGCCGAGATCGACGACCGGGGCAAGCTGTCGCTGATCCCGGTGGTCGAGGAGGACAAGAAGTCGGACGAGAAGGCTGAGGCCGAGTCCGCCGAGTGACCCGAGCGATCACCAGCACACTGCTGAGCCCGGAGGCGGGCGGTCCGGTGAAACGGACCGTCCTGCCCTCCGGGCTCCGTGTGCTGTCCCAGTCGGTACCGGGCTTCCGCTCGGTCACGTTCGGCGTCTGGGTCGGCGTCGGCTCGCGGGACGAGCCGGAGCAGCTGGCCGGCGCGACCCACTTCCTCGAGCACCTGCTGTTCAAGGGCACCGAGCGCCGCGACGCGCTGGAGATCTCCTCCGCGATCGACGCGGTCGGCGGCGAGATGAACGCGTTCACCGGCAAGGAGTACACCTGCTACTACGCCCGGGTGCTCGACTCCGACCTGCCGCTCGCGGTCGACGTCATCTGCGACATGATCACGTCCGCCACACTGACCGCGGCGGACGTGGAGAGTGAGCGCGACGTCATCGACGAAGAGATCGCGATGCACGCCGACGAGACGTCGGACCACATCCACGACCTCTTCGCCGAGCAGCTCTGGGGCGAGTCGCCGCTGGGCCGCTCCATCACCGGTACGCCGGAATCCGTTGCCGGACTGTCTCGCGAGCAGGTCGCCGGGTGGTACCGCCGCCGCTACAAGCCAGCCAACATCGTCGTCTCGGTCGCCGGCAACGTCGACCACGCCGACGTCGTCCGCCTTGTTCGCAAGGCCTTCGAGCGGCACTGGGTGACCAGCGAAGCCGAGCCGGCCCCAGTACGACGTGGTGCGGCTCGACGCGTTCCGACGTACGGCGGAGTGCGAGTGCACCACCGTGATGTCGAGCAGGCGCACCTGGTGCTCGGGATGCCGGGACTGGTGCGGAACGACGAGCGGCGGTACGTCGCCGGTGTACTGCACGGGATCGTCGGTGGCGGCATGTCGTCGCGGCTGTTCCAGGAGGTCCGGGAGAAGCGCGGTCTGGCCTACTCGGTCTTCACCTTCGGTTCGGCGTACGCCGATTCCGGCATGGTCGGCGTGTACGCGGGCTGCCTGCCGAAGAAGGCCGGCGAGGTCCTCGACGTGGTCCGGTCCGAGCTGGAGTCGATTGCCAGCGGCAACATCACTCCGGACGAACTGCTCCGTGGCAAAGGCCAGATGCGCGGCTCGGTGGTGATGGGCCTGGAGGACACCGGCGCCAAGATGACCCGGATCGCCAAGGCCGAACTCGTCTACGGCGAGCTGCCCACCGTCGACGAGATCCTGCACCGCATCGACGCCGTCACCCTCGACGACGTCACCCAACTAGCCGCCAACCTCTACGCCGGCACCCCCGCCCTCACCGTCATGGGCCCCTTCGACGAGGACACCACCGCCTTCACCCTCTGAGCACCTCGACAGGTCTCTGGAGCAGGCGCAGACTGGCCAGAGGGATGGCCTGGGGGGACAGGCAGGGGGAGTCGGCCATGAGCACGATTACCTGGGACACGCATGCACTCGAGGTGCTGACGGCGGATTTCCGCGGCGAGCTGGTCCATCCGGGGGAGCCGTCGTACGACGATCTTCGGAAAGTCTGGAACGGGTCGATCGACCGTCGGCCCGGTCTGATCGCCCGCTGCACCGGGGTGGCCGATATCCGGTCCGCGCTCGCGTTCGCCCGCCGTACCGGACTCCCGGTGGCGGTCCGCGGCGGCGGCCACAGCTTCCCTGGACACTCGACCTGCGACGGCGGCATCGTGCTGGACCTGGCGCATTTGAAGGGCATCCGGGTTGATCCGGTACGGCGTACCGCCCGGGCGCAGGCGGGTGTTCTGCTGGGGGAGCTCGACCGCGAGACCCAGGCGTTCGGCCTCGCGACTCCGGCCGGCATCGTCACCCACACCGGCCTCGCCGGGCTCACGCTGGGCGGCGGGATCGGCTGGCTGATGCGCAAGTACGGGCTGACCATCGACAACTTGCTCTCGGTCGATGTGGTCACCGCCGACGGCGAACTGGTGACCGCGAGTGAGGACGTCAACGCCGACCTGTTCTGGGGGATCCGGGGCGGCGGCGGGAACTTCGGCATCGTCACCGAGTTCGAGTTCCGGCTGCACCCAGTCGGGCCGATCGTCTACGCCGGCCCGATGATGTGGCCGATGGAGAAGTCGCCGGAGTTGCTGCGCTTCTACCGTGACTGGATCACCGACGTTCCGGACGAGCTGACCACCGCAGTGATCCACCGGTGGGTTGCGGCCGTGCCGGCGATTCCGACCGAGTTCCACGGCCGCCCCGTCGTGGTGGTGGTCGCGTGCTACGCGGGTTCGGTCGAAGACGGCGAGCGGGTGATCGCGCCTCTGAAGGCCTTCGCGCCACCGATGGTGGATCTCTGCCAGCCGAAGCCGTTCGTGGCTCACCAGTCGATGTTCGACCCCAGCTTCCCGCACGGATGGTGGTACTACATGCGTGCCTGCGACGTCGCCGCACTGTCCGACGAGGTGGTCGACGTCGCCTCCGCGCGCGGTCTGGCGATCAACTCACCGCTGACGTCGTACGCGATCTTCCAGCTCGGTGGCGCGATCTCCCGGGTGCCTTCGGACGCCACGGCGTTCGCCGACCGGACGAGTGGCCACGCCTTCAACTTCGTCGGTGCGACCAACGACGCGGAAAAGTTCCCTGCGGAGCGCGAATGGGTGCGCGACTCCTGGCGGGCGATCGAGCCGCATCAGTCCGGCACGTACATCAACTTCCTCGGCGACGAGGGCGCGGACCGGATCCGGTCCGCGTACGGCGCCTCGACGTACGACCGACTGAAGGACCTGAAGCGCAAATACGACCCGGACAACCTCTTCCACCTCAACCAGAACATCCCACCCCACTGAGCCGGGCCTGGGTCGCCCGCCGCTGACTGAGTTAGCGGCGGGCTCGCTTCCGCCTGTCGACCAACCGGTCGAGCATGCCGTAGCCGGCCAGCCCGAACAGGCCGACCGCCAGCAGGAACGCCCCCACCGCGACGCCGATGCTCACCGACCGCAGCAGCAGCCCGGCGACGGTGAGCACCGCGCCAGTCACGGCGAAACGAACGACGGCGCGGCGACTCATCGGCTCGTAGACCATGGCGCCGATCCTATGTGGCCAAGCGGGTCGAATGTGCGGCTGCGTGCAGTCCGCGAGCCTGCCCACGAGACCACAGTGGCAACTCAGCGCGCTCGTCGCGGCACTCGGTGCTAGCAGCGACTGCGCATTTGTGTGCACAAACGGATCTGATCAAGATTTGCGGTTTCGTCTGATGACTAGTCGTGGTTATCGGATTAAGGTCGGGCGGTTGTGCGGTGGTTCCCGGTGGTCGTCTGAGGTCTTGGGAAAGTAACGCCTGAGTTACACGCCGCCGCTTTGCGACTGACAACGTTGACATGCGCAGTTATGACCAGCGAACATTGGCGCTTGATCCGCCCGCCTAGCGGCCCTCCCGCCGAGGAAGTTGGTTCGACCGTGCGACGTCTGACTGGGGTTGTGGGGGTGGCACTCGGCTTGGCGCTGGTGCTGGCCTCCTGTGGTGACGGCAAGAGCAGCAGCGGTAGCGGCGGCTCCGGAAGCAAGAGCGAGATCATCGCGATCGCCGCCGACCCGCTGGAGTACATCAACCCGCTGAACGAGAACGGCAGTCCCGGGATCCAGGTCGCGATGGCGATGTTCGCCCCGCTGGTGACGACCGACCCGAACACCGGCAAGACCGTCAACGTGCTGGCCGACTCGGTCACGCCGGACAAGGCCAGCCAGACCTGGACGATCAAGCTCAAGCCCGGCAACACGTTCCAGAACGGCCAGCCGCTGACCGCCAAGGACTACGTGGACAGCTGGAACATGACCGCGCAGGGCTCGAACGCGTGGAAGAACAACGGCTTCTTCTCCAAGGTCGACGGGTACGACGCTCTGAACCCGCCGACCCCGGACGGCGCGACCCCGAAGCCGACCGCGGTGAAGACGCTGAGCGGCCTCAAGCTGATCGACGAGCTGACCTTCTCGGTCAAGCTCAAGGTACCGTTCTCGCAGTTCGGCCTGACCCTGCAGTACCTCGGCCTGGCCCCGCTGCCGGAGGAGGTGCGGAAGAACCCGGACGCCTACAAGCGCAAGCCGATCGGCAACGGTCCCTACAAGCTGGACGGCACCTGGAACGCCGGTGACGACATCAAGCTGGTCAAGTGGGACGGCTACAAGGGCCCGAACGCGCCCGAGGCCGACGCCATCACCTACCGGTTCATCCCGAACGCGGACACGGCGTACAACGAGTTCCTGGCCGGCAACGTTGACTTCGTCGACGTGCCGTCCACCAAGGTGAAGAGCTTCAAGACCGACGCGCCGGACCAGTGGGTGACGAGTGTCAGCTCCGGCGCGAACTACCTGGTCATCCCGGCCTGGGACCCGCGGTTCAAGAACCCGAAGCTGCGGCACGCCTTCTCGATGGCGATCGACCGGAAGGCGTACGCCGACCTGGTCGGCCTCGCCGAGCCGGCCAAGGGTCTGATCGCGCCGGACATGGCCGGCTACCGCGACAACGCCTGCAAGTACTGCGATTTCGACGCGGCCAAGGCCAAGCAGTTGCTGCAGGAGGCCGGCGGCTTCTCCGGTCCGCTGAACATCAACTACAACACCACGTCGGCGACCGGCCAGATCTTCGCCGAGGCGATCGGCAACATGCTCCGGCAGAACCTCGGCCTCGAGGTGAAGTACACCGGCAAGCAGGGTTCGGAGATCACCGAGCTGGCCGACACCCGCAAGCTGGACGGTCTGCGGTTCAGCGGCTGGGGTCACGACTACCCGTCGATCGAGGACTACCTGACGCCGATGTTCAAGTCCAACGGTGACGCGAACTTCTCTGGCTACAACAACCCGGCGCTGGACGCCGTACTGGCCAAGGGTGACGCCGAGCCGGACTCGGAGAAGGCGATCGCGATCTACCAGCAGGCCGAGGACATCGCGCTCGAGGACATGCCGCTGATCCCGCTCTACACCAAGTCGAACGCCTATCTCCACTCGGCCAAGATCGAGCCGCGAGTCTCCAAGTACGTCGGCGTCTCGGCGCTCTACGCCACATTCAATTGACGTCCTCCCCGTCCTGGGGATGGGGAGGACAACCAACTACGCGGAGGTAGCGTGTTGAGGTTCACGCTTCGGCGAGACCCGTGGTGGCGTCTCTCGGCGTGCGCTGACGGCCCGTCCGGCCGCGATGTTCACTGCCGCGTTCACGTCCGCGTTGGCCTGGTGTCCGCAGGCTGCACACCGGAAGACCGCTTGGTTCTCGCGGTTTTCCGGTGTGCAGTGTCTGCACACGCTGCAGGTCAGCGACGTGTACGCAGCGTTGATTTTCTCGACCCGCCCCGCGGCCTTGTGCTCGAGGCGTCGGACGAGCAGTCCCCAGCCGTTTGCCAGGATGCCGCGGTTGAGTCCGGCTTTGGCACGGCGACGGTTCGGCAGATACCTCCCGGGTCGTTTGGGATCAGGTTTGGGCCTTGGGCGCCTAGTCATCTGGGCGACGCGGAGGTCTTCGACCCGGATGATGTCGAAGCGTCGAGCGAGGTCGGTGCTCGTCTTCTCCACCCAGTCCTTGCGACGGTCGGCGGCACGGACAGACAGCTTGGCAATCGCGGCCTTCACGCGCCGACGCCGGTTGGAACCATGACGGCAGCGGACAAGCCGGCGTTGCAGGTGTTTCAGCCGAACCTGCTCACGGTCCGACAGGCCGGGGCAGGTCAGCATCTCTCCAGTGGACAGTGCGGCGGAGACGGTGACGCCGCGGTCTACGCCGACGACCTCGCCCGTGCCCGGTGCGGGGATCGGCGGAGGGATGACGGCGAACGCGAGGTGCCACCTGCCGGCCCGGTCGCGGGTAACCCTGTACGACTTCGCGTCCGGGATGGCACGGGATTGCCGGAACTTCACCCAGCCAACCTTGGGCACCAGCACCCGTGCCCACTTCCGGTTCAGCTGTTCAACGCGTCGCGCCTGCGGACCGACGATGCGGAATCCCTCGTGCAGCCCCTCCTTGCGCCAGGTCGGCCGTCGATGCGTGCCTGTGTGGAAGTGCTTGACGGCCTCGTTGAAGTCCCGCAGCGCCTGCTGTTGCACGGTCTGCGACCCGGTGCGCAGCCAGTCGAACGCCGCGCGCGCCTCGGTCAGCTGCCGGCACTGCTCCGCGAAGCCGGGCGTCGGTCCTTTGTCGCGAGTCCACATCGACCACTGCTCAAGCACCAGGTTCCACACGGTTCAGGCGTGCCCGCACTGCCGCAGCAAGCCAGCTTGCTGCGCGGGAGTCGGGCACAACCGGAATCTGGACATGCCATCTACCCAATCAGCTGGGACCGACAGTCCTCGATCCCCGAAGGGAGGCAGTCGCGGTTCCTCCCCACCCCGAAAGTCGGGTTTTCACCGCGACGACTCAAGTGATCCGGTTCGTTCTTCGTCGCGCGTTGGCGGCGATTCCGATCGGGGTGATCGTCACGCTGGGGGTCTTCGCGCTCGTGTTCGCGATGCCAGGGGACCCCCTGCGGGAACTGGCCGGTGACAAGCCGATTCCGGCCGCCGTGCTGGCGGCCAAACAGGCCCAGTTCCATCTCGACGATCCCTTCATCGTCCAGTACCTGCTGAGCATGAAGGACATCCTCACCGGCAACTTCGGTACGACGTTCGCCGGCGCGGACATCCGCGATCAGTTGGCGTTGCGGATCCCGGTCACGCTCAAGCTGACCCTGCTGGCGAACGCGTTCCAGTGGACGCTCGGGCTGTTCTTCGGGATCTACGCCGGGTTCAAGCGCAACGGCCTGATCGACAAGTCGTTGCTGCTGGCAACCCTGGTGCTGCTCGCGGTGCCGGGGCTGGTGGCGTACTTCGCCGCGCAGTACCTGTTCGGAGTCGAGCTGAAGTGGTTCCCGGTCTCCGGAGTGCTCGAAGGGTTCCCCAGGTCGTATCTGCTGCCGGCGTTGGTGATCGGCCTCCTCGGGTTCGCCGGACTGGCCCGGCTGATGCGGACGTCGATCGTGGAGACGGTGAACGCCGACTTCGTGAAGACGGCGCGGGCCAAGGGGCTGGGGGAGCAGCGGGTGCTCTGGCGGCACATCCTGCCGAACGCTCTGCTGCCGGTGGTCACGTTCATCGGGATCGACCTGGCCGGCATGTTCGGCGGGGCGATCATCACCGAGAGCATCTTCAACCTGCCCGGCCTGGGTCAGTTCATGTTCCAGGCGATCAAGCTGAAGGAAGGCGGTGTGGTGGTGCTGCTGTCGACCCTGGCCTTCATCTCGTTCATCCTGATCAACCTGCTGGTCGATCTCCTGTACGGCGTCCTGGACCCGAGGGTGCGCAATGTCTGAGATCCAGGCGGTGGTCGGCGCCGAGGCACAGGAGCTCGGCGACGGCAGAACCCTGTCGAACCGGGAGTTGCTGCGGGCGCTGCTCCGCAAACCACAGTTCGTCGTCTGCAGCCTGTTGTTGCTGCTGTTCTTCACCATGGCGGCGGTGCCGAAGCTGTTCACCTCCGTCGATCCCCGGTTCTGCGAGCTGACCAAGAGCCGGCAGGGCCGCAGCCCCGGGCACCTGTTCGGCTACGACATCCAGGGCTGCGACTACTTCGCGAACGTGGTGTACGGCGCCCGCCCGTCGGTGCTGGTCAGTATCTGCGCCAGCTTCGGGGTGTTCGTGCTGGCCGGATCGCTCGGTCTGCTGGCCGGCTACTTCCCGGGGTTCGTCGACGGGCTGATCTCGCGGACCGCCGACGTACTGTTCAGCATTCCGGGCATCGTCGTCCTGATCGTGATCCTCAACTCGGTGCCGGATCGCAGCATCTGGATCATCGTCGGCGTCATCCTGCTGATCGGCTGGCCGGGCGGGATGCGGCTGATGCGGGCCACGGTGTTCTCGGTGCGCAACCGCGAGTACGTGCTGGCGGCCCGGTCGATCGGGGTGCCGCCGGTGCGGATCCTGCGCAAACACGTGTTCCCGAACGCGATGGCGCCGCTGCTGGCGATGACCACGCTCGGCATCGGCGGCATGGTCGGCCTGGAGGCGGCGCTGACCTTCCTCGGGGTCGGGTTGCAGCCGCCGTCGATCTCCTGGGGTTCACAGTTCGGCGTCGCGGCGTCGTACCGGGACACCCCACACCTGTTCATCTGGCCGGCGCTGTTCATCTCGACGATGACGATCTCGTTCATGATCATCGGCGACTCGATCCGCGACGCCCTCGACCCGAAACTGCTGCGATGACGACCGGTGAAGTATTGCTGAAAGTCGACAATCTGACCGTCGAGTTCGACACCCCGCGTGGGCCGGTGCGAGCCGTGGACGGTGTCTCGTGGCAGGTGCGGGCCGGGGAGACGCTGGCGATCCTGGGGGAGTCGGGGTCGGGCAAGAGCGTGTCGACCCAGGCGCTGACCGGGATCCTGGAGATGCCGCCGGGCCGGATCGTCTCCGGTACGGCGGAGTACCGCGGTGCGGACCTGATTGGGATGACCACGAAGGAACGGCGCAAGATCGTCGGCGACCGGATCACCATGGTGTTCCAGGACTCGTTGTCGGCGCTGAACCCGGTCCAGTCGGTCGGCACTCAGATCGCCGAGTGCTACCGGGTGCACCGCGGGATGTCGAAGCGGGAAGCGCTGAAGCGGGCTGCGGAGATGCTCGACCAGGTGCGGATCCCGGCCGCGGCGAGCCGGGTGCGCGACTTCCCGCACGAGTTCTCCGGCGGCATGCGACAGCGGGTGATGCTGGCGATGGCGCTCGCGCTCGATCCCGACGTACTGATTGCGGACGAGCCGACGACCGCGCTCGACGTCACCGTGCAGGCGCAGATCCTCGAGCTGATCGCGGAGCTGCAGGCCGAGCGGGACATGGGTGTCGTCCTGATCACCCACGACCTCGGCGTGGTGTCGGATGTCGCGGACAACGTGGTCGTCATGTACGCCGGTCACGTCGTCGAGCGAGCCTCGACCGCGGCGGCGCTGGAGTACCCGGTGCATCCCTACACCGAAGGTCTGCTCGGCTCGATGCCGTCGGCGGACCTGAAGGGTCAGGAGTTGCCGACGATCCCCGGCACGCCGCCGTCGTTGCGGGCGATCCCGTCCGGCTGCGCGTTCCGGCCCCGGTGTCCGATCGCGATCGACGACTGCGCGTCGGAGATGCCGCCGCTGCTCACCGTCGGACCAGGTCGTGATGCCGCGTGCATCCGTCGTACGACGATCAGTGCCAAGGAGGCGGTGTGATGGCCGACGAGTTGCTGGTGGCAACGGGTCTGGTGAAGCATTACGACATCAGCCCGGCGCTGAGCTTCGGGACCAAGACGCTGGTCCGGGCGGTCGACGGCGTCGATCTGACCCTGCGCAAAGGGGAGTCGCTCGGCATCGTCGGCGAGTCCGGGTGCGGGAAGTCGACGCTGGTCCGGCTGCTCGCCGCGCTGGAGAAGCCGACCGCGGGCGAGATCTCGTACGGCGGGGTCGACGTGAGCAAGCTGAGGAGCCGCGACCTGCGCCGGTGGCGGCGGAACGTCCAGGTGGTGTTCCAGGATCCGTACTCGAGCCTGAATCCGCGGATGCGGGTCGGCGAGATCGTGGCCGAGCCACTCGAGGTCCATCCGGATGTCTCGCGCGGTCTGGACATCAGGAAGCGTGTCCAGGAGTTGCTCGAACTGGTCGGGCTGCGGGCCGAGGACGAGACGAAGTTCCCGCATCAGTTCTCCGGCGGGCAGCGGCAGCGGATCGGGATCGCCCGGGCGATCGCGCTCAACCCGGACGTGCTGCTGTGCGACGAGCCGGTGTCCGCCCTCGACCTCTCGGTCCAGGCCCAGGTGGTGAACCTGCTGATGCGGCTGCAGCGGGAGCTCGGTCTGAGCATCATCTTCGTCGCCCACGACCTGTCCGTCGTACGCCACGTCTCGGACCGGGTCGCGGTGATGTACCTCGGCCGGGTCGCCGAGCTGGGCGAGCACCAGCAGGTGTACGACGTACCAGCGCATCCGTACACCCAGGCGCTGCTGTCGGCCGAGCCCGGTCTGGCCCGGCAGGGCCGCAAGCGGATCGTGCTGGCCGGCGACCCGCCGTCACCGGTGATGCCGCCGTCCGGCTGCCGCTTCCACACCCGCTGCCTGCGGGCAGAGTCCCGATGCAGCACGGAGGAACCACAGCTTCGGCTCATCCCGTCCGGGCAGGCCGTGTCCTGCCACTTCGCCGAGGACGCCCAGACCTCCTACACCCCGGCAGCCAGCGCCTGAAGGTAACTCGAGTGTGATGGCCTAAGGTGTCGGCCGTGGAGTCGGTGGCCGGGAGTAGCACGCTGCGTCGGCAGACGGTGTTGCTGCTTGGCGTCATCGTGGTCGCGGGTGGGCTCGCCGCGTGGTGGGTGCTGACCGCGGGACGGGTCGCGAACGAGGGTTTCGACCTCACCGACGAGGGCTACTACCTGCTGTCCTACCGGTGGTGGGACGAGAACCCGCTGGCGCTGACCGGCGTGCAGTACCTCTATGGGCCGATCTTCGAGTGGCTCGGGTACGACGTCGTCCGGCTCCGGTTCTTCCGGTTGCTGACCGTGGTCGTCGTACACCTGCTGTTCGGGTACAGCTTCATGCGCTGGCTGCGGGGGAGACGACCGGGTGCGCCGCCGACCAGGCTGTGGGAGCTGGCCGGGATCGCGACCATCCTCGCGGCCGGCGGGATGTGTTACAGCTGGCTGCCGATGTCGCCCGGGTACAACGACGTCATCCTGCTCGGGGCGCTGACGCTGGTCGCGTGCGTGCTGTGGATGGCGACCGCGGTGGATCGCGGGACGCCGGTGCCGTTCTGGGTGCTGATGATCGCCGGTGTGGTGATCGGCGTGATGGTGCTGGCGAAGTGGACGTCGGTCGTGCTGATCGGGCTGATCGTGATCGCCGCCCTGATCGTGCTGTCCGGACAAGGGCTGCAAGCGGTTGCCCGAGGCATCGGGTTCGCCGTGGCCGGGCTGGGGATCGCGGCCCTCGTGGTGCAGCTGTTCGTGGTCCGGCTGAACGTCGCGGTGCCGGGGATCATGGCCGTGAACAGGTTCATCGCGGAGACGTCGTACTCGCCGACCGCGTTGCTGCAGGTCTACTGGTCGACCGGTCTCGAACTGCTGGGCCGGACGCTCCGCGAGCACGCGGTTCTGCTGATCGCGGCCGCCGTCGCGGTGATCGGCCGATGGCGGTGGCTGCGGATCGCGGCCGCAGTGCTTGCGGTGGTGGGTTTCGTGCTTTCGGTACGGCGGGTTGTCGTCGACGATGCCGCGGTCGGCGGATCGGCCCACACCTCGGACTACACAGTGACGCTGCTTGCCGCCGTACTCGTGGCATTGGTGACCGCCGTCGCCGCTGTGGTCGCCGGTCGGTACGGGCTGACCCGGCGGTCGACGCTGAGCCGGGAGAAGGCACGCGGCTGGGTCGTCCTCGGGCTGCTCGGGGTGTTGCCGTTGGTGCAGGCGTTCGGGACGAACAACCCGCTGTACACGATCGGCTTCAACGCGTTCGCCGCGTGGGTCGCGGTGATGATCGCGGTGGTGACCGGGATCTGGGCCGTTCCGCTGCTGGCGCGGCTGACGGTCGGTCTGGTCACGGTGGCGTCGCTGGTGGCGGTGGCCTCGATCTCCTACAGCGGGATGTTCCTGCACCCGTATCGCTCGGTCGGCCACAAAGAACTGACCGAGCCGGCCACGCTGGCGCCGTTGAAGGGCGTCTACATCCAGCCCTCGGCGGCGCGGAACTACGCGAAGCTCGAGGCCGAGCTGCGGCCGTACCTCCAGCCGCCGGGACGGCCGATCCTCGCCTTCGACAAGATGGCCGGGCTCGTCTTGGTACTCCAGGGCAGGCCGGTCGGCGAGGCGTGGGTCGCGCCGAAGGAGCGCAACCGGACCGCGGCCGGGATCGAGGAGGCATGCCAGCACGGCCAGCCGTGGAGCCCGGGCCGGCCGCCGATCATCCTGCTGAACCGGCGCATCTCCGACGTCGAGATCACCGCGCTGCGGGCCTGCGCGCTGGACTTCACCGCCGACTACGAACTACTCGCGCCGCCGCAGAAGACGATGAACCTGCAGGTCTACGTGCCGCGCAACGAGCGGGTCACCAAAACACCCTGAACGCCTGATGAGATCCTTGGGCGGTCGAACGTCAGTCGAAAGGTTGCGGATGATCAAGGTCGGTGTGCTGGGGGCCAAGGGCAAGATGGGCGCTCAGACGTGCCTCGCGGTGGAAGAAGCCGACGACTGCGAGCTGGTCGCGCGGCTCGACCAGGGCGACGAGTTGGACGCGCTGACCGCGGCCGGCGCCCAGGTGGTGGTCGACTTCACCCGTCCCGAGGTGGTGATGGACAACCTGGCCTGGTGCATCGAGCACGGCATCCACGCGGTCGTCGGTACCACCGGGTTCGACGAGGACCGGCTCGCGACACTGCGGGGTCTGCTGGACAAGAGCCCGGGGACCGGTGTCCTGATCGCGCCGAACTTCTCGATCGGCGCCGTACTCATGATGCAGTTCGCCGCCAAGGCCGCGCGGTACTACGAGTCGGTCGAGATCATCGAGTTGCACCACCCGGACAAGGTCGACGCTCCGTCGGGTACGGCCCGCCGTACCGCGGAACTGGTCGCCGAAGCCCGCCGGGAGGCCGGTGCCGGGCCGATCCCGGACGCCACCACCACGTCGCTGGACGGCGCGCGCGGTGCGGATGTCGACGGGATCCGGGTGCACGGCGTCCGGCTCCGCGGGCTGATCGCGCACCAGGAGGTGCTGTTCGGTGACATCGGCGAGACGCTGACGATCCGGCACGACTCGATGGCCCGGGTCTCGTTCATGGCCGGCGTCCTGCTCGGCGTCCGCCGGATCGGCGACGCGCCCGGGCTCACCGTCGGCCTCGAGCACTTCATGGACCTCGACTGACGTGAGTGCGTTGTGACCGCGAAGCGGGCGGCGATCGTGATCGCGGTCGTCTTCGTCGCGTACGCCGGACTGCTCGGCTGGCGCGGGGTGCTGCTGATCGGCACCGGTGATCCGGTGGCCGTCGTTCTCGGCATCGCCGTACTGGTGATTCCGCTGCTCGGGGCGTACCTGGTCTGGCGTGAGTTGCAGTTCGGTCGTCGTACCGAGGCGTTGGCACGTGAGTTGGAGGCGGCGGGCGGGCTGCCGGTCGACGATCTGCCGCGCCGGCCGTCCGGGCGGATCGACCGGACCGCCGCCGATGCGGCCTTCGGGAAGTACAAGGCGGAGGCCGAGGCCGCGCCCGAGGATTGGCGGGTCTGGTTCCGGTTGTCCACCGCCTACGACGCGGCCGGCGATCGCAGACGCGCCCGCTCCACCATGCGTACGGCGATCGCCCATCACGACCGTGACCAGCCGGGTGTTACCTGAGAGTTGGCCGTCAAGGTTCGCAAGGTAACTGACAACGTGGTGTGAAACGGGATACTTTCAGGGGAAGGCGCGTGGCAACCGGCCACGTGGAGGTCGGAGACTGGGTGGAGCCGTCCTGTGCCATCAGACGGGTCTCGCCGCGGCTCGGATGACGTGCAGGGGGCAGGTTTCGGCGGTCTGTTGCGAAAGCACCGGCGTGATGCCGGGTTGTCGCAGGAGGGTCTGGCCGAGCTCGCCGGTCTGAGCGTTGACGCGATCGCGGCGCTGGAGCGGGGACGCCGTCGCGCGCCCCGAGCACACACACTGCGCTTGCTGGCGGACGCCCTTCGCCTCGGCGCATCGGACCGTACCCAGCTCACCAACGCAGCCCGTCGCGACACCGAGTCCCCGCAGCCACAACTGCGCCGGCCACCCGTACCGCCGAACGAGCTGATCGGCCGCACCACCGAACTCACCGCAACCAAACGTTTGCTGGGGCAACGGATCACGCGGTTGCTGACGCTCACCGGGCCGGGCGGCGTTGGCAAGACACGTCTGACACTGGCGCTGGCGGGTGAACTGGAGGACAGCTTCCAGGACGGTATCTGCTGGGTTCCACTCGCTTCTCTCACCGACCCAGCCGGTGTGGTCCCGGCCGTCGCGGCCTCGACCGGTCTGCACCCGATGGACAACGCCAGCGCGGTCGAGACGATCGCCGCGCAGATCGGCCGCCGGACCATGCTGCTGGTGCTGGACAACTGCTCTCACGTCGTCGCGACGGTCGGGCAGATCTGTGCCGCGCTGCTGGAGTACTGCCCGAACCTGTCGATTCTCGCGTCCAGCCGTGAGCTCCTGCGTGTCCCGGGCGAGAGCGTGTACGTCGTACCGGCGCTGGCTCTGCCGCACGACGAGGATCAGCTCGAGTCGTCGGCCGCCGTACGCCTTTTCGTCGACCGGGCCACCGCCCGTGGGTACGACGTGGACGGGCAGATCGACCAAGTTGCTCGGGTGGTACGGCGCCTGGAGGGCATGCCGCTCGCGATCGAGTTGGCCGCGGCCCGGACGAACGTGATGACGATCGAGGAGCTGGCGTCCGAGCTGGAGACCTCGTTCGGCATCCTGGCCGGTGGATCGCGGACGGCGTCACCGCGCCAGCAGTCCATGTACGGCGCGATCGAGTGGAGCCACGACCTGCTGACGCCGGCGGAGCGGGCGGTGTTCGCGCAGCTGTCGGTGTTCGTCGGTGGGTGGACGTTGAGCGCGGCCGCCACTGTCATGTCCGGTCAGCCCTCACCGGGTCCGCTGGACCGGGCGGAGGCGCTGGACCTGACCGGACGACTGGTGGACAAGTCGCTGATCCGAGTCACCCGGCGCAGCGGTGCCGCGAGGTACTACATGCTCGCGGTGATCCGTGAATTCGCCGCCGATCGGCTGGCAGCCGCGGGCATGGCGGAGGAGGCTGCGCGTCGACACGCGCACTTCTACATCGGCCTGGCCGAGGAGGCGGAGGGTCAGCTGCGGGGTGTGAACCAGGCGCAGTGGCTCGAACGGCTCGACGGCGAGCTGGACAACCTCCGGGCCGCCATGGCGTGGTCGCTGCGGACGAGGTCGGTGCCCGAGGCACTGCGGTTGGCCGGTGGCCTCTGGCTCTTCTGCTACCTGCGTGGCCACTACGCAGAGGGCGGTCAGTGGCTGGAACGTGCACTGGCGCTGGCGGACACTGTCCCGGCGTCGGAGACCGAGGACCTCGCTCCGGTCCGTGCGAAGGCGAACCTGGGTGCAGGGATGCTCGCCTTCCTCCAGTGCGAGTACGACGCCGCAACCGCACGACTGCAGACGGCTTTGGAGCAGTACAAGGAGCTGGACGACGCAGCCGGTACGGCGCTCGTACTGCAACGACTCGGTGGGGTCGCCCGCGAGCGTGGGGACTACGCGGCCGCGGAGGACCTGCACTGCGAGAGCTACGACCTGTACGAGAGTCTCGGCGACCGGTCGGGGATGGCCTGGGCACACAACCACTTGGGCTTCGTCGCCTGGTTGCGTGGTGATCTGGAGGTCGGTGCTCGGCGGTGTCGCCGGGCGCGGGACAGCTTCCGGCTGCTGGGTGACGGTGAAGGGCTCGCGTGGTCGCTGATCAGCCTGGGGACCATCGCGCAGTACAGCGGTGAGTTGATCGAGGCGGAGGACCTGCTGCAGGAGAGCCTGGCGCTGTCCCAGCGGCTCGGGTACCGCGAAGGTGTCGCCTGGTCGCTGAACCAGCTCGGCATCGTCGAACGACGCCGCGGGCTGACGGAGCGCGCTGTACATCTGCTGGACGAAAGCCTTGCCGAGCATCGCGACCTGGGCGACCGGTGGCGATCGGCCAGTGTGCTCGAGGAACTGGCGTCGGTTGCTCAGCAGCGAGGGAGGAGCGAGTACGCCGCGTTCCTGCTTGGAGCCGCCGACGGGGTCCGTGAGGTGATCAGTGCGCCGGTGCCGGAGGTCGAGAAGGCCGACTACCTGGCGACCCGGACCGCGATCGAGCAGTCGCTTGATCGCCGGGCCTTCCGAACAGCCTGGTCGGCCGGCCGAGCCGCTCCGCTCGCCGCCGTGGCCGACGGCTACCCACCTGGCTCGAGCAGCCCTAGCGCCAAACACACTGGTCGGCTCTGATCTCGGGCACAAAAAAGCCCGATCAGCAGTCCACCAGGTCTGCTGATCGGATGGTTGCCTCGCGAGGCACCACGACCTGGGGGATCGACGGTACCCCGCGAGGGATCTGAGAGCGCGGGATCGGCGTGACGGACCCGGCCGGCTGTGTCCCTGTCTGACCCCCCAGGCAGTCCCCCCACCTCACAGCCGGCCGAAGCCACGTCGGCGATGTCACCTGTCGTCGAGCCCTCCCAGTCGACGTCTGGTTCCTCCGCGCTGACACAAGGTTGCCGAAATCACGCTCTGTCGCACAGGGACGAAACCCTGACATCGCCCTGACAAATATGTCCTGACAACGAAGGCCTTCCGCGGCCTTTGCCGACGGTGATCGCGGAATTCCCGAGCGTAGGCGAAAACGTCCGGGGTCGTGCGGTTTTCCTGCCCTTTCGGGCACTGGCTGGGAGCTGCTCCGCCGGTGGCCTTTAAACGTCCGCCGGGTGAAACCTTTGCGGAATTACGCAGCCTCAGTGCAGATATCCGGAGACGGCTTTGGTGAATCCCGCGATCCGGCGCAGCGGCGTGCTGTCGCCGTACTCCTGCTGTCCGGTGCCTTCGCCGTACTCGGGTGTCTGCGGTGCCGGGGCCGGGATGCCCTCGCCGACGCAGGTGACGTCCTTGGCCGGCGCCTTGCCGGTGGTGAGGAACGTGTTGACGATCTTGTCGGCGCACTTGTTCACGCCGCCGTAGATGCCGTGGTCGCCCTCGCGGGTGACGGTGACGAGCCGGGACCCGGCGTACCGGCTGTGCGCCGACACCGCGAGCGAGTAGTTGGTCGCCGGATCGTGCACCGACTGGACCATCAACGTGGTCGGAAGGCCCTGGCCGGTGGGCTGCGGCATGGTCAGGTTGGGGCGGTTCCAGTAGAAGCAGGGGTTCTCGCTCATGCCCCAGCCGAGCAAGGGGTACTTCGGCCCGAACCGGCTGGCCAGCCGCTCGCCGTACTCGCGGCCCTGCGGCCACGGGGTGTCGTTGCAGGTGACCGCCGTGAAGGTCGCACCTTCGGCATCGTCACCGACGACCCGGCCGAGTGGACGCAGGCCGACGGTGTCGCGGGAAGCGCGTCGTACCAGCTCGTGCTGGCGAGCCGGCGACAATGCGTCTACTTTCCGCTGCGCGGCGCGCGGACCGCCCTTGGTCTGGGTGGCGGAAAGGTCGCGAAGAAATGCCATGTCGATCGCGAGCGAATAAAAGTCGAGTTTTGTATACATATCCCCGGAGACGATCTCGTCCAGGGTGTTCTGGTCGTAGCTGATCTTGATCGAGCCGTCCAGGAACTCCTCGACCGCCGGCTGCTTCTTCAGCGCCGCTCGGAGCTTCTCGTAGGTCCTGATCACCGTGCGTGGCGAGTCGCCGAGCTTCAGCTGGCCGTCGTACTTGGCCGCCCAGGGCGCGAAGTCCTCGCGGAACCGGCGCTCGAACCCCTGCGGCTGCGCGACGAACGTGTTGATCCAGGGCTTGGTGAAGTCGGTGTTGGAGTCCAGTACGAAGCGGCCGACGTGCTGCGGGAAGTACGTCTGGTAGTACGCCCCCATCCAGGTGCCGCCGGAGTACCCGACGAAGTCGATCTTGTCGAAGCCGAGCAGCTGGCGGATCAGGTCCATGTCCTGCACGGTCTGCGCGGTGTTCACGTATGGCAGCAGGCCGCGGGACTGGCGGTCGCAGTACGGCTGGCTGAGCCGCGACGCCTCCGCGATCAGCTCGAGGTTCCAGGGGTCGCGGTCGCGCGCGTCCATCGTGTACCCGGGCTCGCCCTGGCAGGTGACGTTCGTGCTGTCACCGGTGCCTCGCGGGTCGAACCCGACGGTGAGGTGGTCCTTGGCCAGCGGTGCCTGACTGGCCAGGTACGGCGCCATGCCGAGACCGGCTCCACCTGGTCCGCCCGGGTTGCCGAAGACCACGCGGCTCGGCTTGCCCTTCACCGGGGCGACCTTGCTGACCGCGATCTGGATGTCGTTGCCGGAGTACTGGTTGGCCCAGTCGCGGGGCGCGGTGATCTTGGCGCAGTACGTCCGGTACACCTCGTCGCCGCACGGTAGCCACACCGGTTTCTGTTTCAGGTACCGATTGGCCACCGGATGGGCCCGGTCGACCACGGTCGCCTCGTCCATCGAGGCGGTCGCACCGGATCCCGGCACGACGAGAACGGCAGCAGCGGACAGCCCTAGGCCGACGGCCAGGGTGAGGTACTTCATGCAGACTCCAGCAGATGGCCATGCGTGATCGGACCGTGACAATCTGTCATGCCCTGCTGTGCTGGTCGAGCACCACCCCCGGCCCGTCGCAAATCACCCCCGTGCTATGGCCGTGCAGTTTGTCGGCGGCGGGCTCTAGGGTCTTCCGCACTGGCTCGGAAGGGAGTTGGCATGGCGGGGTGTGGCGACCTGGTGATCGGGCAGTTGGAGTTCTACTGGGAGTTCCATCTGTGGCCGCGGCTTCAGGGGCTGACGGATGACGAGTACCTGTGGGAGCCGGCCGAGGGCGCGTGGTCGGTGCGGCCCGACGAGAGTGGGCGGATCGTCGTCGACCACGAGGACCCGGTGCCGGATCCACCACCGCTGACGACGATCGCCTGGCGGTTGGTGCATGTCGGAGTCGGCTGCTTCGCGACCCGGGTGAGCACGTTCTTCGGGGACGGGAGTGTGCCGGACGACGCCGACATGTTCGACCCGCGGCACATCCCGGCCGACCTACCGGGTACGGCGGCCGACGGGCTGGCGTTCCTCGAGCACTGGTACCGCCGGTGGAACGAGGCGATCCGGGGCCTCGACGAGGACGCGCTGAACCAGCCGCTCGGCCCGAAGGGTGCCTACTTCGCCGACGACACCATGCTCGGCCTGATCACTCACGTGAACCGCGAGGCGATGCACCACGGCGCCGAGATCTGTTTGCTCCGCGACCTTTATCGCGCCGGTGTCGGGGGTGATCGCCGTGCCGTCGTTTGATTTGCACATCGTTTTCGACTGCGCGGATCCGGATCGGGTCGCCCGGTTCTGGATGGCCGCGTTGGGTGGGTACGACTTCCCGGTCGGCGTCCCGGAAGGCTTCGCGACCTGGGACGAGTGGGCCGACGCCAACAACATCCCGGTCGAACAGCGCAACGCCGGCCGCACCCTGGTCGACAAGGACCGCGGCACGCGCCCGGACATCTTCTTCCTCCAGGTCCCGGAATCGAAGCAGGTCAAGAACCGCGTCCACCTCGACATCAAAGTCGCCCCCGGCCTCGACGGCGACGCCCGCCGTACCGCGATCGAGTCCGAAGCCGCCCGCCTGACCACCCTCGGCGCCACCGTCGCAACCCGCCTCGATGACCACATCATCATGCGAGACCCCGAAGGAAACGAGTTCTGCCTGGCCTGAGGGGGGCGACGGTCACGTCGTACTGGCGGAACGGGTCGACAGTCCCCGCTTCCGGAAGGTCGAGGTCTACTCGGCGCGCAACTCGAGGCCGGTGTGGGTGGAGATGTGGTCGGGGATGGGGTCATGGAGGTCGCCGGTGGTGGGGATGCCGGCGGGTTCGATGACGACGATCGAGGCGCCGGTGTCGGAGAACGGCCGGTGGTAGACGCCGCGCGGTACGACGAACACCTGGCCCGGGGAGAGGGAGACGACCCGCTCGTCCGGGTCGCGGACGGCGATGCCCAGTTCGCCGTCGAGGACCAGGAAAAACTCGTCGGTGGTGTCGTGCACGTGCCAGATGTACGAGCCCGCCACCTTCGTCACGCGGACGTCGTAGTCGTTGATCCGCGCGGCGATCCGCGGGCTCCAGAGGTCGTCGAAGGTTTTCAGCACGGCCTGCAGATCGATCGGTTCGTTGCTCATGCCGTCCAGTCTTGCCGGGTGCGCGGACGGGGCGTGAGTGCTAGAAATGACAGATGCCGAAAGAATCCTCGCACCGCGTCGCCGTGATCGTCGACGACGGCTCGAACCCGTTCGAGCTCGGCGTCGCGACCGAACTGTTCGGCCTGCGCCGGCCGGAGCTGGACCGGGAGTGGTACGAGTTCAGCCTGTGTACGCCGGACCCGTCGGTCCGCATGCATTCCGGGTTCTTCACGCTGACCGGTGTCGCGGGCCTCGACCAGGCCGATGTCGCGGACACGGTGATCGTGCCGAATCGCCCCGATCCCGAGGTGCCGCCGTCGGCCGCCGTACTGGAGGTGATCCGGCGGGCCGAGCGGCGGGGAGCGCGGTTGGTGAGTTTCTGCACGGGTTCGTTCACGCTGGCGGCGGCTGGGGTGCTGGACGGACGGCGGGCGACCACCCACTGGCGATGGACCGGCACGTTCCGGCGGCTCTATCCGCAGGTCGAGTTGCTGCCCGATGTCCTGTTCGTTGACGACGGCAACGTTCTGACCGCGGCCGGAAGTGCGGCGGCACTCGATCTCGGGCTGCACCTGATCCGGACCGACCATGGTGCCGAGGTGGCGAACGCGGTGAGCAGACGGCTGGTCTTCACCGCGCACCGGAACGGTGGGCAGCGACAGTTCATCGACCAGCCGGTGCCGGCGGTCGCGGATACCTCACTGGCGCCCTTGCTCGAGTGGGCGCGTGAGCGCGTGGGGAGTCCGCTGACGGTGGCCGGCATCGCTGCCCACGCCGCGGTGAGTCAGGCAACGTTGCATCGGCGGTTCCAGGCCGAGTTGGGTACGACGCCGCTGGCATGGCTGACCCGCGAGCGAGTGGCGCTCGCCTGCCGCCTGCTCGAACGCGGCGAGGTGAGGCTGGAGGGGATCGCGAGGAGCTGCGGCCTCGGTACGGCGGCCAACCTCAGAATCCAGCTGAAACGCACCACCGGTCTGACGCCCAGCGAGTACCGCCGGCGCTTCGCACTCCGGTCAGTCGGTTGAAGTCGGGTCGGTGTGGAGGCGGATTTGCTTGATGCGGACTGACTCGTCGCCGTACAGGTCGAGTTCGCGGTGGGCGCCGTCGGGGGCCCAGCCGGCTTCGGTGTAGAAGGCGCGCAGGACGTCGTCGGTCGAGTTGACCCAGACGGTGACCCGGCTGAAGCCGTCGGCGCGGACGGTGTCGACGACCGCGTTGAGGAGGCGTGAACCGTGGCCGGCCCGGGTTGCCTCGGGCTTGATCGCGAGCTCGGCGATCAACGCGTCCCGCTGCGGATCGCCGTCCGGGTCGTCCGACGGGGTGATCGCGGCGAACCCGACCAGCGTCCGGCCGGCCAGTGCGACCATCACTCGATTGCGGGCTTCGCCCGGAGCGATCAGCGCAGCCCGCCACTGGGCCGCGAACTGCGCGGGGTTGAGGTCGGCGAGCACATCCACCGGCAGCAGTCCGGCGTACGACGTCCGCCAGGCCGCGACCTGGATCTCGCCGATCTCGTTCGCCTCAGCCGGAAGCGCCAGCCGCACACTCGTCTCCGCCACCGGCGTCTCGTCCACGCCGGACAGATCCGACAAGCTGGCAGGTTCCGGTACGCCGAAGTCACTCACGCCCACCATCCTCCCAAACCCGCCCGCGCGCCCCACCGCCGGGCAACGACCTTGAGAACCCACCAACCAGATTCCGGCGCGGAAAATGGTCGGTGGGTTCTCAAGGTGGATCAGTAGACGAGGCGGCGGAGCAGTGTCTCGGCGGGGCCGCGATTGCCGCGCTTGCTCATCGCGTACGCGCCGATCACGGAGACGATCCAGACGGCGATCGCGGTCAGCGCCGCGGTGTACGCCGTACTGCCGAAATCGAGGTCGAGGGTGAACGGAGCCAGCAGCGCCATCCAGCAGACCGACTGGAACAGGTAGCCCGACATCGACCGCTGACCGAGTGCGGCCATCGCCCGGACCGGAAGCGTGAGCCGGGTCAACCGCGCGACCAGCAGACCGAACAGAGCGACGTACCCAGGCCCGCCGAACATCCCACTCACGTGCGACAAGTAGCTCAGCGCATCGACTGCGGCGGCGTCGACCTGCAGCCAGCCGGCGCCGACGAGTGCGAGCGGCAGACCACCCAGGATCGTGATGCCCAGGCCGGCACAGGCCGCAGTGCGCAGCAAGGTCCGGTGCGCGGCCGGGTTCTCCAGGATCTGCTTGCGGGCGGCCCAGATGCCCAGCCAGACGACCATGATGAAGCCGACCACGCTGGCCGTGTGCAGCGGGTACTCGTGCAGCCGGTCGACCAGGCTCGCGCCGTACGACGAAGCCGCAAGCGACGGGTTCGGGCTGTTGGTGAGTGAATGCGCGGGACCGGAACTGTTCCCCACGGCGACGAAAGCCTGGAAGCCGGCGTAGAGCACGTAGAGGACTTCGAAGACCCAGATGCCGAGCACGATCCGGTGGAACTTGTCGCCGCGGTTGAGCAGCAACAGGGTGCAGATGATCCCGACGATCCCGTAGGCGCCGAGGAAGTCACCGAAGTACAGCAGGGTCGCGTGGACGGCGCCGAAGGCGATCAGCCAGCCGTTCCGCTTCAGCAGGATTCGTCGTACGGCGCTCGTCGTCGCGCCGGCCGATCGCTGCCGCCGGGCCAGCTGGACCAGGCCGTAGCCGAACATCACCGCGAACACCGGGTAGGCCCTGGCGTCCACGAGCGTGAGCTTGAGGAAGTTGAGGATGCGCTCGAGGTCGTGTGGCGTACTTTCGACGCCCGGCTGGCCCGCGAACGCGAAGTTGGCGCTGTTGGCCAGCCCGATCAGCAGCAGCATCGCGCCGCGGATCAGGTCGGGTGCGAGTGCGCGTTCCTTACCGGTGACCGGCCCGCGGTGGTCGGCGGCCGGGAGAGTCATCGTGGTCACGGGATCCGCCCCTGTCAGAGAAACTGTTTAGTCCTTGCACTGAAATACTCCCCGGGTGCCGGACCTGGACCCAGTGCGATGCCACCACCTAAGAAGGTGGAGCTAGCACCACCGTCCGACTTTGTGACACTTATCCGCTGATCTGGACAGAAAGTGTCACAACTCGGCTATGCTGGCCGGCATGGACAGCTTCCAGGCGACGATCGCCGCCGACGGCCGGATCGAGCCGCGGGACGCGATGCCGGAGGGGTACCGCAAGACCCTGATCCGGCAGATCGCGCAGCACGCGCACTCGGAGATCATCGGCATGCAGCCGGAGGGCAACTGGATCAGTCGCGCGCCGTCGCTGCGCCGCAAGGCGATCCTGATGGCCAAGGTGCAGGACGAGGCCGGTCACGGGCTCTACCTGTACGCCGCCGCCGAGACGCTCGGCGTGGATCGGGCGGATCTGCTCGACCTGCTGCATAGCGGCCGGCAGAAGTACTCCAGCATCTTCAACTACCCGACCCTGACCTGGGCCGACATCGGCGCGATCGGCTGGCTGGTCGACGGCGCCGCGATCGTCAACCAGGTCCCGCTCTGCCGCTGCTCCTACGGGCCGTACGCGCGGGCGATGGTCCGGGTTTGCAAGGAGGAGTCCTTCCACCAGCGGCAGGGGTTCGAGATCCTGCACACGCTGTGCAACGGCACTCCAGCGCAGAAGGCGATGGCGCAGGACGCGCTGGACCGCTGGTGGTGGCCGTCGCTGATGATGTTCGGCCCGCCGGACTCCGCGTCCACGCACTCGGAGCAGTCGATGGCGTGGGGGATCAAGCGGCACAGCAACGACGAACTGCGCCAGCGCTTCGTCGACATGACCGTCCCGCAGGCCGACGTACTCGGTCTTCGCGTGCCTGACGACGGACTGTCGTACGACGAGGAGACGGGGCACTACCGCTTCAGTGAGCCGGACTACACCGAGCTGTACGAGGTGGTGAAGGGCAACGGGCCGTGCAACCGGCAGCGGCTCGCGCACCGCGTGAAGGCGCACGAGGACGGCGCCTGGGTCCGTGAGGCTGCAGCGGCGTACGCATCGAAGCGGGTTTTGAAGGAGGGTGCCGCGTGAACGAGCGGAGCGAGTTCACAATTCAGTACAGCGAGCAACGCTCATGGGCGCCCGGAGCGAAGCGAGGACGTTCATGAGCGTGGAGCCGCTGTGGGAGGTGTTCATCCGGTCTCGCCGTGGACTGTCGCACACGCATGTGGGCAGCCTGCATGCGCCGGACGCGACGATGGCGCTGCGCAACGCGCGGGACGTGTACACGCGTCGGCAGGAGGGTGTGTCGATCTGGGTGGTGCGCGCTGCTGACATCACCGCGTCGAGCCCGGACGAGAAGGACGAGTTCTTCGACCCGGCCGGCGACAAGGTCTACCGGCACCCGACCTTCTACCAGGTCCCGGAAGGCGTCGAACACCTGTGAACGACCTCTTCACCTACACACTTCGCCTCGGCGACGATGCGCTGATCTCGGCACAGCGCACCGCCGAGTGGATCGCTGCCGCCCCGCAGCTCGAGGAAGACGTTGCTCTCGGCAACATCGGCCTCGACCAGCTCGGGCAGGCCCGATCGCTGCTGCAGTATGCCGGTCAGGTCGAGGGGGAGGGGCGGTCCGAGGACGACCTCGCCTACTTCCGCGACGAGCGCGACTTCCTCAACCTGCAGCTGTGCGAACTCCCGAACGGCGACTTCGCGCATGCGATGGCTCGGTTGCTGTACTTCGCGACGTACCAGCACCTGCTGTACGACGAGCTGCGGGGGAGTGCTGACGAGATGCTGGCCGGTGTCGCGGGCAAGGCGGTCAAGGAGGTCGCGTACCACGTCGACCACGCGACCCAATGGGTGCTGCGACTCGGTGACGGGACCGAGGAGAGTCACCGCCGGATGCAAGCCGGGCTGGAGGGGTTCTGGCCGTACACCGCGGAGCTGTTCGAGTCCGACGACCTCGTACGGCGTCTTGCCGTCGCTGTGGACCCGTCCACGCTGCAGGACGAGTGGGAGCGGCGGGTGATGGCCGTGATCGACGAATCCACGTGTAGCAGGCCGGCAGCGTCGTACCAGCACACTGGCGGTCGGTCTGGCCGGCACACCGAGCACTTGGGGTTCCTGCTCGCCGAGCTGCAGCACGTGGCCCGCTCGCACCCGGGGGCGACATGGTGACGGACACGGCCATCCTCGAGGCCGTTGGCGAGGTGGCGGACCCTGAGGTGCCGGTGCTGACGATTGCGGATCTCGGTGTGCTGCGTGGGGTTCGGCATGAGGGCGATGAGGTCGTCGTGACGATCACACCGACGTACTCCGGCTGTCCTGCGATGGACGTGATCCGGCACGAGGTCGAGCTGACGCTCCAGGCGTTGCACGTCGATGGCCGGGTCGAGACGGTGCTGTCGCCGGCCTGGACGACGGACTGGATGAGTGAGGCGGGCAAGGCGAAGCTGGTCGAGTACGGGATCGCTCCGCCGACCGGTCGCCGTGCTGCCGGGCCGGTGATGTTGAGTCTCGCGGTCCGGTGCCCATTGTGTGGGTCGCCGGACACTGTGGAGCTCAGCCGGTTCGGGTCGACGTCGTGCAAGTCGCTGTGGCGGTGCAACGCGTGCCGCGAGCCTTTTGATCACTTCAAGGTGTTGTGATGACGACTACGACTCTGGCCCGGCGGCGGGCGGTCTTCCATCCGTTGCGGGTGGCCGCGATCGAGGCGATCACCGACGACTCGGTTGCGATCACCTTCGAGGTGCCGCCCGAGCTGGCGGACGACTACGAGTTCACCGCGGGTCAGCATCTGACCATCCGCCGTACCGGTGAGGACGTACGACGCAGCTACTCGATCTGCTCGCCGGCCGGTTCCGGCGTACTGCGGATCGGCGTGAAACGGATCCCGGGTGGCGAGTTCTCGGCGTACGCGGCGCACGAGTTGAAGGTCGGCGACGAGCTCGAGGTGATGACCCCGCTCGGCCGGTTCGGTACGACGCTCGATCCGGCGAACGCGAAGCACTATGCGTTCGTTGCCGCGGGCAGCGGGATCACGCCGGTGCTCTCACTGGTCGCGACCATCCTCGCCACCGAGCTGATGAGCCGGGTCACCTTGCTGTACGGGAACCGGACGGCCGGGTCGGTGATGTTCGCCGACGAGCTGGCCGACCTGAAGGATCGGTACGCCGAACGGCTGCACCTGGTCCATGTGTTGTCGCGGGAGACGACCGAGGTCGAGTTGTTCAGCGGCCGGATCGACGCCGAGCGGCTCGGGCGGATGTTCGAGACGATCCTGCCGGTTGAGAGCGTCGACGAGTGGTTCCTGTGTGGGCCGTACGCGATGGTCGTCGGCGCGCAGGAGTTGCTGCTCGGGAAGGGCGTTCCGCGTGAGCACGTGCATGCTGAGCTCTTCCACGTCGGTGACGAGGCCCCCACGGCTCCGATCGAGGAGGCCCCGGTCGACGAGAACGCCGCCGAGGTCACGGTGATCCTGGACGGCCGCCGGTCGAGCTTCCCGCTGGCCGAGCACTCGAAGGCCGTGCTGGACGCGACTCTCGCCGTACGCAGCGACGCACCATTCGCCTGCAAGGGCGGTGTCTGCGGCACCTGCCGCGCCAAGGTGATCGAGGGCTCGGTCCGCATGGACACCAACTGGGCCCTGGAACCCGACGAAATCCGAGCCGGCTACGTCCTCACCTGCCAATCCCACCCCACCACCCCAAAGGTCACCCTGGACTACGACGCATAAAACAGCCCGCCGCGTGGGTGCACGCGGCGGGCTGGTGTTCGTGGAACCTCAGTCGGTGCCGGATTCCATGGCGGCTCGGTCGAGGAGTTCGTCCTGTCCTGTGGCTTCGCCGCGGGAGGCGATGGCTTCGGCGCCGCCGGTGGGCATCGGGCCGATGAGGTCGGTGGAGGAGGCCAGCGCGGGGTTGGTGGAGCCGAACATGCCGAGACCGGCGTACTGCTCGAGCTTCGAGCGGGAGTCGGCGATGTCCAGGTTCCGCATGGTCAGCTGGCCGATCCGGTCGACCGGGCCGAAGGCGGAGTCCTCGATCCGCTCCATCGACAGCTTGTCCGGGTGGTAGCTGAGCGCCGGGCCGGTGGTGTCGAGGATCGAGTAGTCCTCACCCCGCCGCAGCCGCAACGTGACCTCACCGGTGACCGCCGTACCGACCCACCGCTGCAGGGACTCCCGCAGCATCAGCGACTGCGGGTCCAGCCAGCGGCCTTCGTACATCAGCCGCCCGAGCCGCCGGCCCTCGTTGTGGTAGTTCGCCAGCGTGTCCTCGTTGTGGATCGCGCTGACCAGCCGTTCGTACGCCGCGTGCAGCAGAGCCATCCCGGGAGCCTCGTAGATGCCCCGGCTCTTGGCCTCGATCACCCGGTTCTCGATCTGGTCCGACATGCCCAGGCCGTGCCGGCCGCCGATCGCGTTGGCCTCCAGCACCAGGTCGACCGCGGAGCCGAACTCCTTGCCGTTGATCGTCACCGGCCGGCCCTGGACGAAGCCGATGGTGACGTCCTCCGGCAGGATCTCGACCGACGGGTCCCAGTGCTTGACGCCCATGATCGGGTCGACCGTCTCGATCCCGGTGTCGAGGTGCTCCAGCGTCTTCGCCTCGTGGGTGGCGCCCCAGATGTTCGCGTCGGTGGAGTAGGCCTTCTCGGTGCTGTCCCGGTACGGCAGGCCGTGGGTGACCAGCCACTCGGACATCTCCTTACGGCCACCGAGCTCGGTGACGAAGTCCGCGTCCAGCCAGGGCTTGTAGATCCGCAGATGAGGGTTTGCCAGCAGGCCGTAGCGGTAGAACCGCTCGATGTCGTTGCCCTTGAAGGTCGACCCGTCGCCCCAGATCTGGACGTCGTCGTCGAGCATCGCCCGGACCAGCAGAGTGCCGGTCACCGCCCGCCCGATCGGGGTGGTGTTGAAGTACGTCCGCCCGGCCGAACGGATGTGGAACGCACCGCAGGCCAATGCGGCCAGGCCCTCCTCGACCAGCGCCGCCCGGCAGTCGACCAGGCGGGTCAGCTCGGCGCCGTACGCCGTGGCGCGACCCGGGACGGAGGCGATGTCGGGCTCGTCGTACTGACCGAGATCGGCGGTGTAGGTGCAGGGGACGGCGCCCTTGTCCCGCATCCACGCGACCGCGACCGACGTGTCGAGACCACCGGAGAAGGCGATGCCGACCCGCTCACCAACAGGCAGAGAAGTAAGAACCTTGGACACAGGAAAAGTATGCACTCCTCTGAATGATTATGCAAACCCAGCCAACCCTCCACCCCCGGTCTCGACGGGACCGCGCGACTGAAGCCACCGTGCCGACGTATACGGCGCGCGGGTGAAGCCACCGTGCCGACTGTGGCCACCGTGCGGCAGGAGAGCGCTTGCCGGCCGCACGGTGGCCACACTCGATGGCTTGCCGGCACGGTGGCTTCAGTGGCGGGTGCTTTCCGCGGTGGGCGCTCCGCGTGGCGGGTGGGTGCAGGGGGTGCGGGTTGGGAGGATGTGCCGGGTCGATGAGGGGAGTGGGGCGCCATGATGGGGCGGTCGCATGCGTTGTCGGGGTGGTGTGCCGGGCTGGTGGTGGCGCCGCTCATCGGGCTGACCACGGTGGCTGAGGTGGTGCCGTTCGCCGCGGCCACGGCCGGCTACGCGCTGGTGCCGGACCTGGATCACCCGGGTGCTCGCGCGTCCCGTCTGGTCGGTCCGCTGACCCGCATCGTCTCGGAAGCGGTCCGCGCCTTCTCCAGCGTCCTCTACAACCTCACCAAGGGTCCCCGCGACGAGGACAGCACCGGCAAACACCGCCACGCGACACACACCCTCGTGGCCGCGATCCTGCTCGGCATGCTCGCCGCCAGCGCGGGTGATCGCGGCAAGTGGGCAGTCCTCGCCGTAGCTGTCACCGGTCTGCTCCTAGCGGCCGACGTACTAGGGGACTGGCTGATCGTCCTAGTGCTCGGCGCCACCGCCTGGTCCGTCGCCGGTACGGCGTTACCCGGTACGACGGCCGCGGACGCCGTACAAGCTGGTCTGACCGGCATCGGTGCGTGGATCGGAGTGGCGGTTGCGCTCGGCATGTTCGTTCACTGCCTCGGCGACAGCCTCACCCGTTCCGGCTGCCCGTGGTTGTGGCCGCTGCCGATCCGCGGTGAGACCTGGTACGAGATCCGCCTCCCCCGACCGCTCCGCTTCCGGACCAACGGCTGGTTCGAGCGCCTGATCATCGTCCCGCTCCTGCTCGGCGCCGCCGTACTGCTGCTCCCTGGCGCCCTGCAGGCGGTCGAGCGGGTCTTCGACGCCACCTCGATCTGGATCGCGGGTCAGTAGTCCTGAACCTGTCCCATCAGGTACGACGGAACGCCGCCGGCCTCGAGTGATGCCGCGAAGCGCTGCTGATTGCGGGCGCCGGGCCAGGCCTCGTAGTAGAAGAGCGGCAACGCGAGCGCAGCCCCGATCAGGACGACCCAGAAGCTGTCGATCACGAAGGCGAGCGGGATCGAGAGAAGGAACACAGCCTCGCAGAGCGCGAACCGCACGAACGTCGACGTGGTGAACCGCCGCCACGACTCCGCCCCGATCTCGGCCGCCGGCCGGCTGGTGTGCTCGAGAGGAGCGGTGCGGAAGCCGAACAGTTCGCAGAAGGCATAGGCCAGTGCGGCGGCGAGGAGCACGATCGACGGCGCCCACAGGGGTGGGAACTCACCGATTCCGTCGACGGCCAGCACGAACCACAGGGTGAGCGTCATGAGCGGGATCGCGGCCACCATGGCACCGCAGGTCATCGTCAGGGTCCGCTGAGCGGGGGAGGCAGTCGGCACGCGCCAGAGCGTAGCGGCTCCGGAAGTCACCCGAATTGTCGACAATCAGCGATCAATCGATGACAGAGAGTATTCACAGAATTTTTTCCTGACTTTTTTGCCGGAACCTGTAACGCCTATCGGGCCCGGCCCGATAGGACGAGTGAGCCTGGTGGCTGCCCGGACCCCCGAGCGGACAGCCATCAGGCCTACTCATTTCTCCGAGGCTGCGGAGCGGTAATCTGAGCCCCATGTCTTTGGGATCGAGCACAGTCTCCGCAGCAATGACCGCCGCGGCTGAGCCGCCGTTCGGCCGCCTGACGACGGCGATGATCACTCCGTTCCGGCCTGACGGCTCGCTCGATCTCGACGCTGCGCAGAAGGTGGCCTCCTACCTGGTCGATCGCGGCAACGACGCGCTGATCATCAACGGGACCACCGGCGAGGCGCCGACCACCTCGGATCAGGAGAAGGTCGAGCTGGTCAAGGCGGTGCTGGAAGCGGTCGGGGACCGGGCCAAGGTGGTCGCAGGCGTCGGGACCAACGACACCGCGCACACGATCGAGTGCGCGAAGCAGGCCGAGGCCGCCGGTGCGGACGGTCTGCTCGTCGTCACGCCGTACTACAACAAGCCTCCGCAGGACGGGCTGCGCGCGCACTTCACCGCGGTCGCCGACGCCACCGGCCTGCCGATCCTGGTCTACGACATCCCCGGCCGGGCCGGGGTGGAGATCAAGTCCGAGACTCTGATCGCGCTCGCCGAGCACCCGCGGATCGTCGCGGTGAAGGACGCCAAGGGTGACGTGGCCGGGGCCACCAAGGTGCTGGCGAACACCGATCTGTTCTACTACTGCGGTGCCGACGAGTTGAATCTCGCCTGGCTCGCGATCGGTGCGGTCGGCGTCGCCAGCGTCGTCGCGCATGTCGCGAGCGAGCCGTACCGGCAGCTGATCGACGCCGTGGTGGCCGGCGACCTCGTCACCGCACAGAAGATCGACCGACGGCTGGTGCCCGCCGTCGAGGCGATCATGACCAGGACCCAGGGCGCCATCATGGTGAAGGCCGCGCTCAAGCTGGCCGGCGTCATCGAGCACGCGACACTCCGGTCGCCGTTGGTTGAGGCGACCGCCGAGCAAGTGGACTGGCTCACCACCGACCTCAAGACGGCAGGACTGATTGCATGAGCCATCCCCATCCAGATCTCGACGCGCCCGGACCGCTGGCCCCGGGCGCTTTGCGGGTCATCCCCCTCGGCGGCCTCGGCGAGGTCGGCCGCAATATGACGGTGTTCGAGTACGACGGCAAGCTGCTGGTCGTCGACTGCGGCGTACTGTTCCCGGACGAGAACCAGCCCGGTGTGGACCTGATCCTGCCGGACTTCGAGCCGATCCGGGACCGGCTGCACGACATCGTCGCCGTCGTCCTGACCCACGGCCACGAGGACCACATCGGCGGCCTGCCCTACCTGCTGCGCGAGCGGGGTGACATCCCGGTCATCGGCTCGCAGCTCACGCTCGCGCTGCTGGAGGGCAAGCTCAAGGAGCACCGGCACCGCAACGTGCCGCAGCAGACCGTGGTGGAGGGCGAGTCACTCCAGATCGGCCCGTTCGTCTGCGAGTTCATCGCCGTCAACCACTCGATCCCGGACGCGCTGGCGGTGGCGATCAAGACGCCGGCCGGCCTGGTGCTGCACACCGGCGACTTCAAGATGGACCAGTTGCCGCTGGACAACCGGATCACCGACCTGCGCGCCTTCGCCCGGCTCGGCGAGGAGGGCGTGGACCTGTTCTGCGTCGACTCGACCAACTCCGAGGTGCCCGGCTTCACCACCCACGAGCGCGATATCGCGCCGGTGCTGGACGGCGTCTTCACCAAGGCGAAGAACCAGCGCATCATCGTCGCCTGTTTCGCCTCGCACGTGCACCGGGTCCAGCAGGTGATGGACGCGGCCGTGAAGCACCGTCGCAAGGTCGCGTACGTCGGCCGGTCGATGGTCCGCAACATGGGTGTGGCCCGTGATCTCGGCTTCCTGAACGTGCCCGGCGACACGCTGATCGACATGCGCGAGCTGGACAACTACCCGCCGGAGCAGGTCGTGCTGGTCTCGACCGGATCCCAGGGCGAGCCGATGTCGGCGCTGTCCCGGATCGCGGCCATGGACCACCACGTCGTCCAGATCCAGCCGGGTGACACCGTCGTACTCGCGTCGTCCCTGATCCCCGGCAACGAGAACTCGGTCTACCGGGTGATCAACGGGCTGACCCGGCACGGCGCGAACGTGATCCACAAGGGCAACGCGCTGGTGCACGTCTCCGGTCACGCCAGCGCCGGCGAGTTGCTGTACTGCTACAACATCGTCAAGCCGCGCAACGTGATGCCGGTGCACGGTGAGATCCGGCATCTGCACGCGAACGCGGCGCTGGCCATCCAGACCGGTGTCCCGGCGCAGAACGTGGTCGTGGTCGAGGACGGTGTGGTGGTCGACCTGATCGACCGCAAGGCCGTCGTGGCCGGCAAGGTGGACTGCGGGTACGTGTTCGTGGACGGGTCCACGGTCGGCGACATCACCGAGACCTCGCTGAAGGACCGCCGGATTCTCGGCGACGAGGGTTTCATCTCGGTCATCGCCGTGATGGACTCGGTCACCGGCAAACTGACAGCCGGGCCGGAGATCCATGCGCGCGGGTTCGCCGAGGACGACACTGTCTTCGACGACCTCAAGCCGAAGATCGAGGCGGAGATCGAGAAGGCGATCGGCGGCGGTGTGGACGACATGTACCAGCTGCAGCAGGTGATCCGCCGGGTGGTCGGCAAGTGGGTCAGCGACACCCACCGCCGCCGCCCGATGATCATCCCGGTCGTCGTGGAGAGCTGAGAGCGGGAGAGAGGGCCGGCGATGACGATCAGCGGTGTGAACGGCGCAGGTCAGCGCCGGCCCACGATGAAGGAGGTCGCGGCCCGGGCCGGGGTCGCGCTCAAGACCGTCTCCCGGGTGGTGAACGAGGAGCCGAACGTCAGCCCGGAGCTGACCGCCAAGGTCCAGGCCGCGATCAAGGAGCTCAACTACACCCCGAACGAGAGCGCCCGGATGCTGCGCCGGGGCAAGACCGGGACGATCGCGGTCGTCATCCGCGACATCGGCGACCCGTTCTTCGCCTCACTCGGCCGCGCGGTCGAGCTCTGGGCCCGCTCGAGTGGCTCGGTGGTGATGATCGGTCTGACCGACGAGGATCCGGACCGGGAGCGCGAGGTCTGCCTGGAGTTCGTCGCCCGCCGGCCGGACGCGCTGATCATGGCGCCGATCGGGGAGACCCAGGAGTACCTCGCGCCGCACGTCGACGCCGGGATGGCGGTGGTCACGATCGACCGCCCGGCGCACGGGATCGAGGCGGACGCCGTACTGGCCGACAATGCCGGCGGCATCGACCAGGCGATCGACCACCTGGTCCGGCAGGGGCACCGGCGGATCGCGTACCTCGGTGACGACGAGCGGATCTTCACCGCCCGCGAGCGGGTTGTCGCCTACCGGGCCGCGATGGCCCGGCACCGGATCGAGGTGGACGAGGACCTGGTCCACCTGTCCGAGCCCACCACCGAGGGCATCGGCATCACGCTGTCCGCCGTACTGGATCGTCCGGAGCCGGCCACTGCGTTGCTATCGGCAAACAACATGACCACGGCCGAGGTGCTGCGCGGCCTCGCGGGCCGGCGGGACCGGGTCGCGCTGGTCTCCTTCGACGACCTCGCCCTCGGCGACCTGCTCAGCCCCGGGCTGACCGCGGTCGCCCAGTCGGCCGATGTGATGGCTCGTACGGCGATCCAGCTGATGACCGAGCGCCTTCCGGAGCCGCACCGGCCGGGCCGGACGGTCCGCGTTCCGGTGAAGCTCACGATCCGAGGCTCAGGCGAGATCCCGCCGTCCAGCTAGCCGCAGCTGCGCCGCCATCGGGCAGTCGAACGGATGCCGTGACTTGAGGGGGCGGCTCGGCAGAGTGCCAGGGGTTCACTTGCGGTACAGCTCGACGAGCGGGCACTGGAACGGGTCGCGGGCCCGGAGACCGACGTTGTTCAGATAGTCGATGACGATCTTGTACGACGAGAACAGGCCGACCTCGGTGTACTTGACCCCGTGCAGTTCGCAGTACTCGCGCACGATCGGCTGGACCTGCTTGAGGGTCGGCCGGGGCATGCTCGGGAACAGGTGATGCTCGATCTGGTAGTTCAGCCCGCCGAGCGCGAAGTCGACCATCACCCCACCGCGGACGTTGCGTGACATGAGTACCTGACGGCGGAGGAAGTCGAGCTTCATCGTGGCCGGTACGAGTGGCATCCCTTTGTGGTTCGGCGCGAACGACCCGCCGAGGCAGATCCCGAATACGGCCAACTGCAGCCCGAGGAAGGCGCTCGCCTTGCCGATCGGCAACAGCAGCAACAGCACCGTGACGTACCCGCCGAGCCGGGTCAGGATGATCGCGGCCTCGATGCGCTCGACCGTCGTCGCCGACCGGTGGAGCAGGTGGCGCAGACTGGCGACGTACAGGTTGAGCCCTTCCAGGGTGAGCAGGGGAAAGAAGAGCCAGCCCTGGCGACGGGCCAGCCATCCACTCAGGCCCGTCCGTTCCGCGACCTGTCCGGGGGTGAAGGCCACGACTCCGGCGCCGATGTCGGGATCACGGTCCAGTTGGTTCGGAGCCGCGTGGTGACGACTGTGCTTCGACCGCCACCAGCCGGCGCTCATCCCGATCAGCCCACAGCCCAGCAGGCGGGCGGTCCAGTCGTTCCAGGCGGCGGAGTCGAAGATCTGCCGGTGCGCGCTGTCATGGCTGAGGAACGCGACCTGCGTCAGCACCAGCGCGAGCGCGCCGGCCAGGAGTAGTTGCAGCCAGGAGTTGCCGAGCAGGCCGACACCGACCCAGACCGCCGCGAATGCGGCGATCACGAGGCCGATACGAGTCCAGTAGTACCCGCGCCGGCGCCGGAGCAGGCCGAGTTCCCGGACGGTCCGGGCCAGATCGGTGTAGAGGTTCGTGTACCGCTGCTGCGGCCGCTGCGGATGGTCGTCCGCGACAAGCTGTGACATGAGAAGACCCCGGTCCGGAGTGCATCGGTCGATGCGCCACCGGGTCCGGGGCAGCGCCACGAGAGGTGGCTGATATCTCCACGGAACCACGCCCGGCTCTCACGCGCAAGCCGCCGTACAGCTGCCCTGGTCAGCGGTGCGGAAGTGGGCGATTCCGGCCTAGCGCCGCAGTTCCGTGGCGAGTGGGCACTGGAACGGATCGCGAGCCCTGAGGCCGACGTTGTTCAGGAAGTCGACGATGATCCGGTACGACGCGAACAGTCCGACTTCGGTGTACTTGATGCCGTGCAAGGCGCAGTACTCGCGGACGATCGGCTGGACCCGCTTCAGGTTCGGCCGGGGCATGTTGGGGAACAGATGGTGCTCGATCTGGTAATTCAGGCCGCCCATCGCGAAGTCGGTGAGTACGCCGCCACGGATGTTGCGTGACATCAGGACCTGGCGGCGGAGGAAATCGAGTTTCATGGTGGCCGGGACGAGCGGCATGCCCTTGTGGTTCGGCGCGAACGAGGCGCCGAGGCAGACGCCGAACACGGCGAGCTGAATGCCGAGGAAGGCGCTGGCCTTGCCGACCGGAAGGAGCAGATACAGCGCGGCGAGGTAGCCGGCGAGCCGCGAGACCACGACCGCCGCCTCGACGCGTTCCACCCGGGTCGCGCCACGGCGGAAGAGATGCTGCAGGCTCGACACGTGCAGGCTGATCCCTTCGAGCGTCAGCAGCGGGAAGAACAGCCAGCCTTGCCGGGCGGCGAACCACTGGCCGACCGGCCCGCGCTTCGTGACGGCATCCGGAGTGAAGGCGACGACACCGAGGTCGACGTCGGGGTCTTTGCCGAGCTGGTTCGGCGCGTTGTGGTGCTTGGAGTGCTTGTTGCGCCACCAGGTGATGCTCATCCCGGCGATCCCGCTCGCGAGGATGCGTGCCGTCCAGTCGTTCCAGGCGGCCGAGTGGAAGATCTGCCGGTGCGCGCTGTCGTGGCTGAGGAACGCGACCTGGACCAGGACGAGGGCGAGGGCGCCGGCGATCAGCAACTGGAACCAGGAGTTGCCGAGCAGGATGACACCGGTGACGATCCCACCGAGCGCGACCAGCACCAGCCCGATCCGGATCGAGTAGTAGGTCGGTCGCCGGCGCAACAGGCCGAGGTCCCGCACGGTGTGGAGGAGGTCGCTGTAGAGGCTCGCGTGGCGCTGCTGCGCCCCCCGCGGATGTACGTCGTCGGCAAGAGTGTGCGACACGTGGTTGCTCCGTCCGGTAGTGCATCGGTCGATGCGCTACCGGGTCCAGGGCAGCGGCACGAGAGGTGGCCCGTCGCCCCCTACGGAACCATGCCGGACGGCCGCACACAACCGGCGGCCGGAGCGTCGCGGCTGAATTGGCAGGTCGTTCGCTCCGCGGTCACGCGGCTGTCATTCGGCTCGGTCAGATTCGTCACATGAACTTGAGCCGCCGCCAGCTCCTGGCCGCATCCACCGTCGCCGGCGCGTCCCTGGCCCTGCCCGGGGTCGCCGCCGCGACGCCGAACCTTGTCCGACGCGACCGGCCCGCGCTGCCGTCCGGGATCATGTCCGGCGACGTGACCGCGAACTCCGCTGTCGTCTGGTCCCGCACCGACCGCCGCGCCCGTCTCGTCGTCGACCTGACCAGCCACGGCCGGTTCGACCGGGCGATCCGGCTGCGCGGCCCGGTCACCGGACCCGACGCCGACTTCACCGCGCAGCTGCCGCTGAAGGGCCTGCGCCCGGGCCAGCGGTACGACTACCGGATCTCGTTCGAGGACTCCGACGGCCGCCGCGGCGAGTCGCTCGAGGGCTCCTTCAGTACGCCGGGACGCAACCGCGGACTCTCGTTCGTCTGGACCGGCGACACCGCGGGGCAGGGTTACGGAATCAACCCGGAGCTCGGCGGCATGGCGGCGTACCAGGCCATGCACGACACCCGGCCGGACTTCTTCCTGCACTCCGGCGACAACATCTACGCCGACGGCCCGATCGCGGCCGAGGTGAAGGTTGCCGACGGCACCGTCTGGAAGAACGTGGTGACCGAGGAGGTCTCGAAGGTCGCCGAGACGCTGGCCGAGTACCGCGGCCGGTACAAGTACAACCTGCTCGACGACAACGTGCGGGCGCTGTATGCCGACGTACCGATCATCAGCCAGTGGGACGACCACGAGACAGTGAACAACTGGTACCCGGGGGAGATCCTGGCCGACACCCGGTACACCGAGAAGCGGGTCGACGTACTGGCAGCCCGGGCGCGGCAGGCGTTCCTCGAGTACCTGCCGATGGAGCACACGGCGGGGCGCGGCCGGATCTACCGCAAGGTGAGCTACGGACCGCTGGTCGACATCTTCTGCCTGGACATGCGGACGTATCGCGACACCAACCCGAAGCCGGACGTCGCCGGGGAGGTCGCGATCCTTGGCGAGGAGCAGGCCAAGTGGCTGGTCCGCGAGGTGGCCGCGTCGAAGGCGACCTGGAAGGTGATCGCCAGCGACATGCCGATCGGCCTGCTCGTCCCGGACGGCACCGAGATCGAGGCGGTCGCCAACGGCCTGCCGGGTGCGCCGGGCGGTCGCGAGCACGAGATCGCCTGGGTGCTGAGCCAGTTCAAGCGGCGCAAGGTCCGCAACGCGATCTGGCTGACCGCGGACGTGCACTACTGCGCCGCCCACCACTACGACCCGTCGCGGGCGGCCTTCACCGACTTCGACCCGTTCTGGGAGCTCGTCGCCGGCCCGATCAACGCGGGCACGTTCGGGCCGAACTCACTGGACTCGACGTTCGGACCGAAGGTCGAGTTCGTCAAGGCGGCCGACTTCCCGAACCAGCCCCCGAGCGGCGGCAACCAGTTCTTCGGCCACGTCGACATCGACCCGCGGACCGGCGTCTTCACCGCGTCGCTGCGCAACCTCTACGGCAAGGTGCTCTGGACGCAGGACATCCACCCAGCCCGCTGAGGGCCCGTCGTACTCACCGGCCCCGGCGCCTGTGCGGAATGCCGCCCACCAGGGCCGGTGGGTACGACGCTCACTGCTCAGACGCGCGAGCGTACGGCGGCGAGCCGTTCCGTGAGGACGGCGGCGCCCGGCCCCGCCAGCTCAGGCAGGACGACCTGACGCCCGGTGAGCAGGAGCAGGAGGGACAGCACCGGACCGCGGAGCTCCGGTCCCTCACCCACGCTCCAGTCGGTGTCGGTGGCGACCATGCGGAGACCGTCGTACGGCAGCGACTTGAACACACTTGCCGTCCGTCGTCCGCCCCTCGACGACTGGTAGTCCCACACGCGCGACGCGGCCGTCGCCGAAACCTCGGGCGGGACCGGAAGCGAGCGGCCCAGTGGAACCGCGATGTCCTGCCCGTGGACGACGATGTCGATCAGCGTCTCGAACGGGGTGACGCCCACGTTGTGCCGGCGCGAGCCGACCATGCCGCGGATCTCCGCGATCATCTGCTCGGTCGGCATTCCCGAGCGGCCGCGGGCGAACGTGTGGATCATCCGGTTCATCCCGCCGAGCGGCGGATGACGCAGGGCGAGGCGGAGCCCGTCCCAGATGGTCAGCTGCTGCATCGTGAGGTGGGCGGCGACGTCGCGCACCGTCCAGCCCTCGCAGAGCGACCGGCGGTTCCAGTCAGCAGGGCTGAGCGTTGCCAGCAGGTCGGTCGTCCGGAGTCGCTGAGTGTCGATCGCGGCCCAGAGGTCGTCCTCGTTCATGACTGTCCTTTCCGTCGGTCGGCAGGTAGCGCACGTCCGGCGGCGTGGAGCGGGTGCGCTTGAGTTCGAAGAAGTCGCGGCAGCCGGCGAGCAGGCGGACGCCGTCGAAGAGTCGCAGCGCGTCGTCGCCGCGCGGGATCGCGTTGAGGACAGGCCCGAAGAACGCGACTCCGTCGATGTGGATGACCGGTGTGCCGGCTTCCAGTCCGACCGGCAGGGTGCCCTCGTCGTGACTGCGCCGTAGGAGCCAGTCGTACTCCGCGGTGTCGGCGGCGTCCGCGAGCGTCGTCGGCAGCCCGGCCGTGGTGAGGGCCTCGATCGAGGCGGCGCGGTACTCCGTCTTGGTCGGATAGCGCCAGTGGTCGAAGATCCGGTCGCCGAAGGCGTGGTGCCAGGCCTGGAAGGCGTCTGGTCCGTGGCGCGCGACCACCGCGGTCGCAACCCGGGACGGGCCGCTCATCCCGGCGAGCCGGCGGCGGTAGTTCTCGTCGACGGCTCGGCTCTCGTTCAGCATGAGCAGACTCATCACGTGGTAGCGGAGCTCGAGGTCCCGGCGCGCGGCGACCTCTCGCAACCAGCACGCCACCACCCACGTGTACGGGCAGACGGGGTCGACGTACAGGTCGATGCGCGGCGCGGTGTGGAGGCCGCCGTCGGTCTGTCTGCGGGCGGTTTCAGTGCGCTCCCGGAACCCTGCGGTTGGTACGACGCCTGTGCGCTTGGCGAAGTAGTCCGTGGTGACTTTGTCCCACAGGTCGAGGTCGGCGCCGGTGTGATCGTTCTGCATGTCCCCAGCGTCCACCGCCGGTGTCGCGGGCGCATCGTGCGAAATGCTCACTCGCTACTCAGAGCCGTGCTGACGGGCTGCCCAGGCCGCGACCTGGGCCCTGTTCGCGAAGCCGAGCTTGCCGAGGATGTGCTGGACGTGGTTCGAGGCGGTCCGTTCGGAGATGACCAGCGCGGTGGCGATCTCGCGGTTGCTGAGCCCGTCGGCGACGAGCCGGGCGACCTCGCGCTCGCGCGGGCTCAGCGGGTCGTCAGGTGTCGCCAGTTGCCCGAGTCGTTCCGCCCACGGTGCCATGCCCAGAGCGCGTGCCAGCGGCAGCGATTCCCGCGCCACCGCGTGGGCTTGCGATCGGTCCCCGGAACGCTCGAGGGCCTCGGCCAGCAGACAGGCGGACTCGACCGCGAAGCCGGGTGCCCCGATCGTCCGGCACAGGTCACCGGCTTTCCGGAGGTCGGCGATGGCCGTGTCCCACTCGCCGAGCGACGCGGCGCAGAGACCGAGGTTCAGCTCGACCGGTCCGAGGAAGTTGGTCGCGCCCGCGCCGCCTACGACGTGCCGGCCCCGATGAGGTTCCAGCCGGGCTTGGCAGTCGCGTACGTCGTCAGTCGCGCCGACGGCCGCCGCGACCCTGGCCGCGAAGGTGTACAGAGGGAGCTCGAAAGCACGCAATCCCTGCCAGGAGCCGGGCCGGCCGCAGCGCTGGTACAGCGCGGCGGCCTCCTCGAGGCGGCCCGCGTCGACGAGGACGAAGGCGCGGAGGAGGCGGGCGCCGAGGTCCCAGCGAATGTCGGTTCCGAACTCCCAGGCTGCGGTCCCCAGCAACTCGTCGGTGTGGCCACGATGGTGGCCGAGCAGCATCCGGAAGGCGACCTCGGCGCCATGGGCCGCGGGATGTCCGATCCGCCGGAAGCCGGCGAGGGCGTCGTCGAGCAGGACCTCGGCATCCTCGAACTCCGCCCGGGCCAGCGCGAGCGCGGCGCGGGTGATCTGGACGTGCCACTGGCCGTGCGGACCGCCGACACGCCCGGCGCAGCTCGCGATCCGCCCGATCTCGGCGCCGATCGCGGCCAGGTCACCGGCGTACCACAGCGCATCGACCCGCCACAGGCGGCCACGCAGCTCGATGTCGGCCAGACCGGTCGACGTCCCGAGCTCGATCATCCGTTGCGCGGCGGCGACCAGTTCGTCGACGTCGTCGGGTCCGCTGGTGGCGAGTTGGCGTGCGGTGAGTGCCTCGGCGAGTAGGTCGACGTCGCCGATGGTCTCTGCCTGGTCGAGGGCGTCACTGCTCGCGGCCAACGCCTCGCGCCAGCGCGCGAGGTAGATGGCCGCCTGCGTCTGCCGGGCGAGCAGGTGGACGCGCATGCGTGGTGATAGGCCGGGAGAGGCCAACGCCTCGGTGCACCACTGGTGGATGTCACCGTCCCACGCAGACTGTCCGACCGGCTCCAGCGTGACTGCAGCCTCGGCAAGCAGGTCGGCTGCCCGTGATCCGCGGGCGGCCGTGACGACGGCCTGCGTGGTGGCATGGGCGGTCGCAAGATCACCGGCGCGGACAGACGCCACCGTCAGACGGAGCTGCAGTCTGGCCCGTTCGAGCGGGTCGGGCGTCGCCGCGACGGCTCCGGACCAGTGCCGCGCGATCTCCGCCGGGTCGGCCGTCGGGTCCGGTTCCAGCGCTTCGGCGGTGCGGCGGTGTAGGTCAATGCGGTCCGTCAGAGGCAACCTGGCCTCGGCATCCCGGCGGGCGGCCTCGTCTGCGAACCAGGCTTCGCCGGAGTCCGGTGCTATGACGAGCACGCCGGTGCGGACCAAGGCGTCGATGGCGGCGAGGAAGTCGTCGGCCGGCAGGTCGACGACCCGACTGAGGACCTCCAGGCGCACCCGCTCGCCGGCCACGGCGGCGGCACCCAGCACCTGGTCTGCGATGGGGTCGACCGGCCGGGTGTTCGTCACGCTCGCAGTGTGACCGGCCGGTGCGCGACTTCGCCAGCCCGGCCGACTGTTGAAGGTTGCACTTGCCCGTTAAGTTTGTCCGCATGACCTACCCGGAGAGCCGCCGCGACGGCGTGGTCGAGACGCTGCACGGACACCAGATCGCCGATCCGTACCGCTGGCTGGAAGACCCTGACTCGCCCGACACCCAGGACTGGGTCACTCGGCAGAACGCGTTCACCGAGGCCGAGCTCTCGACCTATCCCGAGCGCGACTGGTTCCAGAGCACCATGTCCGCGATCCTGGCCCGGCCGCGGGCCGGTGTACCGGTGAAGAAGGCCGGCTGGTACTTCGTCGGCCGCAACGACGGCACCCAGGCGCAGGACATCGTGTACGTCGCTGAGTCCCTGGACGAACTGCTCTCCGCCGGCCGGGTGCTGATCGACCCCAACACGCTGTCCGCTGACGGCACTGACTCGTTGGGCTCGTTCACTGTCAGCCCCGATGGCAAGTACTTTGCCTATGGCATCAATGAGAGCGGCAGCGACTGGACGACGTTCCGGCTGCTCGACATCGCCACCGGTACTCCTGTGGACGACTTGGTGACGGAGGCCAAGTTCTGCGAAGCCACGTGGCTGCCCGACAGTTCGGCGTACCTCTACCTGCACTACCCGACGAGTGGCCGCAGCGAGGGCACTGAGACGAAGACACTGGCTGGCGGCCGGCTGATGATGCACAAGGTCGGCACGCCGCAGTCCGAGGACGAGCTGGTGCTGAGCTTCCCGGACAACGACACCTACTTCATCATGCCCGAGGTGTCCGAGGACGACCGCTATGTCGTCGTACACATCACCGAAGGCACTGACCCGGCCACGCGGCTGTGGGTCTACCCGATCACCTCCGACGGCCTCGGCGAGCCGGTCAAGGTGGTTGACTACTTCGCGGACGAGATCGCCTTCGTGCGGATGTCCGGTGACGCATTGGTACTGCGCACTGATCGCGACGCATCCCGTGGTCGCGTCGTACTCGCGTCTCTCGACGGACACTTCACCGACCTGATCCCAGAAGGCGACAACACCCTGCAGGCAGTCCGCGGCACTGCAGCCGACCTGGCAGTCCTGACACTGGTCGACGCCCAGCCCGTGCTGACTCTGTATGAGCTGGACGGCTCCGGTGCGCGCGTAGTCGACGTACCGGGCGGGGGAGTGGTCGGTCTCAACGCCTCCCCGGAGCACGACGAGCTCTTCATCGGTCTGTCGACCACGGTCGACCCCACGCTCTCGTATGTGGTGTCGACCGGGTCAGGCGACGTACGTGCGTTGCCGGAGCTCGTCCGCGGCGCCGGTGGGTTCACCTCGCCGTCCGTCACGGTGACACGACGGGTCGAGCCGGGCCGCGAGGTGCCGTACTTCCTGATCACCCGCTCCGACCTGGACTTCTCACAACCCCGGCCGACCCTGCTCTGGGGGTACGGCGGCTTCCGCATCCCGATCCTGGCCGACTACCGGCCGGGCTGGCCAGGTTGGCTCGCGGCCGGCGGTGTGCTGGTGATCGCGAACCTGCGTGGTGGCGGTGAATACGGCAGCGACTGGCACGAGGCCGGACGGCTGAAGAACAAGCAGAACGTCTTCGACGACTTCATCGCCGTCGCAGAGCACCTGCGGGACACCGGCGTGACCACTCCGGCGCAGCTGGCCATTCACGGCCGCAGCAACGGCGGTCTGCTCGTCGGCGCGGCCATGACGCAGCGGCCGGACCTGTTCGCGGTCGCACTGCCGGGCGTCGGTGTGATGGACATGCTGCGGTTCCACCTGTTCACAGTGGGCGCCGCGTGGGCCTCGGACTTCGGGCACCCCGACGATGCCGAGCAGTTCGAGGACCTGCTGGCCTACTCGCCGCTGCATCGGTTGCGCGACGGTACGGCGTACCCGGCCACTCTCGTGGTCACCGGTGACCACGATGACCGGGTGGTGCCGCTGCACAGTCACAAGTTCATCGCCGCGTTGCAGCATGCCCAGTCCTCCGCCGAACCTGTGTTGACGCGGGTAGAGGTCAACACCGGTCACGGCTTCGGGAAACCCGCCGCGATGGTCGCGTCGGAATGGGCGGACCTACTGGCGTTCGCTGCTCACCACGTAGGTCTCGTTCCTCCTGAGCAGTAGGAGGGCGGCAGTCACCAGATGCGCGGGGCCTGCAGGTCGCGCGGGTCGTCAGAAGGCTGACAGCCATGCGCCGACTCCTCGTACTCCGACCGCGGTCCGCTGGTGGCCAGCGTCCGTACGGCGTTGACGAGGCGGTCGACGTGCTCACGCGTCGTACCGAGGCCGAGGCTGGCCCGGACGGCCGTGCCGTGCTCGGGGGAGCCGGCGAGCAGATGACCGACCAGCGGGTGTGCACAGAACTTGCCGTCGCGGACACCGATCCCGTACTCCGCACTCAGCGCTGCTGACACGAGAGTGGAGGTCAGCCCGGCAACGGTGAAGCACACCGTGCCGACGCGATCCGCCTCCTGGCCGAAGATCGAGTACGTCGTGACGCCGGGAATCTGAGCGAGACCGGTACGGAGCCGGGCGAGCAGACTGCGCTCGTGCTGCTCGATCGCGTCGCGGTGCTTGCTGATCGCCGCACAGGCCGAGGCCAGCGCGATCGCGCCGATGACGTTGGGGGAGCCACCCTCGTGCCGGGCCGGTCCGGTCGCCCAGACCACCAGGTCGTCGGTGACCGCGGTGGTCGCGCCACCGCCGTACAGGTAGGGCTCGGCGGCGTCCAGCCAGTCCGCACGACCGATCAGCGCACCAGCGCCGTACGGGGCGTAGAGCTTGTGGCCGGACAGCACGACCCAGTCGACGTCGAGCGTGGCGATGTCGACCGGCCGGTGCGGTGCGAGCTGCGCGGCGTCGAGGCAGACACGGGCGCCATGGGCCTTGGCGACGGCAGCGATCTCGGCGATCGGGAAGATCTCACCGGTGACGTTGGACGCGCCGGTCACGACGACGAGCCGCGGACCCTCGGGTGCCGTGCGCAGTGCGTCGGCCAAGTTGCTCACGGCCTCGTTCGGCGTGCTCGGTGCTTTGAGGCGCACTGTCCGCTCGGCCGGCCAGGGGAGGAGGGCGGCGTGGTGCTCGGACTCGAACACGATGACGGTCGCGTCCGCGGGTACGGCGTGGGCGAGCAGGTTGAGCGCGTCGGTCGTCTGCCGGGTGAAGATCACCTGGTCGTCCTGACGGGCGCCGACGAACGCGTGCACCTCGGCGCGCGCCCGCTCGTACCACTGGGTGGTGATGCGGGACGCGTACCCGTTGCCACGGTGCACCGACGCGTACGACGGCAGTGCCGCCTCGACGCTGGCCCGCACCGACTCCAGACACGGCGCGCTGGCCCCGTGGTCGAAGTTGGCGTAGTCGGTCACCCGGCCGTCGACCAGCGGGACCAGCAGGTCCGACCCGACGGTGGCGGGGATGCTGCCGGTGCTCAACCGGGCGACCGTCGGCCGCGCGGTCGTCGTACTGGCAGGCTCGAGGATGGAGAGGATCGACATGCTGCTGCTCCCAGGAAGTCCGCACTTGCCGAACGGGGTATCCGTACGGCCTGGTCTTCACCCGGGGCACCCCACCGCGGAGGAGGGTTGCCGGCCAGCGAGCCGGGGCTTGACGCTGGCACTCATGACCTGCCGAAGACGGTAACGAACAGGCCACAGAGAACGCCAGTGGCTATCTCATACAATGAGACCGTCGAACACATCCTGAGATCGCGACACTCCGCCGGATTTGAGAGGATCTGCCGGTGACTTGGATTGCGCCCGCGGTGGAGCGGCCGGACGGTTCCCTGGTGGCGCCCGAGCGGGAGCTGTTGCAGGGCTACCTGAACTTCTATCGAACGACCCTGCTGTTCAAGTGCGCCGGCCTGACCGCCGCGCAGCTTGCCGAGCGTCCTTCGCCACCGTCCAATCTCTCGCTGCTCGGGCTGATCCGGCACCTGACCAAGGTCGAGCGGATCTGGTTCCGGATCCACTTCGCGGACGAGCCCGCGAAACCGGTGTTTCCGCCTGCGCTGGGGAAGGACGCGGACTTCGAGCTGATCGATTCGGCTGACGCTGAGGCAGCGTACGACGGGCTGATCGCGGAGTGGAAGCTGTCCGACGAGGCCGCGGCCGGCCGCTCGCTGGACGACCGCTTCACCTTCGGGGGCACGGAGTCGACGCTTCGGATGATCTACATCCACCTGATCGGCGAGTACGCCCGGCACTGCGGTCACGCCGACCTCGTCCGCGAACAACTCGACGGCACCACCGGCGCCTGATCCGGCCGGGCCGCCGACTCGCGGGGCGGCCGGTCCCGGCTGGGCCGCCGACTGTGGGGATTGTTGCCTCAGGCGACGACCTTCCCGCGTCCTAGGCTGCGGGCCGTGCCGTTCACCCTCGCCCACCCCGCCGCCGTCCTGCCGCTCATCCGGCGTCCGCTGATCGCATCGGCGCTGGTGGCAGGAGCGGTGGCTCCCGACCTGCTGTACCTCGACCCGCTCTACAGCTTCGCCACCCAGCAGATCAACGGCAACCTGACGCTGACCCTCACCCACAAGTTCTCGTCCGCCTTCTGGCTCGACCCACTGATCGCGCTGCTCCTGCTCGCAGTCTTCAACCTGGTCCTGAAGCGACCCCTGGTCGCGTTGGCTCCGAGCGCCCTCGCCGCACGCCTGCCGTTAGCCGGCCGGTTGCGCATTCCGCCGCTTCGCCTGCTGCTCTGGACAGCTGTGTCCGCCGTCATCGGCGCCTTCACCCACGTGCTCTGGGACTCGTTCACCCACGGCGACGGGTACTTCGTCCGCCGCTTCCCGGACGTGTTCCGTGCGGAGGTGACCGCGGCCTGGGACGTCAACCGCGTCCTTCAGTACGTCAGCACCGTCGGCGGGTGCCTGATCCTCGCCGTCTGGCTCTATCGCTGGTTCCGCCGCGCCACGCCCCACGTGGTCCCGCCGGACCTCGTCCCGTCTTGGGTGCGGTACGTCGTACTGGCCGGAATCCTCGCGCTGGGCGTCGCCGGAGCCGCCGTGCAACTGTGTGCGGCCGAGGCTGAACTCGCAGGTGAGGCCGCGGTGCGACTGGTGCTGACAGGTCTCGTTCTGGGAGGTCTGGCGGCCCTCGGGTGGTACGTCGTGCTCTGGCACCTGTTCCGGCTGCGGAGGCGTGTGGCGGCGCCGTGACGCTACGGATGGGGCAGTGTGACCGGCGTGTGACACGTGTGACTCGAGAGGTAATCGGGGTAGCCTGCTAGACATGGCGACCCGCACGTCTTCCCCGGCGCGGGCGCAGAAGTCGGCAGCCAACCGGCCGAGTACGGCACGGTCGGCTGCTGGTGGACGCTCCCGTCCGTCAGGCGCCCAGAAGCGTGGGCAAAGCGCGAAGCGCGGTGGATCCACCGCCGCGCGGACCAGCACGCCCAAAAACAGCGGACCGGGCCCGTTCGCGGCCGCCATGATCGCAGTCGGTCGCGGCATCGTGAAGGTCTGGATCGGTATCGCGCACCTGCTCGGCAGCATGGTCCGCGGTATCGGCAACGGCGCCCGCGACCTCGACCCCGAGCACCGCCGCGACGGCGGCGGCCTGTTTCTGATCGGCCTGGCGGTCGTGGTGGCCGCTGCCATCTGGTGGGACCTCCCGGGTGCCGTCGGCAAGGGCATCCGCACGATCGTCGGCGGCAGCGTCGGCATGCTCGGCTGGGCCGTCCCGCTGATGCTCCTGTTCATTGCCCTCCGCACCCTTCGCCACCCGGACCGCAACGGCCCGGCCGGCCGACAGGTGATCGGCTGGACCGCGGTCTCGCTCGGCATACTCGGCCTGGTCCACATCGCCAACGGCCTCCCCCGCCCCGGCGACCCTGCCGACGCACCGCTCCAAGACGCCGGCGGCGCGATCGGGTACGTCGTCTCCTCGCTCCTGTCCGACCTGCTCACCCAGTACGTCGCCGCACCGCTGCTGGTCCTGCTGTCGATCTTCGGCGCGCTGGTGATCACCGGTACGCCGGTCTACGCGATCCCACTCCGCTTCCGCGCGGCGTTCGACGTACTGATGGGACGTACGGCGCTGCCGGCCGACGCACCGTCCGTCGCGGCCGCGCCGACCGACGACACCGTGCGGCTCACCCGCAAGGAGCGTCGGGCCAAGGCAGCCGCGCTCGAGGAGGACGGCGAGCCCACGATCAAGCCGTACGACTCGCCGGTGCTCGAGGGACGCGAGATCTCCAAGCGTGGCCGCAAGTCCAAGGCAACCGCACCGTCTGAAGAGGACGCCTACGACGTCGACGCGGATGCGGCCGCTGGAGCCGCGGTCCCAGGTATCGCCGCCGGTGCCGGCGGCGGTCCCAGCAAGGCGGAGTCGGCGCCCGAGCCGCCTCCGCACACGCCGATCCCGCAGCGGGTCGAGCAGCTCAGCCTGTCCGGCGACATCACGTACACCTTGCCCGACGGGCAGATGCTCAAGCCCGGTTCGGTGCACAAGGCACGGACCAAGGCGTCGGACGCGGTGGTGGATCGCCTCACCGAGGTCTTCGACCAGTTCGGCATCGACGCCCAGGTCACCGGCTACACGCGTGGCCCGACGGTCACCCGGTATGAGGTCGAGCTCGGCTCGGCGGTGAAGGTCGAGAAGGTCACCGCGCTGTCGAAGAACATCGCTTACGCGGTGGCTTCGGCCGATGTGCGCATCCTGTCGCCGATCCCGGGCAAGTCCGCGATCGGGATCGAGATCCCGAACACCGACAAGGAGATCGTCAGCCTCGGCGACGTCATCCGGTCGGCGACCGCGCGCAACGATCACCACCCGATGGTGGCCGGGCTCGGCAAGGACGTCGAGGGCGGTTTCGTCGTCGCCAACATGGCGAAGATGCCGCACCTGCTGGTCGCCGGTGCCACCGGTTCGGGTAAGTCGTCGTTCGTCAACTCGCTGATCACCTCGATCCTGATGCGGGCCACGCCGGACGAGGTGCGGATGATCCTGGTCGACCCCAAGCGGGTCGAGCTGAACAACTACGAGGGCATCCCGCACCTGATCACCCCGATCATCACCAACGCCAAGAAGGCCGCCGAGGCGCTGCAGTGGGTCGTCCGCGAGATGGACATGCGGTACGACGACCTGGCCGCGTTCGGGTTCCGGCACGTGGACGACTTCAACAAGGCGGTCCGCGGCGGCAAGGTGAAACCGCCGCCCGGCAGTGAGCGCGTGCTGACGCCGTACCCCTATCTCCTCGTGATCGTCGACGAGCTGGCCGACCTGATGATGGTCGCGCCCCGCGACGTCGAGGACTCGATCGTCCGGATCACCCAGCTGGCCCGGGCCGCCGGTATCCACCTGGTGCTGGCCACCCAGCGGCCGTCGGTGGACGTCGTCACCGGTCTGATCAAGGCGAACGTGCCGTCGCGGCTGGCGTTCGCGACCTCGTCGCTGGCCGACAGCCGGGTCATCCTGGACCAGCCGGGTGCGGAGAAGCTGGTCGGCCAGGGTGACGGCCTGTTCCTGCCGATGGGCGCGAGCAAGCCGATGCGTATCCAGGGCGCCTGGGTCACCGAGAACGAGATCCGTTCGGTCGTCGAGCACTGCAAGGAGCAGTTGCAGCCGACGTACCGCGAGGACGTCACCGCCGTGGCCGGGCCGAGCAAGGACCTCGACGACGAGATCGGCGACGACCTCGACCTGGTCGTGCAGGCGGCCGAGCTGATCGTTTCCACGCAGTTCGGCTCCACGTCGATGCTGCAACGTAAGCTCCGGGTCGGTTTCGCCAAGGCGGGCCGGCTGATGGACATCCTGGAGAGCCGGGGCGTGGTCGGACCGAGCGAGGGTTCCAAGGCCCGCGACGTCCTGGTGAAACCCGACGACCTTGAGGACTTCATCGCCACCCTGCGAGGAGAGTGACGTGACCGCCGCGAGCGCTTTGCCGAGGCAAGACCGCTTCGACGTCGACCCCGAGCCGGTGCCGTTCACCGTCCGGGCCTCCCAGAAGGTGCACGGCGGACTCGCGCTCGGTTCCGCCCTGGTCGCCGTCGGCTTCGCCGCGTCCGCATCCACCAGTCCGACCGGGGTACTGCGCTGGATCGCCGCGGCGGCGTTCGCCGTGCTGGCCCTGGTCTGCGCGCGGGCGCTGACCGTCGGGGACATGCTGGTGGCCGACGACGTCGGGATCCGGCTGCGGATCGGCAGCGAGTGGATCGGGACCCGCTGGGAGGACATCGACCAGGTGACGGTGCTGAAGCGCCGGCACCTGCTGGACGACGGCCGGATCGCCGTCCATCTGCAGGATCCCGGGCCGATCCTCGGTGCGATGCCGAGTTCGACCCGCAAGACAACTGATGCGAACCGGCGGTTGACCGGATCGTCGCTAGCGGTACCGTTCGGGTTGACGGCGCGGCCGTCGCACGGGGAAGTGGTCCAGGCGCTGCACATGCTGGCGGATGCCAGGTGTCCAGTCAGGGAACAACTCTGACTGGTGCGTGACCCCGTCGTACCAACGCCGTTGAGTTGATGTCGACGGTCCGGATGTCGGCGTTTCGAGGTCGACGGTCCGCTGAATAGTCGGGCGATGGAGAGGACGGTGGGGACGTGAGCATCGGCAGCGAGCTCACGGCGGCCCGCGAACGGGCCGACATGACGATCGAGCAGTTGAGCGCCGCGACCCGGATCAGAACCGGCCTGCTCCTCGCCATGGAGGCCGACGACTTCTCCCGCTGCGGTGGCAACTTCTACGCCCGCGGCCACATCCGCGCGATCGCTCGCGTGGTCAAGGCCGACCCTGCACCACTCCTCGCCACCTTCGACGCCGAGCACGCGGTCGAGGAGGACAAGTCCCGCCGCGAGGAACGCGCCGCGCTCAAGGGCCCGACCCTCCACCCGGCCCGCCCGCGCTGGGCCGTCGTTCTCGGCGCCATCCTGGTCGCCCTGATGGGCTGGGGCATGATCCGGCTCTTCACTGTCCCCAACGACATCGAGGCAAATGCCTCCAAGACGGCCACGACAACAACGATCGTCACCACTCCGACCCCGAAGGCGACCCCCAACCCAACCGTCAAGCCCACCAGCAAGCCGACGGCGACCAAGCCCCCGGTCCCGACCAAGACCAAGCTCACCCTCACGGCCAAGCGCGACGGCTCCTACGTCACCGTCCGGGACAAGAAGGGCAAGCGCCTCTTCCAGGGCCTCCTCGGCCCCGGCACCTCCCAGACCGTCACCGCCACCGGTGACGTCCGCGTCTCCGTAGGCGTCCCCGCCAACCTCTCCGTCACCGTCAACGGCCACACCCACTCCACCAAGCTCTACCGCTTCATCGCCCACCCGAACGGCACCCTCACCAAACCCGAGTAACCCTGTCGTCGGGTTTGTGGGAGCGTGTTCAGAGCGGGTCAGATGTGGTGCTGAGTTAGGTCGGGGAGCGGGCGGCGCGTCATACTCGGGGGGATGACTACGACACCCACCACCGTCGCCCTGGTCACGCTGGGGTGTGCCCGCAACGATGTCGACTCCGAGGAACTGGCGGGCCGGCTCGAAGCCGGCGGGTTCCGGTTGGTCGAGGACGCCGCCGAAGCGGACACCGTGGTGGTGAACACCTGTGGCTTCGTCGAAGCCGCCAAGAAGGACTCCGTCGACACCCTGCTCGCGGCCGCCGACTACAAGGACGCCGGCCGCACCCAGGCCGTCGTCGCAGTCGGCTGCCTCGCCGAGCGGTACGGCGAACAACTCGCCGAAGCTCTCCCCGAAACCGACGCGGTGCTCAGCTTCGACGACTACGCGGACATCTCGGACCGCCTCCGTTCGATCCTGTCCGGAACCAAGCACCAACCTCACGTTCCTCGCGACCGCCGCAAGCTCCTCCCGCTGGCCCCGGCCGATCGCGCGAACGCGAACGACGTAGCCATCCCGGGCCACGGCGACTCGGCTCACCACAGCGTCCCCTCGCAGGGTTCGGTCGACACTGACAGCGGGCAGCCTGCGACCGACGGAGGCAACACCCTCCTCCAGCCTCTGAAGGGCCGTACGGTCGCCGGATCAACCGCCGTACCGGACGAGCTGAAGATCGAAGCGCCTGATCTGCCGTCGGCGCCGGCGAGCGGACCTCGGGTGGTGCGGCGCCGGCTGGACGGTGGCCCGATGGCGCCGCTGAAGCTGGCGTCCGGGTGCGATCGGCGGTGTGCGTTCTGCGCGATCCCGATGTTCCGCGGTGCGTTCGTCTCGCGGCGGCCGACCGAGGTGCTCGGCGAGGCCCACTGGCTCGCGGAGAACGGCGTACGCGAACTGTTCCTCGTCTCCGAGAACTCCACGTCGTACGGCAAGGATCTCGGCGATCTGCGACTGCTCGAGACACTCGTCGCCGAGATCGCCGAGGTGCCAGGCATCACCCGGGTCCGGGTCTCGTACCTGCAGCCCGCGGAGATGCGCCCGACGCTGATCTCTGCGATGGCGTCGACGCCCGGTGTGGTCCCGTACTTCGATCTCTCGTTCCAGCACGCATCCGGTCCGCTGCTTCGCCGCATGCGCCGCTTCGGCGATGCGGAGCGCTTCCTGGAGCTCATCGAGCAGGTCCGCGCGGCCGCGCCGTCGGCTGGCATTCGCAGCAACGTGATCGTCGGTTTCCCGGGGGAGACCGAGGAAGATGTCGACATCTTGTGCGACTTCCTTTCTCGCGCCGGTCTCGACGCGATCGGTGTGTTCGGCTATTCGGACGAGGACGGCACCGAGGCCGAGACGTACGACGGCAAGCTCGACGAGGACACCATCGCCGCCCGTCTGGACCGCGTCACCCGCCTCGCCGAGGACCTCACCTCCGCCCGAGCAGAGTCCCGCATCGGTGAACTCCTCGAGGTTCTGGTCGAGTCCATCGAGGCTGCGGACGGAGCCGAGTCCGAGGGTGTCGAGGGGCCGACCGCCGAGGGACGGGCGGCCCATCAAGGGCCTGAGGTGGATGGGTCGACGTCGGTGACTGGCCTTCCGGAAGGCGTGCGAGTAGGTGATCTTGTTTCGGCGAAGGTGGTCGGGAGCGACGGTGTTGACCTGATCGCCGAGTTCGCGGCACTCGTGAGCCCCCGGGACGGCCGTCCGGCAGCTAACCTGACCGCGTGACCAACCCGCCGACGAACCCGGTGCCGCACGCAGCCTCCGGTCCGCTCAGCGCGCCCAGCGCGTGGAACGTGGCCAACGCGCTCACGGTCCTGCGGCTGATCTTGGTTCCGCTGTTCGTCTGGCTGCTGCTGCGCGACGGCGGCACCGACGACGGCAACCGGCTGCTCGCCACCGCGGCGTTCGTGGTCGCGATCGTCACCGACCGGTTCGACGGCGACATCGCCCGCCGATGGAACATGGTCACGAACTTCGGCAAGATCGCCGACCCGATCGCCGACAAGGCGCTGACCGGAGCCGCGTTCATCGGGTTGTCCCTGCTCGGTGAACTGCCGTGGTGGGTCACCGTGGTGGTGATGGTCCGCGAATGGGGCGTGACCGTGCTGCGGTTCTGGGTGATCCGGCACGGCGTGATGCCGGCCAGCCGCGGCGGCAAGCTGAAGACCGTGCTGCAGGCCATCGCACTGGGCCTCTACCTCCTTCCGTGGCAATCGGTCGCAGTCATCCACTGGACCGCCGTCGCCTTCATGGCCGCCGCCGTGATCGTGACCATCGTCACCGGCCTCGACTACGTCGGCCGCGCTCTCCGCCTCCGCGCCGCCGCCAAACGCCCCCTCCCATGACCCCAGCCCCACCAGACCCTCCCTCGGCCTCAGGCCCGGCAGGTACGGCGGCGATCGGCGGGGCAGCGCTGGGCTCGGACACTGGTCTCGGTTTCGGAGGCGAGCGCGAGCTCGAGGCAGTGCTGGACCGGTTGGTCGGGCTGCTGAAGGGACGGGGGGAGACGCTAGCCACCGCGGAGTCGCTGACCGGTGGGATGGTCGGTGCGGCGCTGACCGACGTACCTGGAGTCTCTGCCGTCTACCGCGGCGGTGTGATCGTGTACGCCACTGACCTGAAGGCCAAGCTTGCGGGCGTGCCAGACGATCTCCTGGCCGCTGTGGGCCCGGTCCACCCGGACACAGCTGCAGCACTGGCCACCGGCGTACGGGAGCGGCTGGACGCCACCTACGGGCTCGCCACGACCGGTGTGGCCGGCCCGGACCCGCAGGCAGGGGTACAGGCCGGAACTGTTTATGTCGCAGCCGCTGGACCAGACGCGGTGGAAGTGCGCAAGCTAGAGCTAAGCGGTGATCGGACAGCCATCCGCAGGGGGAGTGTGCAAGCCGTGCTGGAACTTGCCGCGGCTCTGGTGGCGGAAGAACTCGACTGACCGGCGTGTTGAGACCAGCATGCGGACAGGTAAGGCAGACTGGCACGGTGCACCGAAGGTGGACATTGCGAGGAGTAGTGACCCAGCAACGGGTACCGTTGGTTCCCACGGTCGAGCTACCGTGCGAGTAGTGACGACCGGACAGGCGGAAGGGAGAAACCTCATGGTGCTGGTTCGTGGCCTGCTGGGCGACGTCCTGCGGCGTAAGCGGCTGCGCCAGGGGCGCACTCTCCGCGAGGTGTCCGCCGATGCCCGGGTGAGTCTGGGCTACTTGTCCGAGGTCGAGCGAGGCCAGAAGGAAGCTTCGAGCGAGCTGCTCGCGGCGATCTGCATGGCGCTGGACGTGCCGCTGTCGACGATCTTCGCCGAGGTCAGCGAGGACCTGGCCCGTGAAGAGGCCCTGGTCCTGACACATCCGGCCATCGAGACCGAGGTCGCCTCCGCCGCCTGATCGACCGTCCCGGCGGGTCATCGGTCCTCCTCTCGGCGTGCCGACGCTGTGACGGCCGCCTGGACCAGTCCGTTCCGGCTCGGCCAGATCAGCTGCAGGGCCGGAATCGGGTCCTCACCCGGCTGCCGGAACATGGTGTTCGCCGTGAACAGGTGCGTCGCCGAGTCCGGGAAGCGGAGCAACTCCGCCCGCCCTGGTGGCGGGAAATACGCCGTGAGGTCGTCGCCCTCGTCGAACACCTCACCGCTCTGCACCGCCCACACCAGCGGCTTGACGCCGAAGTAGACCCAGTCCGGGTCGGGATCGAAGACGATGATCTCCGGGTGGTGGTGCAGGCTGAGGCCCAGCGTGTACCCGAAGGAAGGATTGCGGACGCCGTCGCCCTCGATGAACTGCATGGTCCAGCCGTAGGTCTGGATGTTCCGCTCCAGCCGCTGTGAGTACTGCTCGTCAGTCAGGCCGCCGCACATGTCACACATGAGCCTCTCCTCTCGTTCGAACAGATGTTCGATACGTCAGAGAAGATATCCGCGTTCCACCCCGCCGCCGCGGCTGTCCACAGGCCAGTTCCGGCCGCACTCAGCCCGGTCCTGGGCTGCTCGGTCCTAGGTCATTCGGTCTCGGGTTGGCAGGTGGGGCACCAGTAGCTGACGCGGTCGCGCGGTGGTTCGCCGATCGCCGCGGTCTGGATCGTCGTACCGCAGCGACGGCACGGCTTGCCCGCCCGTTCGAAGACCCACGAACGCTGTCCTGGCCGATTGACGCCGGTGCTCACCTGCGTGCCGTTGCGCAGGTTGGCTTTCATCAGCCGCCGGCTCAGATCGACCGCCGCGGCCACGTCGACCGATGAGACCGGTCGCCATGGATGGAGGCCGAGGAGGAAGCAAACCTCGGTCCGGTAGAAGTTCCCGATCCCCGCGAGATTCCGCTGATCCAACAAGGCTTCGCTGATGGTCCGCTCCGGCTCGGACGCCACGTTCGCGATCGCTTGCTCCCGGTCGAACGTCGGGGACAGCAGATCCGGGCCGAGATGACCGACGACGCTGTCCTCGGCCTCAGTCGCGACCAGTTCGAGCACGGGCAGCCGATAGCCGACGGCGATCCAGGACGCCGTCTCGAGCACCGCGCGCACCTGGTGATCCGGCCCACCTCGCCAACGCTCGCCCGGCCGGTACAGATGCCAGCTTCCGTCCATCCGGAAATGACTGTGCACGGTCAGTCCACCCGACACCCGCATCAGTAGATGCTTGCCGCGCGCAATGACCTCCAGCACCGTCCGGCCGCCGAGATCCGTCGTTGCCAACGTGGGCACGCGAAAGTCGGTCCGGATCAGCTCCTGTCCGCCCAGCGCCTGGTCAAGCCGCTTGCACGCCCGCCAGACGGTGTCGCCCTCAGGCATGACTCAGGCTCGCAATCGCAATCCCCGCGGCGTCGCGTGGAAGCCCGCCTTCGCCAGCGCATCGCCGAACGCAGTGTGCCGAACCTGCTCACCATCGGCCGTCTCGACACTGAGCTTGCCGAGCTGGCCATCCCTGATCGCGAGCGCGAGCGCGTCGACAGCGGGCTGCAGCAGATCGGGGTCCTCGGTGAAGCTCAACACCGTCCTCCCGCCTCGCTCGACGTACACGATCAATTGCCCGTCCACCAGCATGACCAACGCCCCAGCCTTCCGACCGGGTCGATGCCCACCAGCGCTCTCACGCTCCGGCCATGGGAGAGCCGCGCCATAGGGATTCGCCGGATCAGAAGCCGCGAGTACGACGGCCCGCGCCGCCGGCTCCTCGTCACGACGACCGCGACCCGCACCCCCGATCCGGCCAGGCCCGGCGCCACTGCCACCCGGCCCACGCCCAAGGCCACCACCCGGCCCAGGCCCAACGCCGTCACTCGGGCCTACTGCCAAGGAACCAGGCAGCTCAGCCATCGCCCGCAAGCGGTCGACTGCCCCTGGCAACGCGAACTGCGCCGCCCCAAGCCCGGCCACGAAGTACCCGCGCCGGCACCGCCCCGACTCCTCGAACGCGCTCAGCACCTTGTACACCGCCGCGAACCCACCCGGCGTCCGCTCAGTGATCACCGACCCCCGCGTCACGATCCCGTACCGATCGAGCAGGGTCTCCGCTGCCGCATGCGCCCGCCGGGTCGCATCCGGATTACGGGCCGGAAGCAACGACCACCGCCCACCGGCCGTCGGTGGTCCGCTCCGAGCCGGCATCGCTGGTCGGCCCGGGCGCATCGGACGACCCGGTCTCGCGCGTGGCGTCGTACGACGGGTCCGATGACTACCGCGGCCACCGCCGACGAGTGACCGAACCGGCGCGAGTGTGTCGTTGGTCAGGTGACCCGCCCAGACGAGATCCCACAGCACGCTGACCAGAGTCTCGTCGTCGACCACGCCAGCGGCCGCACCGACGACATCGCTCAGTTGGCGGAAGAAGAACGCGCCGCCACCCGACAAGGCATCGAGCACCGCCTGATGCGTCTCGCCGATCTCGAACGCCGGATCCGGGTCGGGCAAGGTCAGATCGCAGTTGTCCGCGAGGTGCAACGAGACCCAACCGTCCGTCCCCGGCAGCGAGCCCGAACCCGCCCACACGACCTCGCCAGTGGAAGTCAGCTCATCCAGCATCGACGGCTGATACCCGGGCACCCGCGACGGCAGCACGATCGACTCCAGCGCCGATGCCGGCACAGCGCATCCGGCCAACTGCTCGACAGCGCCGAGCAGTACGTCGTACCCACGCCCGCGACTGCTCGTGATGCCCTGCCACGCGGGGAGGAAGCGTGCGAGCGCCGACGGATCGACCGGCTCGACCTCCTTGCGCAGCGCGGCCAGCGACCTGCGCCGCAGCAAGCGGAGGACCTCGCTGTCGCACCACTCCATCGCGATCCCGCCAGGCAGGAACTCTCCCTCGACGACCCGGCCGGCCGCACCCAGCCGCCGCAGCGCATCAGTGACAACCGCGACGCCGGTCCCAAGGTGTGTCGCGAGATCGACCGCACGGAACGGCCCGTGCGTCCGCGCATAACGCGACACCAAATCACCCAAGGGATCCGCGACCGGCTCCGCATGCGCCTGCGCGATACCTGGTGGAAGTGGTACTCCGAGCGCGTCGCGAAGGCGAGCCACGTCCTCGACCACGGACCACCGGTGTTCGCCGGCGATCCGCACGCGCACGACCCGGCGCGCAGCCGCCAGCTCAGTCAGCCAGGACTCGGCGTCGGCACCGTCCACACACCGCTGCGATGCGTCGGACAACGACAGCGCACCGACCATCCGCAGTACGTCGAACAGCCCCTCGGCATCGCGAGCGCGGCGATCGTCGGCGAGCCGTTGCAGCTCCGCCTCGGTCCGCAGCACGACCTCAGCATCGAGGAGCTCGCGCAACTCCGTCCGCCCGAGCAGCTCGGCGAGCAGGCTCTGGTCCAACGCGAGCGCAGCTGCACGCTTTTCGGCGAGTGGTGTGTCGCCCTCGTACATGAACGCGCCCACGTAGCCGAACAGCAACGACTTCGCGAACGGCGACGCCTCCGAAGTCTCCACCTCGACCACCGAGATCCGCCGCTCGCTGATCCCGGTCAGCAGATCCTTCAGCGCAGGCAGATCGTAGACGTCCTGCAGCACCTCGCGCAGAGTCTCGAGCACGATCGGGAACGAACCGTACTTGCTTGCCACACTGAGGAGCTGAGCCGACCGTTGTCGCTGCTGCCACAACGGCGACCGCCGACCCGGATTCCGCCGCGGCAGCAGCAACGCTCGCGCCGCGCACTCGCGGAACCGCGCGGCGAACAGCGCCGAGCCGCCGACCTCCGTGGTGATCAGGTCCTCGATCTCGGCCGGATCGAACAGCACCAGATCGGCACCCGGTGGCAACTCGTCCGTCTCCGGCAATCGCAGCACGATCCCGTCGTCACCCGAGACCGACTGCGCGTCCATCCCGTACCGCTCGCGCAGCCGCGCCGCGATCGCCAGCGCCCACGGTCCGTGCACTTGGCCGCCGTACGGCGAATGCACGCAGACTCGCCAGTCGCCGAGCTCGTCGCGGAACCGCTCGACCACCACGGTCACGTCGTCCGGCACCCGACTGGTCGCATCGCGTTGCTCGGCCAGATACGAAACCAAGTTGTTCGCCGCGTACTCGTCCAGCCCGGCAGCACGCGCCCGCTCGACCGCCTTGGCGGCCGGCAGCGCAGCCATCTTCCGCACGAACGCCCCGGTCGCCGCGCCCAGCTCGGCCGGACGGCCGACCGCGTCGCCCTTCCAGAACGGCAACCGCCCGGGTTGACCGGGCGCGGGGGAGACCAGCACGCGGTCGTGGGTGATGTCCTCGATCCGCCAGCTCGACGCTCCGAGGGTGAACACGTCGCCGACGCGCGACTCGTACACCATCTCCTCGTCGAGCTCGCCGACGCGATGGTTCGTCGACTCGCCGACCAGGAAGACGCCGAACAGCCCGCGATCGGGGATCGTGCCGCCGCTCGTCACCGCCAGCCGCTGCGCACCGGGCCGACCGGAGATCTCCCCGCTGACCCGGTCGAACACGATCCGCGGCCGAAGCTCGGCGAACTCGTCCGACGGGTAGCGACCCGACAACATGTCGAGCACCCCGTCGTACGCCGATCGTGGCAACGTCGCGAAGGGCGCACAGCGTCGTACCAGAGTGAAAAGTTCGTCGACGTCGACCGTGTCCAGGGCGACGATCGACACGATCTGCTGAGCGAGTACGTCGAGCGGGTTGGCGGGAATGTGCAGGCTCTCGATCAGTCCGTCGCGCATCCGTTGTACGACGACTGCCGTGTCGATCAGATCGCCTCGGAACTTGGGGAACAACACACCGCGCGACACCGCGCCGACCTGGTGACCGGCCCGGCCGACCCGCTGCAGACCACTCGCGACCGATGGTGGCGCCTCCACCTGGACGACCAGGTCGACCGCGCCCATGTCGATGCCGAGCTCGAGGCTGCTCGTCGCCACCACGCACGGCAACCGGCCCGACTTCAGATCCGCCTCGATCAGCAGTCGTTGCTCCTTGCTGACCGAACCGTGGTGCGCCCGCGCGATCAACGGTGGTGCGGCCAGCGACGCGCCCGATTGAGCCATCACCTGCGCGGGCGAGCCCGCGTCGGCCAGCTCCAGCTCGGCCCGCTCTGCGGCGATCTCGTTCAGCCTGGCCGTCAGCCGCTCGGCCAGCCGGCGCGAGTTGGAGAACACGATCGTCGACTTGTGCTCCGCGATGAGATCGAAGACATGCTCCTCGACGTGCGGCCAGATCGACGCATGTTGCGGGGGACCGGCGGCCGATCCGGAAGTCTCCAGCTCGGTGCTCGCCAGCTCGGCCATGTCCTCGACCGGCACGACGACGCTCAGGTCCCACTGCTTGGTGAACTTCGGCTGCACGACCGTCACCGGCCGCTCGCCGCCGAGGAAGCGCGCGACCTCCTCGACCGGCCGAACGGTCGCCGACAGCCCGATCCGCTGCGCCGGCTTCGACAACAAGGAGTCCAACCGCTCGAGAGTGAGGGCCAGATGTGCACCACGCTTCGTCCCCGCGACCGCGTGCACCTCGTCGACGATCACCGTCTCCACGCCCCGCAACGACTCACGGCCCTGGGAGGTCATCAACAAGAACAGCGACTCGGGAGTGGTGATCAGTACGTCGGACGGTCGGGTGGCGAACCGTCGTCGCTCACCGGCCGGCGTATCACCCGACCTGACCGCGACCTCGACGTCGACCGGCGCTTCGCCGAGCCGTCGCGCGGTCTCGCGGATCCCGATCAACGGAGCGCGCAGGTTGCGCTCGACGTCGACCGCGAGCGCCTTCAACGGGGACACGTACAGCACCCGGCAGCGGAGCTTCGGATCGTCCGGCGGCGGCACTGTGGCCAGCCGGTCGAGTGCCCACAGGAAGGCCGCCAGCGTCTTACCCGAACCGGTCGGGGCGACCACCAGGGCATCCCGGCCCGCGGTGATGGCGTCCCACGCCTCGAGCTGGGCCGGGGTGGCCGCCTCGAAGACGTCGCCGAACCACGCCCGGGTCGCGGGCGAGAACCGGCTCAACGCGCTGGTTTTCTTCACGTCGCCCATCGTGCCCGGTTCCTCCGACAGTTTTCGAGTTCTGGCTCCTGACCAGGGGTTTTCCGTCCGGTGGCGGCGTTGTCCCCCTGTTCTGGAATGATCGACGGCATGATGAACCGCGTACGTGCAGCGCTCGTCGTCGTGGCGTGCCTGGTCGCCCTGACCGGGTGCGTGAAACTCGACGCCGACCTGAAGGTGAGCTCCAACGAGACCGTCTCGGGCAACATGCAGATCGGGGTCGACAAGCAGCTGCTGGAAGCCAGCGGCCAGTCGCTCGACAAGGTCCGGGAGCGGATCGAGGACGGGATCAAGGAGACCACCACCGACGGGGTCACCTGCAAGGCGTTCGACGACGAGCGGTACATCGGTTCCAACTGCACCTTCGAGAGCGTGCCCTTCGACAAGATGGGCAGCTCGAGCGGCGAGGGCGTCAGCTTCCGCAAGGAGGGCGACAAGGTCAAGGTCACGGTCAAGGTGCCGAACCTCGGCGGCAACGTGCCGTCCGGCAGTCAGCCCTCGGTGAACTTCAAGATCACCATGCCCGGCAAGATCACCGACCATGACGCCGGTGCAAAGGTCGACGGGCGGACGGCGACGTACGACAGCCTCGACAAGCTCGGCAGCGTCTCGCTGACCTCCGAGGCGGGCAGCAGCTTCCCGCTCTGGGCGATCATCCTGATCGTCGTGCTGGTGTTGCTGGTGGCGGGTGCTGCCGTCTTCTTCGTACTGCGTAGTCGCAAGGCCAAAGCTCAGCAGGGCTACGGGCAGTACGGTCAGTACCCGGGCCAGCCACAGCCGGGCCAGTGGGGCCCGCAGTACGGCGGTCAGCAGGGGCAGTACCCGGGACAGCCGGGGTACGCGCAGCAGCCCGGTCCGGGTGGTCAGTACGGCGGACAGCCCGGCCAGTACGGCGGACAGCCCGGCCAGTACGGCGGTCAACCCGGACAACCAGGCCCGTACGGCGGCCAGCCGGGTCAGCCCGGGCCGTACGGCGGGCAGCCGGGTCAGGGCCAGCCGGGTCAGGCGCCGTACTCCGGACAGCCTGGTCGGCCGCAGTACCCTGGACAGCCTCAGCCGGGGCAAGGCCAGTGGGGTCCGCAGGGGCAGCCCCCGCAAGGGCAACCGCCTCAGCAGGGACAGGGCGGATGGGGACAGCAGCCCGGCCAACCGCAGCAGGGCCAGGGTCAACCAGGGCAACAGCCACAAGGTGGTTGGGGTCCGCAGCAGCAGAACCGTCCGCCGGCGCCGCCTCAGCAGGGCCAGGATGGTTCACAGGGCGGTTGGGGACAGCCACCGAAGGACGACGACGGGCAGGCATGAGACTGACGGAGTTCTGGGACCGGATGGATCAACATCTCGGTCCCGCCTATGCACGGACCTGGGCCGAGACCCAGGTCGTCGGGGAACTCGGCGGCCGTACGGTAGTCGAGGCCCTGGCTGACGGCGAGCACGCCAAGACTGTCTGGCGTGCCGTCTGGGCGCACCTGCAACTCCCGCCCAGCGACCGCTGACCGCCGCCGCTCAGGTGGTTGTCAGCTCCGGTTCCGCCACGTCGTCGGCCGGCTCCGGATCGCGTTGCTTCGCCAGCTTGCTCGGCCACCACAGGTGCCGGCCGATGTCGAGGTTCAGTGCCGTCACCAGCACAGAGCGGACCACGATGGTGTCCAGCAGGACACCGAGCGCCACCGCGATGCCGATCTCGGCGAACGCCACCACCGGCAGCGTCGCCAGCACCGCGAACGTCCCGGCCAGCACCAGCCCGGCCGACGTGATCACGCCACCGGTCGCGGCGACGCCGATCAGCGCGCCGCGCCGGGTGCCGTGCGTCTTCGCCTCCTCGTGCACCCGGGTCATCAGGAAGATGTTGTAGTCGATGCCTAAGGCAACCAAGAAGACGAACACGAACAGCGGCAGTGACACGTCCGTGCCGCCGAACCCGAGCACCAGGTCGAACAGCAGCGCGCTGATCCCCAGCGCCGCGCCGAACGACAGCACGACCGTTGCCACCAGCAACACCGGGGCGAACAACGAGCGCAGCAACAACGCGAGGATCAGCAGCACCACCGCGAGCACCACGGGGATGATCACCCAGTTGTCGCGGTCGGCCGCTCGCTGCGTGTCCAGCAGAATCGCGGCTCCACCACCGGCCAGCGCGTCGGCTCCCGGTACTGCGTGGACGGCGGTGCGGACCCGATCCACGGTGTCCTTCGCGGCCTGAGTGTCCGCCGCGTCCGTCATCGTCGCCTCTATGTAGGCCAATCCGCCGCCGACCCGCGGTTCGGCCACTGCGGCGATACCTTGCGTCGAGGACATCGCCGTACGGACCTCTGCTGCCTTGTCCGCCTTGCTGACCACGACCAGCGGGTTGCCCGCGCCGGCGGGGAAGTGGGCGGCAAGTATCTTCTCGCCGACCACTGAGTCCGGCGTACCGACGAAGGACTCCTCGTTGCTGAGTCCGTTCGGGTCCAACCGCAGAATGCCGAGTGCAGCGATGGCCAGGACGATGGTGGTGGTGATCCAGGTCAGACGCGGTCGTACGGCGATCCGTCGCCCGATGCGACCCCACACACTCGTCTCGGTGTGGTCGTCGGACCCGTACGTCGGCCGCAGCGGCCAGAACACCCAGCGGCCGCAGATGACCAGCAGTGCGGGCAGCAGGGTCAGCATGGCGGCCAGTGCGATGACAACGCCGACCGCTGCGACCGGACCGAGGCCGCGGGTCGAGTTCATGGAGGCGAACAGCAGGCAGAGCATGCCTGCCACCACAGTGGATCCAGAGGCGATGATTGCTGGACCGGACCGGTGCAGCGCGAACGCCATGGCCTCGTGCCGGTCCTCGTGTCTCCTGAGCTCTTCGCGGTAGCGGGCGACCAGTAGCAGGGCATAGTCCGTCCCTGCACCGAACACAAGGACTGTGAGGATGCCTGCGCTCTGGGCGTTGACAGTCAGGTCCGCCTCGGTCGCCAGGTAGTAGATGACTGCCTGCGCGGCGAACAGCGCCACTCCGGCAGAGAACAGTGGCAGCAACCAGAGCACGGGGCTGCGATAGGTCAGCAAGAGGATGACGATCACGACGGCTGCAGCGGAGTACAGGAGTTTGCCGTCGATGCCGGCAAATGCCTCCTGCGAGTCAGCCGCGAAGCCACCGGGGCCAGTGACGTGGAACGACAAGCCGTCCGGGCGGTCGGCTGCCACCTGCCTGATGTCTTCTGCCCGCTCGCCAATCGTCTCCCAGCCGCCGGAACCGGCGTTGATAGGTACGAGCACCTGCAGCGCCTTGCCGTCCTCCGACGGGATCGGCCCGATCACTTCGCGGTCGACGTCTTGCAGTTGCGCGTACTGCGTCGCATGGCGCGCGACCGCTTCCTGGTCAGCAGGAGTGATGCCGGCTGATCGCTCGTAGATCAGGACCGCGGGGATCTCGTCAGGTGACGAGAACTGCTGCGTCGCCTTCAGCACCTCGGTGGACTCGGCCTTCCCGGGTAGCCAGGAGACCGCATCGTTCTCCTGCGCACCGGTCAGCTTGCTGGCTGGACCGAAGGACACCGCCATGGCGACGATCCACAGTGCCAACACGATCCACTTGGAAATCTTGCCGCATGGCAACGCCGCCAGCCGTCCTGCTCCACCCACCAGAACCACGCCCCCTGGGGGACGCCCGCCCGTACGTTGGACTGTCCACGACGCACCCCCGATCCAGCCTGAGGGCTGAACCCGGACAGGGTCAACGACCACTCAGTAGTGCTGCCCTCACCCTGTGTTTCCTTGCCCCAGAGGTCAGGGAGTCCAGCCTGTGCGGGCGGCCCACTCCTCCGCGGGCAGATAGATGAGGTCGCAGACCGGGTCCTTCAAGTCGGAGTAGTCGCCGACGGACTCGAGCGGCAGCGCGGCTGCCCGGCGCTTGAACTCGCCGTACGCGGCCGCCGTCTCCGGGTGGCTACGCAGGTAGTCCCGGAACAGCAGGGCATAGCGCTGGTTGGCCCGACCGGCGACCCGGACGTGCAGGTTCACTCGCCGCCGGTACATCGGCTCGACCAGGAGACGCTTGACCCACTGCAGGTCATCGGCGGGCAGACCGGGCACTGGGTGGTCCCGTCTGGGCGGCCGGACCTCCCAGTCGGCCGCGATCATCCGCTCGACCACGTCGTCCAGCTCAGGCTCGGTCCCGACCGTCACCTGGATGTCGAGGATGTCCTTGGCCGCCAGCCGCGGTACGGACGTCGACCCGATGTGGTCGATCCGCTGCGCTGTCTCCCCGAGCAGTTGGCTCACGACAGCAGCCGTCTTCTCGTACTGCGCCGGCCAACTCTCGTCCGCCCTCACGATGACGATCCCAGTCATGCCGAGATCATCCCAGTCCGGGCCGTCGCCCTCTAGACGGGCTTGACCCGGAACGCGCTGGTGGTGAGGAGATCGGCGGCGGCGTACGCCGCTTTGCGGATGCCCTTGCGTTCGTCGAAGAAGCCGCCGACCACTCCGACAGCGGGCATCCGGCCGATGAACCTGGCGCCGAGACTGCCGCGCGGGCGATCCTCGAACACCTCGCCCAGGCCACCGAACAGCTTGCTGATCCGCCAGACCAGCCGAATGCCCTGCCGCAGTCCTGCCTCGTCCGACTCGTCAGAGAGCCCCAACTGCTTGGCGACGTCCTGGCCGGCCGAGGTGGGGTCGTCGTACTTGAGCACCTCGTCCGGTGTGATCGGCCGGGCGGTGAGTACCCGCGCGATGATCGCCGTACGGTCGGCATGCGCCTCGACGCCGTACTCGCGGCAGACTGCCCCGATGACCATGGCCTGGACGGCCGCACCGAGGGTGTCCTTGATCGGCAGGTAGTCGGCGGCCGCGCCGCTGATCCGGGGGAGGCCCGCGACCACGGCGGCGAACCCGCCGAGCCGCTCCACCCACCAGTCGCAGCGCTCCGCCAGCGGCAGCGTCGGCCACTCGGCGTGCCCCGGCACCTTCATCTTCAGCAGCCGGTCGATCGCCAGGATCAGGCCCTTCTCGGCCAGATTGGGCATCTCCTGGGCGGAGTAGTCGGCGAGGAGGCTGCGGATGCCGAACGGGTCCTGGGAACGGAGCGCGTCGAGCACGGAATCGATCCCGAACTCGACCCGGCTGAGTGCCAGGATGACGGCGGAGTCGGGGATGTCTGCACGGTCTGCCACGCCGCAAGGGTAGGGAGTCGGCGGGCCACGATCGTTGCCAGGGCAACTTCGGCGTGTCAGTTGCGATTCGAACACGTGTTCGGGATAGTTTGGTCTCCTGAAGGTGCCCCGGGACGGCCGAGTTTGTCCACAGCTTCGAAGTGGCGACGAAAACTGTCCGACCCAACCCGTACCTTCTCTGGCGACAAGGAAATCCTTCGGGCGGCTGGGACAGCGGCCCCGATACGTAGATGGGTCAGGTGGCAGTCACATGGCTGGTGCAGCGAGTGCGGAACGCGCGGCGGCGGACCGGGAGAAGGCGCTGGCGACCGCGCTGACGCAGATCGAGCGGCAGTGTGGCAAGGGCGCGGTGATGCGGCTGGGCGAGCAGGGCAGGGCCCCGATCGAGGTCATCCCGACCGGGTCGATCGCGCTCGATGTCGCGCTGGGGATCGGCGGTCTGCCACGCGGCCGGGTGGTGGAGATCTACGGCCCGGAGTCCTCGGGTAAGACGACGGTCGCCCTGCACGCGGTGGCGAACGCCCAGCGGGCCGGCGGTATCGCGGCGTTCATCGACGCCGAGCACGCGCTCGACCCGGACTACGCGCGGAAGCTGGGCGTCGACACCGACGCGCTGCTGGTCTCGCAGCCGGACTCCGGTGAGCAGGCGCTGGAGATCGCCGACATGCTGGTCCGCTCCGGCGCGATCGACATCGTCGTGATCGACTCGGTGGCCGCGCTGGTGCCGCGAGCCGAGATCGAGGGCGAGATGGGTGACAGCCACGTCGGTCTGCAGGCCCGGCTGATGAGCCAGGCGCTGCGGAAGATGACCGGTGCGGTCAACGGCACCGGGACGACGGCGATCTTCATCAACCAGCTGCGCGAGAAGATCGGCGTCATGTTCGGCTCGCCGGAGACCACGACCGGTGGCCGGGCGCTGAAGTTCTACGCCTCGGTCCGGCTGGACGTGCGCCGGATCGAGTCGCTCAAGGACGGCACCGACTTCGTCGGCAACCGGACCCGGGTCAAGGTCGTGAAGAACAAGGTGGCCCCGCCGTTCAAGCAGGCCGAGTTCGACATCATCTACGGCCAGGGCATCAGCCGCGAGGGCAGCCTGCTGGACCTCGGCGTGGAGCAGGGCTTCGTCCGCAAGGCCGGCGCCTGGTTCACCTACGAGAGCGACCAGCTCGGCCAAGGCCGGGAGAACGCGCGGAACTTCCTGCGCGACAACCCCGACCTGGCCAACGAGCTGGAGAAGAAGATCAAGGAGAAGATGGGCATCGGCCCGACGCTGGACAAGCCGGTCGACGAGGCCGCCACGGCCGAGGTCGATGTCGACTTCTGATCGACCCACTGCGGACGGCAGCGCGCGTCGGCCCACAGCCGACGACGCTGCCCCCGCGGCCCTGTCCCTACCCCACGCCGACCGCCTGGCCCTGGCCCGACAACTCCTGGCCTGCGGCCCGGACGCACCCGGTGCAGGTCCAGCAACCTCCAGCCGGACGGCGGCATCACCCGGAGAAGCCACACCAACCTCGGGCCGAGCCCCGAGATCATCCGGGCGAGCGGCGGCACCGAGTCGAGCGGCGGCTGCATCCGGAGTGGACACGGCATCATCCAGCGCCGAACGTCAGAGCTCTTCGCGAAGCACCGGCCGCCGTTCGGCCCAACGCAACCCCAGCAGCACACCGTCCGGCGACCGTGACGCCGACGCGCACCTGACCGCCCCGTGGTCGGATCCGTTCGCCGACGAGGACATGTCGGACGCAACGCCCTCGCGATCCCGCGCAGGCAGAATCAGGCGAACCGCCGGGACCGTCGACCCATGGGCAGACACAGAAGACGTCGCCAGCGGCACCGAGGAAGCGGAAGGCGCCGCACGACAGCGTCCCCGGACCTCAACCAAACGCGGCTCGGCCCGACCCGTCGACCCTTGGGGCGACCTGGACGACTCCGCGATCACCCGAACATCCGCGGCACTCACCGCTGACCGCCTCGCAGAAGCAACCGCCTTCGCCGCCGATACACCCGAGCCCAACCCGGCCCGACGCCCAACCAGGCAAACCCCCAAGCCCGACGAGCCACCGAACACCACCAAGACCCCAAACAATCACCAGCCCCGGAACCCGCCTGCCCAAGCTCGCATCTCGGTCACGCAGCCGGCCGACCCTTGGGGCGAAACTCCTGACGTGATGTCCGGCAACTTGTCGGAGCCAAGCGCACCGGAAGCACCTGCACCGCGAGCACATGAATCCGGAGTCCGACATGGCGCCGCCGACGACGCGTTTGACTCGCCTCCAGCGCGCGGTCAAGGTAGGACCACTCGCGCTGTGGGGACTGACCCGTCAGCTGGCGCGGTCCAGTCGGCGGGTGCGGCTGGGGGAGAAGGCCGTGGTGGCTCAGGTGTGAGTACGGCGAGGACTGCACGTGAGGACTCGAGGGGCGGATCTGCAGGCGCGAGTGATGCCGGGATTCGCGAGGCTGTGGGCCCTGAACCTGGGACTGAGGATCCTAGGGCTGGGAGTGCGGTTCCTGGGGCTGGGAGTGCGGGTTCTGGGAGTGGGACTGCGAGTCGGCGGTCTGGGGTGCGGCGGCGGCAGTTTGGGGGTGGGGGTTCTCGGCGGCGTAAGGCGGATGGGCCGGAGGTGCCTGCGGATCCTGTGCTGGATCAGGGGGCGGATCCACATTCGGTGGCGCGGACGATCCTGCTGGACAAGCTGACCGGCCAGCCGAGGACGCGAGCCGAGTTGGCTGATCTGCTGGCCGAGCGGGAGATCCCGGACGACGTGGCCGACGAAGTACTCGACCGATTCATCGAGGTCGGGCTGATCGACGACGCGGCGTTCGCCAACGCCTGGGTCGAGTCGCGACATCGCGGTCGCGGACTCGGCAAACGCGCCCTGGCTCAGGAGCTGCGTCGCCGAGGCGTCGACGACCAACTCGCCCGAGACGCGTTGGACGAGCTTGATTCCGACCAGGAAGAGGAAACTGCTCGGGCCTTGGTCCGTCGCAAGCTGCCCTCGATGCGCTCCCTCGACCGCCAGGTCGCCATGCGTCGCCTCCTCGGCATGCTCGCCCGCAAGGGCTACCCCGGCGGCCTGGCCTACCAAGTAGTCAAACAAGAACTATCCGCCTCCCACGAAGAACTCCCCCTCCTCGACCCCTCAGGCATAGAACCCGACTAGCCCGGGCTCGCCGCCTGCTGCCGCCGCCGGTGGGGTCGACGGTTGGACCCGCCCGACCGGCTCTTGACCCAAAGGCGCGCCGCAGCCTGAGCCGACCTGGGCGGAGACCTCGTCCTGCTGATCCAGCAGTGCGCCGGTAGATCCCGGCCGCCTGCTGGTCGCCACCGCTGGGCGAAGCCGGCGGGGTCCTGCGGGAAGTTGGCGGGATGGGCAGCTTGCGGGTGCTGGAAGCCGGTGGGCGGGAGGTCGGTCGGTGTTTGCTCGAGCGAGTCGACCGGTGGGTCCACCCGGCGCGCGGTGGGGGTGTGGAGTGGTTAACGGGTGGCGGCGGTTAGGAGGCGGTGGGCGAAGGTTTGGCAGGCGGGGGTGAAGGGGCTGTTGGCGGGGAAGTGGAAGTCGGCGTCGAGGAAGGCGAGGTTGAGGATCAGCCACTGCCAGGAGTCGATGGCCAGGGTGACGTTGGTTTGGTGGGCGTCGATGGGTTGGATCTCGGCGTCCTGGTAGCGCAGTGCGTCCATGACTGCCGCTGCGGGTGCGTCGACTACGAGGCTGATCGTTTGCTTGTGGCGGTTGATTCCTTGGCGGAGGTAGTCCGCGGCTGACTCGGCGGGGAGGGGGCGCGGGTCGTACGGCGTACCGGTGCGGAGGAGGTCGGTCATCCGGTCCAGGCGGAAGACGCGCCAGTCGTCACGGTCGAGATCCCATGCCAGCAGGTACCACCGCAGCATGTGGTGAATTTGGCGATAGGGCTCGACTCGCCGGAGTGCTTGTATGCCGCGAGCGTTCTCGTAGTTGAAGGAGATCGTCTCGAGGTGAGCGATCGCCTCGGCGACCAGTCCGAGTTGTTCGGTCGTCACGATCGGCGCCGGCTGGTGACTCGTCTCGAGACTCGAGCGGACCGACATCGCCCGCCCACGAAGCCGCGCCGGCAGGAACTGATCCAGCTTGCCGTAGGCACGCGTCGCGGCGTCGTCGATCCCGCCTTCACTCGACGACCCGACCCCACGAGATCCCACCCCGCCAGATCCAGTTGCGCCAAGTCCGACCGAGCCAGATCCGGCCGCGCCACGACTGTCTGACCCGGATCCGACCGGGCCAGACGTTGGTGGACCAGACGTGGCCGCGTCAGGTACGGCTGAGCCAGGTCCGGTCGCGCCAGGTCCGGTCGCGGCAGATCGGGCCGCGGCAGATCCGGCCGCGGCGGGGCCGACTGCGGCTAGGGATGCTAAGGCTAGGAGGGTTGCGACGGCCTCGTCGTCGTCGAGGACTAGTGGCGGCATGGTGCGGCCGGCGGCGAGGCGGTAGTAGCCGCCGGGGCCGGGCTGGGTCTCGACCGGGTAGCCGTAGCCGCGGAGTCGGTCGACGTCGCGTCGCAGGGTCCGTGGACTGACGCCGAGCCGGCGGGTCAGCTCGTCCCCGCTGAACGGCCGGCCTGTCTGCAAGGTCGACAGCAGGGCCAGCATGCGTGCGGTCACATCGGCCATGGTCCGATCATCGCAGCAAATGCGGCCAGAATCCGGCCACATCTGCTCGTAGCGTCGTGAGCATGACGCCGCGAATGACAGACGAAATGACCAGGGGAACCATCACTCTCCGCCGAGCCCGGACGAACAACCTGGCCGACCTGGACCTCGACATCCCGCGGAATCAGTTGGTGGTGTTCGTCGGCAGATCCGGTTCGGGCAAGTCGTCGCTCGTGTTCGACACGATCGCCGCGGAGGCGGGCTATCAACTCAACGAGACGTTCCCGCCGTTCGCCCGGAACCGGCTGCCGAAGTGGACGCGTCCGGAGGTCGAGCACATCGGCGGCCTGACGCCCGTGATCGTCATCGACCAGCGGCGGATCGGCGGCAACGCACGCTCGACAGTCGGCACCATCACGGACGCGTGGACCTACCTGCGGTTGCTGTTCTCCCGTCTCAGCGAGCCGTACGTCGGTGAGTCGAACCACTTCTCGTTCAACGATCCGGTCGGCATGTGCCCGAGCTGCTCCGGGCTCGGCGAGGTGGTGGTGAGCGCCGTCGAACACTTCCTGGACCTGGACAAATCACTCGCCGCCGGGGCCATCCTGCTCCCGGGATTCGGCAACGGCGGCTACTGGTACTCCCAGTACGCCGACATCGGCACGTTCGACGCCGACACTCCACTGCGCGAGTGGACCGAGTCGGAACGGCAGGCTCTGCTGTACGGCGGCCACGTCGCAGCCGAGCTGGGCCGGAAGCTCCCGAAGGAGTACGAGGGGGTGGTCGAACGATTCGAGCGGATCTACCTGCACACCTCCGACAACCTGTCCGAGCGGAAACAGGACGCCATTCGCAAGTTCACCCGCTCCGAGACCTGCCCGGACTGCGTCGGCGACCGCCTCAACCAGGCTGCGCGGACGGCGACCGTGCTCGGCCACACGATTGGTGAACTGTCGCGACTCGAGATCACCGAACTCGTCGACGTCGTACGCACGGTCGATGCGGCGGGCGTCGTACCGGTGGTCGCTGCGTTGGTGGCGCGGCTGGAGGCGATGGTCACGATCGGGCTCGGGTATCTGACGTTGTCTCGGGCAACGACGACCTTGTCCGGTGGTGAGTCGCAGCGGATCAAGACGGTTAAGCACCTCGGGTCCAGTTTGACTGAGATGACGTATGTCGTGGACGAGCCGACCGTCGGGCTGCATCCGAATGATGTGGAGTCGATGATCGAGCTGCTGGAACGGCTTCGCGACAGCGGCAACAGCGTCCTGGTCGTCGAGCACGATCCGGCGGTGATGGCGCACGCGGATCAGATCATCGAGGTCGGTCCCGAGGCGGGTAACGCGGGTGGGCGACTGGTGTTTCAAGGGACGTTCGCGGAGCTCCGTAACGCCGGCACGTCTACTGGTCAGGCGTTGGCTCGGCAGCGGCCGCTGAAGGCTGCTCCGCGGCGCGGTCACGGGAAGCTGACCGTGGTGGATGCCAGCCGCAACAATCTGCAGAGCGTGACCGTGAGCTTTCCCACGGGCGTGATGAGTGTGCTGACCGGTGTGGCCGGTTCTGGGAAGTCCAGCCTGGCGGAGGAGTTGGTGGCCCAGCACTCCGCGGTGGTGATCGACCAGAAGCCGGTCAGTACCAATCGACGGTCGACGCCAATCACCTACACCGGCATCGCGCCGGCGATTCGCAAGTTGTTTGCCCGGCACAACGACGTACCTGCCGCTCTGTTCAGCGCCAACTCGGCGGGAGCTTGCCCTGACTGCAAGGGGCTGGGGGTCATCTACACCGACCTGGCGTTCATGGAGGGGCAGGAGGTTGTCTGCGAGACCTGTCACGGACGCCGCTTCACTCCGGAGGTTCTCGCGCACAAGGTGAACGGGCTTTCCATCGCCGACGTTGACGAGCTCACCATCGACGAAGCCATTGGTCGACTGCCCGACGCGGGCATCTCGCGCGCTCTGCATCAGTTGGCGGCGGTCGGGTTGGGGTATCTGCGGTTGGGGCAGTCGTTGAACACACTGTCGGGCGGCGAGTGCCAGCGGGTGAAGATCGCGAAGGAGCTTCGGCAGGCGGAGCAGCCGACCACGTACGTACTCGACGAGCCGACGACAGGGCTTCACCTGAGCGACATCGACATGCTGTTGCACGTCCTCGACAGCCTGGTCGACCACGGTCACACAGTGGTCGTGGTCGAACACAACCTCGACGTCATCCGCCAGGCCGACTGGCTGATCGACCTGGGCCCAGGCCCAGGTCGCCACGGCGGCACCCTCCTCTACGAGGGTCACCCGGCCAACTACACCCATCCTGCAACCCCCACCAGCACAGCCCTGACAGGAGGCCGGTGAGCCGCTGCATCACAAGGTTCCGGTACGGCGGTGGACAGAGAACCAGCTGTACGACGGACGCCGTGCGCGGACTGTGGTCGCAGGGCCAGCAGCGTAAGTGGCTGTGTGGAGTGGGGTGCTCTGGGCCGAGGCGAGGCAAGGAGTGGGTTGATGTGCGCGGTGGCCGACCTGCTCTGGGCCGGGTGGTGGAGTAGCGCACGTGGGCGGTGGTTGTGGTGAGCACGGCGCGGCGGTGGATGTGCGGTGGACTCGGGCGGTGGAAACGGAGGTTCGGGTAGTGGGTGCGGGTGCTGGGATGCCCCGGGGGAGACGGTGGGTGGGGGGAGGAGTGCGGGCTGGGGTGCCCGGGGGAGACGGTGGTTGGGGGAGGCGTGGGGAATCGGTGGGGGTGTGGGCGGCGAGGGGCGTTGACGGGTGGGGGTTGACGGTGTGTCATCCGAAGTGGGGCCGGTGTTTGGGCCGGTCCGTAGGCTGGCATTTTCGGTCGATCCGCCCCTGACACCGCGGAGGGTGCAATGAACGATTTCCAGGAACAGGCGAAGAACTGGCTCCGGAACGTCGTCAAGCAGAACCCGGACAAGATCAAGGCCGGCGTGGAGAAGGCCGGCGATCTGATCGACAAGCAGACTGGCGGCAAGTACGCCGACAAGGTCGACACTGTCCAGCAGAAGGTCGGCACCTACGTCGATTCACAGACCTCCGAGAACCCACCAGCCCAGCCGGCACCCACCGACACCACCGGGTCCGCAGGCGAGGCGACGACCGGGGCGACCGGCGAGGCGACCGAGGCGACCCGTGGGGAAGCGTCGACCGCGGAGCAGCAGGCTGGCGACGAGGCATCCGGCGGTGAGTCGTCGGCACGTGCCGAGGAGTCGCACGCGTCTGGCAGTGAGGCCGGGACCGCGAGCGCAGAAAGCGAATCGGGTCCTGACGATGGGGCTCCAGAGGCTTCGGGGCAGGCGGGTACGTCGGGCCGGGCCGGGAGTGAGGCCACCGGCGGTGATCCGGAAGCCGGCGGGAGAGTCGTGGGAGGCGATGCGCCTGACCCGTCGTCAGAGCCGGCGAGTTCGGCCGGTTCGGTCCTCGAAGGTACCCAGACCGGCGGCACCGTCACCGGCTCGACCGACAGCGACGAGTCACCCAGCGAATCCGAAGGCGGCCTGCCCGGACCACGTCCGTAGCCCAGGTCCGCAGCACCCGGACCACGTACCGGTCGCACCACCCGGACCGCGTCCGGAGTGCCCGTCGTGTCGCCCGGACCACGGCCTCAGCACAGGTCGCGTCGCCCGGACCACGGCCTTAGCACAGGTCGCGTCGCCCGGACCACGTCCGGAGTGCGGGTCGCGCCAGCCGGGCCGCGTCCGTGCCACCGGTCGCGTCGCCCGGACCGGGTCCGTTGTGTGGCGGCGTTCTGGAGTAGACCAGCGGGGGTGGTGGTCTGCTGGTGCGACCGGGTCGCAGGATGACGGAGAACGTTGGTTTCAGTGCCTGCTGTGATGGTCGGGTGGCGTGGGAGTGTCCGTCTTGACCGGGTGGTGGGGCACGCCTAGCCTCGGAATCAGTAAGGGATCACTCCACCTGACGGTGGCAGGTATAGCACCGGCAGGCCGGTTGATCGCCGGCCGACCGGCCGGAAGAACACGACACTACGCTCGACCGAGCTGAAGGACTGACGACGGCGACTCGCAGCGCCGTCGGATAGACGGCACCGCGGTTCGACGGTGGCGGCCAAGAGCATCGTGCCTGGGTGACGCACACCCAGGGGCCGCCAGGTACCGTCGCAACGGACGGACAGCGCACCGCCGTACGTCGGTGGTGCGGTCAGCCGTACCGTCAGCCGGCCGCTCCAGTGGTGGATCCCTTCGACCGACCACAAAGTCCCGCCTGGTGCGTGACTCGAAGAGGGGAGACGCCGATGTCACTCGCGGCTTTGCCGACGGCGATGTCAGTCGGGCTGTCTCTGATCGGACTGCTGATCGCCGGGCTGCTTGCCTGGATCGGTTTCACCCTCTCCCGCCGGAAGGCCGCCGACACGACCGCGGCCGCCGTGACCGCGGAGGCGAACGCCAAACTCGAGGCCGCCACCATCGCCGCCGGCGCGAAGTCCGCGGCGGAGTTGGTACGTCGCCAAGCCGAGGAGGAGGCCGCCGTACTGCGGGTCCGGGCCGAGGCCGCCGAGCAGCGGGCCGAGGAGATCCGCCGGGCTGCGGAGGAGCGGGCGACGGAGGTACGGCGAGAGGCCGAGCAGCGGGCGTCCGACGTACGGCGGGAAGCGGAGTCCGAGGCCCAGTCGATCCGGGACGACCTGCGTGAGCAGCGGCTGGAGATGGAACGGCGTGAGCACCGGCTGACCGAGCGTGAGGAACGGCTCGACGAGCAGCACCGTTCGATCGAGGAACGCCAGACCGAGCTGACCGCGCAACTGGCCGAGCTGGACCGCCGCAAGGCCGAGATCCGCGACCTCGAGGACGAGCGGCGCCGGATCCTGGAGGGCGTCGCGAACCTGACCACCGAGCAGGCGAAGGCCGAGCTGGTGGCGGCGATCGAGACGGAGGCGAAGCGGCACGCGCACACGATCGTCCGCGACATCGAGCGGCAGGCGCTGGACGAGGGCGAGACGAAGGCCCGCAAGATCATCACCGGCGCCGTCCAGCGGCTGGCGTCGGAGCAGACCAGCGAGTCGGTCGTGTCGGTGGTGCACCTGCCGAGTGACGACATGAAGGGCCGGATCATCGGCCGCGAGGGCCGCAACATCCGGTCGTTCGAGCAGACCACCGGCGTCAACCTGATCATCGACGACACCCCCGAGGCGGTGTTGCTGTCCTGCTTCGATCCGGTACGGCGGGAAACCGCACGGCTGACCCTGGATTCGCTGGTACTCGACGGCCGGATCCACCCCAGCCGGATCGAGGAGATCTACGAACGCAGCAAGGGCGAGGTCGCCGAGCTGTGTGAGCGCGCCGCCGAGGACGCGATGGCGGAGGTCGGGATCACCGACCTGCACCCGGAGCTGGCCCGGACCATGGGGCTGCTGCGCTACCGGACGTCGTACGGGCAGAACGTGCTGAAGCACCTGATCGAGTCGGCGCACATCGCCGGGATGATGGCGGCCGAGCTTGGGCTGGATCCGAAGCTGTGCAAGCGCGGTGCGTTCCTGCACGACATCGGCAAGGCGCTGACGCATGAGTCCGAGGGCAGTCACGCGATCGTGGGTGCGGAGCTGGCCCGCAAGTACGGCGAGGACGACGACGTCGTGCACTGCATCGAGGCGCACCACAACGAGGTCGAGGTGCGGACCGTCGAGGCGGTGCTGACCCAGGCGGCGGACGCGGTGAGCGGCGGCCGGCCGGGGGCGCGGCGGGAGTCGCTGGAGGCGTACGTGCAGCGGCTCGAGCGGCTGGAGGAGATCGCGATGCACCACGACGGGGTCGAGAAGGTGTTCGCGATGCAGGCCGGCCGGGAGATCCGGGTGATGGTGCTGCCGGACGCGGTCGACGACATCGGTGCGCAGGTGATGGCGCGCGACATCGCCAAGCAGGTCGAGGAGGAGCTCACCTACCCCGGCCAGATCCGTGTCACCGTGGTCCGCGAGTCCCGCGCCACCGAGGTCGCGAAGTAGTCAGTCGGCGTACTTCGCCCGCCACTGCGGCGGATCGAACGGCGAGCCGTAGATGCGGGTCTCGCGGGCGATCCGCCCGTCGCGGAACTCGACGACGTTCGCGACGTAGTAGATGTCGCCGGAATAGTCCGAGCGGCCCAGTACGACGAAGTGGTCGCCTGCGCCGGTGATGCGCAGGATCTGGATCGACGGCGGGTTCGGGTACTCCTGTTGCATCGCCCGCATCTTGTCCCGGCCCACTATGCGTTCACCGGACTGCGGCATCTCCAGCACGTAGTCCTCGGCCCGCATCTCGTGCTCGGCCTCGGCGGACAGCGCCAACTGCCCCTCCATCGGCCACAACCGCTCCAGCAACTCCCGATTCCGGTCCATGGAGCCACTATCCACCCGACCCTTCAGCCACCCTTAAACCCGTTTGGTGGCGGCGACCCGGCTCGCTACGGTCGGACGATGGACATCAGGCCTGCCACCCAGGCAGAGGTCGACCAGTTGATCGCCTCGGCCGAACCCGCGGCCCAGCACCACCACCGCGCCCGCTGGGAAACGCAGCAACGAGGTGACGGGCTGTACCTGCTCGCGCACCGCGACGGCGAAGTGGTCGGCCACACGATGCTGTTCAAACAGTCGAGGTACGCCGAAGTCCGGGCCGCACTCGGCCCCGTCGAGATCAACGCATTGCACGCTTATGTCCCGAACCAGGGCATCGGTACGGCGATCATTCGGGCGGCTGAGGCGATCGCGGCCGATTGGTCCCGGCCGGTGATCGGCCTGGCGGTGGGTCTGGACAACTCCGGCGCTCGCAGGCTGTACGAGCGGCTCGGTTACAAGCTGTGGGACGGCGCTCAGGTGATCGACACCTGGACCGAACAGGATGCCGAAGGCAACATTGTTCGCTCGCACGCGGACCCGTGCGACTACCTGTTCAAGCCGCTCGGCTAGTCCCGTCGCTCCTCGCGCAGGTGACTCGGCGTCACGTCGATCGGGCGCTCGGCCACATGGTCGGGCGGGTCGGTTCGGTACTGCTTCTCGACCTCCGGGTCGATCACGTTGACCTCGCCACGCCGGCGCGGGTTGGCGAGCCGGTAGGACACCCAGATGCCGGCCACGCCGGCGAGCATGATGATGATGCCCAGGGCGGTCAGGTTCAGCCAACCGGACGTGTCCCGGACGGCGAAGGCGATGATGGCGCCGATGGCGATCAGCCCGATGCCGGCACCGATCCTCATGATTGCTCCTTCGTGGCGTGCAAAGCGCCGCGGGCGGAGACGACACAGCGGGGTGTCAGGATGACATTCTGTAATCCCCGCTCACTCACGGTACCCAAACACCAATTCCTCATGCACCACGCTCGGCAAGGGCGCTCCGGACGAGATCGAGTGTCCGATCCAGCCGCGACCACTGCGCGGATCCCCAGGTGACCATCCCCGCGCGTGCCTCGTCCGCGTCCGCGGCCGACAGCCCGGACTCCTGAAGCCTCATCACTCGCGCCGAGCAGTCCGCGACGTACCGCCGGAGCAGGAAGAAGGCGAACAGGTCCAGTTCGAGCGGTACGTCAGCCGGATAGATCGCAAGCACCCGCCGGAGAGCGTGCGCGTCGACAGGCTGCTCGGCTTGCAGCAACAGGGCCAGGTCGCACTCCGGTGGCGCGAGCATGGCAGTGTCCCAATCGAGCGCGCTCAACCTGCCGTCCGAGTCGACGAGCAGGTTGTCGCCGATCAGGTCCGTGTGGCAGAGCACGAGGCGTTGCGGCAGTCGTCGTACGACGCTCTGCAGCTGAGCCAGCCGCCTATTCGGCACGAGCCCTGTGATCGCGAAGTCCTCACGCGGGAGGTCCAGGGGAGGTGTCACCGCGTGCAGGTCGGTCAGTACCCTGCCGAGCTCGTCCAGTACGTCGTCGGACCACCTTGGCCACCCGGCGGGCGTCGTACCAGGAAGGAACGGGAACAACGCGACGACGCCACCCGCTGCTGACACGGACAAGCGGCCGTCGAGAGTGGCAACGGGGTAGGGGACTCGAGCGCGGAAGCCGGAGTCGTGCAGCTCCTGCACCACCGGCAGCCGGGCGACTGCCTGGGCCGCGTCGTCCGGTGTGAGCCAGAGCTTCAGGAAATACCGCTGGTCGATCTGATAGCAGACCGATGCCCAGCCGACCGGGATGAACCGCAGGCTGTCGACCGCGATCCCGTACGACGTCCTGACCGCGTCCACCAGCGCCGCGCGATCCACCCGCGGCTCGGAGAGCACGTCAGCGGAAGGCCGCCTGGCCGGTGAGGGCCTGGCCGATGACTAGCTGGTGGACCTCGGAGGTGCCCTCGTAGGTGAGGACAGACTCGAGGTTGTTGGCGTGCCGCATGATCGGGTACTCGCCGCTGATCCCGTTCGCGGCCAGGATCGTGCGGCACTCCCGGGCGATCGCGATCGCCTCGCGGACGTTGTTCAGCTTGCCGACGCTGACCTGCTCGGGGCGCAGCGTCCCCTTCTCCTTCAGCCGGCCAAGGTGGACGGCGAGCAGGATGCCCTTGTTGAGCTCGACCGCCATATCGGCGAGCTTCGCCTGGGTCAGCTGGTAGGCGGTCAGCGGCTTGTCGAAGACCATCCGCTCACCGGCGTACGCGAGTGCCGTCTCCAGACAGTCGCGGGCCGCACCCATCGCGCCGAAGATGATGCCGAAGCGGGCCTCGTTCAGGCAGCCGAGCGGGCCCGACAGACCACGGGCCTCAGGCAACTGCGCCGACGCCGGCAGCCGTACGTCGTCCAGCACCAGCTCGGACGTGACCGAGGCGCGCAGTGACAGCTTCCCGGTGATCTCCGGCGCCGAGAACCCGGGCGTCGACGTCGGTACGACGAAGCCGCGAACGCCGTCGTCGGTCCGGGCCCAGACCACCGCGACATCGGCCACGGAGCCGTTGGTGATCCACATCTTCGAGCCGTTCAGCACCCAGTCGTCGCCGTCGCGGCGGGCGTTGGTGCGCATCCCGGCCGGGTTCGAGCCGAAGTCCGGCTCGGTCAGGCCGAAGCAGCCGATCGCCTCGCCCGCGGACATCCGCGGCAGCCACTCGTTCTTCTGCTCCTCACTGCCGTACTTCCAGATGGCGTACATCGCCAGCGACCCCTGCACCGACACCAGCGAACGCATCCCGGAGTCGGCCGCCTCGATCTCCAGACAGGCCAGCCCGTACGCGACCGGACCGAGGCCGGCGCACCCGTACCCGGTCAGGTGCATCCCGAGGAACCCGAGCGCACCCAGCTCCTTCGCCAGCTCCCGCGCCGGAATGCTCGCGGACTCGAACCACTCCGGCAGCGACGGCCGCAGCCGCTCATCCGCGAACCGCCGGGCGGCCGCACGTACGTCGACCTCTTCCTCGGTCAACAGCGAGTCAACGTCCACAAGATCCAGCGAAGCCGTCATGAGGCTCACGCTAGCCGGTACGACGCGATCCTGGAGCGGCGCAAGTCACTCGGACACCTCGCTTCGCTCACTGTCCGAGCGACTTGAGGAGTGCTGTGTTGTTTGGTTCGCTTCGCTCACTTCCGGTACCAGGGCCACCACCAGTGCCGCTTGCGCGGATGGCGTACGACGATCGAGCCGTGCTTGGCCTGGCCGGTCACCCGGACGCGGACGCCGCCGGACCGGGGTGTGGTCGCCTTGTTCTTGGCGGTCCCGTGAACCATGTCGACGGCGTCGAGATCGATGCTCCAGCCCTCCGGCACGATCATCACCACCGAGCTGTGGACGGCCTGGGCGTCGACGTGGATCTCGGGCCACCGGACCACCGCGTCGGTGAAGTCGAGCCGGACCGCGGAGTGCTCGGCGACGGCCACCACCCGCTGCGGCACCGTCCACGGACCTTCACGCTTCTGCGAGCTGTGCTTGGCCCGGATGGTCAGCTCGACCGCATTGCTGCCATGTGCGACCGGGACCAGATCGGCGGTCACGTTCCGCAGTTCGAGTTGGGTCTTGGCCGAGTAGATCTGGGTGAGCCGCTCGTCCAACTCCTCGAAGTCGAGCCGCCCGTCGCTGTGCGCTTCCTGGACCACAGCAGCGGCTCGCTCGCGGTCGTGGTCAGAGGCCCGGTGGTTGGGCGGCGGCTGCTCCAGACTCATGCCCCCAAGGTAGCGCTGCCAGCGGTCCCGACCTCCAGGAATCGGCCGAAGACCGCGGACCAGGTTCGCTCCAACTCGGCCTCGCGCTGCTCGGCCTCGGCGATCACCGCTTCGGGATCGAACCCCCGGGAACGCATCGCGTCGGTGTCCCAGCGCCGTACCTGGTCGAGCGTGACCTCGGGATGGAACTGGACGCCCCAGCTACGACCGATCCTCAGCATCTGGTGCTGACAGCGTTCGCTCGACATCAGCGGCACCGCGTCGGCCGGCAGCCGGGTGATCTGATCCTGGTGGCTCTCGACGGCCCGAACGGTCGCCGGCAAGCCCGCGAGCAGTGGGTCGTCCGCGGCGCCGGGCAGCAGACTCAGTTCGGTCACGCCCTTCTCGGGCAGGCCGAACTTCCCACGCACCTCACCGCCGAACGTGTGTGCCAGCAGTTGCGCGCCGAGGCAGATGCCGAGCGCCGGCACCTGGTCGTCCTCGGTCGTCTTGCGCAGCAGCTCCCGTTCGGCCGGTAGCCACGGCGACGCGTCATCGGCGTCGGGCAGCATCCCGCCGCCCAAGAGGATCAGTGCGTTGTACCCGTCAGCGCTCGCCGGAATCGGCTCACCCGCCCATGCACGTACGACGACCGGAGCGAGTCCACGGTCGTCCAGCCAGCCGAGCAAGCGGCCCGGGCCACTGCCGGGGTCGTTCTCCACGATCAACACAGCGTCAGACACGGACGCCAACGCCAAGCCTCAATCCGTGGATCCTGCCGCGCTGCGCGGCACTCGGCGGGCACATCGCGGCGTTGGAGGGCGGGGCACGGAGAACCCCACTCCGAGCCCCGCCCTCCGCCTTGCGCTGCACTCCGCCGAGCACCTGCTCGCTGCTGCCAGGATCCACGGATTGAGGCTAGACCACGGCGGCACACCGTGTTCCGCCGTACCGGAGTCGTCGTCCGGGATACTGAGGTGCCGGGGGTGACGATGGAACCTGTCAGTGGATTCGTGCGTGCCGTGGTGGGGGATGTCGACTTCGTCTTCGGCAAGGGGATGGTGGACGCGTTCGTGCTGGCGCGCCGCAAGGACAGGTCGCTGCGACCGCGGCTGGACGTCCTGGTGCGGTCAACCGGCCAGTACATGCCACTGTCCGTTCCCACCGGCACAGTGCCGGCCGTGGCCCGACTCGTCGGGCTCGAAGAGGTGCGGCCCGCGCCACTGCTCACAGTGGAGTTCACACCGGGCGACACCGGTGCCGAGGCCCGACTGGGAGCCAGCAATCCGGTCCTGATCACCATCACCGACATCAGCCACCGCGAGTACGACGCCCTGGTGCTCACCACCACCCTCGGCGAAGCGGCGCACGCACTAGTGCCTCCGGGCTACTACCACGTGTCCGCGGTCGTCATCGACGAGTCGGAGGACGTCCTGCAGGGGTACGGCGCCCAACACAACCTGCGCGTGGACAAGGGGGACGATCTGCTCGTCTCGCTGCCGATCCGCACCGCCGGTGTGGGACAGATCGCATCGGTACTGCAGACCGGGCCGCATCCGGTTCTCGTCGACTCCGACGGAGGCGTCGTACCGCTGCTGGACCTCGTGCGGATCGGGCGAGCGCCGGACTGCGACCTGATCCTGGACCATCCGAAGGTCAGCCGCCACCACGCGGAGCTGCTGCGGATCGACGCGTTGAGCTACGAACTACGCGACCTGGGCTCGACCAACGGCACCTTCGTCAACGGAGTGCGGACGGACAGACAACTGGTCGGCGACGGCACCGAAATCCGCCTCGGCGGCTTCCGGGGCAACCTCTACGTGGCCTGATCCCACCGAATGGCTACTTTGTGTGCCGACCTGGGAGAATAGCTGCCGTGAATCCGCGAACCGTTGTCATCCTCGGCTCGACCGGCTCTGTCGGCACGCAGGCGCTGGAGCTGATCGGCCGGAACCGAGACCGGTTCCGGGTGCTCGCGCTGTCGGCCGGCGGCGACAACGTCGGGCTGCTCGCCGTGCAGGCGCTCGAGTTCGGCGTCGAGGTGGTCGCTGTGGCGAAGGCCACGGTCGCGCAGGATCTGCAGCTCGCGTTCTACGCGGAGGCGAAGCGGCAGGGGTACGCGCAGGGCGAGTTCCGGATCCCCAAGATCATCACCGGCCCGGACGCGTCCAGCGAGATCGCGGCGATGCCGTGTGACGTGGTTCTCAACGGCATCAACGGTTCGGTCGGGCTGCAGCCGACGCTGGCCGCGCTCGACGCCGGGAACACGCTCGCCCTGGCCAACAAGGAGTCACTTGTCGTCGGCGGCCCGTTGGTCACCCGCCGGGTCAAACCCGGTCAGATCGTCCCGGTCGACTCCGAGCACAGCGCGATCGCGCAGTGCCTGCGCGGCGGCTCGGCCGACGAGGTCCGCAAGCTGCTGCTGACCGCGAGCGGGGGACCGTTCCTGGGCCGGCCGCGGCACGACCTCGAGAACGTCACGGTCGAGCAAGCCCTTGCCCACCCGAACTTCGCGATGGGCCCGGTCGTCACGATCAACTCCGCGACCCTGGTCAACAAGGGGCTCGAGCTGATCGAGGCCCACCTGCTCTTCGGCATCCCGATGGATCGGGTGGATGTCGTCGTACATCCGCAGCAGGCGGTGCACTCGATGGTCGAGTTCTACGACGGGTCGACGCTGGCGCAGGTGTCGCCGCCGACTATGACGCTGCCGATCGCGCTCGGCCTCGGCTGGCCCGACCGGATACCGGACGCGTCGCCGCCGTGGAACTGGGCCGAGGCGAGCAGCTGGCAGTTCCTGCCGCTCGATCACGAGGCGTTCCCGTCGGTCCAGCTCGCCCGCGAGGCCGGTACCCGCGGCGGGACCGCGCCGGCCGTGTTCAACGCCGCCAACGAGGTCTGCGTCCAGGCGTTCCGGGACGGGCGGTTGCCGTTCCTGGCGATCGTCGACACCGTGGCCCGGGTGGTGACCGAACACGACGTACCCTCATATGAGGAACTGTCCATCGACGACGTGCTCGCCGCGGACACCTGGGCGCGCGCCCGGGCCCGTGAACTGACAGGCGTACAGGAGACCACGAAGGCATGACCGCGCTACTCACCTTTCTCGGCATCGTGCTGTTCGTGGCCGGCATCCTGATCTCGGTCGGGCTGCACGAGCTGGGCCACATGCTGCCCGCGAAGGCCTTCGGCATGAAGGTGACGCAGTTCTTCGTCGGCTTCGGCCGGACGATCTGGTCCACCAAGCGCGGTGAGACGGAGTACGGGATCAAGGCCATCCCGGCCGGTGGGTTCGTCCGGATCATCGGGATGATGCCGCCGGCCAAGGGTGAGGATCCGACCAAGGTCCGCAAGGCCAACACCGGCCCGATCCAGTCGATGGTCGAGAACGCGCGGTCGGCCGAGTACGAGACGATCTCGGCGGAGGACAACGGCCGGCTCTTCTACCAGAAGGTGTGGTGGAAGAAGCTGATCGTGATGGCGTCCGGACCGCTGGTCAACGTCGCGATCGCGTTCGTCCTGTTCGGCGGCCTGTTCATGCTGTACGGCGCGAACGTCGCGCAGACGACCGTTGCCACCGTCACCGACTGTGTCATCCCGGCCTCCCAGGCGAGCGCCGACCGCAAGTGCGAGTCGGGCGACAAGGTGTCGCCGGCCAAGACCGCCGGGTTCCAGGTCGGCGACCGGATCGAGTCCTTCAACGGCACCCGGATCAGCAGCTGGGACGAGCTCACCCCGCTGATCCGGGCGAACACCGACAAGCCCGCCACGATCGTTGTCGAGCGCAACGGTCAGCAGGTGACCCTGCAGACGAACACGATCATCAACCAGGTCCGCGACGAGGCCGGGTCGGACAAGATCGTCTCGGTCGGGTTCCTCGGCGTCTCGCCGGAGATGAAGGTCGAGCGGCAGGACTTCGGCTTCGTGGTCAACAAGATGGGCGAGCTGACCGTCGCCACCGTGCAGGCGATCGGCAACTTCCCGGAGAAGCTGGTCGGCGTGGCCAAGTCGATCGTCGGCGGCGACCGGGACGAGAACAGCCCGATGAGCGTCGTCGGTGCCAGCCGGGTGGCCGGCGAGATCGCCTCGAACCAGTCGCTCACCGGCGGCGAGCGGATCGCGTTCCTGATCTCGCTGCTCGCCTCGCTGAACCTCTTCCTTGCCCTGTTCAACTTCATCCCGCTGCTGCCGCTGGACGGCGGTCACATGGCCGGCGCGATCTGGGAAGGCATCCGGCGCGGCGTCGCCAAGCTGTTCGGCCGCCCGGACCCCGGGTACGTCGACGTCGCCAAGCTGCTCCCGGTCGCCTATGTCGCGGCCAGTGTGATCGTGGTGATGGGCGTGCTGCTCGTCATCGCCGACATCGTCAACCCGATCAGACTCTTCAACGGATAACGCACCACCTCAACGGATAAAGGACCCATGAGCATCAACCTGGGCATGCCCGCGCTGCCGCCACCGACCCTCGCCCCGCGCCGTAAGACCCGCCAGATCAAGGTGGGCAAGGTGCTGGTCGGCGGTGACGCCCCGGTCTCCGTGCAGTCGATGACGACGACGCTGACCGCGGACGTCAACACGACACTGCAGCAGATCGCGGAGCTGACCGCGGCCGGCTGTGACATCGTCCGGGTCGCCTGCCCGTCCCAGGACGACGCGGACGCGCTGCCGGAGATCGCGCAGCACTCGCAGATCCCGGTGATCGCCGACATCCACTTCCAGCCGAAGTACGTGTTCGCCGCGATCGAGGCGGGCTGTGCGGCGGTCCGGGTGAACCCGGGCAACATCCGCAAGTTCGACGACCAGGTGAAGGAGATCGCGGCCGCGGCGAAGGACCACGGCACGTCGATCCGGATCGGCGTGAACGCGGGCTCGCTGGATCCGCGGCTGCTGAAGAAGTACGGCAAGGCGACGCCGGAGGCGCTGGTCGAGTCGGCCGTCTGGGAGGCGTCGCTGTTCGAGGAGCACGACTTCCACGACTTCAAGATCTCGGTCAAGCACAACGACCCGGTCGTGATGGTGCGCGCCTACGAGCTGCTCTCCGAGGCCGGCGACTGGCCGCTGCACCTCGGCGTGACCGAGGCCGGGCCGGCGTTCCAGGGCACGATCAAGTCGGCGGTCGCGTTCGGCGCGCTGCTGTCCAAGGGCATCGGCGACACGATCCGGGTGTCGCTGTCGGCACCGCCGGTCGAGGAGGTCAAGGTCGGCCTGCAGATCCTGCAGTCGCTGAACCTGCGCGAGCGGAAGCTCGAGATCGTCTCCTGCCCGTCCTGCGGCCGCGCCCAGGTCGACGTCTACACCCTGGCCGAGCAGGTCACCGCCGGCCTCGAGGGGATGGAGGTCCCGCTCCGCGTCGCCGTGATGGGCTGCGTCGTCAACGGCCCGGGCGAGGCCCGCGAGGCCGACCTCGGCGTCGCCTCCGGCAACGGCAAGGGCCAGATCTTCGTCAAGGGCGAGGTCATCAAGACCGTCCCCGAATCCGCCATCGTCGAGACCCTGATCGAAGAAGCCCTCCGCATCGCCGAAGAAATGGGCGAGACCGCAGCACCCGGCGAACCCACCGTCACCGTCAGCTGATCAGTGACGGACTACTTGGTTGTCAGCGCTGTAGCTGGCGAGGCTCGGTATGTGCCGGACGGGGTTCCGGTTGTGGTTACTGGGGTGGGGAAGACTGCGGCGGCGGTGGCTACGGCTCGGGCTTTGGGGGAGCGGGGGAGGCGGGATCTGGTGGTGCTGAATGTGGGGACCACTGGGGCGTTGCGGGATGGGATGGCGGGGTTGTATCTGCCGTCGACGGTGATCAATCACGACATCAACGCGGATGCGGTGCGGGCGTTGGGGATCGATCCGCAGGAGACGTTGCAGGTCGAGGGTGGGGACGGGACGGTGCTCGCGTCGGGAGACGTGTTCGTCACCGATCCGGTCGTCCGGGCGCGGCTGGCGGAGCGGGCGCATCTCGTGGACATGGAGGCGTACGGCGTCGTCTACGCCTGCCGTGAGTACGGCGTACCCGTGCGCGTCGTGAAGCACGTGTCGGACTCGGCCGACGAGGGCGCCCTCGACTGGCCGGCTCTGGTCGACGCCAGCGCGAAGGTGCTGGGGGAGTGGGTCACCGCCTACGTCTCCTGAGACGCCAGCCATTCGAGTACGGCGCTCTCCCGCACCAGTGCCGCGCCGGAAACTTGTGTGGTTGACGCGCCACCCGGGTCAACGCCCCGTGCGCCGGCGGATAGCCCGGCACGGTGGCTTCACTCGCGGCCGCTCAGGACGGTCGTGGCATCGAGTGTGGTGAGACTGTCGCCGGCAACCGATTGCCGCCGACACGGTGGTCACAGTCGATGGCGGATTCCGCAGACTCGACGCCCAGACCTCGCGAGGCGACTGGCATCCCGCACGGTGGCTTCAGCGTGCGGGGCTTTCCCTGACCCGCGCCAACCGTGAGGCGGACTATGCTGGCTTGACCTTGACCCTGGGGGCAAGGTTTAGCGTCGGGTGAAGGAGGCGGAATGCGGATCAGCGATCTGGCGGCCGAGGCCGGAGTGACGGTCAAGGCGGTCCGGTACTACGAGGCGCAGGGACTGCTGAAACCCCGGCGGGAGTCCAACGGGTACCGGGCGTACGACGCCGACGACGTGGTCGTCGTACGTGAGGTGAAGGCGTTGCTGTCGCTCGGGTTGACCGCGGAGCAGACGTATCCGTTCATCGAGTGCCTGCGGGCCGGCAACGAACGGGCCGACGTGTGCCCGGCGTCGCTGACGGCGTACCGGACCCGGATCGCCGAGGTGGACCGGCGGATCACCGAACTCACCGAACTGCGGGCCCGGCTGACCGACCTCCTGACCGATGCCGAGAGCTGGAGGACGAGACAACTATGAGTGAGCTGCAAACGGTCGACGAGACGACCTTCGACGACGTGGTACTGCGCGCCGATCAGTCGGTCCTGGTGGACTTCTGGGCGCAGTGGTGCCCACCCTGCCACCAGATCGTGCCGGTCCTCGCGCAGATCGACGCCGAGCGCAACGACCTGACGGTGGTGAAGCTGAACTCCGACGAGAACCCGGCAATCTCGGCCCACTACCGCGTGATGGCGCTGCCCACCCTGATGCTCTTCCACCGCGGCGAGGTCATCTGGTCCGTCGTCGGCGCCCGCCCCAAACACAAACTCATCAAAGAACTCGACGACGCCCTCCACGCGGCCGTATAGCCGCAGCGCAAGCCCTGAAGCAGCCCTCGAGCCAGTTCGGCTCGAGGGCTGCTTGTCTAGTAGCTATCTAGATTGCTAGCATCCTAGGTATGGGCGACGACGGTGGGAAGAAGGCGCAGTTCAACGTGTATCTGCCGGCTGAGTTGATTCGGCGGGTGAAGCACAAGGCGATCGATGAGGCGGCGAGTCTGTCCGCGTTGGTGGAGCAGGCGTTGACGGAATACTTGGACAAGCATGGGGAGGCCCGAGGATGAACGACGTAGTGATCCGGCCGTTGCGGTTCACGGCGGATGTGGCGGCGATGCAGGTGTTCCTGGAGACGCTCGGACTGCAGGCGCGGATCGAGTCCGAGCGCGGTGGCTGGGCAGTCCTGCTGGCTGGGCGTGGTGCGATCTCGCTGCACGACGCGGCCACCAGCGACACCGGCGGTCAGCCTGGGCAGACCAATCTGACGTTCGAGGCGGAGGACATCGACGAGCTGAAGGAGCGGCTCGAGAGTGCCGGGTACGACGATGCGACGATCTGGGACGAGGCGTTCGGACGCGTCCTCTCGGCGACCGGTCCCGACGGGACGAAGCTGTGGATCGACGAACGCAGCGAGGACCTGTACGGCTACAAGGTGCACGAGACCCGTCCGGACGAGCGCTGGTCGGTCACGCCGCACCTGTCCGGAGCGGATCAGCCGGCGTGGGAGCGGCTGCTGGACGTGCTCGGCACCGATCAGCCGATCCACTTCGGCGCGGGCCCGGAGCTCGCCGTCAGGCCGGATCTGACCACCGCCGCGGACCTGGACGACGTACTGCAGCGGCTCGTCGCAGCGGGGTACGCCGCGACCCGGACGGATCAAGGCCTCGAGGTTGTGGACCCGGACGGGCAGCCGCTGGTGGTGCACGGGTGATCGAGGTTCGCAAGGCGCAATTGGCCGACGTCGGGGCGGTCCGGGAGATCGGGTTGAAGACCTGGCCGGTGGCGTACGGCGGGCTGGTCTCGGAGAAGTTCATCGTCGACGGACTGGCCCAGTGGTGGTCGCCAGAGGCGGTCGAGTGGCTGATCCGGAACGGGATCACTCTGGTCGCGGCCGAGGGCGAGCAGCTGGTCGGGATGGTCGGGCTCGGTCGCGAAGGCGACTTCTGGGTGATGTGGAAGCTGTACGTGCTCCCCGATCACCAGGGCAAGGGCGTCGGCAAGGCCCTCCTCGACGCGGCGATCAAAGCCCTTCCGGAGGGTACGACGGAACTACTGCTCGACGTCCTGGTCGCGAACGAGAAGGCCATCGCCTTCTATCGGGCCAACGGTTTCGGCGATCCTGTCAGTACTCCCGACCGGGACCTCGGCGACGAACTGATGTGGATGGGCCTTGACCTCCAGACGACTTGAAGTTGCAGGGTGCCCCGCATGACGACGACCGTTCGGCTCCGGGACGATGCGGACTTCCGGAAGTACTGGCTGGCCCGGACGTTGTCGTTCACCGGCTCGATGGTCACCGCGGTCGCGTTGCCGGTGCTCGTCTACCGGCTCAGCGGTTCGACCTTCCTGACGGCCTTGGTGACGGCGCTCGAGGCAGCGCCGTACCTGCTGACGGGGTTGTTCGCCGGCGCGCTCTCGGACCGGTGGAACCGGCGTCGGGTGATGGTGTCCGCGGATCTGGTCAACGCCGTGGTCATCGGCTCGGTCCCGCTCGCGCATCTGTTCGGTGTGCTGACTGTCGCCCAGGCGCTCGTGGTCGCGTTCACGGTGCAGGCCGTCTACTCGTTCTTCGACGGCGCGAACTTCGGGGCCCTGCCGATGCTGGTCGGCCGCGCCCGGGTCGCCCAGGCGAACTCCGCGGTCTGGACCGCTTCGAGCCTGATCGAGCTGTTCGTGCCGACGCTCGCCGGCCTGGCGCTGGCGGTGCTGAACCCGGCCAACCTGCTGGCCCTGGATGCGTTGAGCTTCGTCGCGTCCGCGATCGCCGTCCGGGGAATCGTCCGGGCGCTGTCCGAGCCGCGAGCAGGCCAGGCGCCGCTGCGGCCGCGGGTGATCTTCGCCGACATCGCCGAAGGGATTCGCTTCCTGCTGCGGCATCCCGGCGTCCGCACGATGACGATGATCGGCACGCTGCAGTCGTTCGCCGGTGGTGGGTTCGTCGCGCTGATGGTGGTGTGGTGTGACCGGATCCTTCACGTCGGTACGTCGGGAGTCCGGTTCGGGATCGTGTGGGGAGCTTGGGGGATCGGCGGGCTGGTGGCGGCGATCGGGCTCCCGCTGTTGCTGAGGCGGCTGGCGCCGGCGGCGATCACGCTCTACGCCGTGCCGGTTTCCGCGGTGCTCGGCATCGTCACGGCCCTGGTGCCGCGCTGGGAGTTGGCCGCGATCGCCCTGCTGGTGTGGGGTTCGGCGTACATCCTGGTGATCGTCAACTCGATCACGTACCGCCAGCAGGTGACGCCGGAGCAGTTGCTCGGCCGGGTCAACACGGTCGGCCGGATGCTGTCGTGGGGAGTCGGCTGGACGCTGGGCTCGATCACCGGCGGCGTGCTTGGGGACCACTACGGCATCCGCACCGCGATGGTGGTTATGGGGCTCTTCGGGTTCGTCGGCGTCGCCGTTGCCTGGACCTCGCCGTTGCGCGGGATCGCGGCGGCGCACGACGCTGAGCGCGACCCGTTGCGAGCCTGACGGGTGATCATCCGCTAGGTTCTGCGCGTGGGCGTACGGGTTCTCGGTCCTCGTGACCTCGCGGCGGCGCGTGCGGTGATCGCCCGCGACCCCGTGGTCAACGTGTTCGTCGACAGCCTGGTGCAGGCGTCCGGACTCGATCCACGGCGGGGTGCCGAGGTCTGGGGGTACGTCGAGAAGGGCGTACTCGAGGCACTGTGTCATGCCGGCGGCAACATGGTGCCGGTGGGGGCGGACGACGCGGCCCTGCGCGCGTTCGCGGCGTACGCGTTGCGCCGCGGCCGGAACTGTTTCCAGATCCTCGGACCGGCCAGTGCGGTCCAGCAGTTGTGGACCACGCTCGAACCGCAGTGGGGTCCGGCCCGCGAGGTGCGCGACAACCAGCCGTTCATGGTGATCGACGAGCCGCCGGCGATCGCACCGGATCCGCTGGTCCGGGCAGTCGAACCGGTCGAGCTGTCGATCCTCTACCCGGCCTGCGTGGCGATGTACACCGAGGAGGTCGGCGTACCGCCGCAGACCGGTCCGGACGGGACCTTCTACCGGTCGCGGGTGGCTGAGCTGATCCGCGCCGGGCGGGCGTTCGCGCGGATCGAGGACGGCCGGGTGGTGTTCAAGGCCGAGGTCGGGTCGGTCGGCACTGGGGTGTGCCAGATCCAGGGGGTCTGGGTGGATCCGGAGTTCCGCGGCCGCGGGCTGGCGGCACCAGGGATGGCGGCGGTGGTCGAGTTGGCCCGGCAGATCTCGCCTGTGGTGACGCTGTATGTCAACGCCTTCAACCTCCCGGCCCGGGCCGCGTACGAGCGGGTCGGTTTCCGGACGATCGAAACGTTCGCGACGATCCTGTTCTGATACTGGGCGTTCATCGTGATGCTGCGGTGACAGGTGGTGCGGTTGGCTGTTTCTCTGCGCCGCCCGCCCAGCGGAAGGATTTCTCCCGTGCGAAGACTTGTCGTGTCACTGTGCAGTTTTGCCCTCATCCTGGTTTCGCTCACGAGTCTGTCCGAGGCCGCCCCACCGGATGTCTCGTACTACTCGATGAAACTGCCGGCCGGAGTGACGGTCGCGGACCTCATCCGGGAGGGGTACGACATCGGTCACGGGCATGGATCCAGGCCGACCGTGATCGCGACTCCGTCCGAGGTGGAGCGGCTGCGAGCGCGTGGCGTCGTACTCGGGAAGACGGGCAACGTCTATCAGCCGGTGCCGCGGTCGGAGCCGGGTGGTGCGACGTACTACGGCGGCTACCACAACCACCGCGGGACACGAGCAGCACAACGCGGAGGTCGCGTCGGCGCATCCGGACCTGGTGAAGCGGTACGACGTCGGTGACTCGTGGAAGAAGGTGAAAGGGCAGGGCGGGCACGACATCCAGGCCCTGTGCATCACCAAACTGGCGACCGGGGGCTGTGCTCTCAACAGCACCGGGAAGAAGCCGAAGTTCCTGCTGCACACGCAGATCCACGCGCGGGAGATCGCGACCGGCGAGATCGCGTACCGATGGATCGACCTGCTGGCTTCGTCGTACGGCGTCGACGCGGAGATCACGGAATTGCTGGACACCCGGGAGCTGTGGGTGGTGCCGATCGCGAACCCGGACGGTGTGGACGTGGTCGCGTCGAACCCGAACCGGCCGGTGCTGCAGCGCAAGAACGTCGACAACAGCACGGGCGGTTGTCCGGCGGCCGATGCCGGGGTCGATCTGAACCGGAACTCGTCGTTCCAGTGGGACAAGCAGCAGGGCGGACCGTGTGACGAGACCTACCCGGGTACGAAGGCGGTGTCCGAGCCGGAGACTGTCGCGATCCAGGGCCTGCTGGACGCGATCTTCCCTGACACCAAGGGGGAGGTGGGTGAGCCGGCCGCCGCGAACACGACCGGCGTGATGCTGAGTCTGCACAGTTTCGGCAACGACATCCTGGCGCCGTACGGGTACACGAACACGGATGCGCCGGACAAGGCGAAGCTGGTTGCCCTGGGCAAGAAGATGGGAGAGTTCACCGGGTATCCGGTGTCGACCGGGGACGGCGGGGTCGGGTACTTCGCTCCGGGTGCGACGGACGACTGGCTGTACGGGACGCGCGGGGTACCGGCGTACACGTTCGAGGTCGGGCCGTCGTCCGGGGCCTGTGCGGGCTTCCTGCCGGCGTACTCGTGTGTGTCGTCGACGTTCTGGCCGGCGCTGAAACCAGCGTTGGTCTACGCCGCCCGGGCGGCCGGGGCGCCGTACGGGAAGCTGCCGTGATTACCGTCGGGTAAGCTCCGGTCGCATGGCGTATCGGAGCAGATCGACCACCGGCTTGGCAGCGCTGTTCGGCGTGCTCGGAACCCTCCATTTCGTGAAACCCGAGCCGTTCGAGCAGATCGTGCCCCGGGCGCTGCCGCGGAAGAAGGAGCTCGTCTACGCATCCGGGGTGGCCGAGCTGGCCTGTGCCGCCGGATTGCTGCATCCGCGGACGCGGCGGGCGGCCGGACTGGCCGGTGCGGCCTTGCTGGTGGCGGTTTTCCCGGCGAATGTGCAGATGGCGATGGACACCAACCGGAAGGGATCGCCGACTGCTCGCGCGGTCGCGTTCGCGCGGTCGCCGCTGCAGATTCCGCTGATCCGGGCCGCGCTGCGGGCTGCGCGCGAGGGCCGCTGACCGGTGGGCGCGGCCGGAGCCTGTGGATAACGTGGTGAGAGCATGGTCGCGGGGCGGATATCCTCTGTGACGTCCGTTGTTTCATCCATCTTTTCTCAGGCTTTTTGGAGACTCCCGTGATTCTGCGTATGTCGTCGCTGTTCCTTCGCACCCTTCGCGAGGATCCGGCGGACGCGGAGGTCCCGAGCCACAAGCTGCTCGTCCGCGCCGGCTACATCCGGCGGACCGCGCCCGGCATCTACACCTGGCTGCCGCTGGGCCTGCGGGTGCTGCGCAACGTCGAGCGGATCGTGCGCGAGGAGATGGACGCGATCGGCGCCCAGGAGCTGGTGTTCCCCGCGCTGCTGCCGCGCGAGCCCTACGAGGCGACTGGCCGCTGGACCGAGTACGGGCCGAACATCTTCCGGCTGAAGGACCGCAAGGGTGCCGACATGCTGCTCGGGCCGACGCACGAGGAGATGTTCACGCTGGTCGTGAAGGAGCTCTACTCGTCGTACAAGGACCTGCCGCTGTCGATCTACCAGATCCAGAACAAGTACCGCGACGAGGCGCGGCCGCGGGCCGGGGTGCTGCGCGGGCGCGAGTTCGTGATGAAGGACTCCTACTCCTTCGACGTCGACGACGAGGGGCTGGCGGCGTCGTACGAGCTGCACCGCGAGGCCTACATCAAGATCTTCGACCGGCTCGGCTTCGACTACGTGATCGTCAAGGCGATGTCCGGTGCGATGGGCGGTTCGCGGTCGGAGGAGTTCCTGGCCATCGCGGAGAACGGTGAGGACACCTTCGTCCGCTCCGCCGGCGGGTACGCCGCCAACGTCGAGGCGGTCGTGGTTCCGCAGGCGGAGCCCGTGGATGCATCCGGCGTTCCCGCGGCCGAGGTCGTCGACACCCCGGACACGCCGACGATCGACACACTGGTGGACGCGCTGAACGCGAAGCACGCCCGGACCGACGGTCGCGAGTGGACCGCCGCGGACACGTTGAAGAACGTGCTCGTCATGCTGGTGCACCCCGACGGCACCCGCGAGCCGCTGGCGATCGGCCTGCCGGGTGACCGGGCGATCGACGAGAAGCGGCTGGGCGCGCAGGTGGAGCCGGCCGAGGTGGTCGCGTTCGAGGAGTCGGACTTCGAGAAGATCCCCTCGCTGGCGAAGGGCTACATCGGTCCCGGTGTGCTCGGCTCGGAGAACGAGTCCGGGATCCGCTACCTGCTCGACCCCCGGATCGCCGAGGGCTCGGTCTGGGTGACGGGTGCGGACAAGTCCGGCTTCCACGTGATCAACCTGGTGCACGGCCGCGACTTCACCGCCGACGGCACGATCCAGGCCGCCGAGGTGCGCGACGGCGACGAGGCGCCCGACGGCTCGGGTCCGCTGGAGTCGGCGCGCGGGATCGAGATGGGCCACATCTTCCAGCTCGGCCGGAAGTACGCCGACGCCCTGGACCTGAAGGTGCTGGACCAGAACGGCAAGCTCGTCACGGTCACGATGGGGTCCTACGGTGTCGGCGTCACCCGCGCGGTGGCTGCGATCGCCGAGGGCAACCACGACGAGCTCGGCCTGATCTGGCCCCGCGAGATCGCCCCGGCCGATGTCCACCTCGTTGCCACCGGCAAGGACGCCGAGGTGTTCGAGAAGGCTGCCGAGCTGGCCGCCGAGCTGGAGTCCCGCGGCCTGACCGTCCTGTACGACGACCGCGAGAAGGTCTCCCCGGGCGTGAAGTTCAAGGACGCCGAGCTGCTCGGCGTCCCGACCATCGCCGTAGTCGGCAAGGGCCTCGCCAACGGCACCATCGAGGTCATCGACCGCCGCTCCAACGACCGCGCCAACATCCCAGTCGCCGACGTCGTCGACCACCTGGTCACCACCGTCCGCGCCTGACTCCACCCCCGGCCCCGCTCCTCCAAGAGCGGGGCCGGCATCATGCCCAGGCCCGTGTCATGCCCGGCCCGGCGTGATGTCTGCGTGATGCCCGGCCCGGTGTGATGCTCAGGACCGTGTCATGTCCGGGCCTGGAGTGATGTCTGGCCGGTGTCATGTCCGGGCTGAAGATTTCTTGGCTGGTGATGTCGAGGAACGATTGTCGGCTGCGATCCCTGGGGGAGACGCCGCGAGGGCGTCCGTGATCGAGGAGAGCAGACGATGACGAATTCTTCCGTGGCCCGGGTGATCCGCGGGATCGACGCACTGCGAGCGGCAGTCGACGGCCAGGTCATCACCGACACCGACCCCGGCTACCAGGCGGCGAGCCGCACGCTCGTCGTACCGGGGCGCCCGGTGGTTGTGGTGCGATGTGCCAGGGCGGCCGATGTCGTGGCCGCGCTCGGGTACGCCGATGCCCACGACCTGCCCGTCGCGGTGCGCAGCGGCGGGCACCACGTGGCTGGTTTCGGCACGAACGACGGCGGTCTGGTGATCGACGTCGGACCGATGAACGAGATTGCCATCGGATCCGAGGAGGCCGTGGTCCGGGTCGGGACCGGCGCGACCTGGGGACAGGTCGCCGAGCGACTCTCCGGAGCGGGTCTCGCGATCTCGTCCGGTGACACGGCCGGCGTCGGTGTCGGCGGGTTGATGGCCGGCGGTGGCATCGGCTGGATGGTGCGCCGGCATGGGCTCGCGATCGACAACGTCGTGTCTGCCGAGGTCGTCACCGCCGATGGGTCCGTACGCCGGGTCGATGCGGCTCATGAGCCCGAGCTGTTCTGGGGATTGCGTGGTGCGGCGGGGAGCCTCGGCGTGGTGACGTCGTACGACATCACCGCCGTACATCAGCCGACCGTGCAGTTCGGCAGTCTGTTGTTCCCGTGGACGCAGGTGGATCAGGTGCTGGCGGGATGGGCTGACTATCTCGCGGTCGCGCCGGACGAGTTGACCTCGTCGCTGCAGTTGGCGCCGACGATGATGGCGGACCGTCAGGTCCCGGTCGCCGTCAAGGTGTGCGTGGCCGGGGACGCCGCGGGCCGCGACGCGATCCTCGACCCGCTAAGGGCGCTGGGCACGGTTCTCACCGACACGGTGGCCGAGGTGCCATATGCGGAGGTGTTCTCGGACGAGGCGATGCCCGAGGGGTGGACGCCGCGGATTCGCAACGGTCTGTTCGATCAGTGGTCGCCGGAGTTGGGTGCGCGGCTGGCCGAGGCACGGTCGCAGATCCCGGCGCTGGCATTGGAGATCCGGGCGCTCGGGGGTGCTTTCGCGGCGATGCCTCCGGAGGCGACCGCCTTCGCTCATCGGGATGCGCGGTTCATGGTGAACTCGGTGCTGATCGGTTCGACCGAACTGCACGGTGCACAGATCGCGGACTTCGGGGGTCTCTGGGGCGATCTGCGGCCTGAGCGGGCGTACGTGAACTTCCTGTCCCACCCGACGGCGGCCGACCTCGACCGGTGCTACCCGGAGCCACAGCGAACCCGGCTGGCGGCGCTGAAGCAGGCGGTCGACCCGGCCGACGTCTTCCGCAACGCCCTCACCGTGGCGCCACCTGCAGTCGTCAGTTCGTGAGCCGAGCGATCCGCTCGCGCAGGTAGTTCTGCTCGGCGGTGTTGCGGGTGCGGTCCAGCGCGGCCAGGTAGTGCTCCCGGGCCAGGTCGGGCCGGCCGGCGAGTTCGTGCAGATGGGCGAGCACCGACAGCCGGCGGTGGTGATCCCCGAGATAGCGGTCGTCGGCGAGGCTGTCGACGACCGCGATACCTGCCTGCGGGCCCTCGGTCATCGCCACCGCCACCGCCGAGCCGAGCGTCACCATCGGCCCCGGATCGACCTGCGCGAGGATCCGGTACAAGCCGGCGATCTGCTCCCAATCGGTGCTGTCGACGGAATCCGCCTCACTGTGTACGGCGGCGATCGCGGCCTCCAGTTGGTACGGCCCGACGGCTCCGGAGCGCAACGCGTCCTCGGCGAGTGCGGTGCCCTCGGCGATCTCGTCGGCGTACCAGCGGGTGCGGTCCTGCCGGTCGGCCGGGATCAGATCGCCACCCGGACCTGTGCGGGCGTCGCGGCGGGCGTGGGTCAGGATCATCAACGCCAGCAGGCCGGTCACCTCGCTCGAACCGGTCGCGGCCTGATGCAGCAACCGAGTGATTCGGAGGGCCTCGGCGGCGAGGTCCAATCGCTGCAGGTCGTCGCCGGCGCTCGCCGTGTGCCCTTCGTTGAAGATCAGGTACAGGACATGCAGGACGGCCCGAAGGCGTACGCCGTACTCCTCGCCGGTGGGCAGCTCGAAACTCGCACCGGCGTCCTTGATCAGTCGCTTGGCGCGGCTGATCCGCTGGGCCACCGTCGTCTCGCCGACGAGCAGTGCGGCGGCCACCTCCGCCGTGGTCAGGCCGCCGACCGATCGCAGGGTGAGGGCGATCTGTGACGCCGGTGTCAGAGCCGGGTGACAGCACAGCACGAGCAACCGGACCGTGTCGTCGGCCGCTTCACCCTCGTCCTCCAGCCCACGATGATCCGCCGGTGCCCGCAGGAAGTCGTTGACCTCGCGGTGCCGCCGGGCGTTGTCGCGTCGCCAGCCGTCCATCAGCCGACGCGACGCGACGCTGATCAGCCAGCCGACCGGTCGCTCAGGTACGCCGTTCGCACGCCACTGCACGAAGGCCTCGAGCAGCGCCTCCTGGACCGCGTCCTCGCATTGGTCGAAGGCGTCGTACCGGCGTACCAGCGCGGCCAGCGCTCGTGGGGCGCCGGCCCGGATCGCCGCCTCCAGCTCCAGCCTGCCGTCCGTCACTCGGTGAGGCCTGGTACGGCGAATTCCTCGTCGTCGAGCACCCGGACCGGACGGATCTCGATCCGCCGCAGTTCGGCGGCCGGAACCTCGGCCGCGATCTCGAGCGCCCGCTCGGTCGTCGGGCACTCCACCAGGATCGCCCCGGCCAGGAATTCCTTGGTCTCCAGGAAGGGCCGGTCCGAGATCACCGGCGTCCCGGCGATCAGCTGGACGGATTCGCTCGCCGACGGGTCGTCCAAGACGAGGACGGACACCAGTTCGCCGCTCTCCCGCAGCGCGCGGGTCTTGGCCGCGAGGCCGTCCGGACCGCCGATCAGCTCGCGTCGCTGCTCCTCGCTGAGCGCCTCGAGCGCCTCGCGAGCCTCCGGGTTGTCATGGATCAGCAGTAAGAATTTCACCTGGCCATTGTTCCTCGCCGTGAAGTTCAGGGTCGGACCCAGACGGTCCAGCGTTCGAGGCGGAGATAGCCGAGGCGCTGGTAGACGGGCTGGCCGGCGTCGGAGGCGATGAGAGCTGCGGGTTGGGCCGGGTGGTGGGTCGTGGCGGTCCAGGTGAGGGCGGCGCCGGCGGATCGGCCGCGCGCGGCGGGCATCACGGCGACGTTCTCGACGACGGTCAGGCCGGCGGCGTTGTGGGCGGTCGAGGTGGCGAGCGGTACGGCGCCGTCGTACCCGACCCAGACGGTGGACGGGCCGCCGAGGAAGGTCGCGTTGTAGACGGCGCCGGGCTGGAACGGCTGGAGTTCGGGGAGCGGGTAGCCCTCGATCAGGACGCGTTCGGCGTCGGCGAGGCCGGCTTCGTCGACGACCTGGCGGAGCTCGAGGTCGGTGACCGGCGGGGTGGTCGCCGTACCGGGCAAGCGCAGCATCAGTGGGGGATGGCCGGCCAGGGCGAGACCGTGTTCGCGGAGATCGCGGGTCGCCCAGGCGCTGACGTACAGGTACGGCACGTTGTTCGGCAGCTCCCGGGCCACGTCGGCGATCACTTCGGCCGGGTCGACGGGTTGCTTCGGCACGACCCAGTTCGTCAGCGGGCCGCGGTCGCCGAGGAAGCCGGCTGCCCATGCGTCACCGTCGTACCAGGGCTTGCCGGCCCGGCGCGCGGCGTCGGTCGCCCAGGAAGCGTGGGCGAGGACTGCCTGCCGGACGAGCGAGTCGGTCGGCGCGAGGTCCGGTTCCCAGCCGGTGGCGAGCGACTCGCCTTCCGGTGGGAGGATCGAGGACGCCATCCGCCCACTGTCGCACCGGCGGAGTGGTTTGTCTCTCATTCCCCGCTGTAAGGGTTGAGTGGGAGTATGGGCTTACCAGATCATCGGGGCGTGATGCTTTCCCGCCCGTGGTGGTGCCGTGCCTGACGTGTCGTTGTGGACCCTGGTCTTCCTGGTGATCGCCGCGTTCTCGGCTGGATGGATCGATGCGGTGGTCGGCGGTGGTGGGCTGATCCAGTTGCCGGCGATGTTGCTCGGGCTGCCGGGTGCGACCCCGGCGCAGATCCTGTCGACGAACAAGATCTCGTCGTTGTGCGGTACGACGACCAGCGCGGTGACGTTCGGGGTGAAGGTGCGGCCCGACCGACGGACCGTGATTCCGCTGGCGATCCTGGCCGGGCTCGGGTCGGCCGCGGGTGCGTTGGTCGCGACGCGGATCCCGATGTCGTGGTTCAAGCCGATCGTGCTGGTGCTGCTGATCGGGGTTGCGATCTACACCGCGATGAAACCGTCGCTCGGTGCGCGGACGGCGTTGCGGTTCGACGGCCGGGACCATTACGTCGCGGCGAGTGTGGTCGGTGTACTGATCGGCTTCTACGACGGCGCGGTCGGGCCGGGCACCGGCTCGTTCCTGATCTTCGCGCTGGTCGGGTTCCTCGGCTACAACTTCCTGCAGGCCAGCGCGAAGGCGAAGATCGCCAACGTCGCCACCAACCTCGGCGCGATCATCATCTTCGCCGTCAACGGCGCCCCGCTGTGGATCCTCGGCCTGATCATGGGCGCCGCGAACATGCTCGGCGGCCTCCTCGGCGCCCGCACCGCGGTGGCCCGCGGCAGCCGCTTCGTCCGGATCATCTTCCTGGTCGTCGTCTCCGCCCTCATCCTCCGCCTCGCCTACGACGTCTTCTGGGGCTGAGCCGATCTAGCTGAAGGTCGGGGCCCAAGGGGCGTCGGCGAGGCCGATGCGGTGGATGGCTTCGGCGGTGCGGCTGGCCAGGTCCTGGAGGTCGTCGATCTGGCGTTGGGTGGCGCGGTGGTGGCGGGACCAGTAGGCGCCGATCGCGGCCATGGGGGTCGGGGAGCCGACCGGGACCATCAGCAGGCTGCGGACGAACGTGGGCAGGTACGCCTCGAGCGGGATGCGTTCGTCGAGCTCGATATTCGGTACGACGGCGGTCTCGTCGTGCAGCATCGCCCAGCCGCTGATACAGGCCGTGATCGGGAACCGCTGGCCCTTCCACAGCGGCGCGATCGCGTCCTCGTCGGCGTAGAAGCAGCGATCCTGTTCGCGCAGTACGAAGGTCGCTCCCTGCGCACCGGTGAGCCGCCGGGCCTCGACCCGGACGAGCTCGCCGACGTCGGCCAGGGTCTGCGCGGCCGCCAGGTTCGTCATGCGGTCATTGTGCGGGCGTCACCCGGTCTACGCCAGTACTAGGGTCGGGATCATGGTCGACTACAACGGACGGTTAAGCACTGTGTACGCCGCGGGACGTGGGATGACCGTGGACGAAGTCGAGCGCTGGACCGCCGCGTTCCAGGCGCACCTCCCGCAGGAGCGGCCGCTGGCGATCCTCGACCTGGGCAGCGGGACCGGCCGCCTCACGCCGGGACTGGCCGACGCGTTCGGCGGGCCCGTGTACGGCGTCGAGCCGTCGGACCGGATGCGGGAGATCGCCGAAGACGCCGCGGCGCACCCGGCGGTGACCTATCTGCCGGGCAGCGCGGAGGACATTCCGTTGCCTGAGGCATCGGTTGACGGGGTGCTGATGTTCCTGTCCTTCCACCACTTCCCGGATCAGCTGAAAGCACTCCAGGAGGTCCGCCGGGTGCTTGAACCCGGGGGAGTGGCACTCCTGCGCAGTCAGTTTGCCGATCTGATGCCGAACCTGTTCTGGTACGACTACTTTGCGTCCGCCCGCGCGGTCGACGCGGGCATGTACCTCTCACTCGACGAGGTGAAGTCCCGAGCGGAAGCGGCCGGCCTGCAGCCCGGCACTGAACCCGTGTGGGTGGACGCGGAGCAGCCGCGAACGTTCCGCGAAGCCTACGAACGCCTCGCCCACCGGGCGTTCTCGACCTTCGAGCACCTGCCGGCCGAAGAAATCGAGCACGGCTTCACCCAGTTGGCCGCCGACGCCGAGCGCGACCCGGACAAGCTCATGCCCGCGCACCCGGCCGCGATGTTGGTGCTCAGCCGTCCCAATGCACGTTGAGTGCGGGTGGTTTGCGGAAGACGAGACCGTGCGGGGGTGGTGAGGCCGGGTCGAGGCGGAGGCCGGGGAGGTCGAGGACGGCGCTGACGGCGATCTGGGTCTCCAAGCGGGTCAGGTGCATGCCAAGGCAGATGTGTGGGCCGCTGGCGAAGGCGAGATGACGTCGGGCGTTGGAGCGTCGTACGTCGAAAGTGTCGGGGGACGGGAAGACCTCGGGATCGCGGCCCGCGCCGGCGAGCGACACCGTGACGAGATCGCCGCGGCGGATCGATGCGCCGGCCAGCTCGACGTCGCGGGTCGCGTAGCGATCGACCACGGCGGCGGCCGGTTCGAGGCGGAGCGACTCCTCCAAAGCGTTGGGCAGCAACGTGGGGTCGGCCCGGACGAGGTTCAGTTGGTCCGGTGCGTTGAGCAGATGCCAGAGGGCGTTGGTGATCATGCCCTCGGTGGTCTCGATGCCGCCGAACATCAGTACGGCGGCGTTCGCGACGACCTCGTCGACGCCGAGGCCGGCCCGGGCCGCCGCGGCGACGAGCGAGTCGGACGAGTCGATGCCTGAGGCAACGTGTTTGTGCAGCTCAGCGAAGGCGGTCGCGCCGTCCGCGGTGACCGGCCGCCCGGCCGAGACGCCGGTCACGGAGTCGGAGATCGCGGTGTACCACTCCAGCACCGTCGAGGCCGAGGCGGGCGGGAGTCCGAGCGAGTAGGCGACCACCGCGACGGACAGCGGTCCGGCAAGCGCCGTACGAAGGTCGGCGGACCCCGGCCCCGAAGCGTCCGAGGGCCGGATCGCGGCGATCAGATCGTCGACGGTCTGCTGGACGACGGTTGTGAATCGGCGGCGGGTCTCGGCCAGTCCGAACGGGGACTCGAACGGATCCCGGTGCGCCTTGTGCGCGGCGCCGTCCAGCGACAGCATCGAAGGCCCGACCACCTGGGCGGTCGAGAAGCGTGGGTCGTCGACCGTGAACGTCGCAGGATCCCGCATCACCGCGAGCGCCAGTGCGCGACTCGCGACCACCCAGCCACCGAGTGCGTCCACCCAACCGATCGGCCGGAGCGCGGCGAGCGCGGGATGCGGGTCAGTCTCGAGCTCGTCCAGGGACACCATTCCGCCACCCTAAATCCAGCAGACCAGTGTCTAGAGTGGTATTGCTGAGACAGATTGGATCTCAACGACTCAGCGGGGCAGCGGGTTACTGAACCCGACGGAACGCCATCTAGGGTGTGGGCCATGTCTGAGAACCTGGTGCTGCTGCCTGCCGTCGATGTGGCGGACGGTCAGGCGGTCCGGCTGGTGCAAGGGGAGGCCGGCAGCGAGACGTCGTACGGCGATCCGCTGGCCGCGGCGATGGCCTGGCAGGAGGCCGGCGCGGAGTGGATCCACCTGGTCGATCTGGACGCCGCGTTCGGCCGCGGCAGCAACCGTGAACTGCTCGCGGACGTCACCGGCAAGGTGGACGTCCAGGTCGAGCTGTCCGGCGGTATCCGCGACGACGACTCGCTCGAGGCGGCCCTGGCCACCGGCGCCCGCCGGGTCAACATCGGCACCGCCGCGCTCGAGAACCCGGAGTGGTGCGACCGGATCATCAGCCAGTACGGCGACCGGATCGCGATCGGGCTCGACGTCCGCGGCCGGACCTTGGCGGCCCGCGGCTGGACCAAGGAAGGCGGCGACCTGTACGAGGTGCTCGAGCGGCTGGAAACGGTCGGCTGCGAGCGGTACGTCGTCACCGACGTGACCAAGGACGGCATGCTCCAGGGGCCCAACCTGGAGCTGTACCGCGATCTGTGCGCGCGCACCGACAAGCCGATCATCGCCTCCGGCGGTGTCTCCAGCCTTGACGACCTGAAAGCACTCAGCACGCTCGTCAAGGACGGCGTCGAGGGCGTCATCGTGGGTAAGGCTCTGTACGCCGGTGCGTTCACCCTGACCGAGGCACTCGAACTCACGCGTGGAGGCGACAAGTGAGTCTGGCCGACAAGCTCAAGGACAAGAAGGTCCTGGTCACCGGCGTCACCGGATTCGTCGGTGAGGCGCTGTTGCACCGGATCATCGGGGACCTCCCCGGTACGACGGTCGTCGCGATCATCCGGCCGAAGGGCTCGCTGACCGGCACCGCCCGGATGGCGCAGCTGCTGAAGAAGGACATCTTCAAGCCGTTCTACGGCGAGGGCACCGAACACGCCGACGCCGAGGCGCTCACCGCCGCCCGGATCGAGGTGATCGAGGGCGACCTGTCCGACGTACCGGAGCTGCCGAAGGATCTCGACATCGTCGTGCACTGTGCCGGCGACGTCAGCTTCGACCCGCCGATCCACGAGGCGTTCACGACCAACGTGCTCGGCACCAAGAGCCTGCTCGAGCGGATCGTCGAAACCGGCCGTGAGGTCCACTACGTCCACATCTCCACTGCCTATACCGCAGGACGGCGACGGGGCGCGATCCCGGAGGCCCCGGTCGACCACACCGTCGACTGGCGGACCGAGGCCGAGGCCGGGATGGCGATGAAGGCCCGGGTCGAGGAGCAGTCCCGGTCGGCGCCGATGCTGGCGAAGTTCCGCAAGGAGGCCGAGAAGCTGCACCGCCGGGCCGGTCACCTGACCGCCGCGGCCGACACCGAGCGGCGCCGGACCGAGTGGGTCGCGAAGAAGCTGGTCGAGACCGGCACCGAGCGGGCCCGCAGCCTCGGCTGGACCGACTGCTACACCTTCACCAAGGCACTCGGCGAGCGCGTGGTGGAGGAGTTCGCGGCCAAGCTGCCGACCTCGATCGTCCGGCCGGCCATCATCGAGTCCGCGGTGCAGAGCCCGCACCCGGGCTGGATCGAGGGCTTCAAGATGGCCGAGCCGCTGATCCTGGCCTACGGTCGCGGCGAGCTGCCGGAGTTCCCCGCGAGCCCGGACTCCGTCATCGAGATCATCCCGGTCGACCACGTGGTCGGCGCGATCTGCGCGGTCATGGCGACCGAGCCCGAGCTGAGCAAGCCGGAGTACTACCACATCGGCTCCGGCGCCCGGAACCCGCTGACTTTCGAGCAGCTGTACGCCGGCGTCCGCGCGTACTTCTCCAAGCACCCGTTCGACCTGGGCGAGCGCGGCGCGGTCCGGCTGCCGGTCTGGAAGTTCCCCGGCGGCGACTCGGTCGAGAGCATGCTCCGGTACGGCGAACGCGCGCACAAGATCGCCGACAAGATCATCACCACCGTCCCGCGCGGTGAGCGGACCCGGAAGTACGCCCGCGAGCTGGACGTGCAGAAGCGCCGGCTCGACTTCCTCCGCCGCTACATGGACCTGTACTCCGAGTACGCGCAAGCCGAGCTGCAGTTCGTCGACGACAACGTGCTGGCGCTGCACAACGCGCTCGAGGGTGACGACCGGGAGAAGTTCTGGTGCGACACCGCGGTCGTCGACTGGCAGCACTACCTGCAGGAAGTGCACTGCCCGAGCGTCACCGATTCGCTTCGCCGGCTGGACGTCGTACGGAAGAAGCGGAACAAGGCGCTGGCCGAGACGGCTGGTCAGCTCAAGAAGGTGGAGCCCCAGCAGGACGTCGAGGTGATCGCGGCGTTCGACATGGACGGCACGCTGCTGTCGTCGAACGTGATCGAGACCTACCTGTGGATGCGGTTGCCCGAGCTGGACAGCCACCAGCGGGTCGGTGAGATCGGCTCGATGCTGCGTCGGCTGCCGAAGCTGATCTCGGCTGAGCGCAAGGACCGCGGCACCTTCCTGCGGACGATCTACCGCCGGTACGAGGGCGCCGATCTCGAGGAGCTCAACCGCATCGTCGACGAACTCCTGGCCGAGCACGTCCTCGAGCGGCTGAGCGGCGACGCCGTACGGCGGATTCGCGAGCACCGCGCGGCCGGTCACAAGACGATCCTGATCACCGGCGCGGTCCGGCCGCTGACCCGGCCACTGGAGCCGTTGTTCGACGAGATCGTCGCCGCCGAGCTGGCTGTCGACGACCGCGGCCGGTGCACCGGGTTCCTGTCCGGGCCGCCGCTGGTGGGTGAGTCCCGGGCCGCGTGGATCAAGCACCGCGCCCGCGGTACGAACATCGACCTGTCCAAGTCCTACGCCTACGCCGACAGCCACTCGGATCTCCCGATGCTGCAGGCCGTCGGCAATCCGGTCGCCGTCTCGCCGGACGTGTCGCTGTTCCGGGCCGCCCGGGCCGCGCGCTGGCAGATCGTCGACTGGAAGACCCCGTCCACTTCGTCCCGACTGGAGCTACCTGGGGTGAACGCCCGATGATGCTCGCGCTCGAGATGTACCGGTCGCCGGCCAAGTACCTGGCGGCCAAGGCGGTCGGCGGCCGGATCCCCGGCATCCTGACCGGCCCGGCCGCGCCGTTGCGCCTGGTCACCATCAACGAACCGAAGGCCGAGCGGGAGGGCTGGGCGCGGATCCGGCCGATCCTGTCCGGCATCTGCGGGTCCGACCTCGGTATGGTCACCGGCTCGACCAAGCTGTACTTCTCCGCGATGGTGTCGATGCCGTTCGTCCCCGGTCACGAGATCGTCGGCGAACTGCTCGACGACTGCGAGGACCTGCCCAAGGGCACCCGGGTGGTGATGGACTCCGTACTCACCTGTGCCGCTCGCGGTGTCGAGCCGTGCCAGGGCTGCGCGTCCGGCAACACCAACCGGTGCGACCGCATCACAGTCGGTCACGTGGCGCCCGGTCTGCAGACCGGGTTCTGCCAGGACACCGGTGGCGGCTGGGGCAACGTGATGATCGCGCACCGCAGCCAGCTGTACGCCGTACCCGAGACACTCACCAACGAGCGCGCTGTGCTCGCCGAGCCGATCGCTTGCGCCGTGCACACGGCGCTCCGGGCGAAGGTGGAGCCGGGGCAGTCGGTCTTGGTGAGTGGTGCAGGTGCGGTCGGGTTGTTCGCCACCCTCGCACTGCGAGAGCTGACCCAGGCCGGCCGGATCACGGTCGTCGCCAAGCACGCCAAGCAGCGTGAGCTCGCCCGGTCGTTCGGCGCCAGCGACGTAGTCGCCCCCGACGAGGTCTTCCGCGGGGTACGGCGCTCGACCGGTGCCTTCCGGTTGAAGCCGGAGATGGCCAAGGAGTTCCTGCTCGGCGGTGTCGACGTCGCCGTGGACGCGGTCGGCAGCAAGGACTCGATCGACACCGTGCTGCGGGTGACCAAGGCCGGTGGCCGGGTGGTGCTGTCCGGGATGCCGGCCAGCGGCGCCGACCTGTCGCCGGTGTGGTTCCGGGAGCTGGAGCTGACCGGTACCTATGCGTCCGCGCGGGAGGAGCCGAACGACCAGCCGGCCTTCGAGACCGCGCTGGAGCTGGCCGCGAAGGCCCCGCTGGACGGGATCGTCGGGGCGACGTACCCGCTCTACCGCTGGCGCGAGGCGATCGACCACGCGCATTCGGCCGGCCGACTCGGCACGGTGAAAGTCGCATTCGATGTGAGGGCCTCATGAGGGCGCTGAACGTACGACGAGAGGGTTTCTGAGATGTCTCGGCCAGGTTTTGTGCTTGAGGTGGACGACCGGACGCCGCCGCTGATCGTGCACTCCGGTGAGGGCTTCCTGCTGGAGCGCTTCCCGCTCGGCACCCGGGTGGTGTACCCGCCGGAGGCGCTGCCGCCGGTCCGGGACGTCGAGGAGGCGATCCAGAACGCGCTGCTCAACCCGATCGACTCCGAGCCGCTGCCCGAGCTGCTCACGCCCGGGATGCGGCTGACGATCGCGTTCGACGACATCTCGCTGCCGCTGCCGCCGATGAAGAAGCCGGACATCCGGCAGCGGATCATCGAGGCGGTGCTGACGCTGGCCGCCGAAGCGGGCGTCGACGACGTCGAGATCATCTCGGCGAACGCGCTGCACCGCCGGCTCACCCCGAACGAGCTGCGCGACATCGTCGGCGAGCGGGTGTTCCGGTCGTTCTTCCCCGACGGCAAGCTCTACAACTTCGACGCCGAGGACCGCGACAACCTGACCCACCTGGGCCAGACCCGGCACGGCGAGGACGTGGAGATCTCCAAGCGGGCGGCCGAGTCCGACCTGCTCGTCTACGTGAACGTGAACCTGGTGGCGATGGACGGCGGCCACAAGTCGACGTCGATCGGCCTGGCGTCGTACAAGTCGCTGAAGCACCACCACAACAGCCACACGATGATCCACTCCCGGTCCTTCATGGACCACAAGGCGTCGAAGATGCACCACTCCGCCTGGCGGATGGGTGAGGTGCTGACCCAGCACGTCAAGGTGTTCCAGATCGAGACGACGCTGAACAACAACGTGTTCGGCGGCGGCCTGGAGTTCCTGCAGAAGCGCGAGTGGGAGTGGTCGCTCAAGGACCAGGCCTCGATGCTGGCCACCAAGCGCGGACTGGCGGCGGCGCCGGCCAAGCTGCGGCACAAGATCTTCACCGACGTGCGGGCGAACTACGAGCTGACCGGCGTCAACGCCGGCGCGATCGAGCCGGTGCACGAGAAGACGCTGGAAATGGTGCACCGCCAGCACCTGGTCGAGGTGCAGGGCCAGTCCGACGTCGGGATCATCGGCGTGCCGTACCTCGGCCCCTACAACGTCAACTCGGTGATGAACCCGATCCTGGCCGCGTGCATGGGTCTCGGCTACCACTTCAACGCCTACCGGGGGAACCCGATCGTCCGCAAGGACGGCGCGGTGATCCTCTACCACCCGGTGCCGTACGAGTTCAGCCAGTTGCACCACCCGTCGTACGTCGACTTCTTCGAGGAAGTGCTGTCGGAGTCGACCGAACCGGCCACGATCGAGGCGAAGTTCGAGAAGCAGTACGCCGAGGACCCGTGGTACATCCACCTGTACCGGACGTCGTACGCGTACCACGGCGTGCACCCGTTCTACATGTGGTACTGGATCTCCCACGCCCTGGACCACTGCGGTGACATCGTCTGGGTCGGCGCGAACCGCAAGACGGTCGAGCGGATGGGCTTCCGGTCCGCGTCGACACTGCAGGACGCGCTCGAGATGGTCAGCCACTCGGTCGGCCGGTCGCCGTCGATCACCTACCTGCACAACCCGCCGCATCTGCTCGCGGACGTGCGCTGATGGGTACCAGTCTGGTCAAGTTCAGCCGTGACACCGCGCGCGACGTCAAGCAGGTCGCGCGCGGGTGGCGGTGGGGACGTCGGCCGCAGGTGCCGCGGTCGGCCGAGCCGTACGTGATCCCGAAGGAGACCTCGGTCTTCCCGACCCGATGGGCGCGGACGCCGGCGGCGATCGCCGTCCGCGAGGTGCTGCAGAAGGGCGCGCTCAACTCGGTGCTGCGGTGGGAGGTCAACCCGCAGGTGAGCGGCCTCGACTCGCTGCTCAAGGTGAACGGCCCCGCGCTGATCGTCGCGAACCACTCGTCGCACCTGGACACCCCGCTGGTGCTCTGCACGCTGCCCGATGGGATGAGGCGTCGTACGGCGGTTGCCGCTGCTGCCGACTACTTCTTCGACACCTGGTGGCGGGCCACCGCGTCGGCGATCGTGTTCAACACGTTCCCGATCGAGCGCCGCGGCGGCAAGCTCAGCTCGACCCCGGGCGATCTGCTCGCGGACGGCTGGAACGTCGTCGTCTTCCCGGAGGGCACACGTTCGCCGGACGGGTGGATGGAGCGGTTCCGGATGGGTGCCGCGTACCTGGCCGTCGAGCACGGCGTCCCGGTCATCCCGGTCGGCATCAAGGGCTCGTTCGCCGCGATGCCGCGCGGCCGCGGCTGGCCGGTGCCCGGCCGCCCGACGGTCGCGGTCCGGTACGGCGACCCGCTGCGGCCGGCCGAGGGAGAGAGCGCCCGTGAGTTCGCGCCGAAGATCTCGGCCGCGGTCTCGGCGCTGCTGGACGAGGAGTCGACCACCTGGTGGGAGGCCCGTCGTCGCGTTGCCGCCGGCACCTCGCCGTCCCAGTCCGGTCCCGACGCCGCCCGCTGGCGTCGCGTCTGGGAATCCACCGCCCCGATCAAGCCGGCCGCGACGAAGCGCCGCGCCTGGAAGTGACGCCGTTGGTGTTCCGGCCGAGGTTCGCCTCGGCCGGTGGTCAGTTCTGGGTGCTCACGGGCGCTTACCTGCTGCTCGGCGCGATCCTGTGCGCATCGCTCGCAACCTGGGCGATCAGCTGGATCGCGGCCGCGGTTCTCTTCGTCGGTGTGGTGCTGGCGATCGTGGGCATGCTTGTGCTCACCTTCCGGCACTCCTGGTTCGTGATCGACGCGGAGACGGTCACCTGCAAGGCGAGTCCGTGGGGCCGGCCTCGCACGCTGCACCTGGCGCAGGTGGTGCGGGTCCTGTCCATCGGCCGGATCAAGAACTCGCTGCCCGTCGGAGTCCTGGTCATCCTCTCCGCCAACGGCGCACGCCTCGGCGCATCCAACTGGCTGTGGGACGAGGACACGCTGGAGCAGGTAGCGGCCGCGGTCTCGGCCGGGCGAGTGCCGATCGAGCGCAGGCCTGTGGTCGGGCAGATCGAGATGGTGCGTGAGCTCGGCGTCGATCCCGAGTTCAAGAGGAATCCCGCGCACGCGCTCGTGCTGCTGGCCGCTGCGGGCGCCGGCGTCCTGATCGCCTGGCCGGTCGTGCGAGCACTCCTCCTCTGACACGGCCGCTGGCTACGGTTGGCCGCATGTATCAGCCGCGCCCGATCTCCCGTGCGATTCGGTACGGCGTCAGCGGGATCCTCGCCCTGCTGAGCGTGCCGCTTCTCTACCTGGGGGTCCACGGGTACGGCGGATGGGGCACCGTGGTGGCATTGGGCCTCGTACAGGTCGTGATCTCGTTGACGATCAGCAACATCGGCGTCCGGCCGCGGGTCCAGGGACGCTACCTGGACGTGATCACCCTGCTCGGCCGGCAGTCGCTCGACCTCAACTCGCTGACCGGAGCCAGTTACCACCGCAGCCGCAGTACCGTCTCGGTGCGTCTTCGGGACCCGATCACCGATGTGACGATCGTCGTACCTGCCGGCGCCTCGGTGCACGAGGCGATTCGGGAAGGGCTGCGGGCAGCCGGTCAACGCGGAGTCGTGGTGCCGAAGCGGGTGGCGGTGCTCTTCGGCCTGCAGGCGATGCCGGGTGCGCCGATGGTGTTCGCCTTCCTGACCGGCGCCGCGTTGGTGGGCCTGGTCGCGGGATTTCTCGTCCGTACCTAATACGCTGTCCGCGTGACTCTTGCCGTGCGAGTGATTCCCTGCCTGGACGTCGACGCCGGGCGGGTGGTGAAGGGGGTCAACTTCACCGATCTGCGCGACGCCGGGGACCCGGTCGAGATGGCCAAGGTGTATGACGCGGAGGGTGCCGACGAGCTCACCTTCCTCGACATCACCGCCTCCTCGGGGTCCCGGGAGACGACGTACGACGTGGTCGGGCGGACCGCCGAGCAGGTGTTCATCCCGCTCACCGTCGGCGGCGGCGTCCGGGAGGCGACCGACGTGGACCGGCTGCTGCGGGCCGGCGCAGACAAGGTCGGAATCAACACCGGCGCGATCGCCCGGCCGGAGGTGATCCGCGAGATCGCTCACCGGTTCGGCAACCAGGTGCTGGTGCTGTCCCTCGACGTACGGCGGGCGCCGGACCAGCCGAGCGGGTTCGAGGTGACCACGCACGGTGGTCGCAAATCGGCCGGCCTGGACGCGATCGAGTGGGCCCAGCGTGGTTGCGAGCTGGGTGCGGGGGAGATCCTGCTGAACTCGATGGACGCCGACGGCACCAAGCAGGGGTTCGACCTGGAGCTGATCCGGGCGGTCCGCGCGGTGGTCGACGTACCGCTCATCGCCAGTGGGGGAGCGGGGACGCCTGAGCACTTCCCGCCCGCGGTCGAGGCCGGTGCGGACGCCGTACTGGCCGCCAGCGTGTTCCACTTCGGCGACTTCCGGATCGCGGATGTGAAGAAGGCGCTCCGAGACGCCGGGATCGTGGTCCGGTGAGCGTGCACACCCCGGAGACCGACCGGCCGGAGCAGAGTGAGCCGCTGGTCGCCGACATCGAGCAGGAGCTGTCCGCGCTGTTCCGGCGATCTCGCTCTGCCTCGCTGCGGTTGGCCCGCCGGGTGCACCCGGAGATGGACGCAGCCGGTTACGCGCTGATCTCCCAGATCGAGCTCGGTACGGCGAGCGGCGGGGCCGGTGTGCGCGCGTCCGACGTGGCCCAGGCACTCGGTCTGGACAAGTCGACCGTGAGCCGCGGCATCACCCAGCTGGAGAACCTCGGCCTGATCGAACGCGTCGGCGACCCCGACGACGGCCGCGCCCGCCTGCTCCGTCTCACCACCGTCGGCTCCGAGCGCTTCGGCGCGATGCGCACCCAGCGCCAGACCGAGTTCCGCGCCATCCTCGACCGCTGGAACCCCACCGACCTCGCCGACCTCGGCCGCCTCCTCTCCCGCCTCAACTCCGACCTGAGCTGATCTCAGCGCGGGATCCGCTCGGCTCGGCCGTTCACGTCGTTCCCCACAGCGCGCCACCGGTCCCAGTCCAGGTCGGTGTCGTTCCAGGAGAAATTCGGCTCGGTGAGGGACTGCACGTAGTAGGCGTTGGTGTCGAAGCGGTTGTTGTTCTCGGAGTAGACGGCAGTGTCTCCGATGTCCTGGACAGCGCCGGTGCTCTGACCGCTGGACATGATGACGCGGTTGTCGTGCACCCAGACGTTGCGAACGACGTGCGGCCCGTACGGCGTGGGTGACTCGGACGCACGGTGGCCACTGTCGATCAGGGCGATCCCGTTGGCGTTGCCGCTGACGAAGTTGCCGGAGATCTCGATCTGCCGAGTGCCGCCGGACGACTGGATCTGGATACCGGCCTCCCAGGCCCACCCCTTGTGCCGGCGGCCGTTGCCGATGATCTCGTTGTCCCGGATGGTGGCGTCGTAGCTGATCTCGTGCTGGATGCCGGCTCCCCAGTTCCCGGTGATCTTGTTGGCCGAGTACTCCGTGCGGATGTTGCCGCCGTCGGTCCACAGGCCCGGGCCCAGGTTGTCGTGGACGTAGTTGCGGGTGACGATGTGGCGGTCGGTGTGCCAGCTCTTGCTGCCACCCGCCTCCCACTCGGGTGAGTAGCCGGCCGCACCGTTGAACGAGATCTCGTTCCCGTCGACCACCGATCCGTTGCCCCAGGCACCGAAGCCGAGCTGGCCCTGGTGATGCACGAAGTTGGCCGTGACCTCTGCGTCGTCGGCGAAGCCCAACCCGACACCGTGGTTGCCACGCACCTCGTTGTTGTGGATGCGCCAGCCGGACCCCGCTGCGTGCGGAGTCACCTGACGGCTCTCGACGGCCGCCGTCTGGGCCGCGTTGGCGGCCTGCTCGAGGACGAGATTGGCGATCGTGACGTCGTCGACCGTCGCGCGGACGAGGCTGGGCGCGACTGCCTGCTCGGCAAGGTGGGTTCCGGGGTCGTCGCCGATCGTGATGGTGTTCGTGCGGTAGTCGGCGTACACGGTGCCTCTGGTGACCGCGGACGGAGAGTCGACCCGGGTCAGCCGCTGTTTGTCCACGAAGACGTCTTCGGCGTACCTGCAGGTCGGCACTGACTCCAGGCATTCGCCGTGGTTGCCTGGAGCGGCGGGCAGGAATCCCGTGGTGGACCACACCTGGCCGGACTTCTGCCAGCCGGTCAGCACCTTCGCTCCACTGACAACGGCCCCTCGGTGACCGATGAGCGCGTCGCCTTCCTTCGGCCGGAGGGGCTGCTCCACCCGGAATGTGCCGGGGGAGAGGCAGTACGTCGTACCGGCTGCGTGCCGGTCGATGACGGATTGGAGGTCGTCGGACGGGCTGACCGTGACGCCGTCACAGGATCTCGGGATCGGACCGACGGGACCGGTGAGGCCGGCACGGCCAGGCGGTGCGAGGTCGGTCGAGTCGCTTGTGCCCTGACATGACCAGGAAGACGCCAGCAGGAACACCAGCGCGCAGATGGTCGCGGCCGGCCGGAGGCTCACAGTCGTGTCCGTCTTCGCTCGGCCGGAGCTTTGGCGCCGAACCAGGGCCGGGCCGTGGTGACCGCCACCCCGATCCCGAACGCGGTCCACAGCAATGCCGCGACCTGAGGTCCCTCCAATTGGGGATCGAAGAAGCACGACACCAGCACAGAGGTGGTGACCATCATCGAGAGCACGGCCACCTGCCGTCTGGTGTGCAGACCCTGGCGAGCAAGGCGCCGGCAACCGGCGACCAGCCGCCAGTACCACCCGGCCCACAAAGCGATCCACAGCGAGATGCCGACCACGCCCATCCTGGCCAGGATGTGCAGGTGAGAGTTGTGCGGGCTCCGCAGGGTGTCCTTGCCCTCGTCGTACACCCCGACCTCCTTGGCCAGGTTCTGACCGAAGCCGGATCCGTCCGCGAGGTGGTCGTCGGCAATCTGTTTGTCGAGGATCCGCGACCACAACTCCTGACGCCCCTCGACGGTGCCGCCCAGGTTGCCGGGTGAGTCCGTCCCGCCGAGGCTCACCACGTTGGCGATGAGTTGAGACGCGGAGAACTCCCGGCCCTGCAGGCCGGCGAGCGGCACCCTCAGCGACAGCACCGACGCCAGGCCCAAGCTGAGACCCACGACGAGGACCACGCGCGCGGTGAGACCCAGCCGGTTGCGCACGAACGCCAGCCCCACCAGCAGGCCGGCCACCGCGCCGAGCAAGCCGCCCCGGTTCTGGGTGCCGGCGAGCGCGATGACAAGCAGCGCCAGCACGCTCCAGCCCGCACGACTGCGAGGGCTGCGAGTGCCGGGCAGGAGCCAGATGCATCCGAGCGCCAACAGCGCTGCGATGGCTGCGCTCCCGGGCTTGTGCGACAGCACCGACACGCTGGAGAACGGCACCCTGGGGGCGTCGGCAGCCACGGGGGTCAGCAGCAGGCCGAGCGGGAGCCACAGCAGCAGCCACGGAGTCAGCTTGTTCAGCTGGATGACGAGTCGGTCGAGGAGCTCCGGTGACCTGGCGAGGGCGGCGGTGACGAAGAACGCGAAGAGGCAGTAGTACCAGAGCGCGGCATCCCGCATCGCGTCCAGCTGGTAGGTGGCCAGCCCAGGCACCGTGCGGATCAGTCCCCACACCACGAATGCGGCGAGCAGCGCGAGGATGGGCTCGTCCCTGACCGGTGCCAGGAAGTAGCGGGTGGCGGCCAGAGCCGCGACGGCCCCGAGCCCGAGCATCATCTCGGCGACGAACAGCGGGCTGCCGGGAAGGTGGACGTAGGCGAAGGCTCGGTCGAACAGCAGGTACCCGGCCAGCAGCGGTCCGAGCAACCAGCCGTAGAGATCGAACAGGCGCCCCGACGGAAGACCCTCGAGGCGTGGATTGTCGGCCGACGACATTCTCAGCCTCGCGGCAAGCGCGCCGTCGGTCGAGGTGCCTTGGCGGGATGGAACGCGAACCGCGGCGCCGACGGCACGTAGGACCGCCTGGTCCGGGGAGCGGCCCGGGCGGCGGTTTGCTCGCGCAGTCGGCGGAGGAACTTGGGCGCATGGCCTGCCCGCCGGTAGATGTAACCGGCGACGTTCGAGTCGACCTGGTCCAGGCGCTCGACCACAGTGACGTGGTCGTGGACCGACTCGTCCGAGCTGAGGACGACAATGGCCGCGTCGGAGTCGTTCACCAGCTCGACCGCGTTCGCCGCTCTCAGTACTGCGGGGCCGTCGACGAGGACGATGTCGAAGGCAGTCTTCGCCTCGGTGAGCAGTCGCTCCACCGCCTGTGCGTACGCCGTACCGGTGGTCCGCTGGAGCCGGACGAGACCTGCCGGAAGAACGGTGACGTCCGCGTTGAGCGGACTGGTCTCAACGCAGTCGGACACCGGACGACTGCCGGCCACCACCTGCTCGAAGCCGTCCACAGGTGGGCTGCCTGGGAGGAGCAGTTCTGTCAGCGTCCCCTCGGCGGCGTCCGCGTCCACCGCGAGTACCGGCGTACCGCTCTCGGCGACGGCGAGTGCGACGTTGGCTACCACCGCACTTCTGTCCGCACCGGTGTCCGCCGAGACGAAGACGACGGCCATCCGGTCGTCGCGGACGGCACGAATCCGCTCGAGCGATCCCGCGGTGAACCGGAACGCCTCGGCGCTCGGCGACTGTGGATCAGCAGCCATCGGCAGCGGATCGGTGGCCGTCGGGGGGCCGGGAAGGATCCGGCTCGCACCTGCCGGCGGGATGTCGGCGATGAGCGGCGCGTCGTAGATCGCGACCGGATCGAGCCGATCGCCGAGGCGCCGGTGCCGGCTCGCCCGCGCATAGGCCAGCCCGGCACCCAGGACGAGCCCGGCCATCAACCCGATGGCACCAGCTCGCTTCGAGTTGCCGTTGATCGGCACCTGCGGTTCGGAGGCCCAGGCCACGGTCGGATGAGTCGCCAGGTCCAACTGCAAGTTGACCAGGGTCTGCGTCCGCTGGTCCAGTAGGTCGGCCCGCTGGCCTTGGGTCCTGTCGTCCTGGATGGCCCGCTCCACAGCGGCGACCGCGGCCGCGCCCTGAGCGGCGATTTCGGCGGAGCGTGCGTCGTCGAAGGCTTGGAGCGCCGCGTTGACACCGGTCTGAGCCACCCTGGAACTCGGCCAGGTGAACGACACGGTGACGATGCTGGAGCCGAAGGCGCCCGGCGTGGACTGCTCCGGCGGAGTGATCTCCAGCGATCTGCCTTCGCCGGCGAAGTCGTGGCGGGACAGCAAGTTGTGGTTGAGGGCCGCATTGGCGATGCGGGCCGCGCGGTCGGCGACCTCCTGGGACTGCATGAGGAGCACTTGACTGTCGAAGTATTGGTTGCGGGATTCGTCCTGCGCCAGTGTGGTCTGCGGCACCGTGATCGTCGCGGTGGCCCGGAAGACCTCGGTTTGCACCAACGAGTAGCCCACTGCCCCCGCGGCCATCAAGACCGTGATGACCAGGACCATCACCCGATAGCGCCGTACCGCGCCGAAGACGGTCGGCTCGAACCGGCCTTGCTCGATTTCGGTGGCCTTCATTGGCCCCCACCTCAGTCGCTCCCTGGACCTCGGTGCACCGCCCCCACAGTGCGCCCCCTCCCGCGATGATAGACGGTCCGTCACCGAAACTGGTGAGTTCCTCAACGGCCTGCACTCTCCGTGATCGCCAACGGTCGGTGCGCGAACATGGTTGCAGAAACCAACTATTTATGAATATAGTTGGATTATGCAACTAGCTCAGGATCCCCTTGTTCCGGGGGTGGAGCGGGACGCGCCGGCCCAGGAGCTCCTCGAGGGAGTCAGTGCGCTGATCCGGGCCGTGCGGTGCGTCGACCACCGGCATCTGGCGTACGACGTCGGACTGCGGCGGGCCGATGCGAGTGTGCTCAAGGTTCTGCTGAAGGACGGTGAGCAACGCGGCGGTGAGCTCGCCGCCAAGCTCGGTGTGGACGCGTCGGTGGTGAGCCGGCAGCTGACCGTGCTGGAGGCCGGCGGCCTGGTGAGCCGCCGGCCGGATCCGGCCGATGCACGGGTCGGGCTGGTCAGCCTGGCGCCGCGTGGCAAGGCACAGCTCGAGGCTCTCTATGCGTCCTATACCGAGCGTCTTCGCGCCGCCCTGTCGGACCTCGACGACGATGCGCTTCTCGCGGCCGCTGACACGATGCAGCGGATCGCGCACGCCATCACCGAGGTCACCAAGCGACGCACCATCCCTTCGACTGGAGACTGATGACTGTCACTGAGACCCGGCAGGAACTGCCCACCGCGCCGGAACTCACCCACCGCGAGATCCTCGAGATCCTGATCGGCCTGCTCGCCGCGCTGTTCACCGCGATGCTGAGCTCCACGATCGTCAGCAATGCCCTGCCGACGATCATCGCCGACCTCGAAGGCTCCCAGACGCAGTACACCTGGGTGCTGACCGCGAGCCTGCTGGCCACCACGGTGTCCACTCCGATCTGGGGCAAGCTCGCCGATCTGATGAGCAAGAAGCTGCTGGTGCAGCTGGCGATCTCGCTGTTCGTGGTCGGGTCGGCGCTGGCCGGCCTGGCGCACAACGTGCCGTTCCTGATCGGCGCCCGTGTTCTGCAGGGCCTCGCGATGGGCGGTCTGATGGCGTTGGCGCAGGCGATCATCGGCGCCGCGATCCCGCCCCGCAGCCGCGGCCGGTACTCCGGCTACATGGGTGCGGTGATGGCCGTCGCGACCGTGAGTGGTCCACTGATCGGTGGCGTCATCGTCGACACCTCGTGGCTCGGCTGGCGCTGGTGCTTCTACGTGTGCGTCCCGTTGGCCGTGATCAGCCTGGTGATCCTGCAGAGGTACCTGCACCTGCCGCTGATCAAGCGTCAGGTCCGGATCGACTACCTGGGCGCCGTACTGATCAGCATCGCGGCCAGCCTGCCGCTGATCTGGGTCACCTTCGCCGGTCACGACTTCGCCTGGATGTCCTGGCAGTCGGCGCTGTTCGTCGGTGGCACCCTGCTGTTCGGCATCCTGGCCGTCGTGGTCGAGAACCGCGTCGCGGAGCCGTTGGTCCCGCTGAAGGTGGTCAAGCAGCGCACCACGGCCCTGGCGATCGTGGCCAGCCTCGCGGTCGGCGTCGCGATGTTCGGCAGTGCGCTGTTCCTCGGTCAGTACTTCCAGGTGGCCCGCGGGTACAGCCCGACCGAGGCCGGCCTGCTGACCATCCCGATGATGCTCGGGTCGTTCTTCGGGTCGGTCGGTTCCGGTCAGATGATCACCCGGTTCGGCAAGTGGAAGCGGTACTTGGTTGCCGGTGGCATCCTTCTGGTCGGCGGCCTGGTGGTCCTCGGCACGATCGACCACACCACGCCGTATTGGTACGTCGGCATCGGCATGCTGGCGATGGGGCTGGGCATGGGTATGACGATGCAGAACCTGGTGCTCGCCGTACAGAACACTGTGGATGTCAGTGAGATCGGTGCATCGAGTGCGACGGTCTCGTTCTTCCGCAGCCTGGGTGGCGCCGTTGGAGTGTCGGTCCTGGGCGCTGTGCTCGCGATTCGGGTCAAGGACCTGATCGTCCAGGGCTTGCTCGCCGGTCCGGGTGGCGCCGAAGCTGCACGGAAGCTGCAGGAGGGCGGTTCCGGGAGCACGAGTCTGCTTGATGTCGGTCATCTGCCGCCGCAGTTGGCGGAGTTGGTGCGGCAGTCGTACGGCGATGCGACCGGCCGGATCTTCCTGATCGCGGCCGCGTGTGCGGTGGTCAGCCTGATCGCCGTGCTCTTCATCAAGGAGGTCCCACTCCGCCGGACGGTCGCAATAGTGGAGGAGGACGACTAGAGCGCAGTTGGCTGGCGGGCCCCGGTGATGGGGCGGCGCGCGAGGCCACCTCGGTGCCAGCAGACTCTTTTCGGTGAGCCGCGTCGCAAACCGGTAGCTGATACAGGCCGACTATGCACTGGGATCCCGACCGCTGAACGTACCGAAGGACGGGTAGTAGTCGGATCGGAACCGGCGGTTCTGTCCACCCTCCGCCCGAATGTCGTCGGTCGCCGTCACCCGACTCGACCACTACCCGTTCGTCGGTACGCATTGCGCTTATAGCAGTCGCCCTGCGGCCAACTCGCGAACCGTAGCCGCCTCGGTGACCTGTGCCGCCGTCGTGGTGGGCGGGGACGGACCACAGGAGGACGACTAGAGCTCCGGCGGCTGCAGGCCGTCGAGGTCGCGGGTGCGGATGATGGGGGAGCGGAGCAGCCACAGTACGGCGAGCAAACCGCCGGCCGCGGAGACGAACAAGGTCTCCCGGACGCCGATCCAGGTACCGAGGAAACCACCGACGATCGCGCCGAGTGGTCGGACGCCGTAGTTGATACTGCTGAACGCGCCAGCGACCCGGCTCCGCATGTGGTCGTGCGTGACCGCGGCCTGCAGCGAGTTGAGCGGTACGTCGAAGCACATCACCGCGAACGCCCCGATGAACTCGGCCGCGGCCAGCGCGGTGGCCTTGACCCACGTCGGACCATCAGCGAGTGCGGCGATCGCAACCGACCCGGGGAAGATGATCGAACCGGCCGCGATCACCGGCCCGGCGCCGAAGATCCGGCTCAACGGCGACGCGGCGAGCGCGCCGAGCAGGCCGCCGGACGCGCCGATCCCGAAGGCCAGGCCGATCGTCCCGGCGGACAGTTCGAGGTTGCGGCTGGCGAACAGCACGAGCAGCGCCATGCTGATCAGATTGAAGAAGTTGACCGTCGTCGCGCAGCCAAGACTGCTGCGCAGATACGGGTGGTGCAGCAAGTAGTGCATCCCGGCGCGGGCACGGTAGAGCAGCGGCTCGGTCGACTCCTCGGGCTCGCCAGGAGGCGTCTTGAGTCGGCTCAGCTGGAATGCCGACGCCAGAAACGACAGCGCGTCCACCACGATCGCGAGCGGCGCCGTCAGCCACTGCACGAGTCCACCGGCGATCGCCGGGCCGCCCATGAACGAGATGGACCGGGTCGCGGAGAGCTTGCTGTTCGCCTCGAGGAACTGGTCGCGCGATACCAGGCGGACGAAGAACGACGCGTACGACGTACCGAACAGGACGTCGGCGGTCCCGGCCAGGATGGCGATCACGTAGAGATGGCCGAGGGTCAGCATGTCCAGCCAGAACGCCACTGGGAGCGAGAGCAAGAGGCCCGCCCGAGCGAGGTCGGCCGCGATCATCAGCGGGCGTTTGTCCGGCCGGTGGTCGACCCACGTACCGATGAACAGTGACGCGATGTTCGGCAGCCAGACCGCGGCGGTCAGGAACCCGACCTGAGCGGGTGACGCGTCCAGCAGCAGTACGGCGATCAGCGGCAGAGCCAGCTCGGTGACCCGGTCGCCGAATTCGGAGACGGTTTGCGCGGACCAGAAGGTCCGGAACTGCCGGTCACGCCAGAGACTCGTGGCGGAAAGAGTCTTCACGGTCGGATGTTCCCCCCAGCTCAGTTTGTTGCTTCGGGCAAAGACATGCGGATGTGGCGGATCGCGCGGGCGTCCGCGGGTGCGCCCTCCTCGCCCCGCTGGACGTAGGGCGCGAGGAGTTGCTCGATGGCGTCCTCGACCGCCTCGGCCTCGGCGACGGTGAGAACCAGCCGGGTGTTCGCCGAGCCGGCCAGGCGGCTCCACTCGGGGTCGAGCTCTGGTTCGGTTTCGACCAGCCACTGCTGGGCGGACTCGAGCGCCTGGTTCATCATCTCGGCGCGGAGCAGCCGGCCGGCCTCCCTGCCCTCGGCGGTGTCCGGCATCTCGTACCGGAATCCGCGGGCCACCGCTCGCCACCAGCGCTGCCGCTTGTCCGCGTCCGGCGGCTGCTCGTCGACGACCAGGCCGAAGTTCGCCAGGTGACGCAGGTGCCAGCTGGTGACCGACGGCGACGCGCCCACGTGCTCGGACAGCTGGGTCGCCGTCGCCGGGCCGTTCTTCTGCAACCAGCTGAGCGCGGCCAGCCGGACCGGATGCGCCAGGGCCCGCATCGCCTGCGGGTCGGTGATCTCGAAGTCGCCGTACGGATTTCTGAGAGACATGTTTCGAGAGTAATCTCTCAGATCTCCTTGGGGCAAGCTCTACCGCTCGGGCGGGCGGCGGGGAAAACTTCTTCGGACCGGGATGGAACCGGGTGTGGTGGTCGCGCGTGTTAGCGGTGTGACGGCCGGTGGGGAGGGGTGAGCGTGCAGGAGTACGACGGCGATCCGGCGGCGGACGTGGCTGCGCTGTACCGGCGGACCTGGCCGCGGCTGATCGGCGTCCTGGTGTCCATCGGGGGTTCCCGCGCGGATGCCGAGGAGGTCGCGCAGGACGCGTACGTGAAGCTGCTCAGCCGCTGGGACTCCATCCGCCGGTATGACGACCCGGAGGCCTGGGTGCGGGCGGTCGCCGTACGGACGCTGGTGAGCCGGTTGCGACGACAGCAGGTCGCGACGCGTGCCCTGGCGAAGCTGAGGGGTCGGCCGGTCGACGTCCGCGGGCCGGATGGGGACGCGCTGGATGTGGCGGCTGCGCTGGCCCGGATCACGCCGGCGCAGCGGGCGGTCGTCGTACTGCATCACGTCATGGATCTGCCGATCGAGCAGATCGCCGAGGAACTGCAACTGGCGCCTGGCACGGTGAAATCGCGACTTGCGCGGGCACGTCAGGCGTTGGCTCCACTGCTGGACGTCAAGGAGGTGTCTGACCATGCGTGAGGTGTTGGTTGAGTACGTCGACGAGCAGACGCCGGAAGAGGCTCCGCCGTTCGAGTACGTCGAGCGGGCGGTCCGGGCACGGCGTCGGCGGCGCAACGTGCTGGCGACCGCGGCGGCGGTGATCGCCGTCGTAGGCGCGGTCGTCGCGACGGTCGACTTGCCCCGGGCCGAGCAGGAGCCGGCCGAGGTGACCACGACACCGACGCCGGGCTATCTGGATGACGGTCCGCCACCCGCGCAGTTCAAGGTTGGTACGACGTTGCTGGTGCTGGAGGGGGAGACGACGGTGTCGTCGGTGAAGCTCGACCCGCAACGCCCGTCAATGCTGATCGTCGAGGTGCCGCGCGATGCGTACGTCGCCGAGGCGTGTCTGCCGAACACCGTAGTACGCATCCTGGCGCAGGACTCCTCGACGGTCCGGATCGCGGCGTACCGCTATGTCGTCGGCCCGGATCAGAACGAGGGCCGCCAATGCGTCAAGCCGGCCGAGACCCCGACCGCGGTCCACCTGGACCTCCGCACCCCACTCGACGGCCGCAAGGTCTACGCCGGCACCACCGGCCACCGAACCCTCCTGAACTGACGCCTCGCCGGGGCGGACCGCGACCGCCCCGGCGAGGACGTCTACACCTCCCACCGCACCGCCCGACCGCGCTCACCGGAGTTGAGGGGTTGCCCCCTGAGCTTGGGCGTTGCCCACTCGGAATCTCGGTGGGCAACCCCCAACCCGAGTGGGCAACCTCGAGGTGCCGGACCGATCGGACTACGGGATCCCGGCATCCGGACCGCGCCGCCCGCATGGTGGTCAGCCACTGCGGGACCTCGAACCTCGTGCACCGTGTGGGGATCTCGGACATCCGATCAGATGTCCGGGGTCCCCAGAAGGTGGTCAAGGTAAAGCAGCCCGGCGCCGCGCCCCGACATCACCCAGCTGCGGATCAGACCCGGAGGGTGCGGCGCCAGATGTCGCTGATCAGGTCTGGGCGCAGGCCGACGGTGGTGTAGAGGTTGAGGGCCGGGGTTGGGTTGGAGGTGTCGACGTGGAGCATGGTGCCGGCTCGGCCTGCTGCGGCGTCGGTGGCGAAAGCGTCGTACAGGAGGAACTTCGCGAGACCCTTGCCGCGTGCCTCTGGTACGACGGCCAGTCGGCCGATGTAGCCGCAGTTGTCGGTGCTGACGAAGTTGTCGTTGCACTCGCTGACGGCGACGGCCCGGCCGTCGAGTTCGACCGTGGTGAGTTGTGACCAGTCGAAGGTCGACCGGCTCTCCCGTGATGCGGCCCACTCGTCGTATGGGCGCGGATCCGCTCCCGGCTGCGCGCTGAAGGCCTCCACCAGTACGGCGTGCGCCGCGCGGCGACCGGAGTCGTCGAAGGCCCCGCGCCGTACGACTGCTCCGGGCGGGACCGCCGGCCGCTCGACCGCACCGTCGAACCTGATGCGCATTCGCTGGACCGACGGACCGATCGCGAAGCCCTTTCCGGCCACGATCTCCGCCAGGTACTCGTCCTGCCGGATCACGCCGACACTCAGCACTACCTCGCCGTGTCCGGCCTCCTTCGCCCGTTCGATCGCACGATCCAGCAGGAATTCCGCCACCGCCGGGATCTCGCTCAACACCTCGAGATTCACCCGCGTCCCATCACTGTTCACCGCCGCCGTCGCGGACCCGGCAAACGCCCTGTCGGCATCGAAGACAACCCACCCGTCGGTCTCCGGGCGGAACCCGGGATCCCGCAGATAATTCGCCACATCCTCCACACTGAACTTCGCGAACCCCAGCAGCGCGCTCGTGTAAGCCCCACTCCGCTCGGCGATCAGCGTGGCATCATCCACCCGCATCGGGCGGACGGTGTAGGTCTCCGGCAGTGCGGCGGTCATTCAGACATCGTGGTGAACGACCGCCGTGCTGTCGAACCGTTTAGCAGGCTTTGTCCCACTCGAGATCGCAGGTGGTCTCGGTGGTTCGGAGGGTGTTGGCGGCGGCGACGGGAGCCTGGTCGGACCAGGAGGCGAGGGTGACGCCGACTGCGTCTTCGATGGAGCGGGGGCTGACCAGGTAGTTGTTGCTGATCATGGCGAAGGCGAGTTTGCGGCCGTCGGCGGTGGTGACGTAGCCGGACAGGGACGTGACGCCGGTGAGGGAGCCGGTCTTGCCGTGGAGGTTGTTGGCGGCCGGGGTGTTACGCATCCGGTTGCGGAGGGTTCCGCCGGTGAAGCGGTCCGCGTTGCCTGCGATCGGCAGAGCGTCGTACCACTGCTGCCACCACGGCTCTTTCTGGACGCCGATCAGTAGGTCGGTGATGCTGTCCGCGGTGACGTTGACCTTGCGGGACAGGCCGGAGCCGTCGGACAGCCGGATCGTGCTGGTGGCGACGCCGACGCTTTGCGCGTAGTCGGTGACCACGCCCAGGCCGGCGGACCAGCTGCCCTCGGCCTCGGCTACCGCGCCCATCGCTTTGACCAGCGTCTCGGCGTGCATGTTGTTGGAGAGCTTGAGGAACGGGTTCATCAGTTCGCCGACTGTCATCGACTCGTCCCGGGCGAGCACGCGGGCGTTGGCGGGGGAGGCCTCGTTCTTGATCGTCCCGACGACGCTGATGCCCTGTGCCGCGAGCGCGCGCCGGAAAACATCGGCGGCATAAAGCTCCGGCTCCCACACCGTCACCCATTCCTGGCTGACCGTCGCGCCGAGCGGCACCGATCCGGTCACCCGGACGATGTTGGTGCCGTGCTCGCGCTCGATGCTCAGCGTGTTCGCCGACCCGGCCGCGCCGGTCTTGGCCGTGCTGACCAGTTTGAGTACGCCGTTCGCCGGGACCAGCGTGAGCTGCACAGGTGCTCCGACCGACGCGCCGGGCAGGCTTTCGACGATCGCCGTACCGGAGTCGTAGTCGGTGTCCGGGGCGAGCGTGAGGGCGGAGATCTGGGCCGAGTAGTAGAACGGCTCGTCGTCCCAGGCCCAGCTGTCACCGAGCCGGACATTGTCGAAGTACGTATCGTCTGCGATCAGATTGCCGACAATCCGACGAACCCCCGAGTCGGCGAGCTGCTTGGCGAGTCCGGCGTAATCGGACTCGAGTGCGGTCGGGTCGCCGTACCCCTTGAGGTAAAGGTTTCCGAGCAAGCTGCCGCGATGGACCGGGCCGGTCGCGAGGACGTCGGTGTGGAAGCGGTACGACGGGCCGAGGGTGTGCATCGCGGCGGTCGAGGAGAAGAGCTTGGTGTTCGATGCGGGCAGCATCCGTTGGCCGCCGTTCCGGTCATAGAGCGTCTCGCCGGTCGTCGCGTCCCGGACCACCAGCGCGACCTGTGAGCCGTTGTAGCGGCTGTCGTTCAGCAGCGTGTCCAGCTGCGTCTGAAGAGGCGTCGCTTGTACGGCGGTCGGTGCCGTACCCGACTGAATCGCCACCCCGCCGGCGGCCGTCGCCAGGACGGCTACCGCGGTGATCACCCCACGCCCCGACACTCTCGGTAAATACCTCACGAGAACTCCCCTCAACCCAGGCGGAAACCAACTAGCGGGAGTCTCCACCCCGAATCACCCTGGGTCCAGTGATCGGCGCGATTGATCTCTCGCCATCCAGGTGAATCGATGGAAAACTGCTCGGCACAGGTATCCGCCCCACCTGAGGAGTCCCCATGCGACGGCTTCTGACGGCTCTCCTGGTCGTGCTCGGCCTTTCCACCTTCCTGTCACCGCCAGTGCACGCGGCCACCACCGCGGCCGTGTTCCCGGCCCAGATCATCGGGGAGGACTTCCCGGATCCGGACGTGTTCGAGCAGAACGGCACCTGGTACGCGTACTCGACCAACAACGGCCGCGGCCACGTGCCGACCGCGACCGCCCCAAGCCCGAACGGACCCTGGACGATCCGCGGCGACGCGATGCCCGGCGGACCGTCGTCGAGCTGGGCGCAATCGGGCCGTACCTGGGCACCGGACGTCTCCCCGAACCCGGACGGCACCTACACCCTCACCTACACCGCCTGGCACAAGTCGTCCGGCCGACAGTGCATCGGCGTCGCCACCGCGACCTCGCCACTCGGCCCGTTCACCCCGATCGGCAGCCAGCCGCTGATCTGCCCGCTCAACCTCGGCGGCGCGATCGACGCGAACACCTTCGTCGGCAACGACGGCACCCGCTACCTGCTCTGGAAGAACGACGGCAACGCGATCGGCCAGCCGTCCACCCTCTGGCTCACGCGTACGGCGAACAACGGCACGACCCTGGTCGGCGGCAACTCGGCCCTGCTCACGGCGAGCGGAGTCATCGAGGCGCCGGACCTGGTCCAGCGTGGCAGCCAGTACGTGCTGTTCTACTCGAGCGGCGGCTACACGGACTGCAACTACCTGACGTCGTACGCGACGGCGCCTTCGCTTAGCGGACCGTGGACGACCGCCTTCCGCCCGCTGATGGCGACCGGCACCTTCGACAACCACATCTGCGGGCCGGGTGGCGCGGACTTCGTCGGGAACAAGGTCTTCGTGCACGGCTGGGTCGGAAACTCGCGGCATCTGTACGTCGCCGACGTCGGCTGGGCCAACGACTATCCGGTGGTCCGCGGCAGCCGGGTCCGGTACGAGGCCGAGCGGGGGACGCTGAACCACTGCGTCGTACGGTCGAACGCGGCCGGGGCCTCGGACGGGAAGGTGGTCGCGTACATCGACTACGCCGACTCCTGGGTGGAGAACACGGTGTTCGCGCCGGTCGCGGGCGGTTACACCCTGCACGTCGGGTACGCGAACGGCTCGGGCGCCGCCGCCAGCCACGGACTCGTTGTCAATGGCAACAACCAGGGAGTGGTCGGCTACCCGGTCACCGGCTGGGACAACTGGCGGCAGAGCTCGGTCTCGGTCACGTTGAATGCCGGCTGGAACACGATCCGCCTGACGAAGGGCGACCTGTACGCGGAGGTCGACTACCTGGAACTGCAATAAAGGGACCACCTGGAGCTCAGTGACGGGTCAGGGATGACCCGGGATCCTCCCGCTTGATGCGTGGCGCGATGCATTGGTGCTGGACGATGCCTCGTACCCTCGGTACAGCACAACAGCATTGACGGGGAGCACGAAGCAGGAGATGGCCAAACCACCTGAACAGATGTCCGGGGACCGGCGGCGGCGACGCCCGGTCTGGCTGGACCTGCGTCGTCGTACCGGCCGGGGACTCCAGGCGATGCTGTTCGGCGGCCTGGCCTCGCTGATCTCGCTCATCATCACGTTCTGGACGCTGCCCCAGATCAGCAGCGACGGCCGGCTGCCGATCCTGCGGCTGGTCGTGCTGCTGGCCGTTTTCAGCATGCTGATGCGCTGGGTGCTGGCCGGGATCGCGATCCTGATCGGCTCGGTCGGCGTCCTGATCGGCGGGCTGCTGTCCCAGTTCGGCGTCGTCTATCTCGGCATCACTGTAGATCCCGGGATCAACCTGCACGGCGGCCCCGAGGCTGCGCTGCTGGTCGCGATCGTGATGTCGTTCGTGAGCGCGTTCGTCGGCTGGGTCGCGTACGCCGGCAGTGACGACGCGTACGTCGCCGAGGTCATGCGGGTCGTGCACCGGCGGGCCCGCAAGATCACGCCGGCGCCGAAGACCGGGATGCTGATCATCCAGATCGACGGCCTGTCCGAGCCGCTGCTGAACTGGATGGTGCTGGCCGGCAACCTGCCGAACCTGGGCGGCTGGATCCGGGACGGCAGACACTCGATGGTCGGCTGGCATACCGGCGTACCGTCGACGACTCCGGCCAGCCAGGCCGGCATCCTGCACGGCGGCTCGCGGCAGATCCCGGCGTTCCGGTGGTACGAGAAGGAGACCGCCCGGGTGATGGTGACCAACCGGGGCCGGGACGCCGCCGAGATCGAGGACCGGATGTCGACCGGGCGCGGCCTGCTGGCCGACGGCGGGGTCAGCATCAGCAACAACTGGTCCGGCGACGCGCAGCGGTGCGAGCTGGTCTTCAGCCGGGCCTCGCTGCCAAGCCACCGCAGCCGCGGGTACGTCCGATTCTTCTCCAGTCCGCAGGGTGCCGCCCGCGGGCTGGTGCTGTGCGTGGCCGAGATGGTGAAGGAGCTGCACCAGGCCCGGCGCCAGCGGGTCCGGCACCTGGTTCCGCGGGTCAAGCGCGGCGGCGCCTATATCGTCCTGCGCGCGATCTCGAACGTGCTGCTCCGCGACCTGAACGTCTCGCTGATCACCGACGAACTGGTCAAAGGCACGCCGGTGATCTACTGCGACTTCGTCGACTACGACGAGGTCGCGCACCACGCCGGCCCGACCCGGGCGGAGTCGCTGCAGACCCTGGAAGGGCTGGACCGCGTCCTCGGTGCGCTGCAGCGGATCATCGACATCCTGCCGCACTCGTACGAGATCGTCGTCCTGTCCGACCACGGCCAGAGCCAGGGGGCGACTTTCTTCCAGCGGTACGGCCGGACCCTGACCGAAGTGGTCGACGACCTGGTCGACACCACCAAGGAGCCGGTGGCCGCGGTCGGCAGGACCGAGGGCTGGGGTCCGGTGAACGCGTTCCTGACCGAGCTCAGCCTGCGCCGCGGTGTGGCCGGATCGGTTACCCGGAAGGCGCTGCACGGCAAGGCCAGGAGTGGCGAGGTGGAGCTCGGCCCGAAGGACTGCGAGCCGGAGGTCGCCGCCGACGAGCAGATGGTGGTGACGTCCTCGGGCAACCTGGCGCTGATCTACCTGGCGACCACGCCGGGCCGGGTGCCGCTGGAGGAGATCGAGCTGCTGCACCCGAAGCTGATCCCCGGCCTGGCGACCCACCCGGGCGTCGGCTTCGTGGTGGTCGACACACTGGCCGAGGGGCCGGTCGCGATCGGCCGGGCCGGTGTGCACGTGCTGAAGACCGGCCGGATCGAGGGGGACGACCCGTTGACGCCGTACGGCCCGTTCGCGGCCGCGTCGATGCTGCGTCAGGCGGAGATGCCGCACAACGGGGACATCGTGGTGATCAGCCGGCTGGACGACTACACCCACGAGGTGGCGGCGTTCGAGGAGCTGGTCGGGTGCCACGGCGGCATCGGTGGCTGGCAGACCGAGGCGGTCCTGGTGCACCCGAGTCGTTGGACGGTCGACAAGCCTCCCGTAGGCTCCGACGCGGTCCACGCGCTGCTGATCAGCTGGCTCGAACACCTGGGCCAACGCAAGGACCTCCGGCCTGCATCTGTTCCCGGGGTCGAGACGAGTGTGGAGGCCTGACGCGTGCGGATCACCTGGTGGGGGCACGCCACCACCACCATCGAGGAGAACGGCACGCGGCTGCTCACCGACCCCGTACTCACCTCCCGCATCGCGCATCTGCGCCGCCGCCGCGGACCGGCCCCGCTGCCCGCCGCGTCCGAGTGCGACGCCGTACTGATCTCACACATGCATGCCGATCACCTGCACCTGACGTCGATCCCGTTGGTTGCGCCGGGCGCTGCTTTGGTCGTGCCGCGGGGTGCGGCCCGACTGATCCAGCAGGACTGCGGTGCCGAGATCGCGGACCGCTGCATCGAGGTTGCCCCGGGCAACCAGGTGCGGATCGGCGCGCTTGACATCACCGCGATCACGGCCCATCACGACGGCCGTCGGCTGCCGTGGTCGTCGTACAGCGGGCCGGCTCTCGGGTACCGCGTCGAGGGCTCGCCGAGTGTCTGGTTCGCAGGCGACACTGACCTGTACGACGACCTGGGCGCGGAAGCCGGCCCGGTCGACCTGGCGCTGGTGCCGGTCGGCGGGTGGGGGCCGTCGCTCGGTCCCGGGCACCTGGATCCGGAACGGGCGGCAGACGCGGTTCGGCTCGTCGGGGCCCGGGTGGCGATACCGGTACATTTCGGGACGTTCTGGCCGATCGGGTGCGATTGGCTGAAGCCAGAGCTGTTCCTGCCACCGGGGGACAGGTTCAAGACCGCGATGGCCGAGTTGGATCCCGCGGTGAAGGTGGAAGTCCTGGTGCCTGGCGAGTCGACCGAGGTGGTGGCGCCATGACCGGTGAGACCCACTTCGACCTTTGGTACTTGTTCGCGCTCGCGGGTGCTGTGCTGCTGGGCGCCGTACTGCCGGTGCTGCCGACTGGTGCGGCTGTGTCCGCCGGCGCCGTACTCGCGTCGCACAGCAGTCCGATCGGGTTGGTCGGCGTACTGATCGCGGGTGCAGGCGGCGCGTATGTCGGGGACCTGATCGTGTACGCCGGCTGCCGTTTCGGCGGGGAGCGGTTGGCGAAGCGGATCGGTTGGTTGCGCGACAACGCGTCACTGGACCTGCTACGGGACCGATTGGCCGAGCACGAGATCAGTGTGCTGCTGACGTCGCGGCTGATCCCGGGTGGGCGGGTGCCGGTGCTGCTCGCGGCCGGGCTTGCCGGCTACCGGTGGGAGCGGTTCGCCCTGGTGGATCTGACCGCGTCGTCGCTGTGGGCCGCGGTCTACATGGCGATCGGCCTGCTCGGGTACGCGCTGTTCGACGAGCCGTGGCAGGGCGTCGTCGCAGCGATCGTGCTCGTGTTCCTCACGACTGTGGTGAGCAGCCTGATCCAGCGCTGGCGCCGGAAGAAGCGCGCCTCAGACTCCGAATGACGCGCTGCGGAGCCGCTCGATCGTCTCCGCATCGCCTTCGAGTTGTACGTCGGCCACCTGCTGCCGGCCGAAGCAGAACAGCACGAGTTCTCCCGGCTCGCCCGTCACCGTCACCGAACCCAACTCGGTGGGCTTCTTCGCGACCGACGTCGTACCGTCCGGCAACCGCAGGACCAGACCGCTCGGCGCCTTCCGGGTCATGGACTTGCCGGCCAGCCGGACCGCCTTCCACAGCCCGGCCTGCTGCCCGGCCGGGAGAGTGCGGACGTCGTACGACGGCTGGGCCCGGCGGACGTCCTCGTGGTGGACGAAGTACTCGGTCGTGTTCAGCTGGTGACCGAACTTCGGCAGCGAGTAGATCGAGAACGTCGGCGGCCCGGTGCGGACCTTGTCGACGACCTCGGTGAAGCTGTACTGCGCCTTGACCCGGGCCATCCGCTTGTCGGTGGTGTCCGACAGCGCCGAGATCACGATGCCCGGCCCGGCCATCGGATCGGACTCCCGGACGTACAGGTGCACGGCCAGGTCGTACGTCGTCCAGCCCTCGCACAGCGTCGGCTGGTCCGGCCCGAGCTCGTCGAAGAGATCACACAGAGCAAGTCGTTCCACCCGGCTGTAGTCCACAACTCGATCGTAGTTGTCGGTGTGGAATGGCAGAATGTCAATCGTTGTCATGCCTGTGCATGGTTGATGCACCTGACTGTCCCTGGAGTGTGTTTCGCGTGCCTGCACCGAAAGTCCCTGACAAGGCGAGCGTGACCCGGCGGGGGTTCGCGGTCCTGCGGGTGGCGATCTGGGAGGAGCCGTGGATCTTCGCCCTGTCCGTGCTGGCGAGCATGTTGTACGGCGCGATGACGGTGGCCGACGGGTGGGCGCTCGGGTGGTCGACCGACCACGTGGTCCGGCCCGCGCTGGAGAGCGGTGACACCACCTTCGGAGCGGTCGCGTCGGTGATCTCGTTGTTCCTCGGGATCGCGATCCTGCGGGCGATCGGTGTAGTCGGCCGGCGGATCGGGGCCGGCATCATGCAGTACCGGCTGCAGGCGACGTACCGCCGCCGCGTCACCCGGCAGTACCTGAAGCTCCCGCTCGAGTGGCACCACAAGCACCCGACCGGGATGCTGCTGTCGAACGCCAACGCGGACGTCGAGTCGATCTGGTTCGTGATCGCTCCGCTGCCGATGGCCATCGGCGTGCTCGCGATGCTGGCCTTCGCCATCGCGGCGATGTTCATGGCCGACTTCTGGCTGGCGCTGGTCGGCTGCCTGGTGTTCCCGCTGGTGTTCGTGGCGAACGTGATCTTCCAGCGCTACCTGCAGCCGCTCGCGACCCGGGCTCAGCAGCTCCGCGCCGACGTCTCCGAGGTCGCGCACGAGTCCTTCGACGGCGCGCTCGTGGTGAAGACGCTGGGCCGGGAGGCCGCCGAGACCGAGCGCTTCCGCACCCCGACGTACGCGCTTCGGGACGCGAACATCGCGGTGAACAAGGCCCGCGGCATCTTCGACCCGGTGATCGACGGCCTGCCCCGGCTGGGCGTGCTCGCGGTGCTGCTCGTCGGTGTCGGCCGGGTCCGATCGGGTGCCGCCGATCCCGGTGACGTCGTCCAGGTCGCGTTCCTGTTCACGCTGATCGGATTCCCGATCCGGGCCCTCGGCTGGGTGCTCGGTGAGCTGCCGCGATCCGTCGTCGGATGGGACCGCGTCCAGCGGGTGCTGACCGCCGAGGGCGGGATGGAGTACGGCGACGCGCAGCTGACGTCAACGAAGGCGGCTCGGCTCGACGTGTCCGACGTACGGTTCGGCTATCTGCCCGAGCGGGACGTGCTGACCGGGGTGGACTTCACCGTCGAGCCCGGCCGGACGGTCGCGATGGTCGGCCCGACCGGCGCAGGCAAGTCGACGCTGACCACGTTGCTGACCCGGCTGGTCGACCCGGAGGAGGGCGCGGTCAAGATCGACGGGATCGACCTACGCGAGCTCGCCCGGGACGAGCTGGCGGGCTCGGTCGCGCTGGTGGCGCAGAGCGCGTTCCTGTTCGACGACACGGTCCGCGGGAACATCACGCTCGGCGGCGACTACAGCGACGAGGACGTCTGGGACGCGCTCCGAATCGCTCAGGGCGACGGCTTCGTGAAGGGGCTGCCGGACGGTCTCGACACCAAGGTCGGCGAGCGCGGTGCGACGCTGTCCGGTGGCCAACGGCAACGAATCGCCCTGGCGCGTGCCCTGGTACGACGACCACGGTTGCTGATCCTGGACGACGCGACCAGCGCGGTCGATCCACAGGTCGAGGCGCGGATCCTGGCCGGGCTGCGGTCCGCCGTACAGGGCTCAGAGGCGGCGACGACCGTGCTGGTGATCGCCTACCGCAAGGCGACGATCTCGCTCGCGGACGAGGTGGTGTTCCTGGACGAGGGCCGGATCGCGGCGCAGGGGACGCACACCGAGCTGCGGCAGAAGTCGGCCGCCTATCGCGAATTGGTCGACGCCTACGAGAAGGACGCGGCCCGACGGCAGGAAGAGGCGGAGCTGGCCGCCGAGATAGACGACTTGGACGCGGAAGGAGCTTCCGCGTGAGTACGGTAGAAACTTCGCGGCTTGACCACGGCGATGACGCGGGTGGTCTGGAGACACTGCGGCAGGGCGTGCGGGTGTCGCCCGAATTGGCCCAGGGGTGGTGGATCACCGGGCTGCTCGCGTTGCTGATGACGGCCGGGCGGATCGTCGTACCGATCGCCGTTCAGCAGACGATCGACAAGGGGCTGTCGGGTCCGGGTGGGCCCAACATGTCGTATGTCGCGTGGATGTGCGTGGTCTGTGCGCTCGGCGTGCTCGTCACCGCGGGAGCGTCGTACCTGACGACCGTGCGGCTCGCGATCAACTCAGAGCGCGGCCTGGCGACGATGCGGATCAAGGCGTTCCGGCACGTGCACGACCTGCCGGTGCTGACCCAGAGCACCGAGCGGCGTGGCGCGCTGGTCAGCCGCGTCACGTCGGACGTGGACACGGTGTCGCAGTTCCTGCAGTTCGGCGGGTTCATCTTCCTGGTCAGCATCGGGCAGATGCTGCTCGCGACCGTGGTGATGTTCGTCTACTCCTGGCAGCTCGCGCTCGTCGTACTCGTCTGCTTCATCCCGCTGTTCGCCAGCTTGAAGTACCTGCAGCGGCTGATGTCCGCGGCGTACGGCGTGGTGCGGGCGAAGGTCGGCGAGATGCTGTCCGCGATCGCCGAGCCGGTGGTCGGCGCGCAGGTGGTCCGGGCGTACGCGATCGAGCAGCGCACCCAGGGGCGGATCGACGCTTCGATCGAGGACTATCGCCGTACGGCGACCCGCGCGCAGGCGATCACCGGTCTGACCTTCTCGATCGGTGGTCTGGCGGCCGGTCTGGCGAACGCCGGGGTGTTGACGGCGGGCGTACTGCTCGGGGTCGACGGGCAGGTCACGCTGGGGGAGATCCTCGCGTTCATGTTCCTGGTCGCGCTGTTCTCGGACCCGGTGCAGATCGCGACCCAGGTGCTGACGGACGCTCAGAGTGCGTTCGCCGGCTGGCGGCGGGTGCTCGGGGTGATCGCGACGCCGGCCGATGTGGTCGACCCAGGCGAGTCGGGTGTCGTGCAGGCGCGCGGGCCGATCTCGGTCGAGTTCTCGGACGTGGACTTCGCTTACCCGGAAGGCGAGCTGGTCTTGCGGGATGTCGACGTACGATTGGAACCGCATCGGCGGGTCGCCGTGGTGGGGGAGACCGGCTCGGGGAAGACGACGTTCGCGAAGCTGCTGACCCGGTTGATGGATCCGACGTCGGGCGCCGTCCTGCTGGACGGGGTGGACGCGCGGGAGATCTCGTTCGCGTCGCTGCGGGAGCGGGTCGTGATGGTGCCGCAGGACGGGTACCTGTTCGACGCGTCGCTGGCGGAGAACGTGCGCTTCGGCCGGCCGGAGGTGACGGACGCGCAGTTGCTGGACGCGTTCGAGTCGCTGGGTCTGACGGACTGGCTGGAGTCGTTGCCGGACGGGCTGGAATCGCCCGTGGGTCAGCGCGGCGAGTCGCTGTCGGCGGGTGAGCGTCAGCTGGTCGCGCTGGTGCGGGCGAACATCGCCGACCCCGATCTGCTCGTCCTCGACGAGGCGACGTCGGCGGTCGACCCCGGCACCGAGGTCCGGGTCAACGCGGCGCTCGAGCGGCTGATGGCCGGGCGGACCTCGGTGACGATCGCGCACCGGCTGTCGACCGCCGAGGCGGCCGACGAGGTCCTGGTCTTCGACAACGGCGAAATCGTCGAGCGCGGCCCCCACGCGGACCTGGTCACCGCCGGCGGCGTCTACACCCGCCTCCACAACAGCTGGATAGCCCAACGCACCGCAATCTAGCTCTCACGACCCGCGCGACGTTTCAGGGGACGCACGACGGCCGGGATCGCGGAAAGAGGCGGGTCCCGGCCGTGCGGCTGGGACACGCGCGACGGCCGGGACCGCGGAAAGGGGCGGATCCCGGCCGTGCGCGTGCGATCAGGTCGACTCAGGGAGTCGGGGCGGCACCGTTCTCCCGCCCGTTACCCGGCTGGGGTACCAGCAGGAACTCGACGCCGCCCTTGTCGTCGACCGCCGCGTCCAGGATCTTGTCGTCCAGCGCGTTCGCGGCGTTCTCCTCGAGGAACACCCGAGCGCCAGCCTCCTCGACCACCTGATCACCTGGTCGTGGCGCTTCCGTGGTCGTCACCGCCAGCGCCGGGTTGGCCGGATCCTCCTGCGAGATCCGCACCCCGGCACCCTCCGGCGCACCCTCGACCCCCGTGATGCTCTTGATCACCAGAGTCGCATTCTCGGTCAGCGTCAGCACAACTACTCCAACCTCTAGACATCACTGAGCCCGCCCCGTGCCCCCTACCCCAATCCCCAAACCCCACCTTGAGAACCCATCAACCAGAATTCGCCCGCGAAAGTGGTCGGTGGCTTCTTAAGGTGGACTTGCGGGGAGAGTCAGGCGGCGTGGAGCCAGAGGGTGGGGTCGGGGGCTCGCCAGGTCGGAGGGGCGTCGGAGCGGGACTGGCCTCGGTGGAATGCGGCACGGAGGCGGGCGGGTAGGTCTGAGCGGCGATCGACCGCGTCCTCCCAGCCGAAATGCACGAGTTCGATGCCTCTGTCGCTCAGCCGCTGGTCACGGCGGTGGCTGGCGCGCATCAGCCGGCGGCGCTCCTCGGCGCTGCGGCCCTCGTACTTCGCCAGCCCGTCGGCCTCTCCGACGGTCCGGAACTGCGGCCACCAGAAGTCGACGCGTTCGGGCATCCAGCAAACGCCATCCCAGAACTGCGCCTGGAGCACCGGCGGAGGTATCGCCGCCGCGGCGAAGAGGGCTCGCGCGATCGACTCCAGCGCCGACTCCGACCTCGGATCACCGAATGCGAGGGTGAACCGCGCCCGCCGGACCCCGGTCCACCGCTGCTGTCGTTCGAGGACGGCCTCGCACTCGGCGAACGACGTACCGGTCCGCAACGCGTGGTCGACCGTCACGATCGCCTCGCGGAGCGGCAACTCTCGCGCGAGGTCAACGACGGTCCGCGCCGCGGTGGTGACGAGCAGCCCTTCGTGTCGGGACAGATCAGTCAGGGGCAGGCCGGCTCGGCGTACGACGACGTCGGGGCGCCGCTGATTCCGCTTGGCTGCGGGAGGTCTCGTCAGCCAGACCGCGTCCGCCGGAGGCGTGGACGGACGTCTGATGTCTGTCCAGGTGCGAAGCTCAGCCAGGCGAGCCGCACTGAAGTGACTGATGACCGAGCCGCGGTGCATCGCCTGTGCACAGGCGATCTTCGCCAGGTCCTCATCCACGCGCCCATCGAGGTAGTGCCCGTGGTGGTGCTGCAGCTCATGCTTGCGGAGGAGCCGCCGGAGATCGGCATCCCGCAGACCGAGCCGGAGCAGGATTTGCCTGCGCTGCGGGGTACGCACAGTCGCCACCAGCCGATCGCGCAGTCCACGCTCGAATCGATCCACGAAACCACCCTGCCGCCTCACCGCCCCCGCCCGCCTACCCCAATCGACCACCTGTGGACAACCCATCGACCTTGAGAACCCACCGACCATAAATCGCCCGCGAAAATGATCGGTGGGTTCTCAAGGTCGGGGAAAGTCGGGTGCGGGGGTTGGGGGGGGTGGTGTGTGATCGGGGTATGGCGATTGTGATGGGTGTGCCGGGGGTTGTGGGGTTGGGGGATGTGGTGGGGGTTTTGGGGGAGTGGCAGGGGGACAGGGTGGGGGTGCAGCTGCATCCGGGGGATTTGGGGTGGTATTGGCGGTTCGGGGCTGAGCAGGCTGCGGCGGCTACCCGGGTGTGGAGCCGGGACGGGGAGGTTCTGGCGGTCGGGATGCTGGACGATCCCGAGTTACTGCGGTTGGCGATCGCGCCTCCGGCTCACCGGGACGAGGAGTTGGCGCGGCAGTTGGTCGAGGACGTGTCGGCGCCGGAGCGCGGCGTACTGATCGAGGGCAAGGTGTACGTCGAGGCGCCGACGGGATCGCTCGTCCGGGACCTGCTGGTCAAGGACGGATGGCAGTTCGACGAGCCGTGGATCCCGCTGCGGCGTGATCTCAGTGAGCCGGTGCCGGACTCGGGTCTCCGGATCGAGGTGGTCGGGCCGGAGCAGGCGCCTGAGCGGACCGCGGTCCAGCGGGCGTCGTTCGACGGGTCCACGTTCACCGACGAGCGCTGGCACGCGATGGCGGCCGGGGCGGCGTACGACGATGCGCGCTGTCTGATCGGCCGTAACGCGGAGGGCGAGGCGGTCGCCGGTGTGACGGTCTGGTCCGCGGGGCCCGGGAAGCCGGGGCTGATCGAGCCGATGGGCGTGCACCGGGCACACCGCGGTCACGGCTACGGTCAAGCGATCACGGTCGCGGCAGCGCGCGCCCTGCGGGAGCTGGGTTCGTCGAGCGCGGTCGTCTGCACGCCGGCCTTCAACGTGGGCGCGGTCGCCACCTACAAGTCGGCCGGGTTCGAGCCGTTACCCGAGACCCGAGACGTGTACCGGGAGGCTTAGCCGGCCACGTCGTCCGCGGCCCGGAGGACCCGCAGGATGTTGCCGCTGGCAAGCTTTGCCAGTTCGGTGTCGTTCCAGCCGCGGTCGGCCAGCGCCTCGAAGAGCTTCGGGTACGACGCGACGTCGGCGAGCCCGGTCGGAAACTCCGGGCACCCGTCGTAGTCGCCGCCGATCCCGATGTGGTCCACGCCGGCGATCCCGCGGACATGGTCGATGTGCTCCACCACGTCGTCGAGCGTGACCTCGGGCTTCGGTACGTCGTACCCGTCGGCCAGTTTGGCTTGGTCCGCCGGATTGAGCGGATTCAGCTCCGGCTGGGCCTCGCGGGCGCCGGCGACCCAGTCGACGTACGCCTGGGAGACGAAGTACGGCACGAATGTCACCATGCAGACGCCCTCGTTCTGCGCCAGCGTCTCGAGGACGTCGTCCGGCGCGTTCCGGGGTACGTCGCAGACAGCACGGGCGGACGAGTGGCTGAAGATCACCGGCGCGCTCGTCACCCGGAGTGCGTGCCGCATGGTGTCCGCGGAGACGTGGGACAGGTCGACCAGCATGCCGATCCGGTTCATCTCCCGGACGACGTCCTCGCCGAAGTCGTTCAGCCCGCCCAGCACCGGCTCGTCCGTCGCGGAGTCCGCCCACGACACGTTGTTGTTGTGCGTCAGCGTCATATAGCGGACACCGAGCGCACGCATCACCCGCAGTACTCCGAGCGACTCACCGATCGAGTGGCCGCCCTCCATCCCCATCAGCGACGCGATCCGGCCGGCCTTGATCGCCGCCTCCACGTCATCCGCCGAGGACGCCAGTTCCAAGTCCGCCGGGAAGCGCTCGACCAGTCGCCGGACGAAGTCGAGCTGCTCGAACGTACGTCGTACGGCGTCAGCGTCCTGCGGCACCCAGAGCGACCAGAACTGGGCACCCACGTGGCCCAGTCGCAGCCGGGGCAGGTCAGTGTCGACCTGGGGGACCGAACCGCTCAGGTCGTGCGCGTCCAGGTCGTAACCGCACAGCTCGTAGAACGCGATCGGCAGGTCATTGTGCCCGTCGACCACCGGATGCTCGCGCAACAGTTCCCGGACCCGCGCCTCACTCGTCGTCATGTCGTCATCTTGTCAGGGACCGCCCCGCCGGTGTTCATTCCAGCGCACCGTGTGCGGAGCACAAGTTGTGATCGGCGACAATGGGTAGGTGAGTATCGACGAGCTGACCTTCGACGCGGCCGGGCTGATCCCGGCGGTGGTACAGCAGTACGACACGCGTGAGGTCCTGATGGTGGGCTGGATGAACGCCGAGGCGGTACGCCGTACCGCGGAGACCAAGCGGAGCACGTTCTGGTCCCGCAGCCGGCAGGCGTATTGGGTGAAGGGCGAGACCAGCGGCCATCGTCAGCACGTCAAGCAGATCCTGGTCGACTGCGATGCCGACACCCTGCTCGTCCTGGTCGACCAAGAGGGTCCGGCCTGCCACACCGGAACCCGCAGCTGCTTCGAGCACGGCGAGATCGAGGTCGCGTCGTGAGCCTGGAGATCCAAACCACTGTGAACAGCCCCAGCCTGGAGACCTTCCGCGAGTACGCCAAGGATCGTCGGGTCATCCCGGTGACGCGGCGGTTGCTCGCGGATGCCGAGACGCCGATCGGTGTGTACGGCAAGCTCGCCGCCGAGCGGGTCGGCACGTTTCTGCTCGAATCGGCCGAGAACGGCGGTGTCTGGTCCCGCTACTCCTTCATCGGCGTGCGGTCCGCCGCGACGTTGACCGAGCGCGACGGCCAGGCGGTGTGGACCGGGCACCCGCCAGTCGGACTGCCGGACCACGGTGACCCGCTGCAGGCGCTCCGGGAGACGCTGGAGATCCTGCACACGCCTCGGCTGCCCGACCTGCCCCCGCTGACCGGCGGCATGGTCGGCTTCCTCGGGTACGACGCCGTCCGCCGGCTGGAGCGGTTGCCGGACACAACGACCGACGACCTCGGCCTGCCCGAGCTGACCTTCCTGTTCGCCACCGACCTGGCCGCGCTCGACCACGAGACCGGCGAGATCTGGCTGATCGCGAACGCGGTCAACTGGGACGACTCCGACGAGCGCGTCGACGAGGCCTACGCGGACGCGGTCCGGCGGCTCGACGCGATGGAGGCGGATCTGGCTCAGCCGACCCCGTCGTACGTCGTCCGCGCCGATCGCGCCGCGGAGCCGGATCCGCACCGGCAGCGGTCCAGCGCCGAATACCGGCAGGCGGTCGAGCACGCGAAGGAGGAGATCCGGGCCGGCGAGGCGTTCCAGATCGTCGTCTCCCAGCGGTTCGAGCTGCAGACCACCGCGACCGCGCTCGACATCTACCGGGTGCTCCGCCGGTCCAACCCGAGCCCGTACATGTACCTGGTCCGCCTGGACGGGTTCGACATCGTCGGCTCCAGCCCCGAGGCCCTGGTCAAGGTCACCGACAACAAGGTGATCCTGCACCCGATCGCCGGCACCCGCCGCCGCGGCGCGACGCCGGAGGAGGACCACGCGCTGGAGGAGGAGCTGCGGGCCGACGCCAAGGAGCGGGCCGAGCACCTGATGCTGGTCGACCTGGGCCGCAACGACGTCGGCCGGGTCTGCGCACCTGGCACCGTCGAGGTCGTCGACTTCATGGACGTACGGCGCTACAGCCACGTGATGCACCTGGAGTCGACGGTCACCGGGCAGCTGGCGGCCGGCAAGACCGCGTTCGACGCGCTCACCGCCGCGTTCCCGGCCGGAACGTTGTCCGGGGCACCGAAACCGCGGGCGATGGAGATCATCGACAAGCTCGAGGTGACCCGGCGCGGCGTGTACGGCGGCGTGGTCGGCTACCTCGACTTCGCCGGTGACGCCGATACCGCGATCGCGATCCGGACCGCGGTGCTGCGCGGTACGACGGCGTACGTGCAGGCGGGTGCGGGCATCGTGGCCGACTCGGACCCGGCCGCGGAGGACGCGGAGTGCCGGACCAAGGCGGCCGCCGTACTCAATGCGATCGCAGTCGCTGGAACGTTCAGTGAGGTCTGATGCGGCCGCAGCGACTGGTTGACCTGCTCGCCCTGGTGGCGCTGGCTCTGCTGGCCGTGTCGGCGTACCTGACCTGGTCGTCGGCCGACCCGGGCAGCGGCCGGCCGGTGGTCGACTTCAACGGCTACACGGTCACAAAAGCCCCGGTGACACTCGCTCTGGCGAGCGTGGTCGCCATCGTCGTCACCAAACTCGCCGGTACGGCGTTGCGCCGCGTGCTGGGCGCGTTGGTGCTGCTGATGGGTGTCGCCGCGATCGGAGTCGCACTGCAGGTGCGGCCCGATGCAGCCGAGCTGAGCAGGATCCGGCCGGAGCTGAGTCAGGCTGTCACCGATCGCGTCGTACTGAGCAATGGAGTGGCTCCCTGGTTCGCGCTGGCCGGGGGAGTGGCACTGGTCGCGGCGGGGCTGGCCACCGTACTGACAGCGCATCGCTGGCGGCGGGCGACGGCCCGTTATGAGCGTGATCCGGCCGCCTCACCGGCCGATCAGTGGAAGGCGATCGACGCCGGGGAGGACCCGACTCTCTGATCGCGGCGGGCTACCGCCACAATAGGACGGGACGACGATGAGGAGTGGGCGCCAACTATGAACGATACGACGGCGGATCAACCGGTGACGCAGGTGAGCGAGGAGGCTCACGACCTGCACGGCAACAGCCCGGCGGCCTGGACCGCCGTGACCATCGTGCTGATCGCCTTCACCGTGGGCGCCATCGCGATGGTGCTGGGGCCGAACTGGGTGCTGTTCTGGATCTCGGTCGCGATTGCCCTGGTCGGCGCGCTGGCCGGTAAGGTGATGCAACTGCTCGGCTTCGGGGTCCCGACCGACGACCGGCACTGAGGGGCGGACCGGAAAATGACTGTGCTTGACGACATCCTCGCCGGGGTCCGGGAGGACCTCGCGGAGCGCCAGGCGCACATCAGCCTGGACGACCTGAAGCTCGAGGCGCAACGCAAACCCGACGCGAAGGACCCGATGCCGGTGTTCCGCGGCGACGGGATCGCGATCATCGCCGAGGTGAAGCGGTCCAGCCCGTCCAAGGGCGACCTGGCCGAGATCACCGACCCGGCCGCGCTGGCCGGGGAGTACGAGGGCGGCGGCGCGGCGGCGATCTCGGTACTGACCGAGCAGCGCCGGTTCAACGGCAGCCTGGACGACCTGCGCGCGGTCCGCGGCCGGGTCGACGTACCGGTGCTGCGCAAGGACTTCATCGTCTCCTCCTACCAGCTCTGGGAAGCCCGGGCGGCCGGGGCCGACATGGTCCTGCTGATCGTCGCGGCGCTGGAGCAGGAGGCGCTGGTCTCGCTGATCGAGCGGGCCCAGTCGATCGGCCTCTGCCCGCTGGTCGAGGTGCACGACGAGGAGGAGACCCGGCGTGCGGTGGACGCCGGCGCTCAGCTGATCGGCGTGAACAACCGGAACCTGAAGACCCTCGAGGTCGACCGGGACACCTTCGCCCGGGTCGCGCCGACGATCCCGGCCAACCTGGTCCGGGTGGCGGAGTCCGGGGTCCGTGGCCCGCATGATGTAATCGAGTTCGCGCGCGCCGGGGCCGATGTCGTCCTCGTCGGTGAAACCCTGGTGACCGGCCGCGATCCCCGCGCCTCGGTCGCCGACCTCGTCGCCGCCGGATCGCACCCCGCCATCCAGCAGCGGCACTAGAAATCCCGCCCGGTCCAAACGGCGCGGGGCCGAAACTCTCCCGCGCCGTCGTGCCGGGTTGGAAGGTTCTGTCGGATGAGTACTGTGCTGCCCGACCAGTTCGGGCACTTCGGCCGTTTCGGCGGCAGGTTCATGCCGGAGGCGCTGATCGCGCCGCTCGACGAGCTCACCGCGGCGTGGCGGGAGGCGATGGCCGACCCGGCGTTCACCGGTGAGTTCGAGCGGATGCTGCGCCAGTACGTCGGCGCGCCGAGCCTGCTGTACGACGCGACCCGGCTGTCGGACGTGGCCGGCGCCCGGATCCTGCTGAAGCGCGAGGACCTGAACCACACCGGTGCGCACAAGATCCGCAATGCGATCGGCCAGGCGCTGCTGACCAAGCGGATGGGCAAGACCCGCGTGATCGCCGAGACCGGCGCCGGCCAGCATGGCGTCGCGACCGCGACCGCCTGCGCCTACCTGGACCTCGAGTGCGTCGTCTACATGGGCGAGGTCGACACCGAGCGGCAGGCGCTGAACGTGGCCCGGATGAAGCTGCTCGGCGCCGAGGTGATCTCGGTCAAGACCGGCAGCCGGACGCTGAAGGACGCGATCAACGAGGCGCTGCGCGACTGGGTCGCCAGCGTCGACAAGACCCACTACATCCTCGGTACGGCGGCCGGTTCGCACCCGTTCCCGGCGATGGTGCGCGACTTCGTCCGCGGGATCGGCGACGAGGCCCGGGAGCAGTCGCTCGAGTTGCTCGGCAAGCTCCCGGACGCCGCGGTTGCCTCCGTCGGCGGCGGGTCGAACGCGATCGGCCTGTTCGCCGCGTTCATCCCGGACGCGGATGTGAAGCTGTACGGCATCGAGCCCGGTGGTGACGGGTTCGAAACGGGTCGGCACGCGGCCACGATCACCGCGGGTCAGGTCGGCGTACTGCATGGTGCGCGGTCGTTCCTGTTGCAGGACGAGGACGGCCAGACGATCGAGTCGCACTCGATCTCGGCCGGGCTGGACTACCCCGGTGTCGGGCCGGAGCACGCGTGGCTGGCCGAGACCGGGCGGGCGTCGTACCGGCCGATCACCGACGCCGAGGCGATGGAGGCGTTCCGGCTGCTGTCCCGGACCGAGGGGATCATCCCGGCGATCGAGTCGGCGCACGCGGTCTCCGGTGCGCTCCAGATCGCCAAGGAATTGGGGCCGGAGGCAACGATTCTGATCAATCTGTCCGGCCGCGGGGACAAGGACATGGACACGGCCGCTGCCTGGTTCGGCCTGGCCGACAAGGAGGCCGGACGTGAGTGAGCTCGTTGCCCTGGGCAAGGCCGGGGCCGCGATCCGGAAGGCGAACGACGAGGGCCGCGCGGCTCTCGTCGGCTACCTGCCGGCCGGCTTCCCGTCGTACGACGGCGGCATCGACGCGATCAAGGCGATGGTCGACGGTGGTGCCGACGTGCTCGAGATCGGCCTGCCGTACAGCGACCCGGTGATGGACGGTGTCACCATCCAGCGCGCCACCGAGATCGCCCTGGCCGCCGGTCTGCGGACCCGCGACGTCCTGAGCACGGTCGAGAAGGTCGCGGCGTACTCCGATGTACCGGTGCTGGTGATGACGTACTGGAACCCGATCGAGCGGTACGGCGTGGATCGGTTCGCCGCGGACTTCGCGGGGATCGGGGGAGCGGGGCTGATCACGCCCGACCTGATCCCGGACGAGGGCGCGGAGTGGATCGCCGCGGCGGACAAGAACGAGCTGGACCGGGTGTTCCTGGTCTCGCCGTCGTCCACCGACGAACGGATCAAGCTGACCACGGGGGCCTGCCGCGGCTTCGTCTACGCGACCGCTGTGATGGGTGTCACCGGGGCCCGGGAGAAGCCGTCGGACCTCGCGCCGCCGCTGGTGAAGCGGACCAAGGCGGTGACCGGAATCCCGGTCGGCGTCGGTCTCGGCGTGTCGAACGGTGACCAGGCAGCCGCTATCGCGGCGTACGCGGACGCGGTGATCGTCGGCTCGGCACTGGTCAAGGCCGCGGCCGAGAGTCCGGCGGCCGTTCGTGCGCTCACCGAGGAGCTGGCCGAAGGTGTCCGACGGGAACCCAGCCCCGCCGCCGGTCGTTAGACACGCCGTGAGTCGAACCAGGAACGCGGCCGTTCTGTTCGCCGCGGTGGCTCTGCTCGCCCTCGCGGGCTGCAGCGGCGGCAAGGACAAACAAGAGGCGGACAACCCCGGTGGTGCGATCATCCGCACCACCCAGGACCCGAACGGGTTACGCGGGGCGACGCTGGACCGGCCGTACTCGATGCCCGCGGCGACGTTGACCGACACCGCCGGCAACCAGTTCAACCTGGTCACGTCGACCAAGAAGCCGGTCACGCTGGTGTTCTTCGGGTACACCAACTGCCCCGATGTCTGCCCGACCGTGATGGCCGACGTGGCGTCCGCGCTGACCAAGTTGGACGACTCGGTCCGGGACCAGGTGCAGTTGCTGTTCATCACCACCGATCCGTCCCGTGACACCTTGCCGGTGATGCGTAAGTACCTGGACCGGTTCGATCCGTCGTTCGTGGGGCTGACCGGGTCGCTGGTCCAGATCAAGGACATCGCCAAGGCCGTCGGCGTACCGGTGGAGGGCATGAAGAAGCTGCCGTCCGGTGGTTACGAGGTCGGCCACGGCGCGCAGGTGCTCGGATTCGGCAAGACTGACAAGGCGAACGTGCTGTGGTTGTCGAACGCCGCCATCGGCGACCTCGCACATGACTTCGGAAAGCTGGTGGAGGACAACCAGTGAAGTTCTCTTTCCGTGCGAAGCACCAGCTGTGGTTTCCCTGGGTTTCGCTGGTGGCCCGGCTCGTGCTCGGCGGTGTGATGCTGGTGGCCGGTGCGCTGAAGGTGACGGATCCGGAGACCGCGTCCCAGGCGGTCCGGGCGTACGACCTGCTGCCATCCGCGCTGGTGGCGCCGGTCGGCTGGGGCCTGCCGTTCCTGGAGATCGCGATCGGATTGCTGTTGATCGTCGGTTTCGGTGTCCGCGCCGCCGCGGTGGCCGCGGGTGTTTTCATGGTCGTGTTCATCGCCGCGGTGGCCTCCGCCTGGGCGCGCGGTCTGGCGATCGACTGCGGCTGCTTCGGTGGCGGTGGAGAGGTCGCCCCGGGTGAGACCAAGTACCTGCAGGAGATCCTGCGGGACGTCGGCCTGCTGCTGCTGGCAGCCTGGTTGTGGTTGAGCCCGGTGAGCAAGTTCGCCCTCGAGTCCGATCCACACACCCCGACAGGAGTCACCGCGTCGTGAGCAAGACCAAAACCCCCGTGAACCCGCTGCTGCAGCAGAACAAGCGGCGGATCTCGCCCGGGATCGTCGTGGTGATCGTGCTGGTGCTCGCACTGGCCGGCGGGGTCGGCGTGCAGTACTGGCGCAGTCACTCCAAGGTCGAGGTGAGCTCGAACGGCCGCCCCGAGCCCACCGTGATCCAGGGACCGGGCACGACCGGCAAGGGTGTCACCGTCGGCAAGGAAGGCGCCAAGGCGCATATCGACATCTACCTGGACTTCCGCTGCCCGCACTGCGCGGAGTTCGAGGAGGCGACCGGCGCGACCGTGGACAAGCTGGTCCAGGACGGCACCGCCACGCTCACCTACTGGCCGCTGACCTTCGTGAACCCGGACGCCTCGCCGCGGCTGGCCAACGCGTTCGCCGCCGCGGCCGCGAACGGCAAGGCGCTCAGCTACGCCGACGAGATGTACGCCGACTTCTCGAAGTCCTGGACCACCGACCAGTTGATCTCGCTGGGCAAGCAGCTCGGGATCGACGACGCGAAGTTCGAGCAGGCGGTCCGCGACAACACCTACGGCAGCTGGCTCGACTCGGTCTCCAAGGCCGCCGACGACCGGGGTGTCAGCGGGACGCCGACCGTCTACGTCAACGACAAGCAACTGGACGCTGACAACCTCACCGGCGAGGGCCTGCAGAAGGCCGTCGACGAAGCGGTCGCGGCGGGCTGAGGCCGTGCGGACGCTGACGCACCGAGTCCCCATCGTGACCATGAGTTTCTGGCCGCGATCGGGACGGTCGAGTAGCGTTCCTGCTTGCCATGTCTAGTCTGATCCCCGCCGTGATCGTTCCGGCGTTCATCCCAAGCCCGAGCCAGGGTGTCTGGCACGTCCTCGGCCTGCCGATCCGCGCCTACGCGCTGTGCATCCTGGCCGGTATCTTCGTCGGCTACTGGCTCGGCCGGAAGCGCTGGGTCGCCCGCGGCGGTTCGCCGACCGTGCTCGCCGACATCATGTTCTGGGCCATCCCGTTCGGCCTGGTCGGCGCCCGGATCTACCACGTCGTCACCGACGCCGAGCTGTACTTCGGTGACGGCCCCGGCACCCCGATCGACGCGCTGAAGATCTGGCACGGCGGACTGGGCATCTGGGGTGCGGTCGGCTTCGGCGCACTCGGTGCCTGGATCGCCTGCCGCCGGGCCAAGGTGCCGTTCCTGGCGGTCGCGGACGCGATGGCGCCGGGGATCGCGCTGGCCCAGGTGCTCGGCCGGTTCGGCAACTACTTCAACCAGGAACTGTTCGGCAAGCCGACGAACCGGCCGTGGGGCCTGGAGATCGACCCCGCCCACCGGCCGGAGGGGTACGCCGACTTCGCCACCTTCCACCCGACGTTCCTGTACGAGGCGATCTGGAACCTCGGCGTGATCGCGCTGGTGATCCTGGTCGGCCGCCGGATCAAGCTGGGTCACGGGCGCGCGTTCTTCCTGTACGTGGCCGGTTACACCCTTGGCCGCGCCTGGATCGAGAACCTGCGCATCGACACCGTCAACCACTTCCTGGGCCTGCGGCTGAACGTCTGGACCTCGATCATCCTGTTCGTCCTCGCCGTGGTCGCCTTCGTCCTCAGCGCCCGCCTCCGCCCCGGCATCGAAGACATCTCCACCGGCCCCGCCGCCGGTCAGCCGACCGGGGACGCCGCGACGCCGGAAGCCGACGAGCCCAAGCCGGTCGACACGTCCACCCCGGACGTTGACGCGACCCCGACCATCGACAACGCCACCTCCGAGCAGGGTTCGGACAACTCCGCCTCTGCCGAGGCGGAGCCGGCCGGAGGGCCGGCTGCCGAGGCCCACAAGCCGAAGGTCGAGGCGAGCAGCTCCAACGGGTCCGAAGCAGACGGGTCTCGTGACTGACGATCGGATCTCAGCCTCCGAGGGCGACTCCAGCGGATCGCCCCCGGAGGTTTCGGCCGAACATCACGGGGATCACACCCACCGGGACGTGAGCGGTGGCTGGCTGCGGCCGGCCGTGTTCGGCGCGATGGACGGCCTGGTGTCGAACTTCGCCTTGATCGCCGGCATGGACGGCGGCACCGAGTCCGGTTCCCGGTTCATCGTGCTCGCCGGGCTGGCCGGACTCGCCGCGGGTGCGTTCTCGATGGCGGCGGGGGAGTACACCTCGGTCGCGTCCCAGCGCGAGCTGGCCCGGGCCGAGATCGAGGTGGAACGCAAGGAGATCCAGCGGCACCCGATCGACGAGGAGATCGAGCTCGCCGAGACCTACCGGGCCAAGGGCCTCGACCCGGACCTGGCCAGCAAGGTCGCCAAGCAGTTCCACACCGACCCGGACCAGGCGCTGGAGGAACACGTCCGCGAGGAACTCGGCATCGATCCGCACGATCTGCCGAACCCGATGCTCGCGGCTGCGTCGTCGTTCATCTGCTTCGCGGTCGGCGCGTTCATCCCGCTGCTGCCGTACCTCCTCGGCGCCGGCAACGTCGTACCGGCCCTGATCCTGTCGCTGACCGCCCTCTTCGTCTGCGGCGCCGTCGTCTCCCGCGTCACCTCGCGTTCCTGGTGGTACTCCGGCCTCCGCCAACTGATCCTCGGCGGTCTGGCCGCAGCCCTCACCTACTTCGTCGGCACTCTGGTCGGCCCGAGCATCTAGCCCCTGAACAGCCCGCTGTACGCGTTCAGCGCGGGCTGGCCGCCCAGGTGGGCGTACAGGACGTTGGAGTCCGGGGCGATCTCGCCGGTGCGGATCAGGTCGATCAGGCCGGCCATCGACTTTCCTTCGTAGACCGGGTCGATAATCATCCCCTCGAGCTGACCGGTCAGCCGGATCGCGTCCAGGGTCGACTGCACGGGGACGCCGTACATGTCGCCGGCCCAGCCCTCGAGGATGGTGATCTCGTCGTCGCGGAGGTCACGGCCGAGCCCGATAAGCTCCGCGGTGGCACGGGCGATCCGCTCGACCTGCTCGCTGGTCTCCTTCAGCTTCGCGCTCGCATCGATGCCGAGCACCCGCCGCGGCCGGTCCTGACCCGCGAAGCCCGCGATCATGCCGGCCTGGGTGGACCCGGTCACCGAGCACACGATGATCGTGTCGAAGAAGACGCCGAGCTCACGCTCCTGCTGCTCCACCTCGTACGCCCACTGCGCGAACCCGAGCCCGCCGAGCCGGTGATCGGATGCACCGGCAGGAATCGCGTACGGCGTACCTCCTCGTGCCTCCACATCGGCCAGCGCCTGCTTCCAGCTGTCCTTGAAGCCGATCCCGAAACCGGCCGGGTCGAGCCGAACCTCCGCGCCCATGATCCGGCTGAGCAGGATGTTGCCGACCCGGTCGTTGAGCGCGTCGGGCCAGTCGACCCAGTTCTCCTGAACCAGGACCGCCTTGAGCCCCACCTTCGCGGCGACTGCGGCGACCTGCCGGGTGTGGTTCGACTGGTAGCCGCCGATCGACACCAGCGTGTCCGCGCCCTGGGCGAGCGCGTCCGGGATCAGGTACTCCAGCTTCCGCGTCTTGTTGCCGCCGTACGCGAGTCCGGAATTGCAGTCCTCGCGCTTGGCCCAGATCTTCGCGCCACCCAGCTGAGCGGTCAGCCGGTCGAGCGGATGCACCGGGCTCGGCCCGAACAGCAGCGGATAGCGCGGAAAGTCAGCCAGTGACATCGTTCCCTCCGAAACTCGGTCGCTCGACCGCGAGCGCCGTGACTAGGGTCGGCCAGATGTTCCCCGGCGAGATCGATGTCCAGCCGTCCACCTACCTCGACCACCTCGGCACCATCTTCGCCCTCTTCGGCGCCAACACCCAGGATTCCGGCAACATCTCGTACGGCGTCCAGACCGCCACGCACAGGTACTTCGTCAAAACCGCAGGCGACCCCGCGAACACCACGCCGTACCTGGACTTCGCCGGCCGGGTCGCCTTGTTGCGCAACGCCGTCGAACTGGCGGACGTCGTCCATCCGCTCCTGCCGACCCTGCACGCCGTGATCGAGTCACCGGGCGGCCCGCTCCTGGTCTATGACTGGCGCGACGGCGAACACCTCGGCACCGACCGTGACGATCCGTCCAGCGCGCACCAACGGTTCCGCGCGCTCCCCTTGCCGGAGATCGTCGCCGCGTTGGACGCGCTCTACGACCTCCACGCCCGGTTGGACGAGGCGGGTTGGGTCGAGGGCGACTTCTACGACGGCGCCCTGCTCTACGACTTCACCGAGCGCCGCCTGACTGTGGTCGACCTGGACAGCTACCACCTCGGCCCGTACCGCAACAACATGGGCCGCATGTTCGGCGCTCGCCGATTCATGGCCCCCGAGGAGTTCTCACTGGGCGCCCCCATCGACACCCGCACCACGGCCTACGTCCTAGCCCGTGCCGCCCTGGTCTTCCTCTCCAACACACCCTGGACCGCTCCACCTTCCGCGGCACCGACGCCCACTACGCCGTACTCCAAGAAGCCACCACCACCCGCTACCCGACCTACGCCGCCTTCCACGAGGCGTGGCGCTCCGCCTCGGCCGGTTAGGTGCGGAGGACGTGGGTGCCGGGTGCTCGCGATCGAGGAAGGCGGCTGTGGTGTCGCGGTTGTAAACGCCGGCGTGGGGTCGCGGCTCCGGGCTGCGTGATGGTGCTAGTCGGGGTGGCGGGCGTCAAGTGCGCCTTCGGCGTCCCTTCGGGATCTTCGACACTTGACTCCCACCACCCCGACCAGAAGGGCGCAGCTATCCCGGAGCTGCTCACCCGAGTGGTCTCACTCCCTGGGGTGGACACGGGAGCTGGCGGTGGAGCCGGGGGCGCTGACGGGGTTGTGGAGCGGGCTGGGTGCGGCGGGTCGATGTGGCGTCGGGGTTGGTGGATCTGCGGCGGGTGGTGCCCGAGTCGGGGGTAACGGGGATTCGGTGGCCCGGTGTCGGTGCTGGGCTCTGGGGTCCGTTATGCGGGCAGATCGCGGCCGGCGGCCGGGACCTGGGACAGGAAACGGCGGGCTGGGACCTGATATTTCATGTCTCCGCTCGCGGTTTGTTGTCTCAGGTCCCGCCGGTGGCGTGGTTTGGGGGGTTGTGGTCTCGGGATCCGGACCGAACCGGCCGGATGCTGGTCAACCCGGGCGGATCCCCGAACCTCGTACACCGGGCGGGGACCTCGGACACCTGGTCAGATGTCCGAGGTCCCCGCCGGGTGTTCAAGGTCAGCCGATTGCACCAAATCCTCCCCGGATCCAGGCCCGCCCACCGGATCCACCCCACAGCCGTGACCACTCGGGTGAGCTGCTCCGGGATAGCTGCGTCCTTCCCTGGTCGTGGTGGTGTGGGTCAAGGGGCGAAGCT
>NZ_JBBCBQ010000008.1:311375-452750 GCF_037203805.1 Kribbella sp. CCNWLW201 | reverse complement strand
GAGCACCCCAACCGCCGAGCGAAGCGAAGGCAAACCCAACCGCGGCGAGCACCCCAACCGCCGAGCGAAGCGAAGGCAAACCCAACCGCGGCGAGCACCCCAACCGCCGAGCGAAGCGAAGGCGTAGGGGGTGCGGGTGGCGGAGCCCCCGCTCGCGCCGAGCGGAGCGAAGGCGCACAACATGACGAGGGCGACGAGGCCTGCGCTTTCCGCAGGCACACGTCGCCCATCGCACTCGTGGAGGTGGCGGGAATCGAACCCGCGTCCTTCAGCGTTGCTCCAAGACTTCTCCGGGCGCAGTCTGTTAGTCGCTTTTCTCGGCCCCAGCGCTCTCACAGACACGTCGCTGACAGGCTCAGTCACTGTAAATGTCCCGTGCTAGCCCCGTGACCGGGCTAACAAAGCAAGCTTCCTAGCTGAGGCCAGGAACCGGGTCGGAAGCATCCCCGGGCTGACCGCTTCTTTAGTTGCTCAGACCGTCAGGCGGCGAGAGCGAAGCTACTGCGCTTAGCATCGGCAGTTATTGGTTTCCAGAGATCGTTAACGAGATAACCCTGGATCCTCGGCCCGCTTCTCTTGGAACTAACGTCCAAAGTCGAAACCGTTCACCCCCTGTTGAGTTTTCAAACTCCCACCAGCCCCGGAGGGTGGTGGAAGATCCACACTATCAAGTGCAACGCACTGTCCGCACTTCAGATTCCCTCGTACGACGTCACGCGGTCATTGCGCGTTCCGCCGTACCGTATGGCCACTCAGCGTTACTTGATCAAGCGGAGGGTGAAGGGGTAGCGGAAGTTGGAGCCGACCGCGGTGGCGAGGCCGCCGATGCCGGTGAGGATGAACCAGAGGATGCCGAGGAGCGGGAACAGGAATGCGGTGAAGCCCTCCGTTACCCCGGTCATGATGCCCAGCAGGGCGAACGCGCCGAACGCGCTCAGCTGGAAGTTCAGCGCCTCGACCGCGTGCTTGCGGACCGCCGGGTTCTTCTGGCCGGCTGTCGCGACCACGATGGCCGGGCCGACGAAGAAGGTCGGGTAGCCGAGCCAGTGGGCGACCGTACCCATGCCGCGACCGTCACCGGTGTAGCGCTGCATCGGCGCCGGACGGGTGAAGGCGGCGGGGGCGTACGTCGGAACGGGCCGGGAGACCAGGCCGTCGAACGTGCTGTTCAGCTCGGCCCGGGTGCGGGCCTTCAGAGCCAGTTCCAGCCGGGTGTCGAACTCGCCGTGGTCCAGCCGGCCGTCGGCGTACATTTCTTTGAGGATCTCGACGGCTCGGTCCCGTTGGGCCGGCGTCACCAGCAGGTCTGAAGTGGACATGCCTCCACTGTGCGCGCCGGAAGCCGCTCACCCCATCGGGTGCAGCCCCGAGCCGTCCCTGACCGGACCCCAGCCACCTCGGCGGGGACCCAGGGTTCAGCGGTCGCGGCGCCGGTCGGAGAGGGCTCGCTGGGCCTCGCGGTTCGCCTGGCGCTCGGCCAGCGCGTGCCGCTTGTCGTAGTCCTTCTTGCCGCGCCCGGTGGCGAGCTCGACCTTCGCGTAACCGTCCTTGAAGTACAGCGACAGCGGGACCAGCGACACACCCTGCTGCTCGACGGCCCGGATCAGCTTCTGCAGCTCGTCCTTGTGCAGCAGCAGCTTGCGGGCACGGCGCGGCTCGTGGTTGGTCCACGTGCCGTGCTTGTACTCGGGGATGTGCATCCCCTGCAGCCACAGCTCGTTGCCGCGGACCGCCCCGAACGCGTCGACCAGGGAGGCCCGACCCTGCCGCAGGGACTTGACCTCGGTCCCGGTCAGCACGAGTCCGGCCTCCACCACGTCCTCGATGTGGTAGTCGTGTCGCGCCTTACGGTTCTGCGCGATCGGTTTCCGGCCGGTCTCTTTCACCATCCGACCAGTATCTCAGACAGTTCAGAGCCACTTCATCGGATTAACCACCCGGCCGTCCTGGTAGACCATGAAGTGCAGATGGCAGCCGGTGGAGTACCCGGTGGTGCCGACGTACCCGATGATCTCGCCGCGGCTGACGCGTTCGCCGACCCGGGCCTTGAAGCGGGACAGGTGGTTGTAGACGGTGGTGATGGAGGAGCCGTCGATCACCCCGTGCGAGATGAACACCCGGTTCCCGTAACCGCCGTTGTAGTACCTGTCCGTGACGACCCCGCTGGCCGCCGCGCGGATCGGCGTACCGCAGCCGCCGCCGAAGTCGGTCCCGTCGTGCAGCTTCCAGTAGTGCAGGACCGGGTGGAACCGCATGCCGAACGGTGACGTGATGTAGCTGTTGATCGGGTAGCTCAGCCGTCCGTTGTCATCCGGGTCATTCGGAACCGGACGCGGCGGGCGACCTTCCTTCCGGGCCCTCTCCCGCTCGGCCTTCTCCCGCGCCGCCTTGCGACGGGCCGCGGCGGCCTTCTCGGCGCGAGCCCGCGCGATCAGGATCTGCTCGACCCGGCTCCGCTCCCGGAGCAGGGCGTTGTACTGCGCCAGTTCGGAGTTCTTCTCCTTCTCGGCGGCCTTGTAGGCGACCAGCTTGGCCTGCGCGACCACAGCGGCCTCGGCCTTGTCCGCGGCCACCTGCTTGGTCAGCTCGGTCACCTGCTGCACCGTCCGGGCGGCCTCGGCCCGCGCCGCCTCAGCGGCCTTCTCGGCCTGAGCGACCTTGGCCCGCTTGCTCACCAGCTGCGCCTGCGCGTTGTTCAGGTTGGTGATCGCGTTGCCCTGGATGCCGAACACGTTGCGCTGGACCTGCATGCCGGTGGCGATATCCGCCGGCGACGCGCCGCGCAGCGCGATCGACAACCCGACCAGGCTGTTCTGCTGCTGGTACGCCGATCTGACCGCGCGACCCGCCACGGCGCGCTTCTCGGCGATCAGCTTCTCGCCCGCCTCCACGTCGGCGACCGCCGTACGGAGCGCCTGCTCGGCGGCGCGGAGCTTGCCCGCGGCAACCGCATCGGCAGCCTTCGCGGCCGCCAGTTTGCCCTGGGCAACGGCGTACCGTTGCTGGACGGCCTTGTACTTCGCGTCCGCCACGTTGTAGGCGGCGGCGGACTTGCCGAGCTGGTCGGACGCCGCGGCGAGATCGGCCTTGGACTGGTCGATCTGCGATTCGAGTTGCTTCTTCCGGGCGGCGGGATCGGGTGGATCCGCCTGGGCAGGCGACACCACCGCCAGGACTCCGGCGGACAGGGACAGGACAAGGCAGCAGGCGGCAACGACCGTCTGCCGGCCCGGCGGTCTCGTGCGTGATCGCGGGCGCGGCGTCGTGGTGGTGCCGGTGCTGTCGTCTCGCTTGATGCTCCCCCGCTGACGCGGGTTCGCACCGGGGAAGTGCGGGACCACAGGTCGACCCCTTGCTCTGGGTTGAGTTGTCGTGCTACTGCACGATAGGTCACCCGGGTCAGACTTTGAGGTATTTCCGCGTTGTCAGGAATGTCGGGACGACGGCGAGCACCAGGCCGACCACGACCATGATGAGGGTGGCGCGGAAGGTTTCGGTGGCGCCGACCCACTGCCAGACCCGGAAGGTCTCCTGGGCCCGCTGCATGACGACGAAGTACACCCCGACCCACAGGGTGCCGCAGGCAAGGACCGCGCCGATGAGTGCTGCCAGGACCGCTTCGAGCAGGAACGGCAGCTGGATATAGAAGTTCGATGCGCCGACCAGGCGCATGATGCCTATCTCACGTCTGCGGGCGTACGCCGCCAGCCGGATCGTGTTCGAGATCTGCATCAACGCGGCGACCAGCAGGAGCCCCGCGGCGACCAGGGCCCCGACTTGCAAACCGTTCAGGGCCTTGAACAACGGATCCAGATACTGTCTGAGGTCCTGGACGGTGTCGACGCCCGGCAGGCCGGCGACCGCGCTGACCAGGTTCTGGTAGCGCTGCGGATCCTTCAGCTTGACCCGGAAGGACTCCTGCATCTGGTCCTCGGTGACCGTGCTGACGATCGGCGAGTCCTTGTACAGCTTCTTGAACTGCTCGAACGCTTCCTTCTTCGACTCGCCGAAGACGCCGTCCGGCGCGGTGTCCGGGTTCGACTCGATCACCTGACGGATCCGATTCTTCTGCTCCTGGGTCACCTCGGTGCCCGAGCAGCCGCGGCCGCCGGAGTCCTTGGTGCAGAGGAAGACCGAGATCTGGATCTTGTCGTACCAGTTCCCCTTCATCAGCTCGACCTGCTCGCGGGCCAGCAGCGCACTGCCGAACAGCGACAGCGAGACCCAGATGGTGACGACGACCGCGATCGTCATCGACAGGTTCCGCTTCAGACCGATCCCGAGGTCGGAGAGGATGTAGTTCAAGCGCATCAGTCAGTAATCCCTGTTCTCAGTGCTGGTAGCCGTAGACGCCGCGCGACTCGTCGCGGACGACATGACCGTTCTCCAGCTCGATCACGCGCTTGCGCATCTGGTCGACGATCGACACGTCGTGGGTGGCCATCACGACCGTCGTCCCGGTGCGGTTGATCCGGTCCAGCAGCTTCATGATGCCGACCGACGTACCGGGGTCGAGGTTTCCGGTCGGCTCGTCGGCGATCAGGATCATCGGCCGGTTCACGAACGCCCGCGCGATCGCGACCCGCTGCTGCTCACCGCCGGACAGCTCGTCGGGGAGCCGGTCCTCCTTGCCGTCCAGACCGACCAGCTCGAGCACCTCGGGAACCGTCTTGCGGATGTGCGAGCGGGGTTTGCCGATCACCTGCAGGGCGAACGCCACGTTCTCGGCGACCGTCTTGTTCGGCAGCAGCCGGAAGTCCTGGAAGACGGTGCCGATCTGGCGCCGCATCTGCGGGATCCGCCAGCTGGCCAGCCGGTTCAGGTCCTTGCCGGCCACCATGATGTGACCCTTGGACGTCCGGTGCTCACGCAGAACCAGACGAAGAAACGTCGACTTGCCGGACCCGGAGGTGCCGACCAGGAAGACGAACTCGCCTTTCTCGATCTCGACGTTGACGTTCAGCAGAGCGGCCTTGGACTGGCCCTCGTACGTCTTGGACACATTCTCGAAGCGGATCACGGGATCATCCGGCCGTGGTCGGGAACAGGGAGCGACGCAGCGGTAACCACGAAGTGCACCGTACGCCACCGGAGCGGCCGCGGATCAGTCTAGGTGGTCCCGGGCGTGCCGCCGACCAGACGTGCCGGACCGTACATCCCCGTCCGATACCCGGTGTACGACGAGGTGCGACGAGCCGGTGTACGACGAGGTGCGGCGTGTGACGGGGTAGCTACGGGGGGGCCGGTGGGCGCGGCGCCGCCCCCTGTTCTTCCTGCTTGAGCGTATCCGTTTTCGCCAGTCAGCCGGTGGAGTTATCCACAGGTCAGGCGGGGGCCGGGGCGGTGCCGTTGCCGTTGTCGGGGCGGGCGTCGGCGATGCGGGCCACGCCTGGCTCGGGTTTGCGGCCGGCCCGGCGGGCGGCCTCGACGTGTAGCCGGGCCAACTCGACGGCTTGGCGGGAGACCTTCACGGTCTTCTTCTCAGCCATGCGCACCGTCTCCCTCGACGATCTCGGTATCTGCCTCCGCGATCTCAGCGTACGCGGCCGCGCCGACGCGGTCGATCGCGACAGCGGCGGTCAGCGCGGCGACCAGGTCGTAGTCCTCGGGCTGTAACAGTTCCGACCGCATCAGGGAGCGGAGCGTGACGACACCGGCGTCGGTGCCGGCGTCCGTCCCCTCGAGAATCTGCTCGACCGACCACCGGACCATCCGCATCGTCTCCTCGCGGTGCCGCCAGACATCCAGCTCGCGGTCGGACTTGCGGGTCAGATACGCCCCCAGCGCCACCCCGCCGAGAGCCAGGAACGGGCTCAGCACGGTCGCGACGACCCCGACCACCGCCATCCAGGTCGGAATCACGGACACACCCCGACGCGCATACACGTCCTCCCAATTCCATGGTGGTGACCGGTCGAAGATGTTACGAAGGGAACCATTCCACCCGCCACCGACAGACCGCCCAGTCTGACAAGGAGCAGTGTCACCGTGATGGACGAGGCCGACGACGGCTACGACGTGTTCGTACAGGGGACCGTGTTCCTCGACATCGTGCTGACCGGACTGGAGTCGGCCCCGGCCACCGGGACGGAGATCTTCGCGGAGGGGATGGGCTCGTGCCCCGGCGGTGTCGCGAACTTCGCCATCGCCGCCAGCCGGCTCGGGCTGAAGACCGGGCTGGGGTCGGTGTTCGGCGACGACGTCTACGCCGACTTCTGCTGGCGGACCCTGGCCGACCAGGAGGGCGTGGACCTGTCCCACTCCCGCCGGATCGGCCACTGGCATTCGCCGGTCACCGTCTCGATGTCGCTCGACCGGGACCGGGCGATGGTCACGCACGCCCACGAGGCGCCCGGCGATCCGAGCAAACTGGTCGGTCCGGGTCTGAAGACTCGCTCGGCGATCGTCCCGGTCGAGGACGAGTTGCCCGGCTGGACGCTCGAGGCGATGCAGTCCGGCGCACTGCTGTTCGGCGACGTCGGCTGGGACCCCACCGACCAGTGGTCCCCCGCCCTACTCGAGGTCCTGGAGGGCTTCCATGCGTTCACGCCGAACGCGAGCGAGGCGATGGCGTATACCCGGACTGACACGCCAAAGGCTGCGCTGCACAAGCTGGCCGAGCGGGTGCCGCTGGCAGTGGTGACGAACGGCGCGGACGGCGTACTGGCGATCGACTCGACCACTGGCGAGGAGGAGCAGGTCCCGGCGTTGCCGGTGCGCTCGTACGACCCGACCGGGGCCGGCGACGTGTTCCTCGCCTCACTCGTACTCGGCACCCTCCGCGGCTGGCCGCTGGCTCACCGGCTGGCGTTCGGCAACCTGTGCGCGGGCCTGTCCGTGCAGCACTTCGGCGGCTCGCTCGCGGCTCCGGGCTGGGGCGACATCATCGACTGGGTTCGCGATCACAGCCGGCACCGCCCCGGCGGCATCCCGCCCGAGGTGCTCCGGCACTACAGCTTCATCGGCGACGTTCTCCCCGAGGGTCCCGTCCCGATCGTCCGCCGGGCCTCCGCAACGATCGCCCGCCTGTCCGACGCCTGACGCCGTACGACGGCCCACACCGCCAGCCGCCGTACGACGGGTCCGCACGACCCAGCGTCGTACGGCCGGCCCTTGACAGGGCGTCTTCATAAGCTATATTCAACCTATCGGTTTAGAACTAGTTGGTTGAATAGGAGACAGCGGCCATGCCGACCGACCAGCTCAGCCGCACCTTCGCGGCCCTCGCCGATCCGACCCGGCGCGCGATCCTGGCGCGACTGTCGGAGGGGGAGGCGACAGTCGGGGAGTTGGCAGAGCCGTTCGAGATGAGCTTCGCGGCGGTGTCGAAGCACCTGCGAGTGCTCGAGACCGCCGGGCTGGTCAGCCGGGGACGTGACGCGCAGTACCGGCCGGCCCGCCTCGATGCGCGGCCGCTGGCGGCGGCGTCGGAGTGGATCGGCGACTACGCCAAGTTCTGGGCCGGCAGCTTCGACACGCTCGGCAGCTATCTCGACAAGCTCCAGCACAACGACCGTGCGACCACAGATCAAGCCACTACAGCCAAGGAGAACGACGATGACTGACACCCTGACCGTCACCCGCACCTTCAACGCACCGCGCGAGCTCGTCTACGAGGCCTGGACGAAACCGGAGCACTTCTCGGTCTGGTTCGGCACCGACGCCGTCGACGTACCGCTCGACACCCTGTCCCTGGACGTGCGCGTCGGCGGCGCCTGGAACGCGGTGATGCAGCTGCCCGACGGCAACCAGATCCACTGGGTCGGCGAGTACACCGAGGTCGACCCGCCGGAGCGGCTGGCCTTCACGATGACCGACGACCCGGCGAACCCAACCGGTGAGCCGATCATCGTCACCTTCGCGGAGGTTGCCGGCGGCACCGAGATGACGCTGACCCAGCCCGCCGGCGACTTCACCCAGGAGCAGATCGACGCGACGATCATGGGCTACAACGGCTTCTTCGACTCGATGGAGAAGCTGCTCGCGGACCGCAGCTGATCGGCGGGCACCCTACCCCGGAATGTCAACCACACCACTGTATTTTCCAGGGGATGGAAATCGAGTGCCGAGCGACCCGGGAGTCGTAGGGTCGAGGCTTGGAGCGCGGGCTGTGGGACCGCGCCGGAGCTGGAGGTACGCGAGAGATGGTGGGTACTGGGGTCACCAGACGGCGGTTGCTGGCGGTGGGTGGTGGGTTGGCGGCGATGGCCGTGGCCGGGTGTGGATCCAGCACCGGCCGGGAGTCATCGGGCGGGTCGAGCGGCGGCAAGCCGGCGTTGTCGCAGTGGTATCACCAGTACGGCGAAGCCGGCACGCAGCAGGCGGTCGAGCGGTACGCGAAGGACTACCCGGACGCGACCGTGACCGTGCAGTGGTCGCCTGGTGACTACGACAAGAAGACCGCCGCGGCACTGCTGACCGACAACGGTCCGGACGTCTTCGAGTACGGCAACGGCCCCACCATCGACATGATCAAGGGCGGTCAGGTGGTCGACCTGACCGACCTGCTCGACGACGCCACCAAGTCCGACTTCACGCCATCGTTGATCAAGCGGGTGACGTACCAGGACAAGCTGTACGCGATCCCGCAGGTCACCGACATGCAGTTGCTCGTCTACCGCAAGAGCCTGCTCAGTGCCGCCGGCGTACAGCCGCCGCAGACCGTCGACGAGCTGCTCGCGGCCGCGAAGAAGCTGACCAACGACAAGGTGAAGGGCCTGTTCGTCGGCAACGACGGCGGCGTCGGCATCCTCGGCGGTCCCGCGCTGTGGTCGGCCGGGCTGGACTACCTGACCGAGGACAACCAGTTCGGCTTCGACGACCCGGCCGCGGTCGAGTCGCTGCGCAAGCTGCGCGAGCTGTTCACCTCGAAGAGTCTGTTGCTCGGGGCACCGACCGACTGGTCCGACCCGTCCGCGTTCACTCAGGGCCTGACAGCGATGCAGTTCACCGGCCTGTGGACCCTCCCGGCGATCCAGAAGGCGTTCGGAGACGACTTCGGCGTACTCCCCTGGCCCAAGTTGAACGCGACCACCGGCGAGCCGAGTGTCCCGGTCGGCGCCTACGGCTCGATCGTGAACTCGAAGTCGAAGAACATCGACGCGGCAAAGAAGTTCGTCAAGTGGCTGTGGGTCGACCAGACCGCCTCGCAGCTCGACTTCGCCCAGTCGTACGGCTTCCACATTCCGGCCCGCAAGAGTCTCGCGGAGAAGGCGGACAAGCTGAAGTCCGGGCCGGCCGCGGACGCGGTGAAGTTCGTCAACGAGAACGGGCACGCGCAGACCCCGATCCTGTGGTCGCCGAAGTCCGGTACGGCGTACTCCGACGCACTCAACCGGATCATCCGCAGCGGCAGTGACCCGGCCACCGAGATCAAGGCGGTGAAGGCCGTGGTGGAGGCCGAGCTCAAGCGCATCACCGGATGAGCTCGGCGCTCGCGACCAGGTTGCGGGGCCGGCACGACCGCAACCTGTGGTTCGCGGTCTTCGTCGGGCCGTTCGTGCTCGGGCTGCTGGTGTTCGTCTACATCCCGATCGTCTGGTCGGTGGTGCTCAGCTTCTTCGACGCGCACAACACCGTCACGCCGACGAACTTCGTTGGACTGGGCAACTACTTGGACATGCTCCGGGACGAGGCGTTCCGGTCCAGCCTGATCACCTTCGTGGTGTTCGCCGTGTTCATCGTGCCGACCACGTTCGTGCTATCGCTCGGGCTGGCCCTGCTGGTGAACCGGGCTCGGTGGGCCAAGACGTTCTTCCGCTCGGTGTTCTTCCTGCCGACGGCTTGTTCGTACGTCGTGGCCGCACTGATCTGGAAGTTGTCGATCTTCAACGGTGTCCGGTTCGGCCTGGCCAACACCGTGCTCGGCTGGTTCGGGATCGAGCCGGTCGCGTGGCTGTCGGTGACGCAGCCGCCGTGGTACTGGCTGGTGATCGTCAGCGCGCGGATGTGGTTGCAGACCGGCTTCTACATGATCCTGTTCCTGGCCGGACTGCAACGCATCGCGCCGTCGCTGTACGAGGCGGCCGCGATCGACGGCGCGACCGGCTGGCGGGTGCTGCGCTACATCACGCTGCCCCAGTTGCGGGCGACGTCGACCGCCGTACTGCTGCTGCTTCTGATCAACGCGTTCCAGGCGTTCGACGAGTTCTACAACCTGTTGTCCAGTGCCGGCGGCTATCCGCCGTACGCGCGTCCGCCGTTGGTCTACCTGTACTACGCCGCACTCGGGCAGGGGCAGGACTTCGGCCACGGCAGCGCGGGCGCGGTGATCCTGACGTTGCTGATAGCAATCATCGCGTTGGCGCAGGGACGGTTCGTCGGGCTCGGGCGGAGGGACGACTGAGATGCAGCGCTCTGGTACCGACAAGGCCGGCTCCGCGATAAGGTACGTCGTACTGATCGGTGGCGCACTGTTGTTCCTGCTCCCGTTTTATCTGCTCGTGCGCAACGGACTGTCGACCGAGTCCGACATCACGTCGCCATCGTGGAAGTTCTTCCCTTCGGCGTTGCAGTGGAGCAATGTCACCGAGCTGTTCCGGGACCCCACCGTACCGATGGCGCGGAGTCTGGTGAACTCGCTGGTGATCGCGGTCGTGCAGACGGTCGGCGTACTGGTGATCTCGGGGCTGGCGGGGTACGGGCTGGCGCGGATCCCGTTCCGGTACGCGAACGCGGTGTTCTACTTCATCGTCGCGACACTGCTGATCCCGGCCGCGGTGACGTTCGTGCCGAGTTTCGTGCTGGTCTCGACGCTCGGGTGGGTGAGCACGTTGCGCGGGCTGATCGTGCCGGGGTTGTTCCAGGCGTTCGCGACGTTCCTCTTCCGGCAGTACTTCCTCGGGTTCCCGCGGGAGCTCGAGGAGGCGGCGCAGCTGGACGGGACCGGGTACTGGGGGACGTTCTGGCGGGTCGTCGTACCGAACTCGAAGGGGTTCGTCGCGGCGATCGGGACGATCACGTTCATCGGCTCCTGGAACGCGTTCCTCTGGCCGCTCGTCATCGCACCCGATCAGAACGCGTGGACGGTGCAGATCGCGCTGTCGACCTTCCTCACCGCCCAGACGATCAACCTCCCGCAACTCTTCATCGCGGCCGCGATCGCTATCCTGCCGCTCGTCGTCATCTTCATCTTCCTGCAGCACTGGATCGTGCAGGGCGTGGAAAGGTCAGGTATCAGCGAATGATCGTGCAGGCATTGACCGATGCGGACCAGGAGCTGATCGAACTGGCCCGTCGTACCGTCGACGCGAACACCGACGGACCGGACGGGGTCTACACTATGGGCGCGGCGGTGCGGGGTGTGGACGGGCGCATGTACGCCGGGATCAACCTGTACCACTTCACCGGCGGACCGTGCGCCGAACTGGTCGCACTCGGCCGAGCCCGCGCGGAAGGCGCCCGCGAACTCACCACGATCGTAGCCGTAGGCAACGAAGGCCGAGGCGTAGTCGGCCCCTGCGGCCGCGACCGCCAGATCCTCGTCGACTACCACCCAGCCATCCGAGTCATCCTCCCCACCCCAGAAGGCACCGGCTCAGTCCTCATCACCGACCTCCTCCCGGGCGCATACCGCTGGACCCCGACAGCTTGATCTCGCCCTCGCGGAACCACCAGGTGATGGGGTCGGCTACGAGGAGGCCGGCTTGTACGGCGGGGTCGTAGGCCGCGTGGCGGCGGGCGTGACTTCAACCGCGGCACCGCTGGCACGGGCCGCGGAACGAGTCAGCGTGCGTACGGAATGACGTCTTTCCCGTATGCCTCGAGGGTCTCTTCCTTGCCATCGTGCTGCAGGTAGACAGCGAACTGGTCGACACCGAGCGACTTCAGCTCGGCCAGTCGGGACAGGTGGTTTTCGACCGGGCCGAGAATGCAGAACCGGTCCACGACCTCGTCCGGAACGAAGTCAGTGTGGGTGTTTCCGGCCCGGCCGTGCTCGGCGTAGTCGTAGCCCTTGCGACCCTCGATGTAGTCGGTCAACGCTTTCGGCACCGCCCCGGACGCGCCATACCGGGCGACGATGTCGGCCACATGGTTACCGACCATTCCGCCGAACCACCGGGTCTGCTCGCGCTGGTGGTCGATGTCGTACCCGACGTACGCCGGTGCCGCGACGCAGAACTTGATCGCCGCCGGGTCCCGGCCGGCTTCTTCGGCGGAACGTCGTACCGCCGCAATCATCCACTCGGCGATGTCCGGATCGGCGAGTTGCAGGATGTAGCCGTCGCCGACCTGACCGGTCGCGGCCAGCGCCTTCGGGCCGTACGCCGCGACCCAGACGTCCAGCGCGCCGTTCTCGACCCAGGCGAACTTGAGCTGCTGGCCGCGGTACTCGACCGTCTCGCCGCGGGCCAGCGACCGGACCACGTCGACGCACTGTTTCATCTCGTCGATCGTGCCGGGCTTGGCGCCGAGCGTGCGGAGCGCGGAGTCGCCGCGGCCGATCCCGCAGATCGTCCGGTTCCCGAACATCTCGTTCAGGGTGGCGAACTGGGACGCGATCACGGTCCAGTCCCGGGTGCCCGGGTTCGTCACCATCGGGCCGACGATCACCCGTTCGGTGCTCGCCAGGATCTGGCTGTAGATGACGAACGGCTCCTGCCAGAGCAGATGCGAGTCGAACGTCCACACATAGTCGAATCCGGCGTCCTCGGACTTGCGGGCGAGGTCCACCACCGCGGACGCGGGCGGATCACACTGAAACACCACTCCGAAGTCCACGGTTCCCCCCTCAGACCAGGTACGACGACAGGCCGCGCTGCAGGAACTTCCCGCGACCCTTGCGGCCATGGTAGTTGCCGTCGGCCACGATGACCTCGCCGCGCGAGATCACGGTGCCCACTCGGCCCTTGATCTCGACCCCTTCGTACGCCGAGTAGTCCATGTTCATGTGGTGGGTGTCGACGCTGATCCGGGTGGTCGCGTTCGGGTCGTACACGACCAGGTCGGCGTCGGAGCCGGGGGCAACGATCCCCTTCTGCGGGTACAGCCCGAACATCCGGGCCGGCGTGGTCGCGATCGTCTCCACCCAGCGTTCGAGCGAGAGCTGGCCGTCCACCACACCTTGGTAGATCAGGTCGACCCGGTGCTCGACCCCGCCGATCCCGTTCGGGATCTTGGAGAAGTCGCCGACGCCGAGCTCCTTCTGGTCCTTCATGCAGAACGGGCAGTGATCGGTCGACACGATCGCGAGATCGTTGCTCCGCAAGCCTTTCCACAGGTCCTTCGCGTGCGACTCGTGCTTGCTTCGCAACGGCGTCGAGCAGACCCACTTCGCGCCCTCGAACCCGGGCGCGCCGAGCTGGTCCTCGAGCGTCAGGTACAGGTACTGCGGGCAGGTCTCGGCGAACACGTTCCGGCCGGCATCGCGGGCTTCGGCGACGTGCTCCAAAGCCTGGCTGGCCGACAGGTGGACGATGTAGAGCGGGCAGTCCTGGGCTACCTCGGCCAGCGCGATCGCCCGGTTCGTTGCCTCCGCCTCGAGTGCGGCCGGCCGGGTGATGCCGTGGTAGATCGGGTCGGTCTCGCCGCGGGCCAGCGCCTGCTGGACCAGGACGTCGATCGCAATGCCGTTCTCCGCGTGCATCATGATCATCGCGCCGTTCTCCCGCGCGGTCTGCATCGCCCGCAGGATCTGGCCGTCGTCGGAGTAGAAGACACCCGGATAGGCCATGAACAGCTTGAAACTGGTCACGCCCTCGTCCGAGACCAGCTGGTCCATCGCCTTCAGCGAGTCGTCGTCGACACCGCCCAGGATCATGTGGAACGCGTAGTCGATGTGGCAGTTGCCGTCGGCCTTCGCGTGCCAGGCGGCCAGCCCGTCCTGGACCACCTCGCCGGTCCGCTGGACGGCGAAGTCGATGATGGTCGTTGTACCGCCCCAGGCCGCGGCCCGGGTCCCGGTGTCGAACGTGTCACTCGCCGCGGTGCCGCCGAACGGCAGCTCCATATGCGTGTGCGCGTCGATCGCGCCCGGGATCACGTACTTGCCCGTGGCATCGATCACCTCGTCGGGCGTGATCGCCTGGCTGTACGACGGATCGAGCAGCGCGACGATCTTCTCGCCCTGGACCAGGACGTCGGCGACCTGCGTCCCGGTCGGCCCGACGACGGTTCCACCCTTGACCAGCAACATATCCGTGCTCCCCTTTGAGACGGCCTGTGCAGCTTGACGGCTTGGTGCTTACGGTTTGGTCAGGTCGCCGTACGCGTCGGGGCGGCGGTCGCGGTAGAACTGCCAGCGATCCCGGACCGTGTCCAGCAGGCTGAGGTCCAGGTCCCGGACGATCAGTTCCGGATCGTGGTCGTGCCCGACCTCGCCGACGAACTTGCCCTCGGGATCGACGAAGTACGACGTACCGTAGAAGTCGTTGTCACCGAAGTCGGACTCGATCCCGACCCGGTTGATCGCGCCGATGAAGTACTCGTTCGCCACCGCACTCGCGGGTTGCTCCAGCTTCCACAGATACGCCGACAGGCCGCGGCTGGTCGCGGACGGGTTGAACACGATCTTCGCCCCGGCCAGTCCGAGTGCCCGCCAGCCCTCCGGGAAGTGCCGGTCGTAACAGATGTACACCCCGATCCGGCCGACCGCGGTGTCGAAGATCGGATACCCGAGGTTGCCCGGGCGGAAGTAGAACTTCTCCCAGAACCCCTTCACCTGCGGGATGTGGTTCTTCCGGTACTTGCCCAGGTACTTGCCGTCAGCATCGATCACGGCGGCCGTGTTGTACAGCACGCCGGGCTGCTCCTGCTCGTACACCGGCAGCACCATCACCATCCCGAGCTCCTTGGCCAGCGCGGCGAACCGCTCGGTCGTCGGCCCCGGCACGGACTCGGCGTACTCGTAGTACTCGGTGTCCTGGAGCTGGCAGAAATACGGCCCGTAGAACAACTCCTGGAAGCAGATCACCCGCGCACCGGCCGCGGCGGCCTGCCGCGCGTACTCCTCGTGCGCCTTGATCATGGACTCTTTGTCACCCGTCCACGACGTCTGCACCAACGCAGCCCGAACAACCTCCGCCATCAGCCCTCCCACCACTAGCCGAGCACCCATGCTCCATCCGCTCCCCCACAGCAGTCAACGGATGTGGAAATCCCGGCGGTCAGATCGTGATGCTGCGCGATTCAGCCGGTAGGACGCGGCCGCCCACTCCTGCGTGGGTGGGCGGTTGCCAGGTGGTGTGGAGGTGGGAGCCGGCGCCTTGGATGATCAGGAGGTTTCGGGATAGTTGAGCGGTCAGTTGGGTGACGGCGGAGCCGGTGGCTTCGTCTTCCTTGACGCCCATGGCGGGGGCGAAGGCGCGGGCGCGGATCGTGCCGGCGGGCTCGTCGATCCAGGACCAGAGGAAGGTGTGACCGCTCGTGTACGACGCGGGGTCGGCAGCGAGCACGTCGTCGGGGGTGTCGAGTTGGCGCCAGTCCCAGGTACTGCCCCAGGTGGAGTCGGCACGGACGGAGACGAGGTCGCCTGAGCGGGTGACGGGGATGTCGCCGGCGGGGACACGCAGTACCGGGGTGTCGACGCCTTGGGAGTGGAGCCACCAGGCGATGCCGACGGTGGGGTGGCCGGCGAAGGCCATTTCGCCGGTGGCGGAGAAGATCCGGATCGTGCCGGTCGCGGCGTCGTCGACGTACACGGTCTCGCTGTAGCCGAGCTCGGCGGCCACGCGCTGCCGATCGGGAGGCGGTACGGCGGCGCCGTCGATGATGCCCAGGGGGTTGCCGAAGCGGCCATCGGGGTCGGTGAAGACCCGGACGACCTCGACGTGCACCGCGGTCAAATCAGTGAAGTCAGAGGACGACGATCGCGGCAACGACGGCGATCAGCACCACGGCGGCACCGATCAGCGCGAGGACGCGACCGTTGAGCTTCGGTTCGCTGGCCGCCTCGGCCTGGCCCTCGTTGACGAAGGCACGGAACATCTGGGTGTTCGCGCCCGGGTCCTGCTCGTTCTCGACGTTCTGCGGGACGTTCTGCTCAGCCATGGCCCCAGACCCTACCGGCACCCCGGACCGCCACCACTCACCAAGGTGGCCGTTTCACGCTCCGTATATCGGCCGCGTACGCCCGGCAGAGACGTTGGTGAGTGCGTCAGATCCGTGTACCATTTGGTACATGCGCTTCGATCACTCCAGCACGATCCAGGCCCCGCCCGAGCGGGTCTGGCAGGTTTTCAGCGACGTCGAGCGGTGGCCCGAGTGGACGCCGACGATCGAATCGGTGGAGCGGCTCGACGAGGGCCGGATCCACATCGGCGCCCGGACGCGGATCCGCCAGCCGAAGCTCCCGGTCGCGATCTGGGAGGTGACCGAGCTCAAGGAAGGCGAGTACTTCGAGTGGGTCTCGAAGGCTCCCGGTATCAAGACGACCGGCGGTCACCGGGTGGTGAGTACGCCGGAAGGCACGGTCGCGACCGCCACGATCATCCAGGAGGGTCCCCTCGGCTGGCTGTTCGGCAAGCTGTACGCCGGTCTCACCAAGCGCTACATCGCGACGGAGACAGAGAAACTGAAGCAGGTCAGTGAGTCGTGACTTGCTGCTCGGCGATGCTGTCGAGCACTTCGCGAAGAACGGGATCGGCGACGCGAGCCTGCGCAGTATCGCGACCTCGATCGGGACCAGCCACCGGATGCTGATCTACCACTTCGGCTCCCGCGAGGGTCTGCTCGCCGAAGTGGTCCGGACGGTCGAACAGCAGCAGCGCGACCTGCTCGCCGAGGTCATGGCCACCGACCTGCCGATCGCCGAGCAAGCCGAGCTGTTCTGGCGGCGGGTCACCGAGGCGACGCTGATCTACGGCCCGCTGTTTTTCGAGCTGAGCGCCCACGCGATGCAGGACCGGCCGCACACCGCGGCACTCAAGGCGGATCTGATCAACGTGTGGTTGCCGCCGGTGATCGAGCTGAGTATCCGTGCGGGCATTCCTCCCGCGGAGGCACCGACGTACGCCCGGCTCGGGCTGGCCGCCTCCCGCGGCCTGCTGTTCGACCTGCTTCTCACCGGCGACCGGGACGCGGTCGACGAGGCGTCCGCGCTGCTCAACCGACTGTTCAGTCTCCCGGCTCAGTAGGCTTCGCGATCCAGCCGGCCACGATCGGCAACCGCGACTCCCGCAGTACGGCGACGAACCCGAACGGCCGGTCCAGCGTCACCTCGAGCCGACGGGCCTGGTGCGTCGGCATCGAGGTCCGCATCAGTCCCACGGCAGTCACCGCCGCGGCCTCGAACCCGGTCGCGAAGAACCGCGCCAGCACTTTCTGCTTCGCCTGCCCGACGGCGAGCGGCACCGGGCTGATCGCGCTGAAGTGGCCCTGCGCCCCGGGATCCGTGGTCACCGCGTTCAACCCGAACAGCTCACGCGACTCCAGCAGATCGTGCTCGACTTCCACATTGAACGACGGCAACGACACCTTCAGATCCGGCCGCGGCGACGTGGTCTGCCCGATCTTCACGCCCGGCGCGACCTCGGACCCAGGCTCCCCCTGGTCGATCAGTCGACTCCCCGGCACCCCGTCGCCTTGCACCTCGAGCAGTGCTGCCAGCACGTCGGCCTGCGACGCCTGCGGCTGTCCGACACCAAGGAGTACGTCGACATCTGCGTCGCCAGCGACCGTGATCACGGTCAGATCGTCGTACCGCCGTACGGCGTCCAACTCGCCGTCGACGCGCTCCAGCCAGTGCCAGGAGCCGCCGGACCACGGACCCTCGTGGAAGCGCCGGACCAGCTCCTTGAACGGGCTGACCCAGGTCAACCGCAGCGACAACGCGGAGGCGAGGACGAGCATGAGATCCGGGGTGATCTCGAGCGGCATCTCGCGGATCAGGTTGTTGGTGTGCTCGGCGGCCCAGGCGTCGAGTTTCGGCTTGTCGACGGATGCGTTGCCGGTGAGCTTGCCGACCAGTGGCGCCGGCATCATGCTGTCGAACGACTCGGCGAGCTTCAGCTGCTCGTGCACCCAGACGCCCAGCGCCGCCTGCAGATCCTTTGACCCCTCGATCGCCTCGATCAGCGCGAGGGCCTGTCCAGATCCCTCCGCGGCCTCGATCCCGGCGGCCTCGGCCAGCTCGGCGCGGCCTGGTTCGTCGGCGGCCGTCGCGAGGATCGCGAGCAACGGCCACAGGCCGAGGCCGGACACGACGGTGTTGCCGGCCGGGAGACTGCGGGCCCAGCGGGCGGTGAGGTCATTGACTGCGCGCACCACGTCGGCATCCATACGTCCACCCTGCCATGCGAATGGTTATGTTCCAGGGACTACGAGTATTTGCCGGAACCACGCCGGTTTTCCCTTGACGAGCGCGCTCTGTCCTCGTTTGGGTGCGCTCCGCTGTGTCAGTATGCCGCCCATGACGGCCAATCCGACCGCCCCGCCACCTGTCGACTCTCCGCCGCCTGACGCCGAAAACAAGGAGTCGGCCGGGTCCTCGATCGCGTTCACCGCGACCCTGATCCTGCTGGTCGGGCTGGCCCTGTTCGGGCGGAGGATCTTCGCCGGTGCGTTCACCGACGACGGGATCCGGACCTGGGCGACCATGTTCGTCGGTGTCACCGTCCAGGCGATGCCGTTCCTCGTCCTCGGCGTGCTGCTGTCGGCCGCCCTCACCGCGTTCATCCCGGCGTCCTTCTTCGCGAAGGCGCTGCCCAAGCACCCGGCCCTCGCCGTACCGGTCGCCAGCGCGTCAGGCGTCGTACTGCCCGGCTGCGAGTGCGCCTCGGTGCCGGTGTCGGCCGCGTTGATGAACCGCGGTGTGACCCCGGCGGCGGCGCTCGCGTTCCTGTTGTCCGCGCCGGCGATCAACCCGGTCGTGCTGGCGTCGACCGCGGTCGCGTTCCCGGGGCAGCCGAAGGTGGTGATCGCCCGGGCGGTGACCTCGCTCGGGGTGTCGATGATCATCGGCTGGTTGTTCCTGGCGACCGGCAAGGGCGCCTCCTGGCTGAAGATGCCGAAGAACCGGCACGCGGACGGCACCGGCAAGTTCGAGGTGTTCCGGTCGGCGATGCTGCACGACTTCCTCCACGCCGGCGGGTTCCTGGTCATCGGCGCGGCCGCGGCGGCCACGCTGAACGTCGTCGTACCGCGCAGCTGGCTCGACCACGTAGCCGGCAACCTGCTCCTGTCGGTGCTGATTCTCGGGCTGCTCGCCGTACTACTGGCGATCTGCTCCGAGGCGGACGCGTTCGTGGCGGCCAGCCTGACGCAGTTCTCGCTGACCGCCCGGCTCGCGTTCATGGTGGTCGGGCCGATCGTGGACGTGAAGCTGATCGCGCTGCAGACCGGCACGTTCGGCCCGAAGTTCGCCGTCCGTTTCGCACCGGCCACGTTCGTGGTCGCAATCCTGGCCAGTCTTCTCGTGGGGTGGTGGCTGCTGTGAGGCGCAACGTTGCTGGTCTGGTGGTCGTGTTCGTCGGGGCTGCGGTGGTGCAGCTGGCGACGTCGAACACCTATCTGCGGTACGTGAAGCCCGGGATGCGGTGGATGCTGCTGGCGGCCGGGCTGATCCTGATCGCGCTCGCGGTCTTCGACGTACTCGCGGACACGCGTAAGAAAGAGCACGCGGATGATGGTCACGGGCACCACGGTCTGCCCCGCGCGGCCTGGTTGCTGCTGGTCCCGATCTTCGCGTTGCTCGTCGTCGACCCGCCTGCCCTCGGCGCGGACGCGGCGCAACGGCAGTCGCCGGTCGCGGCGAAACCGGCCGACCCGAAGAGCAACTCCTGGCTCTCCAACAACTCCCAGGGTGATGCCCCGGTGGCCCTGGCCGTCCGGGACTACTCCGTCTGGGCGGTCTGGGAAAAGGAGAGCATGAAGGGTCGCGCGTTCCAGCTGACCGGTTTCGTCACTCCGGCGAAGAACGGCACCTGGTACGTGACCCGCATCGGCCTGACCTGCTGTGTCGCCGACGGCACCGCGTTCATGGTCGAGGCCCGCGGCCAGGCCGCCCCGCCGAAGAACCAGTGGGTCACCGTCACCGGTCAGTGGGCCGAGCCGACCAAGCGCGCCGACGGCGACGTCGCCGCCCTGACTGTGGAAACGGTCAAGCCGGTCACCGCACCAGCCAACCCCTACGAGTAGTTCACCCAGCCGGCGACGACGGGGATGCCGGTTGGGCGGTGTACGGCGATGAAGCCGAAGGGCTGGTCCAGTGACACCTTCAACGCCTTACCACCCGGCATCGGAGCAGAACCGGCAGCCATCGCCATCGCGGTCACCGCGGCCGCTTCGAACCCGGTCGCGGAGAACCTCGCCATCACCGCCTGCTTGGCCTGATTCACCGCGAGCGGGATCGGGCTCAGCCCAGGAAAGTGCCCACGGCTGTTGTCCATCGCCGATGTCAGCCCGAACACCTCGGGATGCTCGAGCAGATCGTGTTCCGCGTCGACCTCGAAGTACGGCATCGACAACACCACCGTCGGCGTCGGCGACATCGACTCGATCACCTCGACCGCAGGCGCCGGCCGCTCACTCGAGAACAACCGCTTCCACCGCGAGGACGACGACCCGGCGAGCAACTCGACACCACTCACTCCATCGCCACTCAACTCAAGAGCAGCAGCCAGTACGGCGCGACGCCCACGACCGGACTCACCGGCGATCAGCCGTACGTCGAACTCCCCTGTCCCGACGACCGTGACCACGGTCAGCGGACCGGCCGGACCGTCGTACACCTGGACGCTCTCGAGGTCGTGGTCGGCCCGGCTGAGCCAGCGCCGCTCACCACGCGGGTACTCGTTGAAGGGCAGCGCCCACTTGGTCCGCAACGCCAACGCGGACGCGAGGACCAGCAGCACGTCGTCGTTCAGGCTGATCGGCATCCGCTTCAGCAGACCATTCGTCTGCTCGACCACCCAGGCGTCGAGGGCCGCCTGATCCGTCAGCTGACCACGCACCTCCGGCGGCAGGAACCGATCCACACCGGGCTGCAGTGGGATCTCCGGCCGGGTCCACAGTCCGAGGGCCATCCGGAGTTCGGGAGTCTGCAGGAGGCCGTCGTACGGCCCGCCGGCTGCTTCGTCGAGCTCGGTGCGCGCCGGGCCGTCGGCCAGCGCGGCGAGGAGCGCGAGCAGCGGCCGGACGCCAAGTCCGGAGATGACCGTGCTGTCGTCGCCGGGGAGCTTCTCGATCCAGCGAGCGGTCAGCCGACTGACTTGGTGTGCGTCCACTCACACATCCTCGCCCATCGCCGTTCCATCAGCGTGAAGCGAACTGTTGAACCCAAGGTCCTCTATTTCGGTACGCCGGTCGTCCTGATCAGCTCCCGCAATCCCGACGGCAGCACGAACCTCGGTCCGATGTCGTCAGCCTGGTGGCTCGGGTACACCGCGATGCTCGGCATGGGCACCAGCGCCCAGACGGTCAAGAACCTCGCCGAGCGCCCCGACTGCATCCTCAACCTGGTCGACCCCGCCATGGTCGCGGCGCTCGACCGGATCGCCCTGCTGACCGGGTCGCAGGAGATGTCCGACTCCAAGCGCGCCCGTGGCTACCGGTACGAGCCGGACAAGTTCGCCGCCGCGGGCCTGACCCGTCAGCCGGGCTCACTGGTCGACGTGGACGCGGTGCAGGAGAGCCCGATCAACCTGGAAGGCCGGATCGAGGCAATCCACGACATCGGCGGACCGGACTCGCACCTGTGCGCTTTGGAGATGAAGGTCGAGCGGGTGCAGGTCCGTGAGGACCTGCTGATGAGCAACGATCGCTACATCGATCCGCTGCGCTGGGACCCGCTGATCATGAAGTTCACCGAGTACTTCGCCGGCGGATCACCGGCGTACGCATCCTCCTTGGCGCGCGGCTGGCAGATGCCGCCGATGCCGCTACCGGCCCGCTAGCTCGGCTTGGATCCGGCCGCCGGACTCCGCCGTACGCGGGGTCCGGCGACGGATCACTGTGCAGGCCATGCCGCCGATGATCAGGACTGCGGCGATCGCCTGCTGGACACCGATCGCCTCGCCGCGCAGGAGCCAGGCCGTCCCCATGCCGACCACGGGAACCAGCAGCGAGAAGGGTGCCACGGTGCTGGCGTCGTACTGGCGGAGTAGGTAACCCCACACGCCGAAGCCGAAGAGCGTCGCGACGAACGCAAGGTACCCGAGTGCGCCGATCCCGGTCAGATCGATGCCCCTCAGTGCATTGACATCGGTTTGCAGTCCTTCGGTGAGGAGCGAGAGAATGAGCAGCGGTACGACGGCCACCGCACTGACCCAGATCATGAAACGCAATGTGTCCTGCGGTTTCGCGTGCCGGGTCACGGTGTTGGAGACGCCCCAGCACGCGCCGGCAGCGATCACCAAGGCGAGTGCGCCGAGCGGTGCGGACAGGCCGCGGTCGAGCATGATCAGCACCATCCCTGCGCACGCGATCAGGATGCCGATCACCTGCGTGGTCCGCGGCCGTTCCCGCAGTACGACGATCGCGAACAGGACCGTGAAGATCACCTGACACTGCAGCACCAGCGACGACAGGCCGGCCGGGACACCACGATCCATCGCGATGAACAACAGGCCGAACTTGGCCACGCCGAGCGCGAGACCGACCGCGATCACGTACCGCCAGGCGACCCGCGGCCGGCCGAGGATGAAGATCGCCGGGATCGCGGCCAGGAAGAACCGCAGTGCGGAGAACAGCAGCGGCGGGAAGTCCTCCAGGCCGACCTCGATGACGACGAAGTTCACGCCCCAGGCGACGACGACGGCGAGCGCGAGCAACAGGTCACGAGGCTTCATGCGGTCCAGTCTGGGCAGTCCTATACTTAAGGACCAGCACTGATTTGTACTGCGTTCATTGTAGGAGTGCTACATGATCGATCTCGGCCGGCTGCGCGCCCTGCACGCCGTCTCGCTGTACGGGTCGGTCAACCGCGCCGCCGAGGTGCTCGGGTACACCCCGTCGGCGGTGTCACAGCAGCTGGCGAAGCTCGAGCGCGAGACCCGCACGGTCCTGGTCGAGCGGCGCGGGCGCGGGATCGTGCTGACCGATGCCGCGCAGCAGTTGGCGGCGACGGCGTCCCGGGTCCTGGAGTTGGTCGAGGACGCGGAGTTGACGCTGGAGGAGCAGCGCGGCCAAGCGATCGGGACACTGGCGATCGCGGCCTTTCCGACCGCTGCGCGAGGGCTGCTGCCCCCGGCGTTGTCGCGGCTGCTCGACGAGAATCCGGCTCTCGACGTCCGTGTCAGCGAGATCGATCCGTTCGAAGCCGTTGCCGCGGTCAACCGTGGTGAGATCCATGTCGCGGTCGTGCACGACTGGCACAACACCCCGCTCAGCCTGCCCGACGGACTGTCCCGGATGAAGCTCGGCTCCGATCCGGCCGACGTACTCGTTCCGGCAACACATCGCCTTGCGGGTAAGGAGTTCGTCCGCGCCGAGGACCTGGTCGGCGAGCGCTGGATCTGCCAGCCGGCCGGCTCGATCTGCCACGAGTGGCTGATCCGGACCATGCGCCGGGCCGGAGTCGAACCGGACGTCGCCTACTCGGTCGCCGAGTACCAGACCCAGCTCGCGATGCTTGCCCGAGGCATCGGCATCGGCCTGCTCCCCCGACTGGGCCGCGGACCGGTCCCGGACGAAGTGGTCGTCGTACCACTGCAGCCCGCTCCGAGCCGTCGGCTGTACGCCGCCTGGCGTACGACGACCTCACGCCGACCGGCCATCGCGGTGACACTGTCGACCCTCAAGGCAGCCTGGGCCGACCGGGATACGGCATGATCGAGTTTGATCACATCGTGCGACCAGTTGACAGCGTTCCGCATCGTCGCTAAGTTCCGATGAACTAATAGGAAACCTTCCTAACCATCACAGGCAGTCCCCAACTTCGTCCCCGCCCCGACGCAGTAGGAGGCAGTTCATGATCCGCTCCCTGGCGGCCGGCATTCTGCTGGCCGCAGCCACCCTCGTCCCCACCCAGGCATCCGCCGTCCCGGTCCTGCCGGATGCATCCGCCGCCCCCGCCGCGCCCGCTGCCGACACCCCGGTCTCGATCAACGGGCAGTTGCACGTCTGCGGCACCAAGCTCTGCAATCAGTACAACCAGCCGATCCAGCTGCGCGGGATGAGCACGCACGGGATCCAGTGGTACTCGCAGTGCATCAAGACGGCCTCGCTCGACGCGCTCGCCACCGACTGGAACGCCGACATCCTGCGCATCTCGCTGTACGTGCAGGAAGGCGGCTACGAGACCAACCCGCGCAAGTTCACCGACATGGTGCACAACTACATCGAGGAGGCGACCCGGCGCGGCATGTACGCGCTGGTCGACTGGCACCAACTCGACCCCGGCGACCCGAATGACAACCTGTCCCGGGCCAAGACGTTCTTCACCGAGATCGCCGACCGGCACAAGGACAAGAAGAACATCATCTACGACATCGCCAACGAGCCGAACAACGTCAGCTGGGCCGGGATCAAGTCGTACGCCGAGCAGATGGTGCCGGTGATCCGGGCCAAGGACCCCGACGGCGTGATCTTCGTCGGCACCCACGGCTGGGCCTCGCTCGGTGTCTCCGACGGCCGGAGCGAATCCGACATCGTCAACAATCCGGTCAACGCGACGAACCTGATGTACACGTTCCACTTCTACGCGGCATCGCACAAACAGGAGTACTTCGACGCCCTGTCCCGGGCCGCGGACAAGATCCCGCTGTTCGTCACCGAGTTCGGCACCCAGACCTACACCGGTGACGGCGGCAACGACTTCACCTGGTCGCAGAAGTACCTGGACTTCCTGGCCAGCAAGAAGATCGGCTGGACCAACTGGAACTTCTCCGACGACTTCCGTTCCGGCGCGGTGTTCAAGTCGAACGTCTGCGCCGGGAACAGCTTCACCGGTACGTCGGTGCTGAAGCCGGCCGGCGTCTGGGTCCGCGACCGGATCCGCACCCCGGACAGTTTCGGCGAGACCCCGGCAGCCACCATCAACGTGAGTACGGCGGCTCAGCTGAAGTCGGCGCTGACGAGCGCCAAGCCAGGTGACACGATCAAGCTTGCCGACGGCACCTACACCGGCAACTTCAAGACCACGGTCGCCGGCACCTCGTCCGCCCCGATCACGCTGACCGGCTCTACCAACGCCGTACTGAAGGCCAACGGTGGCGGCTACGGCCTGCACCTCGACGGCGCGTCGTACTGGAATGTACGTGGCCTGACCGTGACCGGCGGCCAGAAGGGGATCATGATCGATCGCGCCACCAAGGTCACGATCGACGGGGTCACCGTGCACGGACTCACCATGGAGGGCGTGCATTTCCGCAACAGCAGCACGTACGGCGTGATCCGCAACTCGCGCATCTACGACACCGGCAACGACGGCCGCGGGATGGGCGAAGGGGTGTACGTCGGCAGCGCGGGCGGCACCTCGGACAAATCCGACTACGTTCAGATTGTCGACAATACGATCGGACCCGATGTCGGCGGTGAGGCGATCGACCTGAAGGAGGGCACCACCGGCGGACGGGTGGCCGGGAACACCTTCGACGGCCGCGGACTCACCGGCGCGAACTACGACGACAGCTGGATCGATGTCAAAGGCAACAACTATGTGATCGAGAACAACACCGGGAAGAACACCACCAACAACGGCTTCGAGACACACACCCAGCAGTCCGGCTGGGGCTGCGGGACGGTGTTCCGCGGGAACAGGTCCGACCTCAACGGCGCGACCGGCAGCGGCCGGTACGCGTTCAACATCACCAACTACAACGCGTCCAGCTGCAAGGTCACCATCGACCGCAGCAACACCGTCACCGGCGGACGCGGACTCACCAACCCGGGAATCCCGGTCACCTGATCGGGCTCTCTCGGCGAGGCTTCAGCTGACCGCCCTCAGCTGTTGGACCCGACGAGGGCACGGAGCTTGGCCTCCGTGTCCTCGTCGGCGGCCGTGTAGACGTTGGCACGCGTCTGGCCGAGCTGAGACAGCCAGAAGATGGCCGGCTCGATCCGCAGCAGGCCGGCCTTCGGGTGCTCCAGCACCTTGATCCGAGTGCTCGGCGAAGCCACCTCGTACCGCTCCCACAGCTCGGCGAACAGCGGTGAGCCGGTCAGCAGCCGTTGGGTCAGGTCCTGCCAGTCCGGCTCACCCAGATGATCCGCGAGCGCGGACCGGTACCCGGCGACCATGTGCACCTTCATTGACTGCGAGTCGGCGAAACTGCACCGCCACTCCTTCGACACGAACGTCAGCCAGAGCAGGTTCCGCTCCTCGACCGGGACCTCCCGCATGTCCAGCACGACCTCGCAATAGGCCTCGTTGAACGCGAGGATGTCGTACCGCGCGTTCAACACCACCGCCGGGTACGGCGAGACGGCGTCGAGCATCTTCTGGACCGACTCGGGCAGGGCGGCGCACTCACCTCGCGCCGGGCCGAGCTGGACACCGGCCAGCGTGTACAGGTGGTTGCGCTCCTGGCGGTCGAGCCGCAGCGTGTTCGATACCGCCTCGAGCACCTGCGACGACACGTTGATGTCCCGGCCCTGCTCGAGCCACGTGTACCAGGTGACACCCACACCGGCGAGCAGGGCGACCTCCTCCCGCCGCAGCCCCGGCGTCCGCCGCCGGCCACCCGGCGCAAACCCCACCTCCTCCGGCCGGATCCGCTCCCGCCGGCTTCGCAGGAACACGCCAAGCTCCCGCCTCTGCACCCCCTTGTCGACTCCACCCGCATGCTTCGCGGATTTGTCGGTGATGGGTGGGAGAGTGCTCATGGTGCTCACCGTTCTATGGTGGACCGGGCTGGAGGCTGGTTCCAGGTGCTGTGAATACCAGGATAAGCAGACTCTCACTACCAGGCTCCGAACCAGCGCAGGATGGTCGGCATGACAGAGCTCCACGCCACTCAGGTCGCCGCCCGGCCGCGCGCCACCGCGTCGCCGCTGGGGCCGGTGGCACTCACGACCCTCCTCTTCGGCGCCTTCCTGCCGATGCTGTCGTTCTTCATCATCAACGTCGCCCTGCCCGCGATCGGCTCGGACCTGCGCGCCACCTCCGGCGAGCTCCAGCTCGTCGTCGGCAGCTACGGCATCGCCAACGCCACCCTGCTGGTGGTCGGCGGCCGGCTCGGCGACGGCTTCGGCCGCAAACGCCTGTTCCTGATCGGGCTGACCGGCTTCACCGTCATGTCCCTCATCTGCGCCATCGCCCCGACGATCGGCGTCCTGCTGGCCGCTCGCGTCGTACAGGGTGCGGCGGCGGCCGCCATGACTCCACAGGTGCTGGCCTCCATCACCAGCCTGCTCACCGGCGAACACCGCGCTCGGGCGATGGCCATGTTCGGTGTGGCCGGTGGAGCCGCGGCAGCGCTCGGCCAGATCCTTGGCGGCGTGTTGGTCGAGGCCGATGTCTTCGGGCTCGGCTGGCGGGCGGTGTTCCTCGTCAACGTCCCAGTCGGCGTTCTGGCTGTGGCTGCCGCGATCCGGCTGCTTCCGGAGACCAAGGCCGACCGGGCGCACCGCGTGGACCTCGTCGGCGCGGCACTGCTCGCACTGACGCTCGTACTGCTCCTCCTGCCCCTCACAGAGGGCCGACCACTCGGCTGGCCGCTCTGGACGTGGCTCTGCCTCGCCGCAACGATCCCGGCGGTCACAGTGCTCGGCTTGCACCAGAGCCGGGCAGAGCGATCCGGACAGGCGCCACTGATCCCGCCGACGGTGCTGCGGCTCCGTGCAATGCGGATCGGCCTACTGCTCGCAGTAGCGTTCTTCACCACCTTCGGCGGCTTCATGTTCGTGTTCGCACTCGCCACACAGGGCGAGGCCCACATGTCCCCACTGGAAGGCGGTCTGAGCCTGCTGCCGATGGCGGTCGGGTTCCTCATCACCTCTATCTATGGGCCGCGGCTGCAACAGCGGTACGGCGCCGGCCTCATCCTGCGCGGCTGGCTCGTCCAAGCAGTCGGGTACGCCGTACTCGCCGTCGTCGCCCTCACCCTGTGGCCGGACGTGAACCCCTGGAAGCTCGCCGTACCAATGCTGATCGCAGGCTTCGGCAGCGGCCTGGTCATGGTGCCGCTCATGGGTGTAGTGGTCAGCCAGGTCCCACCAGCTCAAGCTGGACTGGGCAGCGGCATCCTGCTCACCAGCCAGCAGACCTGCCTCGCACTGGGCGCAGCCACCGTCGGTACGGCGTACCTCGCCCTGGCAGGCACCTCCTGGGGCCAGGGCGGCGCACTAGCAGCAGTAGCACTCGCCATCACCGCCGTCTCCCTCCTGATGACCCCAGTCACCCACCAACTGCGCTCACGCCCCTAGACAACCGTTGCGTCCGAAGAACCGTGGCCTATAGCCCTCGGTTCTTCGGACGTAAGGGATTAGTGCCAGTGAGACGGGCGGGTGAGGGTCTGCGGGAGCTTGGTCGCGTGGTCGCCGCGGGTGGCGTTGAGCTGTGACTGGGTGAGGAAGAGGGCGCCGGTCAGGTCTGCGCCGCGGACGTCGGCGTTGCGGAGGTCGGCGCCGATGAGGTCCGCTTGGCGGAGGTCGGCGTCGCGGAGGTCCGCGCCGATCAGGTAGGCGCCGCGGAGGTTGGCCTTGCGCAGGTCCGCGCCGCGGAGTCGGGCTCCGATCAGATCGGCACCGCGGCGTTCCTTCTTCTTGCTCTGCTTGCCCCGAACGAGCTGGCTGGTCTGCAGCAGCAACTCGTTGACCGCGGCCCGTTCCGCGACCACGTCGACGGTCGTGAGGTCCGCCGTACGACTGACGTCCTCGACCCGGGCGATCGCCGTACGCACCTCTGCTTCGAAAGCCTTGTATTCAAGGGCTTCCGTCAAATACCACAACAGCTCGTGCAGCTGACGCAGGATCGGCAGGGCCGCGAACATCTGCTGCCCCGGCTGTTCACGCCAGCTCTTGCCGGCCCGTCGCGAGATCTCCTGCCCCGCGCCGAAGCAGTCGTACACCGTGCATCCCTGGAAGCCCTTCGGCCGCAGTTTGCTGTGGATCGTGCAGCGGAAGGTGTCGTCGAGGTTCGGGCACGGCTCGCCGGCCGGCTTGTCGATCGCGAAGTCGGCCGACTTACTGAACGTCAGCGCCACACAACAGAGGCCGAAGCAACTGCTGCAGTCTGCGCGGAGATCAGTTCTGTTCAGCAACCGTTTGGCCGGTGCGGCGCCAGCGGATGCCGGCCTCGATGAAGTCATCGATCTCACCGTCGAAGACGCCGGAGGTGTTACCCGACTCGTACTGCGTGCGCAGGTCCTTCACCATCTGGTACGGGTGCAGCACGTAGGACCGCATCTGGTCGCCCCACGAACCCTGCACGTCACCGCGCAACGCGTCGATCTGGGCCCGTTCCTCGGCCTTCTTCAGCGCGAGCAGCTTCGCCTTCAGGATCACCATCGCGCTGGCCTTGTTCTGCAGCTGCGACTTCTCGTTCTGGCAGGAGACCACCGTGCCGGTCGGGATGTGCGTGATCCGGACCGCGGAGTCGGTCGTGTTGACGCTCTGTCCACCCGGACCGGACGAGCGGTACACGTCGATCCGCAACTCTTCCTCGGGGACGTCGATCTCGTCGGTCTGCTCCAGCACCGGGACCACCTCGACCGCGGCGAACGAGGTCTGCCGGCGGCCCTGGTTGTCGAACGGCGAGATCCGGACCAGCCGGTGCGTGCCCGACTCCACACTCAACGTGCCATACGCGTACGGCGCCTTGACCCCGAACGTGGTCGACTTGAGCCCGGCCTCTTCGGCGTACGACGTGTCGTACACCTCGGTGCCGTACCCGTGCCGCTCGGCCCAGCGCAGGTACATCCGCTGCAGCATCTCGGCGAAGTCGGCGGCGTCGACACCGCCGGCGCCGGAACGGATCGTGACCAGCGCCTCACGCTCGTCGTACTCACCGGACAACAGCGTGCGGACCTCGAGCGACTGGATCGACTTGGCCAGCGAGGCGATCTCTTTCTCCGACTCGGCCAGGGTGTCCGCGTCGCTCTCCTCGCGGGCGAGCTCGATCAGGACGCCGAGGTCGTCGATCCGGCTACGCAACGCGGTCACCCGCTCCACATCGGCCTGCAGGCTGGACAGCCGCGACGTCACCTTCTGCGCGTTCGCCTGGTCGTCCCACAGGTCGGGCGCGGCGACCTGCTCGCCGAGGTCTGCGATCTCTTTGCGCAGGGCGTCGAGATCGAGCACCTTCTCGATCGAGGTCAGCGTCGCGTCGAGCTGCTTGAGCTCGGCGTCAAAATCCAGTCCAGCCACAACCAAGCAGCGTACCCGCTAGAGGGTGGTTGCCGTTAAATATCCGTCACGCAGTACGCCGAACACCCGCGCGACTGATTGCTCCAACTCACGCTGCGCCCGCTTCTGCTCACCTGCGGACGCGTCATCGGGTAACAGCCGCATGAGTTCTTCTTCCAGCACCTTCTGGGCAGCCGCGTACAGCGCCGCGATCAACCTGCTGGTCAGGTGGTCGGGATTCCGTTCCTCGAGCGCCTCGGTCAGCAGCGTCTCCATCTCCGCGGCGTTCAGCCGGCGACGGGCCAGCAGCGCCGGACTGTCCTCGATCGTGCGGACGAACTGCTTCCAGGTGGCCAGATGCCCGGCCTCCAACCGATCCCGGATCTCGGCCAGGTAGTACGCCTCCAGCAGGTCCACCGGATCCGCGCCGTCATCCGCCTCCCGGATCGCCCGCGCCGGACCCCGCCACCAGCCTTGCTCGTCGAGGAACAGGTCCTCCTTGGTCGGGAAGTGGTTGAACACCGTCTGTACGGCGACATCCGCCGCGCGCGCCACCTCCGCGACCGTCACCGCGTCGAACCCGCGCGCCAGGAACAGCGCGGTCGCCACGTCCGAGATCGCCTGCCGCGTCTGCTGCTTCTTCCGCTCCCGCCGGCCTTCCATTCGACAGAGCGTAGAGCAGCTGCTTTACTTCATCCAATCTTGTAGTCACTACATTTTTGGAGCTAGCCCAATGACGATCCTCGTCACCGGCGCCCGCGGCGCGATCGCCCGCGCCGTCATCACCGCCCTCACCACCGCCGGCCACCCGCTCCGCATCGCCACCCGCGATCCCTCCGCCGTACGCGGCGAAGTTGTCGGGTACGACGCGGCCGATCCCGGTCCGGCGCTGCGCGATGTCAGCCAGGTCTTCCTGTACGCCGACCCGGCCTCAGCGCCCGCGTTCGTCGCAGCGGCCGAGGCCGCCGGAGTGAAACAGGTCGTGCTGCTCTCGTCCCTGGCATCACAGGCAGACCATCCCGGCGACCCGCACGCCGAGGCCGAGCGCATCATCGGCGGCGGTGCGTACGCCACGACCGTCTTGCAGCCGGGCACCTTCATGAGCAACGTGAGGTTCTGGGCGTACCAGATCCGCGCGACCGGTCAGGTCCGTCTGCCGTACCTGGACGCCGAGGAGGCGCCGATCCACGAGCAGGACATCGCCGACGTCGCGATCCGCGTCTTCCTCGACGGCCCCGGCAACGGTCACGACGGCCGCGCCTACGGCCTCACCGGACCCGAGTCGATGACACGCCGCCACCAGATCCAGCTCATCACCGAGATCACCGGCACCCCGATCGACGCGGTCGACCTCACCCCCGACCAGGCCCGCACCGAGATGGCCTCCACCATGCGCAACCCAGCGCAACTGGACCACCTGATGTCCTACTGGGCCTCCCGCGTGGGCAGCCCCCACCCCGTCGAACCCACGGTCGAACTGCTCACCGCGCACCCTGCCCGCCCGTTCACCACCTGGCTGAAGGACAACCCCGCAGCCTTCGCCTGACCGGGCTAGCGGATGGGGACTACGGCGGCGGCCTCGGAGGCAATGTCGGCAGAGCCTTGCCAACCGGGCGGTTCGAAGGGCAGGTCGACGGTCGAGGTCAGGCGTACGGTGACCGTCGTACCGGTGACGTCGGCCGACCAGTCCAGGCCGTCGAACCTGTTGCTGGCGGCAACTTGGTCCAGGTACTCCGCGGTCAGTCGACGCGCCTCGTCCGGGTCGAGCTCCGCGTTCCCGTCGGCCGCAGGTTGCGCGTAGATCGCCGCCAGTCCGTTCGCCGCCGCCAGTACGGCCCCATCAGCGGTCGCATCCAGATCCCGCCGTACCAGGAAGACCTTCGAGATGTCCGTCACCACGACGATCATCAGCAACACGACCGCCATGAACCCGATGATCAGGACAGTCATCTGGCCCTGCTCGTCCGCGCGCCTGTTCATCCGGTGCCTTTGGCTTCGCGGTAGTCGCCGTACGGCTCAGTGTGGGACGCGCTGATGTGGACCGCCGGCGGCTCACCACCGAGGGCGTCAGGGATGAGAGGCAGGGGTACTTCGGTGTTCAGCGTGACCGTGACGGTCGAACCGGGCTCCAGGCAGGCGGGATCGCAACTGATGGACAGCTGATCGGAGGTCAGCTCCATCCCCTGGTCCTTCATCGCCAGCCGCGCGGCCTCGAACGCTCGCGCCCGCGCCTCGTCCTCCGACAGTCCGGACGGCACGATGATGAACGCCCGCCCCGCCGCCCGAGTCGCCGCCGTCGCGCCGTACGACGCCCGCTGTACGTCGAACACCGCCAACATCACGTAGATCAACGGAACCATCAACAACAACGCCAACCAGGAGAACTCCACCACCGCGCTCCCCCGCTCACCCCGCCGTACGCGTGACCGGAAGACCCAGAGGCGCCCGACAGTCATTCGCCCGTCTCCTTGACGGCGTGCCCTTCGACGCTGAACTCGATGCCTGGTCCCCACAGGCCGAGCGGCGGCATGTGCGCCTTGACCGTGACGCGCACACCCGGCTGTCCGGCAACCTCGGTTTCTTCGGCCTCCACCGCGTCGACCAGCTGGTCGTTCACCACTCCGTCGACCAATTCCCGCGTCCGCGCCTCACCATCCGCCGGCTCTCGATTCAGCACCGCTGCGTAGTGCGCGCCCTCCGACGCCGCGGCGGTCACCGTGTTCCGCACGTACAGGTACAGGCCGACCTGCATGATCCCCAGGAACAACGGCACGACAAGCATCGACACCAGGACGAAGTCCACCACGGCGGATCCGCGCTCGTCTCGTGCAGCACGGTGCATCACTTGTTGGAGACGGAGTCCAGAGCGTCCTGCAGCATCTGGCCGAGTTGCTTTCCTGCGATACCCCAGATCGCGACCACCAGGCCGGCGGTCATCACGGTGATGAGGACCCAGCCCGGGACGTCGCCGCGCTCCTTTCGTGCGGGGCGTGGCGCCAGGACCAGCGCCACGAACAGTTTCGTCAGCAGTAACGGCATGACCTCTCCTCAGTTCATCCGGCGATCAGCCGGATTCCGACAGCGCCTGGATAGAAGGCGAAAGCGATGGTCACCGGCAGCACGAGGAACACCACCGGGATCATCATGGCGACTTCCCGGCGCGCGCCGGATTCGATCAACTCGCGCCGCCCGGCCTCACGAATGTCACCCGCTTGAGCCCGCAGTACGTCGGCCAGCGGGGTACCGCGTTCGAGTGCGACCGCGAGCCCGTCCGCGAACCGCGACAACGCCAGCAGACCGGTCCGGTCCGCCAGCCCGTCGAGCGCGCGCACGAGCGTCTCACCCGCGCGGGTCTCACCCAGCACCCGCTTCAGCTCCTCGGCGAGCTCTCCCCGGCACGACCGAGCCACCCGATCGAGCGCGGCAGCCGGGCCCTCACCCGCCGCGACCGAAAGCGCCAGCAACTCCGCCACGGTCGGCAGCTCGGCGAGCAGTCGCCGCTCACGACTCCGGACCTGCGTGGTCAGATAGGTGTCGCGGGCAAGCACTCCGAGCACGCCGAGCAGGCCGCAGAACAGCAGCATGCCGACCGGGTTCCCGGCGCCGAAGGACAACGCGACGATCGAGACGACCAGAGCGAACCCGAAGCAGACCGTCCCCCACAGCAACTGCTCGATCCGGAACTCTTCGACCGTTCGCTCGATCCCGGCCCGCGACAACCGCCGACGGACCGAACCGGCCCCGCCGAGCAACCGCTCCAGCCGGGTCGCGCCAGCTCGCAGCGACGGGCCGAACAGCCGCAGGATCGCGTAGAACGGCGAACTGGAATCGACCACGCCGAGAAACACGTCCCCGCCGCCGAGATCCCGCAGGTACGGCGCGACCCGGTCCTCGACCGTCGGCTTCCGCAAAAACGGCAACCGCCGCACCACCAACAACAAACTAGCCCCGAACAACCCGCCAAGCAGCCCACCCACCACCACAGGACTCATCGCAGGACCCGTTCTGGTTCGGGGAGGCGGCCTATGCGGAGCATCAGGCGGTAGGCGATGACGCAGACGGTGGCGCCGATGGCGATGATGAGGGCGCCCATCGGGGAGTTGTAGCGCTGGATGACGTCGCCCTGGAACGACAGCAGGGCGAGGACCAGCCAGGGCGCGGCGACGGCGACGCGCGCGCCGTTCACGGACCAGGACTGGCGGGACTCGAGCTCGGATCTGGTCCGGGCATCGTCGCGCAGGAACGTCGACAGCGAGCGCAGCAACCGGCCGAGATCTCCACCACCGACCTCGCGCGCGATCCGCAGCGCCTCGACCACCCGATCGCCGACCGGATCAGCGAGCCGCCCCTTCAACCGGTCGAGCGAATCAGCGAACCGCCCGGTCGACGCATAGTCCGCCCCGAACCGCCGGAACGGTTCGCGCAGCGGCAACGGCCCGCGCTCACCCACCTGAGCCAACGCCTCCGACAACGACAACCCGGCACGGACCGCCGAAGCGATGTTGTCCACCACATCCGGCCACAACTCACGGAACTCGGCGAGCCGCTTCCGCGACCGGCTCCGCAACAGGGCAACCGGCATCCCACCGGCCATCAGCCCGAACACCACACCGACCGGCCAGGCACCGGACACCACGAACATCAGCACGAACCCGACCACACCCGTGATCACGCAGACCCCGATGAACGCACCCGGCGTCACTCCCTCGACGCCCGCACTGGCCAGCAGCTCGCGGCTGCGCGTGACCACCCGCCCCTCACCGGCAGCCCCTTCGTCCGCAGGCGCCACGAACGTCCAGATGATCAGCAGTACGCCGATCCCGAAGAACAGCCCCAGCAGCAGCCCCATCAGCCCACCCCTCGTGGCAACTCGGTGAGCAGACCTGCCACCGAGTACCCGGCTTGCTGGAACCGCTCCGGATGCGGCAGGTGACCCTCGGCCCGTCGCAGCAGTCCGTCGTACGTGCCGAAGACGGTCTCGGTCTCGATCGCCTGCTCCTCGATCCGCCCGCTGACCGCGACGATCTCCCGCACCCGCCGCTGCCCGTCGGCCCCGATGCCCAGATGGATGACGAGATCAACGCACCCGGCCACGGTCGGCAGCACGAAGCGCGAGCCGATGTTCTCCCCCGCAAGCAGCGGCAGCGTGCACATCTTGGTCAGCGCCTCGCGGGCAGAGTTGGCGTGGATCGTGCACATGCCGGGGAGGCCGCTGTTCAACGCCAGCAGGAGATCCAGGCACTCCTCGCCTCTGACCTCGCCGACGATCACCCGCGACGGCCGCATTCGCAGCGACTCCTTGACCAGGTCGCGCAACCGGACCTCGCCGGTGCCTTCGAGACCGGCCTGCCGGGTCTGCATCGACACCCAGTCAGGGATCGGCAGCTTGATCTCGAAGACCTCTTCGCAGCTGATCACCCGCTCGCTGCCCGGGATCGACCCGGCCAGGGCGTTCAGCATCGTGGTCTTACCCGCCTGCGTCCCGCCGGAGACGAGGATGTTCAACCCGACCGCGACGGCGGCGTCCAGGACGGCGGCCGCGTGCGGTGTCAGCGATCCGAGCGCGACCAGATCGGCCAGCCGCGTCGCGCGCACGGTGAACTTCCGGATGTTGATCGCCGCATGTTTCTGGGTGATGCCGCCGAGCACGATGTGCACCCGGCTGCCGTCCGGCAGGCGCGCGTCCGTGAACGGCTGCGACACGTCGATCCGCCGCCCGGTCGTCTTCAGCATCCGCTCGACCAGGTCGCTGACCTCCTCCTCGGTCAGCACCGTCGTGGTCAGCTCGTGCCGACCGTCGCGGGCGATGAAGACCCGGCTCGGCTCGTTGATCCAGATCTCCTCGACCGAGAGAAGGTCGGAAGTAGTAACTAAACAGCGGGCCCGCCGAGAGACTGCAGATCTCCGGACGGGCCCTAGATCCGGAAGGGTTGGTTCCGAACCATGAGTGTCATGCTATGCACCCGCGCCGTTGCGCCGTCGACCGCGCCGCGCGAATCCTGGCTCGCCCGTCTACTCGCGTCGGTACGCCGGCCGTCACGGCTGGCACTGGCGAACGACGCCTACGACTGCGGCAAGCTGTACGGCGAGCACCTCGGCCGCCTCCTCGCGTGGGACCTGTACCGGCCCCTCGTCGAGGCAGCCAAGGCCGGAGAGCTCTCCCCGGAGCAGTTGGCCACGCTCGCTGAGTTCATCGACGAGCGCGCCACCGAGAAGCTGAACCCGGGTGCACGATGAGCGGCGAGATCCCCGAGGGCGGGCTGCCTGACTACAACTTCGAGACCGCCACCGAGGCGGAGCGCTGGGCGTATGACCAGGGCCATGAAGACGGCTACCAGAAGGGCTACGACCAAGCCATCAACGACGCGATCGACAGCCCGGAGGTATTCACGGCGCGGCTCCGGGAGATCCGACCGGAGGCCGGACGGTGACCAGGGAAACCGCCGCACGGCTACGTGGGCGGATCGAGGACGGGCTCCGGGCCTGCGAGGAGTTGCGCCGCCTGGTTGAGGAGGAGAAGCGGCCCACGCGGCCACAGCTGCGGGTGATCCAGGGCGGACGCTCGTGATCGGCGAGGTCGTCAGGGTCTCGATGAACGTGGCAGAACTCGCGATCATCGTCGGCTTCTCGTTCGCCGCGGGCGTCGTCACCGGATGGTGGGTACGCGGCCGGTAGGCAAAGTTCAGATCTGAAGTTTGCAAATCTGCAAACTTAGAGCAGCACCCCCAGCCCGAACGGGGATAAAGGCTGGGGGTGCTGTCGTGTGCGCGCAGGCTGGGGCTTGAGTGAGAGTCCCGTTCAGCCTTCCGTTCCACCCGGTGACCGGAGGGGCATCGGTGGCGTGGTTGACGCGCTGTCCTGGCCGCGCCGCTCGTCCTCGAGCACGTCGTCCAGAGACTCGCCGTCGAGTTCGCGCCAGATCCGCGCGACCCGAGCAGGCTCGTCGGTCATTACGGGGTCACCACGTCGACCATGATCGCGAACCCGGACGCGCCACCGACCAGGCCGAGCCCGTAACCGCCGATGACGCTCGTCGCCACGGTCAGGGTGCCGGTCTTGATGGCGGTGTCGGTCTCGGTCACCAGGCCGCGCGCCTCGAAGTACCGCGCGCCGGCCTTCAGGTTCGCCACCGTCACGAACCCGGTGTTCGCCGCGCTGCTCGGGTACACCAGCGCGCCGGAGAACTTCTGGAACCCCTCGGCGATGGTCTGCCCACCGATCGGCGACACGTCCTGCAGGAGCGCGGCATTGTCCGGGTGAACCATGATCACCAGGTCGGAGGCGTCACCAGCGGCGGTGTTGTCGATGACTGCCGCCATCGCCTTCCTGACCGCGGCGGGTACGTCCGCAGTGAACGCGACCGCGGCACCCGCGGCAGTCTCCACCGCGTCGATGAGCACCTTGTCGAGGTCCTTCGCGCAGCCGATCTGGTGCATGCCGACGATCGCGCCGGCATCCGTGCCGACCATGGACTCGCGGGACAGGTCCGTCCACCGGCCGAACCGGGCCAGCGTCACGGATCCGGCGGTGGACGCGGCGTACTCGGCGAGGCTCACGTTCTCACCGACCGATGCGGACGCGGTGGGGAGGGTCAGGTTCGGGACCTGAGCCAGCACCGCGTCTACCGGCTGCTGCGGTACGCCGGCGGCGACATGCAAGAGCCTCGGTCCGCTGGTGACGTTCGAACCCCACGCCCGCGGGGCGCCGTAGGTGGTCGTGGCAAGCGCGGCACGCTGCTCCACGTCCGCGGCCACGAACCGGCCAGCAGACCGGGAGTCCAGCGCCATCTGCAGCGCGTCCAGCGACTGCGGCGAGAATGCCAGCGGGTGCCGATCGGCCGGCGTACCACCGCGGGTCACTGGCTGACCCTGCAGGGTCGCGTAGGTCTGCTCGATCTCCTGGGCGCGCTTCTCGCTGCCCTCCAGCTGGGCGAGCCGCTCGTCGATCTTCTCGACCTCGGCGATCGCAGCGTCGAAACGCTGCTCCTCACCGCTGGACAGGTCGCGCTTGTGTACGTGCGCGGTCTCGGCGATCTTCGTAGCCTCGGCGGCCAGCTCGGCGCGACGGGTCTTCAGGGTGTCGATGATGCTCATGGGTTCCTCAGGGGGTGCGGACGCGCCGACCTCGCCGGCGTACCGGGGTCGTTGCGTAAGGCAAATGGGGGAAGCGGCACGAATCCACGCGCCGCGGGCTCGTCGCATCCGCGACAGCCGGTCCAGCCTTGGGGGTGACCGCACCCTCGCTCCGGGGCGACTCCTCGCAATACCGGGCGAACTTCCAAGCTTGCATCAGGATAACAGGGCTCAAGGACACTTCAGGTGTCCTCGCCGATGCGCCCGACCACCGTGAACGGGTTCACCGCATCGTCAACCGCGCGGGCCAGCGGCAACCGCTCATCCCGCACCTGACAGGCCAGCAACAGGACCGATTGCCACTGCTCAGCCATCCAGCCGGCCGCGTGGTCGCGGAGATCCCGCAGCAGGATGATGTTGCGCTGTAGCTCGCGGTCCGTCGAACCTCGCAGAACCGCCAGGATGCTGCCGTCATCGTCGAAATCCAGCAGATTCCTCATGAGAACCCGCCCAACTGCGGTACTTCGTCGTCCTCGTCGCCGCTCAGGCCGGACAGAACCTCGTGCAGGCGGGTGCGTAGCCGCAGGACCTCCTTGCCCCAGTACTGCGCGGCATCCCTGGCACCCGCCGCCTTGTACTCCGGAAACCGCGCGGCATCGGCGTGCGACTTCATCTCGCTCCGCTCAGCAGCCGTCAGCAGCGCCTGTAGGCGCCGCAGCTCGTACTCCGCGGCACGCCGGCACACTTGACCGCAGTAGCGTCGCGGGCGTCCCGTAGCGGGCTGCTGGAGCGCACTGCCACAGATGGTGCACTTGCGTCGTTTCTCCACAGGAACCTCCGTTGGAATGCGTCGGGGATAGAGAGGCTCCACAGCGGTGTGGAGGGATTGCCCCCTGGAAAAGTCGGGCCATCAGAGGCACCAATGCGTCGTTCGGCCGGGTGCGTTCGGCCCCAAGTGGGATCCGCAGTCGGGACACGCAGCTCGCAAAGGGACCCGAGCAACACGGTTCCCTTTGCGCTTGTTGCACGGACCGCAGCACGCGCGCAGATTGCTCCGCTCCAGCCGCAGGTGCGGGTGGGTGCTGACCGGCAACACATGATCCACCTGATCCGCCGATAGGCCGCACAGATAGCACACGCGCTCCTCGGCGAGCACCGTCCTGCGGATCCTCTTCCAGGCGGCATCGTTGTCCACCATCAACTGACCTCCTTGTGTGTGTGGCTGTCCACAGCGGTGTGGACGCGGGTCGGCCGCCCTTAAATTCGCGGCGGTCATGACGCACGCGCCTTGGCTAGGCAGGTGTCGCAGAGCAGCGAGTCGCGGTTGCCGTGAGGTTGACGACAGGCTGCGCAATCGCCGACCACCTCACTCGTGCTAATCGAGGTGGCGGGATCGATACCAGCTTTGTGAATAGGTAGGCGTACGCCCTCCCCCTCTTTCTGAGGGGGTTGGGGGTAGGTAGTCACTAATCTGGTACTGATCACCGGGTTGAGCGCCGACGCGTCGATGCCGTCGGCAATGGAGTAGCGCCAGACCGTGGCGGGTCTGCCGGCCCACTGGGTCTCTTCCTCTTCGCACTCGAGCACGCCGAGCATGTGGAGCGCCTGCAGCTGCCGATCCACCGTTGCCCGCGGTTTCGCCAGCCGCTTCCGCACCTGCGCCGTCGTACTGTCCGGGTGCTTCTCCAGGTCATCGAGGATCTGCAACCGCAGCGGCGGCATCGAGTCCCGCGCGCATCTGATCGCCAGCCGCAGCGCGTCCGGCCGCTGCATCCCGATCGCGACCCCACCGCGCACGATCTGCGCCAACTGCTTGGCGAACCGAGTCGGCATCTCCGGCGCGTGCGCGTCGATCACATCGCCGCGATAGTCGTACTCGACACCTGTCCGGGCGAGCGTCACGAGATCCGCCGCTGCGAGCAGGATCTCGGTCTCCTCGGTCGTGACGACAATCTCGCTCTCGATCAGGTTCTCCAGTACGACGGCGACGGCGTGCGCCAAGTCGAGGCGCATCTCCACCTCGGAACCGGTGTTGCCGATCGCCTGTCGGCCGGCGGCGAGTCGACCGGTGGAGGAGTCCATCCGGAGGAGGACGAACCGGTCGCCCATGCTGGCGATCACGTCATGCGCCCGGTCCCATGCGGTGGTTACAGCACCGATGACGGCGATGCGCCCGGACCAGTCGAGCGTCTTCCCACCATCCGTTCCGACGTTGCGGGACCACCTGCCGTCGTACACCTCGCGGATCGCACCGAGCACCGAACCGCGGACGTTCCTGTCCATCGACAAGATGCTGGTCACGTCCTTGATCACCAGTACGCCGCGGCTGCCGATCTTGCGGAGCAGCCCTCCGGTCGCGTCCTTCGCCTTCTCCTTCTGCGAGGTCGCCGACAGCAACGCGCCGTCGGACGAGATCGTGCTGGTGATGATCGCGCCGATTCCGTCGAGCGCCTGCACGGTCTCGGTCTTGGCGTTGCCGGATCCGGAGATCAGCAGCAGCCACAGCGGATCGCCGTCGAGCCGCTCCACGGCGGCCGCGGCGAGCATCGCGTTCAGCGAGTCCAGGTCGAAGTCGGCGCCGAGCCAGTGACGGAAGATCTTGTGCGCCTGGCCTAGTGCCGAGTTCTCGGCGACGTACTCGTCCCAGGCATCGTCGACGGCCTGCAGGGTCGCGTCAATCTCTGTCATGCAGCCACCTCCGCGAGCACGGACCAGACCTCTGGGGAGATCTCGTCATCGGCGTACTCGGCGAGGACCCACGCCTTGCGTCGGAGCTGCAGAGCAACGAACGGGTCGATCTGGTCCCATTCGGCAGCACGGCGCAGGTGGTGGCCGACATCGCCTTGGTTCAGCAGGTCCTGCAGCAGCGCGGCGAGGAACAACGCAGGGTTGGGCTTGATCCCATAGATGGGACGAGGGGTTACAGTGGGCTTGAGCTTCTCGCCGTCGCTCCTGGAAGCCGCTCGGTCCCCATCCGGGCGGCTTTCTCGTTCAGGCAGCATCCGGGCCACCAACCTCAGGGGTCGGGCGGATGTCGTCTTCGGTGAGGACGCGGCGCTCAAGCGCCAGACGCACGATACGGGCGGCCTTGGCGAGCTTGGCGGGGTCGTCGATCGCGCGCTCGGCGGCGTGCTGCTGGACGGCTGCAGTAGCGGCGGCGGTGCGCACGGCAGGGGTGTGAGGATGCGTGGACATGGCAACGGCTCCCATAGGTGAGTTCCCTACGAGAGCCCGGCATCACCGCACCGTCTCGGTGCCAGTCAAGGTCGGTGGGGGTCCCTGCCGACGGCTGTCCACGTTCAACTCAACGCGCTACGTGTGACGCCGTTGTGTGCTTCGCCGTACCCAGCGGCCACACGAGGTGGGAGCGCCCTGCCTCGCTGGCTGGCGATACGGTTACGCGGTCCTACCGTCATTGTCGGCTTGTGCCGACAACCGGCCCGCCAGGGCCGGCACGCCTCTTACTAGGTCACGACGCTATCACGGTCCGCCGAACCGATCGCCAGACGACACGCTAGACGGTGCGCCACGTGATGACGACGCGTTCGGGGTCGAACGATCGCGTACCCGGCTTGGCTGGGCGCACGGTCACTCGCTCGATGAACATCTCGACCATCTCGCGTTTCTCGTCGAGGGTCATGTTCGGCCAGGCTTCGCGAACCTGTGAGATGTCGATGCCCACCAGCGGTGCGGGGATCGCGACCAGCTCGGCCTGTAGTTCCTGCTCCCGCTCGGCCAGTGCTCGGCGGGCTGTACGCCATTCTGCGGCTGTCAGCTCCCCGGGTGCGGCCCAGAGTTCAGCCAGCTCGTTGCGCTGCCGCTCGACCGCGTCCAGCGCCTCGAGGATGGTCTTCCGGCGCTCGCCGTCGTCATCCGCGGTGACCGCCGCGAGAAACGCCGGCTTGTCCAACTCCGCTAGCAACTCGTCCCGGACGTGATTCTCCAGTCCGTCTGCCATGATCCCGGCGCAGTGATCGGTCTTGCAGAAGTAGAGCGCGTCGAGCCGGCGACCCTTCACCTTCCGCCGCTGGGCGCTCATCGGCCCACCGCACGGCGCGACCGTGAGTCCACCGGTCAGCAGGAAGCGGCGCCGGGACCGGGTCGAGTGAGCGCCGTACTGGTGCTCGGTGATCGAGTACGTGTCGCCGTTGCTCATCCGGACTGCGCGCGGCTTGCTGAGCTTCGCGCGTACCGCCTGCCAGGTCGGCATGTCGAGGATCGGTTCCCACACCGCCTGACCGATGATGCGGCCTTGGTGTATCCGCTGAGCCGCGACGGTGGGGTTCGTGAGCATCTTGTTGAGCGTCTTGTAGGTGATCGTCCCGCCGTTCACGCCGCGGATGCCCTGACGAGTCAGGTCGGCAGCCACGTTGGACAGCGACCACCCGGACAGGACCTTGTCCGCCGCATCCCGCAGCGCCGCGGCCTCGCTGTCGACGATGAGGAGGGTCTTCTTGTTGTGCTCGTCGACTCCGCTCCGGTAGCCGAACGTCCGACCGCCGTGCGGTCGCCCTTCCGCTGCGATCTCGGCGAGCCGGTCTTTGGTGCGCTGCTTGAGTTTGCGGACCTCACCAGCGGCCAGGACCGCTTTGATCCCGGCGACCTCATCGCGGACTTTCACGATGCCGTCCCGGTTGGTGTGCAGCTCGCTCACGCCGGCCGCGTCGAACTCCGCGGCTAACGTGAACCACTCGACCTCTCGGCGCTCTAATCGGCTCTGCTCGACCGCCCAGACGTGAGCGATCCTCCCTGCTGCGAGCCACTCGCGGAACCGCTCGAACTCAGGTCGCGGCCCACCGTTGGCGGCAGAGAGGTTGTTGTCTGCGAACACTTCGACAGGCAGGTCCGGCCACGCGCTCGATGCGTAGTCGCGCCCCCAGCGCTCCTGTGCCTTGACGCCCTCGGTCTTACCGTTCGGCGCCTTGGAGATGCGGCAATACAACGCGACGTACTTGGTCATACATCGCAGAATGCACTAGGTACCTACTTGACAGCAACACTCGACCGCCGGGTCGTCGAGGTACCGCTGCAGCGGCCCGAACCCGGCGACCCGGTCGTGCACCTCCCGGCTGACCGCCTCGAGATCGCCGATCGGCGGCACCACACCGGTCAGACTGCGTTCGTCGTACTCCCGGACCACCGTGGCGACGATCGCGTTCACCGCGCCCGGGTCGCGGAGTGGATCGATACCTTCCCGGCGTACGACGTCGCGCACCTGGGCATCGATCACTTCGACCGCATCACCGTCCCAGCCTGGCCGGCGCGCGGCGAGTCTGTCGGCAGTCATCGGTCTCCCCGTGTGTGTCCCGTCTGGCGACCGCTCGGTCACCATGCGCGACCATCCTTTCAACCGCGAAGGAGGCCGCGCCACCCGAAACCGGGCAGCCTGTGGATAACCGTGACATGCGAAAGGCTCACCGAGGGTATCCGGACCCTCACACCACAGCTGTCAGCGGTGGACGAGCGTGTGCTCGAACGCGTACCGGCTCGCCCGGAACAGGTGGGAGCCGTACTCGACCGGCTGACCGTGGTCGTCGTACGTGATCCGTGTGGTCGCCAGCAACGGGACACCCGGCTCTTCGCCCAGCAGCCGAGCCTGCTCCGGTGTGGCGGGCAGTGCGGAGATGGTCTGGTGCGCGACCTTCAGTCGCACCCCCTCTGCGCGCAGCAACGCGTACAGCCCGCGCTCGGCAAGTGTGGTCGGGTCGGTCTCCAGCAGCTCCGGGGGCAACCAGTTGCGCATCAGTGCGAGCGGCTCGCCGTCCGCCCTCCGCAGCCGCTCCAGCCTGAGCACTCGGTCCCCCTGCTCGATCTGCAGGGCAGTGGCGACCTCTGAAGTCGCAGGAGCGATTCCGAACCGCAGCACCTCGGTCTCCGGCTTGCGGTGGGCCGCCGCCAGGTCGTCGTACAGGCTGGTGAGCTCCAGTGAGCGTCGTACCTGGCCTGAGTTCCCCACCACCTGCGTGCCGACGCCGCGCTTGCGTACCAGCAGCCCTTGGTCGACCAGGCGTGCGATCGCCTGCCGCACTGTCGGCCGGCTCAACCCGTACGCCTCCGCCAGGTCCACCTCGTTGCTCAGCCGCGATCCGACCGGCAACTCCCCACCCTGAATCGCCGCCTCCAGCTGCTGCGCCAACTGCACATGCAACGGTGTACGGCTGTTCCGATCGACCTGGACCTGCACGGTACTCATGCGCACATCCTGAAGCCTTCCTCCCGATCCGTCGACCCACCGCCCTGATTTGATCAGATCTCTTCGTTTACGGGACGTTGTACGGCGTGATCGGGTGCAGGTTGCTCGGCGTACTCGGGACATTGGGCAGAAGCCGGTGTGCGTGAAGCAGGTGCTGGCACGCGCGGTGAAGGTCGGTCGGCAGGTCATGGTGCAGGACCACCGAGAGCGCACCGGCACGCAGCAGAGCGAGGTTGTCGGCATCGAGGTCGTGGGCTACGAAGCAGCGGTACGAACGTTCGAGATCGGCGAACGCCTGGACGATCGCACGGTTGCCACCCCCGATCGAGTACACCGCGTTGATCGTCGGATCAGCCTTCAACGCGGCCAGGGCCTGCCCGTGGATGGTGGTGTCGAGGCCGTCCGTCTCGGTCAGCTCCACGACCGCACGGCCCGGTGAGAGCTTGCGAAGCGTGGAGCGGAAACCCATCTCGCGTTCCTCCTCGCCACGGAACGATCCACGGCTCAGCGTGACGAGCACACTGCCCGGCTCGTCGCCCAGCCATTGGGTGAGGAAGTACGCCGCTGTCGCGCCGGCGGATCGATTGTCGATGCCGACGTACGCAAGCCGCCGACTGCCGGGCAGATCGGTGACGAGGGTGACGACTGGGATGCCGGCGGCAACCAACGCGTCGACGGCCTCGACCACCTCGGGTTCGTCCGGCGCCTTGAGGATCAGGCCTTGCGAGCCCCGCTTCCGTACCTCCTCCAGCGTCGCGATCACGTCAGCAACCGACGCGGTCTCACTCAGCTCGAACCGGGCCCGCAGGACCGCTGGACGCAGCCCGGGAAGGACCTCCTCGAGCGCCGTACGGACCGCACCGGAGAACCGGCTGGGCGCCTGCATGACAAGGTCGATCACCAACGTGCGGCCGCCGAGGCGGATCTGGGTGACCTGCCGGTCCAGCTCGCTCATCGCCTGCTCGACCTGACGGCGGGCGCGGGCGCTGACACCGGCCCGGCCGTTCAGCACCCGGTCGACGGTCGTCTCGCTCAGCCCGGCCTGCACCGCGATGTCGCGGACCCGGTGCTCCCGTCCCATCGCGCTCCCTCGAATGACGGCTTTTTGACGGATTCAGGGGATTCCGAACCCATCAGGAAACCACCACGCTAGAACAACGAGGAGACAAGGAGCTACCCGATGAACTGGCTGAACCCCGACGACGTCCGCCTGGACGACCTGCTGACCGTCCTCAAGGAGCAGACCGACGCCGCCGACTACCCCCACGCCGAACTGATCGAGCAACAGGTCCCGGTGTACGACGCCGCCCGGATCCGGACCGCGGACCCGCGGACCGTGCAGTCCGAGTTCGCCACCGCATTCAGCACCGGGCCCGGCATCGTCGTCCTGAAGGGCGCCTTCGGCAACGCAGTCGTGGACGCGACGACGGCGGAGTTCAACCGGCTGATCGACGAGCAGCGCCGATCCGGGGCCGCGGCCGGCGACCACTTCGCCAAGCCGGGCGCGAACGACCGGGTCTGGAATGCCCTGGAGAAACTGGCCGTCGGCGCACCCGACGTGTTCGCCGCGTACTACGCCAACGATCTGCTCGCGTTGGTCGCGACGGCTTGGCTCGGACCGGCGTACCAGGTGACCTCGCAAGTCAACGTGGTGAACCCGGGTGGTGAGGGACAGACCGTCCATCGCGACTATCACCTCGGATTCCAGTCAGATGAGGTTGCGGCGCAGTACCCGGCTCATGTGCACCGGTTGTCGTCCGTTCTGACGTTGCAGGGCGCGGTGGCTCACTGCGACATGCCGGTCGAGTCGGGGCCGACGCTGTACCTGCCGCACTCGCAGAAGTACGAGCTCGGGTACCTGGCCTATCGGCGACCCGAGTTCTCGGAGTACTTCGTGGCGAACCACGTCCAACTGCCACTGGAGAAGGGTGACGCCGTCTTCTTCAACCCCGCGCTCTTCCACGCGGCCGGCACCAACCACTCCACGGACATCAAGCGGATGGCGAACCTCCTGCAGGTGTCATCCGCGTTCGGGCGAGCGATGGAGAGCGTCGACCGGACCCGGATGGCGACAGCCTTGTACCCGGTCCTGCTCCGGCTGGCGAAGGACGATCCGGCAGCCGTCGACAACGTCATCGCCGCCACCGCAGAGGGCTACGCCTTCCCCACCAACCTCGACCGCGACCAGCCCATCGGCGGTCTCGCACCCCAGTCCCAGGCCGATCTGCTCCGGCAGGCGGTCGCCGAGACCTGGACCGCCGACCGGCTGCGGCAGGCGCTCACCGAGTACACCAGTCGCCGGCGAACGGACTGAAGCCGATATCAAATCAGTGAACCTTCGGTGAACCCGGTCCGGATCACGGGCACGTGGTGTCGCTGACAGGTGATCGTCAGGCAGGATGGCGCGTTCGCCGTCGGGGCGGGGCACTACCCTCGGCAGAACGCGCCACTCAGACGACCTGCCGTACGCCGCCGTACGGCCGCCCATCGAAGGAGAAGGCATGGAACCGCTGCGTATCGGGATTCTCGGGGCTGCCCGGATCGCCGGCCGGGCGATCGTCGAACCGGCCCAGCTGACCGGCGCCCGGCTGGTCGCGGTGGCGGCCCGGGACACCTCACGGGCCGAGGCGTTCGCGGCGGAACACCAGGTGATGAGAGTGCACGCGTCGTACCAGGACGTGCTCGACGACCCCGAGATCGAGGCGATCTACAACCCGCTGGCCAACGGCCTGCACGGCCCGTGGAACCTGCGGGCGATTGCCGCAGGCAAACATGTGCTGACCGAGAAGCCGTCGGCCAGCAACGCCGAGGAAGCGGTCCAGGTACGCGACGCGACCCGCGAGCACGGCGTGGTCTTCATGGAGGCGTTCCACTACGCGTACCACCCGGTGATGCGCCGGATGCAGGAGCTGCTCGCCAAGGGTGAGCTCGGCGACCTGCAGCACGTCGAGGCGACCATGGTGATGCCTCCGCCGCCGGACGCCGACCCACGCTGGTCGCTGCCGCTCGCCGGTGGCGCGGTGATGGACGTCGGCTGCTACGCGATCCACGCGCAGCGGATGCTGGCGCCGTACGCCGGTGGTGCGCCGAAGCTGGTCAGCGCACGGGCCGGTGAGCGCAAGCGACTCCCCGGAGTGGATGAGTGGCTCAACGCGGATCTCGAGTTCCCGAACGGTGCGACCGGTGCGGTCCGGACCAGCATGGCCGCCGAGAGCGTCGACTTCAGCCTCAAGGTCGTCGGCACTCGTGGTGAGGCGTTCGCGCCGTTCTTCGTGCTGCCGCACAACGACGACCGGGTGATCGTGACGACGAAGGAGGACACCTGGGTCGAGCACCTCGGCACCCGTTCGTCGTACACGTACCAACTGGAGGCGTTCGCCTCGGCGATCCGCAACGGCGCACCCGTGCTCACCGACGCCGACGACGCGCTGGCGACGATGGAGCTGATCGACGCCTGCTACCGCGGCGCCGGGATGACCCCGCGCCCGGTCTCCACCATCTGAGCCCGTCCGGCGGCCGCATGGGCGAACGCCTGGATGAACGGGTGCGGCCGCGTGCCGTCGCCGGAAAGCTCGGGCTGGAACAGCGTCACCAGGTAGAACGGGTGCCCGGGCAGCTCGGCGACGCGCGGTGCGCCTTCGTCGTCGTACGCGCTGAACACCAGACCGTGTTCTTCGAGGAGGCCGAGGCGCGCGGGGTCGAGTCCGAACGAGCAGTGGTAACGCTCGGTGGACCGCTCGACGCCGAGCAGCCGAGCGGCCAGTGTGCCGGGCTGTAGTTCGACGCCGGCCTCGTGACCGTCGAGCGAGCAGGCGAGCGGGACGATCAGCAGGTCGTCGGCGTCCGGAGTGGTCTCGGCGTGCTTTACACCGGTCGCACCGCAGACGTTGCGGGCGTACTCGAGCATCGCGTGCTGAAAGCCGGCACAGGTCCCGAGCAGCGGAATCTCCCGCTCACGCGCTGTCCGGATCGCCGCGATCGCACCGGCTTCACTTCGGTACGGACTCCCCGGCAGAACCCAGATTCCGTCGAACGTCTCGAGCGCCTCCACCTCGTCGGTTGGCACCCAGTACACGTCCAGGTCGAGCGCTTCCCGCTCGCGCAACCGATCGAGCAGCACCGGCACTCGCTGGTGCGAACGAACATGGGGAGATCGATCGCCGACGAGGGCGATGCGGGCGGAGTACGCGTGGCTGGTCATGAGGCAATCCTGGGCCGCGGACCTGGATCAGCACCAACGATGATCTCTGCATGGTTGATAAGCGATACTGATCCCCGTGGATCCGCATCTGCTCCGCACGTTCATCGCGGTGGCGACGAGTGGCTCCTTCTCGGCCGCGGCGTCCGAGCTCGGCTACACCCAGTCAGCCGTCTCGCAGCACATCGCGGCCCTCGAGAACTCCCTCGGCACCGCGCTCCTGACCCGCCGTCCGGTCGCTCCGACCGCCGCTGGTGAGCGGCTGCTCGAACACGCCGGCGCGATCCTGCTCCGCATCGAGGCCGCCCGGGCAGATGTACGACGGATGGTCGGGGAACCACCCGGCGAGATCGTCTTCGCCGCGACTCCACTAGCCGGAGCACCCCGGGTCGCGCGGGCGTTGACCCAGCTCAGGCAGACGCGGCCCGGCATCGCGGTGACCTTCGAGGTGGCTCGCCGAGACGAGGTGGCCCGTGGCGTCGCGTCCGGCGCGTATCACCTCGGTCTGGTCGACGGTGTCGCCGCACCGAGCGATCCGTTGAAGCTGCCGGATGTCGGCCTACTCCGTACGTCGGCAGTCGCACAGGAGAAGCTGGCAGTCGTCGTACCGCTTTCCCACCCCATGGCCAAGCGCAAGCGGCTCGGCCTGGCGGCCCTGGTCGACGCGCGCTGGATCGATGCCCCCGCGGTGAGCGCACCGCTGGACGATCTGCGGGCCGCCGTCGAAACCGACAGCCTCCGGCCGGCGCTCGTCTACACCGGCGCCGACCTGCTCACCCTGCTCGAACTGGTGTCGGCCGGCCACGGTCTCGCCGTACTCCCCGCATCGATCGACGTCCCGCCGGGCATGGCGAAAATCCTGGTCGACGCACCCCGCCTGGTCCACCGCGTCGAACTGCTCCACGGCCAACTCGACTCATCAGCGGCCTCAGCCCTCGCCGAGTTGCTCGACGAGGGCTGAGTCCGGTTACTTCCGCGCCTGTTTGGTGGGCGGGATGATGGCGCTGTCGGCGGGGACGGCCTTCGGCTTCTTGGGTTGCTTGGGCTTGCGGACCTCACGCCCGCCTTTGTTCTTGGACACGACGTACTCCTGGGGCTGGATGGCTGGCTCGGTGACCAGCTGGTGACTGCGGACAGGCCAACGGCCTTCGTACGCCGCGGTACTCCTCTTGCCCCGGGGGTTGTCTTCGACGCTACACCCACGCAGCCCCAATAGCCCGGGCTAGTCGTGCGTGGGGAAGCCCAGGTTCAGGCCGCCGTGGGACGGGTCGAGCCAGCGAGAGGTGACCACCTTGCCGCGGGTGAAGAAGTGCACGCCTTCCATGCCGTGGGCGTGGGTGTCGCCGAACAAGGAGTTCTTCCAGCCGCCGAACGAGTAGTACGCCATCGGGACCGGGATCGGCACGTTGATGCCGACCATCCCGACCTCGACCTCGTTCTGGAACCGGCGGGCCGCGCCACCGTCGTTGGTGAAGATGGCCGTGCCGTTGCCGTACGGGTTCGAGTTCACCAGGTCGAGTGCGGCGTCGTACGACGGAAGCCGGAGGACGGACAGCACCGGCCCGAAGATCTCGTCGGTGTAGATCGACATCTCCGGCGTCACCTTGTCGAACAGCGTCGGGCCCAGCCAGAACCCGTCGTCGGCACCGTCGAACTCGCCGGCGCGTCCATCGACGACCAGCTCCGCACCGGATTCGACCCCGGCCTCGACGTACCCGGCGACCTTGTCGCGGTGCGGACCCGTGACGAGCGGACCCATGTCGCAGCCCCGCGTCCCGTCGCCGGTCTTCAGCGTCGCCATCCGCTCCTTGATCTTGCCCACCAGCTCGTCGGCGATCGGCTCGACCGCGACCAGCGCGGAGATCGCCATGCAGCGCTCACCAGCGGAGCCGAAGCCGGCGTTCACGGCGGCGTCGGCGGCCAGGTCCAGGTCGGCGTCGGGCAGCACGACCATGTGGTTCTTCGCGCCACCGAGCGCCTGCACGCGCTTGCCGTGCCTGGTGCCGGTCTCGTAGACGTACTTCGCGATCGGGGTCGACCCGACGAACGACACCGACTTGATGTCCGGGTGCTCGAGCAGCCGGTCGACGGCCTCCTTGTCGCCGTGGACGACGTTGACCACACCGTCCGGCAGACCGGCCTCCTTCCAGAGCTCGGCCATCGCGTTCGCGGCGGACGGGTCCTTCTCGGACGGCTTGATCACCACGCTGTTGCCACAGGCGACGGCGATCGGGACGAACCACATCGGCACCATGGCCGGGAAGTTGAACGGCGAGATCACCGCGCTGACCCCGAGCGGCTGGCGGATCGAGTACACGTCGACCTTCGTCGAGACGCCCTCGCTGAAACCGCCCTTGAGCAGGTGCGGGATGCCGCAGGCGAACTCGATCACCTCGAGGCCGCGGGTCACCTCGCCGAGCGCGTCCGACAGCACCTTGCCGTGCTCGGCGGTGATCAGGGCGGCGATCTGCTCCTTGCGCTGGTTCACCAGCTCCCGGTACGCGAACAGCACCTGGGTCCGCTTGCTGAGCGAGGTCTGCGCCCAGGCCTTGGACGCGTCGTGGGCGACCTTGACCACCTCGTCGACCGTCGCCGCCGAGGCCAGGTCCAGCTCGCCGGTGACTTCACCCGTCGCCGGGTTGTAGACCTTGCTGGTGCGCTCGGAGACCCCGGTCCACGAGGCCCCGCCGATCAGATGGGTGATTCGCTCAGTACTCACAACAGCATCCCTTTGTTCGTTGACTAGATCTTTCCCCGCCTGACGGTGCTCGGTCTCAGCCGAGCACCTCACTCCTCGGAACCATCTCCACCTCCACCGGACGCCGTTCGTGCAGCGACCGCACGCCCGCGGTGCAGACCGCGGCGGCCGCGTACCCGTCCCAGGCCGTCGGACCGTCGATCGTGCCGTTGCCCACCGCGTTCACCCAGCGCTGGATCTGCACGTCGTACGCGAGTCCGAACCGGACCCGGAAGTCGTCCGGGACCGCACCTCCCCAGTGTCCGGCCCGCTTGGTCAGCACGTCGACCCCGAGGCCGATGGTCGCGCTGCCCTTCTCGCCGACCGCCTCACACCGGACCTCGTACCCGACCTGGCAGTTCACGAACACCTCGACGTCGGCCATCGCGCCGTTCGCCATCTCGAACACCGCGAACTGCGGATCCAGCACGTCCTCGCCGACCAGGCCGCTCGGCATCGGCGCGTGCACGGTGATCCGGGCGATCTCCTCGCCGTACAGCCAGCGGGCGACGTCGACCTCGTGCACCAGCGAGTCGCGGACGATCATCTCGCTGCGGAACGTCGGCGACACCGTCTTGTTCCGATGGACGTTGTGCAGCAGCAGCGTCCGGCCGAGGTCACCGGAGTCGAGCAGCTCCTTCAGGGCGGCGTACTCCGGATCGAAGCGGCGCATGAAGCCGACCTGGATCAGCTGTTTGCCGATCTTGTGTTCCGCCTCGACGACCCGCAACGACGACTCCGCGTCCATGGTCAATGGCTTCTCGCACAACACCGGCTTGGCCTGCTCCAGGCAGGCCATCAGCTGCTCGGAGTGGGCGAAACCGGGTGACGCGATAATCACCGCGTCGACCTCTTCGTCCCGGATCAGCGCCAGCGGGTCGCCGAACATCCTGACGCGGTCGAACGACTCGGCCAGCGCGGCGGCCCGGTCCGCGTCCGGATCGGACACCGCGACCAGGCGGGCACCCGAGATCCGGTGCGCCACCCGCTCGGCATGGTCCGCGCCCATCATCCCGACCCCGACGATCCCGATCCTCAGGTCCCGCATCTCCCTCTTCTCTCTACTCTGCCTTGTTCAGAAGCACTGGTACGACGGGCCTTGTTCAGAAGCCGCCGTACGACGGGCTGCGAGGGCCGGACCGTATCCCGGCCCTGGCAGCGAACCGCCGGACTAGATCGCTCCTGGTCGGTCATGTGGTTCGGCGACCTTTTCGGGGTCGACGCTGCGCAACTCATGGCTGAGTGCCTCGAGCTCCGAACCACCGGCCATCTCGTTGGTCAGCTGGGCCAGCGTGAGGTCCGCTCGGTGGGTGTCGAGCGCGACCCGGCCCAGCTTGAGCACCACGAAGTGATTGCCCACCAGGTAGGCGTGGTGCGGGTTGTGAGTAATGAACACGACCCCGAGCCCGGCGTCGCGAGCCTTGACGATGTACTTCAGCACCACCCCGGACTGCTTCACGCCGAGCGCGGCGGTCGGCTCGTCCAGGATCAGCACCTTGGCGCCGAAGTAGATCGCCCGGGCGATCGCGATGCACTGCCGCTGGCCGCCGGACAGCATGCCGACCGGCTGTTCCAGGTTGGGGATCGAGATCCCCATCTTGGTCAGTTCCTCGTCGGCGATCCGCTTCATCCGCCGGTCGTCGAGCCGGCCGAACGGGCGTTTGGTGATCTCGTTGCCGAGGAAGAAGTTCCGCCATACCGACATCAGCGGGGCGAGTGCCAGGTCCTGGTAGACCGTGGCGATCCCGCTGTCCAGCGATTCGCGCGGTGAGCTGAACCGGCGCTCCTCACCGTTCACCGACAGGGTCCCGTCGGTGTGCTCGTGCAGGCCGGCGATGATCTTGATCAGCGTCGACTTGCCCGCGCCGTTGTCACCCAGCACACAGGTGATCTCCCCCTGCCGGACGGCCAGCGAGACGCCACGCAACGCGTGCACGTTGCCGTAGCTCTTGCCGACCTCCTCCAGGTGGACGATCGGCGTGGTCGGGCTGGTGGACGCCTCGGACGCAAACCCCTCTGTCGTGGTCATCGTGCTTCCGCCTGCCTCTTGACGACGAGGTTGACAATCGTTGCTAGCAGCAACATCACCCCAAGGAAGGCTTTGAACCAGTCCGGGTTCCAGCCGGCGTACACGACGCCCAGCTGGACCATGCCGAAGATCAGCGCGCCGATCGCCCCGCCGACGACCGAGCCGTAGCCGCCGGTGAGCAGACAGCCGCCGACAACCGCCGCGATGATGTAGAGGAACTCCTTGCCGACCCCTTCACCGGACTGCACCACGCCGTTGGAGTTGAACAGCAACTGCATGCCGGTGAACCAGGCGAAGAAGCCCACCGCCATGAACAGCCCGATCTTGACCTTCTTCACCGGTACGCCGACCGCCCGGGCCGCCGCGGCGTCGCCACCGACCGCGAAGATCCAGTTGCCGATCTTCGTCCGCAGCAGCACCCAGGCGGCGAGCGCGACGAACGCGATCCACCAGACCACGATGATCTTGATCGTGATCCCGCCCAGCTTGAACTCCGAGGCGAAGACCGCCTTGGCCGCGCCGAACCCGTCCATGTCACTGATCGAGTTCGACGCCACCGCTCCGGAGGCCAGCCGGGTCACCGCGATGTTCAGGCCCTGCAGGATGAAGAAGGTGCCGAGTGTCACCAGGAAGCTCGGCAGCCCTGTCCGCATCAGCAGCCAGCCGTTGAACGCGCCGATCAGCAGGGAGAACGCGAGCGCCGCAATCACTCCGGCCCAGACGTTCAAGCTGAACTGATAGGCGAGCAGACCGGCAGTCAGACCGGAGGTCGTCACCGCGACCCCGGCCGACAGGTCGAACTCGCCGCCGATCATCAGCAGCGACACCGGCACGGCCATCACACCGATCAGCGCGGCCTGGTACAGGATCGTGCCGGTGTTGTTGATGTCGCGGAACGGCGGCGCGGTGACCAGGAAGAACACCAGGATGACCGCCGCACCGACGAGCGATCCGATCTCGGGCCGGCTCAGCAGCCGGGCACCGATCGATCGGGTCGAGACCCGGTCGTCGGTCGCCGCAGGCGAGGTGATGGTCGATGCCATGGCGGTGCCTCAGCGCGTCCCGGCCGTGGCGTACTTCTCGACGGCCTCGATGTTGGTCTTGTCGATGAACGCCGGCCCGGTCAGCGTGGCCTCGCCGCCGCCGATCGTGTTGCCGTTCGTCTTGTACAACCAGATCCCGTCGATCGCCAGGTACCCCTGCAGGTACGGCTGCTGGTCGACGGCGAAGTCGACGGTGCCGTCCTTGACCGCCTTGGCCATCTCCTTGCTCATGTCGAAGCTGCCGATCTTGGCCGACGAGCCGGCGTCCTTGGCCGCCTGGACCGCGGTCAGCGCGATGCCGGCGTTCAGCGCGACCACGTAGTCGGCGGTCTTGTCGGTCTGGAGCTTGGACGTGAGTGTCGCCTGGGTGCCCGGCTGGTCGGTCCCGTTGACGTTCACGTTCGAGACGGCGTCGCCGAGCTTGTCCTTGATGCCCTGGCACCGTGCCTCGAGGCTGACGTTGCCCTGCTCGTGGATGACGCAGATGACCTTCTTCGCGCCGAGCTGCTTCAGCTTGTCACCGGTCGCCTGGCCGGCGATCCGCTCGTCCTGCCCGAAGTAGCCGATCGCACCGGTGGACTTCCAGGAGTCCAGACCACCGTTGAGGATGGTCACCGGGATCCCCGCCGCGATCGCCTTCTTGACGTTCGGGATCACCGCGTCCGGCTTGTTCAGGGTGACCGCGATGCCGTCGACCTTGGAGTCGATCGCCGTCTGCACCAGGTTCGCCTGCGCGGCGCCGTCCGGGTCGGACGAGTACGTCAGCTCGATGTTGTCCTTCTTCGCGGCCGCCTCCGCGCCGCGCCGGACGATGTCCCAGAAGGTGTCACCGGGACCCGAGTGAGTGATCAGCGCGACCTTCATCCGCGGAGTGTCCGCGACGTTGCCGCCCGAGCCACCGGAGCCCTCCTCTTCCTGCTTGCCGCCGGAGCTGCTGCAGGCACCCATTGCCACGACCAGCGCCAATGCCGCCCCCGCGGTCATCGCCTTCTTCTGCCACCGAACCATCGCTACAACCAGCCTTTCAAAGGATCCGCGGTCACACCGCGGTGTTGCGTAGGACCAGAGAGTGCACACTCTGCTGGTCGTCAGATCGATACGCCACCCCCGTGGGATCTCAGATAGGCCAACGTTCGCTCCGCGATCGGCAGCGGTACGTCGGGCGGACACGGGTACATGTCCTGCTCGACGATCGCGAACAGGTCCACCTCGAGCCCGGCCAGTGCCGCCAGCAGCGGCGGGAGCTCGGGGATTCCGTTCGGCGGCTCGCACATCACGCCGCGCTTGACCGCCTCGTCGAAGCCGACCCCTTCGGCCTCCACCGCAGCCAGGATCTCGGGGTCGACCTGCTTGAGGTGGACATACCCGATCCGGTCCGGATGATCCTGGATCAGCTTCAGGTTGTCGCCACCGCAGTAGCTGATGTGGCCGGTGTCGAGGCACAGGTTCACGTACGCACCGTCGGTGTCTTTGACGAAGCGCTCGACGGTCTCCGGATTGTCCACATGACCATCCGCATGCGGGTGGTACTGCGTCTTCAGCCCGTACTCCTCCGCGATCCGGCGACCGAGCTCGGTGACCTGCCCGCCGTGCCGGACCTGCCCCTCGCGGTCGAGACGCGGCTCGGTGATCTCGCCGGTCCCGCCGTCGCGCCACATCGACGGCATCACGACCAGGTGCTTCGCACCCATCGCCGCGGTCAGCTCGGCCACCTTGGAGACGTCACGCCAGGTCGAGTCCCACGAGTCCGACCGGTGCAGTTGCTCGAAGGTGGTGCCGGCCGTCATGGTCAGGCCACGCTTGTCCAGCTCCTCCTTCAACCGGGCGGGGTCGGTCGGCAGGTAGCCGTACGGCCCGAGCTCGATCCGGGTGTACCCGGCCGCGGCGACCTCGTCGAGGAACCTCTCCCACGGCGTCTGCTGCGGATCGTCGGCGAACCACACACCCCACGAGTCCGGGGCGCTACCGACCCTTACCTGGCCCATGTCAGCGATCTCCCTCGGTCGGCGTCAGATACGGCCGCTGGTCCTTCTTGGATTCCTGGTACGACGCCGACGCGGCCTGCGTGGAGTCGAGCGCCGACACCTCACTGACCGGCACGTCCCACCAGGACTCGCTGTCCGGAGCGCCGATCAACGGATCCGTGGTCACGTGGATCGCGATCGGTCCGTCCGCGGCCTTCGCCGTACCGATCGCCTTCTCCAGCTCGGCGCGGTCGTGCACCTCGATCACGTCCAGGCCGAGACTGCGGACGTTCGCGGCCAGGTCGACCGGCAGGTAGTCGCCGTCCAGGCGTCCGTCGTTGCTCCGGCGCCGGTACGACGTACCGAAACGCTGCGAACCCAGCGACTCCGACAGCGCGCCGATCGAGGCGAAGCCGTGGTTCTGGACCAGGACGACGACGACCTTCACGTTCTCCTGGACCGCGGTGACGAGCTCGGTCGACATCATCAGGTACGACCCGTCGCCGACCATGATGAACACGTCGCGATCCGGTGCGCCGAGGCGGACGCCGATACCGCCGGCGATCTCGTAGCCCATGCAGGAGTAGCCATATTCGACGTGGTATCCCTTCGGGTCGCGCGTCCGCCACAGTTTGTGCAGGTCGCCCGGCATCGAACCGGCTGCGCAGACCACCACATCAGACGGCGCCGACAATTCGTTCACGGCACCGAGCACTTCGCCCTGTGTCAGCAGGCCTTCGGCGAGATTCGCGGTCACCTCGGCCGGCGGGTTGTAGGTGTTTTCCACAATCGCGTCCCACCGGGTTGCGAGCGTGACGGTCAACGACCTGTACTGGTCACTCACAGACCAGTCACCAACCGCGGATCGCAAGGAAACAAGGGCTTCCCGGGCATCCGCGACGAGAGGAAGGCCGGCATGTTTGCCACCGTCGAAGCGCGCCACGTTGATGTTGACGAACCGCACGTCCGGGTTCTGGAAGGCGGTCCGGGAGGCCGTCGTGAAGTCGCTGTACCGGGTGCCGATGCCGATCACCAGGTCGGCGTCCCGGGCCAGAGCGTTGGCTGCCGTGGTCCCGGTCGAGCCGACGGCTCCGACCGACTGCGGGTGGTCGTAACGCAGCGATCCCTTACCTGCCTGGGATTCCGCCACCGGGACGCCGGTCGCCTCGGCGAACTCGCGGAGCGCGTCCTCGGCCCCGGAATAGTGCACACCGCCGCCCGCCACGATCAACGGCCGCTGCGCGGACCGTAGGAGATCTACCGCCTTGTCGACAATTGATGCTTCGGGCAACGGCCTTGCGACGTACCAGGTGCGCTCGGTGAAGAGCTCCTCGGGCCAGTCGTAGGCCTCGGCCTGAACGTCCTGCGGCAGGGCCAGGGTCACCGCGCCGGTCTCGACCGGGTCGGTCAGCACGCGCATGGCGTTGAGCAGTGCCGACGGCAACTGCTCGGGGCGCCAGACGCGGTCGAAGTACTTCGACACCGGGCGGAACGCGTCGTTGACGGTGAGGTCGCCGGCGCCGAAGCTCTCCAGCTCCTGCAGCACGGGTGTCGCCACCCGGGTCGCGAACACATCCGAAGGGAGGAGAAGAACAGGCAGCCGGTTGATAGTTGCCAGGGCCGCGCCGGTCACCATGTTGGTCGAGCCCGGGCCGATGCTTGCCGTGCAGGCATAGGTCTGGAGCCGGTCCCGGGTGCGGGCGAAGGCGGATGCGGTGTGCACCATGGCCTGCTCGTTGCGGGCCAGGATGTACGGCAGCGCGTCCGGGTCGTCGAGCTCGGCCTGCAGCAGCGCCTGACCGACACCGGCCACGTTGCCGTGGCCGAAGATGCCCAGGCATCCGGCGAACAGCCGCTGCCGTTGTCCGTCGCGCTCCGAGTACTGGACGCTCAGGAATCGCACCAACGCCTGCGCGACTGTCAGACGCACCGTCATGACTCTTCTCCTCCAAAGGGCAGTCGGGGGTCGATCTGCTGCGTGTTCCACAGCTCACGGACCCAGCCGTGCTGGGGGTCGTCGGTGATCAGCCACTCGCGTTCGGTCCCCGGGCCGGCCATCACGTTCAGGTAGTACATGTCATAGCCAGGAGGCGCCATCGCAGGACCATGCCAACCATGAGGCACCAGCACCAGATCCCCACTGCGAACTTCCGCGAGGACATCGATGGGGCGGTCCTCGGTGCCGTAGACCCGCTGGTAACCGATCGGGTCGTTGCCCTTGACACCTTCCGGGGCGGCGTCGGAGAGCTGCAGCTCGAAGTAGTAGATCTCCTCGAGCTCACTCTCCTTGCCAGGCTTGTGCTCGTCGTGCTTGTGCGGCGGGTACGACGACCAGTTCCCTGCCGGGGTGAGAACTTCGCAGGCGATGATCGAGTCGGCCTCGAGGACGGACGGCGTACCGAAGTTGCGGACCTGTCGGGATGACACGCCGGCGCCGCGGAGTTCGGTCTCCACCTGCTCGACGCCGATCCGGCGGTACGGGTAGTCGTTCGCGGCCTTCGCGTGCGGGAAGGCGATGCGGGCGCCGCCTGCGCTGGTGACCGCGACGGTCGTGCCACGCGGTACGTACGCGAGGTCGGTCGGGCCGGCGAACACGTCGGCGCGGCCGCCCAGCGCGAGGGTTTCGCCTTCGACGATCACTTCGGCCGAGCCGCTCAACGGCAGGACGAGGTACTCGCAGTCGCCGGTGTCGATCTGCACCGACTGGCCCGGCAGCAGCGTGCGGATCGACAGTCCGGTGTGATGCCAGTCCGGCTCCCCCGGCTGGACCATCAACTCGAACCCGTCGCGTGCCGTCGTACCGGAGGGCCTGAACCATTGCGTCATGCGGCACCTCCGTGGACGAGGGCGGCGGCCTGGTCGACGGCGGCGGCCACGTCACCGTTGGGCGGGAAGAGCAGAGCCCGGCCGACGACGAGACCACGGACGGATGGGAGGCTGAGCGCCTTGCCCCACGAGGCGTACGTCTCCTCGGGTGAGACAGTCGGGTCACCGCCGAGCAGCAGCGTCGGCAGTGTCGTTGCCTCCATCACCCGCTCGAGGTCATCGACGACGGGCAGCTTGAGCCAGGTGTACGCACTGGTCGCGCCGAGGCCGGCGGCGATGTGGATCGACTTGATCACCGAGTCCGGGTCGAGCAGGTTCGTCACCCGCCCGTCCGATCGCGTCGACCAGAACGGCTCGACCATCGCCATCAGCTTGTGCTCGGCGAGTCCGGTGACGGCGGCGGCGCTGCTCTCCAGCGTCGCCACCGTGCCCGGGTCGCCCAGGTCGATCCTGGTCAGCATCTTGCCGCCGTCGAGCCGGCGGGAGGCGATCTCGCCGGCCGAGCGGTACGCGGTGAAACGGTCGTCCAGCTCGAAGCACGCGCCCTGCAGGCCACCGCGGTTCATCGAGCCGATGACGACCTTGCCCTCGAGCGCCCCGAGCAACAGCAGGTCTTCGAGTACGTCGGGAGTCGCAAGGACACCGTCGACACCGGGCCGCTCCAACGCCGTTGTCAGCCGGTCGATGAGGGCCGGGCGGCTCGCCATCGCCATCCGGTCACTGCGGACGCCGAGCGCACCCCGCGCCGGGTGGTCGGCCGCGACAATCAGCAGTCGACCGTCCGCACCGACGAGCTCGCGGCGACGCCGCTGCTGCCACGCCTCAGTAATCCGCTCCGGCTGCCGCACCCGCAACTCAGTCAGATCGGCCGTGCTGATGATTCGTTCGCTCATGCCTCCACCTCGCTGGCGCTCGGCTCCGACATGAGCGAGAACTCGGCTGTGTCTCTTGTTCGCTCGCTGCGCTCGCTCATGCTTGTTCACCCAGCAGATTCAGGACCTCGGCCTCGGAGGGCATCGCGGTCGAGCATTCGAGGCGGGAGGCGACGATCGCGCCGGCCGTGTTGGCGAACCGGATCACCTTCTCCAGCGGCCAGCCCGCGAGCAGTCCGTGGCAGAGCGCGCCACCGAAGCCGTCGCCGGCACCGAGGCCGTTGACCACGTCGACCGGGAACGGTGGGACCTCGACGCGCTCGTCGCGGGTGCGGGCCAGGGTTCCCTTCGGGCCCTGCTTGACGATGGCCAGATCGAGGCCGCGATCGAGCAGGGCCTGGGCAGCCTTGTCCGGGTCGGTCTCGCCGACCGCAACCTCGCACTCCTCACGGTTGCCGACGGCAACCGTGCAGAACTCGAGGGCGCGGCTGACCTGGTCGTGCGCCTCGGTGGGGTCGGCCCAGAACATCGGCCGGTAGTCGAGGTCGAGCACGGTCAGCGGGCGGCGTTCGCGGGCTTCCCAGGCGACGAAGTGGGCCGAGCGACTGGGCTCGGCGGACAGGCCGGTGACCGTCGACCAGTAGATCCGCGCGTCGCGGATAGCGGTCAGGTCGAGCTCGGACGGGTAGATCTCGAGGTCCGGGGCCTTGGGGAACCGGTAGAAGTACAGCGGGAAGTTGTCCGGCGGGAAGATCTCGCAGAAGGTGATCGGCGTCGGAAGGTTGTCGACCGGCGTCACGTACCGGTCGTCGACGCCGAGCTCACGCAGCGTCCGGTGGATGAAAGTGCCGAACGGGTCGTTGCCGGTCCGGCTGATCACCGCCGACCGCCGCCCGTGCCGGGCCGCCGCCACCGCGACGTTCGTGGCACTCCCGCCCAGGAACTTCCCGAAGCTCTCCACATCCTCCAGGTGAGTCCCCACCTGCAACGGATACAGATCCACCCCGATCCGCCCAATAGTCAGTACCTCGTCCGCCGCCGCCTGCCCATCCGCCGGGCCAACCTGCTCCGCACTCAGATCACGCGGGTTGCCGGCCTCCGCCGCACCCGGCGCTGTGGCGCCGCCTTCCGTTGTACCCGGTGCGGTGGCACCAGGCAGGCCGCCGACCGGCGAGGTGGAGCCGGGGCCCGCAGGACCTGCGGGGACCTGCCCGGCTACGGCGCCAGCGACCTGCCCGTCGGCTGGGTTGTGCGCGACCGGCTGCGCACCTGCCGGTGAGGTGGGGGCGGGAGGCATCTGGTCGTCGGGGCTCATGCGAGGGTCTCCGCGATGGTGTGGAGGTGGGTGATGCTGGTGCGGACGTCGGTGACGGGGCCTTCGTCGGTGGGGCGGGACTGGAGGATGGTGTCCTGCTCCAAGACGTACCAGCCGCGGTAGCCGGCGGTCTCCAGGGTGGCGACGATCGTGGTGAGGTCGATGTCACCGGCGCCCAACGGCCGGTACATGCCTTCGCGTACGGCGTCCGTGTAGGAGACCTCACCGGCCTGGACCTTCGCGGCCCACCCTGCGTCGACGTCCTTCAGATGCGTGTGCTTGATCCGCGCGGTGTGCTCGAGCGTCAGCGCGACTGGGTCCACCCCGCCGATCAGCAAGTGGCCGGTGTCCAAGGTGAGTCCGATCGACGACCCCCGCAGTACCCGGTCGACGTCGTCGGCGTTCTCGACCATGGTCCCGACGTGCGGGTGGATGGTGGCGAGCACCCCGCGCTCGGCAGCGAGGGCGGACAGCTTGTCCAGGTTGCCGAGCAGCGTGTTCCAGCCGGTCTCGTCGAGCACCGGGCGGTCGTCGTACCCCTCCTGGCCGGTCGCGGCGGCGAGGACCAGCGTGGTCGCGCCGGCGGCGACGAAGCCGTCGAGGGCCGTGGCGACCTCCGGGGACGGGTCATGCGACGGGTCGTGCAGGACGACCGGGACGAAACCGCCGACGGCGCGGAGGCCGACGTCGGCGAGGGTCTTCGCCTTCTCCGCCGGGTCGTCGGGGAGGAAGCCGTCCGGACCGAACTCGGTCGCCGCGATGCCGACGTCGCGCATCTCGGCGAGCACCGTCTCCGGGTCGTACTGCCAGCCCCACCCGGGGACCTCGCAGACGCCCCACGAGATCGGGGCTCCGGCGATCCGGAGTACAAGGTCAGTCATCGGGCCGATCTCCTCTGTTGTCGAAGGGGTCACAGGTGGACGAGGCGGTTCTCGCGCCGGGAGAGTTCGCAGGCGTCGGCGATCCGGAAGGCCTGGTAGGCGTCCCGGACCGTGCACGGGACCTCGCGGGTCCCGGCGACCACCTCGGTGAAGGCGGTCAACTCAGCGACGTACGCGGGCCGGAAGCGGTCCATGAAGGTGGCGTGCGGAGGACCGCCGGGGAAGATGACACCGGCTTCGGCCGACCGCAGCGCGGTGTGCTCGTCCAGACCGATCGCGACCGAGCCGAGGCTGCCGAGGATCTCCATCCGGACGTCGTGGCCGGCGGCGTTGTACCGGGTGCCGCTGACCGAGACGAACGTGTTGTCGTCGAGGGTGAGCAGCGCGGCCGCCGCGTCGATGTCGCCGTACTCGCCGAAGAAGGGCTCACCGCGGTTCGCGCCGGTGGCGAAGACGCTGACCACCTCGCGGCCGGTGACGTACCGGATGATGTCGAAGTCGTGCACGGTGCAGTCGCGGAAGAAGCCGCCGCTGGTCGGGATGTACTCGGCCGGCGGCGGGAACGCGTCGTTCGTGTTCGCCCGGATGTGGTGGACGAAGCCGAGCTCACCGGCGCGTACCTGGGCGGCCGCGGCCTGGTACCCGGCGTCGAACCGGCGCTGGAAACCGATGTGCACCGGCACGTTCGAGCCCTCGACCAGCTCGACCACGCGGAGGGTGTCGGCCAGGTCGATCGCGACCGGCTTCTCGCAGAACGTCGGGATCCCCGCGGCGACACCGGCCTCGATCAGGTCCGCGTGCGCCGACGTCGCGGCGGCGATGACGAAACCGTCCAAGCCCGCGGCCAGCAACGCGTCCACGTCCGGCGCGTACTCCAGCCCGAGATCCTTGGCGACCAGCTCGGCGCGCGTGGGGTCGGCATCCGCGACCACCACCTGGTCCACCGCCGGCAACCCCTTCAGGGTCGCGGCGTGGAACGCCCCGATCCGCCCGACCCCGACCAACCCGATCCGCATCCGCAGCCCTCTCCTCGGCATCCGAAACATCACCCGGCACAGCACCGGAAATGTCCACCCCACTGGCGCGCCGGATCCCGCCCGGCCGCGCGCTGGTTGATCGCCAGCTTTCCGGCCCGTGCGGGAGGTGTCAATAGTTTGTTAACACATTTTCACGTAGAGACATACATACCTCGTCGTTGTAACATCCGCTCATGACCGCCTTGCCGATTCAGCTCGATCGGTCGAGCCCGGTGCCGCTGTATCACCAGCTCGCCGAGCAGCTGACCGCTGCCATCACCGACGGCCGGCTGCGCCCGGGCGACCCGTTCGAGAACGAGATCGGCATGTCCGACCGGCTGAACCTGTCCCGGCCGACCGTCCGCCGGGCCATCTCCGAGCTGGTCAACCAGGGCCTGCTGGTCCGCCGGCGCGGCATCGGCACCACGGTCGCGAACCAGATGGTGCACCGCAAGGCCGAGCTGACCAGCCTGTACGACGACCTCGAACGCGAGGGACGGACACCGCGCACCGAGGTGCTCTCACTCGACTGCGACACCCAGGACGACCGCGCGGCCGCCGTACTCGAACTCCCACCCGGGACCCCGCTGGTGGCGATCGTGCGGCTCCGGTACGCCGACGACATGCCGCTCGCGATCATGCGCAACTGGTTGCCTCCGGCACTCGACAACCTGACCCTGGAGGAACTCACCAGCACCGGTCTGTACGCCGTCCTCCGGGCGCGCGGGATCCGGCCGACGGTTGCCCGGCAGCGGATCGGCGCGCGCAACGCGACTGCCGACGAACGCCGTACCCTGCACATGTCCAAGGCCGAACCGCTCGTCACCATGACGCGGTCCGCGTACGCCGCCGACGGCTCGCCGGTCGAGTTCGGCGACCACTGCTACCGCGCCGACCAGTACTCCGTCGACGTCATCGTCTCCGAACGCTGATCAGCGCACCACGGCAGCCTTGAAGCTCGGCGCGAGCTGTATCAGGCCGAACAGGCAGTGACCGCACCAGAACACACCCAGACCGGACTCGGCGGCCTCGTCACGCACGACATAGACGAGGTTCAGACAGCTCCGCCCGCAGTGCGGACAAGGCAGACTGCCCACCCTGTCCGCATCCGCCGACGCCACCTGGTAAGCATCCATCCAGGCCGCGAACTCAGCACCCGGTTCGTAGCTCACACACCTATCCTGTCGGACCTTTTGCCTGACGAATCAGGCAAAAGTTCACGCTTGGTTCGCCAGTAGGGTCCGTACCAGCCGGAGGCCGACCGACAGGTGCGCCAGTTCCGGTCCTTCGGTCTCGACGATCTCCTCGAGCATGGTGGCGGCCCGGGACAGCGCGGCCTCGTTCTGGTCCTGCCAGGTGATGACGCGCTGCTCGGGTTCGGCCGACGCGTCGGTGGTTTCCAGCACCTGCGCGGTGAGCCGGGCATGGACGGCGTGCAGGTCGTCGCGCAGTGCCGCCCGGGCCATCGTCTGCCAGCGGTCGGTGCGCGGCAGGTTGATGATGCGCTCCAGGAAGCGGCCGAGCTGCAGGCGCTCGCCGAGGGCGAAGTGGACCTTGGCGACCTCGAGGATGTCGAGGTCGTCATGCGACGCGGTCTCGACGATGCCCAGGCCTGCGTACGCCGGTGGCAGTACGGCGATCCTGGTCGCGAAGTCGGCCGAAACCCCCTTCTCCACCAGGGCTTCCCGGCGCTGCTCGAACAACGCCAGCTCGCGTCCCCGCAGTACCTCCGGCAGTGCGGCGGTGAGCTTGGCGATCCCCGGCGCGAAGAACTCGATCAGCTCCTCGATGTCGACCGGTGGGCGCCGGTTGCTGACCAGCCAGCGGGTCGCCCGCTCGACCAGGGTCCGCGTCTCCAGCCGCATCCCGGTCTGGGTCTTGGCGTCGACGAGGTTGTCCAGCTCGGCGTTGCGGGAGAGCAGATCCGGCTGCTGGAAGATCCGGCTGGCCGCCAGGTTCGCCCGGACCACGTCCTCGACCGTGCCGCCGGTCTCCAGCGAGAGCCGGTGGTACGCCGTGATGCCGGAGGTGTTCACGAACTCGTTCACCACCTGGGTGGTGATGATCTCCCGACGCAGCTGGTGGTTCTGGATCTGGTCGGCGAACCGTTGCTGGATCGGCTTCGGGAAGTAGCTGGCCAGCTTGTGCGCCAGGAACTGGTCGTCCGGCAGCGACGTCTTCAGCAGGTCCGCCTCGAGCACGATCTTCGTGTAGGCGACCAGCACCGACAGCTCCGGCGTCGACAGTCCACGGCCCTCGGCCTTGCGCCGCTTGAACTCCGCCGCACTCGGCAGGAACTCCAGCTCGCGGTCCAGCAGTCCCTGCTTCTCCAGCCGCCGTACCCAGTCCTGATGGACGTGCATCAGGGCCGGCGCCTGCGCGGTCGCGTTCGCCAGCGCGATATTCTGCCGGTAGTTGCTCTTCAGCACCAGCCCGGCCACCTCGTCGGTCATCGACGCGATGATGTCGTTGCGCTGTTTCTCGGTCAGGTCGCCGTCGGCAACCACCTTGTCCAGCAGGATCTTGATGTTCACCTCGTGGTCAGAGGTGTCCACGCCGGCCACGTTGTCGATGAAGTCGGTGTTGATCCGGCCGCCGCTCAGCGCGTACTCGATCCGGCCGAGCTGGGTGAACCCGAGGTTGCCGCCCTCGCCGACCGCGCGGGCGCGCAGCTCCGACCCGTTGACCCGGATCGCGTCGTTCGCCTTGTCGCCGACGTCGGCGTTGGTCTCGCCTGTCGACTTCACGTAGGTGCCGATCCCGCCGTTCCAGAACAGGTCGACCGGCGCCTTCAGGATCGCGTTCATCAGCTCGGCCGGGGTCAGCGTCGCTGGCGCCCCCTCGATCCCGAGCACCTCGCGCACCTCGGGCGAGATCGGGATCGCCTTGTCGGTCCGCGGGAACACCCCGCCGCCGGCCGAGATCAGCGCCGCGTCGTAGTCCGCCCAGGACGACCGCGGCAGCTCGAACAACCGGCGCCGTTCCGCGAAGCTCTTCGCCGCATCCGGTGACGGGTCCAGGAAGATGTGCCGGTGGTCGAACGCCGCGACCAGCCGGATGTGCTCCGACAGCAGCATCCCGTTGCCGAACACGTCACCGGACATGTCGCCGACACCGACCACGGTGAAGTCCTGGTTCTGGCAGTCGTGTCCCAGCTCGCGGAAGTGCCGCTTGACCGATTCCCATGCGCCGCGTGCGGTGATCCCCATCGCCTTGTGGTCGTACCCGACCGAACCACCCGAGGCGAACGCGTCACCCAGCCAGAAGCCGTACTCCTTCGCCACCCCGTTCGCGATGTCCGAGAAGGTCGCGGTGCCCTTGTCCGCGGCCACCACCAGATAGGCGTCGTCACCGTCGTGCCGGACCACGTCCCGCGGCGCGACGATGTCCCCGGCGACAATGTTGTCGGTGATGTCGAGCAGCCCGGAGATGAAGGTCTTGTACGACGCGATGCCCTCGGCCAACCACGCGTCCCGGTCGACCGCCGGGTCCGGCAACTGCTTGGCGTAGAACCCGCCCTTCGCACCCACCGGCACGATCACCGAGTTCTTCACCATCTGCGCCTTCACCAGGCCGAGCACCTCGGTCCGGAAGTCCTCCCGCCGGTCCGACCAGCGCAGACCACCGCGGGCGACGGCGCCGAAGCGCAGGTGCACACCTTCCACCTGCGGCGAGTACACGAAGATCTCGTACGCCGGCCGCGGCTGGGGCAGATCCGGGATCGCCTTCGGCTCCAGCTTCAGCGAGATGTACGGGCGCGGCGAGCCGTCGGCGACGGCCGGCTGGAAGTAGTTGGTCCGCAGCGTCGCCTTGATCACGGTCAGGTAGGACCGCAGGATCCGGTCCTCGTCCAGGCTCTTCACCGTGTCCAGCGCGGCCAGGATCTCCTTCTCCAGCTGGCCCGCCACAGTCAGCCGGTCCGGGTCGTCGGCGGCACCGCGAGCCGGGTCGAAGCTGGCCTCGAACAACTGGACCAGCAGTCTCGCCACGTCCACGTGGTTCAGGAAGGTGTTCTCGATGTAGTTCTGGGTGAACGGCGTACCGCCCTGACGGATGTACTTCTGGTAGGCACGCAGGATCGACACCTGCCGCCATTCGAGGTTCCCGCGCAGCACCAGCGCGTTCAGCTTGTCGGACTCGGCCCGGCCTTCCCAGACCGCCTGGAACGTGTCGTTGAACAGCTTGCGCAGCTCGGGCCGTTCCTCGGTGTCGGTCGGCACCTTGAGCCCGAAGTCGTAGATGTACGCCGTCGCGTCGCCGGACCGGATCTCGTACGGACGCTCGTCGATCACCTCGACGCCCATGTGGGTCAGGTGCGGCAGTACCTGCGACAGCGACAGCGACGAACCGGTCCGATAGACCTTGAAGCGCCGCTCGCCCGCCCACTCCTCGTCGATCGGGGTGTAGAGCGACATGGCCAGGCCGTTCTCCGGCGGCAGGCCCTCCAGTACGCCGACGTCGTTGACAGCGACGCGAGCGTCGAAGTCCTCCTTGTATGCCTCCGGGAACGCGTCCGCATACTTGCGGGCCAGCTGGGCGACCGCACCGTCACCACCCTTGGCGTGCAGTGCGGCGGTGAAGTCGTCGGCCCAGGCCCGGGTCGCCTCGACCACCTTCTGCTCGACCAGGTCGGCGTCGTACTCGCCGACCGTCTCGCCCTGCTTCATCCGGACGACGAAGTGGACGCGGGCCAGCACGGACTCGGTCACATAGGCGGCGTACGTGACGGTCTCGGCGCCGATGGCGTCCTTGAGGATCTGCTGCATCTTCAACCGGACCGCGGTGGTGTAGCGGTCACGCGGCAGGTAGACGAGGCAGGACAGGTAGCGGTTGTAGACGTCCCGCCGGACGAACAGCTTGACCGCGCGGCGCTCCTGCATGTGCAGCACCGACTGCACGATCGGCAGCAGATCCTCCACCGGAGCCTGCAGCAGCTCGTCGCGCGGGTAGGTCTCCAGTACGTCGAGCAAGCCCTTGCCACTGTGGCTGTTCGGGTCGAAGCCGGTCAGCCGGAACAGCTCCAGCGCCTTGCGCCGCAGCACCGGCACCTGCATGACGCTCTCGGTGTACGCCGTCGACGAGAGCAGACCGATGAACCGGGACTCCGCCACCGGCTCGCCATTCGCGTCGAACTGCTTGATGCCGACATAGTCCAGGTACGCTGACCGGTGCACGGTGGAGCGGGAGTTCGCCTTGGTCAGGATGAGCAGCTTGCGCTCCTGCGCCTTCGCGCTCACCTCGGGCGGCAGCTTGCCCGAGTTCGGCTTCGGGTCGGCCCGGAGGATGCCCAGGCCAGAGCCCGGCCGGCCGCGGAGGATGCCCTGCTCGCCCTCCATGGTGAAGTCGTACTCGCGGTAGCCGAGGAAGGTGAAGTGCTCGTCGGCGAGCCACTCGAGCAGCTCGCGGGCCTCTTCGACCTCGTTCTCGCCCACCGGCAGGTTGGCGGCGTCCAGCCCCTCGGCGATGGTGACGGCCTTCTCGTGCATCTTCGGCCAGTCCTCGACCGCGACCCGGACGTCGTGCAGCACCCGCTGCAGCTCCTCCTCCAGTGCCCGCTGCTCGCCGACGTCGGGGATCCGCTCGATCTCCAGGTGCATCCAGCTCTCCCGGACCAGGTCGTGCTCGTCCGAGGAGGAGGTGTCGTCCAGAACCTCCTGCAGGGTGCCCGCGATGTCTCGCCGTACGACGAACTGCGGGTGGATCAGCCCCTGCAGCTCGAGGTTGTGCTCGTTGATGACCATCGACGCGCTGTCGACGAGAAACGGCATGTCGTCGATGACGATCTCCACCACGGTCCGGCCTTCCGCGGACCAGCCGTGGTCCTCCGGGGTCGGGGTGAAGACGTGGACCTTCGCGGTCCCCTGCGGCCGCGACGTCGCGGACTTGTAGTGGTGCTTCGCGGCACCCAGGCAGTCGGTCGGCTCCCGCTCGGCGACGTCCTCGGCGGCGACATGGCGGTAGTACCGCTCGAGGAAGGTTTTCAGTCTGGCCGGATCGATCGACTTGTCGTGCCCGTGTGTTCCCGCAGCCACCGCCTTGGCGAGCACTTCCGCCTTCTGGACGTCCAGCTTGCTCTGCATTCCCCACCGTCTCCAACGCGTGACATCGGCGCACTTCGCGCCGGACCGCACGACATTGTGCCGTCACTCAGAGACTAGTCCACCTTTGTCACTGGTGTGATGTCGGGACGAGCCTGTCCGAAGCCTGATCAATCACGTTTAACAGGTGCGTCGAGACGTAGTGCCAGAGCCGGGCAGGCGAGTACTGCGCGGCGCGCATGCGGCAGCTCACGGGCGGTGATCTCACGGCCTCGGAGGACCGGGAATCCCCACTCGTCGAGAGCCACGTCGTCCGGCAACAGGGTGGCGCAGAGGCCGTGTCCGTCGCAGCGGGTCCAGTCGATCTCTACCTTGTTCACCACGCGCCTCCTGGTACCGGCAAGATGCCCTTCGTCTGTCGCCCGCAGCCGCCACCGTCGAGGTGCAGCCTGACGTCCTCGCCGAACACCTCCAGCGCGGACGCGAGGAACCGCGCCGATCCGTCGGGGTGTGCACACGCTCCCCGCCCCGGGACCAGGCCCAGGTGTCGCTGCGCGTCGTGCCAGCCGGACGGGTCGCCCTTCACGAGCCGGTCGAAGTCGTCGACCAGTGAGGCGAGTCCGAACACGCACGGCCCGCACTGCCCGGCCGACTGACTCGCCAGCCACTGCGAGACCCGGTGTACTTCGCCGAGCGGACAGGTCTCTGTACCCAGCGCCAGAATGATCCCCGCGGACACATCCGGTCGTTTCAGGACCACACCGCCGCTATGCGGCAGCCATCGGCCGTGGTACCCACCGAGCAACACCGGTCCGGCCTCGGCGCCGGCGTACTGCATCACGGCCTCCAGGGGTACGCCGGTCGGCGTCTCGATCACTCCAGGTCGCCGTACCGCACCATCGACCGTCAGCAACTGCGTCCCGGGCTCGCTGATCAACCCGGTGCCACTGAACCCCTTGGCCCCCAGCCGAGCGAGTATGGCGAGCTGCGCGAACGTCTCCACGTTCGACAGGAACGTCGGACGCCGGTGGTACCCCTTCCGCGTCGGCAACACCCTCCGACCCGGCGGTACGGCGGGACCACCTTCGAGCACGCTCAACACCGCACGGGCCTCGCCTGCGACAAAGCGGCCCGGGGTGTCACTCACCTCGATCGCCAGACCGTCCTCTCGCTCCATCAGCGCCTCACGGACAGAGCTGGCGGCTTCGGCATCGTGCACGGCGATCAGCACGTGTGGAGCGCCGAGGGCCCGGGCCAGTCCCGTGGCACCGTCCAGAACCAGGTGTGGCGCGAGTGTGAGAAGCAGGCGGTCCTTGCGGCTCACCGGCTCGCTCTCAGAACCGTTGACGACCACAGCCTCGATGCCCTTGGCCGGTAGGTCGGCCAGCTTGAGCGCGACCGGGAATGCAGCACCACCGCGTCCTCGCAGTCCCACAGCCTCGGCCAGCTTGGTGTAGTCCTCGCGAGTGAGGTTCGGCTGAGCTCCATGAGTAAAGAGGTGTCGCTGCCGGTCGGCCCGGCCCTGCTCGAGTCCGGCCAGCAGTCTCGGCTCACCGATGACCCTCAGGTCGACTCTGCTTGCTTGCAACGTCATCATCGGGTTCTCCCGGCTCGTGCGAGGTTGAGCGGTGTACTGGTGCGTGCTGCCTGACTGCGGATCCGGTAGGCACCCGCTCCGGCGACTGCGGCCAGGCAGCCGATCGTGATGGCGAGCATCCACGGCGTACTGCGGTCCGTACCGGCCAGCAGCGCGTGCCCAATGGACAGCAACCAGCCGGCCGACGCGGCGATGTGGATCGTCCGCCAGTGCTTGGTGAAGGCTTCGGAGCTGGCCAGCCGACCACGGGCGGCTCCGACAAGGGCGGCGAGCACCAGCCCGTACAGGGCGAGCGTGCCGACCACCATGGCGAAGGGACGGTAGCCAGCGGCGAACGGCCAGACCAGAACCGTCGGACTGATAGCCACGTAGCTGTCGGAGATCACCGCGACCACATGAGCGACCAGCAGGATCAGACCGGTGGCTGCGGCCGATCGGTGCACGTACTGCAGCCAGAACCGCCGCTCGGGCTTGCGACTGCCCGACGTGAGGATGCCGAGTGACGCCGACACCGTGAACATGACCATGGCGACGACCCCGGCCGCGCGGGCCAGGTACCACAGCGTCATCAGGCGGCCCTGCTTGCCGCGGGCCAGCCCGCCAGCTCGGTGACCTCACCGTCGTCCGCCACCAGCCGAGCCGGGTGACCGGCCAGCGTCAGTCGCCCGACAGCCGCCTCGCCTGTCGCGACGAGCGCCGTACTGAAGGTGTTCGCACGTACGGCGGTCGGCGCCCAGACCGACGCGGTCCGCCACGGCCCGTCCGCGGGCTTGCCGGTGCGCGGGTCGATCAGGTGATGCGCGGAGCCCTCAGGGGTCTCCCAGCGCCGTACTGTCCGCGTGGAGGTCGTCAGGCCGCCGTGAGCGAGGGTGACCAGCACTCCGGGATCGCCGGCGCGCTCGGCGACCGTGATGACCCACGGCTCGGCCGGCTCACCGGCAGCGCGCAGGTCCCCACCGATCTCGACCAGCACCGCACACCCGTACCGCTTGCTGAGTACCAGCGCGGCCCGGTCCGCAGTCCACGCCTTGGCGATGGCCCCCAGGTCAAGAGCAGAGTCCTTCGGTACGCCGAGCAGCGCGAGCTTCCGGTTGAGTCGAACCTGCTCCCAGCCGGGGATCGGCTTCGGGTCCTCGGCCGGCTGCGGGAGGCGCCTCCGTACCCGCTCGATGTCGTCGTTGTAGCCGGCCGCGATCACCGCGGCGCCGACCGTCGGGTCGACCGCGCCGCCGCTCATCGACGCGGCGACCAGGCTGACGTCGACCAGATCGACCAGCAGCCGCGACACCGGGACCATCGAGCCGGCCCGGTTGTTGACAATCGACAGCTCGGAATCCGGCCGGAATCGGCTGGCTGCCTTGTCGACCCGGTCCATCAGCGCCTTCAGCTCACCGCAGGCAGCGCCGAGGACGGCCGGGTCGTCGACCGTCAGCCGGACCGTGCAGCTCCACGCGGTCCAGGTCCGGGACGCGCTCATGACCCGTTGCTCCCACCCTGCGACGTGGAACCCGACGACGCCGAACCGAGCCCGCTGCTGCTCGAGTCGTCCGAGCTGGAGCTGCTGCTCGAGCTGTCGGAGCTGCTGGTGGAGCTGCCGGAGTCGGAGCTGCTGGAGCTCGCCGTCGTACCTGTGCTGCTGCCGGAGTCGGACTGACGGGCGGACAGGACGGCGACCGACAGCCCGGTGCCGCCGATGCCGAGCACCGCCGTCGCGACCGCAGCCGCCGAGGCCCGGCGCAACCAGCGCCGGCGGGGAGAGTGGGACGCTTCGAACGCATCTGTGGTGACCATGGCCGTAAGCCTCCCGGGAGGCTCCTCAGCCGCACTCCAAGAGAACGTCAAGCGACCATCAAGTTCTCCTGAGCGTTCTCTGAGAAGTGCTTCTCAGGTCAGCACAGGCCGCTGACCTCCGGTGGGCAGTCGGACTCGCAGTGATTGCCGATGGCGTCGACGATCTCGTCGGAGGCCTCGCCGAGGGCGATCAACCGGTCCTTGCCGAGGACGTCGACGAAGAACTCGCGGACCCGGGCGGCATGCACGGGCGCACAGGCCCGGATCGCGGCCAGGCCCTCCTCGGTGATGACGATCTCGGGGTAGCGGGAGTCGCAGGCCTCCTTGCGGATCAGGCCGCGCTTCTCCATCCGGCTCAGATGGTGCGACATCCGGCTCTTCTCCCACTGCGTCGCCCGGCCGAGCTCGAAGGCGCGCATCCGGCCGGACTCCGACTCGGACAGGTTGACCAGGATCTCGAAGTCCGAGCTGGACATGCCGAACTCACGCTGCAGGTGCCGCTCCAGGTGCGTCGTCAGCGTTTTGTTCATCAGCAGATAGCTCCGCCACGCGGTCTGCTCGTCGGCATCCAGCCACGGTCCCTTGCCCACGAACCCCATCCTACCCGACTGGGTTGACACATCAACTCAACTCGCTAAGCTGGGGTGAGTTGACACATCAACCCAAGGAGTTCGCGAATATGAGCAAGAAGCTGATCGCCGTCGTCGGAGCCACCGGAGCACAGGGCGGAGGACTGGCCCACGCGATCCTCGAGGACCCGTCCGGGGAGTTCGCCGTACGGGCGCTGACCAGGAACCCGGAATCCGCTGCCGCCAAGGCACTCGCGGCGGCCGGCGCCGAGGTGGTCGCGGCCGACCTCGACGACGAAGCCAGCGTGCGTGCCGCCTTCGAGGGCGTGTACGGCGCTTACGTGGTGACGAACTACTGGGCTCCGCGGACCCCCGAGGAGGAGGCCGAGCGGACCCGCGCCGAGATGGAGCTGGCCCAGGCCGAGACCGCCGCCCGGGCCGCTCGCGAGGCCGGCGTCGCCCACGTGATCTGGTCGACCCTCGAGGACACCCGCCCGTTCTTCGGCGACCGGGACGACGTATCCAGCCTGGACGACGGCCGCTACAAGGTCCCCCACTTCGACGCCAAGGGCGAAGCCGACGCCCTCTTCACGTCACACGCCGTACCCACGACATTCCTGCGTACGACGTTCTACTTCGACGCCTTCATCAGCGGAATGGGACCGACCCGCGCCGAAGACGGCACCCTGACCATCACCATGCCGATGGCCGACAAGCCGCTGTCCGGTATCGCCTCCGACGACATCGGCCGAACCGCCCTCGCCATCCTCAAGCGCCCCGACCTCATCGGCACCACGATCTCGATCGCCGGCGACCACCTCACCGGCTCCGAATACGCCGCAGCCCTCACCGAGGCCCTCGGCGAGAAAGTTGCCTACCGCCCCCTTTCGTGGGACCAGTACCGAGCCCTCCCCTTCCCCCTGGCCACTGAGTTCTCGAACATGTTCCAGTTCTACGCCGAGGACCACGAACGCTTCACCGGCGACCGCAACCTCGCCAAGGTCCGCGAGCTGAACCCGGCCCTCCAGTCCTTCCCCGACTGGCTGGCCAAGCACAAGGACGTCATCCCCACGAAGTAGGCCGGCCGATCCGCCCTGGCCGGGTCAGCTGGTGAGTTTGGTCAGGGCGGGTTGCATCAGGGTGAGGGTGTAGGGGACGGAGTAGATGGTCGGGTTGCCGAAGGCGGCGGCGTTGTCGTTGGTGAGGAACAGGGTGGCGCCGGTGCGGGCGGCCGGGAGGGCGTTCCAGCCGGGGACCTTGGCGAACTGTTCCGGGCCGCCGCTCAGCGGCCACATCAGGACGAAGTCGGCGGCGAGCAGATCGACGCGTTCGGCCGAGATCATCACCCTGGTGTTGCCCTTGGCAACTGTCTTGATGGCCGGCAGGAGCTTCATACCGGTGGCCGAAGTGATCAGCTTGGTGGCCGGGTCGGTCTCGTCGGCGACCAGGCCGAACTGGCCGTCGGCGGTCAGTTGGCCGAAGACGAAGGTCTTGCCGTCCAGCGGATGGGCGGCCCTGAAGTCGGTGACCTTCTTCTCCACCTCGGTGACCAGTTGCTTCGCTTGATCGTCCTGGCCGACGATCCGGCCCGCGGTCGTGGTGACGTCCTGCCAGCTGTCGAGGACTGCCTTCGCGTCCATCACCGGGACCGTCGGCGCCACCGCCGCGAGCTTGTCGTACGTCGCCTTGTCGCCGACGTACCCGGCCAGGATCAGATCAGGCTGAAGCGCGGCGAGCTTCTCGATGCTGATCTCCGCCAGCGTGGTCATCTCGATCAGCTGCGACTCGTGCTCCGGCGTCCAGGAGAAGCGGTTGCCGGGACCGGAGTACCCGGTGGTGACGTACTCGGCCAGGATCGGCACCTCGAGGGCGATCAAGGCATCGGTCCACGAGCCGCTCATGGTCACCACCCGCTTGGGTGACCCGCTGATCGTCGTCGATCCGTAGTGGTGCTCGATGACCAAGGATGCCGGTTCGGAAGGCCCGGCAGCTTCATCCTGCCCACACCCGGCCAGCAGGACCGCAAGCCCACCCGCCAGCACGCTAGGCCGCCTCACGCGTGAAGTCATGAGGGGAGCCTAACCTTACCTAGGGTGCAGCGAGCACCAGGACGACCTCGTTCCGTCCGATGGACAAGTGCCCGCCGGCGGCCTCGGCGCAGCGGCGAGCGATGTCGAGTCCCAGGCCGGTCGAGCCACGATCGCTCCGGCCCCGCTCACCGGCGCCGAGCGGGATGCCAGGCCCCTTGTCGGCGACGACGATCCGTACGCCGTGAGTCTCGCGCGTCAACGTGATCCGTGCCGGTGTGCCGTCGGGCGTGTGGGCGACGACGTTCTCGACCAACGCATCCAGCGCGGCACCGAGGTCCTCCGCGGACGCACGAACGATCGCCGGCGGCGCCGGGAGATCCAGGGCGAGCTCCCGGCCCTGGTCTTCGAACAGCGGCTCCCAGAAAGCAGCCCGTTGCCTGGTCACCTCGACCGCATCGCAGTGCGGTACACGGCCCTCTCGCTGCGGTCGTCGGGCCGCGCTGATCACCGCGGTCAGGGTCCGCTCCAGGCTGTTCACCTGGGTGTTGAGCTCCTCGGCGCGCTCGCGATCCGGCAACGCCTCGACCTGCAGCCGGAGTGCTGTCAACGGCGTACGGAGTCGATGGGACAGGTCGGCGACGGCTTCGCGTTCGACCGCGATCACCTCGTCGATCCGGTCGGCGAGACCGTTGAGCGCGGCACCGACCTTGGCGACCTCGGCCGGGCCGGTCGTCGGGGCCCGGGCGTCCATGTCGCCGAGTGCCAGGCGTTCCGCCGTACCGGCTGTCTCTTCCAGCGGGCGGGCGAGCCGGCGGGAGACGAGTTCGGCGCCGAGGATGCTGAGCAGCAGGACGAGCAGGCTGCCGCCGATCAGGATGAGCACGCGCGGGACGAGGCCGTCGTACAGTTCGTCCGCGGTCAGGTACAGGCAGACGGACGCGGGGCCGCTCGCCGTACCGACACTGACCTCGACCGCCATCCCGCTGCCGACGTCGCGGTAGTCGGCGTCACCGATCTTCGGCGGCCCCTTCTTGTCGTCGTCGTCACCGTCGCCGTAGTCGCTCGGCAACGCCTTCGGCGCCGAGACTCCACCCGGCGGCGGATCGCCCAGCGTCGTCCCGTCGGCGAGCCGCACCGAGATGGTCCCGGGCTTGTCCGCGAGGCCCTCGATGTACGCCGTGATGTCGTCGGCCGTGTGGTCCTTGTCGCCTACGTAGTACGCGACCGACTCGGCCAGGTAACGCGCCTCGTCCTTCGACTCCGACGCGGTCGTGCTCCGCAGCAGGATGATCAGCGGTACGGCGAACGCCAGCACGACCAGCGTGGTCATGCCGACCGAGAGCAGCAGGATCCTTCGACGCATGGTCAGCCGCCGGACAGCTTGATGCCGACACCACGGACCGAGTGCAGGAACCGCGGCTCGGCCGCCGTCTCACCCAGCTTGCGGCGCAACCAGGACAGGTGGACGTCGACCGTACGATCGCCGCCGCCCCACGGCAGACCCCACACCTCGGCGAGCAACTCGCGCTTGGTGACCACCGCTCCAGGGCGACGGGACAGGGCGAGCAGGAGGTCGAACTCCTTACGGGTCAGGTCGACCGGCGCACCGTCGACAGTCACCTCGCGACTGCGCGGGTCGATCCGCAGCGCGCCCAGGTCGACCGTCGACTCGCCTTGCTGGTCATGACCGAGTCGCCGCAGTACGGCGCGGATCCGGGCGTCGATCTGGGCCGAGCTGAACGGTTTGATCACGTAGTCGTCCGCACCGGCGTCGAGCAACTTGACCACGCTGGCGTCGTCGTCGCGGGCCGTTGCCACGATCACCGGTACGTCGCTGACCGCGCGAACCATCGCGAGTACGTCGCGGCCGTCCAGATCCGGCAGGCCGAGGTCGAGCAGCAGGACGTCGGGACGGTCCCGCGCGACCACGGCGACACCTTCGGCACCGGCGGCCACGGCCGTGACGACATGGCCGGCGGCCGTCAGGGACTTGCCCAGCGACGTCCGGATCGCATCATCGTCCTCGACCAGCAACACCCGAGCCATGCGATGAGGGTAGACGGCGGGCGGAACTCCACCACTCACCAACCGCGAACTTGCCGGCGCGCTGAGCGTGGTTGCCCGGTTCAGGGGCCCTCGGTCGGGACTTGCTGAGTGCTGGAGGTCCGCGGCACCTTCAGCCCGGTGCTGCGGAGTTCAAGGCTCGCGAGCCGGGTGATGATCTCGGTGTCGCCGTCGCGCCAGGCCGCGACCGGGTCGTCGGAGATCTTGGCCAGCCGGTGCATCGGCTGGTTCGCCATCGCCCGGAGCGCGAACAGGTCCAGGTCCGCGGCGCTGTCGATGAACTTCCGCGCCGCCGTCGCCCGCCGCGAGAACCGGATCCGCCGCGGCAACCAGATCAGCAACGCGAACAGCACCGGCAGCCCGATCGTCACCCCGGCCAGCAGATACGCCAACTGCTCCACCGCATGCGCCTGATCCCGGCCCGCCTCCGCCAGCTTCCCCGCCGCCCCCGCGGCACCGTCGACAGGCGACCGCAACTGGTCCCCCACCACCGGCACCTTCCCGATCGGCTCCGACAGCCGCCGCAGATCCCCCGCCAGCCCGTCCCCCGCCTCAGCCGCCTTCCGCCCCGGCGCCCCCAACGCATTGGTGATCCGGAACACCAACCGCCCGAGCTCCACACACACCCAGATCCACCCCACCAACACCAAATCCCCAACAACCTGCCCAACCCGCTGACCCCCAACATCGGAGTAGAGCTTCACGGCAACATCTCCTTAGGACGGTGCTTTCGGGCCAGGTGATCGACGCGTTGGTGAAGCAGGGTCCCATGCTCCCGATGCCCACGCGGAGAGGTAGGTGTAGGCAAAGTCTCTCGTCTTCGGCCAGTACTCGTCAGGCCGGCTCAGGTCGGGCCGCTCCTCGATCTCCAGTTGATCAAGGAGATCGTCGATCTGACTGTTCACCCGGTGCGATTCGACCATCAACACAGGATTCGGAAGCGTCGCCGCGGCTTGCTCCAGGTCGACAAGAGTAGATGTCACACCGAGCAGCGCTGCCCAGGACGGTCGGTGCGGAGCTATGTCGCCGACGAAGTTCTGCAGCGCCTCCCGGTGGGCTAGCGAGTAGTAGAACCGGTTGCCGATATGCCGACGCCGTAGGACCCCTGCCTTCTCGAGTGCGTCACATTCGTTGACCACGTTGCTCTTCGCGTACCCGACCCATTCGGCGATGGCGGTTGTCGAACCCAAGGACGGACCGGAGAGGAAGTACCGGAGGATCTCGGTGCGGGCTCCCACGCCGAATGCGGCGCGCATCCGCAGCCAAGCACGCGACGGTTGCTTCATCGTCGTCAGGGACGAGCGTCCGGTGATCTTGTAGGAGATCTCATCGGTCGATCCCGGCCAGCGAGCGGTCGAGTGCTTGTTGACGGTCGCCGCAAACCAGCCCCATGCTTCTGCGGCCTCATCCGTTCTGCCGCGTAATAGACCACGCAAGCGAACACGAGAGACGTAGCGCCAGTAGTGGATGCACCAGTCGAGTGCCTCGTCACGAAGCCTGGGATCGGAGTCGGCCACCTCCGCCGTACGAACGATCAACGGCTCCGGATCTACCACCCAGTCCCGGTGCGTCCGGCCCCACCCCGAGACTCCGAGCTCGGACCAGGCACCCCACAGCAGTTCGATCTCGAGTTCGAGCAGCGACGTACGACGTTTCCTAGAACTCGGCATCCTCGACCCCTACTCCCAGATGCCCGAGGATCTTCGTGAGCTCCTGACGGAAGCCGTCCGAGTCATCGTGAGTCCGGGTCCAGCGCGCCGCTGTCAGCAACTCGCCGGTTGATGGATCCAGCGCCTCGAGGTCGGTCAGATGCTTGCTGGTCCGTTGGCCGGAGTGATCGACCGCGGCGTACAGCTTGAAGCAGATCATGTCGAACCTGCCGACCACATGAACCTCGAGCGATCCGTACCGCCGGACCGTGACGCGACTCTCGAAGCCCTCCGGCAGGCCGAAATCGAACAACGAGGCCGGCCCGTTGTTGAGCCACTTCTCCGACAAGCCGAGCGCCGCACCGACATCGCGAACGGCCTCGGCGAGCGGCCGCGGGATGGTCTCGGCCTTCACATAGCGACCATCTTCGCCCAGCCCGATGACATCCAGGTCGGCGGTCGGCCGTTTCACCACACCCAACAGCAGCAGGCTGCTACCCCCGGCCACGAGGATGCGACTGTCGATGCCTCGGCTCGCGAGCACGGCACCGAGAGTCTCAAGCGCTTCCTGCAGTCCTTCGAGCGCGAACATACCACTACGTTATCCACTCGAATCGAACATGTAAACAGGTCGGTCCGAGCAGGCAGACTGATTCCCGCTTGTATGTTCGTGGCTTTCTAGAGGCTCGAGCGGAGGTCCCAGAGGAGGGGGTAGTAGCGGAGGTCCAGGCGGCTGCGGAGGTAGCCGGCGCCGGAGGAGCCGCCGGTGCCGGGCTTGGTGCCGATCATGCGTTCGACCATGACGACGTGGCGGGCGCGCCAGGCGGCGGCGAGTTCGTCGTGCTGGAGCAGGGCTTCGGCGAGCTCCCAGACGGCGGCGTAGTGGGCGCGGTCGCCGGCGACCTTGCGGAGGGCGTCGCGGACGGCGTCCTCGGTGTCGGTGGCGAAGCCCGCCTTCTCGAGTACGGCGAGGAACGCGTCCCACAGCGTGGGTTCGTCCAGGCGTTGCCCGAGGCGGGCCTTCTCGGTGTCGGTCAGGCCGCGGAACCGCTTCACGAACGACGGGTCCTTCGCACCGGACAGGAACTCGATCTCCCGGAACTGCACCGACTGGAAGCCGCTTGCCGGTGACAACCGATGCCGGAACTCGCCGAAGTCCTGCGGAGTCATCGTCTCCAGGATGTCGACCTGCTGGGTCAGCGTCCGCTCGATCGTGTGCACCCGGCGGAGCAGGTGTTCGGCCAGCCAGAGTTCACCGGACAGCATCGCGTCGCGGGACGCGGTCAGCTCGTGCAGCACCTGCTTGAACCACAGCTCGTACACCTGGTGAATCGTGATGAACAGCAGCTCGTCATGGGCCGGCGGATCCGACTCCAGCCGCTGCTGGTCGAGCAGCTCGGCCAGCCGCAGATAACTACCGTACGTGAGCCGGCCACCCTCCTCACCGAAGTGGATGTCGACCCCGCCCCACCGTCCGGCCACCCCGTCACCAGTGCTCATGAGGCCGAGGGTATATGACCGCTCCGTGACCGGTCAGCGATTCGCTCGTTGGACCTGAGGTACGCCGATACAAGGAGTTGTATGTCCGCCACGGTTGAGACCCCGCTCGTCCCGGGTCCCATTCAGGGGCCCACGCGTGAGGAACCGCAGATCGAGGCGCTGCTGCCCGACGACTACGCCTCCCTGGTCCAGCTGGCCTACCTGATCCTGCCGCCGTCGATCAGCCGGCCCCGGCGGATCGCCTCGGCGCATGGCGTCGTACAGCGGGTGATGCCGGACGGGTCGTACCATCGCGAGCTCCTCCGGCGGCGCGTCGTACAAGAGGCTGCCCGGCAGGCATCGCGGCGTACGGCGTTGTGCCGGTTGGGCAGCGTGTTCGCGCCGTCCGACGCGCTGGACTTCAACCCGTGTGCCCGGGACCTCGATGCGACGACCATCCCGCAGCGGACCGAGCGCGGTCGCCGGGTGGCGATCGCTTTCACCGTCCTCATGGCGACAGTCGTCCTCGGCTCGCTGCTGATGTCTTGATCGACTGACGCGGGGTACCTTGCGTGGCATGACGCGACGGGAGACGTTGCTGCGTGTTCATCGGCAGAACGGCTGCATCTTCACGCTGACGCTGATCCTCGATCCGGAGGGTGGCGACCGCGGGATCACGTTCACCGAGTTCTACGACTACGGCCCGGCGGGTGACGATCCCGGCCGCGAGTACGGCTACAGCGTGCACGCGCCGTACGACGCCCTGGACACCCTCGCGGACCACTACGCGCCGGACGCGAAAGGGGCCGCGGCGGATCGGCTGGTCGACGGGCTCAGGACAGCACTCAGCGACGGCGACCGCCTCGGCCTGAAAGGAAATCAGCGCCGGGTGCTCGAGGGTTTCGAGGTGGCCGGGGTGGCGGCGACCACGAGCGTGTGGAGCTGGATCAACGACTGATTCGAACCTCCTCGAATCTGCTTCCTGTTCAGTCGCCGCTGGGCATACTGCAGTGGTGGCGATTCACCTCACGATGACCGCGGACCAGCTCGGCCGATCGCGTTTCGCCATCTCGCCCGCCCAGGAAGTGGTCAGCACGGTTCGTCTCCGCGCTGCGCATCCCGCGCGGCACGCGAGGACTTGGTACCGCCGAGCCCAGGCGTTGATGCCGCCCGGCGAGCTGGCCCTGCTGGAGGCGTTGGTACCGGCTGACCACGACTACGCCCCGGACTTCCTGACCCCGCCACCGGCGCGCCCGCTGGCGACGATCGAGGAGCAGGCCCGGATCATCGCCCGGACGTCCCCCGACGACATCGAGCGCCAGCTCGACATCGGCCTGCACGGACGGCCTGTTCGCGACGATGTGGTGGCACTGTTCGGCGACGAGGAGACCTACCGCAGGTGGCGTCGACCGGCACCCGATGCGCTCGAGCGAGTGATCGCCGAAGGTCCGGAGGCGGTGGCCGTCGCCGCGGCCAAGGCCCTGCAGCTCTTCTTCGAGCTGGCCATCGAACCGGACTGGCGCCGTACGACGGTCGTACTCGAAGACGACGTACGCCGGAAGAGCGATCTCCTCGCATCCCGAGGAGCCGTCGCGATGCTGAACGACCTCGGCCGCGGAATGGTGTGGGACGGCAGCGGCATCGTCCTGGATCGCCCGTACGACGTCACCGTCGACTGGGCCGATGACGGCGTACTGATGATTCCGACGTCGACACACGTCGGGCCGGTGCAGTTCACGGTGAAGTGCCCAGAGCAACCAGCCGTCGTCTACCGATCGAACGGGATCGGACGTCTCTGGCAGCGCGACGTGCAGGCCCCCGGCCGCGCGCTAGCTGATCTGCTGGGCGACACGCGTGCGGTGCTGCTGACCGAGCTCGGCGATCACCACTCGACGACGGAGCTGAGCAGCCGGCTGCCTTGGAGCGCTCCGACGGTGTCGTACCACCTTCAGGTACTGCTGCGGGCCGGTCTCGTCGGACGAACCCGACGTGGCAACAAGGTCGTCTATCGCCGTACGCCACTGGGCGACTCGCTGCTGGAGGCGTGAGGCGGTGTCCGACCCAGCCGATGCTCCGGAGCAAGCGGCCCCTCGCTGGCGTCGCTTCGTGCCCTGGCAGGGACGCGCCACCCGGACCGACCTGGCGTTACTGGGCGCGATCCTCGGCGTTGTCGCGATCGGGCTGGCGCTGCGGCCGCTCAAGCCGTTCCTGGTCGCGTCGCATCCGGTCGCGTTGGCCTTCCTGACCGGCGATCTCGTCGCGATCGGCGCCGCGGCAGCGTTCGCCCGGGTCGGCGATGCTCCGGTCTGGCTTGTCGTCCTCGCCGGGGCGATCGGCATGGTGAAGTTCGACTGGCTGACCTGGTGGACGGGCCGCCAGTGGGGCGAAGGCATCATCAGGATGTTCACCACCAGCGAGCGAGTGTTGCGCTTCGCCGGCCGGACGACCGAGCTCAATCCTTGGATCATCCGGGCAGCAGTACTCTTCGCCGTACTTCCAGGTGTTCCGACGGCGGTGGTGTACGCCATGGCCGGCTGGGCCGGGATGCGGCTGACCGTGTTCCTCCTACTGGACTTCGCCGGGGCCTTGCTGATCACCGGTCTGGTGACGGGACTCGGCTACTGGGCCGGTCAACGGGCCGTGGACATCGTCCTGCTCGTCGACAAGTACGCCTCCGTCGTGAGCCTGACGATGATCGGCGTTGCCCTGCTCATCCCGCTGATCAAGCGGTGGATTCGGCCGACCAGGCGGGCAACCAAGTAAGGACACCGCGTTCGGCGGGACGTGAACTGGTGATCCGGCCGCCTGGCTGTGGACGGCTCGGTCGCCCCTCACGTCGATCCGTGTCAGCATTGGGCGGCTCGCCGCCGGAGGCGGCTGAAGGAAGAGTCGCTGCCGGAGGTGCTGCCCTTCACAGATGCTTCGGAGGTGAGGCGTGGTGGCTGAGGAGAGGTTGTTCGGGCCGCAGCGGCAGGAGCGGTTGATGGATGAGTTGCGGCGCCATGGGTCGATCCGGGTCCGGGAGTTTGCGGCGCTGCTCGGGGTCAGTGAGTTGACTGTGCGCCGGGATATCGCTGCGCTCGCATCGCAGAATCTGCTGACGAAGGTGCATGGCGGGGCGACGCTACCGACTGACCTGGGGCCGGCGACTCATATCCGTCGTCGCGGGACCGGGCCGCCGCGGTTCACGATCGGCATGGTGGTCCCGTCACTCGACTACTACTGGCCGGCGATCGTGACTGGTGCACGCTCGGCGGCGGTTGCTCAGGATGTCCAGATCCAGTTGCGTGGGTCGACGTACGACTGGGCCGAGGATCAGCGGCAGATCACCCGGTTGATCGAGGCTCAGCGGGTGCAGGGGCTGCTGCTCGCGCCGAATCTGGACGGCGACGATGTTCCCGAGATGATCCAGTGGATCGGCGACTTGCCGGTCCCGGTGATCCTGGTCGAGCGGCAGCCACCGCGGTGGACGCCGACGAAGAACCAGCTGGAATGGGTTCGCAGTGATCACGCGCTCGGCCTGGAGATCGCCGTACGGCATCTGCACCAGCACGGTCATCGCAGTATCGGTCTGGTGCTGTCCAAGGGCAGCCCGACGTCGGCGCATCTCGAACGCGGCTGGGAGCTGGTCTGCGCGGAGCTCGGGATCTCCCCCGACCTGATCGTGCGCGAGTCGGTCCGGATGGAGGAACCCGGCTACCGCGAGACGATCGGCCACCTCATCGAACGCTGCCGCGCGTCCGGTACGACGGCACTCGTGGTCCACTCGGATCCGGATGCGATGTCGATTGAGCAGTACTGCGCCGAACGCGGGATCGCGATCCCGGAAGACCTCGCGATCGTTGCCTACGACGACGAAGTCGCGCGACTGGCGGAGCCGGCCCTGACCGCGATCCGGCCGCCGAAACCGATGGTCGGGCGGACCGCCGTCGAGCTGATGGTGGCTCGCCTGGTCGAGGGCCGACGGCGTCCGTCGCAACGGATCCTGATCACCCCGGAACTGATGATCCGCGACTCCTCGATCCCGCTGGCGTCACGTGTCCAGCCGTAAGTAGTCCACACGACCGTCCGACCAGCTGACCCGAACCGTGCGGCCCTCGTCGGAGACGGTCGGCGGTGGCTCGGGTGATCCGCCGAGCGTGACGATCGCCACGTACACCTCGCCGGCGTCGGGATGCGTTCTGGCGCAGGGAATCGCGGTGTGGTTGCCCACCGGACTCGCATCGGTCAGACGGCGTACGTCGTACTCGAAAGCGGTCCCAGCGGCGACGTACGAGCTGAGCCCGTTCGCCTCGACCCCCGACTTGAACCCCTCGACCGTCTCCGTCGGCGGCTCCACTGCGGACAGCGGCCAGCCGCTGAACTCCAAGTGCCGGGACGGATCGATCTCCCCCTCGATCACCACCGCCCGCACCTCGTGACTGCCGTGCACCACCGAGCCCACCACGAGGCGCGGCCCCTCGATGACACTCCCGCCACGACCGGATCCGTGCTCGGCGCCCTTGTCCTCGTCAGTCCGGACCCAGTGCGCCGAGGTCACCGAGACACCAGTGCGCACCGTGGAGAACCCGTTGCGATGACTCGGACCGAACTCCGGATGCACGATCGCCACACTGTTCTCGATCGCCTCGGACCAGGCCGTCTGATCCAGCGGCGGCATCGTGTGGGTCGAGTACCCGAGCCGCGCGTACAGCGGTGAGTCGGCACGCTGATCACCCGGCACCGAGTGGTCCGTGCCGTGGTTGACGATCCGGACCACCCCGTCGGCCTTGGTACCACTGACGATCCAGCCCGGCTCCGGCACCTCCAGCGTGAAGTCCCCCGTCTCCACCGGCAGCGGTTCCTCCGTCGCGGTCCACACCGGGTGATCGGGCGGCAGCATCAGGCCGAGCATGCCTTTCACCGCCCAGTACGGCGATCCCGGGCCGGAGTACGACTGTGCGATCCGCGGCCATTCGCCGTACCAGCCAAGGTTCAGCAGGCCGCGGTCGTCGGGCACCTCGTTGTCGAGGAAGTGCCCGAGCATGCCGGATGCCGCGCGCCGGAGCAGGCCCGGTGGTACGTCGGTCGCACCGGTGAGAGCGCCCATCCACAACGGCGCGGCAGCAGCGAACCGGTAGGTGAGACTGCGGCCCTGGACCAGTGGCGAGCCGTTGCCGCCGATCAGGTGGACAGCGGTGCGGAGGTACTGCGCGAGTCGCTCACGCCACGTGGTCACCAGCTTCGCGTCCACCGACGGATCCATGGTTGCCCAGAGCAACGGATAGACGTGCAGCGCCCAGCCGTTGTAGTGGTCGTACGCGCGCTCCGGCCCATCGGCGTACCAGCCGTGGTCGCGGTAGAGCGACTGGTGCACAGCCAACCCGCTCTCGATGTCGGCGGACGACCACGGACCGCCGACCGACTTGAGGAACGTCTCGACGACGATCTGGAACCACACCCAGTTGATCGGCGGGTACTTCTCGCCGACGACCGTTGCCAGCCAGGCGACGATCCGCTCACGGTCCCGATCGCTCAGCCGAGCCCAGAGCCACGGACGGCTGAGGTGTAGACCGAGGGCGATGGAACAGGCCTCCACCTTCGCCTGACCGAGGCGGTCCGGACGCGGCCAGGCGTTCGGGGAGGACGGATCGGTGCCGGCCCGGAGGCCGTCGGCGTACCACTCGGCGAGGCCGTGCGGATCGTGGCCGTGGTCGCCGTGCAGCCGGATCGCGGCCAGCAGGAAGGAGCGCGCGAACGCCTCCAGCGAGTCGCTGTCCGGACCGTATGCGCTCGGCATCCCGGGTAGGTCGATGCGGGCGTGATCCGGCGACGCCCACGGGCGGAGAGACAGCAACAGTCCGTCAGCGGTCGTGGCCCAGGATTCCCGGTTCAGGCCCGTGTACGGCGCGTCAGTCACTGTCGATCTCCTCTGCGGACGGTCAGGCGGAAAGAGTTGCCGGCGCAGTCGATGACCAGCCGATGCGCAGTCGGGCCCCAGACACCTTCCAGCAGGACGTCGTCGACGGACCGCTCTTCGAGTCGTCCGGTACCCGAATCCCAGCTGAGGTGCGCATGACCGCCCGACAGCGTCTCGACCACGACCTCGCGGGGTCCTTCGCTGATCGGCGTACCGGCGATGACGAAGTGTTGCGTGGCCGAGCCTTCCCAGTCGTCGGCGATCGTGATCACGTCGTCCTCGAGCGTCGCCACCCGCCGATAGCGTGCGGCGTCGGGATAGGCCTGTGACAACTCGAGTGCCAGCGAGTTCTCCTGTACGACGAGATCGGTCGCCCGGTACTGCGGTCCGTGGCGCTGCTCGTGGCCGTTGATCAGCGGGACGTTGTGCCAGGCGCTCTGGACCACCCACTGCTCGTAGCGGCGGTCGGAGAAGGAGAGCGCGGTGTACGTCGGCTGACCGAGGTCGATGAGCACCGGTGTGGAATCGAGCACCGCGATGAACGAGCCGAAGTCGTTGTGGTTGTGGTTCTCGTCGTTGTGACCACCCTTGATCGCGAGGGCCAGGTGTTCGGAGCGGGCGACGAACAGCTCGACGTCCGGCAGCCAGGTCGACTTCGGGAGCGGAAGCTCGGCCTTGGCCGCGTTCCACCACTCGTCGTCGGTCAGGCCCAGCACCGCGCGTCCGAGGCCGGCCGCCGGGGCGATCGGCAGGTCCCGATGGGCGGCGGCTTGGGCCATCACCTCGGGGTCCTGGTGCCGGCGGCCCCAGCGGTGCAGGACGTGCCACGGCTGGTTCGGGTCGGGACGTGCGGAACCGTCGGCGACGTTCACGTACCAACCGTCGCCGAGCGCGACCCGCTGCGGATAACGGGCCAACTCGGCGAGCGGCGTACAGGACCAAGGAGCGAAGGCGCCGTCGGTAACGCGGTCGAGGACGTCGAGTGCCTGGGCCAACCGGGCCGGGCCGTTCCACCAGTAGGCGTAACCCTCGTCGCAGCCGCCGTCGTCGGGCTGAGCGTCGAGGTAGCGACTGAGTCCGTCGACCACGAGATCGGTGACTTCGAGCTGGATCTGCGGGTCGTCTTCGAGGAACAGCGCGGCGGTGAGCACGTGACCGTGGATCCACGGATTCCAGTTGTGCAGGTGGCCGTCGAGCCCGAGCCAGTGCCAGCGGCGATCAGTCCGGAACGGCTGGATGACGCGCTGCCTGACCTCCCGTCGCATCCGCCGCCGCAGCCCCGGCACCCGCTCGTCGAGCGCCGGCCCGAGCACGAGGTCCGCCCACGCGAGGATCTCGGCCGTCTCGGCCGCACCGAGATCCAGATACGGCTCGTCGGGATCGCCGACCACTTCACCCCGAGCGGTCGCGAACGACTCGTGCGCCGCCCAGCACCACGTGGTCTGTTCGCACAGCAACATGAGTCCGTCGGCCGCCTGATCGACGTACACCTGATCAGCTGTGAGTGCGGCCGCGAGGACAGCAGCCGAGGTACGACGCCGCAGTTCACCGGCCGGGTTCTCGTATGCCGTGCGTACGCCGTCCCGCCAGTATCGGGCGTAGTCGGACAGCACGGTCCGCGGCCACGGCTGCCCGCGATCAGCCTCCGCGTCGGCGAGGATCGCCCGGACCGCGCCCGGATCGCGAGTACCCCAAACCTCGCGCCGCGTCAGATCCGGAACCCCCACCCGGCCACGGGCCGCCGCGACCGCCTGCTCGCGCCCGTCGACCGCCGCCCACCGCTCCTTCAGCCTCACCCGACCACCTTATGCGGCAAACGCTTCCCACTGCCGCGCCGGTTCAGAGATCGCGGTCGACCGGCACCTCGTAGTCGTAGAGGAAACCCTCGCCGACGTCCGTCTTGACCAGCAGCACGCCGTTCTGGACGACGGCCTGCCTGGTCGGACCAGCGGCACAACTGAGGACCGCCGGGCTCACCGCGTTCGGTGGGAGGCCTGATGGCGCGGCTTTCGCCTTCTTGCCGTTGATCTGGCGGCACGACGTGATCGTCTTGCCGAGGCGGAGCCGGTAGGTCGTCTGCTCGGGGCCGACCACGCTCAGTCGCAGTCCATCCGCCGTACTGGCCGACACTGTCAGCACCCGCACCGCGGGCGGACCGATGACCGGCTGCCCGGGCTGCGGCGCCGCGGCCTCCTGCACCGCCGGCCGGCTCTGCACCGGCGGCTCCGGTGCCGCCTGCTGCTCCGCGGTTTGGTTGCTGCAGGCACCTAGTACGGCGCCGGAGGCGACGAGTACGACGGCGAGACTGCGACTGGGCATGGTTCGTCCTCCTTCGTGGTCGGGTGGCTCAGGCCTCGAGGCGCCACTCGTCGTCGCGGACCTTCTTCGGGGCGTTCGTCGCGGAGGAGTACGACGTGTACCACTTGCACGCACCGGTGCTGAAGTACTTCTTCGTCACCACGAAGTACCGCGACTGCTGGAACAACCGCAGCCGGCGGCGCTGTCCGGACGGGACCGGCAACGAGTAGGAGAATCCGCCGGTGGACGAGTAGCTCGCGCCGACGGTGACGCCGAGCGACGCGCTGGCCTTGGCGAAGACGATGCCTGCCTCCGCCGACACCGTGGCAGTCATGCTGGCGCTGGCGGTCGCGGTCTTGCTTTCGCTGTAGGTGATGGTGCCGGGTCCGGTGATGTAGGCGCTGTAGAGGTTGGTCGGCCGCAGCGATACCGCCACGTTGGTGAAGTAGTAGCGCGGGGACTCCGCCGGACAGGCCGTCGTACCGGCCGAGGCCGGCGTCGCGGTCGCCAGCCCGGAGGCCAGCAGCAGGAGGCCCGCCGTACCGGCGACGGTGTGGCGTGGGGACAGGACCTTCATCGGATCTCCCTTGGGACAACGGTTAGTGAGCAATTCAGCTCCTGACATCACTGACAGTGGTCGACCGAAGCGTGGTCGAACAGGGACAAAGCGGTACAGCGGCCGTCGCGACCGGTAGATTTGGGACTGCGGAGAGTTACCCACGGGGGAGGTCGGATGGCGTTCGGGGAGCTGCTGCGGAGGTTCCGCGGTGAGGCCGAGCTGACTCAGGCGGCGCTGGCCGAGCGGTCCGGCGTCGGGATGGAGTCGATCCGCAGCCTCGAAGCCGGCCGCAGGCGCAACCCGCGCGCCGAGACGGTCCGGCTGCTTGCGGACGCTCTTGGTCTGGCCGGGACCGAGCGGGCCGCCTTCACGACTGCGGCAACGCACGTGCCGCGCGAACTGCCCGCCGACATCCAGGACTTCACCGGCCGAGTCGACGAGGTACGACGGTTGGTCAGCGCACTGGAGTCTCCGGGCATCACGGTCATCACCGGACCGGCCGGATCAGGCAAGACAGCACTCGCCATCCATGCGGCGAACCAGGTCGACTTTCCCGCCGGTCAACTCTTCGTGAAGGCCGGTCGAGTCACCGCCGGCCGCGGCACCCTGGTCGTGCTCGACGATGCGACGGACGCGAAACAGGTGCCATCAGCAACAGCTGCCGCGATGATCGTCACCAGTCGCGAGCCGCTGACAGAAGTTGCCGCTGACAACCGCATCGTGCTCGGCGGACTGCCGACTCCCGACGCACTGCGACTGCTGCAGCGGATCGCCGGCGTCGATCGCTGGCGCACCGACGCGGCAGCGACCCTCGAGGTCATCGAGCTGTGCGACGGCAGGCCGGCCGCCTTGCGGAGAGCCGCAGCCCGGCTGGTGGGCCGACCGTCCTGGTCACCCGTTGATCTCGCGGGTTGGCTCAGCGCCGAGCAGCGCCGCCTGGTGGGCGCAAGGTGACAGGCGTCGACGAACTGCTGCGGCAGTTCCGCAGCGACGCGGGGCTGACGCAGGAGCAGTTGGCCGAGCGATCCGGGCTGAGTGTGGAAGCGATCCGCACCCTCGAGATCGGACGACGCCGGCATCCACGTGCACTCACGGTGAGCCGACTGGCCGAGGCACTGGATCTCACCCTGCCGGACCGCGACCGCCTCGCGCAGGCGGCCCGCAAACCGGCCGCGGACGACGACGCCCACGACCTGCCCGCGGGTGTGAGTGACTTCGTCGGCCGGGAGGAATCGGTACGACGCTTGACCGGCCTGCTCACCCGCACGAGCGGACCGGCACGACCGACGAGCGTGGTCATCTCGGCGGTCACCGGGATGGGCGGCATCGGCAAGACCACGCTCGCGCTGCACGTCGGTCACCTCACGGCGGCCGAGTTCGCCGACGGCCGGCTCTACGTCAACCTGCGCGGTGCAACCGAGCCGATCGCCCCGATCCACGCACTCGGCACGCTGCTCCGGACTCTCGGCGTACCGCCGCAGGAGATCCCGGACGACCTCGAGGTGGCCGCGGCCAGGTACCGGACCGTGATCGCCGGGCGCCGGATCCTGGTCGTCCTCGACGACGCGGCGGACGCGGACCAGGTCGCGCCGCTGATCCCCGGGACGCCTGGCTCGGCCGCAGTGGTCACCAGCCGTCGACTGCTCGACGGACTCGCCGGCGCCGAGCACCTGCGGCTGGACGTGCTGACCGACTCCGAAGGCCTGCGCCTGCTGAGCGAAGTGATCGGCGCCTCGCGCGTCGACGCGGAACCCGTTGCAGCGTTGGAGGTTGTGCACGGATGTGGCAATCTCCCGCTCGCGATCCGCATCGCCGGCACCCGGTTGGCGGCCGACCGGCCGGTCCGGGAACTGGCGGCGCGATTGGCAGACGAGAGCACGCGACTCGGTGAGCTCGCCGATGACGAAACCGGCGTACGGGCGTCGATCGCGTTGTCGATCCACGATCTGGCCGCGGTTCCGGATGACCGCCTTGCGGCGGCTGCATTCCCGGTGCTGGCGCTGCTCGACGCGGGCGACTTTCCGTTGCGGGCCGCGGCTGCCGCGTTGGAGTTGCCGCTCGACGACACGGAGGCGATCCTCGACCGGTTGGTCGACGTACATCTGTTGGAGGCGCCTGCTCTGCATCGGTACCGGCTGCATGACCTGGTCAGAGCGGTCGGCCGTGAAGGGGAGAGCGCGGCGGACGAGCGGGTCGTGTGGGAACGCGTGGTCGACTGCTATCTCGCGATGATCTGGCGCGCCGACGAACTGGATCAGGAAGGCCCGTTGAGTGCGACCTGGAAGGACGCGTCCTGGGCGGCCGGCGCCCGCGATCTCGACGACCTCGAGGAGATCATCGATTGGCTGGACGTCGAGCGGGCGACGATCGTCCAGCTGGTACGACGGGCTGCGCGAGGCACGGCCGACGATCGACGGACCGCCGTACGGATCGCCATCGGAATGAACGTGTTCGGCCCCGCGCGAAAGCGGTGGCTGGAATGGCGGGACATCAACCGCACCGCGGCCGATCTGGTCGACGCGCGATCGGATCCGGTCGCGGCCGCGCTGGTCAACTTCGATCTCGGTCTCGCGTACGGCGAACTCGACGACTTCTCCGCGGCGGCAGACCGCCTCTCGCAGGCCGTGGACGCGGCTCGCGAGATCGGCAACGTCTCGTTCCTGGCCAGCGGACTGGTGAACCTCGCCCACATGCTCGAGCGAGCCGGCCGCGCGAGCGACGGCTTCCGCTTCGTGGAGGAAGCACTCACCCTGGTCGAGCGGGACGGCGAGGCCGAGGGGTGCAGCCCGTGGGCCTATCTCACGCTCGGAATGCTGCACGGCAAGAGTGGTGAGGCCGCTCGTCAAGCGGCCGCGTTCGAGCAGGCGATCTCAGTGGCGCGCGATCGGCATCCCGCTGTCCTGGCGCGGGTCCTCATCAGCGCAGGGTCCTCGTTCCGCGAGTGCGGCCAGCCGGCGAAGGCCGTGCCCGTGCTCGTCGAGGGCCTGGACATCCTGCGGGAGCACGACACCCGCGGCAGCGAAGGCGAGGCGCTGGACGAACTCGCCACCGCGTTCTACGAACTCGCCCGGTACCGGCAGGCCGTCGACACCTACCTCGCCGGCCTCGACATCGCGGTCGAGCACGAGCACTGGGACCGCGAAGCCCGCATCCGCACCGGCCTCGGCCGCGCCTACACCGAACTCGGCCAGCCGGCCGACGCCCGCGAACAGTGGCAACTCGCCGAGGACATCCTCACCACCCACGGCATGCCCACCGCCCACGAGGTCCGCGCCCTCCTGACCCAACCTGATCACGCTCGCGCGAGTTCGAGGGTCCACTCACACCCGGCGCGGACCTGACAACGATTGCCACCAGCGTCACGACACAGCCGTCGAGGAACACGCGACAGCCGGGCGTCCGGTCCGCCGCTCACCGCGTTCACTCTGCAGTCCGGCGATCAGCGGGTCGCCCCGTTCCGTACGGCGGCACAGAACCGCACTGTGAGTCTCGTCCTGGCTCCGCACCGGCGGTGAACTGGTCGTGTGACCGACCGGTAGTGCCATGATGTCCGCCATGGAGCTGAAGCTGTCGGCGTCGTACGACGCCACACCCGAGGAAGTGTTCGCGATCGTCACGGACGCCACCTTCCGCGAGCAGGCGTGCCAGAAGACCAAGGCGCTGTCGTACTCCGTCGAGGTGACCGAGTCCGGCGGTGACACCATCGTCAGAGTCGAGCGCGAGATGCCGTCGGACGACGTACCCGACATCGCGCGGAAGTTCGTCGGCCAGACGCTGACCGTCGTGCAGACCGAGACCTGGCACCCGGCCAAGCCGGACGGGTCCCGCGACGCCGATGTCCGCGGCGAGATCAGCAACACCCCGGTCACCCTGAAGGGCACCGCCGGGATCACCGCCAGCGGAGCGGGAGCGACGCAGGTGATCGACCTCGACGTGAAGGTCGCGGTCCCGCTGATCGGCAAGAAGATCGAACCGTTCGTGGTCGACGCGATCCGCTCCGGCCTGCAGAAGGAACACGAACTCGGGCGAGACTGGACCCACTGAGTGTCGCTACCCTGACCGGCTCGCCTCCGGTGGCAACCTGAAATGAACAGTTGCCCCGGAGGTGAGCCAGTCGTGCGAAAGAAAGGCCGGCAGGCCGGCGAGGACTCGCAGTACTGCGTCTTCTGCGCCACCGTGATGCCGTTCGAACGGATCGAGGCCGCCGATCACCTGGTCGACGAGCCGGACGAGTGGATCTGCGTCAAGTGCGGCTCCGCACTCCTCGTCGATCCGCCCCTGCAGCAACTCAACCGCACCGCCTGACTTGAGAGGGCGGCTGGGAACTCTGCGCCCTCTTACAGCGGCGGGCCGAACCCGCACACCACCTGCTTGGCGTGTGCGGGGTCGAGCGCGTTCGCGACCAGCTGCGCGACCGTCGGGTCGAAGGCCAGACCGACGTGGCCGACCGGGTCGAGCGGGCAGACGTCCTGGACGAACTTGTTGGTGACGCCCGGTTCGCGGATGAACGACGTCTCGTGCGGTGTCACCAGCGCGTCGAAGCGGGACGCGATCACGGTGTATTTGACGCCAGGCTGGGCGATCGGGCCGGCGATCAACTGCTCCACGGCCGAGCCGCCGACGATCAGTTCGTCGCAGGCCGGGCAGCCGAAGTCACGCAGTACCTGATCGACCAAGGGCCGCAGACCGAGGTAGTCACCCACGCTCACCAGCCCGCCGAACGTCGTCCCGTGAGTCGGCGGCGCCAGCGCGACCACCTTGCCCACCTGACCGGCGTACCCGCGGATCTTTGGGCCGTAGATGCTCTGGAAACCGCCCTCGGAGTGCCCAACGATGTCCACCTTCGCCGCGCCGGTCGCCTGCCGGACCTGCTGCACGAACGCCGCGATCTCGGCCGAGGACTGGGTGATCGAGACAGTGCCGCCGACCGGGATCGCCGGTGACGCCTGGCCGTAGGTGAGGGTGAAGGCGCAGTACCCCTTCGCGGCGAGGAACGGGCCGAGGTACGAGTAGTTGCCCGGACCGTTGCCGCCGAGGCCGTGCAGGAGGACGAGCGGATTCGGGTGCGCGGCCGACGGTTTGCACGACCAGTCGTCGAAGCCGGACGAGGGCGCGGCGGCGGTGGCCGAGGTCGCGCCGGCGCTCAGCAGGACGACTGCGAGCAAGGCGGTGGCGGCTCGGCGGATGAGGTTTGGCATCGGGGCTCCCCGTGACGGTATCGTGCAGTAACGGGCGGTTCACCGACAGTGGAGCATGAAGTCGGGTTATGAACAAGAGCTCGTGTTCAGAACCAGTTCATTTGGTTACCGCTCCGCCACCAGGGGTAACGTGCAGCGCATGGGACGGACCATCCGAGGCCTCGACGCCGAACAACGCCGGGCCGAGCGCCGCGAGCAGTTGCTCGACGCCGCGCTCAAACTCTTCGCCGCCAACGGGTACATCAACACGTCGATCGAGCAGATCTGCAGTACGGCGTACATCGGCACGAAGAGTTTCTACGAGGTCTTCACCAACCGCGAGGACTGCTACGTCGCGCTGCTGGCGCGGACCTCGGAACGCCTGCAGGAGCAGGTCGCCGGGATGGCCGCCCAGGCCGTCGGCAACGAACGCGAGACCGCGCCGAAGGTCATCCAGGTGTTCGTGCACGCCCTGCTCGACGACCCGCGGGTCGCGAAGGTGACCTTCGGGATGGCGCCCGGCATCTCGCCGGCGGTCGAGCGCCAGCGCCGGACCAACCGCCGCTGGGCGGCCGGCTTCCTCGAGCAACTCTGGGACCGGTACGACGGGCCGCCCACCGGCCCCGGTGCGGCGGACCAGCGGGCGGTGCGGCACAGTGTCGCCATCGGCCTCATCGGCGGCCTCTTCGACCTCATCTCCGACTGGCTCCTCGACGCCGACCCGACCAAGCCGGAGCAGATCGAAACCCTGATCGACGACATGACGACGTACTACATCGTCGTCCGCCGCGGCCTCGCCAAGTGAGCTCGATCTAATCGAAGACGAGAGTTCGGAGGGCTACGTGGCCTTCTTCGTCGATGACGTAGTGGGCGTGGCCCTCGTGGTCGACGGCGACGCCTTCGACCCGGCGGATGTCGCCGAAGTGGTGCACGACCTTGGCGCTGACGACACCGCCGTCGGTGTCCGTCGGGAGTTCGAAACGGATGTGTTCGGAGTCCGCCCTGGCGCCTTCCGGGTGGTCGGCGAGGACTGTGGCCGACTTGCCGGACGCGTCGAGGTCACCGATGACGGCGTCGAACCGGTCGCCGCCGCTGGTGTCGAGCGCGCGCAGTCCGGCCGGCGCCTCCACACTGCCGGCGTCGCCGAGCACCCAGACCTTGCCACAGCGCGGTACGGCGTTCGGGTCGTCGAACAGCTCCGCCACGTTCTCGAGCTCGACCAGTAGTGGATGACCGTCGACCGTCACCGGGTAGCGCAGGCCGAGCAGCAGGTTCCCGTTCGCACGGAACTCGGCCGCCTCGATGTTGATCGGATGGTCCGTCGGGAGGACGGTCCCACTCCAGCGCTTGGCCTTCTCCTGCCCGATCGCGATGGTGGCGTCGACGTACACCTGTCGCCCCAACGGGCCCAGGGGTAGCAGCTCGACGTCGGCCAGCGCGTCGTTGAGCGCCCGGTGCAAGCCGAACCGCAGCCGCACGACCTCGAGCGTCGCTCGTCCACCGGTCTCGATGGCATCCGCGATCGACTGCTCACTCACGCGGGCGATCCAGGACCGCTTCGCCGCAAGCGGACCGGCCTTCTTCCCGAACTGCGAACCGACGAGGTAGACGTAGCCGTCCCGGGACGCGGACGCTTCGGCGTCCTCGGTCTTGCCCGTGTTCGGCCCGGCATCCGCGAGGACCCGCATCGCCGCCCACTCCTCGTCGAGCGGTGCCCCGGCGGTGTGGACGAGCAGCGCCAGCGCGTCCTCCGCCGTGGCCTCGTCCAGCACCGTGACGAACGCCCGGTCCCATCCGTGCCGGCTCAGTACGTCCGGGCCGAACACACGGCACAGGTCGGAGGCTTCGTTGGGCTCGAGGTGCAGATCGGTCTCATGCATACCCGGGAAACGACGCAACCGGCCCGATCTACTCCCGATCCCGCCGATTCCCGGGAAAACCCCGACCGCCCCTGAGCTAACACTGAGGGGCGGCCGGCAACTGCTCTCTCAGATCAGCCCTGGTGCGGGTAGCGGTAGTCAGTCGGCGGGGCGAAGGTCTCCTTCATCGAGCGCGGGCTGGCCCAGCGGATCAGGTTCCACATCGAGCCGGCCTTGTCGTTCGTGCCGGACGCCCGGGACCCACCGAACGGCTGCTGCCCCACGACCGCGCCGGTCGGCTTGTCGTTGACGTAGAAGTTGCCCGCCGCGAACCGCAGGTACTCGGCCGCCTCGGCCACCGCGTGCCGGTCCTGCGCGATCACCGCACCGGTCAGACCGTACGGCGCCGCACTTTCCATCTCCCGCATCACGGTGTCGTAGTCGGCGTCGTCGTACACGTGCACGCCGAGGATCGGGCCGAAGTACTCGGTGGTGAAGATCTCGTCGGTCGGGTCGTCGGAGACCACCAGCGTCGGCCGGACGAAGTACCCCTCACTGTCGTCATAGGTGCCACCGGCAACGACGTCGAGGGCGTCGACCTGCCGGGCCCGGTCCAGCGCCGCCTTGTGCTTGGCGAACGCACGGTCGTCGATCACCGCGCCGATGAAGTTCGACAGGTCGGTGACATCGCCCATGGTGAGCGACTCGGTCTCGGCGATGAGGTCGTCGCGCATCCGCTCCCACACTGAACGAGCGACGTACGCACGGCTGGCCGCCGAGCACTTCTGACCCTGGTACTCGAACGCGCCACGCACCATCGCGGTCTTCACCACGGCCGGGTCGGCCGACGGGTGCGCCAGGATGAAGTCCTTGCCACCGGTCTCACCGACGAGCCGCGGATAGGTCTTGTACGACGCGATGTTCGCACCGACCGTTGACCACAGCGACTGGAACGTCTTGGTGGATCCGGTGAAGTGGATGCCGGCCAGGTCCGGGTGGGTCAGCGCGGCCTTGCTCACCTCGATGCCGTCACCGGTGACCAGGTTGATCACCCCGGCCGGCAGCCCGGCGGCCTCGAGCAACCGCATCGTCCAGTGCGCCGCGAACTGCTGCGTCGGCGACGGCTTCCAGACGACCGTGTTGCCCATCAGCGCCGGCGCGGTCGGCAGGTTGCCCGCGATCGCGGTGAAGTTGAACGGCGTGATCGCGTAGACGAACCCTTCCAGCGGCCGGTAGTCGACCCGGTTCCACACGCCCGGGGACGAGATCGGCTGGTCGCTGACGATCTGCCGCGCGAACGCCACGTTGAACCGGAGGAAGTCGATCAGCTCACAGGCGGCGTCGATCTCGGCCTGCTGCACCGTCTTCGACTGGCCGAGCATGGTCGCCGCGTTCAGGGTGTCGCGCCACGGGCCGGCCAGCAGGTCGGCCGCCTTCAGGAAGATGGCCGCGCGATCGTCGAAGGACAGCGACCGCCAGGACTTGGCGGCACCGAGCGCCGCGATCACAGCCTCCCGGCCGTCCGCCTCGGTCGCGTTGCCGAGGGTGCCGAGCACGTGCGCGTGCTTGTGCGGCTGGACCACCTGGATCGGCGCACCGCCACCGAGTCGCTGCTCACCGCCGATGGTGCAGGTCAGGTCGATCGCACCCGCCGCGGAGAACTCCTTCAGCTTCGCCTCCAGGCTCGCCCGCTCGGACGATCCAGGCGCATACCCCTTGACGGGTTCGTTGGCGGGAGTGGGTACGGCGGTGACGGCATCCATGCTGCGCTGCTCCTCGATCGGGTTGTGGATCGTGCGGGGGTACGCCGGTACGGGTGGGCGGCGCGTCACCATGCTGCCACGCCGAACCGGCCCGGATCGAACCGGACGACAAACCGGACCACGCGGCCGACTGGTCCGGTCAGGAAGCGACCACTCCACGCCGGGCTATTTGTAGCATACGTTTCACTCGAGCAGGTTCCGCAGTGGCCATTCCAGCGGCCAGGACGAGCAGGTCGACCGGGTCGACGTCAGCCCGCAACGCACCGGCGTTCCGGGCCCGCTCAGCCAGCCGGCCGACTGTTTCCACCATCGCCGCATGCCACTCCTCGTGCAGTTCCGACCGCCGCGCCGAGGGCTCCAGGCTCCGGGCGAGGTCCCCCTTCTCCGCGATGTGCCGCACGAAGGCCGCCAACCAGTCGAAGAGCCGGTCGAGCAGAGCCTCGGCATCGCCCGGCTCCACCGCGTCGGCTCGCATCCGGTCAACCGTGTCCAGCCCGGCCGCGTCCAGGCCCGCGGCACATAGCGCCTGCACCTCCTCGGCGTACACGGCGACGAGGAGGTCGTCGCGGGTCGGGAAGTGCCGGTACAGCGTCGCGTTGCCGATCCGGGCCCGCCGGGCGATCTCGTCGAGCGGCGCCTGCGTGCCCAACTCGGCGAACACCTCCCGCGCAGCCTCGATCAACTGCTCGCGGTTCCGCCGGGCATCAGCACGCATCGGCTTAACTGGGGACATCCCTGGTTATACTACCGGGGATCTCCCCAGTTAGGAATGATCATGGATCCAGCCGACCGAATCGCGATCACCGACCTGCTCTCCCTGCACGGCCACCTCGTCGACGCCGGCGAGTCCACCGACGAGCTCTTCACCCCCGACATCGAGTACGACGTCACCGACCTCGGCGGCGGCGTGATCGTCGGCCTGGCCGCACTGCAGGAGGCGGCCGAAGCCCTCGGCGACCAGAACCCGGTCGGCCACCACATCACCAACATCGTCCTGACCGAGTCCGGTCCGAACGAGGTCACCGCCCGCTCCAAAGGCCTCGGCGTCATGGCCGACGGCACCTGCGGCAGTGTCACCTACGACGACCTGATCATCCGCACGCCCACCGGCTGGCGCCTCCGCCGCCGAAGGGTCCTCGCCCGGAGACGTCCCCTCGGCCGGTAGGTTCGCGGGTATGGGTGGTGTTGGGCATTTCGTCAGCGCTGAGGCGCAGGCGGCGTATTTGCGGCTGTACGACGTGACGCTGATGGGCATCCCTGGACAACGCGAGTCCCTTGACGTGCGTACGACGTACGGGCAGGTGCGGGTCTACCGGTACGGGGCCGACGACGGGGTGCCGATCGTGTTGCTGCACGGGCGGGCCGGGACGACGGTGATGTGGGAGCAGAACATCCCGGGGCTCGCCGAGCGGCATCCGGTCTACGCGATCGACGTACTCGGGGAGCCTGGCCGGAGCGTGCAGACCGTGCCGATCCGATCCTCCAAGGAGCAGGCCGTATGGCTGGACGAGACGTTGGCTGAGCTTGGGCTGGACAAGGCGCACGTCGTGGGTGTGTCCGGCGGGGCCTGGCTCGCGTTCAACCTGGCGCTGCGAGCACCGGCGCGGATCGCCTCACTCGCGCTGGTCGAGCCGGCGAATGTGTTCGCGCGGTTCGATTGGCGATTCCTGCTCGGCGGGTTCTCACTCGTGCCGGGTCTGCCGGACGGCCTCAGTGCGCGGTATCTGCAGTGGGTCGCCGGGCGGGTGCCGATCGAGCAGCCGGCCGGGCGCTTGGTGATGGCGGGGTTGCGCGACTACCGGATGAAGCTGCCGATGCCGTCGTACGGGAACGACGACGCGCTGCGGAGCATCCACGTGCCGACGCTGGCGCTGCTCGGCGGGCGCAGCGTCGTCCACGATGCGCCCGAGGCGGCGCGCCGGGCGCAGACGTTCCTGCCCGACAACCAGACCGAGCTCTGGCCGGAGGCCGGGCATGGCCTGCCGACCGAGTTCCCCGAGCAGTTCAACGCCCGGCTGCTCGAGTTCGTGGCTGAGCAGGTCTAGGCCCGCCAGGGCATGTGCTGCAGGGCCCACGTGTTGCCGTCCGGGTCCTTGAACCAGGCGTAGAAGACACCGCCGAGGTCCTCGGTCTCGCCGACGTCGACGCCCCGGCCGATCAGCTCCTGCCGGGCCGCCTCGATGTCCTTCACGACCAGGTGAAGGGCACGCAGCGAGCCCGGATCCATGTCCGCCATCGGCAGGCCCTGGAGCAGACTGATCGAGCAGAACGAACCAGGCGGCGTCAGTTGCACCACGCGTACGCCGTCAGCCGGCGAGACGTCCACGTCGACATGGAAGCCACACTGCTCGGAGTAGAACCGCTTCGCCCGGTCGATGTCCGCCACCGGCACCGGGATCAGCTCGAGCAGGAAGGCACCCGGCTTCACCAACGGCGCGGTCGGGTCCGGCGGGATCTCCGAAGCGTCCTTGGGGATCTCAGTCTGCGTCGGCGGCGGACTCGGCGGATCCGGCACCCCGGTCGGCGTCTGTTCGCTCATGCCGACTTCTTCGCGGTCTTCTTGGCGGTCTTCTTCGCGGTCTTCTTAGCCGCTGCCTTCTTGGCCGGCGCGGCCTTCTTCGCCGGAGCCTTCGCCGCCGCCTTCTTCGCCGGGGCAGCCTCACCGCCACCGGCCCGACGCGCCTTGGCAGCCTCCACCGAGGCGCGCAGCGCGGCGACCAGGTCGACGACCTCGGCGCCCTCCGGCTCTTCCTCTTCGGTTTCCGGCAGCGGCACGCCGGCCGCCTTCGCCTCGACCACCTGCTCGAGCGCGTGCCGGTACTCGTCGTGGTACTGATCCGGGTCGAACTCGCCCCGCAGGGTGTCGATGTACGACGCCGCCATCGCCTTCTCCTGCGAGCGGATCTCCACGTCCTCGGCCGGCGCCGCGAACGACGCGTCACGTACTTCGTCCGGCCACAGCATCACCTGCATCACCAGGATGTCGCCGTACGTCCGGAGCAGTCCGAGGCTCTCCCGGGATCGCAGGGCGACCTTCACCAGCGCGTACAGCTCGGAGCCGTCGAGGGCGTCCCGCAGCAGCACGTACGGCTTGGCGCCAGGTCCGCCGTCGGCCTGCAGGTAGTAGGACTTGCCCAGGTACAGCGGGTCCACCTGGTCCGCGGGGACGAACTCCAGGACGTCGATGACCTTCTTGCTGGACAGCGGCAGGTCGGCGAAATCGTCCGGCTCGAGCACGATCATCCGGCCGTCGGCCATCTCGTAGCCCTTGCCGATGTCGGAGTACGGCACTTCCTCACCGCACTCGGCGCAGATCCGCTTGTACCGGATCCGGCCCCCGTCGGCGACGTGCACCTGGCGGAACGAGATGTCCTTCTCCTCGGTCGCCGAGAACACCTTGATGGGGATGGTCACCATCCCGAACGAGATGGCACCCTTCCAGATCGCCTGCATCGCCACCAACTCCCCTTGGTCAGCTCGAGCCGTTCAGTCCGCCGCGCGGCCCCTCCGCCGCCAGCAGATCGGGAATCTCCTGCGTCGCGTACCACATCAGGTCTTCACCCTCGCATGAATCGAGGGCGAAAACCGCGTCGTCATCGCCATTCTGGGCCGCGTCCCAGAGATCGGCAGCCTTCTCGACCACCGTCACCGCCTCGGCCGCGTCCACGTGGACGGCGGCCACCGAGGACCACGGCACCACCACGTTCAGCTCCAGCCGCGCGTCGCCCAGCTCGACCGTGCCGTCCGCGGGCGGGACCGCGCCCACCTCGCAGGCGACGACCACCCGTCTCCGTGGAGTACCCGGATCGGCCGCGAGCAGTCCCACCGACGCCCGGGCCGCTTGCGCCATGGCGGCGTACTCGAGCTCCTCGTCGTCGCCCTCGGCGTACCACTCCCGCAGCGCGGGTGTCACCGCGTACGCCGTCAACGGGGGCGGACCGAACTCGCCGGCATGACAGGCCTCGTCGAGCCCCCGGAGCGTGGATGGGATGTAGAGCCTCATGAGCCCGCCTTCTTCGTCGTACTGCGGGGTTTCTTCCGGCCACGGGACGCCCGGTTCCGGCTGCCCTTGGTGGTCTCGAGCAACTCGTCCAGCGCGTCCGTCACACATTGGGCGAAAACAGCCAGATCGGGCATCGCGGTCCGGTCCGCGTTCAGCCCGAAGGACACCTTCCCGTCGTACGACGTGACGCCGACGGACAGCCCTTGTCCCGGCATCAACGGCACCACCGGGTACGACGCCAGCATCGGCGCACCCGCGGCGTACAGCGGGAACTGCGGACCGGGCACGTTGGTGATCACCACGTCGTCGATCGGCCGGACCGTGGCGGTCGCGACCCGGGCGGCCAGCGCGTGCAGCGTGGTCGGCGCGAACCCGGCGATGCCGACCAGCGAGCGGGCGCTGACCGCGCGGCCGGTGTCCTTGTGCACCTTGGTCTGGTACGAGATCTGGTGCAGTCGCATGACCGGTGAGTTCTCCCCCACGGGGAGCGTCACGGTCGACGCGATCACCCGGGATCCGAGCGAGGTCGGCTCCTCGTCATCGTCGTCGCGGATGCTGACCGGGACGACCGCCCGCACGCTCCGGGTCGGCCCGACCCCCTCACCGCGCGTCATCATCCAGGCCCGGAACGCACCGGCGACCACAGCCAGGATCACGTCGTTCACGGTGCCGCCGTGCATCGCCCGGACGGTCCGGTAGTCCTCCAGGTCGGTCTGCACGGTCGTGAACCGGCGCTGACCGGAGGTTTTCACATGGAGTGAGCTCTCCTGCGCGTGCCGCTGCGCGGCCAGCGAACCGACCACGCCACCGAGCACCTCGCGGACCGAGGTGGAGCCGGTCAGGCTGGCCATCTCGGCCCGGGCCAGCTCCAGCACGGCGGTCGGATGGCGGGTGGCGTCGGCGAAGACCCCGGCGAGCAGCTCCAGCGCGGACGGCGGGTGGGCCGGCTGCCAGGTGTCGGTCGGGGTGTCTCGCGGATGCGCGGTCGCGTCCAGGACGACCTGACCGATGTCGACCGTACTGTTGCCGTCGACAAGGGCCTGGTGGGACTTGGCGATGATGGCGAACCGGTCGCCCTGCAGGCCCTCGACCAGGTACATCTCCCACAGCGGCCGGGCCCGGTCCAGCCGCCGGGACATGATCCGGGCGACCAGCTCCAGCAGCTGGGCGTGCGTCCCCGGCCGGGGCAGGGCAGAGCGCCGTACGTGAAAGGTGATGTCGAACTCTTCGTCGTCCACCCAGACCGGGCCGGCGAACCGGCCAGGCACCTGCTGGACCCGCTGCCGGTACCGCGGCACGAAGGCGATCCGGTCCCGGATCAGGGCGACCAGGCTCTCGTAGTCGAACCCGTCGTCACCATGCACCGGCGGCTCGAAGATGTCGACCGTCCCGACGTGCATCGGGGTGGCCGGCGACTCGGCCTTGAGGAAGGTGAGGTCCAGCGACGTCAGCCGGTCCGGCATCGGGTCACCTTCCTCTCTGCTTGAAGCTTGTCTCGTCACCCTAGCGGCCCGCGCCGACAGTGGCCTGCGACACTGGCTCATCGGGAACACTGAGCCATAGGTGTTCGTCAGGCAAGAGGGTGTGTCCCACGCCCCGAGAACTTCACAAACCCCTTGAAAGGCCCTCCGACCGATGCGTTCGACGCTCACTCGCGGTACCGCCGCCGCACTTCTCCCCGCCCTCGGCATGCTGGTCCTGGCCGGTTGCGGGAACGAATCCGACAGCGGCACGAGCCCGAGCACGACCCCGTCGGCGACGACCCCGTCCAGCCCCCCGACCGACCTGCCGACGACGACCACCCCGGGCAAGCCGAACACCAGCAGCCCCTCGAATACCGCCGACCCGTCCGGTGAGCAGGCCGACGTGACGGTCAGCGTCACCGTTGCCAACGGCAAGGTCAACCCGAGCGGCGCGACCATCAAGGTGAAGGCCGGCCAGACCGTGCTGGTGACCGCGGTCAGCGACGCGGCGGACGAGGTGCACATCCACGGCTACGACAAGGAACTGCCGCTCACCCCGGGCAAGCCCGCGTCGGTCAAGTTCACCGCGAACATGAAGGGCACGTTCGAAATCGAGACACACGAGAGCGGCAAGTTGGTCGCCAAGCTCGTTGTCTCGTGACGGTGCTTTTGGCCGGGCCTTCGGCGCCGGCAGGGTCACGGGGCCCTGGTTCCCGACCTTCCCTCGTCGCTCCAGTCGCTTCGCTCCCTGCGCTCCTCAGTCCAGGCCGGGGGGCCTCGTGACCGCACCTCTTCTCCTACCGATGCATGGGATCGGCGGCCGGCAGGATCTGCCGATCCCGTTCGGTCTGGCTGTCGGCGGTGCCGCGGTCGCGATCGCGCTCTCGTTCGTCGTCCTCGGCCTGGCCTGGCGCAACCCGAAGTACCGCGGCAACGCGTCCGGCACACCGTTGCCGGGCGCAATCACCCGGACCATCGACGCCGGTTGGTTCCGGTGGGTCGTCCGGCTGATCGGGCTGGCCGTCTTCCTCTACGCGATGGTCGCCCTGCTGTTCGGCGTGGACCGGCTGACCAACCCGATCTTCGGCTTTATCTACATCCTGGTCTGGGTCGGCCTGGTGCCGATCTCGATCCTGCTCGGCCCGGTCTGGCGGACGCTGAACCCGCTGCGGACCGTCCACCTGATGCTCTGCAAGGCACTGCGCCAGCCTCCCTCGAAGGGCCTGCTGGAACTGCCGTCCTGGCTCGGCCTCTGGCCCGCAGCGCTCGGCATCTTCGCCTTCACCTGGCTCGAACTCGTCGCACCGGACCGGGCCACCATCCCGGTCCTACAGGCCTGGATCGCGCTGTACATAGTCATCACCCTGTTCGGCGCGATCCTGTTCGGCGACCGGTGGTTCTCGACCGGCGACCCGTTCGAGGTCTACGCGTCGCTGATGGCTCGGTTGTCACCGTGGGGCCGTCGTACCGACGGAGCACTGGTAGTCCGCCGGCCGCTCGAGAACCTCGACGGTCTGAAGGCTCAGCCGGGTCTCGTCGGCATGGTGGCCGCGCTGCTCGGCTCCACGGCGTACGACGGGTTCTCGAACTCGTCGGCGTGGATCGGCTGGGCGCAGAACACCGACTACTCGATGACACTGCTCGGCACGTGCGCGCTGATCGCGTTCATCCTGTTCGTGCTGGTCACGTACTCGGGTGCCACGCTGCTGGCCGGCCGACTGTCTGGCGGTTCGCGTCGCTCGCTGCCCGGGCTGTTCGCGCATTCCGTCGTACCTATTGCTCTTGGGTACGTCGTTGCGCACTACATGACCCTGTTCATCCTCGAGGGGCAGCGGACACTCATCTACCTGAGTGACCCGCTCAGCAACGGGGCCAACGTCTTCGGCACTGGGCTGCTCGCGGTGAACACCGGCATCACCAACCACAGCGGGACGATCGCCGTCATCCAGGTGCTGGCCGTCGTCTGCGGTCACCTGATGGGTGTCATCTCGGCTCACGACCGTGCTGTCGCGCTCTTCCCGCGGCAGAAGGCCCTGGCCGGTCAGCTGCCGCTGCTGGTCGTCATGGTCGGCTACACCACGGGCGGACTGCTCCTACTGTTCTCTACGTGATGTACACGGTTGCCGAACGCGAGAGCTTGCGGGACGCGTTTAGTGGCGGCAGCCCGTGCAGACGAGCGTGTTGCCGGTGCTGCGCTGACGGGCTCGGCTGCAGTGAGTGCTGAGGACGAGTGGTCCGATGTGGACCTGGCACTCGGTTTGGCGCCGGACGCTGACCAGGATGCCGTACTGGCCGACTGGACTGCGTCTATGTACTCGCAGTACGGCGCTCTGCACCACACCGACGTGTGGTCGCGTGGGACGGTCGATCGGGTGTTCTGCTGGCTTCCACGTTGCAGGTGGACATTGGTCTGCTTGCGGCACGGTGTGCCGCACTCACAGGGTCGCGGCCTTCACCTGTTGCCTGCGGCCACCACTGCACCGTTGGAGGCGACTCTGGTGCAGTCACTGGAGGCTGCTGAGCTCACACGGGCTTTCAGCGCGAGTGTCGACGTACTGCTGGCTGAGATCGCGCACGTCGACGCTGACCTGGCTGTCAGGCTTGATCGGCCGTTGCGGGAGCTGGCTTGGGCAGACTCCGGCTGGTGACCGCCAGGACGATGAAGGCGATCATGCCGAGGATCAGGTGCGAGTTGCCGGGGATGGACTGCCAGAAGGTCCAGTCCAGCTCACGATCGTCGCGGTACGGCACCCACCAGATCGAGCGCAGTACGAACAGGCCGTAGAAGAGCACACCGGTCGCGACCGCCGGATTGAGGCCCCAGACCCGGTTGACCGCGCGGATCAGGCTCACGCCGAGGGGGATGATCCAGACCCAGTGGTGGCTCCAGGTGACCGGCGACGCGTACAGGACGGCCAGCGCCATCACAGCGATCGCGGTGACCCGCTCGTCCGCCAGCCAGTACCGCCGGGCCATCCACAGCACCAGCAGGCCGAAGACGGCCGAGAGCACGAACCACGTCGGCTGCACCCAGCTCGCTTCATCACCAAGCCGGTGCAGGAAGCCGTTGAACGACTGGTTGCCGGTGTACGCGAGCCCACCGACCCGGTTGGCGTCCAGGATGACCTCGGTCCAGTACCGCCAGGACTGGTTCGGCACGATCGCGAACCCGACCGCCATCGTCGCCAGCAGACCCAGTAGCGCGTTCCGCAGCGCTCGCCACTGCTTGGTGACGATCAGCAGCGCCAGGAACGGCAACGGGGTCAGCTTGACGCCGATCGTCACGCCGAGCCAGAAACCGCGCAGCCGCGCGTTCTGCGGCCGGACCAGGTCCAGCAGAATCATTGCCGTCAGCAACAGGTTGATCTGGCCGAACTGGATCGTCTGCCAGACCGGCTCGAGCAGCAACGACATCAGAGTGAGGGCGACCAGCAGAACGGTCCGCTTGCGCTGGGTGAAGTACGACCAGGCGGTCTCCGGCAGGCTGGTCCGCCACAAGGCCGCGACACACAGCACGGAGATGGTGGTCCAGACGACCAGCGCGACCCCCCACGGTACGGCGGCCAGCGGCACCATCGCGATCGCGGCGAACGGCGGATAGGTGAACGGCAACCCGGATCCCGGCAGCTTGGCGTCGTACAGCGAACCGCCGTCGAGCAGCACCGAGCCGCCCATCCGGTAGACGCGGAGGTCGATCATGCCGCCGAACAGGCCGTACGCCCAGGCGCCGAGCGCGACCAAGGCGGCGCAGGCGACGATTCCGATGACGAGCCGGCGAGGTACGACCGGGCGGGAGGCAGAAGAGGTACTGGTCATCACAGTCACGTCAGGTCGACTCCGAACAGGGTTTCCAGCGCGCGCAGGGTTTCGTCGTACGAGGTGTGCAGGATGCCGGTCATGCCGAGCGCGTTCGCGGCCTGGACGTTCAGCTCGAGGTCGTCGATGAAAACGCACTCCTCGGCCTTCAGGTCCAGTCGGCGGGCGGCCAGCAGGAAGATCTCCGGCTCGGGCTTGCGCAGCCCGACCTCACCGGAGATGACGATGTCGTCGAACATCCCCTCCCAGGTGTCCCGCGGGTAGGTGTTGCCCCACGAGTTCGACAACAGCGCGGTCCGGATCCCGTGCGAGCGGGCCCGGCGGACCAGCGAACCCATGTCCGGCTGGTGCTCGAAATGCGCGAACATCCGCTCGATCAGCCCCTCCGCGGGCACCGGCGTACCGTCGCGGCGAACCAGGATCGAGGCGAGCTTGCGCTCGAAGTCGGGTACGGCGATCTGGCCGCGTTCGAGAGCGTGGACCGGGTTGAGCTCGGCCTCCGCGACCGCATCGGCGGGCGTCTCGGCCGGCAGCCACGCCATCACCGCCTGCACGTAGGAGTCGAAGTCGAACCCGTCCAACTCGGCCCACCGCCGCAGCGCATCCTCCAGCCCGGAAGTCAGCACACCGCCCCAGTCCACCAGCAACCCACGCGGCACACCCGCCTCCAAAGACATGCCCGAAGCCTACTCAGCACAAATCCCCCTAACCCTCCCGGTCCTCCCCCTCACTCCCCGTAAACCCCAACCACCCCGCTGGTGCAGCACGCCAGCGCCCCTGCCGCCCACCTCCACCCCGGCCGGCCCGGCCCCATTTCAGGGGTCAACCCCTGAGCTTGTGGGTTGCGGACCCAAAATCTGCCTCGGCAACCCACAAGGCGAGGGGTTGACCCCTGAAATGGCCGGTTCTGCCCGCAGTTGCACCCTTCTCCCCACCGCATGCCGCGCGCCGTACCGGCTCTGCCATCACACCACCGCCGGGTGCCAGTGGTCAGCGGTTGTATTCGATGGTTACGTCGCCGGAGGAGGTGTTGGCTTTGATGGTGCGGGTGGCGGTCGGGTCGTTCTGGATGGTGTTGGTCTCGTCACCCGACGACGTCTCGCTGTCGACCTTGTACGGCTGGGTCCCGGACGGGATCCGGATCGTCACGTCGCCTGAGCTCGACTCGGCCTCCACCAGCTGCGGTTCGGCCGAGAAGTCGAGTTCGACGCTGCCCGAGCTGCTGTGCGTGCTCACTGTCGTCGCGCTCAGACCCTGCGCCTCCAGGTCCCCCGAGCTGGACTCCAACTGCAGCGCCCCACCGACGTTGTGGACCTCGATGTTGCCCGAGCTCGACTTCAGGTCCGCACCCTCCTCCAGCCCGGAGACCTTCAGATCCCCGCTGCTGCTCTCGAGCGTCACCTTGACGTCCTTGGGCACGGTGAGGATGTAGTTCGTGTCGCACCCGAACGACAGGAACCCGCACCCCGTGTCGCGCAGCTCCAGCTTCCCGTCCTCGTACTTCTCCTTCGGGTCGGAGCCGAACACGTTGCGCTCGAACTTCCGCTCGATCGTGATCTCGGTCCCGTCCCCCGGCCGTACTTCGACATCCGCCGAGCGAGCCTCGATCGTCAGCGCGTCGCCCTCCACCGCGTACGTGTCCTGGCTGACCTTGGTGTCCTCGGTCAGCCCGGTCAGCGCCCAGTAGACCCCGCCGAGGATGAGCGCGACGGAGATCGCGATGCCGTACCGCCGCTCCGTGCTCATCGTGCTCGCGGGCCGGCCCTGAACCTCGGACATGCTTCCCCCTGGGGTGCGGTGACTACCTGTCAACCCTGGCACATCCCCGGCCCCCTGTCGGTGGGGTTTTCCCCCGTATCCCCACCGACCCAACCCTGACCCCACCACCCCAACCCCTGACCACCCCGCCGCACCACCCCAAGCCCACTGACCCACCACGCAACCCCTCAGCCCGCGGATGGCACGACCCGACAGCAATGGGGACCTGAGACAGCTTGTCGTGACCTGGGACTGGATATTTCCGGTCCCAGGGCACGGCTTCATGTCCCATCTCACGTCGCCAGGGAGAGTCGGGCCGCCAGGTCCACGGCCGCCAAACCACGCCCGCGTCCAGAGCACGGTGGGCTTTCCTGGATTCGGCCGCGACAGGCTCAGAGGTCCTTGGTGACGGTGGCGGCGAACTGCTGGAGGGACTTGCGGAGCTTGCTGGACTTGGCGGACTCGGCGAGGCTCCGCCCGCGGGACATCGCGGCGTCGACCGCGCTCTGGTCGAACGGGAGCAGCGCAGCGGCTTCGACGCCGGCGTACCGTCCGAGCGCCTCCGCAACGGCATCCGTGGGCGAACTGCCGAGCGACCCTGAGCGGATCCGGTTCACCACCACTCTGGTGCTGACCGACGGCACCGCCGCCCGCAGCTCATGGATCGCCCGGATCAATCGGGTCAGCCCGACCGGGTCCGCCGTACCGACGACGATCACCTCGTCGGCCTCCTCGAGCGTCGCCAGGGTCGCACCGTTGCGGCGCGGCGCCAGCGAGTCGAACGAGATCTCCTCGTCGGACTCGATGCAGAACCCGACATCCACCACCGTGCAGGGTGCGAGCATCCGCGCCGTCGACCAGATCGACTCGATCGCCGCGGGTCGTAACTCCGTCCAGCGATCGGCCCGGCTGAGCCCGGTCAGCACCAGCAGATGCGGCTCGACCTGGCGCGCATGCTTCGCGAGCATCGCCATGTCGAGCGCGCCGCTCCCCGCCGAGCGCGCCGCGGCCGCCAACCCCGATGTCTCGTCGAGCATGCCGAGTTGCTGCGCGACGGTCCCGCCGTACACGTCTGCGTCGGCCAGCAAAGTTGGCACGCCCTTCACCGCGAGCTCACACGCCAGCCCGACGGCGACCGTCGTACGCCCCGGAGCGCCGGTCGGACCCCAGACCGCGAGCATCCGCCCGCTGCCCTGGTTGTAGACCGGCGGCGGCTGGCCGGACGGGTCGGGCGTCATCGGTACGAATCCGCCGGCGAAGTGGGAAGCCGACATGGGCGGACCGGAATCGACCGCGTCGGTGACGGCGCGACCGAGATCCTCCGGACTGACGTCGGCCGGGAGGATCCGCTCGATCCCCATCCGGCTGAGCCGGTCCTCGGTGCCGAAGGGTTCGCCGTTCTCGGACGGATCGACCAGAGCGACCACTGCGATCCGGCGAGCATGCAGCGCGGCCACCGCATCGGATGTCAGCCTGGGCAGATCGTCGGCGAGCAGCACCGCCCGTGCCTGCCCGCTCGCGGCCGCGGCCATCACGTCGGCGATGTCGACGCATCGCCGTACCACCCGGATTCCGGGCGCGCGCTCGGCCCGCCGTACGACGTCCGCCTCCCACGGCGCCCCGGTCACTGCCAGCAGGACTGGTATCGACATCAGCGGCCTTGCCTGACCAGGATCGGCTCGCCCGTGCTCATCGCGGACAACCTCGCCGGGAGGCGTGGCAGATCGGACGGCGCCAACCCGACCAGGACCTGTCTGCGGGCCGAACCACCCGCAACGCCTTTCACCGCGTCGATCTGGAGCACCCGAACCTTTGCCCAGAGCAACGTCGCCGGCTGGTCCGCGTCCTTCGGCACCACCCAGATGTCGACGTCGTCCCCGGCTGCGGTATCCGACGGCAGGCGCCCGCTGGCGACCGACAGCGGCAACTCGATGCGGTCGTTGTCAGCCTCCGAGACGGCCGCCTCCCTCGGGACGAACTCACCCGCGTCGACAGGCCGGGTGACGACGAGACCCTTCAGCTCCGCGTCGGCAGCGACGTACCTGCCCGCATCCTCGCTGTTGGTGAAGCGCACCCGCACGGTGGTCAGGTCGTCGCTGGTCAGCGTCGTCCCGGCCGGGATGTCGTGTTTGGCCGCCCAGATCGTGGTGGTGTCGTCGGCCGCCGAGAGCAGCTTGGCGCCGGCGAGTGCGGTGACGGCGACGAGCAGCACGCCAAGCACGAGCCGGCCGTCCTTCCACCGGGCCCGCCGGTTGCGCTGGGCCGGGACGGACGGCGCCCCGAACCCGGTACCGCGCACTGCTGTGTCGACCACGTCGAACTCCCCAGTCAATCGATCGCTCTCGAAGCCGACATTCTGCCCTCTCGAGGTACCTCCCCGTGAATGACTATCCACAGGCTGTCAGCCTGGGGACAAACGGGACCGTCCGGTCGCCAACCGTGGCAAACTGAAGGAACCAGCCACTACCTGAAGGAGCAGAACTGATGCCGGCTCCGCGATTCCTCCAGCTCGCCGACGTCGCCGAGATGCTCAACATCTCCGCGAACCAGGTGTACGCCCTGGTCCGCCGCGGTGACATTCCCGCGGTCAAGATCGGCGGTCGCGGCCAGTGGCGGGTCGAGGCCACCGAGCTGGAGAAGTACATCGAGCGTCTCTACACCGAGACCCGGGAGTTCATCGACGCCCATCCGTTCGGTGAAGAGGCCGAGCAGTCGGAGGACGTGCACAACTAGCGACGTCTCAGCGGCGGCGTAGGGCGCACAGTGCCTGGGTCGGCACCAGGCGCACGTTGTTGACCTCGGTCCGCCGCCGTGGCGCATCCAGCGGATGCTCCGCGATCTCCAGGAAGTCCGCCCCGACCCGATCGATCGTCCCGGTGACCGGTACGCCGCCACAGAACAGCGTCACCGGTGAGCGGTCCCGCGCGATCCCGCGCAGCAGGTGCGCAAGCCCCAGCTTCCCCGCCACCGCCCCGACAGCCGGTTCGGCCCACGGCCCCAGTCGATGTACGGCGATCAGCGCGGCGACCGGGATCAGCCACTCCTCGTAGCGTTCGGCCTCGATCAGCAGGCAGTCCTTCCCGACCCGGGTGAGCAGCCCCTGGACGGGCTCCGCGTGTGTCAGTTCCACGCGTACGACGGTGTCGACGGCACCGCGAAGCCGGTCGAGCACGGTGATCTTGCCGACCTCGGCACGGATCCGATCCGCCACCTCGCCGTACAGATCCTCCGCCTGGAGCGCATCGAACTGCGACTCCAGATCCGCGAACAACGCATCCCACCGCATGGCCGCGAACCTACCCGATCGCGCTCACCTTCCGTGCGGCAAGCCGACGCTGCGTGACATTCCCACTTGCAAACTGCCCTCATTATCGGTCTATAGTGGTCAAACCGACGCAAACTCAAGCAAACTCATAGATCAGAGGCGAAACGGGGTGAACGGGATGATCCGGGGCCTGAAGGGCATCCTCGCGCTGGTGGCGCTGGCCGTTCTGGGCCGCGCCCTGCGCTGGATGACGGCCGGTTCGATCGGCGCGGCGAACAGCCACGACCTCGACTCGATGACCGTGCTCGCGGTCGGGACCGTGGCGTGGATGGCCTACGGCTGGCTCGTCCTGGCCGTGCTCGCGACCGTCCTCGAGCAGATCCCAGGCGTGGTCGGGGCGGCCGCCACCGCAGTGTCCGGGCGGATCACCTCGCAGACCTCCCGCACCCTGCTCCGCTCCGCCCTCGGCCTGGCCGCCGTCACTCCCCTGACCGTCGGCGCAGCCCAAGCCACCCCAGGCCATGGCGCAATCACGCGACCGTGGACCCAGGTAGAGCCCCGCTCCACCGTCCAACCCACCGACACCACCTGGCGCACAACGAAGCCGCCATCAACCGTCCGCCCGTCCGGCCCGACCTTTTCCAGTACGCCGGATGCGACGAACCGCCGTACCACTGAGCCCCCGTCCTCCGTCCGCCTGTCCAGGCCCGTCACGGGCGGCGCGACTTCCTACGGTGAACCGGATACTCCAAACCGGCGCACCACCGAGCCGCCGTCCTCCGTCCGCCTCTCTGGGTCGCCCCCGGCCGGCACCTCCTCCGGTACGCCCGACGCGTCGGACTGGCGCACCACTGAGCCGCCGTCCTCCGTCCGCCTCACCGGTCCTCGGCCGACCACGAGCAGCCGCCCGCAGGACGTCGTACCGGCGGCGCCACAGCGGACGACCTCTGGATCTCGCACTGAGAACACTTCCGGCACGCGTGCTAGCCGAACTGCCGGAAGTACTCCGGCTGGTGCGCCGGCTGACGGTGGGACTCGGGGCGAGGTGCCGGGTGGCTCGCGTGTGCGGGTTGGTGTACCGGACCGGCCGACTGCGGGTGCTGCGACGCGGTACACGGACGTGCGGTCGGGTCAGCCCGTGCGAGTGCCCGCACGCGTCGTCGTCAAGCCCGGCGACACCCTCTGGAGCATTGCCGCGAACGAGCTCGGCCCGAACTCCACCGCCGAGGCCGTCGCCGCCCGCTGGCCGGCCTGGTACGACGCCAATCGCCAGCAGATCGGGCCTGACCCCGACCTGATCCTTCCCGGCCAGGTGCTGCGAATCCCGGCATCCGCGACCGGTAACCCCGTGCCGCCCACCCACCAGGAGAAGTGACATGAGCCAGAACCTGCCCGCGGTCCCGTCCCAACACCCCACCCCGAGCCGGACCCTCACCTCAGTCCCACCACTCTCCGACTCCACCCCCCAACTCACCGACGCACGGCCTGCCCTGTCGGACGTGGCAACACCACGCCTCCGCGCAGTCAACCCCAACCAGACCCGCCACCCCATCCCGCCCACCGTCCACCACGCCGGCACCATGACCCCCGACGCCCTATCCCGCCGCCACCGAGCCCTACCCCACCTAGGCATCACCCCCACCCCACCAACCCCAACCGACGCCAAACCCCTCACCACCACCCAACCCGAAGCCGCCCCCTCAACCGCTCCTTCGCAACGCGAACCCGCAACCGCCTCCGCCTCTGCCCCGGCTCCGGCGACCTCCTCGGCTGCTCCTGGATCTACCTCAACCGCGTCCCGGGCGGCTGTTGCAGCCGGTCGGGCCGAGTCCCCAGCCGCCGAAGCCGTCTCGGCCGAATCCGCGTTGGCCGAGTCCCCGACTGCTGCTGCAGCCAGCCCGGCCGAGTCGCCAGTTGGTGGATCTGTCTTGGCCGAGTCCCCAGTTGATTCTGCAGCTGTCCCGACCGAGCCCTCGGCTGCTTCTGCCGTGGCGTCTGCTGCACCTTCTGTTGGTTCAGGTTCTGGGGCGGGTGAGAGCACGGCTGGCGAGCGGACTGTGGCGTCGCGTCGGGGGCTTGCTGTGGTCCCGGTGGCTGCTGAGGGACAGGCGGCTGGCGTCGTGTCAACGGATGCTCGGAATCGGGGTGCGACTGCCGGGCCTGGGTTGCCGGATCCTCGGGCCTGGGGCGGGCGGTTGGCGCAGGCTGTGTCCGAAGTGCTGGCGGGTGACCGGCCGATCTCGCAGCTGGTGCGGTTCACGGACGAGACGGTGTTTGCCGACCTCAGCCGCCGGGTCCGGCTGCTGGGCCTGACCACCACCGCCACCGCCCGCGGCGCCAAGGAACGCAGCTCCCTCCGTTCGGTCCGTGTCTGCACCCCGGCGAGGGAGATCGCAGAAGTCGCCGCCCACGTCCGCCATGGCGAACGCTCCCGCGCCATCGCCCTCCGCCTGGAAATCCGCCGCAACCGCTGGGTCTGCACCGCCCTCGAAATCGGCTAATGCCGGCATCTAGCAAGGTCAGGAAGTTAACCCCGGAGCCGATCACGGCCGTGTGGTTGGCCCAACCGTCAGCCAGCGCCGGATGCGGGGGTCACTTGCGGGGTTCTCCCCTGACCTGATCCCTTCTCCCTCGGTATGCGGTGGGCAGAAGGGCGCATCTGAGGGGTTCTCCCCTCAAATTGCCCCGGGGCGGGGAGGTGCGGCGCCGGCGCGCGGAGATGCGGCGCCGAGGTGGGGCTGGCACAGCGCCGGGGTCGGGCTCGCACAGCACCCGGGTCGGGCTCGCACAGCACCAGCGCCGGGGTCGCGTTGGCACGGCGCCAGCGCCGGGGAGGTGCGGCACCAGGGTGGGGTTTGCCACCGCGACGGATGCGGGGCATTTGCGGGGTTCTCCCCTGACCTGGCCCCTTCTCCCTCGGTATGCGGTGGGGAGAAGAGTGCATCTGAGAGGTTCTCCCCTCAAATGGCCGGGGCAGGTGGGTGCAGCGCCGGGGCGGGGTTAGCGCGGCGCCCGGGTGGGGCTGGCACGGCGCCGGACGCTGGGGGCGGGGCTAGCGCGGCGCCCGGGATGGGGTTAGCGCGGCGGCGCCCGGGATGGGGTTAGCGCGGCGGCGCCCGGGATGGGATTAGCGCGGTGTCGGGGTGACCTGCCCGACCTGACCGTCGTACGCCGCGACCGGGGGGCCGCGGGGGACTGCGCTCGGACGGTCAGCGGTTGCCGGTTGGTGCTGGTGTCTCGGTTCGGGGACGCGGTGACAACCTCAACGGTTCTTGGCGAAGTGCTCGCAGCGGTGTCGCGTTGTCGTGGGGCGGGTGAGGGTGGTCTGCGGGGGTAGGTTCCTGGTATGCAGTTTGATCGGTACACGGTGATTCTGTTGGTGTTGCGGCCGGATGCGCCGGTGATGACGGATGAAGAGGCGGCTGAGCTTCAGGATCGGCATTTGGCGCACGGTGCTGAGATGCAGGACCGCGGGCTGGTGCTGGCTCGTGGGCCGCTGACCGAGCAGGACGATGAGCAGTTCCGTGGGTTCTCCGTTTGGTCGGTGGACGCGGAGACCGCTCGGGCGTACGCCGAGGCCGATCCTGCGGTGCGGGCGGGGCGTTTGGCCGTCAACGTGATGACGTGGATGATGCCGGCCGGGAACATTCAGTTCACCAAGGTGCGAGCACCCAGGTCGATCGCCGAGGCGACCGCCGACTAACGCTGGTTGCAGCGGCGGGCGCCGTACCCGCGGTCTCAGGGAGCGCAATCCGATCGTGCTGTTGTTGTCATGTAGCTGCGGCAAGGGTCGGCGTAGCGTAGCCGGATCGGTCGATGGATCGGTCTTCGTCGTTCGGGGGAACGAATGCCTGACAGCACGATCAGCAGCGCGCTCAACACAGCCCGCTCAACCACCACGCCCACGACAATCGGCTGGCCGGCGTCCACTGGGGTGGCGCCGGATCGGCCGGTCCTGCGCCATCTGAGTCCGGCCCCGCCGCCACGACTTCGGCTGCTGGACGTACGTCGTCCAGTCGGCCAAACAATCGCTCAACAGGCAGCAGCAGAACTCGCCGCCGCCGGTCAACGAGCCGCAGCACACCCCACCACGCACCCGATCACTGCACACCCACCAGCAAGACACAGCACCGAAACGATGCCCAAGGCAAGCAATCCCCAGCCGGCGGCAGCAGCCGACCTACAGGCGGTGAGTACCAGGCCGGCCGCTGGGTCGAGCGCTGGACATGCGACAGCGGACGCGAGCGCCGCACCGCACACGGCAGGGGGTCTTGCGGCGGGCGTTGCACAGACGGCCGGGGCTCTCGCGCCGGGTGACGTGCATACGGCCGGGGCTCTTGCGGCGGGAGATGCGCGGACTGCCAGGGCTCTTGCGGTTGGTGTGCAGGCGATGGCTGAGGTGGACGCGGCGAGCGATGGGCGGACGCCGGTTGGGGCGCCGTGGCAGGTGGGGGTTGGGGAGCTTAGTGCGGCGGAGCGGGAGAGGGTTTTCGGGAAGGGGCGGAGGCGGTGGGGTGAGCAGGTGCCGGGGGTGTATCCGGTGGCGGTTTGGTATCACCGGGTGTTGCAGCGGATCGAGTGGTTGCGGTCCGGTACGGCGTACGCGCTGAGTCGGCAGGTGGATGAGCTGCCGGTGCGGGTGAAGCGGCACAAGTCGTTGTTGTTGCGGCAGCTCGGTGAGACCGAGATGTGGATGCAACACAACAAGGTGACGAACCTCAGGCTTGCGTGTGCACAGGTGGACGGGCTGCTGATCAGGCCGGGTGAGACGTTCTCGTTCAACAAACTGGTGGGGAATGCGACGCGCCGCAAGGGGTACGTCGAAGGCATGCGGTTGTCGAACGGGCAGGCTCGGCCGGGTATCGGCGGTGGGATCTGTCAGCTCGCGAACTTGCTGCACTGGATGGTGTTGCACTCGCCGATGACGGTGACGCAGCGGTCGACGCACAGCTTCGACCCGTTCCCCGACAACGGGCGGGTCCTGCCGTGGGGTGTTGGTTGCAGCATTGTCTACAACTACGTGGATCTGCAGTTCCGCAACGACACCGACCAGACGTTCCAGTTGCGCGTCGCTGTCGGTGATCGGTATCTCGAGGGCGAGATCCTGGCCGACGTACCGGCCGAGTCGTCGTACCGGGTGTTCGCGCGGGGTGAGCGGTTCCTGCGGGTCGGCGCGGAGTACTTCCGGCGGAACGAGATCTGGCGAACGGTGATCGATCGACGCACCGGTACGGCGGTCCGCGACGAACTGATCCGGGAGAACGTTGCCCTGGTCAAGTATGTACCGGTCGGCGTGACCGTGCTGGACGTCGTACCGGATGCGTGAAAGGCGCGCGGCTGAAATTGTCGGTGGGAGGTTGCAGACTGGTGGGGTGAGTGAGTTCGAGCCGTACCGCGAGCGCCCCGCGAGGGTGCCCGGTGCCATGCTCTGGACGCGGACCGCGGAGGGTGGCGAGTACCGGATCCTCCCGGACGGCTGCATGGACCTGCTGCTGATGGACGACGAGCTGATCATCGCCGGGCCGGACAGCCGGGCGTGGGTCGGGTCGGCCGAGGCTGGGACCAAGTACGCCGGGATCCGGTTCGCACCGGGGACGGCGGCACGGTTCCTCGGCGTACCGGCGCGTGAACTGCTGAACGAACGTGTTGCGCTGAGCGATCTGTGGTCGCCTGCGCGGAGCCGGCGGCTGGCGGATCAGGTGCGGTCTGCGCCTGTTCCGGCGCTGGCGCTGGACCAGGTGGTGGCGAGTCTGGCTGAGGAGCCGCCGGACCGGTTGATCGTCCAGGTACTGCGTGCTGTGCGAAGCGGCATGCTGCGGGGCAGCGCCGGGGTGATGTCGTTGGCGGGCAGTGTCGGGTTGAGTGAGCGGCAGTTGCACCGTCGATGCCTGAACGCGTTCGGCTACGGACCCAAGATGCTCGACCGTGTCCTGCGGATGAACGTCGCCCTCGACCACGCCCGCACCGGCGTCGCCCTCGCCGACGTCGCCGCCCTCACCGGGTACGCCGACCAAGCCCACCTCACCCGAGACGTCAAAGCCCTCACCGGCCTCCCACCCCGCCTCCTCTTGAGCTAATCCATCCGCACGGCAGGTTGCTGGCGGTCGGGCATCGGCGGCTTCCCGCGCGAGCGGCTGCGCGTGCGGCGGGTGGTGGCGGCCGCACCTTCATTTGCATGGATAGGTGTCTGTGCCTGGGGTGTGGCGGCGAGCCGGGAGGGCGGCCAGTGTGCGAGCACGCGACGGGGCGCGGGCTGTGCACGCGAGGCGGGGAAGCAGGTCGGGGTTGTTATTCATAGCTTGCTATGGGAAACTCATAGCAAGCTATGGAGATGAGGTGTGGAAATGAGTGTGGTTGCTGAGCGGCGGGTTGGTGGGGGGAAGCGGGCCAGGGATCGGCAGCGGGTGGCTCACATGGTGGGTGGGCTGCTGTTGGTTGCGTATGTGTATGTGCCTGGGGGTCCCGGGGCGGTGCTCGAGACTGCGGTTCGGTGGGTTGTGTTGCCGGCGTTGGTCGGGTCGGGTGTGGTGATGTGGCAGTGGGCGAAGATTCGACGGTGGATGCGGAAGCGGGGAAGCCGGGTGTGAGTGAGCGGAGTACGGCGACTGAGGTGTCGTTCCGGCAGGAGTCGCTGGGGTATCAGGTCAACCAGTTGGCGCGGTTGCTCGCGCATGCGTTGGCCGCGCGGATCGCGCCGTACGGGGTGGTTCCGGGGCAGTTCGCTCAACTGCTCGCGCTGTTCGAGCAGGACGGGCTGACGCAGCGCGAGTTGTGTGATCGGGTCCGGATCGAGCAGGCGACGATGGCGAACACGCTGCAGCGGATGCAACGTGACGGCCTGGTCCGGATCGTTCCTGATCCGGACGATCGGCGCCGGGTCCGGGTGTATCTGACCGATCAGGCCCGGGCGATCGAAGACGACCTCGTCGCCGCCGCCCGCGCGCAGAACGCCGCGACCACCGCCGGGCTGACCGACGCGGAGGTCACGCAGTACCTGGACCTGACGGCCCGGCTGATCGGCAATCTGGAAAAGGGCTGAGCGCCGACCGGCCCACGTGTCACCATTGCTGTTCGTGAGTGAGATCGGTACGGCGACTTTGCGGCACAACCCGCTCAACGCGGTGACCGCGACGGTCGAGCGGGTGACGTACGCCGATGGGCGCACGCTGATCCGGAAAGTGTTGCGGAAGCCGGTGAACTCGACTGGACCGTGGGCCGCGTCCGAGGATCCGAGACACTGGAACTACTGGCGGCGCGAGGTCGAGGTCTACCGCGACGAGGAACTCCGCAAGCAGCTCGCCGATGCCGGGCTGGTGTTGCCGGCGGCCGACGTCGTCGAGCACGCGGATGGCGCCGTACTGATGATGGAAGACATCGCGGGCACTCATGGGACTGAGTTCTCGTTGGCTGAGCATGCCGCGTTTGCTCGGGCGTGTGGGCGGTGGCAGGCGCGACCGGCGGGCGATCGTTCGTGGACGTCGTTCGGGTTTCTGCGCGACTACTCGACGTCTCGGGACGTGCCGTGGCACCTGGTCGACGACGATGCGGCTTGGCGGCAACCCTTGGTCGCCGAGACCTGGCCGACCGGGTTGCGCGCGGCCTGGGGCCAACTGATTGCCCACCGCAACGAGCTGCTCGAGTTGGTGGCGCGGTTGCCGCGGGCTCGGTGTCACCTCGACCTCTGGGTGTCGAATGTGATCCAGCGGCCGACCGGCGAACTCGCCCTGCTCGACTGGGCGTTCACCGGTGACGGCGCGCTCGGTGAGGACATCGGCAACCACATCCCCGACGCAGTGTTCGACCTCTTCTGGCCGGCCGAGCGCCTACCCGAACTTGCCGAGACGTGCGTCGACAACTACCTCGACGGTCTACGCGAAGCCGGCTGGCGAGGCAGTCCAGACGACGTACGCCTCGCCGTGATGGCGTCCGGCGTCAAATACGCCTGGCTCCTTCCCGGACTCCTCGGCCGTGCCTCTGACGCCGCCCACAACGCGTACCACCGACAAGCCGACAGCCACCACCTCTTCCATCAACGCGGCCAAGCCCTCACCACCGTCGCCACGTGGTGCGCCCAGGCGCTCAAAGCACGACGGTGAAGCCGCCGGGTTGAAGTAGGACGGGAGTCGTTCCGCCAGTTAGCGCGCGACGGGAGTGCAGCGTGCCGTGAGCGGTGTAGGTGTAGGCAGTAGTGCCTGCGGTGGTGGGGATCTTGAGCGTTCGGGGGTGCGGGTCAACGCTGGTCAGAAGAGCAGCTGGGCCTAGGCGGAGGGTGCTTATGGTGGGGAGCAGGAGGAGGGCATCCACCTGGGGCTGGCCCACAGCTGTTGCTTTGAGAGTTGTTGCGTACGGCGGAAGCGGCGTGGGCAGCGTGATCGGCTGGAGGGCACCCGGGGCGGCGGAGATGCCTTGAGGGCCCAGAGCGGCGTGGTTGATGGTGCCCAGGGCAAGCGAGCCTGTGGTCCACGTTGTTCGGCCAGGGTCGACGAGGTTGACGACTGGCAGGACCAGGCGCGGCAACCCCAAGGCCGGAAGGGTCCACTCTGCGGTGCCACCGCTGGACAAAGAGACGTAGGAGCCGTTGCTCCATTGGGATTCGCCGGTCCACGCGGACGGCGGAGTCACGACCTGCCCGCCTACAGCGGACTCGCCTTCGACCACCTGCAGGCCGGTGCGCGTCAGCGGTCCCGCACTCAGCCGGACCAGGCCCGGGTTTGCGTCCAGCGCGAGCATGGAGAGCTGGCCGTGGATGGTGGATTCGGCGCCGGAGTTGCGGTTGATGACGCCGTCGCCGGAGACGCCGTCGTACGTGCGGCCGGTGGACGCGTCGTACATGGGTGAGCCGGCCCGGTTCGCGCCGAAGTACCAGGCGGCGACGAAGGCGGCGACCTGCTTCAGTCCGGGGAGTCCGACTGCCAGTAGCCCCTGCAGTCGGGCATCGACGCCGTACGCGATCTGGGTACGGTCGATCGGCGCCGGAAGCCAGCCGTTGTCGGGTCCACCGGCAGTCATGAGCAGTGGAGTGAAGCCGGCTGTGTCACCGACAGCCGGAGCCAGTAGTCGACGTGAGCCCAGCACTGACGAGGCTGCGGCGAGTGCGGACGGCATCTGCGCGCCCCACGCGTGCCACACCGAGATCGACTCGCCCCACGGCAGCAGAGCTCGGAACGGCCACGACTGGCTCGTGCCGGCACCAAAAGCCGCGATGCCCTCGGCAAACTGCGCCAGCGCGCGTCGAGCCCGCTCTGACCCACCAGCACGCACGTACGCCGCCAAGCCGAGCACTGCCTCGGATGTCGCGTCGGCGCCGTTCACGATGAGCCATGCGGGTACCCGGCGGCCGTCGACGATGTTCCACTGGCCATAGCGGACCAGCACCTGACGCTCCAGCGCAGCAAGAGCCAACTCGAGCCGAGCCTTCAGGAAGTCGGCAAAACCGCGGTCCACTCGGCGGAAGACGTCGTACCCCTCCCCTAGCGCCCACACCGTCCGGGCCAGCCAATACGACGGCCCGGAGTCGGACGGGTCAGGTAGCTCGACTGGCTCGGCACTCGGGTTGAGTGTGCCGTCCGGCTGCATCCACAACACCACGTTGCCGTTGGGCGACTGGAGGAACGTCAACCCGCGCAGGAGGTCAAAGGCTGCCGTCAGCGAGGAACTGTCGCCGAACTGCTCGTAGTGCCGCAGGTACACAACGGCAGCGCGTGAGATGTCGTCCGCGTTGAAAGCGCCTTGGCCGTAGGTGTTGGTGACCGGGTCGTACGTCCCGCCGCCGATGCGCTTGTACGAGCCGTCCGCTTGTCGGTCCGCATAGGTCCAGAGCACGCCGAGAGGTCCGGAGCCGTAGGTCGTGTGTCCGGCGGCGGCAGGCGGTGTGACCGACGTACGCAGGTAGTCGAGGTGGGCGAGGTTGCTCAGACGGCCGGCAGCAGACGCCGGCAGCGTGACAGCGGAAGCGGCACCCAGGGCGAGGGCTCCACCGAGGACGGTCCGGCGCGCGACGGTCATGACAGTCGGTCCAATCTGGCCACGCCGATGGCTGCGTCGGCCATTCCGTAGAAGACGTACCTCACTCCATCCACCTCCTCGATGGCGGTCGGGAACACCACGTTCCCCACCGTGCCGATCCGCTCCTCCTCGGTTTCGGGAACCAGGAGCGGTTCCGATGACCGGGCGAGAACCCGGGTCACATCGGACGCGTCCAGCAGCAGCGCCCCGGCCGCATAGCTGACCTTCTGCGTCGTCGGGTCGAAGCCTTGCGGCTGCTCACCCGTCACCCCGTGATGGATCACCAGCCACCCCTCCGGCACCCGCAGCGGCGCCGGCCCGGCCCCGATCTTCAGTTCCTCGAAGGGGTACTCCGACATCGCCACCAGCCGGTGGTTCCGCAAATGCACCAGGTTCCGCACATCGCGCTCGACGTCAGCGACCGGCACGAACGACACCCAGATCCCCGGCCGGTCGTCGGTCACGCCGGCCGGCAGGTGCACGCCTTCACCTTCGCGGAACCAGCCGAGATCCCACATCGGCCGATGCAGCATCGCGTACGACGGTTCGCCGTCCGGGCCCGGCACCGGTTCGGGGAAGAACACCGTGTCCTTGTTCGGGAACAGGTTCAGATCGGTGTCCAGCTCCGGTTGGTACTCGAAGTGCAGCGGTCCGAGTCGCTGCCAGTTCCGCAGGTCCGACGACACCGCGAGCGCCGGTTTCGGGCCGAGTGGACCATAGGCGACGTAGGTCATCACATGCGTGCCGAGCGACGGGATCCACGTCACCCGCGGGTCCTCGACGCCGGCGTTGTTCTTCCCGCGTTCCCAGCCCTCGTCCGGAGCGAGTACGACGCCTTCCCGCTTGACTCCGACCGGGACGCCGTTGGAAAGCTCCACCGCAGCCAGGCCGACACGGGACACGTTGCCGGTAGCAACCAGTCGCGGGAGCAGGTAGAGCTGACCGTCCGGGGTGTGCCCGGTGGCCGGGTTCAGCACCCCCTCGGCCTCGAGGTCGTTGCCCGGTTCGGGCGTCATCAGGACGCCGACACGCGTGAGGGTATAGGGAACAGTCACAACGAATGCCTTTCCATACAGAGAGAAGTCAGCCCTTGACCCCGGACTCGAGGTTCGAGGCGATGAAGCGGCGCTGGAAGATCAGGAACAACGTCACGGCCGGCGCGGCCAGCACACACGCCCCGGCGAGGACGGCGCCGAACGGGTTCGCCGCCCGCGCCGACACGGTGGTCAGGTAGTTCGACAGCGACACCGCGAGCGGCTGCAGATCCTGTTGCTTGGTGATCAGGAACGGCCAGAGGAACTCGTTCCACGGCCCGATGAATGTCAGCAGTACGCCGGTCAGCAGCGCGGGTTTCACCAGTGGTACGGCGACCCGCCACAGGATGCTCAGCTCGGACGCCCCGTCGATCCGGGCCGCGTCGAACAACTCCTGCGGCAACTGCAGGAAGTACTGCCGGAACACGAAGACCGCGGTCGAGTTGATCGCGAACGGCAGGATCATCCCGAGATACGAGTCGGCCAGTCCATAGCTGCGAACGATCAGGACGTACAGCGGGATGGTCAGCAGTTGGAACGGCACCACCTGAACCAGCAGCATCAGGTTGAACACCACTCCGCGACCGCGGAACTGCAGCCGGGCCAGCGCATAGCCCGCGAGGACGCCGAACACCAACGTCCCGAGGATGACACCCCCGGTGAAGATCCCCGAGTTCACCAACGACCGGCCGAGGCTGATCGCCTTGTCGATCTCGCTGTAGTTGTGCAGTGTCAGATTGCCAGACGGGAATGCGCCGCCGACGGACGGATCCGGCTCGGCCTGCAGGCTGCCGATCAGCATGTAGTAGAAGGGAAACAGGAACACGAACGCGCCGACCAGCAAGGCGACGAAACGCAGCCGCATCACTCCTCCCTCCCCACGAAACGTCGTTCGACCAGCGCGAGAACGAGTACGCCGATGACCAGCAGCACCCCGATCGCGGACCCGATGTCCGGGTTCCCCTGCTCGATGCCCTTCTGGTACATCACCAGCACCGGTGACGCCGATGCTCCGTCCGGACCGCCACCGCCGGTCAGCAGGTAGGGCTCGGTGAACAGGTTCGCCCCGGTCACCGTCGCCAGCAGTACGACGAGCGTCGTCGCCGGCCGGACGCCGGGCACCGTCACGTTCAGGAGCGACTTCCATCGGCCGGCGCCGTCCATCGACGCCGCCTCGTACAGATCCGTCGACACGTTCTGCAGCGCGGCCAGGTACAGCAGGATGAAGAACCCGAGCTGTTTCCAGGTCACGTAGATCGCGACCGTCGGCATGGCGAGCGACGAGTTCACCAGCCAGGACGGATCCGGTGCGAGCGGGCCGAGGACGGAGTTGACCAGTCCGTTCGAGTTGAACAGGAACAGCCAGACCCCGACCACGGCGACGCTCGCGGTCACGTACGGCACGTAGTAGCTGACCCGGAAGAACGCCCGCCACCGGATCGCCCCGTTCAGCGCGGTCGCCAGACCGAGGGACAGGACGACGGTCAGCGGCACGTTGATCACCAGGAACACGAGCACGTTCCCGAACGCCCGCCGTACCGCGGGATCCGACAGCACGGTGGCGTAGTTGTCGAATCCCACGAACGGCCGTTCCACGATCGCGCCGGGCGCGGTGAAGAAGTAGTCGTGGAACGACATGTAGACGGCGAACCCGAGCGGATAGGCGAACACCAACCCCAGGAACACCAGGTACGGCGTGACGAACACGGAACCGATCGGCTGGTCACCCAGAATCTTCGCCAGCAGGCCGCGCCGACCGCCCGTTCCGGACGAGGCCAATCGACTCATGACTGTGCGGCGAGCTGATCGACCTTCTGTGCGGCGCCGTCGAGGGCCGCGCCGGGATCCTCCTGGCCGAAGATGACGGACTTGGAGTACGCGTCCCGGAAGGTCTGCCAGATGGTGATCGAGTTCGGCACGTTCGGCACCTCGACCGTGCGGGCCGCCTGATCCGCGAACGTCTTGTAGTCCGGGTTCTTGGCGAAGTAGTCGGCGTACGTCGAGGCCACGTCCTTGCGCAGCGGCATCTGGCCGGTCGTCTCCAGGAACTTCCCGTCCTGCTCCTTGCTGGTGGCGAACTTCAGCACCTCCCACGCGGTGCCGCGGTTCTTGCAGGCCGAGTACATCGCGACGTTCTTCGCATCGGAGAAGGTGTGGATCTCGTTCGCCGGCTTGCCGGACGAGGTCGGCACCGGTACGACGCCCCAGTCGACCTTGCCCTTGTACGTCGCGATCGCCCACGGACCCACCACGGCCATCGCGGCGGTGCCGTCCACAAACGCGTCACCGGTGTACTTCTCCTGCGACGCCAGCTTGTCGGCGTACATGGTCCGCCAGAACTGCGCGACCTTCTTGCCCTCGTCCGACGCGAACGTCGCCTTGCCGTCGGCAACCAGCGACTTGCCGCCGGTCTCGGCCGCGTACAGCGGGTAGAAGTCGAACCAGGACTGGAAGAACTCGTTGCTCGGCGCCGGGTAGATGGCGAACTTGGCGGCCTTCGCAGCGACCAGCTTGCGCGAGGTGGCGAGGAACTCGTCGTACGTCGCCAGCGGCGGTTTGGCGGTGTCGATACCGGCCTTGGCGAACTCCTTCTTGTTGTAGAAGATCATCACCGGGTTCGACTTCCACGGCAGCTGGTAGTACTTGCCGTCGGTCGACTGGTACTGCTTGGCGACGTCTCCGGAGCGTTCCTCGATGTACGACGTACCGTCGCTGAAGCTGTCCAGCGGCACCAGACCGCCCTGCTTCTGGAACTGGGAGACCGAGGCCGGTGAGGTGTTGAAGATCAGGCAGGGCGCGTTGCCCGCGGTGATCGCGGCACCGATCACTTCCTCGGAGCTCTTCCCGGTCGGGATCTCCTGGCCAGTGATCTTCTGGTCCGCGTGGGCCGCGTTCCAGGACGCGACCATCTGCTTGGCCCAGGCCACTTCCTCGGCGTTGTTCGAATACCAGATGTTGATCGGCCCGGTGGCCTTGGAGGCGGCGTCGGCGTCACCAGCGCCGCCGCCGCTGTCACCACATGCGGCGAGTGATCCCGCCAGCACCAGGGCCAGCAGTCCAGCTTGCAACTTCATCTTTCCTCCAGCTATGCAGGGGGTGCGGCGGTCGAACGCCGTACGACGAGCTGCGCGGGTGGCAGCTCGACATCGGGTACGTCGGACTCGCCGTCGACAACCTGGTTGAGGGTCTGTGCGGCCGCCTCGCCGAAGCGGAACGGGTCGGCGCGCACCGTGGTCAGGCCGGGGTGGACGTACTCGGCCAGTTCGCTGTCGTCGAAGCCGGCGATGCTCAGGTCGTCCGGGACGGTCAGCCCGGCAGCCTGGGCGGCGCCGAGGCCGGCGATCGCCATCCGGTCGTTCGCGTAGACGATCGCGGTCGGCGGCTCGGGCAGCTCCAGCAGCCGCCGAGTCGCGTCGATCCCGCCCGCGGCGGTGAAGTCACTGGTCTCGATCGCCACCGGCTCGATCCCGGCGGCGGCCAGGGTCGACACGAAGGCCGTCGACCTGGCCGTCGCGTGGACGAACGCGGGCGGACCCGCGACGTGAGCGATCCGGCGATGACCGAGCGACAGCAGGTGCTCGACGACCGCGATCGTCCCGGGCCGGTCGTCGAGGATGACTGCCGGGAACGGCGACGTACCGTCGGGCCGATTCAGGGTCACGGCGGGCAAACCGAGCTCGACCAGCAGGTCGATCCGGGGATCGTCGTGCCGGAGGTCGGAGAGGAAGACGCCGTCGACGCGGGCGTCCTGCGCCAGCCGCCGGTAGCCGGCCTCCTCTTCCTCCCCGGCAGTGACGACCTGGAGGACCAGTGCCTGCCCGCGAGCGGACAGGACGCTTTCGACCCCGGCGATGAAGGCCGGGAAGAACGGGTCCGACGACAGCACGGCCGGGTCCCGGGTGATCACCAGACCGAGAGCGAACGCCTTCGAGACCGACAGCGACCGGGCCCGGTTGCTCGGCCGCCAGCCCAGTTCGTCGGCGGCGGCGAGGATCTTGTCCACGGTCGCACTCGCCAGGCCGGGCCGTCCGTTCAGCGCGAAGGACACCGCGCCCTTGGACACTCCCGCCCGGCTCGCCACATCGGCGATCGTCGGCCGCTCTTTGCTCATCAGACCTCGCTTGACGGTGGTTTAAACCGGTTTAGACAGCCACTAAACCGGTTAAAACATCGCGCGTCAAGGTCTCGAACCGGCCGGGCCGTACGCTGCGGTCGTGCCTATGCCGCCCTCTCTGCTCCTGGCCGCGCTGGCGGCCACCCTCACCGGGACGGCGGCTTGCGCGGCGCTCAACCAGACCAGCGCCGAAGCAGCGGTCACCTTGCCCCCGGCCCACGCCGGCTTCGACTACCAGATCGGCGGGCCGTATACCCCGCCCGCCGGCGTGCAGGTCGTCAGCCGTGACCGGACCGCGGCACCCGCTGCCGGGATCTACAACATCTGCTACGTGAACGCCTTCCAGGTCCAGCCCGGCGAACAAGGGCAATGGGCCGACGACCTACTGCTCCGCGATGCCGCCGGCAACCTGGTCATCGACGAGGAGTGGGACGAGCCGCTGCTCGACCTCCGGACCGAGGACAAGCGGATCCGGATCGCCGAGAAGGTGAACGGCTGGATCGACGACTGCGCGTCGAGCGGGTACCAGGCGATCGAGCCGGACAACTATGACAGCTACACCCGCTCGATGAACCTGCTGACCGCCGCCCACGCCAAGGCCTACCAGACCCTGCTGGCCACCCACGCGCACTCGCAGAACTTGGCCATCGGTCAGAAGAACACGGTCGAACTCGCCGGTGACCGCGAGGACGTCGGCCTGGACTTCGCCGTCGCCGAGGAGTGCGGCGAGTGGGACGAGTGCGGTGACTACGTCGATGCCTTTGGCAACAATGTGATCGTGATCGAGTACACCGACGCCGGCAGGACGAAGGCCTGCACCGGCTTCGGCGACACCCTCACCATCGTGCAACGCGACAAGGACGTCTCCGTTCCCGGCGAGCCCGGCTACGTGCTCAAAACCTGCTGAACCAGCTCAACGCCGCACGGTGATCGTGATGACGACTTCCAGCTCGGCATCGGTCGCGGCAGACAAGACAGTCCGCAGGAACTCGGTGGCGTCGGGCGAGACCTGGCGCGCCTTCCGCCGTACCGGGACATAGCCGTGGTCGGCCAACGCCTGCTCGACCCTGGCACGGGTGTCCGCACCCACGTCCGGGCGGCCGTTCACGACCTTCGACACGGTAGCCGTGGAGACGCCCACGCCGGCAGCGATCGTCGCCAGCGTCGGCCTCTCGCTCATGGATCCTCGATTCCATCGTTAGCTCTTATGCCGGTAGCATCCCACGCACGAAGGCGCGTCGCAACAGCTCAGGGCTACCGGTGTCAGCTAGTTGACTGGTTGACAGCTGCCTGTAGATAGGTGCGGTAGCCGGCCAGGGAGTCGATGACCTCGGCGGCTGTGGGCTGGGTGGTGAGCGCGCCGACGCCCTGGCCGGCGTAGATCGAGGTGCGGGTCGGGTCGGCGGCGCGGGCGCCGGCCACGTAGTCGGCGTGGCCGGTGTCATCGGTCTTGAGTTCGTCCTCGTGGCCTTGCCAGTTGTCGAAGAAGGCGTTGCGGAGGGCGCGGCCGCCGAACTCGTCCGGCCAGCCGGCTCGCGAGGCCGCGTCGAAGACCGTGCCGTACACGGTGTCGGTCTCGTCGGCCTCGAGCACGCGCTGCCGAACCGGCTCGGGCGTCAACGCCTCGGTACAGGTGAGGAACGCCGTACCGATCCATCCGCCGGCGGCTCCCGCAGCCAGTACGGCGGCCAGCCCGCGCGGACCGGAAATACCGCCGGCTGCCAGGACTGGGATCTCGGTCAGGTCGAGGATCGCCTGCAGCAACGGGAGGGTGGCGACCGCGTTGCGACCATGCCCACCGGCTTCGGCGCCGCGCGCGACGATCACGTCCACGCCGACGTCGATCGCCTCCCGCGCATCGGCGACCGTACCCGCCTGCATGGCGACGACGATGCCCTCCTTCTGCAGCACCGCGACGTACGGCGCATAGTCGCCGAAGCTGAGCGAGACGAGGGCCGGCTTGAGCTCGAGCACGGCGTCGAGGTGCTCAGGGTGGTCCTTGACCGACCAGGCCATCAGGCCGACGCCGTACGGCTTGCCACTCGCCGCGGCGACCGCGCCCTCGGTCCGGATCCAGTCAGCGCTGACCGCGGAACCGGCGCCGAGCATCCCCAGTCCCCCAGCCGTCGAGATCGCGGCGGTCAGCTTGCCTCCGCTCACGTTCGCCATCGGTGCACCCACCACCGGAACGGACAGCCCGAACTTCTCCGTCAGCCACATGCGACCACACCACCACAACAAACCCCCCGACCGCCATGGCGCCCAACACAGGACGACTTCGGACAACAAACGGGGACCTCGGACATCTGGTCAGATGTCCGAGGTCCCCGGAAGGTGTCCTAACTCAGAACTTGTAGACGTCCGACTGCGGGTCGCCGTGGCAGCGCTTGTACTTCTTGCCGGAGCCACACGGGCAGGCCACGTTGCGCGGCGTACCGGCGTACTGCAGGCCGCTCTCGTCGGCCCCCTCCTGGCGGACCGAGACCTCGTCGTCGCCGTCGATCGTCGGCGCCGAGTACGACAGCCGCTGCGGGCGGCTGTCACCGGTCAGGCCCTTGGCGCGCAGCCGCGGGGTGTCCCGCGGGCGGGGCGTGTCCTGCGGCCGGATCTCGTCCTGGAGCCGGCCCGGGAACTCCGCTACCGGCGCACCCGGCGTGAGGATGTCCTCGACCCGGCGGCCCACGATGCCCTCGTCCTCGTCGGCTGCCTCGGCCTCGGCGGCGAGCTCCATCTCGGCCCGCATCGCCTCGACGTCGACCTCGACGTTGAAGATGAAGGCGACCGACTCCTCCTTGATCGACTCCATCATCGCGGCGAACATGTCGTAGCCCTCGCGCTGGTACTCGACCAGTGGGTCGCGCTGCGCCATCGCCCGCAGGCCGATGCCCTCGCGCAGGTAGTCCATCTCGTACAGGTGCTCGCGCCACTTGCGGTCGAGCACGCTGAGCACCACCCGGCGCTCCAGCTCACGCATCGCCTCGGTGCCGAGCAGCTCCTCGCGCCGGTCGTACGCCGCCTTGGCGTCGGCGATGAAGGCCTCGAGCAGGAAGTCCTGGGTGAGTCCGGCCTTGTCGCCGCCGGCCTCCTCGACCAGCTGGTCCTCGGTCAGCTCGGTCGAATACAGCGTCTTCATCGCGGTGAACAGCGCGTCCAGGTCCCAGTCCTCGGCGAACCCGTCGGCGGTCGCACCCTGCACGTAGCCGGTGACGGTCTCCTCGAGCATGTCCGACACCTGGTCGCGCAGGTCGGCGCCCTCGAGGACGCGGCGACGCTCGTCGTACACGACGTGCCGCTGCCGGTTCATCACGTCGTCGTACTTGAGGATGTTCTTCCGGGTCTCGAAGTTCTGCGCCTCGACCTGGGACTGCGCCGACGCAATCGCCTTGGTGACGACCTTGTTCTCCAGCGGCTGGGAGTCGTCGTTGTTGCGCGACATCGCCCAGTCGACCATCTCGCGCTTGAACAGCCGCATCAGGTCGTCCTCCAGCGACAGGTAGAACCGGGACTTGCCCGGGTCGCCCTGACGGCCGGACCGGCCGCGCAGCTGGTTGTCGATCCGGCGGGACTCGTGCCGCTCGGTGCCGAGCACGTACAGGCCGCCCGCCTCGCGGACCTCCTCCTGCTCGTCCTTCACCTGCTTCTCGAACTGCTCCAGCACCGCCGGGTACTGCGCCTCGTACTCCTCCGGCGACTCGGCCGGGTCGATGCCACGGGCGCGCAGGTCCTTGTCGGCGAGGAACTCGGGGTTGCCGCCGAGGATGATGTCGGTACCACGGCCGGCCATGTTGGTGGCCACCGTGACCGCACCCTTGCGGCCGGCCTCGGCGACGATCGCCGCCTCGCGCGCGTGCTGCTTCGCGTTCAGCACCTCGTGCGCGATGTTCTCCTTGCGCAACTGGGCGGCCAGTCGCTCGGACTTCTCCACGCTGGTGGTGCCGACCAGGATCGGCTGACCGGTGCTGTGCACCTCGACGATGTCCTTGACCACCGCGTCGAACTTGGCGTCCTCGGTGCGGAAGATCAGGTCCCGCTCGTCGGTGCGGACCATCGGCTTGTTGGTCGGGATCGGGACCACGCCCAGGCCGTAGATCTTCTGGAACTCGGCCGCCTCCGTCATCGCCGTACCGGTCATCCCGGCCAGCTTCTCGTAGAGACGGAAGTAGTTCTGCAGCGTGATCGTCGCGAGGGTCTGGTACTCCTCCTTGATCTCGACGCCTTCCTTGGCCTCGATCGCCTGGTGGAGCCCCTCGTTGTAGCGGCGGCCGTGCAGCGTCCGGCCGGTGTGCTCGTCGACGATCAGCACCTCGTTGTCGACGACCACGTAGTCCTTGTCCTTGCGGAACAGGTCCTTGGCCTTCAGCGCGTTGTTCAGGTAGCTGATCAGCGGGGTGTTGGCCGACTCGTACAGGTTGTCGATGCCGAGGCGGTCCTCGACCTTCTCGATCCCGCGCTCGAGGATGGCGACGGTGCGCTTCTTCTCGTCCACCTCGTAGTCGGCCACCGGACGCTGCTCCTCCGGCACCTTGTCGTCGGCGATCCGCGGCTTCAGCGAGTTCGCGATCTTCGCCATCTCGACGTACCAGCGCTGCGAGTCCTCGGCCGGGCCGGAGATGATCAGCGGGGTCCGGGCCTCGTCGACCAGGATCGAGTCCACCTCGTCCACGATCGCGTAGTTGTGCTCGCGCTGGACGCAGTCCTCGATGCTCTGCGCCATGTTGTCGCGCAGGTAGTCGAAGCCGAACTCGTTGTTGGTGCCGTAGGTGATGTCCTTGGCGTAGGCGATCCGGCGCTCGGCCGGCGACATCTCCGGCAGGATCACGCCGTAGTCGAGGCCGAGGAAGTGGTACACCCGGCCCATCCACTCGGCCTGGAACTTGGCCAGGTAGTCGTTCACCGTGACCACGTGCACGCCCCTGCCGGACAGCGCGTTCAGGTACGTCGGCAGCGTGCCGACCAGCGTCTTGCCCTCACCGGTCTTCATCTCGGCGATGTTGCCCAGGTGCAGCGCGGCGCCGCCCATGATCTGGACGTCGTAGTGGCGCTGGTGCAGGGTCCGCTTGGCCGCCTCGCGGACGACCGCGAACGCCTCCGGCAGCAGCGCGTCGAGCGACTCCCCGTTCTCGTGCCGCTGCTTGAACTCCGCGGTCTGACCGCGCAACTCCTCGTCGGACATGCCGACGAAGTCGTCCTCGATCGAGTTGACCATCTTCGCGATGCCCTGGAGCTGGCGCAGGATCTTGCCCTCGCCGATCCGCAGGACCTTGTCGATCACCTTCATGGTGGGGAGTTCTCTCCTTGCTGCTGAAGCCTTTGGTGCGGCCGACGCCGACAGGGCACGATCCACCCTCGGGGCAGGCGCGCGCCACCCATGGTACGGGGCCCGGTGTGCCAACCCACGCCCCTATGCGTGCCGCGGGGCTTATCCGACCCACGATCCGGACACGGGAAAAGTTCCGTCTTCCCGGTCAGCTACCGCGAAGGGCGTCACTCAGCGCAGGTGAGAGGTCACCGCCACCGGCCACCCGGACCTGGTCCAGCCCCAGGAATCCGGCCAGCTGGGCCAGCTCGGCGGCCAACTCGTCCCGACACCGCGGACCGTGACCACGATCTCCGGGTGCTCGGGGTCCTTCTCGATCTTGGAGCGCAGTCGCTGGACGTGCACGTTGACCAGCCGGGTGTCGGCCGCGTGCCGGTAGCCCCAGACCTGCTCCAGCAGCACCTCGCGGGTGAACACCTGCCAGGGCTTGGAGGCCAGGCAGACCAGCAGGTCGAACTCCAGCGGAGTCAGCTGGATCGTCTCCCCGGCCCGCTTCACCGAGTGCCCGGCCACGTCGATGGTGAGGTCGCCGATGGTCAGCGACTCCGGCCCGGGCTCGTCCATCCGGCGCAGCCGGGCCCGGATCCGGGCCACCAGCTCCTTCGGCTTGAACGGCTTCACCACGTAGTCGTCCGCGCCGGACTCCAGGCCCAGCACCACGTCCACGGTGTCGCTCTTGGCGGTCAGCATCACGATCGGCACGCCGGACTCGGCCCGGATCGCGCGGCAGACGTCGATCCCGTCCATCCCCGGCAGCATCAGGTCGAGCAGCAGCAGGTCCGGCTTGAACTCGCGGAAGGCCGGTACCGCTTTGTCACCGGTTGCGCACAGATAGGTGTCGTAGCCCTCGTTGCGCAGCACGATGCTGAGCATCTCCGACAACGCTGTGTCGTCATCGACGATGAGGACGCGTCCCCTCATCGTCCGGTTACCATCTGCCACGCCCTGCTCCTTGCCGTCCGATCTTGTGCGCCCAGCGGATGCTGACCGTACGCACTACGGATAGTGTCCCATTCCCCGGGTGGTGCACACGCCGGATCGCCGAGTGACCCCGGGTTGGGCTGTGATCATGGTGCACAGCCCGTGCCTGAGACAACTTGAGGACTACACGGCTCAGACGGGCTCGCGGTTCGACGAGGGGAGGTGCCAGTGGACGACATCGGTCTGCACGAGGACCCGGCGGCGGAGCCGCTGCGGCCCTGGCTGCCCGCCGACCTGCTCGACAACGCGGCCCGGACCATCTCCGAGAACAAGACGATCATGCTAGGCCTCCCGGTGCTCGCCACCATCGCCCTGCTCGCTGTCCAGGCCGTCCTGACGGAGGTCGCCGTACCAGGTGGAATCGGTGGCTTCTTCGGGTCGGTCGACCCGTTCCAGCAGGCCGGTGCGGCGCTGCTGCTCACGTACGGCGTCCAACTGGTGCTGTTCACCGTGGTGTCGAGCATGCTGGCCGGGATCATCGCGCTGGCCGCCGTACGGAGTCAGCTGGCCCATCGGGTCGGGCCGCGGGAGCTGCTGCGGCTGGTCCGGCCCGCTCTGCCCGCACTGGCCGCGGTCGGGTTGGTGCAGTCGCTGTCGTTCATCATCCTGATCGGAGGCTGGGGTCTGGCCGTATTCGGCATCGGCTCCGGCGCTGAGTCGGCGATCTCGTCCGACGTGGCCGGTGGAGTGGCGGTCGTGATGGTGCTGGTCGGTGGAGTGCTGGTGCTGATCTTCGGCATCCGGCTGGTGCTGGCCGGGACCGTCGTACTGATGGAGGGCCGGCACGCACCGGACATCGGCCTCTACATCCCCGCCCGGGTGGGGATCTGGGGTGCGCTGAAGCGGTCGTGGCAGCTGGTGAAGGGCAAGTTCTGGCGGGTGTTCGGCATCCTGCTCTTCGCGGGGCTGGTGGTGAACATCGTCAGCTACGCCCTGCAGTACGGCGTCACCACACTGGTCATGACGGTCGGCTCATGGGCCGACAGCAGCGAGAGCAGCAGTGCGACGGTGGCCGCGATCGCGCTCGGCGTGGCGGCGGGGCTGGCGACCGCGATGACTCTGATCGCCACTCTGGCCTTCATGTCCGCCGTCCAGGCCCTGATCTACCTGGATCTCCGGGTACGGCGTGAAGGCCTCGACCTGTGGATGCGGCCAGTACTACGGCCAGGAGGAGGGCCCCTGTGATCATCCTCGAGCCGCCGGTCGACATCGGGCGGGACGAAGCCGCTGCCGAGGCGGCCAAGGAGCTGTCCAAGACGGCGTACCGGCAGTCCGGCGACTCACTCATCGAGCGGGCGATCGGCAAGGTGCTGGAGTGGATCGCCGACCTGCTGGACAGCCTGACCGGGACCTCACCGAACGGCCACACCGGTCTGTTCATGCTGATCGGGCTGATCGTGCTCGTCGTCCTGGTGGTGCTCTGGCGAGCCGGTGTGCTCCGGACGAGCCACCGGGAGAAGCAGGTGGTCTTCGACACCGCCAGACCGCGTAGTGCGGCCGAGTACCGCGCCCAGGCGGAGCAGGAGGCAGCGGCCGGGGACTATGCGCACGCCATTCGCAGCCGGTTCCGCGCCTGTGTCTCCGAGTTGACCGAGCGGACGATCCTGGACGAGCGGCCTGGCCGGACGGCGTACGAGGTGGTGGCAGACGCGGGCCGAGCGGTGCCTGAGCTCCGGGACCCGCTGCAACCGGCTGCATTGGCGTTCACTGAGGTTGTCTACGGCAACCGTCCCGGAACGGCAGAGCGGTACGCCGTAGTGGTCACCGCCGATGGAGCGGCCCGGACCGCTCGGGTTCTGGTGCGCGGATGAGTACTGCAGTCGGGCGGAGTGCCGGCGAGAGCTGGCGGGTCTTGCGGACACCGATGCTCGTCACCGGCGTCATCGTGCTGGCCGCGATCGTCATCATGATCGCCACCACGGCACGGACCTCAGGACCGTTCAGCCCGGACTCCACCGACCAGAGCGGCGCACGGGCGCTGGCTGCCCTGCTGGAGAACCACGGTGTCACCGTGGAGGGCACTGAGGTGCTGGACGACGCGGTGGAACCAGGGGACGGCAAGACCTTGCTGATCGGTCCGATGGGCCAGCTGGACCGCTCTGACTGGCAGCGGATCGCTGACGCGGGCTGGAGCCACATCATCCTCATCCGGCCCGGTTCCCGCGCGCTGGAGGCGCTCGCGCCCGGTGTGGAGGACACCGGCCAGATCCTCTCCTCGGGCAGCCGTGAGCCGGACTGCGACCTCCCGGCCGCGGTGAAGGCCGGCACTGTGACTGTCAGCGGCTCTACCTATTCGGCACCCTCCACAGCCCAGGCCTGCTACGGAGACGGCATCACCAACACGGTGATCCGGCTGGAGACCAACGGCCGGATCGTCGACGTGGTGGGCTCGCAGCGCTCGTTCACCAACGCCCAGCTAGCTGACGACGGCAATGCGGCGCTCGCACTCAACCTGATCGGCACCCACCAGGACCTGACCTGGTACCTGCCGCAGTGGGAGTCCAGTGGCTTCGACGACCCCGACGAGGACGCTCCCCCGCTGATCCCGCCGGACGTTCGCTACATCGGTTGGGCGCTGGCATTCGCCGTACTCGTCGTAGCGCTCTGGCGCGGTCGTCGGCTCGGCCCGGTGGTTGCCGAGCGGTTGCCGGTCATCGTGCGCGCTGCGGAGACCACAGAGGGCAGGGCCAGGCTCTACCGCCGCTCACGCGCCCGAGACCGTGCAGCGGCCGCTCTGCGTGAGTCTGCGCTCGGCAAGCTCCACAAGGCGCACGGCATCCCCCGACGCGCGGAGCCGACCGCTGTGGTCGCGACAGTTGCCGCACGCACCGGCCGGGACCCGGCCATGCTGTACGAACTGCTCTACGGCCTTCCCCCACTCAGCGACGCGTCGTTGATGTCTTTGTCCCATGAACTCGACGTACTCACGCAGGAGGTACGACACCCGTGACGACTACCGAGGTCACCGCCGACCAGGCCAGGCAGGCGCTGGTCGCGCTGCGGACCGAGATCGGCAAGGCGGTGGTCGGCCAGGACACCGCGGTGACGGCGCTGGTGCTCGCCCTGCTCTGCCGCGGCCACGTCCTGCTCGAAGGCGTCCCCGGTACGGCGAAGACGCTGATGGTGCGAGCGTTGTCGATGGCCATGCGGCTGGACACCAAGCGAGTGCAGTTCACCCCGGACCTGATGCCCGGTGACGTCACCGGGTCGCTGGTGTACGACGCCAAGACCAGCGAGTTCGAGTTCCGGCCGGGCCCTGTGTTCACCAACATCCTGCTGGCCGACGAGATCAACCGGACGCCACCGAAGACCCAGGCGGCGCTGCTGGAGGCGATGGAGGAGCGGCAGGTCACCGTGGACGGTGTGCCGCGCAAGCTGCCGTCGCCGTTCGTGGTCGCCGCCACGCAGAACCCGATCGAGTACGAAGGCACCTACCCGTTGCCAGAGGCCCAGCTCGACCGGTTCCTGCTGAAGGTCACTCTCGACATCCCACCGCGCGATGCGGAGATCGCCGTACTGGCTCGGCATGCACAGGGCTTCGACCCGCGTGACCTCGCCGCGGCGGGTCTGCGTCCGGTGGCCGGGCCGGAGGATCTGCTGGCCGGACAGTCCGCCGTACGACGGGTCGCCGTACGCGAGGACGTGTTGGCCTATGTGGTGGACCTCTGCCGGGCGACCCGACAGTCGCCGTCGTTGCAGCTCGGGGTGTCGCCGCGAGGGGCTACCGCGTTGCTGGCCGTGGCCAGGGCGTGGGCGTGGCTGTCCGGGCGTGACTACGTGATCCCGGACGACGTGAAGGCGATGGCGCGTCCTTGCCTTCGGCACCGAGTGCAGGTGCGTCCCGAGGCCGAGCTCGAGGGTGTGAGCGCGGACGCCGTACTCGAGAGTGTGCTGGCCACGGTGCCAGTACCACGCTGATGGTTCTGACCGGCCGGGCCGGCTTGTTGGCCGCCGCTGGCGTCCTCTTCGTTGCTCTGGTGATGCCGAGCTGGAGTGGAGTCGGCGTAGTCGTTGCGGTCGTGCTAGTGGTGTGCCTGGTCGACATGCTGCTGGCCGGGTCACCTCGGCGGCTCCAGCTCAGTCGGGAGGGTGACAGCGCCGTACGACTGGGTGAGCCGGCTGTCGTTCAGTTGCTGGTCGCCAACCCCGGTCGACGGGTCAAGGGGTTGCTGCGTGATGCATGGCCGCCGTCGGCCGGCGTACAGGACCCGCCGCACAAGCTGGACCTGCCACGTGGTGAGCGACGCCGGCTGACTACGCATCTGCTGCCCACACGGCGGGGTGACCGGCAGGCGGATCGGGTGACGATCAGGTCGATCGGTCCGCTCGGCTTCGCCGGCCGTCAGGGGTCTCACAAGGTGCCGTGGACAGTGCGGGCGTTGCCGCCGTTCAAGAGCCGCAAGCACCTGCCGTCGCGGCTGGCGCGGTTGCGGGAGCTGGACGGCCGGACCGCCTTGCTGGCGAGGGGGCAAGGCACCGAGTTCGACTCGCTGCGCGACTACGTGCCGGGTGACGACGTACGGAGCATCGACTGGCGTGCCACGGCCCGCCGCGGCAACGTCGTACTGCGGACTTGGCGGCCCGAACGCGATCGCCAGGTCGCCATCGTGATCGACTCCGGCCGGATGTCCGCGGGCCGGGTCGGCGACGCACCGCGACTCGACCACGCGATGGACGCGGCGTTGCTGCTGGCCGCGCTGGCGACCCGCGCGGGTGACCGGGTTTCCTTGCTGGCTTGCGATTCCGCGGTACGTGCCGACGTACGACGTCCCGCGCCGGAGGACGTGCTCCCGTCGTTCGTGAACGCGCTGGCGAACGTCGAGGCCGAGCTGGTCCAGACGGACTTCCGCGTGGTCGTCTCACAGGTACTCGAACGCCTCGGCCAGCGATCCCTCGTCGTACTCCTGACCGGCCTGGACCCGGCCGTCATCGAGGAGTCCCTGCTGCCGGTGATCGGCCCACTGCTGCGCCGCCACGTGATCGTCCTGGCCTCCGTCGCCGACCCGCGCCTCACCGAACTCGAGTCCACCCGCACCGACCTGATCGAGGTCTACGGCGCCGCCTCCGCCGCCCGCACCCGCCTCGACCGCGAACGAGTAACCGCCATCCTCACCCGAGCCGGCGTAACCGTCGTAGACGAAAACCCCGACCAAATAGCCCCCGCCCTCGCCGACACCTACTTGGCGTTGAAGAAGGCCGGCCGGCTCTAACGCAACGCTCGGTCGAACGCGTCGCGGTTGGTTGTGGTGAAGGCGTGTTCGCGGCGGGACCAGGTGATGCGGTCGGCTCGTTGGGTGTCGGTGACTTCGGCGGTTGTTTCGGTCCAGAAGCGGGCGTTGCGGATTTGGCGTTCGAGGATGGCGTCGACGACGGCGTGACGTTGGGGCTCGGTCACGCCGTACGCGTCGACGAGGACTTTCACCTGCTCCGGTTGGCCTTCGAGCGGTGCCTTGGACGCCACGCACCACGTCCAGGCGGCGTACCCGATGTCTTCCAACGGGCTGCCCGGCTCGGCGGTGTCGAAGTCGATCAGGGCGGCCGGTACGCCGTCGTGGAAGACGAAATTGGTCGGGCCGGGATCGTGATGGCAGACCACGTCGTGGTGACCGGCGAGTCGGCTGCCACGGGTCGCGTCGTGGAACGCGCGGAGCAGCCGGCCGACCGCGGCGATCTGCTCGTCGGTCCAGCGTTGGAACTTCGCGGGCACCCAGCCGTCGAGGTAGGTGAGGATGTCGCGGCCCTCGTCGTCCTGGCCGAGGTAGCGAGGGACGATGTCGAGCCCTCGCTCCTCGAGCAGGCGCAGGAGGTCCGCGGTGACAGGGGAGGCCGGCCTGCGGACCGTGTCACCGATCCGTACGACGCCCTTCGTGATCCGGCCGCCGGTCAGCGGGATTGTCATTGACTCGGGCGGGCCTGGGCGAAGACCCAGCGGTGGCCTTCCAGATCCTCGGCTTCGTAGCGGCGGTACCCGTGCTGGTGGATCTCGGACACGATCTTGGCGCCGTTCGCCGTACTGCGGGAGAAGTGCGCGTCGAGGTCGTCGACGTACACCCAAACGTCGTGGTCCACGCCGCCGCGGCGCTCCTCGGTCAGCTTGAAGAGCAGGATCGCCGACGAGCCGACGTGCAACTCGATCCAGGACGGCTCCTCACCCTCGGCCGGGATCTTGTCCCATGACCCCAGGCCGAAGACCGAGTGCAGCCACCGCGCCGCACCGGCCGGATCCTCGTAGTACAAGCCGATCGAGAGCCGATCGAGCTCACGCGGGCTGTCCGGCACGTTGCGCCGCTCGATCCACTGCGGGACCCAGTGCAGGATGTTCGGCCAGAAGTAGAACGCCTTCTCGCCACCTTGCACCAACGTCTGTACGACGGTGACGCGCGTCCCGCTGTCGAGTTCGTCGAAGCTGATCCGCGTCTCGGTGTCGTCGACCGAACTGCGGTAGGCGAACAGCGCGCCCGGTTCCCAGTCGGTGATCTTGCCCAACTCGAGTACGTCGTCCGGCGGCGTGTACACCTCGAGGATCCGGCCGCCGACCCCCGGCTCGATCTGCATCGCCGTGACCCGGGCGGAGTCGAAGAAGTTGATCGGGCCGCGGACCCACCACAGGTCGATCTCCTCGGTGAAGATGCGGAACGCGGTCGCGGGATCGGCGGCGACCTCGACGGATGCGGTCGCGGACTGTTCGGTCATGATGATTCCTTCTGCTCGACGTGTCGTTTGAAGGAGCCCAACTGGTCTCGCCAGTGCGCCTGAACCTGGTCCAGCCAGGCCTGCACGGCGACCACGGGTTCGGGGTTCAGCCGGAAGATCCGCACCCGCGCGTCATCGCTCCCGCGCTCGTCGGCGACCAGCCCGGCCGACAGCAGGATCCGCAGGTGCCGGCTCATCGCGGGTGACGACGAACCGGTCGCGGCCGCCAGCTGACCGGCACGCTGCGGACCCTCACCGAGCAGCCGCACCACCTGCCGCCGGGTCGGATCAGCCAGTACCTCGAAGAACCGGTCGACCTGATCTTCCACCATGAGGCAATAGTTCTACTTCTGGTTAACTATTGTCAATGGTTGGAAGGACCCTTCGCCTGGTTGGATGGACCGCATGAGCGAAAGAGATGTCGAGAAGGACTACACGGTCGCCGACTTCGCGGCCAAGCTGCGACGACTGGCGGACGCCCTGGAGACGGGCAAGCCGTTCCGGATCCAGATCGCCGGCGAGCGGTTCACCGTCCCCAAGAACGCCCGGATCAGCGTCGAGCACGAACGCGGCGACACCGAGGAAGAAGTCGAGTTCCAGCTCAAGTGGTCCCTCGCCGACACCGACGAATCCCCCGAAGACGACAACCCCGAAGTCTGACCCACCCACTCACCCGAGGGGACATCCACTCGAGTCCCGGGTCCTCCCCTCGTCCACGACGGGACAACCCCCGATCTCAGTGGATATCCCCTCGGGCGAGGGGTTGCCCACCCAGATTCTCGATGGGCAACCCCCGAACTCGAGGGACATCCCCTCAACTCGGGGGTTGCCCGCCCGCGCTGGCGG
>NZ_JBBCBQ010000008.1:0-311275 GCF_037203805.1 Kribbella sp. CCNWLW201 | reverse complement strand
TTGCCCACTCGCGTTGGCTGTTGCCCACTCACCTCACCCGAGGGGATATCCACTCGAGTCCCGGGTTCTCCCCTCCTCTACGACGGGAGAACCCACAAGCGCAGGGGTTATCCCCTCGGATGAGGGGTTGCCCGCTCAGAATCTCGATGGGCAACCCCCGAACTCGAGGGACATCCCCTCAACTCGGGGGTTGCCCGCCCGCGCTGGCGGTTGCCCACTCGCGTTGGCTGTTGCCCAGTCACCTCACCCGAGGGGATATCCACTCGAGTCCCGGGTTCTCCCCTCCTTTCCGACGGGAGAACCCACAAGCGCAGGGGTTATCCCCTCGAGTTGCCGGTTCTCCCCTCGAATTTCGGGGGAAGAACCGGCAAGTTCAGGGGTTATCTCCTCAAATGCCCGGCTGCCGGCCCGAGGCTGGGCCGGCAGGTACGGCGGGTGGCGGGGTACGGCGGTCAGCCGGGTACGACGGGTGGCCGGGTACTGCGATCAGCCGGTACGCACGCCGGGTACGGCGGTCAGCCGGCACGGCGTCAGCCGGGTACGGCGGTGGGGTGGGGATCAGGTGGGGTGGGGAGTGGGGTTAGGTGGCAGGCTGATTGGGGGGTGGGGGTGGTGGGGAGGATTGGGAGGGGGGTGGAGTGGCAGGCCTCTCTGCCGCGGCCGGTGGCGACTAGCTGGCAGCGGGGGTGGAAGCGGCAGCCGGTGGGGATTCGGGTTGGGTCGGGGGGCTCGCCGGTGAGGACGATTCGTTGGGGGGACTCGGGGAGGACTGACAGCAACGCCTGTGTGTATGGGTGTTGCGGGTTCGTCAGCACCTCTTCCGTCGGTCCGGACTCGACGATCCGGCCGAGGTACATGACCGCGACCCGGTCAGCGATGTTCCAGGCCAGCCCGAGATCGTGCGTCACCACCAGCGCGGCCAGACCGAGATCCTCACGCAATCGCAGCAGCAACGCGAGAATCTCCCCGCGGACCGACGCATCCAGCGAGGCGACCGGTTCGTCGGCGATCAGCACCTTAGGACTCAATGCCAACGCGCCTGCGATCACCACGCGCTGCCGCTGACCACCCGACAACTCATGCGGGTACCGCAGGAAGAACCGCTCCGGCGGCCGCAACCCCGCACGTGACAAGGCATCGGCGACCACCGCCTCCTCATCCGGCAACCCGTGGATCCGCGGGCCCTCGGCAACCGCTTCGTACACCGTCTGCCGTGGATTCAGCGACCCCATCGGATCCTGCAACACCAGCTGTACCTGCCGGCGGAACGCACGCAGGCGACGACCGGTGTAGCTCAACGGCGTCCCGTCGTACGAGACCTGACCGGACGTCGGGCGTTCGAGGCCGAGCAGCGTTCGGGCGAGGGTGGTCTTGCCACAGCCGGATTCGCCCACCAACGCGACGATTTCGCCGGCACCGACAGACAGGTTGACCCCATCCACGGCCCGAGCCCGCCGACCGCCGCGACCGGCGAACTCGACCCTGACATCGGTTGCCTCTAGCAAGTTCCCTCCCCTACCAGGACGCAGGCCGCCGTCCGCCTCGATCCCGCCGGACGCAGGTCGACGGCATCAACAGAACACGAGTCCAGCGCCACCGGACAGCGCGGATGAAACGAGCACCCACCGGGCAACGCCTGCGGATCCGGCGGATCACCCGCCAGCCCGCGCGGCGCCAACCGCGACGCCGGATCACCGACCGTCGGGAACGCGGCCGCGAGCGCCTGACTGTACGGATGCTGGAAGTCCCCCGACGAAGGACCGGACTCGACCAATCGCCCGGCGTACATCACCGCCAGCCGGTCGCACACATCGGCGAGTACCGACAGATCATGCGAGATCATCAGCAGCGAGATGTCGTGCTCGGCGATCAGCTGACGAATCAGCGTCAGCACCTGCGCCTGCACCATCAGGTCCAGCGCCGTGGTCGGCTCGTCCGCGATGATCAACCGGGGCGAGCAGGCCAGTGCCATCGCAATCATGACTCGTTGCCGTTGGCCACCACTGAGCTCGTGCGGATAACTCCGCGCCCGCCAGGCCGGCAACCCGACCTGCTCCAGCAACTCCCGCACCCTGGCCGAGGCCTCCGCGGCGGATGCCAACCGGTGCACGAACAAGGGTTCGGCGATCTGATCCCCGATCCGCTGCACCGGGTTCAGCCCATGCTGCGCTCCCTGGAACACGATCGACGCCGCGGACCATCGCACCGCCCGCAACCGTCCCCAGTTCATGGTCAGGACGTCTTCACCGTCAAGCAAAACGCGCCCATCAAGACGCGCCGACCGCGGCAGCAACCGCAGCAACGACATCGCCACGGTCGACTTCCCCGACCCCGACTCGCCGGCCAGCCCGACGGCCTCGCCGGCGTCCAGCGACAGCGACACACCTCGTACGGCGGGAACGTCGCCGGCCGCGATCCGGTAGGTGACGGACAGGTCGTCCAACTCGAGCAGACTCATCACGCCGTCCTCGTCCGCAGCCGTGGATTCAGCACACTCTCCAGCGCCCGCCCGCACAACGTGAACGCCATCACCACGATCACGATGCACAGACCCGGCACGAGGATGTACCACCAGGCGCCCGCGGTGGCGGCACCCCAGTCGTACGATCCGCGCAACATCGTCCCCCAGGAGGTCTTGTTCGCACTCACCCCGAGGAACGCCAGCGTCGACTCGGTGACGATCGCGCTTGCCACCTCGAGCGTCGTACTTGCCAACAGCAACGGTGCGACGTTGGGCAGCACGTGCCGGGTGGTGATGTGCCAGTGCCCGGCGCCAAGGGCGAGGGATCGTTCGATGTACGGGCGTGCTTCCACCGCCAGCGTCTGGGCCCGGATCAACCGGGCTGTGGACGGCCAGGAGGTCACCCCGATCGCGACGATGATGGTCGCCGTACTGCCGCCGAGAATCGCGGCCAGCACCAGCGCGGTGACCAGCGACGGCAGCACCAGGAACCAGTCGGTGATGCGCAGGATGATCGCGCCGAGCCAACCCCGGAAGTGCCCGGCCGCGATCCCGAGCACGGTCCCGATCACCATGCTCAGCAAGGCCGCGAGGAACCCGATCAGCAGTGAGGTCCGCGAACCCCACCAGATCATCAGCAGCACCGACCGCCCCGACTCGTCGGTCCCGAGCGGAGCGTCGAGACTCGGCGGCGCCATCTTCTCGCCGGTCCCACTGACCACGTTCGTGACGCCGGAGTCGATGAACAACGGCGCGATCAGCGCCAGTACGACGGCCAGCACCAGGATCACCAGCCCGACCATGCCGGCCCGATGCATCCGGAACTCACTCCAGAACCGCTTGAACGCCCGCTGCCGACGCGTCCAGGTCACGTTGCTCATGCCGACCTCACCCGCGGATCCAGGACGTGGTAGACGACGTCCGCCAGCGTGTTCATCACGATCACCGACACCGTGATCAACAGGAACGTGCCCTGCATCAAGGTGAAGTCCGGCACCCGGATCGCCTCGTAGAACAACTGCCCGAGCCCCGGCCAGCTGAAGATCGCCTCGACCGTGACCGCACCCCCGACGACGAACCCGATCCGCATGAACACCAGCGTCACGGTCGGCAGCAGCGCGTTCGGTACGGCGTGCTTGCGCCGGATGTCGTCGTCACGCAGACCCTTCGCCCGCGCCGTGGTGATGTAGTCCTGCCCGACCTCGTCCAGCACCGACGACCGCATCACCAGCAGGTACTGCGCGTAGACGACGGCAACCATCGTCAGACACGGCAACACCATGTGGTGCGCGACATCCAGCACGTACGCGAACCCCTCCGGCGCGTCCACACTCGAGTTCCCCCGCGTCGGAAAGACCCCAGGAATCGGCCCGACTCCGGCCGCGAACACCATCAGCAGAAGCAACCCGAGCCAGAACGTCGGCACCGACCACAACACCAGCGAGATGGCGGTCGAGAACCGGTCGAACCGGCTGCCCGGCTTCCATCCGGCTCGCGCACCCTGCCAGATGCCGAGACTGACCGCCATCACCAGCGCGGTCCCGGTGAGCAGCAGCGTCGAGCCGATCCGTTCCCCGATCAGATCCAGCACCGGACGCTTGTACTCGTAGGAGATCCCGAGATCGAACTGCAGCGTCTGCTTGACGAAATGCAGGAACTGCTCCGGCAACGACTTGTCCAGACCGAGCCGAGCCCGTTCGAGATCCAGCTGCTCCGGCGTCATGTTCCGGCCCTGCGCGAGTGCCCGGACCGGGTCACCCGGCAGCAGCCGGAACAGGAAGAACGTCGCGACGATCACCATCGCGATACTGAACAGGGCCCCGCCCGCCTTGGTCGCCGCATAGCGCAGCAGACCGTGGCGGGCCGGGCTCTCGTCCAGAGCCTCGACGGCCGGTTGGGTGACCGTCATTCGCGCTCGTCGGCCGCACCCTGGCGGCGCCGCAGTACGAAGAATCCACCGATGGCCAGTACGGCGACACCGCCCGCAACTCCACCGATCACGCCGGCGCTCGATCCACCGTCGTCCGTCGAAGCGGCGTCCGCGGTCACCGCCTCCAGCGTGTAGAACGGCCAGTAACCGCTACCGCCGTACAGCAGGCCCTTGTCCTCCGGGATCGGCGTTATGCTGGCGATCCGGTCCTTGCGGTAGCCCTCGAGGTTGTTCGGGTAGTACAGCGCGATCACCGGAGCGTCGGTGTAGAGCCGCTCCTCCATCTTCTTGATGATCTCGGCCCGCTTCGGCCGGTCGAGCTCCTTCTGCTGCTGCTTGTAGAGATCCTCGTACTGCGGGTCGCAGTAGAACGACTCGGTGCCGCCGCCCTGGCCGGACGCGGTCGGTCGCCGGCTGCACAGGTGCGTGGCCAGCACCTCCTCCGGGTCCGGGTTCACCGACCAGCCGCTGATCGCGATGTCGAACAGAGCCGTCGTCCCGGTCTCCTCGGTGAACTTGCTCGAGTCGAGCCGCTTGGTGGACAACTGGATGCCGATCTCCTTGAACCAGCCGGTCAGGTACTCGGACAGCTTGTCCTCGATCGGGGTGTCGGTGTGGATGCTGAACCGGAACTGCAGTTTCCGCGATCCGTCCGGCATCGTCCGGATGCCGTCGGCCCCCTTCTTGTACCCGGCGTCGTCCAGGATCTTGTTGGCCTTGGCAACGTCGTACGAGACCTTCTGATCGCCGCTCGCCTGCCAGAAGAAGTCCTTGTACATCGGCGGGATGATCGATCCGTCGGCCGGCTGGGCCAGGCCGTTCTGCACCTCGTCGACCAGCTTCTGCTTGTCGATCGCGGCGTGCAGCGCCTGCCGGACCCGCGGGTCCTTCAGTGCCGGGTGCCCGTCGCCGATCGGCTTGTTGTCGCTGGTGGTGGCGCCATGGTTGATCTGCAGGTACGTCGCCCGCCGGCCGGCCGTGTTCCACTGGACGATGTTCTCGTCGCCCTCGAGCGATGCGAAGTCCGGCGGTGCGAGCCGGCCGATCAGGTCGATGTCACCCTTCTTCAGCCCGACGATCGCGGCGGCCGGGTTGTCGTAGAAGATCATCTGCAGTTCGTCGATCTTCGGTGCGCCGCGCCAGTAGTTCGGGTTGGCCTGGAGCTTCACGTACTGGTCCTTCTTGCTCTCCACCGCGATGTACGGACCGCTGCCCACCGTCGGGTAGACGTCGGCCTCGTACTTGGAGATGTCCGGCACCTTCTCCCAGACGTGCTTCGGCATGATCGGGACCGGGTTGTCCAGCATCGAGGCCTGCGGGCTCTTGAGCTTGATGGTCAGTTCCTGGCCGTTCGCGGCGACACTGGCGAAGTTCTCCACCGCCGGGCCGTTACCGGTCTTGGCGCCGTCGTCGGTCATCATCTTGTTGAACGTCCAGGCCGCGTCGGCCGCGGTGACCGGCTGGCCGTCGGACCACTTCGTGTCCCGGATCTTGAAGGTCCAGGTCAGGCCGTCGGGTGACGTCGTCCAGGACTCGGCCAGGTCGGGGCTCGGCTGAAGGGTCTTGGAGTCCGGCACGGTCAGGAAGCCGTACATCCAGCGCTGGAGCGATCCGGACACCAGCCGGACGGCCAGGAACGGGTTCATCGAGTCCACCGCCTGGGTGACGCCGACCCGGATCACCTTCTCGGCCGGCTCAGCGGCGCTGGCCGCCGTACCGGGTAGTGCCAGTAGTCCGATGGCAGCGACTGCTGCCAGCAACTTCCTCATCCGCCCCACACCTTCCGCCCAGTCATGTGTTTGGGGACGAAACCACACCAGCAAGCGCTCTCCTGTCAACGAGCTACGGAAATTTGTCACAGTTCCGTTAAGCATTTTCCTCTTGACTACACGATCGTGTAGGAGTTTGCTGTTCTGTGTAGCGAGAGGAAGTGACATGGATCGACCGGCAGACGATCTGACCGCGCGGGCCCGGATCCGGGACGCGGCCATCCAGCTGTGGGCCGAACGCGGGGTCGAGGGCGCGAGCATCCGCGACATCGCGGCCGAGGCGGGCGTCTCGTCCGGCCTGGTCCGGCACCACTTCGGCTCGAAGCAGGCCTTGCGCGAGGCCTGTGACCAGTACGCCAAGCAACGGATGCTGCAACTCGGCGAGGAACTCGTCTTCCAGGGCGGTGCGGCCGACACCGACGTGGCGACGATGCAGCCGATCATGATGCCGCTGCAGACGTACCTGATCCGCTCGATGATGGACGGCTCGGAGACGGCGACCGCGCTGTTCCTGGAAATGGTCGACGCCGGCGAGGAGTTCACCAAGACGCTCGGCACCACCCCCAGCGATACGCGGGCGTACGCCGCGGTGCTGGCGGCGATGAAGATGGGCGTCTTCGTGCTCCGCGACCAGGTCTCCAAGGCGATCGGCGAGGACATCGCGAGTCCCAGCGGCTACGCCCGGTTGACCAAGGCAATGCTCGACGTCTTCACCATCCCGGTGCTGACGCCTGAGCAACTCGAACAACTACGGAAGTACTCAGAGGAGCACTGACAGCAAATGACCGCAGCGATCAGCACTGAAGGGCTGGTCAAGACATTCGGGCGAACTCGTGCCCTGGACGGTCTCGACCTCACGGTTCGCACCGGTGAGGTGCACGGCTTCCTCGGCCCGAACGGCGCCGGGAAGACCACCACCATCCGGATCCTGCTCGGCCTCACCCGGGCCACCTCCGGTACGGCGCGCCTGCTCGACGGCGACCCGTGGTCGGACGCCACCGCGCTGCACCGGCGGCTGGCCTACGTCCCCGGCGACGTGACGCTGTGGCCGAACCTGTCCGGCGGCGAGGCGATCGACCTGCTCGGCCGGATGCGCGGCGGAATCGACAAGAAGCGCAAGGCCGACCTGCTCGAGCGCTTCGACCTGGACCCGCGTAAGAAGGCGCGGACCTACTCCAAGGGCAACCGGCAGAAGGTGGCGCTGGTCGCCGCCCTGGCCTCCGACGTCGAGCTGCTGCTGCTCGACGAGCCGACGTCCGGCCTCGACCCGTTGATGGAAGAGGTGTTCCGCGAGGTCGTGCAGGAAGTGAGCGACCGGGACGGCCGGACCGTCCTGCTGTCCAGCCACATCCTGTCCGAGGTGGAGGCGCTCTGCGACCGGGTCACCATCATCCGCGCCGGCCGCGCGGTCGAGAGCGGCACGCTGTCCGAGCTGCGGCACCTGACCCGTACGTCGATCCGCGCCGAGCTGGCCGGTCAGCTGGACGGCCTGGCGCAACTGGCGGGTGTCCACGACCTGCACGTCGAGGACGGTCAGGTCCGGTTCGACGTCGACACCGACGAGATCAACCCGGTGCTGAAGCGGCTGACGGAGATCGGCGTACGGAGTCTGGTCAGCCAGCCGCCGACGCTGGAGGAGCTGTTCCTGCGGCTGTACGAGCCGGAAGGATCACGATGAAGACGCTCACCGGCACCTGGGGCCTGGCTCGGCTGATCCTGCGCCGCGACCGGATCCTGCTGCCGCTGTGGATCGTGCCGCTGGCCCTTATCCCGGTCAGCTATGTGCAGTCCTTCGGGGACCTGTTCCCGACCGCGGAGTCGCGGGAGTCGTATGCCAGCAACGCGGGTTTCATCACACTGTACGGCGAGCTGTCCGGGACCAGCCTCGGTGAGTTCATCACCTGGCGGGTCGGATTCGTGCCGGTGATGATCGGGCTGTTCAGCCTGCTCACGGTGATCCGGCACACCCGCGTCGAGGAAGAGACCGGCCGCGCCGAGCTGCTCGGGGCGAGTGTCGTCGGGCGGCACGCCGGGCTGGCGGCCGCGCTGCTGGTGACGTTCACGGCGAACCTGGTGCTCGCCGTACTGCTTGCCCTGGGCATGCAAAGCCAGGATCTGCCAGCCGCCGGATCCGTTGCCATCGGCCTCGAATTCCTCTGTGCAGGCTGGCTTTTCGCGGCTGTCGGCGCGATCGCCGCGCAACTCACCGCGAGCGCATCGACGGCTCGCGGCATCGCGATCAGCGTTCTCGGTGCGGCGTACGTACTGCGTGCCGCCGGTGACACCAGCGCGCACACGGACGGCCCGCTCGCGTGGTTGTCGTGGCTGTCCCCGATCGCCTGGGCGCAACGGATACACCCGTACGGCGCCAATCGGTGGGGCCTGGCCGTATTGGTGCTCGCGGCAACCGTCGTACTCGTGGCCGCCGCCATCTATCTCTCGGTACGGCGGGATGTCGGGGCCGGACTGTTGCCGGCCAGGCCCGGACCGGCCGACGGCGATCTGGGCTCGCCGCTGGGGTTGGCGTGGCGGTTGCATCGCGGACTGCTGGTGTCCTGGCTGGCCGGATTCGCCTTGCTGGGCTTGCTGTTCGGCGGTGTGGCCGAGGGGGTCGGCGATCTGATGCGCGACGATCCGAAGGTGCAGGAGATCTTCGCGCGACTCGGTGGTGCGGCCGGGTTGGTCGACTCGTTCTTCGCCGGCGTGATGACGATCATCGGGTTGATCGCGTCGGCGTACGCCGTCCAGGCGACGCTACGGATGCGGGCCGAGGAGACGAGTGGCCGGGCCGAGCCGGTGTTGTCGACGGCAGTCGGGAGACTGCGGTGGGCTGCGAGTCACCTGGCGTTCGGGTTACTGGGTCCGGCGCTGGCGTTGCTGGCATCCGGCGTCACGGCGGGGTTTGCGTACGGGGCTGCGATCGGTGACGTCGGTGGTCAGGTGCCTCGGCTGATCGGTGCGGCGATGGTGCAGTTGCCGGCGGTGTGGTTGCTGGCCGGGCTGACGATCGCGATCGTCGGACTGTTCCCGCGGCTGTCCGCGGTGGCATGGGCGGGTCCGGCGATCTGCATGCTGATCGGGTTCACCAGCGCCGGTGTCCAGTTGGACGAGTGGGTCCGGGACATCTCGCCGTTCACCCATCTCCCCCAGTTGCCCGGCGGGTCGGCCTCGGCTGCTCCGGTGATCACGTTGGTCGCGATCGCCGTCGTACTGGGAGCTGTCGGCCTGGTCGGCCTGCGGCGGCGCGACCTGCCGGTCTGAGCCACGGTCAGCGCTAAGTGGTCAGCGCTTGGCGTTGCGGGACCAGGCGAAGGCGTAGACGCCGAAGGCGGCGATGCCGAGGGCGAGCACGGTGAGCAGGACGGAGCCGAAGGGCTGGTCCTTGATCGTGCGGAGCGCGGTGTCGAGACCGCCCGCCTTCTCGGGGTCGTAGTCGATCGCGGCCCACCCGACCAGCCCGCCGGCGACGATGAACGCGATGCCCTTGGCGGCGTGCCCGATCTGGCCGAGAAGGATGGTCACCTCGGACACGCCGCCGACCAGGTCCTCGGTGAACTTCTTGGTGACCGCCTTGTAGATCTGGCGGACACCGAGGGCGATCACGCCGACACCGACCAGCACGACCAGCACCCGGCCGGCGCCGTGCTCCATCAGCTTTGCGCTGAGGGATTGCTTCTTGTCGCTGCCCGACTCGCCGGACCCAAGCGCAAACTTGGCGGCGGAGAGGCCGAGGATCAGGTACAGCACGGCGCGGCCCGCGCCGGACAGTTTCTTCTCCGTGTCCAGGTGACCGTAGATGACTTGGAGGACGCGCCAGATCACCAGCATGAACAGGCCGATGGCGACGATCCAGAGCAGTACGCCGCCGAGCGGTTTCGAGGCCAGTTCCGCGAGGGCACCCTCGTGTGACGCCTCCTTGGACGACTTCCCCCAGGCGAGTTGCAGGGCGATCCACGCGACGAGCAGGTGGACCACGCCGTACGCGATCAATCCAACGGTGATGGCGACGCCGTACCAACGACTCTGACGGGCTTCCTGGGCTGTTGTACTCACCTGCGTCCGGTGCCCACGAGCAAAACGTGCTTACGCGGAGACAGGTGCCGTTGCCTCGCGGTCAGCCTCGTCGACGTCGCCGTACTCACCGGCCCGGAAGGCGCGCCGGCCGAGGATCCAGACGTAGAGGATGAAGCCGATCTCGGCCAGTACGCCGATGCCGACGCGGACCGCCGTCGGCAGCGCGGACGGGGTGACGAACGCCTCGATGACGCCGGTAACCAGGAGGATCGCGGCCAGGCCGATCGCCATGCCGACGGTCGCGCGGCCGGTCTGGGCGAGCGCTTGCATGCGGGTGCGCGGGCCGGGAACGATCCACGACCAGCCGAGCCGCAGGCCGGCGGCGGATGCGACGAACACCGCGGTCAGCTCGAGCAGTCCGTGCGGGGTGATCAGGCCGAAGAACACATCCGCCCGGTCGTGGCTGATCATCAGGCCGGCGTTGATGCCGAGGTTGAGCGCGTTGTCCCAGAGGATGAAGACCGACGGGATCAGCAGGATGCCGAGCGCGAGCACGGCGGCACTGACGGTTGCGTTGTTGATCCACACCTGGAGTGCGAAGTCCTGCGCCGGGTTCTCCGAGTAGTAGGAGGCGAACTCCTTGTCGACCAGCTCCTGGACCTGTGCCGAGGTGGCGAACGAGTCCACCACCTCCGGGTGCGCGATGATGCGCCAGGCGGTCCAGGCCGCGACCAGGTAGAACAGCAAGCCGATGACAAGCCACCACCGTCGACACGCGTACAGCGCGGCTGGGAAGCTCACCAGGAAGTACTTGGAGATGTCACGCCAGACAGGGGCCTGTGCACCCGTCACGGCACCACGTGCGTCGGCGATGAGGCCGGACAGCCGTCCGATGGACACAGGGTCCGCACCGGCGGCCCTGAGCGCGGCCAGGTGGGTCCCGACGCGCTGGTAGAGGGTGACGAGCTCCTCGGCCTCCGCACCGGTCAGACGCCGCTGCCGGCGGGTCAGGTACGCCAGCCGGTCCCACTGCGGCTGGTGCACGGATACGAACGCCTCGACATCCACAGTGGCCCTCCTCCCGGTTCTGGCTCCCCGCGCTGGCAGACTAGCCGGATCTAGTGTCTCGGCAGGAGGGGGGCGACGGAGTGTCTCAGCTGGTCACGGGGGAAGCGGTCGTCCTCCAGGTGCGGATCGCGCGGATGCCGACCCGCGCGCTGGCGTGTGCGATCGACGTGATCCTGCAGGCCGTCGTACTCGGGGTACTGATCTCGCTGCTGGCCGGGTTCCTGATCGGCGGTGAGGCGAGTGAGGCGCTCGCGATCGCGCTGATCTTCATCGTCGTCCTGGTCGTCGTGGTCGGCTACCGGGTGGTGATGGAGACCCTGACTCGCGGCCGGACGCTCGGCAAGATGGTGCTCGGGCTCAAGGTGGTCCGCGACGACGGCAGCTCGATCCGGTTCCGGCACGCGCTGGTGCGGACCCTGTTCTGGTTCTTCGTCGACTTCGCGCCCTGGTTCGCGGCCAGCCCCGGGATCGTGGCGAGCCTGATGAACAAGCAGGGCAAGCGGATCGGCGACATGGTGGCCGGCACCGTGGTGATCCGCGAACGGCACCAGCCGATGGCGTCACCGCCGCTGTTCGTGCCCGGCCACCTGGTGCAGTGGGCGCAGTCGCTGGAACTGTCGCGGCTGTCCGACGACCTCGCGAATGCGGCCCGTGAGTACCTGGCTCGGTACACCGAGCTGCTCCCCGGGGCCAGGGCTGCCTTGGGCGATGCGCTGGCGTATCGGGTCGGCGAGGTCACCGCGCCGGCGCCACCGGTGCCGATCGTGGCGCCGGCCTTCCTGTCCGCCGTACTGGCCGAACGACGGCGCCGAGAGCTCGCACGGCTCGCCACCGCCCGCCCAGCCCTCAACACAGGCCCCTTCGGCCCACCCAACCCCTATGCCGTCCCGTACAGCGCTCCCGCGAGCCCTTATGGCGTTCCGGCTGGACCGTTTGCTCCACCTAGCCCGTACGGCGCTCTGCCGCCGGCTGGGCCGGTCCCGGCGGCTGGGCCGTTCCCGGCGCCCGCTCCGGTTGCGCAGTACCGCCCTGCTGCTGTGAACCCCGAGGGATGGGCCGCACCGGGCAGCAACGAGTCCGGGCAGTGGTGACCATGTCGCAGCTGAAACAGCAAGGCGCCCCACCGACCTAGTGGGGCGCCCGCGCTGCGTACTGAATGTCAGTAGCGGTAGTGGTCCGACTTGTACGGGCCCTCGACCGGGACGCCAAGGTAGGCGGCCTGCTCCTTGGAGAGCTCGGTCAGCTTGACGCCGAGAGCGTCGAGGTGGAGGCGGGCGACCATCTCGTCGAGGTGCTTGGGCAGGACGTACACCTCGGTCGGGTAGTCGGCCGTCTTCACGAACAGCTCGATCTGGGCCAGCACCTGGTTGGTGAAGGAGTTCGACATCACGAACGACGGGTGACCGGTCGCGTTGCCCAGGTTCAGCAGCCGGCCCTCGGACAGGATGATCACGGTGTGGCCGTCGGGGAACCGGAACTCGTCCACCTGCGGCTTGATGGTGACCCGCTCGACGCCGGCCCGCTTGTACAGGCCGGCCATGTCGATCTCGTTGTCGAAGTGACCGATGTTGCCGACGATCGCCTGGTGCTTCATCGCCGCCATGTGGTCGGCGGTGATGACGTCCTTGTTGCCGGTGGTGGTGACGAAGATGTCGGCGATCCCGACCACGTCGTCCAGGGTGGTCACCTGGTAGCCGTCCATCGCCGCCTGCAGCGCGCAGATCGGGTCGATCTCGGTGACGATCACCCGGGCGCCCTGGCCGCGCAGCGACTCCGCACAGCCCTTGCCGACGTCGCCGTACCCGCAGACGACCGCGACCTTGCCGCCGATCAGTACGTCGGTGGCCCGGTTGATGCCGTCGATCAGCGAGTGCCGGCAGCCGTACTTGTTGTCGAACTTCGACTTCGTCACCGAGTCGTTCACGTTGATCGCCGGGAACAGCAGCGCGCCGGCCTTGTGCATCTCGTACAGCCGGTGCACGCCGGTGGTGGTCTCCTCGGTGACACCCTTGATGCCCTGACCGATCGTCGTCCACAGCTGCGGCTCTTCGGCCAGCGTGCGGGTCAGCAACTTCAGGACGACGGCGTACTCCTCGGAGTCCGCGGTCGACGGGTCCGGCACGGCGCCGGCCTTCTCGAACTCGGTGCCCTTGTGGACGAGCATGGTGGCGTCGCCACCGTCGTCGAGGATCATGTTCGGGCCCTCACCGCCGGGCCACCTCAGCGCCTGCTCGGTGCACCACCAGTACTCCTCCAGCGTCTCGCCCTTCCAGGCGAAGACGGGGACACCGGCGGGGGCGTCGGCCGTGCCCTCGGGACCTACGACGACGGCAGCCGCGGCGTGGTCCTGGGTGGAGAAGATGTTGCACGAGACCCAGCGCACCTCGGCACCGAGTGCGGTCAGCGTCTCGATCAGCACCGCGGTCTGGATCGTCATGTGCAGCGAGCCCATGATCCGGGCGCCGGCCAGCGGCTTGCTGTCGCCGTACTGCTTGCGCATCGCCATCAGGCCAGGCATCTCGTGCTCGGCCAGCCGGATCTCCTTGCGGCCGAACTCGGCCTGCCCGAGGTCCGCCACCTTGTAGTCGAACGTCATGCGGTTCCGCTCCCCTGAAGACTGTGAATGCTTCCTGCCTGCCAGAGCCTAGAGCGCCCAAGCCGGTGATTTGATCGCTCCGGCGGTGTTTCTGACACTGAAATGTCAAGATTGGTGTCATGCGCATCACCGAGGCCGCCAGACACCTGGGCACCACCCCGCGGATGCTGCGGTACCGCGAGGCCCTCGGCCTGCTGCCGCGCTCCCGTCCCGGGCACAACACCCAACGCCAGTACGACGACCGCGACCTGGCCGCGGTCAAGCTCGCTCTCGACCTCGAACACCGGTACGACGTGACGCCGGCCGCGCTGGCCTTCGCACTCCGGGCCCTGGCCGAACCGTCCGTGGCCGCGGACATCCGCAACCTCGGCTACCGCACCGGCCGCCTCACCACCCCACCCACCCAGTCCGAGATCGACCGCGAGCGGGCCCTCCGCTGGCTAGGCCGCTCCGGCGTCCTGCCACCCCGCCCCCGCTAACCGACCGCCTCTGGTGGGTCAGCCCACCAAAGTGTGGGTTGGCCAACCGGATTCAGGGGTGCGAACCCATCGTCTGGTGGGTCAGCCAACCAGAGGGGGACTCAGTGAGAGGGGGCCTCGGGGACGGCGGGGCGCTCGTCGGGGACGTGGTTCTCCTGGTAGACGTCGGGTTCGAGGTAGATGTGGATCGACATCGGCTCGGCTTCGCGGATGGCGCGTTCGGCGGCGTCGATGGTCTGGGCGACCACGGCGGCGTCGGTGGTCGGCTCGACGCCGACCTTGGCGGCCACCAGGACCTCCTCCGGGCCGAGGTGCAGGGTCTTGATGTGGATCAGCCGCTGCACCCCAGGGGTGTTCTCGATCGCGGCGACGATCTTCTGCTGCGACTCCCGGGTCGCGGACTCGCCGAGCAGCAGCGACTTCATCTCGATCGCCAGGAAGACGGCCACGCAGACCAGCAGTGCACCGATCGCCATCGAGCCCAGGCCGTCGTACACACCGTTGCCGGTGACAAGGGTCAGCACGACGCCGATCAGGGCCAGCACCAGACCGGTCAGGGCGGCGAAGTCCTCCAGCAGGATGACCGGCAGCTCGGGCGAGCGGGCGTTGCGGATGAACCTGGCCCAGCCGACCGGGCCGCGGACCTTGTTCGCCTCGACGATCGCGGTCCGGAACGAGAACGTCTCCATGATGATCGCGGCCACCAGGACGGCGACCGGGACCCACTTCCAGTCGTCGATGCCGTGCGGGTCGTGGATCTTGTGCCAGCCCTCGTACAGCGCGAACAGGCCACCGACGCTGAACAGCACGATCGCCACGATGAACGAGTAGACGTACCGCTCCCGGCCGAAGCCGAACTGGTGCAGCTCGTTGGCCTCCCGCTGGGCCCGCTTGCCGCCGACCAGCAGCAGCACCTGGTTGCCGGCGTCGGCGACCGAGTGGATCGCCTCGGCGAGCATGGACGCCGACTGGGTCAGACCCCAGGCGGCGAACTTGGTGATCGCGATCCCGGTGTTCGCCAGCAATGCCGCGACGACCGCCTTGGTTCCGCCACCAGCCATCTCTCCAGGTCCTCCGTCAACAGTTGGGGGTGATCAGCGCGCGGACACGACGAACGCCGTGCCGGAACCACGCAGGGTACAGGGTCCTTCGGGTCCTGCGGCGAACGCCGACTGACCTGCGGACAACGTCACGCCGGACTCATTGCCGTCAGCACCGACTTCGACACTTCCCGCGACACAGCAGACGATCCGCGGACCGTCGCCGGCGACGGTCCGCTCGTCATCCTCGAGATCGACTCGGTGGATGGCGTAGTACTCACATCCCGTCTCGTACGACGTGATGCCGTCGCTGACCGGCGTCGCCGCCAGGACCGGGTCCACGAGTGGTTCGAAGTCGACCACCGAGACCAGCTCGGGTACGTCGATGTGCTTGCTGGTGAGGCCACCCCGCAACACGTTGTCGGAGTTCGCCATCACCTCGAACCCGAGGCCGTGCAGATAGGCATGCACGTTCCCGGCCGGCAGGTAGACGGCCTCGAACCGCTCCAGCCGCACCCGGTTCAGCAACAACGCAGCCAGTACGCCGGGGTCGTCGGGGAAATCCGAGCACAGCCGCAGCAGCGTGTCCCGCTCCACTGCGAAAGCCTCACCGGCGTACTGCGCACAGGCCTCACCCAATGCGGCGACCAGCGGACGGATGGAGTCCCGGTCGCTGCTCATGATCTGCGTGAACGCGTCCTGGAGCTTGCCGTTGCGGAGCAGGTCGGTGAGCTCGTCGAACCCGACCGGCGACAGCGCGTCCAGTAAGGCGACCGTGGCCTCGAGCGGCCGGAACCCGACCAGCGCGTCGAACGGCCCGAGTGCGATCAGGATCTCCGGCTTCGGCCAGGCGTCCTTGTAGTTGCGGTCACCGGCGTCCCGCGGGATCCCGGCGGCCTCGTCCCGCGCGTACCCGTCGATCGCCTGCTCGCGCGACGGGTGCGCCTGGATCGACAACGGCTGCGCGGCCGCCAGCAGCTTGGCCAGGAACGGGAACCGGCCGTCGAACCGCTCAGCCGTCTCCGTCCCCAGCACGTCGGCCGGCCCGGCGGACACCACGTCGTACAGAGAATCGCCGGAAGGCAGCACGGACGGTGCGGACTCGTGCGCACCCATCCACAGCTCGGCCTGCGGTTGGCCGTCCGGCTCCACCCCGGTCAGCTCGGGGATCGCGGTCAGCGAGCCCCAGGCGTAGTCCCGGATGGTGTTCTGTAGCCGCACTACCACGCTGGGTCCTCCGAGGGGTTCCCTGGCTCGTCGGGTTCGGTGTCGGTCGCCGTACCGTAGCGGCCCAGGCCGATGCCCAGGTACGCCGCTGCGTAGCGGCCGTGCTGGGTCAGAGCGGCGTACCGGGCGATGTCAGTGCCGTCAGCCTGCGTCACCACATGCACGCGGACGTCGTTGCGCTCTGCCTTCGCTTCCAGCTTGCGGCGGTGCTCGGTGACGCCTGGGTCGTCCACACCGTCGTCGAGGATGACCAGACCCGGCCGCAACTCCTCAGGCTTGTCGAAGGGATCGGCGAACAGGTCACGCGGCGGCTGGTTGAGTACGGGCAGCAGGTGCCCGGCGTCAGCCGCAAGAGCCGGCCGACCACTCGCCAGCCGCAGAGCCTCCACCACACGCCGTGCAGCCCGGGCAGCCAGGACAGAGCCACCCCACACCAGCGGCAGCGCGTCCGCCAGCATCAGGGCCATGTCCTTGGCCGGGTTGGACGCCACGTCGTTGTTGGGCGAGCACTCGATCGCCACGTCGTCCAGCAGCGCCGAGACCGCCTTGTGGTCCACCTCCGGGCCGAGCTCCATCTGGTGCAGAGCCTGGAGTACGGCGACAGCGGAGGCCAACTGGTCATCGGACTGCGATGGCAGCCGGATGGCGTGCCGCGAGCCGGCGGAGGCGCGGGCGACCGGGGAGTCCGGAGGGCTCGCCAGCATCAGGCCGCAGCCACGACGCTCTGCCTCCGATGCGGCGGACACCGAGTCGGAGTCCTCCGTGGTCCCGCTGAGGATGATCACCAGGTCCAGTGGGCCGGCCCACCCTGGTAGTCCAGGGCCGGGCCAGGCGACGAAGGGGACCGGGCAGACCGGCTCGAGCACGGCCCGGACCAGCCGGGCGTCCCGACCGGCGGCCACCACCGCACGCGGCCGGAAGCCGTCGGTCTCGACCTTGGCCAGGGCTTCCTCGGCCGCTTCCAGCTCGGCCCGGACCCGGGCACCGGCCATCGCGAGCCGGCGGAGCAGGTGATCCGCCGCTCCCAGCGCCGCCGGGTCATCCAGCCGCGAATCGTCGAAGAAGCTCATCCACGTCCTCGCTTCGCTGCGGGCGCGGACGAGGCACGATGCGCACTGTGCTTGATGATGAACTCGCTTCGCTCGTTCATGAGTCGACCGCGGCCTCTTTCGTGTCCCGCGCCTCGTCGATCAGCAGAACGGGGATGTCGTCACGGACCGGGTAGGCCAGGGCGCAGGCGCCGTTCGTGCAGATCAGCTCGTTCGCCTCGTCGTCCACCCGGAACTCCGACCGGCACTTGGGGCAGACCAGGATGCTGAGCAGGTCCGGGTCCAGATTGACTGCCATTCAGTTCTCCTCCACCGATGCACCGGTGATCAGGGCCAGTACTTCGTCACGGACGCGTTCCATCGTGGCCCGGTCCTCCGCCTCGACGTTCAGCCGCAGCAGCGGTTCCGTGTTCGACGCACGAACGTTGAACCACCACTGTCCCGCCGACACGGTCAGACCGTCCAGATGGTCAACGGTAATGCCGTCGCGGCCGCTATAGGTGTCTTCGATCGCCGCAACCGTGGCCGCGGCGTCGTCGACCTTGTTGTTCAGCTCGCCGGACGCGACGTACCGCTCGTAGTCGGCGAACCGCTCGCTGGCCGGCTTGTCCTGCTCACCGAGCGCGGCCAGCACGTGCAATGCGGCCAGCATGCCGGTGTCGGCCCGCCAGAAGTCCCGGAAGTAGTAGTGCGCGGAGTGCTCGCCGCCGAACACCGCGTCGGTCTCGGCCATCTTCTGCTTGATGTACGAGTGCCCGACCCGGGCCCGGACCGGCGTGCCGCCGTGCTCGGTGATCAGCTCGGGGACGGCCCGGGAGGTGATCAGGTTGTGGATGACGGCCGAGCCGGGGTGCTTGGCCAGCTCCCGGACCGCGACCGCACCGGTGATCGCACTCGGCGAGATCGGGTCGCCCTTCTCGTCCACCACGAAGCAGCGGTCCGCGTCGCCGTCGAAGGCCAGGCCCAGGTCGGCGCCGACCTCGCGCACCTTCGCCTGCAGGTCGACCAGGTTCTTCGGGTCCAGCGGGTTCGCCTCGTGGTTGGGGAAGTTGCCGTCCAGCTCGAAGTACAGCGGGATGATCTCGACCGGCCCGGAGGCGAACACAGCCGGGACGGTGTAGCCGCCCATCCCGTTGCCGGCGTCCACGACCACCTTGAGCGGGCGGATGCCGCTGAGGTCGACCAGGTCGTGCAGGTGGTCGGCGTACGCGGTGAGCAGGTTCTTCTGCCGCACATGACCTGGTACGGCGCCCGTCGCGGGACCGTCGACGAGGGCCTTGGCGACCAGGTCGGCGATGTCGCGCAGACCGGAGTCCGAGCCGACCGGGGCGGCACCCACGCGGCACAGCTTGATGCCGTTGTACTGCGCCGGGTTGTGGCTCGCGGTGAACATCGCACCGGGCAGCTGGAGCCGGCCGGAGGCGAAGTACAGCTGGTCGGTGGAGGCCAGGCCGATGTCGATCACGTCCGCGCCGGTGCTGGTCACTCCCTCGGCGAACGCGGCCGCCAGCGCCGGGCTGGACGGCCGCATGTCATAGCCGACCACGACCGCCCCCGGAGACGCGAGGACGTCCAGGACCTCGACGAAGGCGGCCCCGGTCGCCCGGGCCACCGACTCGTCCAACTGGTCCGGGACGACCCCGCGTACGTCGTACGCCTTGAAGATCGCAGCTACGTCAACCATGCGTGGACCCTATCCGGCCCACCGGCAAAGCTGTATTTCAGCCTTGGTCGAACCATCCCGGGGTCTTGCGGTGGTGGACCTCCGGGAGCTGCCGCGGGCTGGTCGGAGCAGCCCAGCCGACGGCGTTGGCGATGATCTGCTGAACCTCCGGCTGGTGGTACGTCGGGTATTCCTGGTCGCCGGGACGGAAGTAGAAGACCCGGCCCTGGCCGCGCCGGTAGCAGCAGCCGGAGCGGAACACCTCGCCGCCGGAGAACGAGCTGACGAACACCAGCTCGTCCGGCTGCGGGATGTCGAACAGCTCGCCGTACATCTCCTCGCGCTCGATCACCAGCGGGTGCGGGACACCCTGGGCGATCGGGTGGCCGGCGGCCACCGTCCAGAGCAGCTCGCGGTCGTTGTCGGACCGCCAGTCGAGGGAGCAGGTGGTGCCCATCAGCCGGATGAAGATCTTGCTGAAGTGGGCCGAGTGCAGCGCGATCAGGCCCATCCCGGACAGCACGTGCCGCTGCACCCGCTCGACGACCGCATCGTCGACGTCACCGTGTGCCGCGTGCCCCCACCAGGTGAGTACGTCGGTCTCGGCCAGGACCTCGTCGGTCAGACCGTGCTCGGGCTGCTGCAGCCACGCGGTCCGGACGACCACGTTCTCGCCGAGCTTGGCCCGCACCGCGGCCGCGATCGTCTCGTGCATCGTGTCCGGGTAGACCTTCTGCACCGAGGCGTCGCGCTGGTCGTGCACGTTCTCGCCCCAGACGGTGACGCGAATCGGATCAGTCATGGAGTACAACCTCTCGTCCCGCCTTCGCCGAGGCGTAGCAGGCGTCGATGACCTCGGTCCGGAGCAACGCCTCGGACCCGTTGTGTGCGGCCCAGTCGCCGCTCTGGACGATCCGGACGAACTCCTGCACCACCGCGCGGTGGCCGAGCCCGGCGCCGGTGGCCGGCTTGACCTCGGCCGGTACGCCGCCGACGTCGGTGAAGATCCGCAGCGTGTCCACGGTGGTGTAGTTCTGTACCTCGATCTTGGCGCCGCCGTCGGTACCGAACAGCTCGATGCCGAAGTTGTCGCCGGGCGCCCGGTAGGTGGCCCAGCTGGTCTCCAGCTGCAGCGCGCCGCCGCCCTCCAGCCGCAGGTACGCCGTCGCCAGGTCCTCCACCTCGAACGCCGAGCCGAGCGTGTTCGCGTTCGGTACCGTGCTGCCCTTGCCGCGCGGGCCGAGCTCGGCGAAGGTGCTTGCGCTGACCGTGGTGACCTGCGGCTCGTTCAGCAGGTGCAGGGCCAGATCGAGGATGTGGACGCCGAGGTCGATCAGCGGGCCGCCACCGGACAGCTCGCGGTTGGTGAACCAGCCGCCCATACCCGGGATGCCGTTGCGGCGCATCCAGTGCGCCTTCGCGTAGTAGACCCAGCCCAGCTGGCCCTCGTCGATCTGGTGCTTCAGCGCGGCCACGTCGCCGCGCTCGCGGTGGTTGAAGATGACTTTCAGGACCTTGCCGGCCTTCTTCGAGGCCTCGACCATCGCGGTGCCCTCGGCCACGGTCCTGGCCAGCGGCTTCTCACACAGGACATGCAGGCCCTTCTCCAGCGCCTTGAGCGCGATCGGGGCGTGCAGCTGCGTCGGCGTACCGATGCTGACCGCTTCCAGGCCCTCGGTGTTGAGTAGGTCCTCCCACTTCTCGTACAGGTGCGGGACCCCGTGCTTCTCGCCGAGGCTGGTCAGCGTGTCCTTCTCCAGGCCGGCCAGCGCCACCACCTCGACGTCCGGCAACTCCGAGAACGCCTCGAGCGCCGTACGCCCGGCGAAGCCTAGTCCGACCACTCCGACACGCAGTTTTTGATCGTTCACACTCGCGATCCTCTCCCACTGCTGTTCAGCGTTACAAACCGCTTCCCACACTACGAAACAGGTTCGAACACCAGTGGAACGAGTGGTTCTACCGCTTTCGGCGCGTCGCCGGCCCTCAGTCGTCGTCGGATTCGAACTCGGGGTCGATCTGCTCCGGGGACAGCGCGAGTACGTCGGCCAACTCCAGGACGAGCGCGGATCGGACCAGCCAGGCCAGGCTGGTGCCGGACCGTTCGGCCCGCAGCTCGATCGGGCGGCGGAAGACCACGATCCGGTACGGCTCGTGCGACGTACCGCCGGTGGAGTGGGTGAGCGGGATCTCGACCGCGTCGAGGTCGAGGTTCGGCACGTCCTCGATGGCGAACTCGACCCGGGCGACGACCTGCGGCAGCCGCTTCTCCAGCCGGGTCACCTCGATCGCGACCACCTCGTCGAACTGGGCCGCGGCGGATCGCTGCAGCGGCAACCCACGGGGCGCGAACTTGCTCGGCCGGCTGATCGGGCCGAGCATGCCGCGGCCGTGGCGGTCTATGTGCCTGCGATGACGGCGAGCCTCGGTCACGCGCTCAGCCTAGTGGGGGTAACGTCTGGTCGTGAGCATCGCCAGGATCTGTTCGCGCGCCGCCTGTCATAAGCCGGCTGTGTCGACGCTCACGTATGTGTACGCCGATTCCACCTGTGTGCTCGGCCCGTTGGCGACGTACGCCGAACCGCACTGCTACGACCTGTGTGCCGACCACGCCGAACGGCTGACGGCTCCGAACGGCTGGGAAGTGATCCGGCTGGCTCCGGACCCGGCCGCGGCCGGACCGTCGTCGGACGACCTGGAAGCGCTGGCGAACGCGGTCCGCGAAGCGGCTCGCCCACTGCCGCGCCAGGAGCCGGGTGCCGGGACTCCGGGCGCACCGGTCGAGATAGCTCGCCGAGGACACCTGCGGATGCTGCAGGACCCCGGCGCGAACTCCTCCGAGGCCTGACTACCTCAGCGCAGCACGTACATCCGGCTGAGCCCCGAGCTGCGCCCGGAACACGAGCGACGTGTTCAGCGGCCAGGCAGCCACCTGAGCGACGTCGTCCTCATCCGGCTTGGCCGCAGGCATCAACGTGACCCCAGCAACCACAGTGCCGCGAGTCTGCTCGACCATCAGGTAGGTCGGACGCGGCTGAGCCTTGAACGAGATCTGAGTGGTCGCACCGGCGATCACGTCGAGGGCCCGCGTGTTCAGCACCTTCCCGTTCGCATCACGCAGCTCGAACTTCACACTCCCGGTCTTACCGGGCGCGGTCACCTGCAGGATCGCCGGCTGCTGATGGGCCGGCAGCACCAGGTACGCCGGCCCGGTCAGCGCGTCGGCCGACCCGAGTGACGCGAAGTCGCTCCCACTCGCGTCCGTCATCCGCATGGACGCTGTCACCGGCTGGTCGGACGTCACGGTGATGGCACTCGGATCGCCGTGCAGCACGGTGTCGAGCCGGAAGGTCTTCACCGACCCGGCCGGGATCTGCACTGTCTCCAGGCCGGCCGGCTTGAACGGCCCGTTCGGCCCGTGCACGGTCAGGCCCGCGGTTGCCTGCAGGTCGGTCGGATTCGCCACCGACAGGATCCGCATTCCGGCACCGGGAGCGGTGGCGGGCACGAACACCTTGTTCGCCGGTGCTGCCGACGGGTTCAGCCAGTCCACACCGGCGGGCTTGGTGCCGTTGGTCGCGTTGGATCGCAGCGCCGGCGCGACCCGGCCGCCGGTGGACTCCACGTGCAGCGCGATGTCACGCAGGTTGCGCGCGATCAGGTTCAGGTACAGCTCCGACGTCCCCCGCGCCGGTACGACGATGCCCCGGGCCTGCGGCAGATCCTGCGGACCGCTGCGCGCGTAGACCGTGACGTTCACCTCGGCGTTGATGCTGTCCAGGTTCGTCAGCACCAGCACGTCCCGCCGGTCGCTCGCCCCGGATGCCCCGACGAACCAGAAGTCCGAGCCGGGCAGCTGGCACGGCGTACTGGCCATCCCCTCGTTCACGCCTTCGATGGAAGTCGTCGTACTCGTGCCGACCGTGCCGGCCGCGAGTGGGCCGACGCCGCGGATCAACAGCGGCGCGGGCTTGGTGGCCGCGGGGCTCGACCCGATCTTGCCGCGGACGAGCAACGACCCGAGCGGATCGGCCGTCTCCGGCAGCGGTGCGATGGTCAGCGGTGTCTCGGTCCCCGCGGCGGTCGGCGTACCTTCGGGCAGGGTCGGCGACACCGCGTTGACCACGCTCGACACCTTGCCGCCACCGGCGAGGGCCGGGCAGGACAGCGCCGTACGGTTCACCACTGCGCGGGAGGGCGCCTCGACACCCTCCGCGCGGGTCACCGGCTCCTTGGTCTGCGTGACGATGCCCAGCCCGGCGGCAAGCGCCATCGCGAGCACACACGCACCGAGCCGGATCCGCGCGTCCGACAGCAGTCGCCTCATCGGTCCCTCCTCGCGTGGGTGCCGTGCGGGACCGCGACAGTACGGCGGACGGTCGGCAGGCAGAAGATCAACGCGATGATCCAGCCGATCAGGCCGAGCACCCGCCACAGGCTGTGGGTCACGTCGGTGAGCGGCGAAGTGCCCTTGACGTTCGACCGGTCGACCAGCCAGGCCGCGTCACCGTCGGCCGCACTGGCCCGGGTGAGGCCGGGCAACGAGTCGAGGGTCGCCTGCAGTGTCGAGTCGACCGGCGCCGGCAGATAGACGTAGTCGATCGCCTGTCCGGCCAACTGCCGGCCTTCCTCACCCGTACCGCCACCGCCGAGGGTCGACAGCACATCCGTGATCGGCTTGGTCTGCTCCGCCTTCGGCGCGGCCTCCAGCGACCCCATCCGCGGACCGCCGTCCTTCACCAGCGAATACCGCATCGGAGTGTCCGGGTCCTTGCGCACCACCAGGATCGACGCGTCCTCCGGCGGATCTTGCGAAGAGATCAAGTACGCCGGGAGGTCCTGTGCCGGTCCACGCCACAGCGGACCGTCGGCACCACGCACCATCCAGAACCCGGCGGTCACGATCGTGGTCACCAGCACGAGCCCGAGTACGCCCTGCACGATGATCTCGGTCGACTTCCCGACCGAGTCCCAGGCGACCGTCACCGCGATGATCCAGCCCGCGGTCATCAGGAACATCAGCGGACCACTGCCACCACCCAGCCGACTCGCAATCAGTGTCGCGGCCAGACCGGCCAGTGCGGCGAACCACCCGAGCAACTCGTACCGCTGCCGCGACTCACGCAGCAGGCTGACCAGAGCCACCACGATCAGCGGTACGACGAACCACCAAGGAGTCGGCGCACCGATCGGCGTACCAGTCAGCAAGTGCGGAAGGCTGTCACCCGGACCAACGGCCGCAGTAGGCGGTCCACCCGCTTCCTGACCGAGTCGCGACGGGTGCAGCACCAACTGGATCGTCCACGGCAGCACCAGCAGCAGACCCAGTACGACGGAGAAGACGAGCTGGCGACCCTGTCGACGCCACCCCAGGCCGAGTACTGCGCCGAGGACCAGCGTGACGCTGACCAGCAGACCCAGTGCCGGCGTGAACGCGAACAGCACGGCCTGGCAGATACCTGCGAACCACGCGGCCCGCCAACTGCCCTGGATGATCACGCGACGCCGTCGAGCCACCGTGTGCACCGCAGCACCGAGCAACGGCAGCACGATGGCCGCGACACACGTCCCGATCCGCCCCTGCGTGATAGCGCCGTTCGCAAAGACAGCAAGCCCGTACGCCGACGCACCCCAAGCCCGGGCTACACGGTCGACGACGAACGCGCGCAGCAAGGCCCATGCGGCCAGACCGGCCAACGGGACCGCACCGAGCAGCAGCAGGTTCGTCGCACCGGACGGACCGAACATCACTGTCGAGAAAGCCCAGAACTGCCCAAGCCAAGCAGGAGGTGTCACACCCGGCGGAGCAGCGGCCGCTGCATGCCAGAGCGAGCCGAGGCTCTCGTGCGCAGGCAACAGCAGGTTGGACCGCAGGACACCGCCACCGATCAGGTCGCGGGCAGCAATGAGCGCACCGATGGCGAGGATGACCCAGGTGACCAGGAACGGCCGGCGAATCAGTTGCCGACGCCAACGGGGCTGATCGACGGCGACGCGCGCGGTGGACTTCGCCCGGCGGGCTGTGGTGACGACCTGCTCTTCCGGCTCGTCCGCCCAGGCCTCGCGGATCCGCTCGGAGATCGTGCTGGTCGTCTCCTCCAGGTTGTGCCGCAAGGCGTGCACAGACCGGGAGAACAGTCCCTTGATGTCGTCGTACGGGACGCGATCGAGGCTGCGGCGATCCTTGCGGGCCTGGGTCCAGCCACCGGCGAGCAAGGTGCCGAGCAGTGCGGTCCACTCGTCGACAGCGCCGGACGGCGTCTTGCCGATGAGGAACCAGATCGAGCGCATGATCGTGCCGAGCAGGAAGCGCAGGATCAGCAGTGGCAGCAGCTTGCCGGGCGCGTTGGCCAGGACGGTGTAGTACGCATGCGAGCGGTCGAGTTGGTACGCGTGCCGCCGGGTGCCGGCCAGTGCGCGCTCACCGGTCGCCGCGGCCTGCGCGTGGTAGACGACCGCGTCAGGCGCGACGCCGACCTTGAAGCCCGCGCGGCTGGCACGCCAGCCGAAGTCGAGGTCGTCGCGGAACATCGGCAACCGCGGATCGAAACCGTGCAGCGCCTCCCAGACGTCGCGGCGGACCAGCATGCCCGCTGAGCTGACCGCGAGCACGTTCCGCAATTGGTCGTGCTGGCCCTGGTCGAGCTCGCCGGCCTCGATACCGGTGTCGCGGCGACCGCCGAGCGACGTGGTGACGCCGACCTCGAGCAACTCACGGTCCCGCGGCCACAGTCGCAGCTTCGGGCCCCAGACCCCGGTGTCCGGCGACATCGTGGCCTGGAGCAACAATTTCTCCAGCGCCTTCGGGGCCGGTGCGCAGTCGTCGTGGAGCAGCCAGAGCCACTCGACCACCGGCATGTGGCCGTCGTCGCCGTACGGGCCGACGGCCGACGGGATCGGCGCGAAACCGACCGCCTCGAGGCCGCGGGCGACCGCCGTACCGAAGCCGGTGCGGGCGGACACGCTGACCACGGGCTCAACGCCGGGCATCGCGGCGAGGAGCTCGGCCGTCTCGTCGGTGGAGCCGGTGTCGACCGCGATCAGCCGGTCGGGACGCGGGTTCAGCGCCCAGAGCGCCTCGGACAGCCGGGGCAGCCAGGCGGCACCCTCGTGCCCGACCACCACTGCGGTGACGACATGCCGGATCCGCGGCCGACCCATCGGGTCGTCGGTGTGGTCGGTCGGGAAGTCGACGGAGTCGAAGAACTCCCAGCCGGCCGGAGCTTCTTGTTCCATGCGGAGCAGTGACACCTTTGCGGGGAAGGGACGGCCTTCAGCCGCGACCGAGGTCACGGCGAGGACTCACCTTACAGCCGCGACGCAGCGCTACGTCCCGCTCACCCCGCTAGCGCTCCCACCTGGCCCCGCGCCGGATGGTTGCGGCCCCGGCGACTCTGCTCCGGACGGTTGCGGCGCCGACGATCCCGCTCCGGACAGCCGCGGGCCCCGGCGACGAATGTCGAGCCGGGGCCTCCGCGGGTGATTCTGATCCAGTTGTGCTGTTTGGTCGCCGATCGCGGCGGGGTGGCAGGGCACCACACCGAACGATCAGCCGGGCCTCAGACGGCCTTTTTCTTCAGCTTGCGGCGCTCCCGCTCCGACAGCCCGCCCCAGATTCCGAAGCGCTCGTCGTTCTGCAGTGCGTACTCGAGGCACTCGCCCCGCACGTCACAGCCGAGGCAGACCTTCTTCGCCTCGCGGGTGGAACCGCCCTTCTCCGGGAAGAAAGCCTCCGGGTCGGTCTGGGCACACAGCGCCCGTTCCTGCCAGTTCGGCTCCTCCTCGATCGCCTCACCGTCGACAATCGCCATCAGCTCTGTCACGGTACGACCTCCTCGACCCTGTTCGTTCCCCTGTACATGTGGGTTTGCGGTCCACATGCCTGACCTCGTCCGTCCTGCGCTCTGCAACGGTCCCCGATACCGAGTGTCCAACGAACGACACGGTTGAAATTACATTCCTGCAATCCACGAAAGTCAAGCCGTGGTCTGCTATTGGCATCATCCGCAACACGGCTGCAAAAGAACGAGAGGCCTGCGTACACAGGCCTCTCGTGTCCGTGTGATACCCCGCGAACCGGCGGAAAAATGTTTACATCACAGGTTCGGCAAGGGCTTGCTGCCTTGTCAGGAAGGCGAATCGGGACCGTCCGCCGTCCAGGACGGCGTGATCAGGCAGGTGCCGGATCAGGACGGCTGTGACCACCAGCCCTGCTGACCCTGCTGCTGACCCTGCTCGTCCTTGTCGGTCTCGGAAACCCGCGGATCCACACGGGTTTCGTCGGCCGCCTCGGTTGCCTGGGGCTGCGGCTCCGGCTGAGCTGCCGGCTGCTCGGCGGCCGGAGTCTCCTCGGCCGACCAGGCCGGCTCACCCGGCTGCCAGCTCGACTGGGCTTCCGGCTGTGCCGACTCCGACTGTCCCGGCTGCCAGGCCGGCTGAGCCTCCGGCTGCTCCGGCTGAGCCTGCTCCGGCTGCTGCACGGGCCATTCCTGCTGCGGGTAGTCCTGGCCGCTGCTCCACTGCTGCTGCTGCCCGGCGTCGCCGCCGCCCCACTGCTGCTGCTCCTGCGGCCACTGCTGACCCTGCTCCTGGCCGGCCCACTGCTGCTGGCCTTCGGCGCTCCACGCCTGGGTCGGCTCGGCGTGCTGGCCCTCACTGGACCACGCCTGCTCGCCACCGGCCTGGTGCTGCTGAGCCTCGGCCTCACCGGCCGACCAGTTCTGCTGCTCACCCTGGTTCCAGCCCTGCTCCTGAGGCCACTGCTGCTCGCCCTGAGCCGCTGCGTAACCACCGGCCGCACCCGCGGCGGCGCCACCAGCTGCAGCTGCGCCATAAGCGCCGTACTGGCCCTGCTGCTCCTGGCCGTACTGCCCGTACTGGCCCTGCTGGCCGTAGCCCTGCTGCTGTCCGTACGGCGCCTGCTGGCCGTACTGCTGCTGGCCGCCGTACTGCTGACCCTGCGGGAACTGGCCCTGCTTCGGCACGCGAACCGGTGCCGGCAGGGTCTGGTAGGTCTTGAGGATGTAGATCCCGGCAGCGCCGTACAGCGCAAGGCCACCGAGGGCGTAGATGAAGCCGACGATCTTCAGGCCGGCGGTGCTGGTCTCGGCGAACCCGGCGAACGCCGTGATCAGGCCGAGCAGCACGACCACGCCGGTGATGACCAGCGAGGCGAGGGTGACGGTCCGCGCGTTGGGGGTGCGCTCGCCGAGTTCGTTCACCAGCCAGACCGAGCCGACCAGCGAGAGAAGGATCACCAGCGCGGTGAGTCCGGGCGGCGTGAGCGTGCCCTGCACACCTCCGGCGGCCGCGGTGAAGCCGGCACCACCGACGAACAGGCGAATCAGCGAAGCCAGCGCGATCAGGCCGGCGAAAACGAGCAGGATATACGCGACCGGCTCTCTGAGCTTCTTGGTTGCGTCGGTGACCACGAGGGCTCCTCGGGATGTTGGGGGCCGTACAACAAGCTGTGCGGTTTGGTTATGACCCACCGCAGCATAGTCGTGCGGTGGTCCGACGCATTGACGACTCGTGCAGACTCTTCCCATGCGATTGACAGTGCTCGCCGGTGGCATCGGCGGTTCCACCTTCCTGCGCGGGCTGCTCAAGGCCCGTCCGGACGCCGAGATCACCGTGGTGGGGAACACCGCGGACGACATCACCCTGTTCGGATTGCGGGTGTGCCCGGACCTCGACACGGTGATGTACACCCTGGGCGGCGGCATCTCGGCCGAGCGCGGCTGGGGCCGGGAAGACGAGACCTGGGTGATCAAGGAGGAGCTGGCCGCGTACGGCGTGGAGCCGACCTGGTTCGGCCTCGGCGACCGGGACGTGGCGACCCACCTGGTCCGCACCCAGATGCTCGACGCCGGCTACGGGCTGACCGCGGTCACCGAGGCGCTGTGCGCCCGCTGGAAGCTGCCGGTGCGGCTCCTGCCGATGAGCGACGACCGGGTCGAGACGCATGTCGTGGTCGACGACCCGGACCAGCCCGGCCGACGCAAGGCGATCCACTTCCAGGAGTACTGGGTCCGCTGGCACGCCGAGATCACCGCACACCAGATCGTCGCGGTCGGCCAGGAGAAGGCCAAGCCGGCGCCCGGCGTACTGGACGCGATCGCGGACTGCGACGCACTGATCCTGCCGCCGTCGAACCCGGTCGTCTCGGTCGGCACCATCCTCGGCGTCCCGGGGATCCGGGAGGCCGTCCGGGAGACTTCCGCACCAGTCATCGGCCTGTCCCCGATCATCGGCAGCGCTCCGGTCCGCGGCATGGCCGACAAGGTGCTGGCCGCCGTCGGTGTGGCCTCCACCGCCTCGGCCGTCGCCCGGTACTACGGTTCGCGGGCGTCCGGCGGCGTACTGGACGGCTGGCTGATCGACACCTCGGACTACGCCCAGCAGGATTCGATCGCCGGAGCCGGAATTCATGTCCAGGCGGTGCCGTTGTGGATGACTGACGAGACCAAGACCGCCGCCATGGCCAACGCGGCGCTGACCCTCGCGGAGGCAGTCCGGCGATGAGGAAGCACCTCGAGATCTACCCGGTCACCGGCCTGCCCGAGGTCGCGGCCGGCGCCGACCTGGCCGCCATGATCGGCGACGAGGCCGACCTGCGCGACGGCGACGTCGTGTCGGTCACCTCGAAGATCGTCAGCAAGGCCGAGGGGCGGCTGACGACCGGGACCCGTCAGGAAGCGGTCGACGCCGAGCTCGTCCGGGTCGTCGCCCAACGCGGCGACACCCGCATCGTGCAGACCCGGCACGGCCTGGTGATGGCCGCCGCCGGCACCGACACGTCCAACACCGCGCCCGGCACGGTCCTCCTGCTCCCGGTCGACCCCGACCTCTCCGCACGAGAATTGCGCACCGCATTGAAGGAGCGGTACGACGTCAACGTCGGCGTCATCATCACCGACACCCTCGGCCGCCCCTGGCGCAACGGCCAGATCGACCTGGCCATCGGCGCCGCCGGGGTCCGCGTGGTCGAAGACCTTCGCGGTACGACGGACAGCCACGGCAACGTCCTCGCGGTGACCGAGCCGGCGCTGGCCGACGAGATCGCGAGCGCGAGCGAGTTGGTCAAGGGCAAGGCCGACGGCGTGCCGGTCGCCGTACTGCGTGGACTGCAGGACGTCGTACTCCCGATCGGCGAGCACGGGCCGGGTGCCCGGGCGCTGGTCCGGGACGCTTCGTCGGACATGTTCAGCCTGGGGACGCGGGAGGCCGCGCGGGCCGCCGTACTCGACCGTTCTGCGCCGGACGGGCCTCGAGAGGTCGATCCGTCGTTGTGGGACGGGCTGCTGGACGAGGTCGAGGACATCCACGTCGAGCTGCTTGACAACGCTGTCACGGTCTTCGGTGACGAACCCGTCGCGGTCGGCGTGATCGCCGAGCGGCTCGCCGTACTCCTGCATGCGGAGGGGTACGGCGTCACCGTCCGGACCGGACCTGGGAGTGAAGCCACGGTCACGTTCGGCTCACGGTCGAAATAGTTTTCTAGGCAACCTCTCAGGGTCGATGCGTACACTGCATCCGCACGGCGGCGACTCGGCCGCCCCGATCCGGGAAGACCAACACTGTGGGTAAAGCGTCGTCGCAGAAGCAGTCGCGCCGCGAGATGATCGAGAAGATGCAGCGGGACCAGGCGCGGGCCGACCGCAACCGGACCCTCTTCATCGTGGTCGCGTCGATCGTGGTCGGGCTGGCCATCATCGCCTACCCGGCGATCCGGCTGATCCAGGACTCCCGGACCAGGAACCAGGCGATCACCGAACTCGGCGTCGCGGCCGGATCCGCCTCCTGCGACAAGGTCATCGACGACCCGGCCTCCGGCACCCAGGACCACAAGCCCGACGGCGAGGTCATCGCCTACCCGGTGTCACCGCCGTCGTCCGGCCCGCACTACGCCACCTGGGCGCCGTTCGGGAAGAAGTTCTACACCGTCGAGGACCGCCCCGCGGTCGCGAACCTGGTGCACAACCTGGAACACGGCTACACGATCCTCTGGTACCGCGACACCCTGGCCAAGGACCAGATCGACCTGATCGAGAAGATCTCCAAGGCCAAGCTCCCGGACAGCTCGATCGGCAAGTTCATCGCGGCCCCCTTCAAGGAGTCCGAAGGCAAGCCCTGGCCCGACGGCAAGAACATCGCGTTCTCCCACTGGAGCGGCAACGCCGCCAGCGCCACCACTGCCTTCGGCCACCGCCAGTTCTGCGGTTCCGTCAGCGGCGAAGCCCTCCAGCAATTCATGGACAAATACCCCGCCTCCGACGCCCAAGAACCCAACGGCGGCTAACCCACCCAAGCCCCCCGAACGCCCCCACGGACCACAATCCGCGGGGGCGTTCGTCGTACCACCCCCTCCCCTCGCCCCGCACCCGCACCACCCACCGCGCGCCACACCCGCACCACCCACCGCACGCCGGACCACCCAACGCGCGCCGACTCCACGCCGACTCGAACCGCCCGTCCGCCCCGTCCCGCCGCCCACCCGCCACCCTCCGACATTCCAGGGGATAACCCCTGGCGTTATGGGTTCTCCCCTCTCATACGAGCAGTGAACCCACGACCCGAAGGGATATCCCCTCAAACAGCAGGCGCCCCGCCGCCACGGCGAGCACCCAACCCCCGGCCAGGCCACCCCCTCCGACATCTGAGGGGATAACCCCCGAACTTGCGGGTTACCCACTGAAAATCCGAGTGGGCAACCCCTAACCTGAAGGGTTAACCCCTCATTTGGTCAGCCGCACGCATGGACGGCCCCAGTCGCAGCAGGCACGGGCGCCACGAGCCGCCCGCCGCCCGCCGGCTCCCCACACCTTCCGCATCCACGCGACCCGGCGTTGCGTTTGTTGCGTTTGTTGCGGATAATTCGGTTGTGGGCGCATCAGGGCCAGCGCCCGCGGGAGGAGAAGCCATGAGTGCCGCAGAACTTGCCGCCGTGCAGCCGGATGCTGCTGAGGTCAAGACAGCCGACGTCGCGGTGCGCCGCGTCAAGCGCTACCTGGCCAGCCACGCCGAGGAGCGTGACATCCGCGTGGTTGTGGAGGGAGACCCCGACAACGCTCTGTCTCTCCCCCGGAGTGCTGTGGAGCTCCTGGCTCGCGTCCTTGCGCACATGGCAGCCGGCCAAGCCGTGTCGGTGGTTCCCGCCCATGCCGAGCTGACGACACAGCAGGCTGCCGATCTGCTGAACGTCTCCAGGCCATACCTGATTGGCCTACTCGACGCAGGTGAGATCGAGTACCGCATGGTCGGGAAGCACCGTCGAGTGCGTGCCGACTCGCTGCTGGACTACAGGCGCAGAGACGACCACGCCCGCCGTGAGGCCGCCGACGAGCTAACGCAGCTCACCCGGGAGATGGGCCTCTACTGACGTGCCGTTCATCGTCATGTACGACGCCAACGTTCTCTATCCCAACAGCCTTCGCGACCTGCTCATCAGGATCGCGCAGGCCGGCCTGGTCCAGGCGACGTGGACCGACCAGATACTCGATGAGACCTTCCGCAATCTCAAGGACCATCGGCCCGACCTCGATCCGCGCAAGCTCGACCGGACTCGGGAGCTGATGAACCAGGCGATTCGAGATGTCCTCGTCACCGGCCACGAACCGCTCATCGAGATCCTGGATCTTCCCGATCCTGACGACTTGCATGTTCTCGCCGCGGCGATCAAGGCCAATGCACACCTGATCGTCACAGAGAACACGAAGGACTTCCCTCCGGAAGTGCTGATCCCCTGGAACCTAGCTGCTCAGACCGCCGACGACTTCGTGCTCGGACTGATCGACCTGAACCGGCAAGCGGTCTACGCCCAGGTTCAACGCATGGCCGACAGCTTCCGGAACCCTCCGAGCACAGTCGAGGACACACTCGACTCCCTCGAACACGTCGGACTCCTCCGCAGCGTCGCAGCCCTGCGGTCCTGACCCCGGCGCCTGCTCGGCAACAGCGCAGCACTTGGATCTCCACCGCGGCGAGCACCCAGTCGGCCGGGCCATCGCCCCTCCGACATTTGAGGGGATAACCCCCGAGATTGCGGGTTGCCCACTGAAAATCTGAGTGGGCAACCCCCAACCTGAGGGGTTATCCCCTCAAATGGTGGGCTGCTGCAGGCGTCGCTGGACGCGTCGCAGCGAGCCGCTGGTGACATGACGCGGACGGACCACCACCCGGTCCCGAGTCACCACCCATCCAGATTCACCACCCGCATCCACGCGCCCCCACCGCATCCACGCAGGCAGGCGACCACCCGGGTGAGCAACTCCGGGATAGCTGCGCCCTCCTGGTCGGGGTGGTGTGGGTCAAGAGGCGAGCTCGCTCGCTCCGCGAAGCGGACGCCGAAGGCGCTCTTGACGCACACCACCCCGACTAGCACACTCACGCAGCCCGGAGCCGCGACACCACAGCCGCCCAGTGAGCACGTGCTCCCAAGCCGCCGTCCCCCGAGCGCACGACCGACGGTCGTCATTCTCGAGTGCGGTGCGGACACCGTCCGCATCCACCCGCGTATCACCCGAACGCGGTTGTCTGCCGAGCGACCCGCCGAACGTGGTGTCCGTTGGCGGCGGCTGCTCAAGTGGCGTCCGGGCTTGATGTAGGGCCCACTGCGCACGCACATTGGCGCATGCGCAGAGTGCTGCGTGTACGTGTCCGCAGTCCATTCGCCGATCGACTGCATGCAGCTACCACGCCGCGCGACCCCGCCGGAGGCGGCAAGAGAACAGCCGCCGCCGGAGGTGGTGGTGTCCGGTCGTCGAGGGACCGCAGTCCATTCGCCGATCACCTACATGCAGCTACCAGGCCGGCCGGCCCGCCGGAGGCGGTGTCCTTTAGATGTAGCGCTCCGCGTGGGTTTCTTGGACTTGGGCTACTAGGTCTTTTACTCGTTCGCCGTCGGCGAGGGGGCAGACCATGGTTACGTCTTGGGTGTGGACGATGATGTGGCTGCGGAGGCCGACGGCGGCGATCAGGTGGTCGGGGTCGTCGGTGACGATGATGTTGTCGTGGGAGTCGAGTAGGCAGCTCAGCGTGGTCCCGTCGGTACGGTTGCCGCAGGCGTCGGCGTCGTACGTGCCGGCCAAAGCGGCCCAAGAGCCGACATCGAGCCAATGCACTGGCATCGGTACGACGACCACGTCGGCGTCGACCTTGCCCTGGGAGGCGGGTTCCATCACCGCGTAGTCGACGCTGATCTTGCGCAGGTTCGGATAGATCTCGGCCAGCGTCTCTTCACGCGAGGGGGAGTCCCAGACGGATGCGACCTGGCGTAGGCGGGCGGCCGACTCGGGGAGGAGTTCGTCGAGGACGCTGAGGACGGTTTCGGCCCGCCAGACGAACATGCCGGAGTTCCACCAGAAGCGGCCGGTGGCCAGGTACTCCTCGGCGGTGGCCCGGTCCGGCTTCTCCCGGAAGCGGTCGACGACGTACGCCGCGGTGCCCTCGATGGGCTCGCCGCGTTCGATGTAGCCGAGGCCGGTGTGCGGATGGGTCGGCTCGATCCCGAACGTCACCAGCGACCGGGCGCGCTGCTCGACCACCGCGAAACCGCTCTCGATCGCGGCACGGAACTCGTCCTCCGGGCTGATCAGGTGATCCGAGCCGACAAAGGCGACGACCGCATCGGGGTCGTTGCGGGCGACCACGGCGGAGGCCAGGCCGACGGCGTTGGCGGTGTCGCGGCGGGCGGGCTCGCCGATGATGTTGTGCTCGCCGAGCTCGGGGAGTTCCTTGCGGACCACCTCGGTGTACGCACCGACCGTGCACACGTAGATGTTCTCCGGCTCGACCAGGCCGCGGAGCCGGTTGTACGCCACCCGCAGCAGCGACTGCCCGGCCGCCAGCGGCAGCACCTGCTTGGGCCTGTCGTCCCTGGACATCGGCCACAGCCGCGTCCCCGAACCTCCGGCCAGGATCACCACGTTTCGCATGAGGAGAGACCTTACCGGGCGTCGTCAGGTGGTAGGGGGAGCCGGAGATGCGCGAGGTCCGGCGGAACCGGTGTCGTCGGGCGCCAGAAGGCGTCGGATTCGCCGTCTTGGGCGGTCGCGGGCGCGTCGGTCAGGCGGAAGCGATCGCGCAGCCGGCCGTAGAAGTCGGTCGGACGCAACCGGACCAGGCGCAGACGACGGGGTGCGCCGTACACGCCGATCCAGTCGCCGGGGTCGAGGACGCCGCGCAGCTGCCCGTCGATGCTGACCGCGGCCTGCCCGGAGTGCGGCAGCACGCGCAGCCCGATCGATTCGTCGGGCGCTGCCACGACAGAGCGGTTGAAGGTCATGTGCGGCGCGACCGGGGTGAACACGATCGCCTCGGTGTTCGGCGACAGGATCGGCCCACCGGCCGCGAAACTGTACGCCGTCGAGCCGGTCGGCGTCGCCACGATCACCGCATCCGCCGAGTACGACGCCAGCAGCCGACCGGACAGGTACACACCAAGCGCCACCTGATGGTCCCTGGCCAGCTTCTCCAGTACGACGTCGTTCAACGCCGTCACGTCCAACGCGACACCCCAGCCGTCACCCTCGGTGCTCTCCGGCCGAACCGTCGGCGGCGGCAGCGACGGACCGTGCCCGTACCGCAGCAGCGACTCGATCCCGGCCGGGATCTCCAGCGGACGGGACGCCCGCATCGTCAGCGTCATCCGCTCCTCGTAGTTGGCCCCGCCGTGGTGCACCGCCTCGAGCGCCGCCTCCACGTCCCGGCACGCCACCTCGGTCAGGAAACCGACCTTCCCGAGGTCCACACCCAGTACGGCGGCATCGTTCTTGGCCGCGATCCGGGCACCACGCAGGAACGTACCGTCACCGCCGAGCGTGACCACCAGATCCGGGTCGCCGGCATGATGCAGCTCGTCCATGCCGCTGCGCCGGTCCTCGTGTGCCTTCCAGACATCGATGTCGGTGCACCCGATCCCGTGCCGGTCGGCCCACGCCCGCACGGTCCCGGCCGTCTGCACGGCGAGCGGACGCCCCTCGTGAACAACAAGCCCAAGCCGGCGCACAGGCACGACAGTCCTCCTCCGGACGGTTACTGCCTCAAAGGTAGCCAACCACCCGGAGGACCGTTACTCACCAGGTCGCCGCGATCACCCGCCCGCCCCCGGGACCTCGTGCGTCGCCTCCCGGAACATCCGGGCGAACTCGGCGCGGAACTGCGGCCGCTCGGTGATCTCCTCCGACCACGGCACCAGCACCGCAACTTGATTGCCATCAGCAACTTCAGCGGCAAACGTGGCACCCGGACGATCTCCAGCGAGTGATCGGCATGATCGGTGTTCATAGGGCGAGGTGTTCCTGGCCGGTGAGCCGTTGCAGCATTGGTCGCAGGTCGCGATGAGCGTGCTCCGGGCCGTGATGTTGCAGCAGGCAACGATCTGAATCTGGCTGCCGGGTACGCGGACCAGGTCGCCGTCCTGTCGCACGGCGCGCTCGCCGCCTACGGGGAGCCGGAGGAGACGCTGACGGCCGAGCTGCTGAGTGAGGTCTACCGCCATCCGGTGCAGGTCAGGCCGCACCCGGACACTACTTCTCCGGTGATTCTCCCCGCGCGGCGCTGATGATCGGGTCCGTCTCGTCGTCGAACTCCCCGATCACCTCCTCCAGCAGGTCCTCCAGCGCGACCACCCCGAGCGGCTGATCATCAGCCAGTACGACGGCCAGCTGAGAACGGCGATCGCGCATCGTCCGGATCGCGGTCGCCACCGGGGTGTCGGCCGACACGTGGAGCGGTGCCGTCATCAGGTCGGAGGCGTGCAGCGTCGTACCGCCGCCCGTGGTGGCGCGGGCCGCGTCGCGGACGTGGACGATGCCGCAGATCGTCGTACCGGAGCTGACGACCGCGAGGCGGGAGCGGCCTTCGCGGCGGCTGGTGAGCTCGACCTCGCGGGCCGAGGCGTCGGCCGGGACCGTGCTGAGTTGGGAGATCGGCGTCATCACCTGGAGGACGGTGGTGTTCTGCAGTGCGAGCATCGCGGTGAGGAGGTCGTGCTCGGGTGCTTCGAGGGTGCCGTGCTGCCGGGACGACTCGATCAGCAGGCGGAGTTCGTCCGGGCCGTGGGCGCTGGCCAGCTCGTTCTGCGGGGTCACCTTGAGCGCGCGGACACAGAGGTTCGCGAGCCAGTTGAGGACCAGGAGCAGCGGGCGGAAGAGGTAGGTGAAACCGCGGAAGGGCAGGGCCAGCAGCTGCGCGGAGCGTTCGGGATTGCTGATCGCCCAGGACTTCGGGGCCATCTCGCCGAGCAGGACGTGCAGCAGACCAATGGCACCGACGGCGATGATCAACGCGATCACGTGGCCGGCGCCTTCCGGTAGGCCGATCAGCTCGAAGAGCGGATGCAGGAGGTGCGCGACCGCGGGTTCGGCCAGCGATCCGAGGCCGAGGGTGCACAGGGTGATGCCGAGCTGGGCGCCGGCGAGCATCAGCGACAGCTCGCTCACGCCGGCGATCGCGGCCCGCGCCGATCGGCTGCCGGACGCGGCGGCTTCTTCGAGCCGATGCCGCTTCGACGCGACCAGGGCGAACTCCGCGGCGACGAAGAAGCCGTTCAGGATCAGCAGCAACACCGAGATGAGCAAGGCGAGCGTCGTACTCACGTCACCCGCTCCATCACGACGATCCCCGGCACGTGCCGCTCGATGGTCTGGACCGTCAACTGGACGATCTCGGGCGGGATCGGCCGGCCGTCGTGGTCGAACCGCCGGGGCAGTTCCACCATCACGTCGTCACCGACCACCGGGATCCGGCCGAGCTGCGCCATCACCAGGCCGGACACCGTCTCGTAGTCGTCACCCTCCGGCAGGTGGATCCCGGTGGCTTCCGCGACCTCGTCGAGCCGCCAGCGCGCAGGCAGCACCCACGACCCGTCCGCTCCCTGGACCAGTCCGGTCTCCGGTAGATCGTCCTCGTCCCGGATCTCACCGACCAGTTCCTCCGCGATGTCCTCCAGCGTCACGATCCCGGCGAAACCGCCGTACTCGTCCACCACGATCGCGAGCTGGCGATGCGACGACCGCAGCCGTTCCAGTACGGCGGGCAGCGGCAGGGTGAACGGTACGACGACCGGCGGCGACGCGAGGGACCCGGCGGTGACGTGGTTCCGGTCGGCCGGTTCGACCTCGACCACGTCGCCGATCGCGATCACGCCGACCACCTCGTCCACCGAGTCCGCGATGACCGGGAACCGGCTGTGCCCGGTGTCCTGTAACTCGACCACCCGGGTGAGCGGATCGTCCTGGTGCATGGTGATCACGTCGGGGCGTGGTCGCATCGCCTCACCCGCGATCCGGCCGCGGAAGTCGAGGCCGCGGTCCAGCAGCCGCATGGTGTCCTCGTCCAGCAGACCCTGCTCGTACGAGGTGACGATGATGCGGTCCAGCTCCTGTGCGGTCGCCCCCTGTGGAAGCTCCTCGACCGGCTCGATACCGACCCGGCGCAGGATCCGGTTCGAGGTCGCGTCGAAGACCCGGATCAGCGGTCCCGCGACGGCCAGGTACATCAGCGTGGACCGGGACAGGCTCAGCGCGATCGCCTCGGCCTTCGCGATCGCCAGGTTCTTCGGCGCCAGCTCGCCGAGCACCATCTGGATGATCGTTGCCGCGAGCAAGGCAAGAACGACCGCGATGGACAGGCTGACCGCCTCCGGTACGCCGGCCGCACCGAGGACGTTGGCCAGCCCCTCGCCGAGGTAGGGCTCGGCGACGTACCCGGCGAGAAGGGCGGTGATGGTGATCCCGAGCTGCGCACCGGACAGCACGAACGACAGCCGGGCCGTCACCTTCAGCGCCCGGGCTGCGGCGGCGTTACCGCCTTCGGCCAGCCTGTGCAGCCGGTGGCGGTCGACCGCGACGTAGGAGAATTCCTGCGCGACGAAGTAGCCGGTGGCAATGGTCAGCACCAGGATGAGGCCCAGGCCGGCCAGGATCAGCATGCACTGACTCTATGGCACGTCCCTCGGCTCCCTGCGTGCTGCGCGACACCCAGCGGACACGTCGAGGTGGACGTCAGGCGCTGCGGTGCTCCTCGGCGGGTTTGGCGTCGGGCTTCTCCTCGTCCTTGCCGTCGGTGACTTTCTTGAACTCGACCATCGCCCGGGCGGCGTTCCGGCTGAGCTCGGGCAGCTTCTTCGCCCCGAACAGCAGCACCACGATGACCAGGATGACGATCCATTCGCCGCCTTGGGGCAGCTCGAGCAGTGGCACCATGACAATTCCTTCTTCCCGGAAATCCCTCGCCACGGTACGTCCGCCGGCGAACCGTAGGGTGGGCCATATGTCACGAGTTCTGCCGGAACTTTTCGCCGCCGCGGTCAGCCGCGACGGTGGCGCCCCCTTCCTCACCTACTACGACGACGCGACCGGTGAGCGGATCGAGCTGAGCGCCGTCACCACCGCCAACTGGGTCGCCAAGACCGCCAACCTGCTGGTCGACGAGTACGACCTGGAGGCCGGCGAGACGGTCGCGATCGGGCTCCCGCCGCACTGGCTCGGCGTCGTCTGGGCGTTGTCGGCCTGGTCGGCCGGCGCCTCGCTCACCAGCGGCACGGGCGCGCTCGCGATCACCGGGCCGGACTTCGCGATCCGCGGCGAGCGGGAGACCGTCGCGTCCGCGCTGCTGCCGCTCGGCGGCCGGTTCCGCGAGCCGCTCCCCGACGGCATCCACGACTACGGCGCCGAGGTGTACAACCACCCGGACCTGTTCGTCCCGTTCGATCCACCGTCCCCGACATCACCGGCGTACGACGACCTGACACACGACGACCTCATCAGTACGGCGGAACCCATCGCTGACCGGATCCTGGTGACCCGCGACCTGGTCAGCCGGGAAGGCGTGGGCCTGCTGGTCGGGGTGATCGCCGGAGGTGGTTCGATCGTGCTCTGCCGCAACCTCGACGCGTCGAAGCTCGAGCGGCGGGTGTCCGACGAAAAGGTCGACCGAGTGGTGGAGGGCTGACGTGCAGCGGTTCGAGGGACGGGTAGCGCTGGTCACGGCGGCGGCGCAGGGAATCGGCGCCGCGGTGGCGCGGCGGATCGCGGCCGAGGGTGGCTCGGTGGTGGTGACGGATCTCCAGGAGGAGAAACTCGCTCAGGTCGCCGAAGAGCTCGGTGAGCAGGCGATCGCCGTACGGGTCGACGTGACGAACCGCGACGAGGTGGACGCGGCGGTCGCGGCCGCGATCGAGCGATTCGGCCGGCTGGATGTGCTGGTGAACAACGCGGGCGGGTGCATCGTCACGTCGGTGCCCGAGGACGCGACCTCGGAGGAATGGCACCAGCAGCTGGACCTCACGCTGGTCGGCGCGGCCCGCTGCATCCAGGCTGCCCTCCCACAGCTGGTGAAGACCCGCGGCAACGTCGTCACCATCAGTTCGGTGAACGGCATCGCCGCGTTCGGCAACATCGAGTACTCCGCCGCGAAGGCCGGCCAGATCGCGATGACGGTGAACTACGCGGCTCGGTACGGCGGGATGGGTGTCCGCTTCAACGTCGTCGCGCCGGGCACCATCCGGACCCCGAACTGGGACAACCAGCCCGGCACCCTGGAGAGGTTCGGGAAGATGTATCCGCTCGGACGCGTGGGCGAACCCGAGGACATCGCGGCCGCGGTCGCGTTCCTCGCCTCCGACGATGCCTCCTGGATCACCGGCCACACCCTCCCGGTGGAAGGCGGCGTCCTCACCGGTCCCGGCGCACTGGACCTGACCCCGTCAGGTCCCTTCCGGAAGGAGTATTAGCCCTTCGGCCAGGCCTCCCAGGCGGTCGCGAACATCTCGTCGACCGTGGAGGTGTTCTTCCAGCCCAGGTCACGGGCGGCCAGTTCACCGGTCGCCACGACCCGGGACGGGTCGCCGGGTCGGCGGGGGCCTTCGGTCGGGGTGAAGTCGATGCCCGTGACTCTGCGTGCGGCGTCCATGATCTCGCGGACCGACGTACCCGTGCCGCTGCCGAGGTTGTAGACGCGCTCCAGCGTCTTCCCGGCCTCGAGCGCCCGGGCGGCGGCGACGTGGGCGCGGGCCAGGTCGGCGACGTGGACGTAGTCCTTGACCGACGTGCCGTCCGGGGTCGGGTGATCGGTGCCGTAGATCTGCGGCGTCTTGCCCTGTGTCAACAGGTCGCACACGATCGGGAACAGGTTGTACGGGCTGGCGTCGTACACCGTGGGGTCGCCGGAGCCGACCACGTTGAAGTACCGCAGGGAGGTGTGGTGCAGGTCGACCGCGCGCGCCTGGTCCCGGAGCAACCACTCCCCGATCAGCTTCGACTCGCCGTACGGGCTCTGCGGGTCCGGCGGCGTCTGCTCGGTGACCACCTCGTCCTTGGGCGTCCCGTAGACCCCCGCGCTGGACGAGAAGACGATGTTGCGGATCTCCTTGTCCGCCATCGCCTCCAGCAGCGACACCATCGCGGTCACGTTCTGCGTGTAGGTGTGCAGCGGGCGGTCCACCGACACACCGGCGTACTTGAACCCGGCCAGGTGCACGACTCCGCTGACCCCGTCCAGCGCGTCGCGGACCGCCGTACCGTCGAGCAGGTTCGAGCGCACGAACGGGACTCCGTCCGGCACGAACTCGGCCTTCCCGCTGGACAGGTCGTCGATCACCACCACGTCGATACCGTCCGCGAGGAACGCGCGCACCACATGCGCCCCGATGTATCCGGCACCACCAGTCACGAGCCACGTCATGTCTTCGATCCTGCCACCACTCCGCAACACAGGGCGCGCAAACGGGCCGAACCCGTACCATCAGGCAATGATCGGACTTGTACTCGCCGCCGGCGCCGGCCGCCGCCTCCGCCCGTACACGGACACGTTGCCCAAGGCACTGGTCCCGATCGACTCCGAGACGACCGTGCTGGACCTCACCCTGGCCAACTACGCCGAGGTCGGGATCACCGATGTCGCGATCGTCGTCGGGTACGCCGCCGAGGCCGTCGAGGCCCGGGTCGACGGCTTCGAGGAGCGGTACGGCGTACGCCTCGAACTGGTCCACAACGACAAGGCCGAGACCTGGAACAACGCCTACTCGCTGTGGTGCGCCCGCGATCTGCTGAAGAACGGCGTGATGCTCGCCAACGGTGACACAGTGCATCCGGCCTCGGTCCAGCGCACGCTGCTCGACGCCCGGGGCGAGGACCGGCGGATCGTCCTCGCGCTGGACACCGAGAAGAAGCTGGCCGAGGAGGAGATGAAGGTGATCTGGTCCGAGCAGACCGGCGTCCAGCGGATCACCAAACTGATGGATCCGGCCACCGCCACCGGTGAGTACATCGGTGTCACCCTGATCGAGCCGACCGCCGCCGAGGACCTCGCCGACGCGCTCCGCGCGACGTGGGAACGCGATCCGCACCTGTACTACGAAGATGGGTACCAGATTCTGGTGGACCAAGGTTTCCGGATCGACGTCGCCTCGATCGGCACCGTCGACTGGGTCGAGATCGACAACCACGACGATCTGGCCCGGGCGCGAGAGATCGTATGCCCGTCCTAGCGAGGTTGATCGCGGCGCCGCTGGTGGTCGACGTACGGCGCGGAGCTCTGGGCGACCTGGCGAAGATCCTGGCCGACCAGCGGATCTCGCCGTCCGGGCGGGTGGCGATCGCGATCGGCCCGACGCACGGGCCGATGATCCGGGAGACCTTCCAGCCCGGCCTGGTCGGCGCGGACTGGTTCACCGTCGACGGGTGCACGATCAACGCCGCGATCAAACTGGTCGAGAAGATCCGGCGGCAGCAGTACGACGCGATCGTCGGGATCGGCGGCGGCACCGTGCTGGACGTGACCAAGTTCGCCGCCGCCCGGCTCGGCCTGCCGATGGTCGCGGTCGCCACCAACCTCGCGCACGACGGGATCGCCTCGCCGATCAGCACCCTGGACAACGACGCCGGCCGCGGCTCGTACAGCGTGCCGGCGCCGATCGGGGTCCTGGTCGACCTGGACCTGATCGGCCAGGCGCCGGCCGGGTCGGTCCGCAGCGGGATCGGCGACATCGTGTCGAACCTGTCCGCGACCGCCGACTGGGAGGCCGCGCACACCCTGCGCGGTGAGGCGATCGACGGGCTGGCCGTGTCGCTGTCGCGGACTGCGGCCCAGGCGGTGATGGACCATCGCGGCACGCTCGGCGACGACGCGTTCCTGACCACGCTGGCCGATGCCCTGGTGCTGTCCGGGATGGCGATGGTGGTCGCCGGCAATTCGCGCCCGTCGTCCGGGGCGTGTCACGAGATCTCGCACGCGATCGACCTGCTGTACCCGGAGCGGAGCGGATTCCACGGCGAGCAGGTCGGGCTGGGCGCGGCCTTCGCGTGGTTCCTCCGCGGCGACCTCGACCGCTTCCACGCCACCGTCGACTGTCTGCACCGCCACGGCTTGCCGGTCACGCCACGAGAGCTCGGCTTCACCCTGGACGAGTTCGCCGAGATCGTCGCCTTCGCCCCGCAGACCCGCCCAGGCCGCTTCACCGTCCTCGAAGAAGCCGCCCTGACCCCCGAACGCATCACCGCCAAAGTCCACGACTTCAACGACCACGCCCACGCCCGCACCCAGTCCCCGGTCACCCCCGAGGGCCGGAACCTGGATTCCTGATTGGCTCGATTCCTGATTGGGTGGGGCTGTGGATCTTGACTGGGCGGGGTGCCGGAATGTGCGGGATGTGGGTGGGTTGCCTACGCGCGACGGGCAGGTCGTGCGGGAGGGGGTGCTGATTCGGGCGGACAGTCTGCACTTTCTGTCCGCTGAGGGCGTTGAGGCGGTACGGCGGGCCGGCGTCGGACGGATCCTGGATCTGCGCGGTGATGGTGAGGTGGCCGACTGGCCGACGCCGTTCACCGGGGATCCGTTGGGGGTTCGGCAGGCCTTGCAGGATCCGGCGGATCCGGATCACGGGCAGGCGACCATCGTGGACGCGTGCACCTGGATGCTCGACCGGCGGCCGGAGCTGTTCGCGGCCGCGGTGAAGGCGATTGCGGACGCACCGGACGGCGCGGTGGTGGTGCACTGTCACGGCGGCAAGGACCGCACCGGCATGGTCGTCGCGCTGGCGCTGAGTATCGCCGGCGTACCCGAGGAAGAGATCGTCGGCGACTACTTCCTGACCCAGGAACGGCTGGCCGGTTGGCTGGCCAAGCAACTCGCGGACGAGCCGGACGCCTCGCGGCACCCGGAGATGATCGAGTTCCGCGACACCCGGGCCGAGTCGATGACCGCGATCCTGCGCCACCTCGACGACAAGTACGGCGGCCCGGAGGCGTACCTGCGCCACGGCGGCCTCACCACCGACGACCTCGACCGGTTGCGCAAGCGACTGACCTGAGTCACAAGGGCATCACGTAGCGCAGTACATTGGCCAGCATGCCGACCGCCGCCGAGCCGACCGGAGCGACAGACCCGGCGGCGCTGGCCGAACGTTACGGGCTGACCAAGAGTTCGCTCCGCCCATCGCTCGGCGCCTACGTGCGCGAACTCTGGAGCCGTCGCAAGTTCGTCCTCAGCTACGCCACCGCACGCACCTACGCCATGTACGCCGGCGCCCGGCTCGGCTCGGTGTGGCAGGTGCTGACCCCGCTGCTGAACGCGGCCGTCTACTACCTCGCGTTCGGTGTCCTGCTCGGCACCAAGAACGGGATCGACAACTACGTCGCGTTCCTGCTCAGCGGGATCTTCGTCTTCACCTACACGCAGCGTTGTATGACCGAGGGCTCCCGGTCTCTCGCCCTCAACCTGTCGCTGATCCGCACCCTGCACTTCCCGCGGGCGACGCTCCCGTTGGCCTATGTGCTCAACGAGCTGAACCAGATGCTCGTCTCGATGGGCATCCTGTTCGTCATCGTCGGCGTGACCGACGGACTCGCCTGGCGCTGGCTGCTCGTCGTACCGGCGTTGCTGCTGCAGACCATGTTCAACATCGGGATGACGCTGATCTTCGCCCGGATCGGCACGTTCATCTCCGACGTCAGTCAGCTGCTGCCGTTCATCACCCGGACCTGGCTGTACGCGTCCGGCATCTTCTTCTCGCTGCCGGCCAAGCTGACCCAGGCGAACGCGCCGGACTGGGTGATCCATGTCCTCGCGTTCAACCCGATCTCGGCGTACATCGACATCGTCCGGCGCTCGCTGCTCGAGGAGCACGAGGTGAACCAGTTGCCGCACGCCTGGGCGATCGCGGTCGGCTGGTCGGTCGTCGCGCTGGCCGGCGGATTCGTCTACTTCTGGCGCGCGGAGGACCGCTATGGTCGTGGCTGATTCTGGGGCTGAACCAACGGTCATCGCCGACGGCGTCAACATCATCTACAAGGTGATCGCCGGCCAGGGCGGCAAGGGTACGGCGGCCACCGCGTTCCGGCGCATCCTGAAGCGTCAGGACCGGCCGACGATCCGCGAGGTCCACGCGGTCAAGGACGTCACCTTCACCGCCTACAAGGGCGACGCGATCGGCGTGATCGGCCGCAACGGCTCCGGCAAGTCGACGCTGCTGCGCGCGGTCGCCGGCCTGCTGCCACCCGCGTCCGGCGCGATCTACACCGGCGGCCGGCCGTCGCTGCTCGGGGTCAACGCGGCGATGATGAACGACCTCACCGGTGACCGCAACGTCGTCCTCGGCTGCCTCGCGATGGGGATGTCGAGCGCCGAGATCGACCGGCGGTACGACGAGATCGTCGAGTTCTCCGGGATCGGCGAGTTCATCGACCTGCCGATGTCAACGTACTCGTCCGGGATGGCGGCCCGGCTGAAGTTCGCGATCGCGTCGGCGAAGACGCACGACATCCTGCTGGTCGACGAGGCCCTCGCGACCGGGGACGCCGAGTTCCGGGTCCGGTCGGAACGCAAGATCCGCGAACTGCGCGACCAGGCCGGCACAGTGTTCCTGGTCAGCCACAGCCTGGACGTCGTACTGGACACCTGCAACCGGGCCATCTGGCTGGACCAGGGCGTGCTCCGCCTCGACGGCCCGGCCGACGAGGTGGTCGCCGCCTACATCAAATCAACTCGCGGCTGACGGCTTCTCGCGCAGGCCGACCAGGAAGCCCAGGCCCCACGAGACGTGCATCGTCGCGCAGACCAGTGGCATCCAGAACAACGCCTTCCAGGGCAGGTAGCGACCCTCGAAGGCCGAGCCGGCCAGCAGCAGCAACGCGTAGCCGAGCGGGGCGAGGAAGCCCAGGTCGAGCCAGCTGTTGCCGGTGATCAGGCCGATGATGCCGAGGATGGTGCCGACCGCCAGCAGGATCACCGCGACCGGCGGCGCCAGGTAGCGCTTGTTCGCGGTCTCCGGGTGCCGGCGGATCACCTCACGGCGCCACTGGCCGGTGTGGAAGAACTGCTTCGCCACCGCCGACAGCGACGACCGCGGCCGGTAGGTGACGGACAGGTCCGGGCTGAACCAGATCAGGCCGCCGGTCTTGCGGATCCGGTAGTTCAGCTCCCAGTCCTGGGCCCGGTGCATGGTCTCGTCGAACCCGCCGACCCGCTCCAGCGCTGCCCGCCGGAACACCCCTAGGTAGACCGTGTCGGCCGGACCGGCCTTGCCGCCCTGGTGGAACGTCGACGCACCGAGGCCCAGCCGGGACCGGTACGCGCAGGCGACCGCCATCTCGGTCGGGGTCCGGCCCTCGGCCGCCATCACACCGCCGACGTTGTCCGCACCGCTCTCGTCGAGCACCTCGACCGCGCGGGTGATGTAGCCGTCGGTGAGGGCTCCATGGCCGTCGACCCGGACCAGGATGTCGTGCTTGGCGTGCGCGATGCCGACGTTCAGCGCGGCCGGCGTCTTGCCGGTCGGGTTCGGCACGATCGTGATCCGCGGGTCGCGGTCGGCGAGCTTGTCCGCGATCTCCTGGGTCCGGTCCCTGCTCGGGCCGATGGCGAGCACGACCTCCAGCTCACCGGGATAGTCCTGGTCGAGGACGCGGCCGACCGCTTCCTCCAGGTGGCGTTCCTCGTTCAGCACGGGCATCACAACGGACACGGGCGGCCAGTGGGACAGCGGCATATCAGGTCAGGCCTTACAGATCGAAGCGACGTCGTCGACGTCGTTGGTGGGTGTGGACGGTGAGCTGCTCGGTTTCGGGGTCTTCTTGGTGGTGCTGGTGGTCGGCTTGCTGGTCGCACTACGCGGAGTGCTCGAGGTCTTACCGTCTCCTTCCGAGCCCGCCTTGTCCAGCGCTTCCGACTTCCCGACCGCCTCCGCGACCTTGGTCCTGATCAGCGCGAAGTCGGGATCGCCGGTGCGGATCAACGGCGGGACCGCCGAGAAGCTTGACACCGGGAGCTTCTTCGCGTCCAGCGCGAGGTCGGTGAAGGTGCCCAGTTCGCCGGCCGGAATGTCGGTCTGGACGACCTGTTTGCTGGCCGCGGCGATGCCCTGGAACTTGGTCAGCACGGTCTGCGGCGACAGTTGGTTCAGCATCGCCGACATCACGCACTTCTGCCGGGTCATCCGCTCGTAGTCGGTCGATCCCTCCCGGGACCGGGCGAACCAGAGCGCGTGGTAGCCATCCAGATGCTGGTTCTTGCCCACCTCGATGTAGCCCTTGATCGGCGAGCTGCCACCGCCGATCGGGACCCGCTTGCCGACGTCCAGGGTGATCCCGCCGACCGCGTTGAGCAGGTCCCGGAATCCTGCCAGGTCGATCAGCACGTAGTAGTTCACCTTGAGCCCGGTGGTCGCCTCGACCGCCTGCTTGGTCGCGGTCACGCCGGGGTGCGGGTCGCCGGGGAACAGGTTCTTGTGCTCGGAGGCGTACATGAAGACGCCGTTGAGCAGGCAGTTCGACCCACAGTTCTTCCAGGTGAACCCCTCGGGGAACTGCTTGGCCATCGCCGTACCGGCCGGGAACGGCACCTTGGTCAGGTTCCGCGGCAGGCCGATCAGCACCGTCCGGCCGGTGTCGGCGTCGATACTGGCCAGCGTGATGCTGTCCGGCCGGGTGCCGATCCGGTCCGCGCCGGAGTCGCCGCCGAGCAGCAGGACGTTGTAGCGGCCCTTCTCGGCCTTCGACTTCTGGCCGCTGCCGAACACACTGGCGACGAAGTCGCGCTGCGTGTTCACGATGACGCTGCCGTAGATCAGTGCGCCGACCACCGCGAACACCAGGACCGCGTCCAGGATGCTGGTGGCGAGCCGGTGGTTGCGCTCCAGCATCAGCGGCTGGCCGAGCCGGTACGCGTCCACGAACAGCGCGGCCCAGCCGATCGCGAGCACGATCAGCAGGATCTGGACGATCCGCAGGGTGCCCGGCCGGGCCATCAGGTTGATCGTGCCGGACCGCCAGATCAGCGACAGCACGACCAGGAAGACGACGATCGCGATCAGCCCGGCGATCACCCGCCAGGCCCAGCGGCCGGCCCGCTTGCTGCCGGCCACGATCTGCGCCGACCCCGGCAAGACCAGGGTCATCAGCACCAGCGTCAACGCCCGCTTGAATCGCACCGGCTCGCTGAGACTGCGCAGGTCAGGCTTCTCCTGCGGCATGACGTCCTTCCGTTCTCCGTACGGCGGGCTGCTGCCGACCGTACCTTGTCGTCCCCACCACCACTGAGTAGACGTGCCGAGCGGTGTGATGGTTCGAGCAGAGGCGGATCCGGAGACGAAGAGTAGCAGTCTTCTCACTCAGCGCAGGAAAACCCCTGCAGACACCCTGTGGACCCCGGGTTTCACGCAGTTGTGATGGTGGCCGGTGGGTGGATGCGTTACGAAGTGCTGCACGCACCTTCAGTGAGGACAGGAAACCGCCCATGAAACTGTTCCGTACACTTCTGGCCGCCACCGCGGCTGTCACCACCACTCTGGTCGGCACGAGTTCGGCCCAGGCGTTCGAGGCCGCAACACCGCAACCCGCCGTACAAGCGCCTGGTGCGGACTTCGCCGGGATCGCAGCCCTGAGCAACTGTTCCGCCTCCCTGGTCCGGTACGCCGAGTCGGCCGACACGGATCGCGCGCTGGTGCTGACCAACGGGCACTGCTACGAAGGCGGGTTCCTGAACCCGGGCGTCGTACTGGTGAACCGTCCGTCGAGCCGCTCGATCACGCTGCTCCGGCCGGACTCGAGCCGGGCCGGCACGGTTCGGGCCAGCCGGATCGTCTTCGGCACCATGACCAAGACTGACATGCTCGTCTACGAGGTGAACGAGTCGTACGCGTCGATCAAGTCCCGGCTCAACGTCACCCCGCTGACGCTGGCCAAGCAGGGTCCGGCGAACGGCGCCGGGATGGCGGTCGTGTCCGGTTACTGGAAGCGCATCTACACCTGCTCGGTGCAGGCGACGATCCCGCAACTGCGCGAGGGCGACTGGACCTGGCAGAGCTCGATCAAGTACCAGCAGCCCGGCTGCGAGACGATCGGCGGTACGTCGGGATCCCCGGTGGTGAGCACCTCGACGGGTGAGGTCATCGGCGTGAACAACACGGGCAACGAGGACGGCGAGCGCTGCACGGTGAACAACCCGTGCGAGGTCGACGCCAATGGCAACATCACCGTCGACCAGGGTGCCGCCTACGGCCAGCAGACCTGGTGGATCTACACCTGCCTGACCGCGACCCGCGCCCTCGACCTGAACAAGTCCGGCTGCCAGCTCCCCAAACCGTCCCGCCGCCACTGACCCCCACCTCACGCCATTTCAGGGGTCAACCCCCGAGCTTGTGGGTTGCGGACCCAAAATCTGCCTCCGCAACCCGCAACCAGAGGGGTTGACCCCTGAAATGGGCCGGGCGGGACACCGTACGAGTGACGCATAACACCTGACATCCGGTAACGTCGCGGCGCATGGCAGTCGACACCTCCACTGACCAAGTCAGCGATGCACGATGGCCGAGCCCGTTCGGGGTCCGGACCAGGCTGGTCGCGTCCAGTGCGCTGATGCTCTTCCTCGAGCTCGCGCTGATCCGATGGACCGGCTCGAACGTGGTCCATCTCAGTTACTTCTCGAACTTCGTGCTGCTCGGCTCGTTCCTCGGCATCGGGATCGGCATCCTCCGGTCCAGCCGGGCGAAACGCCTGCCGTACTACTCACCGGTCATGCTCGGCCTGCTCGTCCTGGTGATCGCCTGGAAGCCGGTCACGGTCAACCGCGGCACCTCCGAGAGCGTCATCTACTTCACCAGCCTGAACACCACCGGTCCGCCGACCTGGGTGATCCTGCCGATCGTCTTCATCGCCGCCGCGGTGATCCTGGCCGGTCCGGCCGAGCTGGTCGGCCGGTGTTTCGCCGAGCTGCCGCGACTGACGGCGTACCGGTTCGACCTGGTCGGCAGCCTGATCGGGATCGCGGCGTTCACCGCGCTCTCGTTCCTGGGCGCGCCGCCGATCTGGTGGGGCGCGATCGTCACCTGGATGTTCGGCGCGCTGATGATCCCGCGGACCGCGGGATCCGGTCGGCGGGTCGTCGCCACCGGGCTCAGTGCGGTGATCACGCTGTCACCGCTGCTGGTGATGCTGGGCGTGCTGTTCCACGAGTCGCGCCAGCCGGAGAACAGCTGGTCGCCGTACTACAAGGTGCAGACCAAGAGCTACACGTGGCAGGGCGTTCCCCTGCTGACGATCACGGTGAACGGCGTGCCGCACCAGCAGGCGATCCCGGCCGACGCGCGGCTGCAGTGGGAGCCGCAGTACGGCCTGCCGTACGAGCGGGCGAATGCCGGCAAGGCCCCGAAGAACGTGCTGATCATCGGTGCCGGCTCGGGTTCGGACGTGGCGATCGCGCTGAAGAAGGGCGCGCAGCACGTCGACGCGGTCGAGATCGACCCGCGGATCCGCGACCTCGGTAAGGAACTGCACCCGGACCGTCCGTACCAGGACCCGCGGGTGACGTCGCACATCGACGACGGGCGGGCGTTCCTGTCCCGGACCGACAAGAAGTACGACCTGATCCTGCTGGCCCTGCCGGACTCGCTGACGCTGGTGAACGGCGCGAGCTCGCTGCGGCTGGAGAGCTACCTGTTCACCGAGGAGGCGTTCAAGAGCGCCAAGGAGCACCTGAACCCCGGTGGCGCGTTCGCGATGTACAACTACTACCGCGAGACCTGGCTGATCGACCGGCTCGCGTCGACCGCGCAGACCGCGTTCGGGCACAAGCCGTGTGTGGACCAGGTCGGCGACGACCTGCAGCAGGCGGTGGTGACGGTCGGGCTGACCGAGGCCGACCAGACCTGTGGTGACAAGGCGTGGGCCGGGCCGACGGCGATCACCCCGCCGCCCGCGACGGACAACCGGCCGTTCCTGTACCTGTTCACCGACCGGATCCCGTCGCTCTACCTGGTCACCCTCGGCCTGATCATGGTCGCCGGTCTGATCGGTGTCGGGATCGCCGGCGGCGGATCGTCGTACCGGCGGATGAAGCCGTACGCCGACCTGTTCCTGCTCGGCGCCGGCTTCATGCTGCTGGAGACCAAGAGCATCACCGGGTTCGCCCTGTTGTTCGGTACGACGTGGGTGGTCAACGCGATCGTGTTCGCCGGCGTCCTGGTCGCCGTACTGGCCGCTGTCGAAGTCACCAGACGGTTCCGAACACCACCCTTGAAGGTGATGTACGTCGTCCTGTTCGGTGGACTCGCGTTGTCGTGGATCTTCCCCGACGAGTGGCTGCTCGCGATGCCGGTCGGCCTGCGCGCGCTGGTCGCCGTACTGATCGCGTTCCTGCCGATCTTCGCCGCGAACGTGATCTTCGCCAAGCGGTTCACCGACACCGCGGACGGGACGGCGTCGTTCGGGGCCAACCTGCTCGGTGCGATGCTGGGCGGCTGCCTCGAGTACGCCGCACTGCTGATCGGCTTCGACGGACTGCTGATCGTCGCCGCCCTGCTCTACGTGGGAGCGTTCCTGCTGACCCCGAAGGTCCGCACAGTCGTTCGAAGTTAGCGGTCCTGCGGGCGATCCGGGTTCGGTCCCGGGTTGTAGGGCGGGAAAGACTGGTTCGGGAAGGTGTTTCCAGGCGGCGGGTAGTTGCCTGGAGCACCTTGCCCCGGACCGCTGCCGGGGAACGTGGGGCCTGGCGGGGTGCGGCGGCGGTTCTTGACCGCGCCGACGACCAGGAAGACGACGCCGAGGCCGATGAAGATCAGCAGCGAGCCGATCACCCCGAAGATCGAGACGACGAACGCGACCACCGACATCCGCGGCCCGGCGGCGTACGTCGCGCCGGTCTCGTCGTCGGTGCAGGAGATGCTGTAGTCACCCGCGGGCACCGGGTCCACCGAGCGGGCGATGACGTACCAGGTCTCGGAGTTGACCGTGATCTGCTCCGAGCCGCTCGGCTCCTCGAGCGGTACGTCGGCACCACTGGAGTCCTTCGCCGTGCACGGCGGCGTGAGCACCGGGACCGACGCGTAGATCGTCAGCCCTTCCTTCTCCAGCGTGACGACACCCGCATCGATCGGCTCCGGCGTCCGCGGCGCCGTCGCCACGATCCGGTAGACGAAGAACCCGGTCAACCCAAGCCCCACCACAAAGCACGCGATCGCGATCCACGTCAGCGTCTTCTTCTGCGGCACAGGCTGCCCGGGATAGGTACTCATGCCAGAACGGTAGCGCCACCCCCGGTTTACGGTACGCCGAGCAGTCTCAAGACGGCTGCGGTCACGGCGGCGGCTACTACCACCAGGACGAAGGGGGCTTTGCGCCAGGCGAGGATGCCGCCGACCAGGACGCCGGCGGGGCGCGCGATGCCGGCGTGACTGTGGCCGTCGGTCAGTGCGGCGGTTGCGACCAAGGCGGCCAGCAGGACGATCGCCGCGGCGCCGAGGACCTGCTGAGCCCGCTCCGGCACCTCGAACCGGCTGCGCATCATCGGCCCGGCGAACCGCAAGGCAAAGGTGCCGACGGCAAGGATACCGATCGCGGCCAGCAGCAGCGGTGTGCCGGTCATGGGGCCTCCCGCCCTGGACTGAGGAGCGTAGGGAGCGAAGCGACTGAAGCGACGAGGGAAGGGCGGGAGTCAAAGCCCCATGACCCGCCGCGCCGGAGGCGTGGCATCAGTACAGTCATCGGGAGACCTCCAATGCGGGCTTGTCGGTGCGGTAGAACACCAACCCCACCAGGGCGAGCAGTACAGGAAGACCGGCCGGCAGGAACGGCGTTGCCGCCAGGGCGACCACGATTCCGATCAAGGCCGCCGTACGCGTCGACTTGTCACGCAACGCGGGCAGCACCAGCGCGAGCAGCACCGCGGGGAAGGCCGCGTCCAGTCCGAACACGTCGGTGTCGGTGATCACGGTCCCGGCCAGCCCGCCGACCAGGACGCCGACGTTCCAGCAGACGAAGATCCCGATCCCGGAGGCCCAGTACGCGGCTCGCTTCTGCCTGAGCTCGTCCTGTCCCAGCGCGAACGCGACGTTCTCGTCCGTCATCAGGTGACTGCCCGGCACCCGCCGCCAGCCGCCGCCGATCACGTCGCTGACCGCCAGCCCGAACGCGACGTGCCGGGTGTTCACCAGCAACCCGGCGATCATCGCCGCGATCGGGCTCCCGCCGGCCGCCACGATCCCGACGAACAGGAACTGCGACGCACCCGCGAACACCACGATCGACAACACCACCGGCACCCACAGCGGCAGGCCGTTGCCGACGCTGATCGCGCCGTACGAGAGTCCGACGACGCCGTCGGCGAGGCAGACCAGCCCGATGTCGCGGGCCAGTCCTCGGTCGAGTGTTCGCCAGATCGAACGCATGGGCATTATGATGAACAGCACTCCGCCTGTTCGTCAACCCGAACGACTAGACCGATGGAGCGAACACTGATGGACACCAAGGCGCCGCTCGACGTCATCGCGGCCTCATTACGCCGGCACCGGGCCCGCGCGGGGCTGTCGTTGAGCGAGGTGGCGAAACGCGCCGGCGTCGCGAAGTCGACGCTGTCCCAACTGGAGTCCGGCACCGGCAACCCGAGCGTCGAGACCCTGTGGGCGCTGGCCGTCGCGCTCGACACCCCGTTCGCCGCGCTGCTCGATCCACCCCGGCCGAAGGTCCAGGTGATCCGAGCCGGCGAGGGCCCGGTGATCTACTCCGACCAGGCCGAGTACAGCGCCACTCTGGTCGCGTCCTGCCCGCCGAACGCCCGCCGCGACATCTTCCGCATCGTCGCCTCCCCCGGCCCCGGCCGGAAATCCGAACCACACATGCCCGGCGTCGTCGAACACGTCGTGCTCAGCTCGGGCCTCGCGCTGGTCGGCCCGGCGGACGACCCCATCGAGCTACGCCCGGGCGACTACCTCGCCTACCCCGGCGATCTCCCGCACGTCTTCCAGGCGCTGGAAGAGGGCACCGCGGCCGTCCTGGTCTCGGAGCACACCTGACAAAAACGTTGCCCGGAGCAAGAGATGCTCCGGGCAACGATGCTTCAGACCTTGCGGCCGACTCCTCCGGCGATGCATTCCTCGACCTGGTTGAGCGGCTTGACCCGCGGGCCGTCCGGCCACCAGTCGTCGCACAGCACCAGGCCGGGCGGCACCAGTTCCTGGTCCGGGAACAGCTCGAGGAGCTGGTCGCGGGTACGGAAGACGCCGCTGCCCATCGGGCTGTGGACGAACTTCTCCTCCATCTTCCGCGCGATCTCGGAGTGCGCCGGCGTCTGCGGGTCGTAGAAGTGCGCGATCACCGTGTACGACCCCGGTACGACGGCGTCGACGTACTTCTGCATGATCTGCGGGCCGTCGTCGCCGATGTAGTGGTGCAGCGTGCCGTTCTGGATCACCGCGATCGGCTTGCTGAAATCGAGGAACTCGTGCACCTCGGGCAGGCCGAGCACGTCGTCGGGCTCGAAGATGTCGGCGCTGACGAACAGGGTGTTGTCGTTCTCCTCCAGCAGCGCGCGGCCGTGCGCGAGCACCACCGGGTCGTTGTCGATGTAGAGCACCTTGGCCTCGGGCTTCAGCCGCTGCACCACCTGGTGGGTGTTCTCCGCGGTCGGCAGACCGGAGCCGCAGTCCAGGTACTGCGTGATGCCCGCCTGGCCGGCCAGGAAACGGCAGGCCCGGATCAGGAAGTTCCGGTTGGACCAGGCGAGATCGTTGACCTGCGGGGCCACCATGGCGACCTGGCGGAGCACTTCGCGGTCGATCTCGTAGTTGTCCTTGCCGTTCAGCGCGGCGTCGTACACGCGGGCGATGCTGGCCCGGGTGGTGTCCACGCCCACCGGAATCGAACTGGGTGCCTTGGTGGCATCGGGCATCAGCGAACCTCGCAGGAGTCGGGATGTCTGTGGCACGACTCTACTGACCGTGAGGGCCGGTGGACACGTCGTCACGCGCGTCGGGTTGGACGGTGTCACATTCCGTTGTGAAATGATCGGTCGGCCGCATGGTGACTTCTGGGGAGGCGAGGGTGACTGAGCCGGGCGCGTACGGCGGGCCGACCGCCCTGCGCATCATGCTCGGGTCTCACCTGCGCCGGCTCCGTGAGGAGGCCGGGATCAGCCGGACCGACGCGGGCTGGGCGATCCGCGGTTCGGAGTCCAAGATCAGCCGGCTGGAACTGGGCCGGGTCGGCTTCAAGGTCCGCGACGTCAACGACCTGCTCACGCTCTACAAACTCGAGGACGACGCCGAACGCGAGCGGTTGCTCGACCTGGCCCGCGAGGCGAACAACCCCGGCTGGTGGCAGCGGTACGACGACGTCACACCGACCTGGTTCCACTCGTATCTCGGCCTGGAGATGGCGGCCGACCTGATCCGTACCTTCGAGCTGCAGTTCGTGCCTGGCCTGCTGCAGACACCGGAGTACGCGCGGGCCGTGTTCCAGCTCGGCCGGGACAAGCCGATGCCGCCGGAGGAGCGGGAACGCCTTGTCACGTTGCGGATGTCGCGTCAGCAGGTGCTCACCCGGCAACGTCCGGCCCGGTTGTGGGCCGTCATCGACGAGGCGGTGCTGCGCCGGCCGATCGGCAACAAGGAGATCCTCAGGGCACAGCTGGAACACCTGATCGTGGCGTCCAAGCGGCACAACGTCACTTTGCAGATCATCCCGTTCGACACCGGCGGGTACTGCGCGACCGGCGGCGCGTTCACCCTGCTCCGCTTCAACGACGCCGACCTGCCGGACATCGTCTACATCGAGCACCTCACCAGCGCCGTCTACGTGGACAAACGCGATGAGGTGGACGGTTACACCATCACGATGGACACCCTGTCCATCTCCGCCGCCCAGCCCCGCGAGTCCGAACGCCTGATCCGCAACGCGATCGACCTCCTCTGACGGTCCCCGTTTGGTTGGCTGACCCACCTGAGTGTGGGTTCGCACCCCGGGATCCGGTTGGCCAACCCACACCTTCGTGGGTCAGCCAACCAAAGGGGACGGGGAGGTGGGGGTCAGCCGGCGAGGGCTCGAGGTTTGGCGGTCGGGCCGGGGCGGATCGCGACCTGGCGTGCGTCGGGTTCATGGCCGGCTTCGCAGCGCAGTACGACGCTCACCCGCTCACCGCAGTCGCGATGCTCCGGGATGATCGGCGGTCCGCCGTCGAGCGGCAGGTACTGATCGCCCCACTGGATGATCGCCACCAGGACCGGATAGAGGTCGAGGCCGGCCTGGGTCAGGCGGTACTCGTACCGCTCCCGCTGCCCGGGCAGGCGGTACGGGTGCCGCCGCAGCAGACCGCGCTCGATCAGCGCCGCGAGGCGCTCGGTCAGCACCTGCCGCGGGATCCCGGACCGGGCCCGGATGTCCTCGAACCGCCGGACGCCGACGAACAGCTCCCGCAGCACATGGAAGGTCCACTTGTCGCCGAGGACCTGCATCGTCCGCGAGATCGTGCAGTTCTCCGTCGACCAGCGCATCGCCTCGGGCGCCTGCTCACTCATACCTCGAGGATAAGTCCGCTTGACAGACTCAGCCAAGTCAGGCAAGGCTGAATCCGTGAACCAGACTCAGGCGCCGCAGATCCGCCCGGCCGGTGAACCCGACGCGGAGGACCTGACCACGATGCTGTCCGGGCTGACCGATCTCAGCCTCTACTTCCGATTCCAGACCGCCATCGGCCGGCCGCCGCGACCCGCGCTGGTGCTGCGCATGCTCTGCCCGTCCGGGCGTGCCTGGGTCGCGACCCGCGGTGACACGATCGTCGGCCACGCGATGTGGGCCTGGGCTCACGGCGACGGCGAGCCGACCGCCGAGCTCGCCGCCGTCATCAGCGAACCCGAGCAACGCCGCGGTCTCGGCGTACGGATGTTGTCGATCGCGGCCGCGGACGCGGTCGCCGCGGGAGCGACGCGATTCCTGTTCGTGGTCAGTCCGGCCAACGACCTGACCGCCCGGATGATCCGCCGCCGATGGCCCGACGCCACGGTCGAACGCGACGGGGCGCTGATCAACTTCCTGGTGTCAGCGAAGACTTCGGAAGAACGTCCGGATGTCGTCGACCAGGAGGTCCGGGGCCTCGAGGGCGGCGAAGTGACCGCCACGAGTGAACTCCGACCAGTGGACGATGCGGTGCCGGCGCGCTAGCACTCGCCGGATCGCGGGGTCGGTCGGAAACACCGCGACCCCGGTGGGCACCCCGGACGGCTCGGCCGGATCATCGGCTGCGACGCGATTCTCGTAGTACAGGTTGGCCGATGAGGCGCTGGTGTTGGTGAACCAGTAGATGGACGCGTCCGTCAACAGGTGGTCGAGCTCGATCGCGTCCTCGGGCAACGCGCGCGCCGGATCGGTCCACTCCCAGAACTTCTCGAGGATCCACGCGAGCTGCCCGACCGGCGAATCACTCAACCCGAACGACACCGTCTGCGGTCGCGTCCCTTGCAGTTCGGCGTATCCGGTCCCCACCTCACGCAGCCGTTCCGCAGCCGCCAGCCGAGCCCGTTCGACGTCGTTCAGCAGCTCGACATCACCCGGCTCGATCGCCGGAAAAGCCAAGCCGCCATTGATGTGTACGCCGACAACGTGCTCGGCGTCGACGTGACCGAGCAGCGGTGACACGACGGATCCGGTGTCCCCGCCTTGAGCGCCGTACCGCTGATAACCGAGTCGCGCCATCAACTCGGCCCAGGCGTACGCGATCCGGCGGTGGTTCCATCCAGTCGACTCGAGCGGCACCGAGAACCCGTGCCCCGGCACTGACGGTGCCACGATGTGAAAGGCGTCCCGCGGATCACCGCCGTACGACGCCGGGTCGGTGAGCGGCCCGATCACCGGCAGAAACTCGGCAACGGACCCCGGCCACCCGTGCGTGAGCACCAAAGGCATCGCGTCGGGCTGTGGCGACCGCACATGAACGAAATGGATCGTCTGCTCATCGATCCGGGTCGTGTACTGCGGATACCCGTTGAGCCGCGCCTCCCACGTGCGCCAGTCATAGGTCTTCCACCGCTCCACGACCTCGCGCAGATAGCCGACCGGAACCCCGCGTTCCCACCCGTCCCCAGGCAGTTGCTCCGGCCAACGAACCCGCCGCAACCGCTCGGCCAGATCGGTCAGCGCCTCGTCCGGGACATCGATCCTGAACTCTCGCATACCCCGAAACCTACGGAATACCTCGGCCGAGCGCGTGGGTTGTGCCAAAGATGATCCTCGTGACAGGTGCCACCGGGAACGTCGGCCGCGAACTCGTCGCCCGGCTGCCCGCGGACGAGGTCTGCATCCTCGACCGCGGTTCCGGCGCCGACCTCAGTCGGCCGGAGACTCTGACCGAGCCGCTCAAGGCCGTGGACACGGTGTTCCTGATCTGGCCGTTCCTCACCGCCGAGGGCGCGACGGCGACGCTCGACGTGATCGCCCGGTACGCCGAGCGGGTTGTCTACCTCTCCTCGTCCGCCGCCCGGTTCGGTCGCGACACGGACCCGATCACCCGACTGCACACCGATCTCGAACACGCCGTCCAGCAGTCCGGCGCCGGGTGGACCGTCCTGCGCGCCGACACGTTCGCATCCAACGCACTGGGCTGGGCCGGCCAGATCCAGGCCGGCGACGTCGTCCGCGGCCCGGACAACGCCGCCACAGCCGTGATCGACCCCGCCGACATCGCCGCGGCCGCCGCACACGTCCTGCTGGAGCCACAACCCGGCACCACCCACACCTTGACCGGCCCAGAGGTGCTCAGTCGCGCCGATCAGGTCGACATCCTGGGTACGACGCTCGGCCGCACCCTCACCTGGGAGCCGACGCCGTTCGACGAGGCCCGTGCCCAGATGCTCGCCGACGGCCGGCCACCGGCGCTCGTCGATGCTCTGCTCACAAGCGCCGAACGGCGACCGCGCTCCGACCTCGTCACCACGACCGTGCAGGAGCTCATCGGTCGGCCGGCCCGGACCTTTCAGGACTGGGCCGGCCGGAACGCGGGTGCCTTCAGTCCTCGATGACGATCGCCAGGGCGGGGCAGACGGCGGCGGCCTGGTGGACGTCGGCGGCCAGGTCGTCGGGCGGGTTCTCGTTGAGCAGAACGACGATGCCGTCCTCGTCGCGCTGGTCGAACACGTCGATCGCGGCCGTGACACATTGGCCGGAGGCGACGCACTTGTCCTGATCGATGATGACCTTCATGGGGATGAGCCTTTCTTACCAGGTGACGGGCAGCGAGTGGACGCCGTACACGGATCCGTCGTGTTTGAAGGGGATCTCGTCCAGCTCGGCCGCCCGGCGCAGAGTCGGGATGCGGCGGTAGAGGGTGCTGTAGACGACCTGCAGCTCCATCCGTGCCAGTGGCTGCCCGAGGCACTGGTGGACGCCGAAGCCGAAGGCCACGTGGTGCCGGGCGTCGCGGTGCAGGTCCAGCCGGTCCGGGTCCTCGAACGCCTCCGGGTCGCGGTTGCCGATGTCGTTGGGGAAGATCAGGCCCTCGCCGGCCTTGATCACCTGCCCGTCGAGCTCGATGTCCTCCAGCACCGCCCGGCGCCGGCCGTTGTGGGTGATGTTCAGGTACCGCAGCAGTTCCTCGACCGCGGCCGAGACCACCTTCGGGTCGTCGGTCTCCCGCAGTACGGCGAGCTGCTCGGGATGCTCCAGCAGCGCAAGGGTGCCGAGCGCGATCATGTTCGCGGTGGTCTCGTGTCCGGCGAGGAGCAACAGCACACCCATGCCGGCCGCGTCCTGCTTGGTCAGCTCGCCCGCCTTGACCCGCTCGGTCAGACCGGACAGCAGGTCGTCACCCGGGTGCTCGAGCTTCTCGCCGACCAGGTTGTAGAGGTATCCACCCAGGTTCCCGTGCGCCTGGCCGCGTTCCTCGGGGGTCGCGGTCAGGCTGATGAGCTGCTTGCTGTTCTGCTGGAAGAAGTCGTGGTCGGCGTACGGGACGCCGAGCAGCTCGCAGATCACCAGCGACGGCACCGGCAGGGCGAACTGCTCCATCAGATCGACAGGCTTCGGCCCGGCCAGCAGGTCGTCGATCAGCCCGTCCACGATCTTCTGCACCGCGGGACGCATCGCCTCGATCCGCTTGATCATGAACGGCGCGGTCACCATCCGGCGCAGCCTGGCGTGTTCGGGGTCGTCCATCAGGATGAACCCGATCCCGACGCCCTCCTCGGACGTCGGCGCCATGGCGGTCTGGCTCGGGTAGCCGGGAGTGGTGACGTCGGCGCTGAGCCGCGGATCCGCGAGCAGCTTGCGCTGGTCGGCGTACCGGGTGACCAGCCAGGCGGTCTTGTCGAACACCTTCACCTTGACCAGCGGCGCCTCCGCCTGCAGCTCCTTCAGCTTCGGCGGCGGGTCGAACGGGCATCCGGAGGCCCGGGTCATCGGATACGACGGGAGTTCCTCGGTCTGCATAGAGATCCTTCCCCAGAAAGGTCTGTTGTTACGCGGGCACCAGCTGTTGCCGGTGCAGGCGGGTCTGTTTCGGCATGTTCCAGCCGAGTACGCCGACAACGCGGTCGTCGCGGCGGTAGTGGACGACGAAGCGCCGCTCCTCGATGTTGCCTTCAGCAACTGTCACTTCGGCGTCCGCGGCCGGCACGCCGTGGACCTGGAGCTTGGCGTCGAACTGGTCGGTCCAGAAGTACGGCACCGGCGTGTAGCACTGCGGATCGCCGACGATGTTGGCCGCGACGCAGGCAGCCTGCTCGGTCGCGTTGGTCCGATTCTCCAACCGGAGCAGGGAATCCAGCTGACGCCAGCGAGCGACATCACCGGCGGCGTAGATGCCGGGTCCAGCCTGGCACCGCGCATCGCACACCAAACCGTTGTCGATCGTGAGCCCGCTGTCGGCCAGCCAATCGACCGCCGGCGCTGCACCGAGTGCGACCACGACCACATCGGCCGGCAGTACGTCGCCGGAGTCCAGTAGTACGCCGGTGACGCGGCCGTCCACCTCGGTCAGTCCGGTCACCGCCGTACCAAGCCTTAGTTGGACACCTTCTGCCGCGTGCAGCTCACTGAGCAACCCGCCAACCACCGGGCCCAGCTGGCTTTCAAGTGTTGTGGATTGCGGACCAGCCAGCGTGACAGTCAACCCCATCTTTCGCGCGGTGGCTGCGACCTCGGCCCCGAGTACGCCGTCTCCGACCACGACCAACCGCGATGCCTCCAGGAGGTCCTTCCGCAACGCGGCCGCGTCGTCCAAGGTCCGCAGTACGTGAACCCCTTCGAGCTCGCCCTGTCCCGGCAGCGTCCGCGCCCGCAGGCCGGTCGCGACCACGATCGAGTCCGCCTGGAGTTCCCGCCCGGACGCGGTGTGCACGGTACGGCGTTCCACATCGAGACCGACCGCGGATTCGCCGAGCACGAACTCGGCGTCGAGCTTCGAGAGCAACTCGTCCGGACGCAGCTTCGTCCGGTCCTCGTCCCACGTGCCCGCCAGGTACTGCTTGGAGAGCGGCGGCCGGTCGTACGGCAGGTGCCACTCGGCGCCCAGGACGGTGATCCTGTCCTGATACCCCTTACGCCGCAGGGCTTCCAACGTCGACAGCCCAGCCGCGGAGGCGCCGACGATCACTGCGGTCACGTTGTCACCGGGGCTGTCCACAATCCGACGATCCCGTCGATGAGGCCGTCCGCCATCTCCGCCCAGGTGGCCCGCGCGGTCGGCGTTCCCTCGGCCAGGGCGCGTTCGAACTCCGCGGTCATCTGGATGATCAGGTGGCGGGCCATGTCATTGCGTTCCATCCGCACCGGCAACGGCAGATCGGCCAGGGACTCGTTGAGACCTTCCAGGATCTGCTGCAGCGTCGGCGACGTGAGCGACTCCTCGATCTGGATCTTGCGCAACGACGGATCGTTCATCAGCTGCGCGCTGAACCGCGCGAGCCAACTCGGCGTCCCCAGGCTGCCCATGTGGTCGGTCGCCGACCGGACCAGGCAGGTCACCCAGTCCCGCACGTCCGGCGTGGCTCCGACCTCGGCCACCAGCTCACGGCGTCGCGCCTCGATCGGCTCGGAGTGCTTGCGCACGATCGCTCGCACCAGGTCGGTCTTGGTGCCGAAGTGATACCCGACCGCCGTGTTGTTGCCCTGGCCGGCCGCCTCGCTGATCTGCCGGTTGGAGACCTCGTGCACACCGCGTTCGGCGAACATCCGTTCCGCCGTCGCCATGATCAGCTCGCGGGTCGCGTTCACCCGTTCGGTCCGGACTTCCTTCGCCATCATCATCACCACTTCACCGGCACTTCCCGGAGCCCGCCGACTGCGAGCCCTTCGACGGGACGTAGGTCTTCTACCGCAACAGCCAGCTCCAGTGTCGGCAGCCGGCGCAGCAGCACCTCGACCACCACCTGCAGCTCGGCCCGCGCAAGTGGTTGCCCGATACAAGAATGTGGACCGGCCCCGAAGGACAGGTGCAGGTTCGGGCTGCGGGTGAGGTCCATTCCCGCGGCGCCCGCGAAGACGTTCTCGTCCCGGTTCGCCGACCCCATGCTGCAGACCGCGGTCGTACCGGCCGGCAGGACACCGTCGGAGACCTCGATGTCCTCGGTGAGGTAGCGGATCATGCCGAAGCCGGGGTTGGCGTCGTACCGCAGCACCTCCTCGACGGCCGTGCGGACCAGCGACGGGTCGGCGAGCAACTGCTCCCAGCGACTGCGGTCGGCCAGCAGCATCGCCATCATCTTGCCGATCATGTTCGCGGTGGTCTCGTGCCCGGCGACCAGCAGACCCATGCCGGTGGCGACGAGCATCCGATCGGTCATCCGCTCCCCGGCGGAGTCGGTGCCGGTGATCAGCTCACTCAGCAGGTCCTCGCCAGGCGCTTCACGCTTCGCCGCGATGTGCCCGGCCATGTAGGCGACGAACTCGGCCTGCGCCGCGTCGATCTCGGCCTGCTCGTAGCGAGTCAGGTTCAGCAGGGTGTCGGACCAGTACGCGAACCGGTCCCGGTCGGACTCCGGTACGCCGAGCAGATCGCAGATCACCCAGACAGGAAGCGGGAAACCCAGGCTCGCCTTCAGGTCGGCCGGCTGACCCTGCTTGATCAGCTCGTCGATGAGCCGCTCGGCCATCGCCTCGATGTCCGGCCGCAGCGCGTTCATCCGCTTGGCGGTGAACCACTTGGTGATCATCCGCCGCCAGCGCTGGTGCGCGTCGCCGGCCTGCGGCAGCGCCATCGCCATCTCGCTGTTGAACACGCCGCCGGACTCGCTGTCGCTCACTCGCGCCGCGTCCTCCGCGGTGCGGGTGAAGCGCGGATCGGACAGCACCTGCTTCACATCGTCATATCGGGTCAGCAGCGACGCCTGGTCGCCACTGGGTAGCCGGACGTGGGCGACCGGGCACTGCTGCCTGAGCCGCTCCCAGTCCGGCGGCGGGTCGATCGCACCCACCGGCGGCATCGGGTAGTCGACGACCGCCTGTTGTTCATCACTGTGCGTCACGTGAAACCACCTCCGAGTTGATTTCTGCTCCAGCTTGCCCGTTGGACTTGTTTAAGTCAACTGCCTGACTTAAAATCTAGTTGCATAACCCAACTATCTAGTTGCTCTTCGGAGGCCTGTGATGTCCGCTGTCCCCTCGTCGGTCGAGACGCCGCCGGTGCGCGCCGGCGCCGTCGTACCAGTGCTCGCCTCGGCCGGCATCACGGTCGCGCTGATGCAGACGCTGGTGATCCCGCTGGTTCCGGAACTGCCCAGACTGCTGAACGCCTCGGCCTCCGGCACCGCCTGGGCGATCACCGCCACGCTGCTCGCGGCCGCCGTCGCCACGCCGATCGTCGGTCGGCTCGGTGACATGTACGGCAAGCGCCGGATGCTGCTGCTGAGCGTGGCGATGCTCGTCGCCGGCTCGGTCGTCGCCGCGCTCAGCACCTCGCTGACGCCGATGATCGCCGGCCGCGCCCTGCAAGGCCTGGCTGCCGGCGTGATCCCGCTGGGCATCAGCATCATGCGCGACGAGTTGCCGTCCGAGAAGCTCGGTACGGCGACCGCACAGATGAGCGCGTCACTCGGCGTCGGTGGTGCCCTGGGCCTCCCGGCGGCCGCACTGCTCGCCGAGAACTTCAACTGGCACACACTCTTCTGGATCTCCGCGGCACTCGGCGTGATCGTCTTCGGGCTGATACTGCGGTTCGTCCCGGAATCCTCGGTGCGGTCGGGCGGACGCTTCGACCTGCTCGGCGGCATCGGGCTGTCGACCGGCCTGATCTCGTTGCTGTTGGCCATCTCGCAGGGCGCCGACTGGGGTTGGACCGACGGACGCACGCTCGGCCTGTTCGCGCTGGCGGTCGTCGCGTTGCTGGTGTGGGGCTGGTGGGAACGCCGTGCCCCTGAACCGCTGGTCGACCTGCGCACCACGGCTCGTCCGCAGGTACTGCTGACCAACCTCGCGTCGATGGTGTTCGGGTTCGCGATGTTCGCCATGTCGCTGGTGCTGCCGCAGCTGCTGCAGATGCCGAAAGCCACTGGTTTCGGCCTCGGTCAGTCGATGCTCGGCGCCGGACTGGTGATGGGCCCGTCCGGGCTGGTGATGCTGCTCACCGCGCCGCTGTCGGCCAAGATCTCCAAGACCCGCGGCCCGAAGGTCACCCTGATGCTGGGTGCCGTGGTGGTCGCCGCCGGGTACGGCGTCGGCACCGTGCTGATGTCCGCGGTCTGGCAACTCGTCCTGGTCTCGGTCCTGATCGGTGCCGGTATCGGCCTCGCGTACGGCGCCATGCCCGCGCTGATCATGGCCGCCGTACCGGTCTCGGAGACCGCTGCCGCCAACAGCCTGAACACCCTGATGCGCTCGATCGGCACCTCGGTGTCCAGCGCCGTCGCCGGGGTCATCCTGGCCCAGCTGACCATCAACCTGGGTGGCTACACGCTGCCGTCCCAGAACGGGTTCCGGGTCGTGCTGATCATCGGTGCAGCGGCAGCCCTGGCCGCGCTGGCGATTGCCTCGTTCATCCCCACGCGCCGCCCTGCTCAGGCCACCGAACCGGTACCGGCCCAGACCGCCGGCGCCACGGTTTCCTGACCGAGAAGGTTCTCAGCGCTTGAGATTGGCGCATACTGGAACCCTGATGGATTCCTACCGCGCGACGACGCGTCGTCACCTCAGCACGAGCCCCTTCAAACCCCGCGTGCCGGACCCGGTCAAGGTCTTCGAGGTCGGCCAGCGGGTGTCCCACGACAAGGAAGGCCTGGGCCGGATCAGCTCGGTCGACGGCGGCCACGCGGTGGTGGTCGACTTCGGCGAGGGCAAGCTCATGCGGATCCTCGCCCCGTTCCCCAAGCTCCACGCCCTCTGACGTCTGCCCCCCACACCCCTCCCCTCCGACTTCCGGCCCGGTCACTCTCGACCGGGCCGGACCGTCGTCCGGGCCAGTCGCCGTCACCCGGCCAGTTTGTCCAGGAAGGCGAGGGTGCGCTGCATCAGGAGGGTGGCGGCTGCTTCGTCGTACCCCGGGAGGGAAGAGTCGGCGAAGAGGTGTTCCTTGCCGGGGTAGAGGAAGAGCTCGGCCTGGTCGGTGGCGGCGACGAGGGCGCGGGCGGCGTCGAGGTCGCCGCCTTCCTCGGTGAAGAACGGGTCCTCGTCCATGCCGTGGATCTGGACCGGTACGCCGTCCGGCCACGCGCCGAACTCTTCCACCGGCAGGCACGAGTAGAAGAACAGCGCTCCCTTGGCGCCGGGGCGGGTCTGGGCCAGTTGCTGCGCCGGCACCACACCGAGCGAGAAGCCCGCGTAGACGACTGCCTGCGGAAGGTCCTCGGCGGCGCTGACGCCGCGGTCCTTGATCGTGCCGAAGCCGGTCGTCCGGGCGTAGTCCATGCCCTCGTCGAGGGTCGCGAAGGTGTGTCCCTCGTACAGGTCGGGCAGGTGGACGGTGTGCCCCGCCTGGCGCAACTCGTCGGCGAAGGCCTTCACCCCATCGGTGAGTCCCTGCGAGTGGTGGTACAGCACGATCTCGGCCATGATCACTCCAATGATCCAATTATCTCGAACAATCGGCGATGCTAGTCTAATCCGATCATGTCGATCAATACTCCGGTGCCGGATTACGAGCTCGAGGACACCATCGAGCTCACCACCGCTGAGCAGGTCCGCGCGATCAGCGATCCGCTGCGAACGACGATCCTCGGCCTGCTGCACGAGCGGGCCGCGACCGTGACCGAGCTGGCCACCGCGGTCAAACGACCGAAGAGCACGGTCGCCCACCACGTGAAGGTGCTGGCCGATGCCGGCATCCTGCGCGTGGTCCGGACCCGCCGCGTCCGGGCCATCGAGGAACGCTTCTACGGCCGCGCCGCGCGGATGTTCTACGTCGGCCTCGGCCGGTCACCGGACGGCGTCCAGCTCCCCCCGGACTTCAACGACTTCGAGGTCGCCGCGAAGGAGTCCACCCCCGCGTACGACGCCGGCGAGCTCCGGTCCTTCATCCGGCACGCCCGGATCCCGGAGGAGCGGGCGCGCGAGTTCTGGCAGCAGGTCGACCGGATCATCCACGAGTTCGACCAGCTCCCCCGCTCCGGCGACACGACCTACGGCTTCACCGTCGGCCTCTACCCGATCCTCGATTACCCCACCCTGCCGCCGCCTCAAGAGGCCTGAACCACCGGCCGGTGCGGGATCGTGCAGGCGAGGATGAGGAGCGCCATGAAGGAGTAGAAGTACAAGGCGACCCACAGACCGGCCGGCGTATCGAGGGTGAGATGCGGCGCGAAAGACCCGACCGTCAGCGCCCAGACCGGTACGAAGATGAACGCCAGGACACCGGCGATCAGGCGGAGCACCAGGCGACCGCGGCCGGCGATGGCGTAACCACCGAGAATGCCGAACAGCGGTACGCCGATGGCACCGCCACCGATGCCTTCCTCGAGTACACCGAGTGGATCAGGCGTCAGCACCGCCGCAAAGAGCAACGGCGACAGTGCCAGCCACCGCCAGTGCGGACGGCCGCCGGTACGACGGATGTACTCGGCCCACCCGAGTAGCGCACCGACGAGCACACCAGGCAGCAACACCCAGACAAAGGTGCCGACCCACTCGACCCCCGCCTCGTCCCCGGCAACCTGCGACATGAATCCGCGCAGTCCGGACGCCCAGGCCAGTCCACAGAGACCACCGAGCGCGATCAACCTGGCCGCACCGACGGCCACCCCCTCGGCCGACCGAGCCGCCTCTCGTGTCACCATCCGAACCTCCCCCTCCCCGAACCCAATCCGAAGATAGCCCTGACACAGCGCGACCGCGCTACCCCGCTTCGCCGTCAACGGCCGACAACTGGTCGTCCTCCTCCGCGGACCAGCGCTCGAGGAGCTCGGCGATGCGGGAGAGGACCCTGCGGGCAGTGTCGTAGTCCTCCTCGCCGAACTCCTCGGCGAAGCGCTCCTCCAGATCCTTGAGGTGGGCGTAGCCGTCGGCGGCGACCTGGCGACCGTGCTCGGAGTACGTGACCAGCTTGGCCCGGCCATCCTCGGGATCGGGGCGCATCTCGAGGATGCCGACGGCCACCATGTCGCGGATCACCTCGCCCATCGACTGCCGGGTGATCCCGGCCCGCACGGCCATGTCCGCGGCCCGGGAACCGTCCGGAAGCAGCGTCCCGAAGACCGCGTTGTGCGCTGGCTTCAGCTCCGGGTGACCGCGGCGATGCCCGGTCTGGACCATGTCCGTCTGCAGGGCCCGATTGGCCCGGTCGACCAGTGCGATGAACGGCTTACGGTCGAGCCGGGGTAGGTCGACTCTTGACATCCGTAAGGATTCCTTCCAATATTTTGACAGGCATCCTTACAGTATCAGGAGCATCCATGAATCCCAAGGAGCTACGCCCGGTCGTCGCCGGCCTGTTCGCCCAGGGCCGCCGCCGGACCGTCCGGGTCGCCGTGGAGCAGGAGCTCCTCGTCGCCGACAGCACGACGGGCGCCGCCGTACCGATCGAGCGGGTCCGCCGGGCGGCCGCAGCCGCGATCGCGTCGCCGTACGTCGGATTCGAGCCGGGCGGCCAACTCGAGCTGAGCCTGCCGTGCACCCTCGACCCGGTCACCCAGGTCCGCACCCTCACCGACGACCTGCAGCGTCACCTCGCTGCCGCACACATCAGCACCTACGCACTTCCGGTCGACCCGCGCCCCGAACACGAGGTGCCGCTGCAGTTGACCAGTCCGAGGTACGTCGCGATGCATCGGCACTTCGACTCGATCGGCCCGGCCGGTCGCCGGATGATGCGTCGTACCGCCTCGACGCAGGTGTGCCTCGACTGGTGGCCCGGCCGCGCCGGCGCCGAGCAGTGGCGGGTCCTCAACCTCGCGGGCCCGTTCCTGGCCGCGGCGTTCGCTCGCAGCGCTGGGCGCGAAGGACGGCTCACTACGTGGCTCGAGGTCGACCCGGCGCGGACCGGATTCGACGATCGCGTCCTCCATGGCGACGACCCGGTCGCCGCCTACACCGCGTTCGCCGCCGGTGCCACCGTCTTCACGAGCGGCGGCCCGGTCGAGCACCTCACCACGATGTTCCCGCCGATCCGGCCGCGGGCGACGTACCTCGAGGTCCGCTTCCTCGACGTACAAGAGCCGGCCGGCCTCGGCCTGGTCATCAGCGCACTGACGAGTTTGGTGTACGACGACGATCGCCGGCGCAACGCATTGCGGGCACTCGAGCCTGAGCGTGCTCACTTGGCTGAGCACTGGCGCTCGGCCGCTGCGGGCGATCCGGCCACCGCGGCTCGTGGCTACGAGCTGATTCCAGATGTGGAGCTGGTCGCATGAACGGCGTCCTGTTCGTCACCGATCCGCTCGCCGGGCTGCTCGCCGAGATCGACGCCACGATCGGCCTGATGAACGCCAGCCAGGAGCTCGGCCTCGAGGTGTGGAGCTGTGCGCCGGAGGAGCTCGCTGTCGTCGACGGCCGGGTTCGGGCCCACGCCCACAAGATCCGGCTGCGGCCGCGACGGCCCGGCGTGGACCACCGCTGGGTGGTCGACCCGACCTGGTGGGACGAACTCGAGGTCGCTGTCGTCGATACCGCCGACTTCGAGGTGGTGCATCTGCGCATCGATCCACCGGTCGACGATCGGTATCTGCACGCGACGTACCTGCTCGATCTCGCCGGCACCCGCGTGGTCAATCGGCCGGACGGAATCCGGATGGTCCACGAGAAGCTGGTCGCACTGCGGTTCCCCGAGCTGTGCCCGCCGACGTACGTCGGTACGTCGGTCAACGAACTGCGCGAGTTCGTCGCGCGGGTCGGGACGGCGGTGGTCAAGCCGGTCGACGGGTTCGCCGGGATCGATGTCTGGCTGGTTCCGAACGATCACGCGGCGGTCGCGCTGCTGGAGTCGGCCACGCGCGGCGGGCGCCGGCAGGTGATCGCGCAGCAGTACCTGCCGGCCGTTGAGTACGGCAACAAACGCCTGTTCCTGCTCGACGGCGAGATCGTCGGGGCGGTACTGCGGCGGCCGTGCGCCGATGATTTCCGGATCGGAGCGCCGGTCGCGCCGGCCGCGATCGACGACGCTGATCTCGCGATCGCCGACGCGCTCCGGCCGCTGCTGGTCCGCCACGGCCTGGCCATCGCCGGTGCCGACGTCATCGGCGGCCGGCTGATCGAGGTCAACGTCACCTGCCCCGGCGGGATGCACAAGACCGACGCCCTGCTCGGCACGCGGCTCAGTCACACGATGGTCAGCCGCCTCACCCATCACTATGAAGGAGTACCCGCATGAGCACCTTGACGATCGTTTCTGTTGCCCTCATGGGCATCCTGCTGTTCGTGCTGGGCGCGAACGTGACCCGTCATCGCGCGATGCGCGGCGGCGGCAACCAGGCGCCGACGGACCCGGCCGACCCGCTGCTGATCGCGGTGCGTGCGCACGGCAACGCCGCCGAGTACATCCCGACCATGATCGTCCTGCTACTCGTCTGCTCAGCGCTCTCCGACAGCTGGCTCGTCGGCGCACTGGCCGTCGCTGCTCTCTTCGTGCGCACCACACACGCCGTCGGCATGCTCACGTCGAAGTCGCTGGCTTCGCACGGCCCGCTCCGCGATATAGGGGCCCTGGGCACCTATGCCGTCGGCATCGCCATCGGCGTCACCGCGATCGCGACCATCTAGAAGATCTCGATGCTGACCGGGAGGATCGGCCAACCGAAGGCGGCACTGGCCGTGGCGAGGGCGCCGGGAGTGTGCTCGGTGACCCGGCCGGTGGCGGCGAACTCGGCCAATGACCGGCCACCGAGATACGCCGAGCCGAGCGCGGCCATCTCCAGGCTCAGGTCAGCCGGCTCCTCGGTGCGTTCGCACCGCGCCTCCGCCGCCGGGCCACCGGCCGTCAGCCTGAACCGGCCGGCGTTGGCCGGGATGAGGTCGTCGGCAACCTCGATCACCAAGTCGATCGGAACGGCGTACCGTCGCTGACCGAGCGCCCGGGCGACGTCCGTCACCCGGACCCAGAGCGACTCGGACACTCGCCGGTCCAGAGCCGTCGGGGTCGTCACGAGCTGCAGCAGCGGCTCGTCCACCGCGGCGTGACCGAACGCGACCTTGGCGGCCAGGTCCATGGTCAGCAAGTGCTGCCACAGGGCCCGGTACGCCGTCGGATCGAGCGCGACCAGCTCCTCGAGGCTCACCTCGTTGGCCGGGCCGGTCGAGCCCCAGTTCATCTTGCCGCGCCACAGCGCGTAGCCGTCCACGGTGCCGGTCTCGTCCCGGTGCACCAGAATCCGGCGGGCCACGCTTCCGCCACGCCTTTCCGGTTTGTCCTGCAGCCGCTTCTGCCAGTCGAGCTCGGACCGGCCGGAGACTCCTGGCCGCCGCTCCTGCAGGCTCCGCAACAGCGGCGCCAGCTGCTTCGCGGCGTCGTCCGGCGCCAGCTCGCTGAGCTCGCCGGGACGGATCCGCCCGGCCGGCGGCCCGACGCGGTGCAGATCGATCTCGTACGACAGTCCCCAGGCGGCCGCGCCGTACCCGAACCGTCCGTAGATGCCGGACTCGCTGGCCCAGAGGACCGCGATCGCCTCCGGCACGTCGCGCAACTGCCGGGTGATCAGCTCCGCCATGACACCGCGCCGCCGATGGGTCGCCTGGACGCCGACGCCGGTCACGTGCGCGGCGGGTACGACGGCACCCGGCACGGACAGATCACGGGTCAATGCCCTGGTGGTCCCGATGATCTCGCCGGCGTCGACGGCGACCAGCGCCCGACCCGGCTCGAACATCTCCCGGTCCAGGTCATCCGCCTCCCCCTCGAACATGAGGGCACCGGCGAACACCGCCCGGACCTCGTCGTACTCCTCGGCCACCGCCGTACGAACCTCGAATCCAGTCACCCTGGCATCCTCACACGCCCCACCGACAACCGCCCGCGCTTTTTCAGCTGGCTACGGCGGGCTGATGGCGGTGAGCATGCGGGCGAGCTTCCATGGCTGACGACCCCAAGCGGCGACCTTCCCGCCAAGGAGCGGTTTCCAGATTCCCTGTCGGCCGATGAACACCAGCATGAGAGCGGTGGGGTCGGCAGAGATGTGCGCGTCGACGTCACGTGCGCCCGCTGCCTCGAATGTCAACGAGCCATGGTCGAAGACGAGCACGGTGGATCGCCCGCCGCGGAGGTGGATCGCGAAGCGAGCTTGGAAGGATCCGGCCTGCTCCTGGTCCACGAAAGCGGTCGGCGGCAGCGCCGCGATGAGTGGAAGCGCGCCGCCTTCGACCGCGAGCAGGGCATGGTGAGGCTGTATCGGCCACGGGCGCCCACTGGCTCTGGCGATGTCATGACCGTGGATCAGGCATTCCTCGAGCAGGTGACACGCCACTACTGAAGGCGGCAAGCGGGTTCCTTGCAGCCAATCGATCGTGGCTGCTCGCGAACGCGACGCGACGTCGTCGAACTCGTTTGCCAGCGTGTCGATGCGATCCGCGAGTGCGGCTGGGTCCCGTTCGGCGTCGTCGGCCAGCAGTTTCGCGTTGACCTCGGCCATTCCCGCCGTCGTCACCGTGGCTTCCGGGACGGGCTTTCCGGCGACGGCGTCGGTGTCGAAGCGAAAGACCTGAGACAGGTGAGCGGCAACCTCGCCGACGGTCCAGGTTCCGACCGAGACTGAGTTGGCGTCAGGGACGCTCTGCAGGAGGGTGACGAGGTTGGGGACAACGTCCCGCAACGCCGCACGGGCCTGGGCCATGGTCTCGGGTGCGGTCATCGACTCAGTCCGTGGCGCGAGCTCTGCCGGGCGCGAACCGCCAGTCGCGGATCGCCACCGCGAACTGGTCGGGAGCGTCGGACTGCACGAAGTGGCCGGCGCCTTCGACGATCACGGTGTGGTGGTCGGCGAATTCCTGCTCCCATCGCCGCCGTTCCTTGGCCCGGAAAGCGAAGTCGGCGTCGCCCCACACGATGAGCGTCGGGAGTGACGCGAGATCGGGGAGCCCGGCCTCCACATCGGCGAGAAAGGCCCGGCTGCCGGTGATGCGCCCGGGGAGTACGGCGGACGCGTCGCGCTGAGCCTTTTGGTACTGGGTCATTTCTGCGGCGGATGGCTTACGCAGCCGGTGTCCCACGGGGATCAACGCGTTGACGAACAGGTTGAACTGCCTGACCAGCAAGCGCCCAAGCGGGCCACCCACCAGGTGGGAGACCGCCTCGAAGTGGAGGTCGCCGGTGATCGGCCAGCCCCAGGTGTTGGCCAGCACGAGCCCCTCGAAGGCGGCAGGCCGCCGTTCGACGGTTGCCAGGCCGATAGGTCCGCCCCAGTCGTGGGCCACCAGGGTGACGCCGCTCAAGCCCAAGGTGTCGACGAAGGCGGTGACGACCTCGGCGTGCTCCTCGGGCAGATACCGGTAGCCCGGACGGGGCGACGACAGCCCGAAGCCGGGGTAGTCCAAGGCGACGCAGCGGAACTCGTTCCGCAGGGCGCGGATCACGTCGCGATACACGAACGACCAGGTCGGGTTGCCGTGCAACAGCAGCAGTGTCGGCCCCGATCCTTCGTCCACGTAATGGACGTTGTGCCCGTCGATGCTGACGAAGCGGCTCTCGAACGGGAACAGCTCATCGTCGACCCACGCAGGCCTTGCCGGGTCAGCCACAACCGCGCCCCCTCTCCTCGATCTCCTGGATATTGTCTTTCGAGCTTGAGATTATAAAGTAGCGGAATGAGTCGAAGCTACGGCCAGTACTGCGGTCTCGCCCGGGCGCTCGACGTCGTGGGCGACCGGTGGAATCTGCTCATCGTCCGCGAGCTCCTGATCGCGCCGGCCCGTTATCGCGAGCTGCTGGACGGACTTCCCGGCGTGGCCACGAACCTGCTCAGCGATCGGCTCCGCGACCTCGAGACCGCAGGAGTGATCGAGCGGCGGTTGGCCGAGGAGGGCAACGCCATCGTGTATGCGCTCACCCCGTGGGGCGCCGAGCTGCGGGAGCCGATCGAGGGCCTCGTCCGCTGGTCCACGCCTCTGATGGCACGTGGGCCGGGCGACGACCGCTTCCGCACCGAATGGCTGCTCGTCGCCCTCCAGGCCTTACTCGTCGGCAGAGCAGCCCCGCGCCGGTCATCGACAGTGGGGATCGCGGTCGACGGCCAACTGGTCGAGGTGCGGGCGACGCGCTCCGGCATAACGGTAAGCCTGCATGACGGTCGCGATCTCGATGCTGTCGTGCACGCCGACGCGGCTCTCGTGCTCGGGCTGGCAGCAGGTGCGCTCCCCATCGACGAGGGCCTCGAACTTGTCGACATCGAAGGCGACGAGGCCGCCGTGCGTGCCGTCTTCAGGGCCAGGCCGTAGCTCGCCCTATTCGTTTGCCCGGTCGTCGGCCGCTTCCTAGGGTTTCAGGATGCGGCCGGGATCTGATGACATCGCGTTTTACCGTGAGCACGGTTACTGGATCTCGCCGGTGATCTTGGCGCCCGACGTACTCGACGCTGCCGAGCGCGGTATGGAGCGCTTCTACGCCGGCGACCACGATCACGCGCTGCCCGACCTGCCGACGACACGTGGCTGGCAGCCGTCCGATGGCGACGTACTGCGGAAGAACGACTACGCCTCGCTCCGGGTCGATGAACTGGCGGCGCTGGTCCGGCACCCGGCGATCGGGGCCATCGCGGCCGCGCTGTCCGGCGCGGACGGGATCCGGTTGTGGCACGACCAGCTGCTCAGGAAGCCGCCGGGCGGTGAGGCTCGGGTGGGCTGGCACACGGACCGGCAGTACTGGCAGTCGTGTACGTCGGACGACATGCTCACGGCCTGGGTCGGCTTCCACGACGTCGATGAGACCAACGGCGCGGTCTCGTTCCTGCCGGGCAGCCACAAGTGGGACGTCACCGGGCTGGACTTCTTCTCCCAGGACAGCGCGGCCCTCGATGCCGCACTCGTTGCGCAGGGCTTCGACCCGACCCCGGTCACACCCCGGATGCGCAGAGGACAGGTCAGCTTCCACCACTGCCGAACCGTCCACGGCAGCTCAGCCAACCGCAGTACGGCGCCCCGGCGCTCCCTCGCCATCCACCTCCAGCCCAGCGACAACCGCTGGCGCCCCGGCGGACCGCACCCCAACGACACCCTCGTCCGCACCGACCCAGCGACGAACGCCCCCGACTACACCGACCCGATCATCAACCCCGTGCTCTGGCCGAGCACCTGAAAGAGCGGATCAGGCGGTCAGCGGACGGCTGGGAGGTCGCCGGTGGATTCGCCGTCTAGTTCGGCTGGGGAGTCCGGGGCGGGGGTGTGTTCGGCCTCGTCGAGTTCGATCTCCTCGCGGAAGACGAACTTGCGGTAGGACCAGAAGCGGAACAGGGTGCCGAGGCCGAGGCCGATCACGTTCGCGGAGATGTTGTCGGCCAGCCAGCTGTGCAGGTCCAGCACGTAGCGGGAGAAGCCGAGGCAGGCGGCCGCGATCAGCAGGCCGACGCCGTTCAGCACGAAGAACAGCACGTACTCGCGGTGCAGCCCGGTGCGCTCGCGGTGCCGCCAGGTCCAGTGCCGGTTGCCCAGGTACGTCGCGATGGTCGCGGCCGTGACCGAGATGAACTTCGCGGTCAGCGGCTTGTGGTGCAGCATGCCGACACCGGAGTCGGCGATGACCAGCGGGTTGTTGAAGACCAGCCAGTTGTAGATCGGCAGATCCACGACCATGCCGAGCAGACCGACCAGACCGAACTTGGCCACTTCGTGCACCAGGTGCTCGACCTGGCGATACAGCGTGGTGACGAGCTTCAACGGTCTCCGGAACCTTCTGTGATCACACCGCAACGGGAGGGCAGCTTCCCACGGTACCCGGCGACCCGGCCGACTCCGAAATCCCCCGCGTGCCGAGACGGCCCGCTGCGGGCGCGGTGATGTATGGACATTAGGCTCCAGACTGTGAAGTTCGAACGGAAGGACCTCCCCGTCGGTACGCCGGTGGTCGGCATGGTCGGCGGCGGGCAACTGGCCCGGATGACGCAGGAAACCGCGGTCGCGCTCGGCGTCCAGCTCCGCGTGCTGGCCGAGGGACCCACGGTGTCGGCGGCCCAGGCGGTGGCCGACGCGCCCGTCGGCGACTACCGCGATCCGGAGACGGTACGGCGCTTTGCCGCTGAGTGCGACGTGGTCACCTTCGACCACGAGCACGTACCGACCGACCTGCTGCACACCCTCGAGTCCGACGGCGTCGCGGTCCACCCGGGCCCGGACGCCCTGGTCCACGCCCAGGACAAGGCCGTCATGCGCCGGCGCCTCGACACCTTCGACGCGCCGTCCCCGGCCCACCAACTGGTCGAGTCGGCCGCCGACGTCGAGGACTTCGCCAAGCGGGTCGGCGGCTTCCCGATCATCCTGAAGACCACCCGCGGCGGGTACGACGGCAAGGGCGTCTGGTTCGTCGACGGCCCGGACGACGCGGCGGTCGCGATCGCGTTCGCGAGTGGCGTGCCGATCCTGGCCGAGGAGAAGGTCGACTTCGTCCGCGAACTGTCCGCGATCGTGGCCCGGTCGCCGCACGGCCAGGCGGTCGCCTACCCGATCGTCGAATCGGTGCAGCGGGACGGCATCTGCGTCGAGGTCACCGCACCCGCGCCCGGCCTCGCCCCGGACCGGGCCGCCCAGGCCCAGCAGACCGCGCTGAAGATCGCCGGCGAACTCGGCGTGGTCGGCATCCTCGCGGTCGAGATGTTCGAGGCCCGCGACGGCCGCCTGCTGGTGAACGAACTGGCGATGCGCCCGCACAACACCGGCCACTGGTCGATCGACGGCGCGGTCACCTCCCAGTTCGAGAACCACCTCCGCGCGGTGCTCGACCTGCCACTCGGATCGCCGGCCGCGCGAGCGCCGTACACGGTGATGGTCAACGTGCTCGGCGGGGACGTCGAGGACATGCATCGCGGGCTGCTGCACTGCATGGCCCGGGATCCCGGGCTGAAGGTCCACTTCTACGGCAAGGCCGTGAAGCCGGGCCGCAAGATCGGCCACGTCACGGCGTACGGCGACGATCTCGAGGACGTCCGTGAACGCGCCCGGCACGCGGCCGCGTACCTGACCGGCACCATCGACGAGTAGGAGTGGCGACGTGTCCGTTGGAATCGTGATGGGGTCGGACTCCGACTGGCCGGTGATGCAGGCGGCGGCCGAGGTGTGTGCCGAGTTCGACGTGCCCTTCGAGGCAGACGTGGTGTCGGCGCACCGGATGCCGGCCGAGATGATCGACTACGGCCGGTCAGCGCACGAGCGGGGTCTCAAGGTGCTGATCGCGGGCGCCGGCGGGGCCGCGCACCTGCCCGGCATGCTCGCGTCGGTGACTCCGCTGCCGGTGATCGGCGTACCGGTGCCGTTGAAGTACCTGGACGGGATGGACTCGCTGCTCTCGATCGTGCAGATGCCGGCCGGGGTGCCGGTGGCCACGGTCTCGATCGGCAACGCGCGGAACGCGGGCCTGCTGGCGATCCGGATCCTGGCCGCGTCGGATGAGAAACTGCGGGACCGGATGATCGCGTTCCAGGAATCGCTGGCCGACGTCGCCCGGGCCAAGGGGAGTACTGTCCGTGACGGCGCGGCAAAGCTGCGTAAAGAGCTGAGCTAGGCCGGTTTTCCACAAGGCGGGGGCGGGTAGCCGTGAGATCCCAACTGTTGTCGTCTAAGGTCGTCGATCGTGACTCCGCCCGCTGAATCGGATACGCAGCGCATCCCGGTCCGCTACTGGATCTGGCTGTTCGGCGCTGCCGTGTCCATGCTCGGCGACCTCACCATGACGTTCGCCGTCGGGTGGTCCGCCAGCCAACACGGCGGCCAGGTCGCCGGTCTGATCCTGCTCCTCGCCGCCGCTCCCCGGGCCGCCCTCCTGCTGGTCGGCGGCGCGGTCGGCGACCGATTCGGCGCACCCCGGGTTCTCCTGGTCAGCTGTCTGGCGATGTTCGTCGTCACGGCCGCATTGGTCCCGGCCACGCTGGTGGTGGGCGAGCCGATCGCGCTGCTTGTCGGCCTGGCCCTGGTGATCGGCGTGATCGACGCGTTCTTCCTGCCGTCGTCGCGCTCGATGCCCCGGCTGCTCGTCACGCCGGAGCAGGTGCCGCGGGCGCTGGCCAGCTTCCAGGTCACCGGGGTCGTCTTCGCCGTCACCGGCACCGCGGTCGGAGGTCTCCTGGTCAGCTGGCACGGCATCACCGCCGCGGCCGGCTTCGACGCCCTCACCTTCGGCGCGATGATCGTCGTACTGCTGATCCTGCGCGACGCGACCGCGCCGCACGGGTCGCGGACCGCGGGCATGTTCCGCTCGATCGTCGACGGCGTGAAGACCGCGTTCAGTCTGCCGCTCACCCGAGCGCTGCTGATCACCATGACTGTCGCAGCCGGTCTGCTGATGCCGATGGACGCGCTCCTGCTGCCGCTGCTGGCCAGGGATCACCAGTGGGACGCGAAGACCGCCGCGTTGCTGATCGCGACCAGAAGCGTCGGAGTCGGTGTCGTCGCGATCCGGATCCTGATGCGCGGAGCGTTCCAGCGCCCCGGAATCGTGGCCATGACCGGCCTGCTGCTCGCCGCGGTGGGCATCGTCGGCCTGTCCGCCTTCGAGCCGCTGCCGTTGGCCATGGCTGCTGCCATCCTCAGCGGCATCGGCGTCGGCACTTTCACCGGCCACGTGCTGCCGTTGCTGATGAACTCGATGGACCGTGAGTACCAGTCACGACTTCAGTCGGTAGTCGTGCTGTGCCAGAGCCTGGCCCTGGTCGTGATGAACCCCCTGCTCGGCAGTCTCGCCGACCTCGACGACGTCGGCATCAACCGCGTCTTCCTGGGCATCGGGATCGCGTCCGCGCTGATCGGCCTGGTTGCCCTCAGCCGCCCCGCGATCCGCAACGCCAGGGTCTCCTGACCCGTCAGGGCCGTCCCGGTGCGCGGTAGGTCCAGCCCGCCGCGCGCCACTGGGCCGGGTCCAGCAGCAACCGGGCGTCGATGAGCGCCGGGATGGCCACGACCCCTTTCAGCGCCACCGGGTCGAGCTCGCGGAACTCGGGCCATTCGGTCAGATGCAGTACGGCGTGGGCGTCCTGGCAGGCCTCGACCGCCGAAGCGGCGTACCGCAGCGTCGGGCGGACCTTGCGGGCGTTCTCCATCGCCTCCGGGTCGTAGACCGTGACGTTGGCGCCGTGCAGCTGGATCCGGCCGGCCACGTCCAGGGCGGGCGAGTCGCGGACGTCGTCCGTCCCGGCCTTGAACGCGGCACCGAGGACGGTCACGTTGCGGCCGATCCACTCCGCCCCGAGCACCTCGTGGGTCAGGTCGACGATCCGGGCCCGGCGGTGGTGGTTGATGTCGTCCACCTCGCGCAGCAGCGTGATCACTTCCTCGACTCCGAGCTCACCGGCGCGGGCCATGAACGACCGCAGGTCCTTCGGCAGGCAGCCGCCGCCGTACCCGGGACCCGCGTTCAGCATGCCGCGGCCGATCCGCTTGTCGTAGCCGAGCGCGTCCGCGAGCTGGGTGACGTCGGCTCCGGTCGCGTCGGCCAGCTCGGCGAGCGCGTTGATGAACGAGATCTTGGTGGCCAGGAAGGCGTTCGCGCCGCCCTTGACCAGCTCCGCGGTCGGCAGGTTGCAGACGACCACCGGCGAACCCTCGGCGATCGGGGTGGCAAAGACCTCCCGCAGCCGTGCCTCGGCGGCCGCGGACTGGACGCCGAACACCAGCCGGTCCGGGTGCAGCGTGTCGTCCACGCCGTGCGCCTCGCGGAGGAACTCGGGCTGCCAGGCGATCTCGACCGCCGTACCGGCCGGGGCCTCGGCGTGGAACCGGGCCTCGACGACCTTCGACGTACCGACCGGCACGGTGGACCGGCCGACGATCAGGGTCGGCTGGGTGAGCAGCGGCGCGAGCATGTCGACGACCGAGTTGACCTGGGACAGGTCGGCCGCCTCGTTGCCCTCCTGCTGCGGGGTGCCGACGCAGATGAAGTGCACGTCGGCCCAGTCGGCGATCTGCCGGTAGTCCTTGGTGAATCGCAGCCGGCCGGAGTCGGTGTGCTTCTTCAGCAGCGGGTCCAGCCCAGGCTCGTACAGCGGGGCCTTTCCGTCGTTCAGCAGCTTCAGCCGGTGCTCGTCGATCTCGACCCCGATCACGTCGAAACCGAACTCGGCCATGCAGGCGGCGGTGTTCGCGCCGAGGTAGCTGGTGCCGATCACGGCGATCCGCAGGGGGCGGGAGGTCGCTTCACTCATGCCGGGGACTTTACCCACCGCGGTTATCAGCCGGTGACCGGCTCATGTCTGGCACGTGCGCTGTTGGTCACTTTCGGCGTCCGATGGGTGCCGTTTCGCGGGCTCTGCGTCGTACAGTGCAACTCGTGAGTAACTCTTTCGATCTGTACGCGCTGACCGAGGAGCACCAGGCGATCCGGGAGGCGGTGCGCGATGTCTGCGACGCCAAGGTCGCACCGCACGCCGGTGACGTGGACGAGCTGGCCGAGTTCCCGAAGGCGTCGTACGACGCGCTGAAGGCGTCCGACTTCCACGCCCCGCACATCCCGGAGCAGTACGGCGGCGCCGGGGCGGACGCGCTCGCGACGGTGATCGTGATCGAGGAGGTCGCCCGGGCCTGCGCCTCGACCTCACTGATCCCGGCCGTGAACAAGCTCGGCTCGCTGCCGTTGCTGCTGTCCGCGTCCGAAGAGGTCAAGCAGCGCTACCTGCCGCCGGTGGCCGCGGGCGACGCGATGTTCTCGTACTGCCTGTCGGAGCCCGAGGCCGGCTCGGACGCTGTCTCGATGAAGACCCGCGCGGTGCTCGACGGAGACAGCTACGTCCTGAACGGCGTGAAGCGGTGGATCACCAACGCCGGGGTCAGCGACTACTACACCGTGTTCGCGGTGACCGACCCGGACGCGCGCTCGAAGGGGATCAGCGCGTTCGTGGTGGAGAAGTCCGACGAGGGTGTCTCGTTCGGCGCGCCGGAGAAGAAGCTCGGCATCAAGGGGTCGCCGACCCGCGAGGTGTACTTCGACAACGTCCGGATCCCGGCCTCCCGGCTGATCGGGGACCTCGGCACCGGCTTCGGTACTGCGATGGCGACGCTGGACCACACCCGGGTGACGATCGCCGCGCAGGCACTCGGGATCGCCCAGGGCGCGCTCGACTACGCGCTCGGCTACGTCCAGGAGCGCAAGCAGTTCGGCAAGGCGATCGCCGAGTTCCAGGGCCTGCAGTTCATGCTCGCCGACATGGGCATGAAGATCGAGGCGGCCCGGCAGCTCACGTACGCCGCCGCGGCCCGGTCGGAGCGTGGTGACGCCGACCTGACCTACTTCGGCGCCGCCGCCAAGTGCTTCGCCTCCGACGTCGCGATGGCCGTCACCACCGACGCCGTCCAACTCCTCGGCGGCTACGGCTACACCCACGACTACCCGGTCGAACGCATGATGCGCGACGCCAAGATCACCCAGATCTACGAAGGCACCAACCAGGTGCAGCGGATCGTGATGGCCCGCCAGCTCCTCAAAGGCCTCGCCTGAGAACGTCTCCGGCGACCTGATCAGCCCGTCTACTTGTCGTCGGAGCTGAAGAGGGTTTGGGAGTCGGGAGCGGGGTCGGGGCGGCGGCGCATGTGGTCGGGGGGCTCTTCGTTGTCGAGGATGCCGTCGCCGGGTTTGCCCTCGGGGCCGCCGAAGAGCAGGTCGGACATCTGCAGGTGGACGTGTTCCACGTGCGGTACGTCGGGCAGGATGACCTGGCCGCGTTCGCCGGCGGACTCGATGTGCAGGGTGCCGCACCGCAGGATGCGGTCCATCAGGCCGTGCTCGTAGGAGACGTCGTTGATCCGCATCAGCGGGATGTCCCGGCCGGTCCGGGTGAGGATGCCGTGGCGGGTGATCAGCCGGCGGTTGGTCAGGGTGTAGGTGGAGAAGAACCAGTTCAGGAACGGCTTGGCCGCGAACGCCACCAGCATCACCACGCCGACCGCGAGGATCGCGATCCGGGCCGGCGTCTGCAGGCTGCCGGACGGCACGATCGCGGCCAGGAAGCTCCCCACGCCGACCACCACGAGCAGCACGAACACCGGGAAGATCAGCGCCTTCCAGTGCGTCCGGGTGCTGACGACGACGTACTCGTCCTCACCCAACAACTTCGCCGAGATCGCCATACCCCCAGTGTCACAGTTCCCGGGTTCGCTTGTCCCGTCCCGACACGACTGCCCCTGTTACGGCCTACCACTGCCCGTGCGGGCAGACCTGGCTTCCACTCAGTGGTTTAACACTTCACAAACTGCATACAGTGCGCCAGTATGCGCGAGGGGTAACTACTGGGGGGCAAGAGAAGGAGCCGTGATGGCCATCTTGTCGATACTCGATCGGGAGCACACCGTCGCGCCGCCGGGGTACAGCCGCTGGCTGATCCCGCCGGCCGCACTGGCCGTCCACCTGTGCATCGGCCAGGCGTACGCGACCAGCGTCTACAAGACGTCGCTGGTGAAGCATTTCGACACCAGTCAGACCGCGATCGGGGTGATCTTCAGCATCGCGATCGTGATGCTGGGCCTGTCCGCGGCGATCGGCGGGACCTGGGTGGAACGCAACGGGCCGCGCAAGGCGATGTTCGTGTCGGCCTGCTTCTGGGCCACCGGTTTCGCCGTCGGTGCCCTCGGCATCGGCACCGGCCAGCTCTGGATCGTCTACCTGGGCTACGGCTTCATCGGCGGGATCGGGCTCGGGATCGGCTACATCTCCCCGGTCTCGACGCTGATCAAGTGGTTCCCGGACCGGCCCGGTCTCGCCACCGGCCTGGCGATCATGGGCTTCGGCGGCGGCGCCCTGGTGGCCAGTCCGCTGTCGCGTCAGTTGCTCAGCCTGTACGACGACAACTACGACCCCGGCAACAGTGCGTCGGTGGCCGGCGGCGGGGCGCTGGTGGCGTTGTTCCTCACCCTGGGCATCGGCTACTTCGTCATCATGATGTTCGGCGTCGTCAACATCCGGGTGCCCGCCGACGGCTGGAAGCCGGACGGTTTCGACCCGGCGACGGTCAAGCAGAAGGCGCTCGTCACGACCAACCACGTGTCGGCCGCGAACGCGATCAAGACCCCGCAGTTCTGGTGTCTGTGGGTGGTCCTGTTCTGCAACGTCACCGCGGGGATCGGCATCCTCGAACAGGCCAGCCCGATGATCCAGGACTTCTTCCGCGGCGGCGACGGCAAGTCAACGGTGGCGGTCGCCGCGGCGTCCGGGTTCGTCGGCCTGCTGTCGATCTTCAACATGGCCGGCCGGTTCGGCTGGTCCAGTACGTCGGACGTGATCGGCCGCAAGCCCATCTACGCGATGTACCTCGGCGTCGGCATCGTCGCCTACTTCCTGCTCGCCACGGCCGGCCACAACAGCACGGTGATCTTCGTCCTGCTGGCCGCGGTGATCCTGTCCTTCTACGGCGGCGGTTTCGCGACCGTACCGGCGTACCTGCGGGATCTCTTCGGCACCTTCCAGGTGGGTGCGATCCACGGCCGGCTGCTGACCGCGTGGTCGGCGGCCGGGATCGCCGGGCCGCTGATCATCAACGGATTCCTCGACCGGGAAGGCAAACCGGGCACGCTGACCGCCGAGGCGTACCGGCCGGCGCTGTTCACGATGGTCGGCGTGCTGGCCGTCGGCTTCGTCGCCAACCTGCTGATCCGCCCGGTCGCGGACCGGTTCCACGAGCGGTCCGAGTCGACGATGGAGGCGGCGAAATGAACCAGACCCCACGCCTGGTGATCTCCTGGCTGCTGGTCGCCGTACTGCTCGGCTACGGCATCATCCAGACGCTCATCACGGCCGCGAAGATCTTCACGAGCTAGTGCGGAGGTGCGTCACATCCCCGGCGGCCAAGGGCTTCGGGCCGTCGGGGGTGTCGACGATCAACCGTCCGTCGTCGTCCAGGTCGCGCGCCCGGCCCTCGAGGAAGGTGCCGTCAGGTAGCTCCACCCGGACCAGACGGCCGAGCGTCGCGGAGTGCTCGCGGTACTCCGGCAGGATCGTCGACGGATCTCCGTCGGTATCGACCCACGCCTGATAGCGAGTCGCAAGCTCACGCAGTACGGCGGCCAGCACGGTTGCCCGGTCGGTCGTCGCAGCACCCTCGAGCGCCAGTGACGTCGCAGCAGGATGCGGCTTCTCCGACTCCCGCAGCGTCACGTTGAGCCCGATACCCACCACAGCGGCCGGTCCGTCCACCCGCTCGAGCAGAATGCCGGCCAGCTTGCGGTCCTCGACCAGTACGTCGTTCGGCCACTTCACCTGGGCCGGGATCTCCCCCACCCGTCGTACGGCGGCCGCAACAGCCAGCGGCACCAGTAGACCCAGCCAAGGCCACCGAGCCGCCGACACAGCCGTCGGACGCAGCAGAACGGACGTCAGCAAGGCAGACCGGGCCGGAGTGGTCCACGTACGCCCCAGCCGCCCACGACCCGACGACTGGTGCTCCGCAGTGACCACGAGCCCCTCAGACGCGCCTGCACGCGCTGCAGCGGCTACGACTGCGTTGGTCGACTCCGTCTCGGCCAGTACGTCGATCTGCGTCCACAGCGAGCCGGGTCGAACCAGTCTGCCCTGCAGGAAGCGTGCGTCGAGTGGCGGTCGCTCCAGGTCGCCGAACATCAGCCGGTGTTCTGCAGGCCGGCGGCAACACCCGACACGGTCAGCAACAGCAGTCGCCTGGTCCGGACGATCTGCTCCTCGTCCAGCGAGTCGTCCGTCCGCAGGGTCCGCAGCGCCCGCAACTGCAGGTAGCTGAGTGCGTCGACGTACGGGTTGCGCAGCTCGACCGCACGGCCCAGCACGCGGCGTCCGGCCAGCAGGCGGTCCTGGTCAAGCACCTTGAGCACCCACTCGGTCGTGAGGGCGTGCTCGTTCAGCATCAGCTGGGTCAGGTCCGGCCGGTCACCCAGCTCGAGGTACCGGCCGAGGATGCGCCGGTCGGTCTTCGCCAGCGACATCTCCGCGTTCTCGAGCATCACCTGGAACAGCGGCCAGTTCTGGTTCGCGTCACGCAGTACGGCGACGTCTCCGACCGCGGCCAACGCCGAGCCCAGGCCGTACCAGCCGGGCGCGTTCACACGGGCCTGCGACCACGCGAACACCCACGGGATCGCCCGCAGGTCCTCCAGCGACGACACCGCCACACCACGGCGAGCAGGCCGCGACCCGAGCGGCAGTTGTCCGAGCTCCTCCAGCGGTGTAACCCGGCCGAACCACTCTGCGAAGCCGTCTGCCTTCACCAGCCGGTGGTACGCCGTACGCGCAGCCTCGTCGAGTGTCTTCTCCACCACCGAGAACCGCTCGGCCGCCGCAGCAGCCCGCTCCTCCACAGCCGGAGTGGACGCCAGCAACGTTGCCGCGGTCACCTGCTCGATGTGCCGCTGCGCGATCGCGGCGTTGCCATACCGAGCGGGGATCGCCTCACCCTGCTCAGTGAGCTTGAAGCGCCCAGCCACCGACCCGGGAGCTTGTGCCAGTACGGCGCGGTTCGCAGGACCACCGCCACGCCCCAGAGCACCACCGCGGCCATGGAACAGGGTCAGCCGAACCGCATTGCGCTGTGCCCACGCGGTGATCCGCGCCTGCGCGTCGTACAAGGCGAGAGTCGCTGACACGGGCCCGACGTCCTTGGCGGAGTCGGAGTACCCGAGCATGACCTCGAAGCGCCTGTCGTTGGCGGTGAGCCGGTGCCGGACCCGGGTGAGCTGAATCGCGTTGTCCAGCACCTCTACCGAGTTCTGCAGGTCCTCACCGGTCTCGAACAGCGGTACGACGTCCAGCTCGATCGGACGCCCGTCCATCGCCGCATCCGCCAGCTCGTAGACCGCTGCGAGGTCACCCGCGTTGCGAGTGAACGAAACGACGTACCGGCGGCAGGCCTCGGGACCGAAGCGCTGCTGGATCTGACCGATCACCCGGAGAGTCGCGAGCACCTCTTCGGTCTGGTCGGAGAGCTCACCACCACCCAGCACCTCCTCCAGCGCCTTGCTGTGCACCGAAGAGTGCTGACGGACCTCCAGCTCGGCCAGGTGGAAGCCGAACGAGTTCACCTGCCAGATGAGCTGTTGCAGCTCGCCGTACGCCTGCCGCGGAGCTCCTGCGGTCACCAGCGAGTCCTGCAGGACCTTGAGCTCGTGCAGGAAGTCAGAGGCCCGCGGGTACCCGAAGTCCGCGTCACGGGCGCGGGTGGCAGCCAGTCGGCGAGCTGCGAGGAGCAGGAGCTGGCGGTGCGGCTCGGACGGCGAGCGGGTCTCGATGTCGGCGATCAGCTCCGGGTTGACCGCGCGGGCGTCCTCGAGGATGCGGCGGACCGGCGCGGACGGCGGAGTGGTCGCGGCGTCCAGGGTCATCGCCCGGCCGAGTGCGTCGGTGGCCCGCTCGAGCGCACGCAGTACGTGGTCGGCCTGGATCTGCATGGCCTCGCGGGTGATCGCGGCGGTGACGTTCGGGTTGCCGTCGCGGTCGCCGCCGATCCACGAGCCGAGCCGGACGAACGGCGCCACCACCGGGAGCTTCGTCCCGGCCGCGTCACCGGCCAGCGCGTCGTCGAGCCGGCGGTAGACGTTGCCGACGACATCGAACAGGGTCTCCTCGAACACGGCCATCGCGGACCGCACCTCGTCCAGCGGCGACGGCCGGCTGGTGCGCAGTTGCGACGTACGCCAGAGGATGTCGACCTGCTCGATCAGCCGCCGCCGGTTCTCGGCCAGCTCACTGTCGCCGGCCCGCGGGTCGGTCCGCTCCTCCAGCAACGACGAGATGCGGCGGATGGTCGCGAGGACGGCGCGACGCCGGGCCTCGGTCGGGTGCGCGGTCAGCACCGGGCGGAACTCGAGCCCGTTCAGCAGCGCTCGTGCCTGCTGCTCGCCGCTCTCCAGGGAGATCTGCTCGACGGCCTGGGCCAGCTCGGACACGACTGGCGCGTTGCCGGCGCGGTCGCGCTCGCGCAGCACGCGGGCGCGGTGCAGCTCCTCGCTGAGGTTGGTCAGGTGGAAGTAGCAGGTGAATGCCCGGGCGACGTCCTCGGCCCGCTCGTGCGGCCAGGACGCGACCAGCTGCTCGGCCGCCGCGCCGTCGCCGGCGATGGTGAGTTCGCGGAGTTTCTCGACATCGTCGAGCAGCGGCTGACCGGCGTACTCGACCAGCACCTTGCCGAGAATCTCGCCGAGCAGGCGCACGTCGGCCCGAAGTTCTTCGGGCACCTCGAAACGCGCGCGGGTACGGGTCTCACTACCGGTCTCGGTCACGTTCGCCCACCCTATCGGCGGGCGCCCGCCCGCGCCGCATAGTCCGCCTGCTGGAAGCCCGATCGTGACCCCATCGCCAGCTACTTCACAGTACGACGCTCAGACGTTGCCGAAACCGCCGCCGACGACCTGCGACACGACCCTGGCCAGCTCGGCCGGCGTGCGGTCGGTGCCGTCGACGACGAGCATCCGGGCACAGGCCTCGGTCATCGACGCGAGCATCTCGGCCAGCACCGGCAGGTTCGCGTCCGGGTCGGTGACACCGGGCAACGACTTCAGCAGGGTCAGCCGCAGGCCCTCGACCAGGAACGCGCGGGCGGCCCGGACCCGCTCGGCCACCACCGGCGCCGCGCCGTACTGAGCCCCGAAGACGATCCGCCAGGACTGCGGATGCTTCGCGGCGGTGCTGAGGAAAGCGGTCAGGCCGTCGAGGACGTGCTCCTCGGGAGTGCCGACGCTCGGGTCGGCCGGCAGCGCGGCGACGATCGAGATGACCAGGTGCTGTTCCTCGCGGGCGAGGAGGGCCAGCAGGAGTTCGTCGCGGTTGGCGAAGCAGTCGTAGACGACCGGCTTGGTCACCCCGGCGGCATCGGCCACCGACTGCATCGTCGTACCGGCGTAGCCCTTTTCGGCGAAGACTTCCAGGGCCGCGTCCAGGATCATCGGGCGCCGGCGCTCCGGGCCGAGATGGGCCGCCCGGCGACGCGGTTCTCCGTCCTCCACCACTTGACAAACCTACCTCATCGTAGGAAATTCCTACGGTCTGGTAGGAAGCTGCCCGGGGGTGGTCGAGTGACCGAACGAGGCACTGCCGGGTGGCTGGAGTCGGACGGCTTGACGTCGCTGGACGCCGCCGAGCTGGCCCGGCTGGTCGACCGGACGTCGGAGCGGGAGCTTCGGCATCGGCTCATCGGGGGAGTGCGGGAGATCGCGTTGCGCGAGATCTTTCGCCGGATGCCGGAGTACCTCCGACCCGCCCGGGCTGCCGGGTTCGACGCAGTCGTCGCCTGGCAGATCACGGGGGCGGGCGGTCCCGCCGAGATCGACGAGTTCTGGATCCGGATCAGCGACGGCCGCTGCACCCTGCTCGACGATCAGCCCGACGGCTCCGACATCTCCATCCGGACCGACCCGGCCACGCTGCTGCGGGTGGTCACCGGTGTCGAGGATCCGGTCATGGCTGTCCTCAAACAACGCCTCTCGGTTCGCGGCGACCTCGCCATGGCCGCCCGCCTGACCAAGATCTTCGCCGTCGGCCCGGCCTGACTCAGCGCGAGTCGAGACCTGTCGACTTGCCTTCGTTGGCCGTGGCTGCGTTGGCGGCGGTGCCCGGACGGGCGGCTTGGGGATCGACACCGTCCAGGGCTGACACGGCGGGGTCGAGACCTGGTAAGAACCTCGTGGTGGCGTCCTGGCCAGGCGGCTCGAACTCCCGGGCCATGCTGAGTGCCTGCTGTCCGAGGTTCTCGCCGTACGTGCGCGACTGCCCGGCGGCGTCGTCACCCCACGCCGCAGCCGCCGTCGGCAGGTCGTCGAACCCCTTGTCGATCGACTCGGCGATCTCCGCCACCGCGAACGGCCGCTGTACCTTCGGGATGGCGGAGTCCGACACGACCACCTCCGCGGCCGCGATCGACATCCCGGAACGACCCTCGCCGGCCATTCGCCGCAACGTCTCGCCCGCCGGCCGGTCCGCGGCCGCATCGACCGCACTCGCCAGCCCGCGGGCGGCCGGGGCGAACCGCGTCTCGGCCTGCGGCGGCTCCGGCGCCGTCAGCTGCTGCGCGATCTCGGGCGGCAGGGTCCGCTTGACGATCTCGTTCAGACAGTCCTCCGAGAACGCCTGACTCACCGCGTTGGACAACGTCTTGAACCGTGGTGACACCGTGTCGGCCGCCGCCTCGTGCGCCGCGGTGTGATCCTCCGGTACGGCGAGCTGCGCAAGCGTCCCGCTGACCGCCTGCAGCCCCGCTCGCGCATCGGCCACCTGCTCCGGATCGAGCCGCCCGTTCGGCCCGGTCAGCGCTTGGAGCGCTGCCTCCGTCTGCGCACTGATGAAGATGGTTCCGTCGCGGGACTGCGCGATCCGCCGGCCGGCACCCTCCGGCGGCATCTGTTCGATCTGGCCGTTCCAAAGGGTGCCGGGAGCACCGGTCAGCTCACCGACCGCGCCCTGGACCCGCTCGAACAGCTGCGGAACCGACTCTGGCTTTGACGCAAGTGCCTCGGCAGCTGCTCTCGCCTGGTTGGCGCGGTGCGACGCCGGCAGTTTGTCCATCAGCTCGTGGAGGTCTCGGATCTCCTCCGCGGCCACTTTGCCCGCCTCGTCGACCGCAGTCGCTCCCCCGGTGATGTCCTCGCGCCGGTTCTCCACCTCCTCGGTCAGCTTGCGGGCTTGGGCCCGCGACAGGTCACGGGAGGCGAACCGGGTCTCCAGCTCCTGGGCCACCCTCCCCACGACCGCCTCCTGCTCGGGTCGCGGCAGGGTTGCGAAGCGAGGCTTGGTGTCCAGCAGCATGCGGGCAGCGGCCGGGGCCGCGCCGCCGCGGCCGGCGCCGACGAGGGCGGTCAGCACCTGCTCGTCGGTCTGCCGGGTCCGCGCGCCGATCGCGAGCGCGAGTGCCCGGGCAGCCGCGGGATCCCCTTCCAGCACGGGCGGCGTGAACACCCCGAGGTCGCCCGGTCGTCCGTTCGGCATCAGCCCCGGCACCACCTCCGGCGTCACCTGTACGGCGAAGGCCTCACTGAGGGCCGCCCCGAGACGATCCCTGTGGCCTTGGTCTTCCGGTGCCGGCAGCAAGCTGTTCGGCTCCAGGTTCTCGGCGCAGGCCGCCACCATCTGCGTCATCGCGGCCCGGATGCCCGCCTGCCGGTCCCGCGACTCCCAGGTGCCGGGGTTGAGCAGCGCCGCGGGAGTCGGCGCGAGTCTCGCCGGGATGTCGAGGTTGTCCGCGAGCTGCCTGAACAGCCATTCGTTCATCGGATTCAGCTCGGGCAGCCGGGCGTCCGGGGCCGCCGGCGGGCGACGGGTCCGCGCGCGGACGAGATCGTTGAGCTTGCGCAGGAGGGCTTCAGCCTTCGGGTCCGCCACGGACAGCAACCTAGCCGTGACCGGGGCCACACCGGGGACGCTGGTGTGCTGCGGCGGACGTCACAGCACGTTCCGGCGTACACACGGTTAGGCTGCCCGATTATGGGAGAGACCGTGAACATCCACACCACCGCCGGGAAGATCGCGGACCTCGAGCACCGGCTCGACGAGGCCGTGCACGCCGGATCGGAACGCGCGGTGGAGAAGCAGCACGCCCGCGGGAAGAAGACCGCCCGCGAACGGATCGCGCTGCTGCTGGACGAGGGCTCCTTCTCCGAGCTGGACGAGTTCGCCCGGCACCGGTCCATCGCCTTCGGCCTGGACGGCAACCGCCCGTACGGCGACGGCGTGGTGACCGGGTTCGGCACCATCGACGGCCGTCAGGTCTGCGTGTTCGCCCAGGACTTCACCGTCTTCGGCGGCAGCCTCGGTGAGGTGTTCGGCGAGAAGATCGTCAAGGTGATGGACCTGGCGATGAAGATCGGCTGCCCGCTGATCGGTATCAACGACTCCGGCGGCGCCCGGATCCAGGAGGGCGTGGTCAGCCTCGGCCTGTACGGCGAGATCTTCCGCCGCAACGTCCGGGCCTCCGGGGTGATCCCGCAGATCTCGCTGATCATGGGCCCGTGCGCCGGCGGCGCGGTCTACTCCCCCGCGGTCACCGACTTCACCGTGATGGTGGACGAGTCGTCGTACATGTTCATCACCGGGCCGGACGTGATCAAGACCGTCACCGGCGAGGACGTCACCCAGGAAGAGCTCGGCGGCGCCCGGACGCACAACACCAAGTCCGGTAACGCGCACTACCTCGGCAGCGACGAGGAGGACGCGATCGAGTGGGTGAAGGCGCTGGTCGGTCACCTGCCGCAGAACAACCTGGAAGACCCGCCGGTCTACGACTTCGCCGCCGACCTGGAACCCACCGAGACCGATCTGGCCCTGGACACCCTGATCCCGGACTCGCCGAACCAGCCGTACGACATGCACACCGCGATCGAGGCGGTGCTGGACGAGGGCGACTTCCTCGAGGTGCAGACGCTGTTCGCGCCGAACATGATCGTCGGCTTCGGCCGGGTCGAGGGCCGCCCGGTCGGCGTGGTGGCGAACCAGCCGATGCAGTTCGCCGGCACCCTGGACATCGACGCGTCCGAGAAGGCGGCCCGGTTCGTCCGGACCTGTGACGCGTTCAACCTGCCGATCCTCACGTTCGTCGACGTACCCGGGTTCCTGCCCGGCACCGACCAGGAGTGGAACGGCATCATCCGCCGCGGCGCCAAGCTGATCTACGCCTACGCCGAGGCGACCGTGCCGATGATCACCGTGATCACCCGCAAGGCCTACGGCGGCGCGTACGACGTGATGGGTTCGAAGCACCTGGGCGCGGACATGAACATCGCCTGGCCGACCGCCCAGATCGCGGTGATGGGCGCGCAGGGTGCGGTGAACATCCTGTACCGCCGGGAACTGGCCGCCGCGGATGACCCCGAGGCCCGTCGCCAGCAGTTGATCACCGAGTACGAGGACCACCTGGCCAACCCGTACGTCGCGGCCGAGCGCGGCTACATCGACGCGGTCATCAAACCCAGCGAAACCCGCGCCGAGATCATCCGCGCCCTCCGCCTGCTCCGCACCAAACGCGACACCCTGCCGCCCAAGAAGCATGGGAACATCCCACTGTGAGCGAGATCCTGCGGGTCACCAAGGGCGACCCGACCCCCGAGGAGCTCGCCGCGCTGGTCGTCGTCATCACGACCCGCTCGGCGGCAACCGTCGTACCGGCCGAACCGGAGCGGGCCAGCAACTGGGCGACCTACTGGCGCAACGCCCGTCAGCCCTTCCACCCGGGTCCAGGCCAGTGGCGCGCGTCAGCCCATCCCTAACGATCGTCCGGGGCTCGTCGCCGGGGTAGCCGTTCCAGAAGTGGCTTGGCCGGCGCCGTTGCTCGGGCTGCCCGGCGCCTTTACGCCGACGCGTGGGTCGAGCTGGATCTCGGCCTGCTCGCGCACCGCAGGCCGGTCGATCAACTCGATCGCCAGTTCGGCGGTACGACGACCTGGCGTCGCGTTCTCGAACTCGGTTCGAATGAGCTGAGAGACCTCAGCCTTCACCGTCGCGCTCTGCTCGGAGTCGCGCATCAGAAGGCCCGCGGCGACGTCGGCGGTCGCGTAGGGCGGCGCGTTGTTCAGCCAGTGCAGCGTGCGTTCGGCCGACATGCCGGCTCGCTCACCGACAGCTTCGGCGAAGGCGTACGCCGTCGGCGCGTTCGGATGGATGTCAGCCAGCAACCGCTGCTTTTCGTCGTCACCGGCGGTGTCCCACTCAAGCCTGAACTCCGCCGCGTTCGACGGCAGGTGCCCGCTGCCGCGCAGATCGTCCACCACTCGATCGAGATGCGCCGCGATCCAGGCATTGGTGACGGCTTCCTGCATTCCGCCGTACCGCCCGTCAGCCGTCCCCACCGCAGTCCGGAGCGATCCGATCAGCGTGGCCCGCCGGATCGCCCAGTTGTCGTGCTGCTCCTTGGCCTCCGCACCCGGCCGGCGACCGAACCGCTTGGGCGTGATCCAGTCCTTGAGCGCCTGGTGCTCCTCCGCGCCGTAGATCACCGGGCGGCCTGACGTGTGCACCCCGCGCCGATGCCGGTCGACCAGCGGTCGCGCCAGGTCGGGCCGTTGCAGTCGCCCTCCGCCGTAGAACCGTCCGACGTACTCGGCGGAGTCGCGCATCCGCTGCAGCAGCTCCCACACCCGATCGTGCACCTGCTTGTCGGCCATCACCCAACGCTCGCAGCCTCCCGGTTCGTCCCGGCCACTCCCGACGTACGCGCAATGAACAGTTCATTCCGCGTTTGCCTGTCACAATCGCGGTATGGCCAAGTACGAGGTCAATGCGGCGGCGGTCGAGCAGGCCAAGCGGCTGATCGAGGGCCGGCAGTACGTGCTGGACAGCGACTGGGGTGAGGTGCAGCCTCGGGCGGAGCAGCAGAACGCGTATCTGGAGAACCACAGCTGGGAGGAGTACGGCGCCTGGCACCTGGGCCTCACGGTCGGCCCGCAGGACGAGACCAAGGCCCGGTATGGCTTCGTCATCGGTGACTTCCGGCGGATCCACCGGACCGCCCTGATCGCGTCCGTCTACCGCGCCTCCGAGTGGCGTCACAAAGCCGTCGAGCTGGCCGCCCACGACCTGCTCCAACTCCTCGACAAGAAGTCGGGGCTGACCGCCTAGACCTCGAGCTTCGTCTCGTCGAACCAGAGTGCCTGCGGGACTCGGTCGGTGAGTTCGGTGATCAGGGTGTCGGCGCCGCGGAACATGTCGGAGTCGATCGGGATCGCGCAGCCGTTCAGGCCCAGGACGATCGTCGTGCCGTCCTCGCTGCGCATCACGCCGGCGATCTCGTCCCAGCGGATCTCGTGAATGCCGTCGTCATCCCGCAGTACCAGGGCTGTGTCGGTTCGCACCCAGAGCATCGAGCGGGCTTCCTTGACGAACGCACGCGCCGCGAACGGCGGCTTGAACGTCTTGCCGGCCGGCAACTCCGGGATCACCGGGCAGACCGATCCCCGGCGGAACCCGGCCTGCTCCCACACCTCCAGGGCCTCTTCGTAGGCATAGCCGACCGCGGCAGGAAGCGCAGCCTTCAGTACGGCGGCAACCTCGGCCGGCTGCAGTCCGGCCAATCGATCCCGGTCGACCGGCGCGAGCTCGTCTTCGCCGAACATCCGGCCCATCGTGTTGCTGAAGGTACGGCGCAACTCGGGCTCGTCGGCGTCGAGACGTTCCTGACACCGAGCGATCTGGAACGCGAGCTCCGCCTCGGTCGGACCGTTCTCGGTGAGGTCGGTCAGCGCCTCGACGAACGCCCGGGCCACCGCCTCCTCGCTGCCCTCCCGGGCTTCGGCGTACACGACCCAGTCGCTGCTCCCTCCCGGACCGGCAACCAGGTCGGCACCGATGTCATAGCTGTGCCCGCCGACGTGACGACATTCCTCCTCGACCCGGTGCCGCAGTACGTCGATCGTCAGGGTGGAGATCCGTACGTCGTCGTCCGGCGGGACCGTGAGCAGTACACCGGCCGCCGGCATGCCGTACCCGACCACGGTCGGACCGTCGAACGAGCGCCCGACGGGATGAACCCGGGTCGGCGCGGACCCGCTGGGCAGCTCGAGCTTCAGTCCGTCCGGCAGGGGACCGCTCACCTGCAGTACGGCGTTCGACGGTACGAACCACGTCCGGGCGAACGTGGTGACGTGCTCCGGCGTCAGCCCGTCGTACCCAGGCCCCTCCAACCAGGCGAGCCCCGGGCCGCGAGCGCCGTACCGCACGTTCAGCAACTGCGCCACCACCGGATGCGCGACGTGACCGTCCTCAGCCGCGAGCACACCGGCCTCCACCGCCAGCCGCTCGACCGGCGGCTCTGCGAGCGCACGGCACAACCCCGTCAGGAACTCCCCCACCCGCGCCGCCGACCCGGAGGCGACGAACGTGGTGGTCATCAGATCGACCTCGGCGTTCATCTCGATCGGCAGCCCGCGGACGGCGTGCATCGCCAGGTGCTCGAGCACATGCGCGACCCCGATGGTCCGCAGCGTCTCGTCCCGCGAGCCGACTGCAAAGGTCAAGGTGACGTCGGTGTGGCTCTGCGTACCGCTGTGCCGCAGCACCCGGACGCCGTCGATGTACTCGTTCACCAGGCGAACGATAGGTCAGGTACGGCGGAATCGGACCAACGGATACAGCGGGGACTGATCCGTGTTGCGGGGTGGGCCGGGGAAGGTGGTCGCGGCGTCGAGGGTGAGGCCGTGACGGGTCGCTGTGGCGACGAGGAGGGAGAGGGCGTCCTGGGAGCGGGACTCGTTCGGGGCGCGGCCGTCGGCGTAGCGGCTGGCGTCGGACTTCTCGGTGGTGGTGATGAAGACACCGTCCGGGCGGAGGACGCGGGCGACCTCGGCGATGATCGGCTCGCTGTCGTCGAGCAGGTGCAGCAACCAGATGGCGACGACCGCGTCGCAGCGACGGTCGGCGATCGGCAGCGTGGCCGCGTCGGCCGCCGCGACGTGACCAGGCAGCCGGACCCGGGCGTGCCGGAGCATCGCGGTGGACAGGTCGACCCCGTGCACGAGGTTGCCACGAGCAACGAGTTCGGCGCCGACGATACCGGTCCCGACAGCGAGCTCGAGAACCCGTCCGCCCTTTGGCAGCAGGGAGTCGACCGCCTCCGCGGCGGCCTGGGCGCGAACGGGTCCGCCGCGGGTGTCGTCGTACCTCTCGGCCTCGGCTTCGTCGTACTCGATCCGCGGCGACGACTGCCAGAGCGCCGGCCAGCTGATGCCGACCTCGGCCAGCATCCGGCGCAGCAACGGCAGGGATACGCCGACCACGTTGTGGTAGTCGCCTTCGATCCCGGTGACGAACGGGCCGCCGAGCCCGTCGACGGTGAACGAGCCGGCCACCACGAGCGGTTCGCCGGTGGCGACGTACGCGTCGATCTCCTCGTCGGTCAGGTCGGCGAAGTACACCGTGGTCGACTCGAGCTCACGCAGCTCTTGCTTCGAGTTGGTGTCGATCAGGCAATGCCCGGTGTGGAGTACGCCAGTCCGGCCGCGCATCGACCGGAGCCGCTCCTTCGCGGCCTCCGGCGTACCGGGTTTGCCATAAGGCTCGCCGTCGATCTCGAGGACCGAGTCGCAGCCGAGCACGGTCGCGTGCTCGGTCAGACTGGCGACCACGGCCCGGGCCTTGAGCGTCGCGAGCAGGCGCGCGAGTTCACCCGGGTTCTCGGCGGTGATGTCGTCCTCGTCGACCCCGGAGACGATCACCTCCGGCTCGACCCCGGCGCCGCGCAACGTCTTCAGCCGCGCCGGCGACGCCGACGCGAGCACGAACCGGACGCTCACAGCTTGACGAGGGCGCGACGGAGCGGGTCGAGCCCGATCGAGCCGAGGTTCAGCGCGTCGGAGTGGAAGGCACGCAGATCGAACGCGGATCCCTTGCGCTGCTTGGCCTCGTCCCGCGCCTGCAGCCAGATCCGCTCGCCCACCTTGTACGAGGGTGCCTGCCCGGGCCAGCCGAGATAGCGGTTGAGCTCGGCACGCAGGAACTCGACCTCCATCCGGCAGTGCGCCCGGAGAAACTCGAACCCGAGCTCGGCGTTCCACCGCTCACCCGGGCGCCAGCCGAACGGGTTGTCCCGCGGGATCTCCAGCTCCAGGTGCATACCGATGTCGATGATCACCCGGGCCGCCCGGAATCCCTGCGCGTCCAGCATCCCGAACCGCGCTCCCGGCTCCTCGAGGTAGCCCAGCTCCTCCATCAGGCGCTCGGAGTACAAAGCCCAGCCCTCGCCGTGACCGGAGACCCAGCAGGCGATCCGCTGCCAGCGGTTCAGCAGGTCGGTGCGCAGCATCGTCTGGGCGCACTGGAGGTGATGCCCGGGCACGCCCTCGTGGTAGACGGTGGTGACCTCGCGCCAGGTGGCGAAGTCCTCGACACCGTTCGGCACCGCCCACCACATCCGGCCCGGCCGGGTGGTCAGGTCCTCGCTCGGCGGCGTGTAGTAGATCGAGCCGTCCGAGGTCGGCGCGATCATGCACTCGATGGTGCGGATCTCGTCCGGGATGTCGAAGTGGGTGCCGCCCAGCTCGGTCACGGCGGCGTCGGCCAGCTGCTGCATCCAGTCCCGGAACGCGTCCTTGCCGTGGATCTTGCGGGCCGGGTCGTTGTCCAGGATCGCCGCGGCGGCCTCGATACCGCGGTCGCCGCCGGTCAGCTCGGCCGCGATCGCCTGCATGTCGCCCTCGATCCGGGCCAGCTCCTCCCAGCCCCAGGCGTAGGTCTCCTCCAGGTCGATGGTCGCACCGAGGAAGTTGCGGGAGGCAAGCTCGTACACCTCACGACCGCAGGCGTCCTTCTCCGGCGCCCGCGGCGCGATCTCGGCGGTCAGCCAGCCACCGAACTGCTCGTACGCCTTCCGCGCCGACGCGGCCGCCGCCTCCACGCTCGCCTTCACCGCGCTGTCCGGCGCCTGGGCGGCGAGCCCGGCGAAGAAGTCGTCACCGTCGGCGCCGGTCCAGCTGCCGATCCGGTTGGCCAGGTCGTTCACCTGCCGCAGCGCCGACACCCGGCCGTGCCCGGCCTGCTCGAGCAGCGTCTCGCGGTAGCCGTCCAGCGCCGTACCGACCTGGTTGAGCCGGGTCGCGATCGTCTCCCAGTCCTGCTCGGTCGCGGTCGGCATCAGGTCGAACACCTGCCGGATCTCGGCCGGGACGGAGGCGATCGCGTTCAGCTGGTGCTGCGGAACGCAGGCCTCGTACGTCTCCAGCTCCAGACCGAGCCGCTCCAGGAACGCGTCCTTGGCGACCTCCTCGCGGGCGCTGCCGGTCGCGGTGGACTGGGCTTCGGCCAGGGACCGCCGGGTCAGGTCGATCCGCGCCTCGAACCCGGACGGGGTGAAGTCCGGCAACTCGTGGTCGTGGCCCTCGATCCCCATGAACGTCGCCGCGGTCGGCGACAGCTCGACGTACTCCTCGAGGTAGCGCTCGGAGAGCTGGTCGATCGGGCTGTTAGGAACAGTGGCATCTGTCACCTGGCCGACCCTACCCCGCAGGCCCCCCGCTCGGCTGACCGTTTCTGCCGATACTGTGGCCGTCGCTGTCCAGTGCAGCTTTTCGACGTTGAGGGAAGGGAACGGGGTTGAGCCAGACACCGTTCGGCGGTCCGCAGGGACAGAATCCGCAGTACCCGCCGTACCAGCAGCCGGGCCCGCCGCAGGGTCCCCCGGGCCCTTACGGTCCGCCACCCGGCCAGTACGGCGGGCAGCCGCAGTACGGACCGGGCTCCGTGGCGCCGCAGCAGGGGCAGGGGTTCGGCTGGGGACCCAGCTTCGGCGGACCGGGTGGCCCCGGCTTCCAGCCTGGTTTCCAGCCCGGGTGGCAACCGCAGCGACCGAAGAAGAAGTCGAAGGGACCCGCCGTCCTGGTGCTCGGTCTTCTCGCGGTGGCGGTCGCCGGCCTGTTCGTCTGGAACACGGTCAAGAAGAACGCCGACGACGACTACACCCCGCCGGTCAGCACGGGCCGCTACACGCCCTCCCCGACCTCCACCTCCGAGCCAACCGAAGAGCCGACGGAGCAGCCGACCAGCACCAGCACGAACGGCGAGGAGCCGGCGGCCATCGACGTCGTCGCCAAGAACAAGCTGTACACGGTCGGCCAGATGGCGACCACGAACTGCCGTGAGCCGCGGGTCCGCCCGACCAACCAGCGCAACGCGGCCGCGTACTGGGCCGCGGTCAAGCCGTGCCTGGACCAGGGCTGGGCGCCCCTGGTCGCCAAGGCCGGCTACAAGTTCCAGGCGCCGAAGATGACGTACTGGGCGGGCAGCAGCTACAGCACTCCGTGCGGCAGCGGCCCGGTCGCGGTGCCGTTCTACTGCCCGTCGAACCAGACGATGTACATGAAGGTCGACGTCTTCGTGAAGACCTACATGGAGTACCCCGACGCGGAGTCGAAGGCGTACTCGCGGATGTGGTACACCCGCTCGATCGCGCACGAGTACGGCCACCACGTCCAGGAGCTCACCGGCATCCTCGAGGCCGCTCACGATCTCAAGTACGACGCCAACTCGTACGCCGACCGGTTGCGGATGAATCGCCGTACCGAACTCCAGGCGAACTGCTTCGCCGGTGTCTTCCTCGCCGTCAACAAACGCAGCTACCCGATCAACGGGCTGATGCTGCAGGTGTGGAACAAGTGGGTCGTCACCGCCGGCGACAAGCCGAACGAGGGCACCCACGGCAGCAAGGCCAGCCAGGCCCGCTTCATGGGCCAGTCCTTCAAAACCGGCAACCCCGCCACCTGCAACACCTTCAGCGCCTCCCCCAACAACGTCAGCTAACGGTCGCACCCCCGCACCCGGTCTTCACGGAGACGGGTTCGGGGGTGCACAGTGGTGGGCACGCGCCTGCTGATGACCGGTATCCGGGGGGAGTCCGATGAGTGTTGAGCTGAACCACACGATCGTGCACGTGAAGGACCGCTGGGCTGCGGCTCGCGATGTCGCCGAGGTACTCGGGCTACCGGAGGCGAAAGCCTATGGCCCGTTCGCCGAGCTGAAGTTGGACAACGCGGCGAGCCTGGACTTCATGGACACCGAAGGCGAGATCCACGGCCAGCACTACGCCTTCCTGGTGAGCGAGGAGGAGTTCGACCTCATCCTCGGTCGCCTGCGGGACGACGGCCGCCAGTGGTGGGCCGACCCCTTCAAGCGCCAACCCCAAGAGATCAACCACGGCGACGGCGGCCGAGGCCTCTACTGGGAAGGGCCCGACGGCCACTGGCTGGAAATCATCACCCGCCCCTACGGCAGCGGCACCTGACCCACACCCGCCGCACACCGCAGCAACTGGCCTCTTGAGATGGTCTGATGAATCGCGGCGAGAAGCAGAGCCACGGTGGTCCGATGCCTGGGTTGACTGTTCAACGTGAAGTCCCTGTCGTGGCGATGCAGGCCAGGTTGGTCGGAACCATCGAGATCGACACGTCAACGAACTGCCTGGTGGTCCGCACCCCAATCGGCACTCCTGGCGGCACCGACAGGCTCGTCGACATCGATGTGGCCTGGCCTCCAGGCTGGAGTGTCGCGCTCCGTGACGGCACACCTGCCCTGATTGATGCGACTGGACAGCTGGCCTGCCGGCTGGGCGACGAGGTAGAGGTCGGTGGAGGTTTCGTAGAAGCAACCGTCATCGACGTCGTCTCGTGCACAGGCCAAGCGCGGATCTTCGAGGCGTACCACATCACACGCGCTTGAGCGTCGTTTGTCGAAGCGACCGGTTCTGCCGGGGGCCCGCTACGGGAACAGCTTCCAGTGGCCCTCGGAGATGACGTCGATGGTGCCGTCGGTCACCTTGATGGCGGTCTGGTCGTCGATCGCGTAGGTCGGCGCAGGGATGTGTGCCGCCCACTTCTCCGCGTTGGGCATGGAAGCGTCGGGGTGGTCCGGGTGGTCCAGGTGCGGAATCACCGCGAAGTCAACGAGTCCCGCGCCCTGTCCCGTGACCAGGATTCTGTCGACGTCACCCTGGGGCGTGGAGAAGACGACGTCCTCCGATTTCAGCGGTCCATCGGTCCCGCGGGGCGGTTCGGGGTAGGTCTCGACGAAGGTGGAGGTAGCGGCGATCGCCCCGGCGCTCACCCCCACGTAGACCGCCTCGGGGCGCAGCGTCGGCAGGAGATCGGTCAACCCGGAGCGCCGCATCCAGTTCGCGATGAACAGTGGGTCGCCACCCCACACCAGCAGTGCGTCGGTGTCGCGGACCGTTGGCACCCAAGCATCCTCGTCGATGCTTGGTAGCACCGAAAGCTCCAGGATCCCCAACGATTTCCAGCCCAATCCAGCCAACGCCGATGCACCCTCGCCACTGATCGCCCGCCAAGCGAAGCGCGGCCCGCCGGGGAAGGGGTAGATGCCGGTGGGGATGATGAGGGCATCGGACTCGGCGATCGGTTTCCCCAGCAGCTCAACCAACGCGTCCTGGATGCTCGCGTTCTTGATGCCAGCGGAAGTGAGAAGAAGCTTCATAGTGCCTTTCCTCGGTTGTCCGGCGAGTACGACGCCAACGCCGACGTCAGGCGTCACGCCGTACTCACAGTCTGTCAGTAGCGGAGGCGAGCGCCCCCGCTCACCTCTGCAACGAACACTTCCACCCCGATCCGACACCGCCGGCCAAATTTTCTCCAGGTGGTCGCTCAGGTGTCGGTGTGCAGGCGGCCGTGGAGGTGCCAGTCGTGCCAGCCGTCGGCGTGTTTGATCGCTTGGCGCAGCGTTCCCTCGAGCCTGTACCCGGTGCGCTCGGCGACCCGGCAGGACGCGGTGTTGGCGGTGGAGTGGTGGATGTCCAGCCGGTTGAACCCGATCTGCCCGAAAGCCCAGGCGGACAAGGCTTCCACTGATCTCGCGGCGATGGCTCGGCCCCGGGCCGCCGGGGTCACCCAGTAGGACAAGGCGGCTGAGCCCTCGGCCAGAGAGATGTTGCGCAGTCCGACCTGGCCGAGCGGCTGGTCGTCTGCATCGACAGCCGCCCAGCTCGCCGCTGCCTCGGAGTCCCAGCAGTCGGCCCACTGCCCGGCCCACTCACCTGCCTCCTCGAGAGTGTCGAGTCGCCGTACGTGCCAACGCTGGATGTCAGGGCAGGCGAACGCGGTCCGCACCGCCGCGGCGTCGCTCCCCCGCCACGGCCGCAGTACCAGCCCGTCGTTGGTCGCCAGACGCGGCTGCGCGGCGTCCCGCAGTGTCCCCCGTGGCAAGGCCGGATCGACGAGCAAAGGCACGCCGCGATACTAGTGCTGCGTCAAGGAACGTTGGGGTCGTAAGCGGCGGCTGGCCTGCAGTTCGACAGGATGTATGCGGCCACTGCCGCCGACGCACGCCTGAGCAGACCGGTAACCTGCTCGATCGCCGGACACCTCCTGTCGAACTGCACACGCCGGCCCGGATCACCCGTGATCGCCGGAACCGTGGACAGCAACTATCCGGCCTGGTACTGCCGTCGGGCCGATGCCGCTGTGGTGGGTTAGCCAACCAGAGTGTGGGTTGGCCCACCGGATTCTGGTTGGCCAACCCACCGTGCGGTGGGCTGACCCCTCGCATTCACCAGGGGATGACGCAGCTCTGGGGCTCCCGCGAGCGAGGTGGGGTGGATGGCCTCGGCGATCGAGGTTCGCGGCTCCGAGCGCCGCGACATGGGAGGTCTCCACCCCCGTATCTGCAAGAAACCCTCCCGAGATCACCACGGCAGACCCTCTCCGGCTCAGGAATCCCGCCGGCCGGGCAACGCCCAAACGCCTCACACCAGCCTGTATTGCTCGGCATGGCACTCGAGCCGTGGTGCGGTGGTTGCTCGACTCAGTGGTCGTGGAGTTCGGATGGGGCGACCTGGCGCCAGGAGTCGATGAGGATGTCGTGGAGTTCGGTGGCGTCCTCGAGGGCGGACAGGCGGGCGCGAACCCAGTTCGAACCTGCCTCGTGCGGCGGAACCCAGAACTTGTCGGGTTCCGCCGCGATCAGCTCGTCCCGCTCCAGCCGGGGACACCGCACCGCAAACGACGTCTGGTCGTCGGGGATGGTGATGAACATCCGGCCGGCCACATCGAAGGTCGGGTGACCCCAGCGCTCCTTCTCCACCGTCTCCGGGAAGGACAGCGCGATCCGTCGTACGTCATCTGCACCCAGCACGCAGACACCTTAATGTCAGCGCTTGCGTCCCGGGAGGAGCAGGGCGACGACCGCCCCTGCGGCGACGATGGCGGCGCCGGTCCAGACCGCGGGGATGAGCCCGTCGGCGTAGCTGGTCGGCGACTCGTACGAGCCGGCTGACGCGAAGACGGACGCGAGTACGGCGACGCCCATCGCGACACCGACCTCGCGGATCGTGTTGTTGGTCCCGGACGCCACGCCGCGGTCGGCGTCGGAAGCGCTCGCCATCACGACGCTCGCCGACGGCGCGAAGGTCAGGCCCATCCCGATACCGGCCAGGATGAACGGCAGCACCAGTTCGCCGTACTGCGTCGAGGCCGTGGTGATCAACGCGATCCAGCCGAGCGCTGCCGCGAGGAACACCTGTCCGGTCGCGATCAGCACCCGCGCCCCGACCCGGTCGACGATCATCCCGGCGATCGGTGCGACCACCATCGGCGCCATCGTCCACGGCATCGTCCGGACGCCGGACTCGAGCGGGCTGTAGCCCTGCACCACCTGGAAGAACTGCGCCAGCAGGAACACCGAGCCGAAGACGCCGACCGAGAACGTGAACGCGGTGATGTTCACGACGCTGAACGCCCGTACCGAGAACAACCGCAGCGGCAGCATCGGAGCCGCGGTACGACGCTCCCACGCCACGAACGCGGCCAGCAGCGCCACCCCGCCGACCAGCGACCCGAGTACGCCGCCCGACGTCCAGCCGTCGTCAGCACCGTGCACGACTCCCCAGACGATCGCCAGTACGCCGCCCGTAGCCAGGACCAACCCAGCCAGGTCCAGCCGCTGCGCCGTACCCCGGGACTCGCTCAGAACCCGAGCGGCGAGCAGTACGGCGACCACACCGACCGGCACGTTCAGCCAGAAGATCCACTGCCAGTTGATGCCGTCGACAACTGCTCCGCCGACCAGCGGGCCGACGGCGACGCCCAGACCGGAGATGCCGCCCCAGATCCCGATCGCGGCACTCCGCATCTTCTCGGGTACGGCGCCCGCCAGCAGCGTCAGCGACAACGGCATGACCGCTGCCGCACCGACGCCCTGGATCGCCCGAGCGCCGATCAGCATCCACGGCTCGGTCGCCAGCGCACAGGCGGCCGAGGCGAGCGTGAACAGCGCGATCCCGGCGATGAAGATCCGCCGGCGGCCGAGCCGGTCACCGATCGCGGCCGCGGTCAGCAGCAGGGCCGCGAAGGACAGCGTGTACGCGTTCACGAACCACTGCAGGTCGGACAGCGACGCACCGAGCTCGGCCTTGATCACCGGCAGCGCGTTCGTCACGACCAGGTTGTCCAGCGTGACCATGAAGGTAGGGATGCCCACCGCGGTCAGTACGGCGCCCAGCCCGGCCTTGCGACCCGGTGACGCAGGGGGTTCGAGCCTCTCATCGAGAGCGGTCGACGTCATGATGAACTCCTAGTTGTAATCCACTGATAACAAGCTTGATGACCAAAGTATGCATCGACTGATAACATGTCAAGGGACTTGGAAGGAGAGACATGGGTGCGAGGGTGCGGCTGACGGCGGCTGAGCGTGGTGAGGAGGTGCTGCGGGCGGCGGTGCAGGCGTTCGGCGCGTCCGGGTACAACGGCACGAAGACGGACGAGATCGCCCGGCTGGCCGGCGTCTCCCAGCCGTACGTGATCCGCCTGTTCGGCACCAAGCAGCAGCTCTTCCTGGCCGCGGTGCAGACCGTCTGCGACACCATCGAGCAGACCTTCCGCCAGGCCGCGGAGCGTGAGCCGACGCTGGCCAGCCTCGGCCACAGCTACAACGAGCTGATGGCCGAGCGCGAACTCCTGCTCGTCCTCCTGCACGGCTTCTCGGCCAGCGGCGAGCCCGCCATCGGCGACGTCGTCCGCGAGCGCTTCGGCGGCATCTACCGGCTCGTTCGCGAGGTCACCGGGGCATCACCCGAGGAGGCCAGGGTGTTTCTCTCCACCGGCATGCTGCTCACCGTGATGTCGGCCATGCAGGTCCTCGGTCCGGACGCGATCAGCCTCCCCTGGGCCGACGAGATCTCCGCGACCTTTCACGACCCGGAGGACTAGTCCCGCCCGACCTTCTGGCCGGCGGCGAACCAGATCGTCGCGGTGGCGAGGACGAGTGCGGTGACGGTGACGAGCAGCGAACCCGGCACGTCGGCGCCCTGGATCAGCGCGGCCGCGACCGCAACCACCGGCCCGAGCAGCAAGGCGATTGCCCCCGGCAACAACCAACGGCGGAGCGCCTGCTGGTGCACCAGCGCGTACGACGGAAGCTGTGCGGTGAACGCGGTCGCCAGATGCACCACCAGCAAGGCGATCCCGGTCAGCACCAGACTCCAGCTCACCTCACTCGGCGCCCGCACCAGCCACCCGATCGCGACCGTTCCGATGAAGATCAACCCGGCCAACGAGTCCGGTAGCACGACCGTCGCCAGCAGCATAGGAATCGCGATCAGCGGGATCAGATCCAGCTGATCCCATGACTGGATCGCCGACACCAGCAACGCCACCCCGCCCGCGACCGCGATGGTCAGCCGCGCCAACTGCGCAGCCCGCCCCGAGGCCCGCAACTGCGCCAGCCACAAGCTGATCTTCTCGGCGAAGCTCATCGACGTCCTCGCTTCGCTCCGGGCGCCGATGAGGCACGAGGGAGACTGTGCTTGATGATGAACTCGCTTCGCTCGTTCATGATCTGATCCTCGGTGCAGCCGCCAGCCGCGATGCATCCCGCAGTACCTCGTCGAGGGTGCCGGCGCCGCGCCAGGGGACGGTGGGGACGCCCAAGTCGCTGAGTCGGTCGAGTTCGCCACGCCGCTCGAGCATCCGCAACCGCCAGGCGAGCGGCCAGGCGCGTACGTCGTGCTCGTCGAGATCGATCACCGACGCGACGTCCGGAGGCAGCGTGTCCACGGCGATGACTGTGCAACCCGAGTGCACGAGCGTCACGACGTACCCGAGAATCGCCTGTCTCAGCAGTGGGCTGAGCACCACGACGAGGCTGTCGGACCTGATCCGGTTGCGTCGCACGAGTTGCTGCTCGTCCTGCTGCCGGCCGCGGCGATCCGCATGGACCAACGCGTCCAGGATCCGGCGCAGATGCCCGCGCCCGCTGCCGGAGCGCACGCCGCGCACCAGGTTCCCGGTGTCGATCAGGCGGACCCGGTCGCCGTGGCGGAGATAGTGCTCAGCGATCGACGCGGCCGCCCGTACGCCGGTGTCCAGGCTGCTGGACCGCCCGTCGATCCCCTCGCTCACACCGATCTCACCGCCGGTGTCGAGCAGGATCACCACCTCGGTGTCGCGGTCGGACCAGGTCGACGTGACGTGCAGCTCACGAGTCCGCGCCGACACAGCCCAGTTGATCCGCCGCAGCCGGTCCCCCGTCCGGAACGGCCGTACGCCGGCCAGCTCGGTCCCTTCACCAGGTCGCCGCGACCGGTGCAACCCGACCAGACCAGCCGGACGCGGTACGGAGTCGACCGCCTCGAAGCCCTCGCGCAACGGCAACGTGGTCACGGCGAGCGGCTCCACCGATGTGACCGGGATCCGATACGCACCGAGCACCGAGGTCGCCACAACGGTCGGCCGCTCCACCGCACGCGTACCCCACCGCTTCGACCGCAGCCCGACCTCGAGCGTCACCACGCCGTCGGTCACCGGCTCGGCGACCGCGGCCTGCGGTGGGTCGTACTGGAACCACTGCGTCCGCGGCAGTGCCGCCACGATCAGATCGATATCGGGATCGATCGTCCCGGCGACGCGCAGCCGGTACGTCGTCGCCTGCCCCTCGAACAGCACATCCGAATCGAGCTCGGTGTGTACCTCAGGCTCTTCCCGCGGCCGGAAGTACCGCCCCCACACAGCGACGAACGCCAACGGCAGCCCGAGTACGGCGGCATCGGGCCGCCGGGCCAGCACCGCCACGAGCAGCAACAGCCCAGCCGCACAAACCGCCCGGATCTGAGCGTGTGTCGGCTGCCACTTCACCGGGATGCGCCCACGACGGTAGGCGGAGTCGGGACCGAGCCGAGGACAGTCCGTACGACGGTCGCACCGGTCACCTCGTGCAGCCAGAGCTCCGGACGAACCGTGATCCGATGCGCCAGCGCCGGTACGGCGACCGCCTTCACATCCTCCGGTACGACGTAGTCCCGGCCCTGGATCACGGCGTACGAACGTGCCGTCAGCAACAACGCGAGCGATCCACGCGGCGACGCACCGACGAGGACCTGCGAGTCGCGACGGGTCGCGGCCGCGAGGTCGACGCAGTACTGACCGACAGTGTCGTCGACCGTGACGATCTCGATCGCGCGTTGTGCGGCGAGCAGTCCGGCCGCGTCGGTGACCGGCTCGACGGTCTGATCCTCCTTGCGGCGGCTCATCCGGCGGCGCAGTACCTCCCACTCTTCCGCGGCGCTCGGGTACCCGAAACCGATCCGCAGCATGAAGCGGTCGAGCTGGGCCTCGGGGAGCGGGTAGGTGCCTTCGTACTCGACGGGGTTCGCGGTTGCGAGCACGTGGAACGGGGTGGGCAGCGGGAAGGTCTGGCCCTCGACGGTGACCTGGTGCTCCTGCATCGACTCCAGCAGCGCGGCCTGCGTCTTCGGCGGGGTCCGGTTGATCTCGTCGGCCAGCAGCAAGCCGGTGAAGATCGGGCCCGGCCGGAAGACGAACTCGGACTCCTTCTGGTCGTACACGAAGGCGCCGGTCACGTCCGAGGGCAACAGGTCCGGTGTGAACTGCACCCGCCGGAACTCCAACCCCAACGCCTGCGCGAACGACCGCGCCGCCAGCGTCTTCGCCAGCCCTGGATAATCCTCGAGCAGGACATGTCCGCCGGCGAGGATCCCAGCCAGCACCAGCTCCAGTGCGCCGGTCTTCCCGACCACCGCCTCGCTCACCCGATCCAGCACCTCCCGGCTGAGCGCCGAAACCTCCTCCACCGCGAGCTCCCGCCCGGCGTCCTCGGTGCGCAGTTCTGGATCAGACACGGTTCCTCACAGCTTCTCGATGGTCTGGACGGCGTACTCGATCTCGTCGAAGGACGCGGTGCGCTTCTCGTCCCCGGTGATCAGGCTCCACAACTGCTCGCCGGTGATCTCGCGGGCCTTCTCCGGCTCTTGTACCGGGTCGACGCCGTGGCGGTGCACCAACCGGTCGGTGGTCAGCTCCAGCAGCAGCGGCTGGATCCGGCGGGCGAACATCTGCGATCCCTCACCCGCACGGCGCTCACGGCTGGCCTCCTGCAACCAGGTGGCGATGAACTGGGTCCGGTTGTCGTTGCTCCGGTGCCGCAGCGCGGCCAGTCGCTCGTCGTGCCGCGCCGGCCAGTTGGTCTCCAGCACCTGCGGCACGATCAGCCGGACCGCCAGCGACCCGAACCCGAGCGCGAGCGCCGTCGCGACGAACCACAACGGCCGCGGCGACATCCCCGCCACCCCGAACGCCCCGACCAGCAGCAAGCTCCCGAGCACGGTGATTCCAACGTGCTGCACGATCACCTTGTTCAACCGCACAGACCGCCCCCGCGGCTGCCCCTCCCCCTGCCGCTGTGAGTCTTCCAACGGCGTCCACTGGTATGACGACGTCATCCGGCCACCCCTGCGTTGGACGCGGCCAGCTCGTTGCGTAGGCGGAGGAGGGCGGATCGGGCCTCGGCGCGGGCTTGTTCCGAGGAGCCGTGGGTGGAGTAGCGGGCCTCGCGGTAGAGCTCGCCGAGGCGGACGAGTTCCGGCTCGGAGATGCCGCCGACGCCGAGGACACGGACGGTGAACTCGGCCGGAGTCTCCGCCGGATCGCGGGCCACACCTGCCGACGCGGCCGCGTCCTCCAGTGCGACCCAGCACGCGATCACTGCGTCGGTCGCCGTACCGGAGTCGATCCTGGCCAGGCCGGTGTCGACCGCCTCCGCGAGCCGGTCCGCCTTCATCCGCTCCCAGTCGGTGTCCTCGGTCTCGGCTTCAGGCAACTGGACCTTGCGGACGACCCGGTAGATCAACCACCCGAGGAACACCGCGGCGGCCGCGGCCGCCAGCCAGACCAACGCCTGCCACAGCGCCTGCAGCCACTCCGGCATCGGCCGCTGCTTCACCTCCCGCTCGGGCGGGGGTGGGGCCGGCGTCGGCGCCTGCACGGTTTCGCTCGAGGGGTCCGTGGGCTCCGGCTGCGGCGTGGACCGAAGGGTGCTCTCACTCACCGGCCGCACCGGCCCGCCCGCTGACGCGAGCACCACGAAGCCGACCGCCGCGACGCCCAGCATCAGCACGACAGCCAGCGTCAGCGCTCCCCGACGGCTCCGCTGCATCTCGGAAGGCTAACCGATCAGAAGCCCGTATCGAGCCACGGAAGGCGGCTGACGGAAAACGCTTCCGAGGCTGCCACGAGCGCGCCGGACGTGTGCTCCTGCACCAGCCCTGCCGCCCCGAGCCGACTCAGTGACGGCCTGCCGAGGTAGACCGCGCCCAGATCCCGTACGTCGATGGTCAGGTCAGCCGGCCGCGATGTCGCCTCACACGTCGCCCCGGCCGGTCCTCCGGCGAGATGCCAACTACCCACGTTCCACGGCAGGAAGTCGTCGGTGACCGCGAGCACCACGTCGATCTCCCGCGCGTACGTCCGGGCCGCGAGGGCACGGCCGACGTCGACCGGCCGGACCCCGAGCCCGTCCCGCGTGATCGGCGACGCCTCCCGGGCATCGAGCAGCAGCTCGAGCAGCGGATCGTCCGATGGGAGGTTCCCACAGTGCGTCTCGCTCAGCAGGTCCGGCTCCAGCAGGAACCGCCAGAGCGCGACATGCGATGCGAGGTCGATCGCGTGGACCCGGCCGACCTGGATGAACCCCTTGTCCGCGCGTTTGCTCCGGTAGTACGCGAACCCGGTCACCTCACCGTCTCGCTCGGCCATCACGCAGCGTCGCGGCGAGCCGTTGGCCGGATTGCTCGTGACGTTGTCGCCGACGACGTACTCCTGCCACCGCTCGTCGTGCTGGAACATGCCCGGCCGGTCGACCGCCAAGTCGTTGCGCAGCGCCGCACAGGTGGCCAGCGCCTCGCGCACAGGGACGGTCCTGATCCGTACGTCGTCCACGCCGGCCACCGGCCGCAGCGCACGGGATGCCTTCCGGATGACGATCTCCTGGTGATCCGAGGCCAGCCCGTACCCGAACCGGCCGTAGATGATCGGCTCGCTCGCGGTCAACGCGGCGATCGGCTCGGTGCCCGCCTCGTGGATCTCGGTCAACTGGGCACGCATCAGGTCGCGCAGGATCCCGCGGCGCCGGTGCGTCGGCCGGACCGCGACCAGGGTCACCCCGGCCACCGGTATCTGCGCACCCGGCACGGTCATCCGCAACGAGAACGCGCCAGTGTGCCCGACCAACTGTTTGTCGTCGGTAGCGACCGTACTCCGCTCCGGCTCCCACACCCGCCGCTCGGCCTCCAGTTGCTCCTCGCTCCACGGCGCAGCGAACGCCAGGTCGACGAGCTCCACAAGCTCATCCCAGTCACCCTCGAACCGCCCGATCTCGATCGCCATACCCCCTTGCCTACCAGACGATCGAGACAAACCACGCAGGGTTTTCGGCGAAGTGCCTAAAGAATGCGCACCGAGTGCGCACTGGGTTCCCAGGGAGTGCCGCGCCGCCGGCAGGTGGGCAGATTGGTCCACGTTCCGGGACTCCCGAACCGGATACCTTGCCGGGACCTGGGACAGGAAAGCGTGGGCGGAGACCTGCTATGTCAGGTCCCAGCTCGCCGTTAGGTGTCTCAGGTCCCGGCTCGCGCCGCATCCGGCGTCTGGCGAGTCCGCATCGGCGAGATCCCGGGCCACGGCTACCGTCGGGACCTCGGACAGCACATCGGGACCTCGGACATTTGACCAGATGTCCCAACTCCCCAAAGGGTGTCCGAGGTTCTGCTTCATGCAACCACCAGCACTCACGCGATCCACGACGTCGGGCGCCACGTCCCGGGGAGTGCACCGGCCGGCGTTTGCGGTGGCCGGTCGGTGCCTGTGCAGGGGTTAGAGGGTGATCGACCAGTTGGTGAGGGTTCCGGTGTCGGCGTAGCCGTTGTCGCCGATCCGCAACGTCCATGTCCCGGCCGCGGTTTCGTCAGCCGGTACGTCGTACGTCTTGCCGGCCGGCATCGGGTGGCACGTCGCCCCGCCGTACCGCTGCAGGGAGTACCACCGGCCGCTCGGGGAGACGAGGTTGATGTTGAGGTCCTCCAGGCAGCTGTGGTTGCCCTCGACCGTCACCTTGACCGGGCTCACCGTCCGGCCGCTCGCGGTCGACTGGACCCGGCTGACCGTCACCTGGAAGTCCCGGATCGGGTCGCCACGCAGCCAGGCGCCGCCGGAGTCGCCACCCTGGGAACACGCGGTGGTCGTCGTCAGCCCCTCGATCACCACGTTGCCGTAGTCGATGGTCTGGTTGATCGCGGTGACCTTGCCGCACTCCCAGTTCGGCGCGGTGTTGCCGCTGTGGCAGACGGTCTCGCCGACGATCGCGTCGGCCGAGCCGGTGACCGTGACGGCCGGTTGTCCCCAGGTGTTGACGTTCGGGGAGATGCTCCAGCCGGTCTCGATCACCGCGACGACGCCCATGTCACCCTCGCGGACGTTGACGCTGCGGGTTCCGCCGACGTTCGACGTACCGATCCGGTTGGATTGACCGCTCGCGCCGTTCGCGGCCTGGTTCGGGTCGTTGGTGCAGTGGCCCGCGGTCAGGAAGTGCTTGTTTCCTTGGGCATCCGTTGCGGGGAAGCCGACCGAGCAGTTGCTCTCGCCGCCCGGCCACCACGGGTCACCCGGGTTCACCTCACCAGCCTGCTGACGGAAGTCGGTGGTCACCCGCACGACCTGCACCCCGTCGCCAAGACCGGCGAAGGCTCCGTAGCCATCCCGCGCCTTGACGACGACCTTGTTGGCGATCGGATCGATCCCCCAGCTCTGCAGACCGCGCTGCGTCCGCGCGATCTTGTCCACCTGGGCGAACAGGCGATCCAGTTCGCCCTGACTGCGCGCGACGTGCTTCGGTACGGCGCCTGCCGCGCGGACTTGGTCCGCAGCTGCCTCGTTGACCACAGCAACCATCAGCTTGCCATCGGAGATCCAGCGACCGGCTTGGCCGGGTGACGTCGGGAGATTGGCGGAGATCTGTTGTGGACCGGGTTCGGCGGCGATCGCCTGACAGGGCATGACGACGAGCGCGCCAGTGAGCAGGACCGCCGCTTTCACATGCCGTTTCATGGTTGGACTCCTTGCGTTCGGGCGGGGACGGTGGACCCGAACGTAGAAGGTCGTACGACGGCGCGGAATCGCCGGAAGCCCCTTAACTGTTAAGTCTCCGGGGCTTAACAGTTCACTCCGGCCAGCTCCAGCGGAAGCCGTAGCGGCCGGGTCCGAAGTTCAGGACGACGCCATGCACCTCGGTGTCGACGTCGACCGGCCGGACGATCTCCTCGGCGTCGTCCAGCTGCGAGAACCCGGTGCACACCGCGGGCAGTCGCCCCGGGTCGAAGCAGATCTCCAGCACGAACTCGCGCACCGGCAGCCGGAACTTCCGCTCGTAGTTCGTCGCCGGTGGGTACGGCGCGACGTTGACCAGCTCGTGTTCGGTGATCACGGTCTCGCCCTTGCGGAGCGGCCGATCGAAGAGCAGCTCGGCGACGAGCAGTCCGTCGGCGGGACGTCGTACCGTCCGACCCAGATGACAGTGCCGGAGCGGCCAGATCGCCGGCAGCGGGCGGTCGTGCTCGTCGAGGTGCATGATCACCACCCAGCGGTCCGGTCCGTCCGCCTCGGCACGCAGGACCTGACGGGAGTGGTACGAGCGCTCGCCGCCCTCCGCGCCGATGTAGACCCGGTCGTGCTGACTGATCCGGGTCAGCCGCTCATCCCACCGGAGGTCGACTCCACTGACCGCGTCCTCGACCGTGTCCGGTTCTGGCCAGTACGCCGCCACGTCGGGCCGATCCGGCACCGTGCTCAACCACCGCCCCCGCCGCCGCGGCGGACCGAGCGAGGCGGACAACGTACCGACCGGAACCTCGAGCACCGACTCCAGCAGCTGGACAGCAGCGAGCGAGTCGCGCCGCTCGGGCCGCGACCGTCCGGACTGCCAGTAGCTCAATGTCGCCAGGCTGACAGAGACGCCCTGGGCCAGCAGGCGCTCGCGGATCCGCTCAAGCCCCAGTCCGCGGGCCCGAATGGCCTCGCGCAACACCTCGGCGAACTCCCGCTCACCCATCCGACACCTCCGGCCGATCCCCACTGCGGACACTAAGCAGCTCATCGGTTCTGGGCCAGACCTCGGCCCCTTAACTGTTAACAGCGTCTGCCGAGCCGATTCCGCGGGAGGTCGGGAAATTTCCCGTTCTGACGGGAAAGTCGGCCATCCCCCGCTCTGGACTGATGAAAACCGTTTTCATATACTCACCCCATGACCGCCCAATCGAAAACCTCGTTGTCCCTGCTGGTCGGCCTGTCGACGACGCTCCGCGAACCCGTGCTGCACACGATGGTGGACGCCACCACCGTGGCCGTGGTGGTGGACCAGGACGAGCTGCCCGGGCGGGGCGTGCTGTCCTGGCGGGTGCTCAACGCATCCGGTCCGATCGACTCCGGAGAGTTCACCGTTGGCGACGACTGCGGTGCGTGTCAGCTGATCGAGTCGCTGCTACCGCTGCTGGAGACCCTGGTCGCACGTCAGCACTGGGACCACGTCGTACTGGCTGCTCCCCCGGCCATGGAAGCCCGCCCACTGGCGGGCACGCTGGTGGCGTCGATGCCCGAGATCAGGGTCGACACGGTCACCTGCGTGGTCGACGCCGTACTGCTGGTCGAGCAACTCTCCGGCGACGAGCTCCTGGACGAGCGCGGACTGGCTCTCGGCCCGCCTGACCGGCGCAACGTCGCCGAGCTGACCGCACGGCAGATCGAGTACGCCGACGTCTGCGTACTCGCCAACGCACACCGCAGTGCAGCGCCGGAGCGACTGCACAACCTGCTGACGCATCTGAACCCGCGTACGACGGTTGTCGCGGCCGATCCGGGTGGCGTGCCGACCGGTCCGGTCGCGCGGACCGGGCTGTTCGACTTCCAAGCCGCTGAGGCGTGGGCCGGTGAGCTCGCCGCCTCGGACCGCGTCCAGCCGAGTGGTGACGGCGTGACAACCGTGCTGTGGCGGTCGACCCGGCCGCTGCACCCGGCCCGGCTGAACGACGCGCTCGAGGACATCGTGAACGGCGTCGTACGCAGTAGAGGCGTGGTCTGGCTGGCCAACCGGCCGACGCAACGGGTGCGGTGGGAGTCCGCCGGGTACAGCGCGTCCCTCGGGATGCTGGGCGAGTGGTCCGACACCGAGCACCTCGCCGAGTGCACGGTGGTCGCGACCGGCATGGGTCTGGATCCGGCCCGGCTGCAGGCGATCCTGGACGCCTGCCTGCTGACCGAGTCCGAGCTCGCCAGCCTGAACTGGCAGGACTTGGACGACCCGTTCGCAGGCGTGCTCTAGGTCGCTTTAACCGAGCAGCGGGAGGCGGTCCGCGTGCGGGCCGAGCATCTCCAGGTCGTCCTCGTCGAGCGGCACCCGGCCGGTCGCCTTGAGAGCGTACGTCGTGGTGTCCCACCCGATCACGTCCCACGCCTCCGGACCGAACAGCCCGTCCAGCGTCCGTGCGGTGACCTGCAGACCCTCGGGATCCGGCTCCGGCGCTCCTGGCAGGTCCACGATCAGGTCGAGGTGATGCACCGTTGCCTCCAGCACCAACGTCGCTACGAAGTCGGTCGCTCGCAGTACGTGCCCCTGGGTCTCGACTCGCCGCCCTTTGTCCACCAGTGCAACCGTCGCCGCACGTACGGCGGCCTCGGACAGCTCACGCCAGTGCTGCACCAGGACTGCCGGTCTGCGATACGCCGCCGCGACGGCCCGGACGAAGTCGTCGTCTCCTTCTGACCCTGGCGGGGAGTCCAACCAGTAGGTGACGAAGTCCCGGTCCGGTACGGCGGTGGCCGGGCTGGCGAACGCCATCAGCGCACGCTCGGCGTCGTACAGGAGATGGACCAGGAGCGGGCCGACCGGCATCCCCTCGCAGCGGGTCGGGCGGTCGAAGTCGGCGTCCCTCAGGCCCTGCACGGTCTCGGTCACTCGGCCGTACGTCCGGCCCAGTGTCTCGGCCAGCCGCAGCGGCAGTGCTCCTCGCTCGGGCGCCCTCATACCAGGCCTCCTCGGTGTGCGGTCCTCTCCGAACCTAACCCGAGAAGGCCCCGGTGTGTTCCTACGAGCGTGCGGTGTCGAGGTGGGAGGCGGCGACGGCCTCCAAGTGCGTGAGGTCGGAGGCTACGGTCGCGAACGTGTAGCCCTGGCTCAGCCGCCGCTGCGCCGTCTCGCCGTCCGGGGTGTGGATCCCGGCCGCGATGCCGGTCTGCTGCGCCGTACGGGCGATCAACTCGACCGCCTCCTCGAACGGCCCGGCGACCTCCGGGTCTCCCGGGAACCGCGCCCCGACCGACAATCCGAGATCCGACGGGCCGACGTACACCCCGTCCAGCCCGGGCGTCGCACAGATCTCCGCCACGTTCTTCAGCCCGAGCGGCGTCTCGATCATCGCCAGTACGACGGTCGCCGCGTCGGCGTCGGCCGGGACCGGACCGACCCGCAGAGCCGACCGCATCGGACCGTACGACCGCACGCCGGCCGGCGGGTACTTGGCGGCCTGCACCGCCCGCGTGACGTCCTCGGAACTGTCCACCAACGGCACGATCACCCCGGCCGCCCCAGCGTCCAGCGCCCGGCCGATCGGCGTCGGGTGGTTCGCCTCGACCCGCACCAGCCCGACCGACCCGCTCCCCAGCGACGCACCCGCGTCCACGGCCAGCAACCCGGTCAGCAAACCCTGATATCCGATCAGCCCGTGCTGCCCATCCAGCACGACATAGTCGTACCCGACCCGCGCGATCCGCTCAGTCGCCACCGGCGCATCCAGCACCACCCAGTACCCGACCAGCTTCTCCCTGGCCCGGATCTTGTCGGCGAACTCCTTCGACCCCAAAGCTCCTCCTTCGACGGCGGACAGCGCTTGTCGAGCCTAGTACTGCGTCAGGCTCGCACCGCAGGCGTCTCAGACCGGGGGGACTCCGTGGCGGCGGGTGCTGAAGTGGCGGTCTTTGGATTGGGCGGCGGCCAGGCGGGCGATCAGATCGGTGCGGAGGTCCTCCGGCTCGACGATGGCGTCGATGACCAGGTCGGCGGCGAGGCGGAGGATGTCGATATCGGTCTCGTACTCCTCGCGCAGGCGGGAGACGTACTCGACCCGCTCGGTCTCGTCGGCGATCTCCTGGATCTTGTTGTAGTACACGGCGTTGATCGCCGCCTCCGGCCCCATCACCGCGATCTTCGCGGTCGGCAGCGCGACACACGCGTCCGGTGAGAAGCCGGGTCCACACATCGCGTAGAGCCCGGCGCCGTACGCCTTGCGCACGATCACCGAGACCGTCGGCACGGTCGCCTCGGACACCGCGGTGATCATCTTCGCGCCGTGCCGGATAATCCCGGCCCGCTCGACCTCGCTGCCGATCATGAACCCCGGTACGTCGCACAGGTACACCAGCGGCACGTTGAACGCGTCGCACAGCCAGATGAACCGCGCGGCCTTGTCCGCCGAGTCGACGAACAACACGCCACCCTTGACGGCCGGCTGGTTCGCCACGATCCCGACCACCTGACCGGCCAGCAGCCCGAACCCGGTCACGAGCTCCGGCGCGTACGACGGCTTGAGCTCGAAGAACGTGTCCGCGTCGAGGACCGCGTCGATCACGTCGTGGATGTCGAACCCGACACTCTCCTCGGCCGGCACCAGGTCGCGGGTGAAATCGCGGGCCGGCGGCGAGGCGTCGTACGACGGCGGCCTCGACTGCCACGAACCGGGTAGGTAGGAGAAGTACTGCTTGGCCAGCTCGATCGCCTCGGCGTCGTCGGCCGCGAGCAGATCACCACAGCCGGACACGCTGGTGTGCATCCGGGCGCCGCCCATCTCCTCCAGCGTCACCTTCTCGCCGACCACCATCTCGGCCATCCGCGGCGAGCCCAGGTACATCGAGGCGTTCCCGTCGACCATGATCACCAGGTCGCAGAACGCCGGGATGTACGCACCACCCGCGGCGGACGGGCCGAACAGGCAGCAGATCTGCGGCACCTTGCCGGACAGCGCGACCTGGTTGTGGAAGATCCGCCCGGCACCGCGACGGCCGGGGAACAGCTGCACCTGGTCGGTGATCCGGGCGCCGGCGGAGTCGATCAGCCAGAAGACCGGCAGCTCGTCGCGGATCGCCACCTCGGTGATCCGGACGATCTTCTCCACCGTCCGGGCACCCCACGACCCCGCCTTCACGGTCGGGTCGTTGGCGACGATCAGCGCCGGCCGGCCGTCGACCAGCGCGCGGCCGGTGACCACGCCGTCGGCGGGCAGGCCGGGGTTCAGCGCGTTCGCCAGCTGGGCGTCCTCGACGAAACTGCCCTCGTCGACCAGCAGCGCGATCCGGTCCCGGACGTAGAGCTTGTGCTGGGACGCGAGCTTGGCCGCCGCCTTCTCCGGCGGCGCCAACGTCGCCTCGCGAGCGACCTTGACCTCGGTCCAGTGATCGTGGGTCATATCTGCCTTTCTACCTGTTACGTCCGAAGATCCGAGGGCTATAGGCCACAGATCTTCGGACGCAACAGATCATTCCACCGGGAGACCGAGGCCTCGGGCGATCAGCATGCGCTGGACCTCCGACGTACCTTCGCCGATCTCGAGGATCTTGGCGTCCCGGTAGAACCGGGTCACCGGGTACTCCTCCATGAAGCCGTAGCCGCCGAACACCTGGGTCGCGATCCGGGTCGCGGTCACCGCGGACTCGGTCGCGTACAACTTCGCCACCGAGGCCGCCTGCTTGAACTCGGCCATCGACGCGCCCGAGTCCTTCAGCGCGGCGGCCCGATAGACCAGCAGCTCGGCCGCGTCCGCCATCACCTTCAGATCGGCGATCTGGAACGCGACACCCTGCTTACGCCCGATCGGAACCCCGAACGTCTTCCGCTCACCGGCGTACTGGACCGACATCTCCAGGCAGGCCCGGATGCAGCCGAGCGCGACCGCCGCGATCGCCACCCGCCCGTCGTCCAGCGTGGCGAGGAACTGCGCGAAGCCCTTCCCGCGCTCGCCGAGCAGGTTGCTCTCCGGCACCCGGCAGCCCGCGAACGACAGCGGGTGCGTGTCCGAGGCGTGCCAGCCGAGCTTGTCGTACGCCGCTTCGGCCGTGAAGCCCGGCGTACCACTCGGGACGATGATCGTGGAGATCTCCGGCTTGCCGTCCGGCTTCTCGCCCGTTCGCGCGGTCACGGTCACGCACGACGTGATGCTGGAGCCGGAGTTGGTGATGAACTGCTTCGAGCCGTCGATCACCCAGTCGCCGCCGTCGAGGACCGCGCGGGTCTTCGTCGCGCCCGCGTCCGACCCCGACTCCGGCTCGGTCAGGCCGAATCCGGCCAGCTTCTGCCCCGCCACCAGGTCGGGCAGCCAGGTCGCCTTCTGCTCGTCGGTGCCGAAGGTGAGGATCGGGTTGATGCCGAGCCCGACCGCGGCCTCCAGCGTGATGCCCATCGACTGGTCGACCCGGGAGATCTCCTCGATCGCCACGCACAAACTGGTGAAGTCCCCGCCCGAACCGCCGTACTCCTCCGGGGCGGTCAGGCCGAACAGGCCCAGCCGGCCCATCTTCTGCACGACCTCGACCGGGAAGTAGTGCTTACGGTCCCACTCCGCGGCGTGCGGGGCGATCTCCGCCTCGGCGAAGTCGCGCACGCTGTGGCGGAACTCGCGGTGCTCTTCGGACAGTTCGAACATGACGCACTCCCTCGTGCTTGACGCTTACGTAAACGTAAAGCACGCTGGGGTGTGTGCACAATATCCGGGTGCCCGCGCAGACCTGGTCGATCGCCGAACTGGCGACCGAGTACGACGTCACGCTGCGAACCATCCGGTTCTACGAGGACCGCGGCCTGCTCACCCCAGAGCGCCGCGGCACCGTCCGCGTCTACCACCCGCGTGACAAGGTCCGCCTGGGCCTGATCCTGCGCGGCAAACGCCTCGGCTTCTCCCTCGACGAGATCGCCACCATCGTCGACATGTACGACGCCGAGCCCGGCGAAGAGGGCCAGCTCGTCTACCTCCTCGACCAGATCACCACCCGCCGCGCCGACCTCGAACAACGCCGCCGCGACATCGAAGAAACCCTCCACGAACTGGACGAGGTCGAGGCTCGCTGCCAAGCCGACCTCAAGAACCTCCGCACTCAGAGAGCGTCTTCGTAGGCCTTCAGGGTGTTGACGAAGAGGGCTCGCTCTTCGTCGGTGAGGGGTTCGAGGGCCTGGCGCCACGCGTGGGCGCCGCGGGCCAGCCAGCTGTCGATGGCCTGGCGATGCGCGTCGGACAGGCTGACGATGGCGCGACGGCGGTCGGCGGGGTCCTCGCGGCGGTCGAGGATGCCTTTCCGGGTGAGTTCGCCGACCATCAGGCTGACCGTGGCGGGCGTGACTTCGAGGCGTTCGGCCAGTTCGTTGACACCCAGCGGACCGTCGAAGAGCAGGTAGGCGAACAAGCTGAGGTGCCGCGGCGCGAGGTTCATGCCGGCCAGTTCGTCAGGCACCTTCAGCCGCTTCGTGCGCCCCACCATCCGCGGCATCAGCAGCAGCAACGTGCGGATGCTGTCGTCGACACTTGACATACCTTTGTCCTCAAAACTATTTTGCTTGCAAAGCTAAATCACTTCATCCAACAGTGAGGGTAACCGCGTGGACCCCAATCGCGAGGTCATCGACGAGTTCCGGGCCAACTCCGGCCGTGTCCCGGCAGCGCTCGGCGGCCTGTTCAAGGACACCAACCTGCTTCTGCTGACCACCACCGGCGCCCGATCGGGCCGCCCAGTCACCACACCGACCGTGTACGCCGAGGACGCCGGCCGCCTGATCATCTTCGCCTCGAACGCCGGGCGGCCGCAGTCGCCTGCCTGGCTGCACAACCTCCGCGCCAACCCGACCGTCACCGTCGAGATCGGCGACACCAGGTACGACGCCATCGCCACCGAGCTCACCGGCGCCGAACGCGACCGCCTGTACGACGAGCAGGCCACCCGCGACCCTGCCTTCGCCGCCTACCAGCAGAACACCTCACGCGTGATCCAGGTGGTCGCACTCACCCCCGCCCGGCTCGGAGCCGCAACCGCGCAACTGAAGGAAATCCACGCCGGCCTCCGCAAGCAGCTGGCCGACACGCTCAAGGCAGTCGACGCCTACCTAACCGGCGACGGGCAACTCCCCGCCTCAACCAACGAACTCCAACGCCACTGCCTCACCTTCTGCGGCGCCCTGCACGCCCACCACTCCCGCGAGGACGGCGTCTTCCCCACCCTCGCCGCAAACTTCCCCGAGCTGAAGCCCACCCTCGACCGACTCACCCGCGAGCACGAGACCGTAGCCACCCTCAACACCCAAATCACCGAGACTCTGGAACAGCTGTCCACAGCACCTTCGCGTGAGATCGCCGTACTGCTCCGCGACGACCTCAACCGGATCGCCGCCGATCTCGAAGCCCACTACACCTACGAGGAAGCCCACCTGGGCCCGGCGCTCGACGCGGCCTGACTGTCGATCTGCGCGCACCTCGCTCGTGCAGGCCGCACGCCGTACCGAAGGACGGGTAGTCGTCGGCAGTCCCCGCACCGGCAGACCGCGGCAGACCGCTCAACCGGGGCGGCACGCCCACTACTACCCGTCCTTCGGGTACGCCGGCCGCGGAGATTAGACGGCGATCGCAGCTTCTCGGAGGGCAGCCTGGTAGCGGGTTAGGGCGAGGGCGGCGATTCTGGGGTCGGCGCCGAGGGGGGCGCTGACGGGGCGGGTGGCGGCGATGCGGCGGACTCGGTCGGCGAAGAAGCCGGGGGCCAGCAGGTACGTTGCCACTGCGACTCGGCCTGGGGTTCGGGCGAGGACTGAGGTGAGGTGTTCGCCGGCGCCGGAGACGTAGCCGACGTCGACCGGACGATCGATGCGGGCCGACAGCAACTCGGCCGTCTCAACGCAGTCGTTCAAGGCCCGGCGATCTGAGGAGCCGGCGGCCGCCATGACGACCCGGCCGATCTGGCTCAGGTCGCCGAGGTGGTCGGCCATGACGTCGGCCAGGACCGGGTCGGGTCCGAGTGCGGGGGCTGCGTCGACGCGGCCTCGCCAACGATCCACCTCCGCCGCGATGTCGACGTACACGTGATAGCCGCTCGACAGCAGCAACGGCACCACGACGGCTTGATTGCTGTCGGCAACCACGCGGCTGACCAGGCCGGGCAGCGCGGGTACGTCGACATCGACGAACCCGAGGGATACCGGTACGTCGGGACGCTGAGCGGCCATCAACCGGACCAGCGCGTGGATCTCGCGGATCCCTCGCGGATCCGCCGTACCGTGTGCAGCCGCGATCAGGTCAACAGTCATGACGCGACCCCGGCCGGCTCGACGGCGAGGCGGTAGCCGCGTCGCACTACCGTGCGCACCAGTTCTGGCCGGCCGACCGCCGTCCGCAGTCTGTTCACCGTGACCTCCACCGCGTGTACGTCCTCAGCTCCAGGAAGCACCGCGAGCAGCTCCGGTCGCGACACGACATCACCACCGGCCGCGACCAGGGCGGCCAGTACGGCGCGCGGCCCCGGACCGAGTGGCAGCACCACACCGTCCAGGACCGCGGCACCACCACGAATCACCAGTTGCCCGAACTCGGTCTCGATCGACCGCGCATTGTCGTCCGTAAGCCGATCGGTCACGATCCGGATCAACGCGCCCAGCCGGAACCGATCCGGGACGAGCGGTTCCAATCCCAACGTGTGAAAGGGCACAGCTGTCACCGGACCCACACACGCGTTCAGCACCCGTCCCGTCCGCAGTGACGAGACGAGTGCGTCGTACTGACCGGACAGCGCCGCAGCGTCGAGCATGGCCTGCGCACCGGGCGCTGACGTGTGCACTACCGCGTCCACCGCACCGGTGGAGATCTGCCCGATCATCCGCTCGACCACCGCCGGGTCCGGCGCCGGACCCCAGCGGTACACCTCCAGGCCGCGCACGGACGCCCCGCCGGCCCGCAGGGAGTCCTGCAGGCCCGGGTCCGACAGTCCATGCAGTTGTACGACGATCTTCCGCCCGTTGACCCCTTGGTCGCGGAGCCACTCCACCACCTCGGCGGTCGTCTCCGACCGGGCGGACCAGTGCTCGACCAGTCCGGCGGCCCGGATCGCGCCCCGGGCCTTCGGACCGCGGGCGAGGATGCGCGACTGCTCCAGCGTGACGAGCAGATCGGCGGCGAGCCCGGCCGTGTCGGCTGCCTCGATCCAGCCGCGGAAACCGACCGCGGTGGTGACCACGACGTCGTCCGGCGGGTTCGCGATCACCCGCCGGGTCGCCTCGATCAGCGCGTGGTCGTCGGCGACCGGCACGATCTGCAGGGTCGGCGCGTGCAGCACCTTGGCGCCGCGACGCTCGAACGAGGCGATCAGGTCCTCCGCGCGGCGGTGCGCGGTGATCGCGATCGTGCAGCCACTGAGCGGCCCGGGCTTACTGTTCACCGAGGTTCACCATCACCTGTCCGTCGACAACCTCTACCGGGAATACCGGCAATGAAACGGAAGGGTCGTCCAGGCAGACCCCGGTGCGCAGATCGAAGACCTGCTTGAACATCGGCGACGCCACCGTCTGGACGTCACCCCGGCTGCCGACGATGCCGCGGGACATCACGTTCGCACCGCTGAACGGATCCTGGTTGCCGATGGCAAACACCGACCCGTCGTGAGTGCGGAACAGCGCGATCTGGACATCCCCGATCAACGCCGCAACCCCTCGCTCAGGCAGCAGTACGTCGTACCGGCAGACCACAGTCTGGCTCATCGCCGTCACACTCATCCGCGTCCTCGCTTCGCTCCGGGCGCGGATGAGGCACGAAGCACGCTGTACTTGATTGTGAACTCGCTTCGCTCCTTCACTGGCGTACCTCCAATCGGGGGCCGGCCAGCAGCACCGGCTCCAACTGTCCGCGTTCCGCCGGGGTGGCCGGCCGCGGCTGGTTGCGCTCGACCACGTACCGCAGGTCGGCGTCGGGCTGGTCCGGGGCGTTCACGAAGGAGACGAACCGGGACAGCTTGTCGGGGTCGTTCAAGGTCGCGCGCCACTCGTCGACGTAGGCGTCGACGTGCTTGGCCATCGCGGCGTCCAGGTCGGCGGCGATGCCGAGGCTGTCGTTCAGGACGACGTCGCGGACGTGGTCCAGGCCGCCCTGGATCTCGTTGATCCAGACCGAGGTCCGCTGCAGCCGGTCGCCGGTGCGGACGTAGTACATCAGGAACCGGTCGATCGCCTGGAACAGCTCCTCGTCGCTGAGGTCCGAGGCGAGCAGTTCGGCGTGCCGCGGCGTCATCCCGCCGTTGCCGCCGACGTACAGGTTCCAGCCCTTCTCGGTCGCGATCACGCCGACGTCCTTGCCGCGCGCCTCCGCGCACTCCCGGGCGCAACCGGACACACCGAGCTTGAGCTTGTGCGGCGACCGCAGCCCGCGGTACCGCAGCTCCAGCGCGATCGCCATCCCGACCGAGTCCTGTACGCCGTACCGGCACCAGGTGGAGCCGACACACGACTTCACCGTCCGCAGCGCCTTGCCGTACGCGTGCCCGGACTCGAAGCCGGCGTCGACCAGCCGCTTCCAGATCGCCGGCAGCTGCTCGATCCGGGCGCCGAACAGGTCGACCCGCTGGCCGCCGGTGATCTTGGTGTAGAGGCCGAAGTCGCGGGCCACCTCGCCGATCGTGATCAGGCCCTCCGGGGTGATCTCGCCACCCGGGATCCGCGGCACGACGGAGTACGTGCCGTCCTTCTGCATGTTGGCCATCACGTGGTCGTTGGTGTCCTGCAGCGTCGCCCGCTCGCCTTCGAGCACGTGACCGGCCGGGTCGAGGCTGGCCAGGATGGACGCGACCACCGGCTTGCAGATGTCGCAGCCGCGGCCGGTGCCGTGCCGCTCGACGATCTCGCTGAACGTGCGCAGCTCGGTCACCCGGACCACGTCGAACAGCTCGGCCCGGGACAGCGCGAAGTGCTCGCACAGAGCCTTGCTGACCTCGACACCGGCCTTGGTCAGCTCGGTGTTCATCAGGTTCTTCACGATCGGCAGGCAGGAGCCACAGCTGGTTCCGGCCTTGGTCTTGCCGCACACCGACTTGATGTCGGTGCAGCCTTCGTCGCGAACGGCGCACCGGATCGTCCCGGCCGACACGTTGTTGCAGGAGCAGACCGGCGCGTCGTCCGGCAGCTCGAGCTTGACCGGCCCGGCACCCTCGGGCAGCAGGAACGCCGCCGGGTCCGCGCCGAGCTCGCGGCCGACCATCGGGCGAAGTCCCGAGTACGCCGACGCATCGCCGACCAGGATGCCGCCGAGCAATGTCCGCGCGTCATCGGACAGCACGAGCTTCTTGTAAACGCCTGCGATCGGGTCGGCGTAGACGATGTCCAGCGCGCCTTCCGACGTACCGAAGGCATCGCCGAAGCTGGCCACGTCGACACCGAGCAGCTTCAGCTTCGTCGAGGTGTCCGCACCCGGGAACGTCGCCTCGCCACCGAGCAGCCGGTCGGCGACGATCTCGGCCATCGTGTAGCCGGGGGCAACCAAACCCCAGACGCGGCCTTCGATACAAGCGACCTCACCGATCGCCCAGACACCCGGCACCGAGGTCCGGCAAGCCTCGTCGACCACTACACCACCGCGCTCACCGAGCGCCAGACCGGCTTCCCGGGCGAGCTCGTCCCGCGGCCGGACACCGGTCGCGAACACCACCACGTCGGCGGGCAGATCGGGGCCCTCGGCGAGCGCCATCGCACGAGCGGCACCCTGCGAGGTGAGCTTGACCCGGGTGCACTGGGTCGACACCATCACCTCGACGTCGAGTCCTTCGATCAGCCGGGCCAGCGCCGCGCCGCCGCCCTCGTCGACCTGCAGCGGCATCAGCCGCGGAGCGAACTCGACCACCTTGGTCGCCGCACCGAGGGCTCGGAGCGCACCAGCTGCCTCGAGACCGAGCAGACCACCACCGACCACGACGCCGCTGACGTCCTTGCCTTCCGACTTCAGCCGCTCGACGTACACGCGGAGCGCGGCCACGTCGTCGACCGTGCGGTAGACGAAACAGCCCTGCGCGTCGTTGTTCTTCACCGGCGGCACGAAGGCCGACGAGCCTGTCGCCAGGACCAGTTCGTCGTACTCGATCTGCTCGCCACGCGAGGTCGTCACGACCTTCGCGTCCTTGTCGAACGAGGTGACCTGCACGCCCTTGCGCAGGGTCACGGCGGGGTCGTCCCAGAGCTCCGGGTCGCCCAGCGCGAGGTCGTGCGGGTCGCGGCCGGAGAAGTAGCTGGTCAGCGCCACCCGGTCGTACGGGAGCCGCGGTTCCTCGGCCAGCACGGTGATCCGCCATTGGATCTCGGTGTCGCGGGAACGCAGTGCCTCGACCAACCGGTGAGCGACCATTCCTCCGCCCACCACCACTACGTGCCGGGCCTTGTTCAGCTCTGTCATCGTCGCCCTCCTGGTTGGTACTGGTTCGGTCTCGCCGCGGCGGAAGCGGTCGAGCAGATCGCCGACGGCGCCGGTGCAACTGCCGCACCCGGTCGTCGCCCGCGTCTTCGCGGCGATGCCGGCGACGCTGTCGGCACCTCCACGCCAGGCCGCCTCGAGTGCGGCCCTGGTGACCCCGTTGCACCTGCAGACGGTGGCCACCTTCTTCGTCGGTACGTCGGGAGTCGCCAGCAATCCTTCGGCCGCGACCGGCGTACCCCGGTCCGCCAGCAGCACCAGCTCCGCGGCCACCTCGGGCGCACCGACCGCAACGGCCGATCGCACGATGCCGTCCCGCAGTACGGCGCGGACGTACCGCTCACCGTCTTCGAGCCGTACCACTTCGCCCTCGTCCTCCTTGTCGCCGAGGACAAGCAGATCCAGCCCACCCGACGTCATCCGGACCACCTCGTTGTCCGGTACGTCGGCCGGCGTGCCCAGCAACTGCTGTGCCAGTGCCTCGGCCTGGGCCCACGCCGACGCGACCGTGCCGGTGACCCGGCCGTCGATCTCGGCGCAGTCCCCGATCGCATGCACGCGCGGGTCGTCCGGGCTGGTGAACGTCTGATCGACGACGATGCCGGTCCGGACCGTCAAGCCGGCGGCGAGGTTGGTGTTGGGCTTCACACCACAGGCGACGACGAGCAGCTCACCGAACACCTGCCGGCCGCCGCGCAACCGCAACGCCCGGAACCGCTCGTCGCGCAGATCGGTGCCCTCGAGGGTCGTGTTGAGCAGCACCTCGACACCGAGCTCACGCACCGCCCGGGTGATCCGGCGGCCCGCGGTGAGCCGGATCGTCTTGTCCAGCAGGGCTTCGCCGTCGTGGACCAGCGTCACCGCGACACCGCGCTCGCGCAGTGCGCACGCCGTCTCGACACCGAGCACACCACCGCCGAGGACGACCGCGCGACGTACTCGCGAAGCTTCCTCGACGATCGTCCGTGCGTCCTCCGCGGACCGCAGCGTGCGGATCCCTGGCGCGTCGGCGACGCCCTTCGGAACGATCGGCGTCGCTCCCGTCGCGAGCACCAGCCGGTCGTACGCCCACTCGCGGCCCTCGACATCGGTGACCACCCGACGGGCCCGGTCCACCCGGGCCGCGGTCGCCCGCGGCTCGGCACCGACGACCGGCTCGGCCGCACGACCGGCGACGTACTCGGTCAGCCGGCCACGGTTGTACGACCCCTCGTCGCCGAGGACGGTCACGTCGTACGACGGAAGCAGCGAGGCCAGCCGTCGACCGGCCATGCCACCCCCGACGATCACCACTCGTTCGTTCATGCCGGAACTCCAGTCGCCGGAAGGCTGGCGGCTGTGACTTCGACGGCACAGGCCTTGAACTCGGGCATCCGGGACACCGGGTCGAGAGCGTCGTTGGTGAGCTCGTTGACCGCGCCGGCGCCGCCGTAGTGGAACGGCACGAAGACCGTGTCCGGACGGACGTCGGCCGTCACCCGGGCCGGAAGGACCATCGAACCGCGCGCGGTCCGCAACCGGATCGGGCGCCCGTCGGAGATCCCCAGCTGAGTGGCCACCCGCGGGTGGATCTCGGCGAACACCTCCGGCTCGGCCTCGTGCAACTCCACCACCCGGCGCGTCTGAGCGCCGCTCTGGTAGTGCTGCAGCAGCCGGCCGGTGATCAGGTAAATCGGCGCTCCGGCGTTCAGGTCGTCGGCGACCGGGCGGTGATCAACCGGGACCACGTGTGCGCGGCCGTCCGGCGTACTGAACGAGTCCGCGAACAGCCGCGGCGTACCGGGGTGGTCTTCGGAGGGCACCGGCCAGAAGAGCGCCTCGCCCGCATCGATCCGGTCCCAGGTGATGCCCGAGTAGTCGGCCTTGCCGCCCTTGCTGGCAAGCCGCAACTCCTCGAACACCTCAGCCGGGTCGGTCGAGAAAGGCACGCTCCCAAGGCGGTCGGCCAGACCCGCGAAGATCGCCAGGTCACTGCGCACATCACCTGGCGGTGTGATGGCTGCCCGGCGCCGGATGACCCGGCCCTCGAGCGAGGTCATCGTGCCCTCCTCCTCGGCCCACTGCGTGACCGGGAAGACGACGTCCGCCAGCAGAGCGGTCTCGGACGGTACGACGTCCGCCACCACCAGCAGATCCAGTGAGGCAAGGCGCTCCCGCACCGACGCCAGTCGCGGCGCCGACACGAGCAGGTTGCTGCCGTGGACCAACAGTGCCTTCGGGCCACCCGTCGTACCAAGGGAGTTGATGAGCTCGACTGCACTCTTGCCCGGGCCTGGCAGGTCGTCCGGGTCCACACCCCAGACACCAGCCACGTAGGCCCGTGCCGCCGGGTCGGAGATGCTGCGGTAACCAGGAAGCTGGTCAGCCTTCTGACCGTGCTCCCGGCCGCCCTGCCCGTTGCCCTGACCAGTGATGCAGCCGTAGCCGCTGCTGGGGCGACCGGGCAGTCCCAACGCGAGTGCCAGGTTGATGCAGGCCGTCACGGTGTCAGTGCCCTTGCTGTGCTGCTCAGCACCGCGACCGGTCAGGATGAACGCTCCGGCGCCCCCGTGCACGGGTGCCGCGGCAGCCAGCGCCCGCGCTGCTCGCCGGATCGTCGTGGCCGGTACACCGGTCACGCGTTCCGCCCGCTCGGGCCACCAGGAAGCGGTCGAGCGGAACAGCGCGTCCGGGTCGTCGGTCCGCTCGCTCAGGTACGCCGTGTCGGCCAGGCCCTCCTGCAGTACGACGTGGGTCATCGCGAGCACCAGGGCCAGATCGGTCCCCGGCGTCGCCTGCAGGTGGATGCCGGCACCGTCCTCGGTCAGCGTGGCGGTCGCCGTACGGCGCGGGTCGACGACCAGAAGCCCACCCGAGTCCCGTACGGCTTGGAGGTGTGAGACCGCCGGCGGCATCGTCTCGGCGATGTTGCTGCCGACCAGCAGGACAGCACCGGCACCGGCCACGTCGGCCAGCGGGAACGGCAGCCCTCGGTCGATCCCGAAGGCGCGGTTCGTCGCGGCCGCCGCGGACGACATGCAGAACCGGCCGTTGTAGTCCACGTTCGCGGTCTTGAGCGCCACCCGGGCGAACTTGCCCAGCGCGTACGCCTTCTCGTTGGTGAGCCCACCGCCGCCGAAGACGGCGATCGCGTCGTTGCCGTGCGCGGCCTGCAGCGACCGGATCCGGTCGGCGACGAAGTCGAGTGCCTCGTCCCAACTCGTCTCCACCAGGTTGCCGGCCGCGTCCCGGACCAGCGGCTTGGTGAGCCGGTCCGGCACGGTCAGCACCTCAGCCGCCGTCCAGCCCTTCCGGCACAACCCACCCTTGTTGGTCGGGAAGTCTCGAGGCGACACCTCCACTGCACCCGGCCGGTCGACCGGGTGCAGGGAGGTGGCGCACTGCAGAGCGCAGTACGGGCAATGGGAGGGAATTCCCGTCACACGCGCTCCCGGCTGAGCGGGCCACCCTTGCGGAGGTAGCAGAAGTAGGTCACCGCCAGGCAGATCACGTAGAAGCCGCAGAACACGTACAGCGCCGGGATCAGCGAGCCGAAGCTACTGGTCGACACCGCGAACCCGCGGGGAACCAGGAAGCCGCCGTACGCGCCGATCGCGGAGGCGATCCCGATGCAGGCCGCCGCCTCGCGCTTGGCCCGGCCCAGGTCGTCCGGCGTGGTCAGCCGGAACACCGCGGGGATCATCCGGTACGTCGACCCGTTGCCGGCACCGCTGGCGACGAACAGGACCAGGAAGCTGATCAGGAACGCGGGGAAGCTGCCCGCGTTCAGCGACACGATCGCGGACAGGATGCCCAGACCCATCACCACGAAGGCGGCGACCGTCACCCAGGCGCCACCGAGCTTGTCGGACAGCTTGCCGCCGAATGGCCGCGCGACCGACCCGACCAGGGCACCGAGGAAGGCGACGTGGGACACCGTGATCTCGGGGAAGCTGGTCTTGATCAGCAGCGGGAAGGCCGCACCGAACCCGATGAACGAGCCGAAGGTGCCGATGTAGAGGAACGAGATGATCCAGGTGTGCGGCCGCTTCGCCGCCGCGATCGACGCCTTGAACGACGAGGTCGCGGCGGACAGGTTGTCCATCAGCTTCCAGGCCAGGAAGGCGGCCAGCAGGATCAGCGGGATCCAGAGCAGACCGGCCCGGTTCAGGGACAGGCCGGCACCGAGGACGATCACCACCGGCACCACCAGCTGGACGACCGCGACGCCGAGGTTGCCACCGGCCGCGTTGATGCCGAGCGCGAAGCCCTTCTCCTTCTCCGGGTAGAAGAACGAGATGTTCGTCATGCTGCTGGCGAAGTTGCCGCCGCCGACACCCGCGGTGGCCGCGACCAGCGCCATCAGCACGAACGGTGTGTCCGGCTGGGTGATGAAGTAGGACAGCCCGATGGTGGGGATCAGCAGCAGCAACGCGGACACGATGGTCCAGTTCCGGCCGCCGAACTTCGGCACCGCGAAGGTGTAGGGCAGCCGCAGCGTCGCGCCGACCAGGCTCGGCAGCGCGATCAGCCAGAACAGCTGGTTCGTGGTGTAGTCGAAGCCGGCCCTCGGCATCGAGACGACCACGATGCTCCACAGCTGCCAGACGGAGAAGCCGAGGAACTCGGCGAAGATGGACGGCCAAAGGTTGCGGCGCGCGACTTTGCGGCCCTTCTCGGCCCAGAATGTGGCGTCCTCCGGGTCCCAGACATCGATCCAGCGGCCGCGCCGCGGCGCCTCAACCGTCCCCACCGCACCACTGCCGTCGCGCGTGGTGACGACGTCTGGTCCTGCCTCGAGCGTCATCGCAATCTCCGATCATCCGACCTCACTGATTAGGCCAGGACGCTATGACCGGGGTGTTTCCGAGTAGTCATCTTGTTGTTACGCCGCCGAAACGGCTCCCGCACACCCGTCGCCGGGTGGTGAGAGAAGAAGCCCGGCCGCTGGGTACTGTGCCGGGTACCGACGGCGAGGGGACAACGTTGAAACAGACTGAGCAGACCACTGAGCAGGCAGGTCTGGAGACTGGGGACGCAGGCCGGGGCGGGCGGTCTGGTGGACGCTGGGCCTGGCGGGCGGGAATCGCCGCCGTACTGATCGCCTGGCTGGTGCTGGGGTCGCTGGGCGGCCCGACAGTCGGGCGGTTGAGTGAGGTCCAGGAGAACGACAACGCCAATTTCCTACCGAAACAAGCCGAATCCACGCTGGTCAGTAACGAGTCCGCGAAGTTCGTCGACTCGAAGGCGCTGCCGTACTTCGTCCTGATCGAGCGTGACGCCGGTCTCACTCCGGCCGACCTGGCGAAGGCCAACGAGTTCCTCGCCAAGGTGCCGACGCTGGAGCTCGGCAACGGCACAACGATCGATGAGTACCTCGCCGCACCCGCGAAGACGGTGATCCCGTCGGCGGACAAGAAGGCCCTGTTACTCACTGTCGAGCTGGACGGAGACCGCGCCGACGAAGTGGTCAAAGAGGGCGAAACGGTGCTGTACGCCGTCGCCGACAGCATGCGGACCGAGATCAAACAAGACCTCACACCAACTGGTCTCAAGGTCTACGTGACCGGTCCGGGCGGCGTGTTCGCGGACTTCGTGGTGGCCTTCGGCGGCATCGACGGAATCCTGCTCGGGGTCGCCCTCGCGGTGGTGTTCGTGATCCTGCTGATCGTCTATCGCAGCCCGGTTCTGCCGATCGCTGTACTGCTGACCGCTGTCTTCGGTCTCGCCCTCGCCGCGCTGGTGGTGTATCCGCTGGCCAAGAACGGCGTACTCGAACTGAACGGGCAGAGTCAGGGCATCCTGTTCATCCTCGTCGTCGGGGCCGCGACCGACTATTCGCTGCTGCTCGTCTCCCGCTACAAGGAGGAGCTGCACGACTACACCAGCAAGTACGAGGCGATGCGGATCGCGTGGCGGGCGTCGATCGAGCCGATCGCGGCCAGCGCGGCGACCGTCATCCTCGGTCTGCTCTGTCTGTTGTTGTCGGAGTTGGGGAGTACGAAGGGCCTCGGTCCGGTCGGCGCGATCGGTATCGCCGGCGCGCTGGTCGCCTCGATGAGCTTTCTGCCGGCGATCCTGCTTGCCTTCGGCCGGCGGATCTTCTGGCCGTCGATCCCGCACGTCGACCACGTGCACGCCCGCGACCAGGTCGGCGGCCGTCGCCTCTGGGGACGAGTGTCCGGCCTGGTCGGTCGCAGTCCGCGCAAGGTCTGGGCGATCACCGCACTCGCACTACTGGCCTGTGCCGCGTTCCTGCCGACGTTCAAGGCCAGCGGGATCTCACAGGAGGACCTGTTCCTCGACAAGCCCGAGTCGGTCATCGGCCAGGCTGAGCTCGCCAAGCACTTCGACGCCGGCGCCGGTACGCCGGTCCAGATCCTGACCCCGGTCGCCCAGGCCGACCAGGTGATCCAGACCGCGTCACAGGTCGACGGCGTCGGTACGGCGTCCGCCTCGGTGGCACCCGGCGTACCGCCGAAGGTTGTCGACGGCAAGGTCCTGGTCCAGGCGACGCTGGAGGTGCGGGCCGACTCGCCGGAGGCGACCAAGGTGGTCGAACACCTGCGAACCGAACTCGACAAGGTCAGCCCGGACATCCTGGTCGGCGGCAACACCGCGATCAACCTGGACGTGCTCGATGCGAGCGAGCGCGACCTGCGGGTGATCATCCCGGCCATCCTGGCGGTGATCTTCCTCGTCCTGATGCTGTTGCTGCGCTCGATCGTGGCGGCCGTCCTGCTGGTGGTCGCGAACGTGATCTCGTTCGGCGCCACCGTCGGGGTCAGCGCGCTGGCGTTCAACCACGTGTTCGGCTTCCCCGGCGCGGACCCGAGTATCCCGCTCTACGCCTTCGTCTTCCTCGTTGCCCTAGGCATCGATTACTCGATCTTCCTGATGACCCGGGTCCGGGAGGAGTCGCGCGAACAGGGCACCAGACCGGGCATCCTGGTCGGCCTGGCGGTCACCGGCGGCGTCATCACCTCAGCCGGCGTCGTCCTCGCCGCCACCTTCTCCGCCCTCGCCGTACTCCCGATCCTCTTCCTGGTCCAAATCGCCTTCATGGTCGCCTTCGGCGTCCTCCTCGACACCACCGTCGTCCGCTCCCTCCTCGTCCCCGCCCTCGCCTACGACCTCAACAAGAAGGTCTGGTGGCCCAGCAGGCTGGCCAACCAAGAGAAGTAAGGCAGCCGGTCAGCGTGCCCCCGGTCAGTGCAGTGGCGATTTCGGTGGGGTGGTCAGGACAGTCCGGGGTGTTTGACGAGGACGGCTCGGGTGTAGAGGAGTCCGAAGCCGCTGCGTTGGGCGTTTTGTTGGGACTTGGACGCCGGTTGGGTGGTGATGACGCCGATGTCGCAGCCGGTCGACGCGGCGTCGGCGAGGCGAGTGGAGAGGAGTGCGGATTGGATGCCGTGGCGCCGGTGTGCGGGGAGCGTGGCGGCGCCGGCGAACTGAGCGATGCCTTCTGCGATTCGTAGTCCGGCGCCGCCGGCGGCTTTTCCGTTCAGCAAGGCGACGTAACGGGTGATGTCAGCCGCTGCGGCGTCCCGTTCTGCCTCGATGTAGGCGTCGCGTGGGAAGTGCTCACGCCATGGGACGCCTTGGGTGTCAGGTACGCCGACGGCGTCGGCCATCATTTCCAGCCAGCTGTCCAACTCGTCGTCACCGCTGCGCCGGATCTCGATCGCGTCGGGCAGAAGCACATCATGCTGCTCGTCGACGGCGATGCCGAGCACATTCTCGAACGACTCCAGCTCGTATCCGCGCCGGTTGAGGACCGTGCCGATGTGTGGGTCGGCGAGGTGCGGCAGTTCGACCTGCACGGGTGCACCGAGGGCGGCGTACCTGTGCTCGATCTCGTCGAGCTCGTCAGCGGTCGGCACTCCGCCGAAGCCGAGCCCTACGACCTTGTTGAACGGCGAGTCGTCATCGGCGAAGCTCGCGAGACCACCTGCGACCGGGATCACGAAACCCCGCCCGTCGGCGAGGCGCCGGTGAGCGGCACGGGCCGCGGCTTCGATGAGCTGGGTCTCGACCCGCTCGATCCGCTCGGCCAGGTCGGCATCACAGAACAGGGCTGATCGGTCGGTGTTCATGACGGTCCGGACAGGTCGCGGTCTCCGTCGGACAGGCGAATCATCATGTGTCCACGCTGCCACGCAGACGGCGTTCGATGCCCACTCGTTGAAGGCTCGGTCACCGAGCCGTAAGACCGCGCCGGGCCCCACGCGCCGGTCACGCCGGGAGGGTGAGGTTCCTGCGGCGCAGCAACAGGACTGCCGTGGCTGCTAGCAGGCCACAGGCGAGGCACAGACCCAAGATCGGTCCGATGGTGGGATCAACGGCCGGTGCGTTGGGCACGTGCGTGAAGGGTGACAGGTCCAGTAGCCATGTCGGCAACCCCAGGGAGGGGCCGAACATCGGCCCGACGAAGATCGAACCAACCACGAATGCCCAGGACAGACCGACCGACCATCGCGGTAGCAACATGATCACGGTGACGACCGCGGCACCCAGGACACCGATGGCAGGAAGCTGGAGAAGTGCAGCGCCGATCAGGTCACGTAGCAGCGATCCGGTGCCGCCGAGCACCTGACCACCGGTGATGGCCATCGCCACGGCGAAGACCAGGAGCAGCAACACGGCCCCGATCAGCGCGTTGACGGCGTACGCCCCCAGCCAGCGAAGTCGCGAAACCGCGGTGCCGAGCACCGGCTCGAGCGTCCCCTGCGCCTCGTCGTGGTGCAGTCGAAGCAGGAGTGTGACCACGTAGATCGCCACGGCCATTCCGGCCATCTGCATCATCGAGGTCCAATACGCGCCGAGCAGGTCGACGTCACCGCCGAAGGTGGCGTACCACTCGGTCGCCTCCCCCTCGAGGCCGCCGATCTGGTCGCTCAGCCCCCCGAACACCAGGCCGAACCCGAGCAGGCCCATCACCCAGCCCAGCAGCGCTCCACGCTGTAGCCGCCAAACAAGGCCGGCCGAGCTCAGCAGGGCCGGGCTCGCGTGGGCGGCACCCCGGCGCTCGGGCCACATCCCCCGACCTACGTCGCGTTTGCCGACGAGGATGACAGCCAACGAGCAAAGCGAGGCCATGACCAGCACGGCGAGGCCCAACGGCCACCAGGAATTGTCCGCGAACGGCCGCATCTGCTGCCCCCAGCCGATTGGCGAGAGCCAGGCCGGCCAGGCGCTCGTGACCCGGAGCGCTGCGGAGTCGACCGTCCCGAGCATGTTGCCCAGAGCCGCAAGCATGAAGGAGACGCCGAGGCCCGCGCCGGCAAGACCGATCGCTCCGCGCGCGGTCGACGACAGCTGTGACGTCACGGCGGCGACGCCGGTGAAGGCGACGCCCGCCAAGGCAACCGACGCGCCGGCGACCAGAGACCCGGCCGCCGGCTGCCCAGCGACCACCATGCCGAGCCCGAGCAGGCCCGCCAGCACCACGTTCGCAGCAAGCGCAACGAGGACGGCCGCGGCCAGGGAGGCGTAGCGGCCGACCACGCCGGCGCCCAGCATCTCCTCACGCCCGAGCTCCTCGGACTGACGTGTGTGCCGGACAACTGCAAGCACGCTCATCATCGCCGCGAGCACGGCCAAGGTGAGAGCATCCCGGTGCAAGGTGTAACCCCCGACACTCGAGCCCGTCACCAGGCCCAGCACCCGCATGCCGGGATTCTCGACCACGATCCGGGTGTCCGGCTCCAGGAGTTGGGGGTGCTTCGCGTAGCTGTCCTCGAACATGGCCGTCGTCGCGGCCAGGAACCCAGCCATACCCAGGATCCACGCGGGCAGGGTGATCCGGTCACGCCGCAGCGCGAGGCGAACCAGCCGCATCGTGCCAGTGAAGCCGCTCATCGCGCCGTCACCACCTCGGCAGCATCCCGGGCAGCTACGCCGATGTCGTCGCCGTAGTGCCGCATGAACAGTTCCTCGAGCGTCGGCGGCGACGTGATCATCGACCGCACCTCGAGGTCGACCAGGTGCGCGAGCACGTGGTTCAGCTCGCCCGGGTCGACGCTGAGCTCTGCGTGGCGGTCGTGCACCCGAGCGTCGTGCACGCCGGGCCACAGCGCCACAGACTCCAACGGCTTGGCGGTGTCGACCACCACGGATGTGCGGGTGAGGTGACGCAGGTCGTCGAAGGTGCCGCTCTCGGCAGCCCGGCCCGCCCGGATGATTGTGACCCGGTCGCACAGCGCTTCCACCTCGGACAGGATGTGGCTGGAGAGCAGAACGCTCCGTCCGTCGGCACGCAACTCCTGGACCAAGTCCTGGAACACCGCCTCCATCAGCGGGTCGAGCCCAGAGGTGGGCTCGTCCAACAGGTAGAGCTCCACGTCGGACGAGAACGCCGCCACAAGTGCGACCTTCTGCCGGTTGCCCTTGGAGTAGGAGCGAATCTTCTTGGTCGGATCGAGCTGGAAGCGCTCGAGCAGTTCGTCGCGGCGAGACGAGTCCAGCCCGCCCCGCAAGTCGCCCAGCACATCGATCACCTCGCCGCCGGTGAGGTTGGGCCACAGGTTCACCTCACCAGGGACGTAGGCAAGACGTCGGTGCAACCCCACCGAGTCGCGCCAAGGGTCACCACCGAGGAGGGTGACGTGCCCGTCGTCGGCGCGCAGCAACCCGAGCAGAACGCGGATGGTGGTCGTCTTCCCGGCACCATTCGGCCCAAGGAATCCGTGCACCTCTCCTGTCTCGACCTGCAGGTCGAGACGGTCGAGGGCCCGGGTCCTGGGACCGAAGTCCTTCACCAGTCCGGAGACCGCTATGGCAGTCGTCATTGAGACCACTCCCTCCGGGTCTTGGTTCCATGTGGAACAGACCCCTCAGCACCACCACATCGCGGCTGTACAAGGACGAGCAGGGCCGAAGGTCCACCGAGAACCTGCCCAACGTCCCGATTGCCATCCAGGTCGTGCGCCGCCACATTCGCCCTGATCAACTGGGCAGGTGTGCACTGACTTGGCCCGACTCGGGCTTGCCGCTTGAGAGACCACACCTGGTATTGGCGCCATCAACATCTCGGTGGCTCGGACCGGCGTACGCCGTCGAGAGCTCCACGCAGTCCTCCCAGTGATCCACCTGCACGGGAATTGCACACGTCACGACGATCTCCCATTTCGGCAATCTCACTCGCGGGGACGGCGGACGATCACCCGTGCAGTTCCTCGGCGGTCGTGCCGGCTGGGCAATATCAATCTCCGTCCTCCATTCCTATCCTTCACCTATGGCGACGTTCGAGGGGACCATCGTGGTGAACGACGGCGGGGGTGCCTGGGTTGAGGTGCCGGGGGAGGTGGTCGCGGCGCTTGGTGGGGGTGGGCGGATTCCGGTGCAGGCTACCTTTGACGGGGTGGCGTATCGCGGGTCGATCGCGTCGATGGGCGGGTGTATGGCGCTGGGGTTGCTGAAGAGCATCCGGGGTCAGCTGGGTAAGGGTGATGGGGATTCGGTCACTGTGACGGTTGAGCGGGACGCGGCTGAGCGGACGGTGGAGGTGCCGGCAGATTTCGCTGCGGCGCTCGAGGAGGCTGGGCTGCGGAAGGCGTTCGACGCGCTGAGTTACAGCCACCGGCGCGAGCACGTGAACGCGATCAACGACGCCAAGAAGCCGGAGACCCGGGCCCGCCGGATCACGAAGGCTCTGGAGATGCTTGCTTGAGTGAGGCCAGCTCGGTGCGGTTGGCGACACCTAGCTTGGCGTAGACGTGGGCGAGATGTGTCTTCACCGTGCCGCGGCTCATGTACAGCCGCTCACCGATCTCCGGATTGCTCAGCCCCTCCACGGCCAGCGCGACGACCTCTCTCTCGGTCGGCGTCAAGCTGGCCCACCCGGACGACGGCCGTCCCCGTGCTCCTCGGGTACGGCGTACATACGCGACGGCCTCGTCGAGCGTCAGCGGAGTCTCATCCGTACTCGGCAACGTCGGTAGGTCAGGTGGAGCGGCGTAAACCATCTCTGAACGCGCGGCGTAAGCCGCGGTCGCTAGGCGGGCCGCATCCGCGGTGCGGTTGGTGCGATTCGCCAACAGGGCAAGGGATTCCAGGCTGTCGACGAGGTATGTTCGCAGCCCGTGATCGACCCTGATGGTCAGCGCCTCGTGCAGAAGATCTGCCGCCCGGTCCGGCTGCTCGGTGATCAGCGACCGACCTTGCTGATCGAGCGCGTCGGCGACGATCCTCGGCAGGTTGTAGTGCCGCGCAAGCTCCACCGCCCGTTCCAGGGTCTCGGCGGCCTCGGCCTCGTGCCCACCTGCGCGGAGCGCGGCCGCAACTGTAGGCAGCAGCATCGCAGGGGCGAAGGTACGGGCGAGTGGACTGTCGGGTGCTGTGTCTCGTGCCATCCACTCGACGGCAGCGTCGTACTCGCCACTCCAGTACGAGATGACGCCCATCGCCTGGCCGAGGTTCGGCACCACGGCACCAGCTGTTTCGGCGAGCTCGAGCAGCGGGGCCATCAGCTCACGTGCCTCAGCGAGCCGGCCGGTCCGCACGAGCAACGCCGCCAGTTGGGCACGCGCCGCTCCGACCCGGTGGAAGTCGGCCAGCGGTTCGGCTGCCGCAAGCGCCTGCTCGGCGACCTCGACGGCCCTGTGCAAGTCTCCTGTCGACGCCAGGCTCTCGGACCAGACCGTGAGCACGGTCGACGCGATTCCCCGTTCGCCGCTGGAGATCAGTCCCTCGGTGACCAGCTCGAGCAGCGGTCGAAGTTCGTCGTGCCGATCCCACAGCGCCAGCAGGACGCACTGTAAGGCGATATTGGCTTCGCGGGCCGGCTCGTTCCCGATCCCCTCGGCCAGCCGCCGGCCTTCCGCAGCCAGCTCCCAGGCTTCCCCGAAGTCGGTGAAGAACTTGCCAACAGCAACCAGCGCGAGGAAGAGCGAACGCAGCCGGTCGTCGCCGAGCTCGGTGGCGAGCTCCAGTCCGCGGCCGGCCGCGTCGTACCCGAACGGATCGACGGTGTCGGCGACGGTTGCGTAGCCGTACAGCAAACGGGCCTGGAGCAACGTTCGGTCGTCCGGCGCGGACTCGATCGCTCGCCGCAGGTAGCCGATCCCCTCGAACCCGGTCGCCCGGAGATTCCACAGCCACCGCAGCGCGGCCGCCAACCGCCGGCCGCGCCCGGGGTCCGTCGCCACACCGTAGTCGAGCGCCGCCCGGTAGTTCTCCCGGTCCGGCTCGATCACGGCTCGCCACTTGTCCCGATCCCTGTCCAGCAAGGGCTCTGCCGCTTCCGCCGCGGTGAGGAAGTAGTCGAGGTGAAGGTCCTGCACCCGGTCACCAGAGTCGGCCAACCGCAGACCGGCGTACTCGCGAATCGTCTCGAGCAGCCGATACCGCCCACCCTCGGCGACAATCAGCGATTTGTCGACAAGCCGCGCAAGAACCTCCAGTACGGCGGACGTGCCGCAGACCGACTGTGCTGCGTCGAGGGTGAAACCGCCGGCGAAGACTGCGAGCCGGCGGAAGACCTGACGCTCGTCCGCGTCGAGGAGGTCGTGACTCCAGTCGATCGATGCGGCGAGGGTCTGTTGTCGCGCGGCCACTCCTCTGGTGTTCCGGGTGAGCAGGCCGAAGCGATCGTCCAGGCCGGCTTCGATCTGTTCGGGCGTCAACATGCGTACCCAGGCCGCCGCCAACTCGAGAGCCAGCGGCATCCCGTCGAGGCGGACGCAGATCGACCTGATCGCCTGCTCGGACTCAGGAAACTCCGATCCGGCCCGCTCGGTGAAGAGCGTCATCGCCTCATCCGGTGCCAGCGACGGCACCCGCCAGACCTCCTCGCCCGGAACGTCCAACGGCTCCCGGCTCGTCGCCAGGACCGAGACCTCCGGACACGACGTCTGCAGAGCAAGCACGAACTCCGCGACGCCGTCGATCACCTGCTCGCAGTTGTCCAGGCAGAGCACCGTTCGCTTGGCCCTCAATTGCCCGATCAGCAGCCGAGTGCTGTCACCCGACTCGACCAGGACGCCGACCGACGCCGCGATCGCCTCGGGAATCTGCGCACTCTCGGTGACGGCGGCGAGTTCGACCCACCAGACACCGTCGGGCCAGCGCTCCGCCAGTTGGGCCGCGACGTGCGCGGCCAATCGGGTCTTCCCGCTTCCGCCCGGACCGGTCAGCGTCACCAACCGATTTCCGGATAGTTTGGTTCTGAGCGCCGCCAACTGGGTCTGGCGGCCGACAAAGCTGGTGAACATCACCGGCAGGTTGTTCGGCACGGTGTTCAGTGAACGGAGGTCCGCGCCAGGGGTTGTAGCTGAAGTCAGCTCGAAGATGCGTTCGGGGGACCCTAGGTCGCGCAGCCGGTGTACGCCGAGGTCGGTCACCTCTTCCGGCGGCACCGGCACTGATGCCGTCAGCAACGTTTGGCCCGGGTTCGCGATCTCCAGTAGTTGTTCGGCATGCCGTACCGCGGAGCCTGTCGCATTGCCTGCGTGTACGGCGATCCGCACCAGCTCCCCCGCCGGTGCGTCGGCCACGGCCGCCCGCAAGACCCGCGCCGCCGCGATCGCCTCGACCGGATCATCGAACACCACGACCGGCCCGGTGACATCACGCCGTACCAGCATCTCTCCCGGCAGCGTGCCGGCCAGATCCGCCAGCCGGACATGCGCGGGAGCGCTCGCGGCCCCGGCGTACGACGCCACCAGCACGGTCACCCCACTCATGAACCGCAGTCTGCCAGCCCGGCTGTGTCGGGTCGCCGTTGTCGACAGTATTCGCTAAGGTCCGGACATAGTGCGGGGGCCGAGGAAGTGAGGAGCCCATGGCAGAAATCACGACCAGTGAACATGGCAGATTCGCGTTGCCCACAAAGAACCTGCCCGGACCGCAGGTTCGCGACCTACCCGAACCACCCACCCAGACCTGGAAGATCATCGGTCCAGGCATGGTCGGCGCCGGTGTCGGCCTGGCCTCGGGCGAGTTCATCCTCTGGCCTTATATCGCCAGTCAGGTCGGCCTGGTGTTCCTCTGGGGCGCCCTGATCGGCGTGATCATCCAGTGGTTCCTGAACATGGAGATCGAGCGGTACACGCTGGCAACTGGTGAGACAGCGTTGACCGGCTTCAACCGCTACTGGAAGCACTGGGGCCTGTTCTTCGCGATCATGACGTACTTCGCGAACATGTGGCCCGGCTGGGCGACCAGTTCGGCGTCGATGCTCACCTATCTGTTCGGAGCCGGTGATCCACGCTGGATCGCGATCGGCATCCTGGCCGCGATCGGCCTGATCCTGACCTTCGCTCCGGTCGTCTACGTGATGCTCGAGCGGCTGATCTTCGTCAAGATCGCCGCCGTCGCGCTGCTCGTCGTACTGGCGCTGGCGTTCGCCATTCGGGGCAAGACGTACAGCGCGCTCGGCGACGCGGTCACAAACCCGCAGTTCCCGGCCGACAAGCTCGGGTTCGCGCTGATCATGGGTGCGATCGCGTACGCCGGTGCCGGTGGCGGGCAGAACCTGGTGCAGAGCAACTGGATCCGGGACAAGGGATTCGGGATGGGTGTGCACGTGCCGCGGCTGACCTCGCCGATCACCGGTGAGAAAGAGGCGGACCCGACTGCGAACGGCTACGTCTTCACCATCGACGAACCGAACATGGCCCGCTGGCGGCGTTGGTGGAAGTTCGCCAACCTCGAGCAGGCGCTGACCTTCGTGGCGATCACCATCGTCACCATTGTGTTCACCTCGATGCTGGCGCACGCGACCCTGTTCGGGGACTCGGCAGTCAAGAACAACATCAGCTTCCTGAAGATCGAGGGCACCACCCTGCAGAACGTGGTCGGCGGCTGGTTCGGCTACCTGTTCTGGGCGATCGGCGCGTTCTCGCTGTTCGCGGCCGCGGCCGGCATCGTCGACTACACCTCCCGGCTGACCGCGGACATGATCAAGGCGCGGTACCTGCGCGAGTCGAAGCTGAGCGAGTCCAAGCTGTACTTCTATCTGGTCTGGGGACTCGTTGCCTTCGGCATCCTGGTGCTGCTGGCCGGCCTGACCCAGCCGCTGGTCCTGCTGGTGATCTCCGCCTGCACCGCGGGCACGATGATGTTCTTCTACTCCGGCCTGCTCTGGTGGATGAACTCGCACGCCCTGCCGAAGTCGATCCGCATCAGCCCGCTCCGCGCGGCGATCATGCTGTTCTCCTTCCTGGCGTTCGGCTTCCTCGCCGTCTTCACCGTCATCGACCAGGTCAAGAAGAACTTCTGACCCACACCGGCCGCCGGCAATCTGAGGGGATATCCCCTGAAGTTGCCGGTTCTCCGGCCGGATTTCGACGGAAGAAGGGGCCATTTGAGGGGTTACCTCCTCAAATGGCCCCTTCGGCGCGAGTACGGCGGTCTGCGGGGTCGGGCCGCCGTACGGCGAGGTCAGCGGCGTGGGCCGTAGGGGCCGGGGGCGCCGTTGACGGTGGTGAAGAGGGAGTAGATCGAGGTGGTGGCGGTGAGGAAGAGGCGGTTGCGCTTCGGGCCGCCCCAGGTGAGGTTGGAGACGGTCTCGGGGACGAGGAGCTTGCCGAGCAGCGTGCCGTCCGGGTGGTAGACGTGGACACCGTCGGCGGCTGACGCCCAGATCCGGCCCTCGCTGTCGAGCCGGATACCGTCGAAGATCCCGTTGCCGCACTCGGCGAACAGTTCGCCCCCGGTCAGCTTGTCGCCGTCGACCCCGAAGACCCGGATCGTCCCCTTTTCGGAATCGGTGATGTAGAGCAACGATTCGTCCACCGAGAAGGCCAGCCCGTTCGGCCGGTCGAAGTCGTCGGCGACCCGGGTCAGCACCCCATCCGGCGAGACCCGGTAGACGTGGCAACCACCCGTCTCGATCTCACCCTTGTACCCCTCGTAGTCGGTGTCGATCCCGTACGCCGGGTCGGTGAACCAGACCGAGCCGTCGCGCTTGACCACCACGTCGTTCGGGCTGTTCAGCCGCTTCCCGTCGTACTCGGAGGCAAGCACGGTGACGGCACCGTGGTGCTCGGTCCGGGTGACCCGGCGGTTTCCGTGCTCACAGCTGACGAGTCGGCCCTCGGTGTCGAGCGTGTGCCCGTTCGTGTTCCCGGCCGGGTGCCGGAAGATCGAGACCTGGTACGACGTTTCGTCCCAGCGCAGGATGCGGTCGTTCGGGATGTCACTCCAGAGCAGATACCGGCCGGCCGGTGAGTACACCGGTCCCTCCACCCACCGTCCACCGGTCCACAGCCGCTCCAGCAGCCGATCTCCACGGATCCCGGCGAACCGGTCGTCCAGCTTCTCCCAGACAGCCGGCGCCGTACCGGCCAGCGGCTCGAGAATGCCCGTCATCGTCGCTCCTCATGACTCGCCTGCAGGTCCGTCCGGGAAGCCTATTCCTTCCCGCACCGGGGTGCTGCCGAGAGACCGGCGAATGGACCTCTCGGTACGGAACGATGTGCGTGGCGCCCGGACGGGGACTCGACGAGCCGGCGCCGCCCGAGAAGTCGACCCACTGCGATGTGGAGAAATCCCCTTGAAGCTGGACACCGTTCGCGAGGACAAGGCCATCCTCAACCTGACCCGCAGGCTGACCGAGTCCTTCGCCGACCTCCATAGCCCCGACGACATCGAGGCCGCCGTACAGACGGCCCACCAGAAGTTCGCCGATCGTCCGGTCCGCGACTACGTGCCGATCCTGGTCGAGCGCATCGTCCGCGAGGAACTGGCACCCGACCCCGATCCGACTGAACCGCCGTCCGAGCGGATGGCGAAGTGGACCAGAGCCGCCTCGGTCCAAACCACAGCCGAAGACCCCGCGCCCACCGACGCCTCGGCGGCCGGTGACACCTCGGCGGCCGGTGACGACGGCGGTGCGGCCGGCGACGGTACGCCGCCTGCCGCTGGGTTCGACTGGTCGCGGCGGCGGATGGCGCTGCCGGCGGCCGTCGCCGGTGTGCTCGTCGTCGCCACCATCGCCACCGTCGTGATCGTCCGGAACGGCAACGACGTACAGGCCCAGACGACGCCTGGCCTCACCACGATCTCCGGCGTGATCGGCTCCGAGAAGCGCGCCTTCTTCGACGATCCCGACGTCCAGGCCGCACTGGCCAAGCACGGCCTCGCGGTGAAGGTCGACACAGCCGGCTCCCGCCAGATCGCCACCTCGGTCGACCTGAAGAACTACGAATTCGCGTTCCCGTCCAGCACGGTCGCGGCGGAGCGGATCCAGCAGCCGAGCGGCAACCGGCCCGGCGTCACCGGCAAGACGTACGCCGTCTTCTCGTCGCCGATGGCGATCGCGACCTTCCAGCCGATCGTCAACCTGCTCTCGGCGAAGGGCATCGCGAAACAGGTCGACGGCATCTGGACGTTCGATATCCGCAAGTACGTCGACATCGCCCGGGCCCAGTTGCGCTGGGACGACATCCGCGGCAACACGACGTACCCGGTGGGCAAGCGCATCCTGGTCACCACGACCGATCCGCGGACCTCCAACTCGGCGGCGATGTTCCTGTCGATCGCCAGCTATGTGGCCAACAACTACACGGTGGTGCAGGGCGCCGAGGCGGAGCAGAAGGTGCTGCCGTTCGTCACGCCGATGTTCGTCAACCAGGGGTACACCGACAACTCGAGCGAAGGACCCTTCGACGACTATCTGTCGCTCGGCATGGGCAAGACGCCGATGGTGTGCATCTACGAGGCGCAGTTCGTGGACGCCGCCGTACAGAAGAAGCTCAAGCCCGGCATGGTGCTGATGTATCCGTCGCCGACCGTGCAGTCCAAGCACACGCTGCTGTCGCTCACCCCCGAGGGCGAGAACCTCGGCCAGTTGCTGACCACCGATCCGGAGCTTCAGCAGCTCGCGGCTGAGCACGGGTTCCGCACGGCCGACGCGGACCAGTTCGACAAGGTCGTCAGCCGGCAGAACGTGCCGGTGGCCAGAGAGGTCCTCGACGTCGTCGACACGCCCACCTACGACACCCTCGAACACCTCCTCGACGCCGTCTCCAAGTCTTATCGCTGATCAAACTCCGTTCGCGGTCAGCAACCACGACCAGACCGAGGTGGTCGCGGTGATGAAGAGGCGGTTGCCTTTGGGGCCGCCGAAGCACAGGTTGGACACGATGTCGGGCAGCAGGAGCTTGCCGATCAGAGTGCCGTCCGGGTCGAATCAGTGGACGCCTTCGTGTGTCGCCGCCCAGACCCGGCCGGCGCTGTCCAGCCTGATGCCGTCGAACATCCCGGCCTCGCAAGGTGCGAACACCTCGCCGCCGAGCAGCTTGTCGCCGTCCACGTCGAAGCGGCGGATGTGCTTCGCCGGGGTGTCCACGACGTACAGCTGAGACCTCCAGGCCACCCTCCGCGCACTGCATCAGGTCGTCGTACTCGAGTCCTTCTTCGAGCGACCGCCCGCCGTACGGGCGTAGAGCGGGATCAGCACCGCGCCGACGACCACATGCATCAGCAGCAGGGACACCTTCGCGTCCGTGGCGATCTCGCCTGAATTGAAGGGCATCACGAGCGACAGCAGCAGTACGACGGACGCCGTGATCACCCACACCCGGCGAGCCCGCTCGGTGAATCGCTCGAGCAGCGCCAGGAACGCCCAGCCGACCAGGCCGGCGCCGAGCGCCATGAAGACCACCATGCCCGGGCCGACGACTGTCGTCGTACCGGATCTGGTCACCTCGAAGTCGACGCCCAGCAGTGGATCGGCGACCAGCCAGACGAGAAGCGCGCCGACCGCGGCCAATCCGGCGGCGACCGCTCGGGAGGTACGACGGGTGCGGACGGGGGCGACTGCTGTTGCGGACATCGGGAGCCTCATTCTCTGGAGATCATCAATAATGGAGAATCTCCATTAATCTTGCAACCAGATGCTGGAGGAAGTCAACTATCGAGATCCTTGGGTAAACTCACCCCATGGCTTCGGAACGGGATCAACTGGCCGGGCTCGCCCAGGAGGTGATGGACGTCTCGCTGTGGATGGCGCGGCACTACAACCAGCGCTTCGCCGCCGACCTCGGCCTGACCGACACCCTGGCCCGGTCCCTGCTGCAACTGGACCCCGACCACCCGGTGCCGACCCGCGCGCTCGCCTCGATGCTCGGCTGCGACCCGTCCAACGTGACGCCGTTCGTCGACCGGCTGGAGAAGGCCGGCCTGGTCGAGCGTCAGGTCGACCCGCACGACCGGCGGGTGAAGACGCTGGTGGTGACGACGGAGGGCCGGGCCATGCTCGAGCGGATGAACGACATCCGCGGTACCGACTCGCCGCCCCTGCAGGCGCTCACCCCGTCCGAGCGCGACACGCTGGAGAAACTGCTCGGCAAGGCGTGGACCGCGGCCAAGGCGTACGAGGCCGAGCAGTGCGCCAGGATCCAGGGGAAGGCGATCGAAGACAAGCCGATCCGGGGCAAGGTGTGACAAACGCCCTGTCTCCCCAAGGGGCGGCTTGACCCTAGACTCGGGCTGGCCGAAGGGAGTCGCTGTGTCCGACAGCAAGCAGATCACCAAGGTGCTGGTCGCCAACCGGGGCGAGATCGCCGTCCGGGTCGTCCGCGCCGCCGCCGACGCGGGGCTGAGCAGTGTCGCCGTGTACGCCGAGCAGGATCGTGACGCCCTGTTCGTCCGGCTCGCCGACGAGGCGTACTCGCTGGACGGCGCCACACCGGCCGACTCCTACCTGAACATCGCCAAGATCCTCGACGTCGCGGCCCGCTCGGGTGCGGACGCCGTACACCCGGGGTACGGCTTCCTGGCCGAGAACGCCGAGTTCGCCCAGGCCGTGATCGACGCCGGGCTGATCTGGATCGGCCCGCCGCCGTCGGCGATCGACTCCCTCGGTGACAAGGTCAAGGCGCGGCACATCGCCGACAAGGTGGGCGCCCCGCAGGTCCCCGGCACGCCGGACCCGGTCGCGGACGCTTCCGATGTGGTTGCGTTCGCCGAGCAGTACGGCCTGCCGATCGCGATCAAGGCGGCGTACGGCGGTGGCGGCCGCGGCATGAAGGTCGCCCGCACACTGGAGGAAGTGCCGGAGCTGTTCGAGTCGGCGACCCGTGAAGCGGTGAGCGCCTTCGGGCGGGGCGAGTGCTTCGTCGAGCGCTACCTGGACAAGCCGCGACACGTCGAGACCCAGTGCCTGGCCGATGCCCACGGCAACGTCGTGGTCGTCTCCACCCGGGACTGCTCGCTGCAGCGCCGCTACCAGAAGCTGGTCGAGGAGGCGCCCGCTCCGTTCCTCTCCGATGAGCAAATGGAGACGTTGTACTCGGCGTCCAAGGCGATCCTGCGTGAGGCCGGGTACGTCGGTGCCGGCACCTGCGAGTTCCTGGTCGGACAGGACGGGCTGATCTCGTTCCTCGAGGTGAACACCCGGCTGCAGGTCGAGCACCCGGTCTCGGAAGAGGTCACCGGTCTGGACTTGGTCCGGGAGATGTTCCGGATCGCCAACGGCGAGGAGCTCGGGTACGACGATCCGGTCGTGTCGGGCCACTCGATCGAGTTCCGGATCAACGCCGAGGACGCCGGCCGTGGATTCCTGCCTGCACCGGGCACGCTGACCCGCTGGCACGCGCCCTCCGGTCCAGGTGTCCGGCTCGACGGCGGCTACGACCAGGGCGAGACGGTGCCGGGTGCGTTCGACTCGCTGGTCGCGAAGCTGATCGTGACCGGCCGCGACCGGACCCAGGCGCTCGAGCGGTCCCGCCGGGCGCTGCGCGAGTTCGTCGTCGAGGGGATGCCGACGGTCATCCCGTTCCACGCCGCCGTCGTGTCGGACCCGGCCTTCGTCGGCGACGACGGCTTCAAGGTCCACACCCGCTGGATCGAAACCGAGTACGACAACCAGATCCCGCCGTACGACGGACCGGGAGTTGAGCCCGCCGAATCCGTTGAACGCGAGAAGGTGACCGTCGAGGTCGGCGGGAAACGGCTCGAGGTCGTCCTGCCGGCCGGTCTCGGCTCGTCGACGGTCGCGGCCGGAGGTGCGGCCGGCGGCAAGAAGAAGCCGACGCGGCGGGCTGGCGGCTCCGGCAAGGGTTCGGCGGCGTCGGGCGACTCGCTGACGTCACCGATGCAGGGCACCATCGTCAAGATCGCCGTCGAAGAAGGCGCAACCGTTGCCGAAGGCGACCTGATCGTCGTCCTCGAGGCGATGAAGATGGAACAACCCCTCAACGCCCACAAGTCCGGCACCATCACCGCCCTCACCGCCGAAGTAGGCACCACCGTCACCGCCGGCGCCATCCTCTGCGAAATCAAAGACTGACAACCACACCGCTCCGCGGCGGCAGTCCTTCTGGCCGCCTCCGGCGGCGTGCGCCGATCTGAATGCGCGCCACCGTGATACGCGCACGGACTGACAACTTCGGCGGCGGGGTTCAGCTGCCGCGGCGGGTACTGCGGCCGCCTGCACAGGGCGGCCGGTGCCTGCTCATCTCAGGGGTTAACCCCTCAGCTGGTGGGTTGCCCCCTCGCATACAGGTAGGCAAACCCACCATCTGAGGGGTTAACCCCTCGACTCGGGGGTTGCCCCCGGCTCGCGTGTCGCCAGGTCGGCGGGGCCATCGCGTGTGGGTCGGGCAACCCGAGCTCAAGGGTTGCCCGCTCGGGTTGGGGGTTGCCCACTCGCATGCGGGCAGGTGAACCCACCGGCTCAGGGGGCAACCCCAGAGATGGGGGACTCGGTGAGGCGGGATTCGAGGCCGGTGAGGATGGTTTGGAGGCCGAAGGTGAAGGTGCTGTCGGGGGCGGCGGCGTACTGTTCGGCGGCGGTGGTGTCCAGGCGTTTGCGGAGGTTGGGGAAGTCCATCGCGACAGCCTTGGCCTGCTCGACCGTGTCCTGGAGGGCCTTGTCGGCGTCGCGGCCGGAGCGGCTCAGCCGTCGGGTCAGCGAGACGTGCGCGGCTGATCCGAGGGCGCTGCCGGCGACGTAAATGAACACGGTCGCGGCAGCCCGGTCCGCGTCGGCCGGGGAGAATCCCGCCTGCTCGTAGAGTTCCAGGCTGCGGTCGTCGTACCGCGACTTGCCTGGCCCGTACATCAGATAGCTCCCCAGCGCCTGGCCGAACCACGGGTGCCGCGTCAGCATCTCGTGCAACCCGGTGGCCATCGCGGTCGCGGCTTCTCGCCAGTCGGCGCCCTCGAGATCCGGCAATTCGATCTCACCCCAGATCGCGTCCCCCGCGAGCCGCACCAGCTCGTCCTTGGTCTTGATATGCCAGTAGATCGCGGTCGCCGCAGACTCGAGTCTGTTGCCCAGGGCCCGCATATTCAGCCCGTCCAGCCCCTCCTCATCCAGCAGCGCGATGGCGGCAGTGACGATCTGATCCGCAGTCAACGTGTCCCTCGGCATACCCGGCAGCTTAGTTGAACTTAGTTCAGCGCAGCCAGATTTCACATCGCCAGTCACCACATGTGGTGATCCCCGGTCACAACGTCGCGCCGTACGTTCTGAACATCCCGAGGCACCCGCCACGGACCAGCAGGAACAAGGAGCCGGACATGACCATCACGCCAACCACCCTGACCCGGGCCGCCGGCGCCTCTGCCGTCGCCGCGGGACTGATCTTCATCGGCGTCCAGATCGGCCACCCGCACGTGGACGTCGCCTCCATCACCACGACCGAAGTCGTACTGCGGAACACGCTGAAGATCCTGATGGTCGCGCTGGCGTTGGCAGGCTTCACCGGCATGTACCTGAGTCAGGTCCGCCGGAACGGGCTCCTTGGACTCGTCGGCTACCTGGTCCTCACGCTGGGCTACCTCGTCATCATGTTCACCACCTTCGTCTCCGCCTACGTCCTGCCGTCGATCGCCGAGACGAGCCCCGGCTACGTGAACGACGTCATCGCCGCTTTCACCGGCGGCTCCGCAACCGGTGACATCGGGGCGCTGCAGACCGCCCAGCAGGTGCAGGGCTTCGGCTACCTTGCCGGCGGCCTCGTCTTCGGTATCGCGCTGTACCGGGCACGCGTGTTGGCCCGCTGGGCGACCGTGCTCCTCGCCGTCGGTGGTGTCGTCTCCGCCGCGCTCGCCCTGATGCCGGACGCCTTCTACCGGCTCCTGGCCTACCCGAACGGCATCGCGATGATCGGCCTCGGGTACTCGCTGTGGCGCACGGCCCGCACGACGCAGCCGACCGCGGTTCGCGCCCCGCACGCCACCACGGCGGTTGCGGAATGACCGAGTACGCCGCCGCTCGGACCCGTCCGGCGTCACGGCGCCGGCCGGGTCCCCGGAACGCCGGTACGCCGACGCACCCGGAGCCCACGGGATCGAACTGGCGGGTTCCCGCCGCACTACTAGGGCTCACCATCTTCCCGCTCGTCGCTGGATCGCTCCGGCTGCTCGAGCTCGCGGGAGGTCCACAGGTGTTGCCCACCAACCCGCGCATCGACGCGTCGCCAGTCCCCCTCGTCCTGCACGTCGTCGGCGCCGCGGTGTACGCGATCGTCGGATCATTCCAGTTCTCCGCTCGGATACGCCGCAAGCACCGCACCTGGCACCGCCGAGCCGGCCGCGTCCTCGTCGGAGCCGGTCTGGTCGTCGCAGGCTCCGGGCTCTGGATGACCTTGTTCTACCCCGGTGCGCCCGGTGGCGACCTGCTGTGGACCGTGCGGCTGATCGCCGGATCCGCGGTCGCGACCAGCATCATCCTCGGATTCACCGCCATCCGGCGCCGAGACATCGCTGCCCACCGCGCTTGGATGATCCGCGCCTACGCCCTCGCCGTGGCCGCAGGCACCCAGGTCTTCACCCAAGGCATCGGCGAGGGCCTCTTCGGAACCACCGACCTCAGCACCGGCCTATCCGTCAGCTCCGGCTGGATCATCAACGCCGCCATCGCCGAATGGATCATCCGCCGCCCCACATCCCGCCGAGCCCGAGCCTGACGCGACGTGGCGGTACGTCTGGCGCAACTACGCCCGCAGCACCGGCGGAGACCGCTGGCGCGAACTCCCCCGTCCTCGGGTTGAACTATGTTCAGGAAACCTCTTGCACATAGTTCAAGTCCCGTCGTAGGCTCCTCCTGAACTTAGTTCAAGTCATCAGGAAGGGTGAGGGATATGGCGGAGCTGGCGGAGTTCGTGGCGGCGCAGGCGGAGGAGTTCGGGATTCCCGGGGTCGCGGTCGGGGTGCTCGTCGGTGGGGAGGAGAAGTTCGCGTCGTACGGCGTGACGAGTGCCGACAACCCGCAGCCGGTCGACGAGCGGACGCTGTTCCACGTCGCGTCGGTGAGCAAGACGTTCACGGCCACTGCGTTGATGCGGCTGGTGTCGGAGGGCAAGGTCGAGCTGACGGCGCCGGTACGTCGGTATGTCCCGGAGCTCGAACTGAAGGACGGGGACGTCGCCGAGCGGATCACCGTGCTGAATCTGCTCAACCACACCGCCGGATTCGACTGGAACCTGATTGATGTCGAGGACGACTCGCTGGCCGGGTTCGTCGCCGGGCTGGCCGAATTGCCGTTGATCGCTCCGCCCGGTGCGCGGGCGTCGTACAGTCAAGCTGGCTACAACCTGGCTGGGCGGATCGTCGAGAACGTCACCGGTCTCCCGTTCGAGACAGCCATCGCCGCGCTGTTGCTGGAGCCGCTCGAGCTGTCGAACACGGTCTACGACCTGGACGACGTGATCGTCCGGAAGTTCGTCGTCGGGCACAACCGCGACGAGGACGGGACGTTGCGGCCGGCGGTGCCGTGGAAGGCGAACCGAGCCGGTGAGCGTGGCAACAACCCGGGTGGCGGGGTCGTCTCGACGACGAGCGATTTGTTGCGCTGGGCAAAGTTCCACCTCGGCACCGGCGACGGTCTGATGCCGGCCGAGGTGCTGCACGGAATGCGGGACGAGACCGTCGGGCTGCGAGCCAGCACCCTCGGGGACGGGTTCGGCATCTGCTGGTTCCGGCGCGAGGTCGACGGTGTCCGGACGATCGGGCACGGCGGCTCGGGCAACGGGCAGTTCGCCGAGCTGCTCGTCGTACCGGAACGTGACTTCGCCATCGTCTCGCTCACCAACGCCGGACCGGACGGGTACTCCTTCAACCAGGCGGTCGTTCGCTGGGCGCTCGAGCACTACCTCGGCCTGGTCGAGCGCGACCCCGAGCCGATCCCGTACGACGAGCAGCGCGCACGCGAGGTGGCCGGCCGGTACGAGATCGACGCGATGAACCTGGACGTCACCACCGACGGCTCCCGGCTCACCCTCGCCGTCGGCATCAAGCCGGAGCTCCGCGCCGCCTCGAACGTCGAGATGCCGCCGGACTACCCCGCCGCCGAGATCGGCTTCCTGCCCGCCGAGGACGAGTACATAGTCATCGAAGGCGGCCTCACCGGCCAACGCGGCTACTTCAGCCGAAACCCCAACGGCACCATCACCGGCATAGACCTAGCCGGCCGCCTCTTCACCCGAACCCCCAACTGACCACTTTGTGCACCGTTTGCTCACCCACCCCCGGCGTGTCGTGGTCAACCGGTGCACAAAGATGCCCTCGTGGAACGTTCGGTCGCAGAGTCCTGGGCAACGATCACCGATTGGCTGGCGGAACACCTGCCGGGTGAGTACGAGCGGCTTCAGCCACCCGCACCTTGGAGCAGTATCTCGGCCGTGCGCGCCGGCATGGGTCGCAGGCTGCCCAGCGACCTGCTCGCCTGGCTCAACCTCAACAACGGCATCAAGCCCCGTGGCGGCTTCGGCAATATCCTGCCGGTCTTCTACACCCCGATGATGTGCGAGGAGATGCTCGGTCGACGGGAGATGCTGCGCGGGATCTGCGCCGACTCGGCACGACCGGGCGAGCAGCAACCGGCGGGCACACGCACCTTCGAATGGCTGGACGGGTTCCTCCCGATCGGGGACGCCGGGACCGATGTCGAACTGTTCGTCGACCTTCGCGACGGAGACCTGTACGGCTGCGTCGGCCAGTACGACGCCCCGGCAGGTGGCTTCAGTACGCCGCGCTGGATGAGCATCACCGAGATGCTCGCCGACGTCGCCGACGCCCTGATCCTGGACCAGCCCGCTCTCCAGGACTACGCGCGCAGAAACCACGCGGCCGACCCGTGGTCTCCAGCGCCCCGCGCCTGGCACCCCTACCTCGACGACGGCCGCCTCCGCTGGAACCTGGTCGAGCTGGATGAGCAGGGTATGACAGGCAGCGGGTAGGGCAGAACACGCGCCGAGGGCAGTCTGCTCGCGTATCGCGTGGACGCGTGATCCGGTGCGCGCGCCGCCGGAGGCGGCCGACAGAACAGCCACGCCGGAGGCGTGTCCTTTCCGGGCGGGTTTCTCGGCGGGATTAACAGACAGTTCTCAGGTTGAGGATGTAGGTTCCGTGCAGGCATTCGTGAGGAGGGTTCTGCATGTCCAAGAAGACCCATCAGCAGCAGCTGGCGGCGCGGAAGGCTCAACGGCAGGCCGAGCGGGCCGCGGAGCGGCGACGGCAGCGGCGGAACCTGTCGATCACGATCACGGCAATCGCCGCGGTGGTCGTGGTCGTGGTGGGGGTCTTCGTGGTGCTCGGCAACGGTGACGACACGCCGGCGAACGAACTGCCGGCGTCGGCCGGTCCGGACAACAAGCCGAAGAGCATCCCGACCGCGCTCGCGGCGGCGCCGAAGCGGGAGACCCCGCTGCCGGCCGAGGTGGCGTGTACGTACAAGAAGGGCGCCGAGGCGGCCGCCAAGAAGGTGAACCCGCCGGCCGACGGCAAGACCAAGGCTTCGGGTACGCCGAAGGTCAGCCTGAACACCTCGATCGGCGATCTCCAGCTGACCCTGGACAGTTCGCTCGCACCGTGTGCGGTGAAGAGCTTCCTCAGCCTGGTCGGGCAGAAGTTCTACGACAACACGAAGTGTCACCGGCTGACGGTCGGCGAGGGCCTGCAGGTGCTGCAGTGCGGCGATCCGACCGGGAGCGGCAGCGGCGGGCCGGGGTACAGCTTCGCGGACGAGGTCTACCCGACGCTGAAGTACGGCCGTGGTGTGATCGCGATGGCGAACTCGGGGGCGAACACGAACGGTAGCCAGTTCTTCATCGTGTACGGCGACGCGTCCGGTCTCAGCCCGAACTTCACCGCGTTCGGCACCATCGACGAGCCCAGCCTGAAGCTGATCGACAAGGTCGCCGAGGCCGGCGTCACCCCCGTCAACGGCCCCACCGACGGCACTCCGCTGACTCCGGTCGAAATCAAGACAGCCACCGCAGCAGCCTGAACCGCGTTACGTCCGAAGAAGTGAGCGCTATAGGCCTCACTTCTTCGGACGCAAGAGCTTTCAGGCTAGGAGGTTGTACTTGGTGCGGGGCCAGGCTAGGAGGGCTTGGATTTGGGCTATTCCGGCTTGCTCCAGGAGCTGGACCGGGCCGTCGACGAAGTGGTAGAGGCCGGTGGCGGGGTCTCGGGCTTCGGTCCAGGCTCGGTCGGCGTAGGCCTGCATGGTCTGCTTGTAGCGGCGGTCGGGGGCGACCGAGTCGAGGATCAGCAGGTTCTTGAACCAGATCGAGTTGAACCGGGTCGGCTGCTTCCAGAGCCGGTCCTCGGCACCGTAGAAGGCGAGTGACGCGTTCGCCACCGACTTGGCGTCGTCCAGGTACTGCCGGTCACCCGTTGCCTTGTACAACAACACGCCGGCACCGAGCATCACGCCCTGGTTGTAGCTCCACTGCGTTTTCTCGATGGTGCCGGCCAGGTCGATGTGGTCCCAGTACAGCCCGTTCGGCGCGAGCATGCAGTCCTGGGTCCACTCGTACATCCGCTTCGCCCAGGTCAGGTACGACCGGTCGCGAGTGAGCAGGTACAAGTGCGCCCCGAGCTCCGCACCCGGTCCGTTCGACACCGTGTTGCGGTCCTGGCTCCACGGCGCCTGCGTCCAGTAGACCCCACCGGCACACGGGTGCGTCGGGTCGGTGTCCCAGCCGTACACGACCAGGTCGAAGATCTCGCGAGCCCGGGCCAGCGCCGCGCGGTCGCCGGTGCGCTTGTAGTGCTGGATCAGATGCAACCCGATCCACTCGTTGTCGTCGTAGAACTTGTCACCACCCTGACCGAGCGGCGGGCGCACGTACGAGTCGTACCCCTTCGGCGTCGTCTCCGCGTTCCAGTACGGTTCGTACGCCGCGATCCGGCGATCGGCCTCCTGCGACGCCTTCAGCCCGGCGCCCGGGATCCCGGCCAGATTCTCGGCCGCGATCGCCGCCTGCGAGTACGGCCAGACGTAGGCGTACGGGTTCGGGTGCGTGTTCGGGTACTCCTCGAGCAGGAGATCGTTCCCCGCGTCGAAGTACTTGTTCAGCGCCTCGTACGACGCTCTGGCACGGTCCGCTGGACTGGTCACGGCGTCAGCCGAGGTCAGGTGCAGAGACCCGAGTACGGCGACCGCCAGCACACCGGCCGCGATCCTGGTTGATATACCAATTTTCCTGCGCATCGACCTGCTCCTCCTGGGCGGTGGCGGTTGACATCGATGTCACGTTCTAACCGGCGCAGGGGAATCGCGTCAATGGCTCAGCGACCGCCGATCTGATCAGGGATAGTTGGTATATCAAGCGGACTGGGCACGAAGGCGATCCAGGACGAGCGCAGATGCAGCCGGCCGCGGAGCTGGTCGGCGGTCAGCACCCGCCGCCCCTTGGACCCGACTGCCTCCACCGTGAGCGCCCGGCCGCCGCTCGGCCCGACGCCGGTGCGCTTGAGCACTCGCAGGCTGCGGATCGACCCGACGTCGAACGCGGCCTGCATCTCGGGCGCCGTCCGCGTCACGGTCCAGGTGACATTCGGATTCCCGTTCCCCGGGTACGCGTCCCAGCCGTCCAGCTGCATCACCTGGTACGGCGTCGAGCCGGTCGCCGTCGCACCGCCGTTCGACGACGAGAACTCGGCGATGATCGGCTTGCCCTGGTACAGCCGGATCTGTCCGGCGGTCGCGGCGATCGCGGTGTTCGTGGACGTCTTCTCCGAGTCGTAGCCGCCGTACACCTGACAGGAGATGGTGTCGCACAAGTCGTACGCGCGCCGCGTCGCCCGGTTCCGATGGAAGACCGAGTAGGTGCGTGCGGCAACGGCCTGAGCCTGGAGAGCCGCCGGACGCCAAGTGGACAGGGCTTCTCGCGGTACGACGCCACGCAGGTAGTGCTCCAACGACACGACGTTCACCGTGTCCAGGTGTGCTCCCGACACGTCGACGGCCCGGAGTGCACCGCGATAGCGTCGTACCGCTCCACTGGGCAGGATCAGGCCCGTCACCGCTGCGCCCTCGAACTGCGTCATGCCGGTGAAGGTCTTCCACAGCGTCCACTTCCGCGTCTTCGCGTCGTACGAGCTCACCTTGGTGCCGTGGTCGCCGTACGGGTCGATCGACCACTGGTTGCGAGTCGATGCCTTGGGCAACGTGTAGACCTTGCCGGCCTTCAGATCGCGGACCCTCAGGTGGTTGACCGTGCCGACGCGGATGCCGTCAGTCGTGTCCGCGGTGATCCGGACCCGGATGCCCCCGGTCGCCTTGCCGGTCGTCGTACCGGGGTAGTAGAAGTCGAGGATCTGATGCACCGACTTGCCGGCGATCGCCGCGCCCTGGGCGCCGTACTGCGACATTCCCCGGCCGTGACCGAACCCGCGGCCGCTGATGGTGGTGTCCGGCACGGCGGCCGGATCGATCTCCCGGGCCTCGGCCGTCGCGCTGATCACCGTGGACGCGAGGACGACGACCGCGATCGCACGCTTCTTCATGACGCACTCCGGAACTGGACGTAGACCTTGTTGCGGTGCTCGTTGTAGGTGAGCCAGCCGCGTTGGTACTTCTGCCGCAGGCCGCCCTTCACCTTGTACATATCGGTGATCGGCAGGCCGAGGCGCGACCGCTCCGCGCCCAGAGCGGCGTACTTGCGGTGGATCAGGCCGGCCACCGGACGGGTGCCGATCGACTTCGACCAGTAGAGCGCGCCGTTGCGGAACGGCTGCACCTTCACACCGGCCGAGCTGTTCCGATACTCACCAGTGGGCAGACCCAACAGAGTGTCCGGGCCGAGTTGGCGGTATCGCGCCCGGAATACGCCGACGGTCGAATGGGTGCCGGTGGCAACGGAATAGAAGACGTCGCGGGTGCCGAAGTACGTCGCCCAGCCCGTCTTCGTCCGGTGTTCACCCCAGAACGGCTGGCCCACGCTGCGGAAGCCGATGCGTTTGGCGAACCGGTAGATCGAAGTGGAGACGCTGCCGCCGATCAGTACGTTGACCCGTTGCTTCAGCCACCCGAGTCTGCTGTACAACTGGTTGCCCGGGCAGGCCGTCGCCTTGGTGTCGCGGTGCCCGGAGACGGTGTGCAGCCGACTGCCGTCGAGCACGATGGTGGCCAGCGGCGACCGGTAGTTCGCGTCCATCTTCCAGGCGATCACCCGGGCCGTCTTCTCCAGCATCGCCTGCGTCGGCGCGGTCTTCTCGAAGTTGCCGATCAGGGCGACGCCGAACGAGTTCGCGTTGAACGCTCCGGTGTGGGCGCCGAGCACGGGGAGTTGCGCACCGCCGTACCTGCCCTCGAAGGCGCGGCCGAAGCGGTCGACCAGGAAGTTGTAGCCGAGGTCGCACCAGCCGCGGCTCTTCACGTGGTACGCGTACATCGCGCGCACCATCGCCGGGACTTGCGTCCGGGTGTAGTCGTTGCGATCGGTGGTGTGGTGAACGAACGCGGCCTGCACGGTCGCCGTGTACTTCGGCCGCACACAAGCCTTGCCGTTGTGACTGCGCAGCCGTTCGTCGGCGCCCCATGCCTTACGGCTCACCAACGCCGGCATCGGGTACGGCGCTCTGGTCGCCTCAGGCTCGACGACCTGCACTGCTGGTTCATCGGCGTCCGTGGCCAGCACACCGGGCTGGATCAGGACCACTTTCGCGTCGTCAACCGTCGTACCGGCGGATGTCACCGCACTGGCCTGCACACCGGTCGCGTCGCCCACCCATAGGGGCTCAGTGCCGGATCGCTCGACACCCTCAGGGGTAGAGGGGCCGTGCTCGTCCTCGACCCGCAGTGACTCCCACTCGGTCCACTGATCGCCGTGCTTGACCCGCACCCTCGCCTGCACAGCCTGCACGCCAGTCGGCCAAGTGATGCCCACCATCGCGAAGGGCTGAGTCTCGGCGGCAACCGACGGACCGTCGAGTGCGAGTTCCTGGTACGACGCCTCGACCGGAGCCGGCTGTGGTGTCGTGGGAGGCACGGACTGGCGGTCCGGCAGGACCTGCGGAGCGGCGAGGGCGAGCCCCGTCACCGCGAGCGTCACGAGTCGGGAGGTCTTGCTCATGGCACTGCCTTCCGGCGGAGGTACAACGGTCGCTGGGCGGCGGTAATCGATTATGCGCGCTGGGTGACCGCTTTCCGGGGATTGTGGTCACCCTGCGTGGCGCCATCCGGGTTCCCAGGCGACATCTCCGGTTGAGCGATTGGATAGGCTCGGCATAAAGCCCTGCGAACCCAGCCCTAGAGGCAGAAGAGGCCCGTCATGGAACTCATCCTGATCATCGCTGTCGCGGTGATCGCCGTTCTGGCATACCGGTCGTACCGGCGGACCCAGCTGCAGACCCGTAAGCAGCACGAGATCACCGCCGCCGAGCTCGAGTCGGTCAAGCGCACCGCCGACGAGGACATCACCAGGTTCGGTGAGGAACTGCAGGACCTGGATCTGGACATGGTCGGCAAGGACCTCGGTGACGGGGCCCGTCAGGACTACCAACGCGCCCTGGACTCCTACGAGTCGGCCAAGGAAGCGGTCGGCAAGGTGACCCAGGCCGAGGAGATCAAGCACGTGATCGAGATCCTCGAGGACGGCCGCTACGCGGCGGCGTGCGTGCGCGCCCGGGTGAACGGCGAGCCGCTGCCGCAGCGCCGCCCGTCCTGCTTCTTCAACCCGCAGCACGGCCCGTCGGTCGAGGACGTGACCTGGTCGCCGCCGGGTGGCGCGCCACGTGAGGTGCCGGCCTGTGCGGCCGACGCCGAGCGGGTCCGGGCCGGCGCCGAGCCGGACGTCCGCAAGGTCATGGTCGGCCCGCAGCGGGTTCCATACTGGGAGGCCGGCCCGGCCTACTCGCCGTACGCGCAGGGCATGTTCGGCGCCCTCGGCGGCGTGATGACCGGTATGTTCCTCGGCACCATGCTCGGCGGCATGTTCGCCGGCGGCGGGTACGGCGACTACGCGGCCGGTTACGAAGACGGTCAGTCCGACGGCGGCGGCGACGGCGGGGGTGACGGCGGCGGCGACGGTGGCGGCGACTTCGGTGGCGGCGACGGCGGCGGCTGGGACTTCGGCGGCGATTTCGGCGGAGACTTCTGACCCGAGCTCACCACGAGCCCCGGCGACCACAGCGGTCGCCGGGGCTCGTTCCATCAAGCGCCGAGAGTCCTACTCGCCGAAGAGGTCCTCGGCTTCGCCGGTCATGGCGAAGTGGGTCACGCCGGGGAAGGCCGCCGGGATCTTGCCGAGGCTCTGGATGATGGTGGACGTGCCGTTGGCGTGGCCGACGGCGTACAGGTAGGCGGTGTCGGTGTCGTGGTCGACGCCGGTCAGCAGGGTGCCCTGCTTGCCGCACTTGTACGCGACGATCGACTCGAAGCCCTGCCACGTGCGGGAACGGACCTGCTTGACGATCGGCTTCATCGGCGATGTCAGCGGGATCCGGATGGTGTAGAGGGCCCCGCCGCGGGTGGTGGCAAGCAGCGTGTCGTAGGTCCCGGTCTCGCTGACGATCGCCATCGTCTTCACCGAGGAGAAGCCCGGGTACGAGCCGAGCGACCGGAATCCGTTGGTGTCCCAGCGGAACAGCACACCGTCGTCGCGCAAGCCGTACAGGTAGCTGTGCGGCTTGCTGACAAAGGCCGCGTCCGACTCCTCGATCTGCTTGAACCGGTCCCAGCCACCGCCGATTCGGCGCGTCGTGACCACCGGCTCCGGCTCGGCCCCGTCCCAGCGCATCTCGGCCGAGTACAGGCCGGTGCCACTGATCACCTTGCCGTACCACCACGACTCCGCGGTCAGGGCGCTGTAGTACCAGGTCGTGCTCTCCTTGGCCTGGACGAGCTTGATCGGCGTGAACGGTTCCGCTGTCGGCGGCCGGGTGGCGACGACGTCCGCCCCGCCACTGTTGCCGGCCGCATCGATCGACCCGACGTACATGCCGCAGACGTTGGCGGCCGTTGCCTCCTTCCGCGGTCCTTCCTTCAGCGCCGGCCCCGGTTTCGGCGTGGCCGCATTCGCCGAGCCGGTGATCAGCCCGGCCGCAAGCCCCAGCCCGGCCACCGCCATCGCGGTTCGCTTGAGTTTCATCTCTGGTTTCCCTTCCCCTGGTGGATCGTCATTCGCCGAACAGCGGCGGTGCCGCGTCGGCGGTGTAGAGGGAGTAGACGGGGTCCTGGTAGCTGCCCGGGAGTTTGCCGAGCCCCTTGATGACGGTCGACGTACCGTTGGCGTGACCAACGGCGTACAGGTACGCCGAGCCGGTGTCCTTGTCGATCGCGGTCAGCAGCGTGCTCTGCGCACCGCACTTCTCGGCGACAAGGTGCTCGAAGCCCTGCCAGGTGGACGCGCGGACCTGCTTCACGATCGGCTTCATCGGAGTCGTGGCCGGGATCCGGATCGTGTACAGCGCACCGCCGCGGGTCGTGGCCAGGAACGTGTCGTACGTCTTCGTCTCACTGATCAGCGTCATCGCCTTCACCGCGGAGAAGCCCGGGTACGACGCAACCGTGCGGAACCCGTTCGTCCACCGGAACAGCACACCATCGGACCGCAACCCGTACCGGGCGGAGCGGGTGGTCGGGTACGTGCCCCAGAAAGACTGCTCGACCATGGTGAAGTTGCCCCAACCACCGCCGACCCTGGTCAGCCGACTGGTCGGTTCGCCCGTTTCAGTGTGGCCGTACGACGCCGAGTACAGCGACGACCCCAGGACAACATAGGCGGTGGTGACATCCCCGGCCGGAACCGGGTCCCAACTCCAGGTCGAACTCACCTTCGCGGCACCGGGAGTGAACAGGTGGACGCCGGTCGACGGTTTGGCGGTCGGCGGCGCCGACGCGGTGATACCCGTGTAGCCGAGGTCACCGCCACTCGTGATCGATCCGACGGTCATCGTGCAGGCCGCAGCCGGCGACGCAACCGCCGTACCAGCGGGAATGGTTGCCAAGGTCCCAACCAGTACGGCGGTTGCCGCAGCGGCCGAAGCTCGTCTCAAGCTCATCAAGAAGTCCCCTCTCTCGAAGAGCTTGATACGGCCCCGGCCGCAAAAGTTACGTCACCCTCCAAACAACGGCGCGGCTTCGTTGTAGGTCTTGAGGTAGTAGACCGGGCACCCGAAGGAGTGCCGAACCGTCGGCGAGGCGCAAATCGACAGGACGTATACACCCACTGCCGGCCACTCCCCGCCTGAGCTCACCAGGGATCCGATGCGATCGCCGGACACCTCCTGTCGAATTGCACCAATCAAACCTCCAGTGGGGCCGGCGGGGTCAGCTCCTCAGGTGGAGGCGGCGGGCTGCTTCGGCAACGGAGCCGGAGACGGAGGGGTAGACGGTGAAGGACTGGGCCACCTGGTCGACGGTGAGGCGGGCGCCGACGGCCAGGGAGATGGGGTGGATGAGTTCGCTGGCGCGGGGGGCGACGACCACGCCGCCGACGATGATGCCGGTGTTCGGGAGGCAGAAGAGTTTGACGAAGCCGTCCCGGACGCCCTGCATCTTGGCCCGGGCGTTGTCGGCCAGCGGGACCTTGACGACGATCGCCGTACTGCCGCCGGCGTCGACGACCGCCTGGGTGACGCCGACGGTGGCGATCTCCGGGGCGGTGAAGACGTTCGCGGAGACGGTCGACTGGTCCAGCGGGGTGACCGCGTCGCCGAGGGCGTGCGCCATCGCGATCCGGCCCTGCATGGCGGCGACCGAGGCGAGCATGAGTACGCCGGTGCAGTCGCCAGCCGCGTAGACCCCGCGGGCCGTCGTCCGGCTGACCCGGTCGACCGTGACGAAGCCGCCGTCACCCAGCGACACGCCCGACTCGACCAAACCCATGTCATCGGTGTTCGGGAGCGATCCGACCGCGAGCAGCGCGTGCGAACCCTCCACCGTCCGGCCGTCGGTCAGGGTCACCAGGACCCCGTCGCCGTGCCGCTTGACCGACTCGGCCCGGGACTTGCCCAGCACGGTCAGTCCGCGGCGCTTGAACACGTCCTCCAGTACGGCGGCCGCGTCGGCGTCCTCACCGGGGAGCACCCGGTCCCGCGACGACACCAGGACGACGTCGCTGCCCAGGGCGTCGTACGCGCTGGCGAACTCCGCACCGGTGACACCGGAGCCGACCACGATCAGCCGCTCCGGCAGCTCCTCCAGCTCGTAGACCTGCTCCCAGGTCAGGATTCGCTCGCCGTCGGGCTCGGAGCCCTTCAGGATCCGCGGCCTGGCCCCGGTGGCGATCAGGACGACGTCCGCCTCGAGCCGCTCGTCGCCGACGACCACGGTCTCCGGCCCGTCCAGCCGGCCGCGGCCCTGGATGACCCGGACCTTGTCCCGATCCAGCCGCCGGCTGATGCCGTCGGACTGCGCGGCCGCCAGCCGCTTGACCCGTTGGTTGACGACGGAGAGGTCGACACGCACGGAGTTCGCCGGATCGTCGTCACCGTCCTCCAGCCGGACGCCGAGCTGACCGGCCTCCTCGACTTCGGTCATCACCTCGGCCGTCGCTATCAGCGTCTTGCTCGGGACGCAGTCGGTGAGCACGGCTGAACCGCCGATTCCGTCGGAATCGACGACCGTCACCTCCCCGCCCAATTGAGCGGCCGCACTGGCCGCTTCGTACCCGCCTGGACCGCCACCGATGATCACAACTCGCGCCACGGGAGGTCATTCTTCCGTATCCTGTTTCGTCGTGACCCTGTACGCCGCGTTTGCGTCGAATCTGGACCCGAACCTGATGGCCGAGCGGTGCCCGTACTCGCCCCTGCGCGGGACCGGCTGGATCACCGGCTGGCGCCTCACCTTCGGCGGGGAGGAGCTCGGCTGGGAGGGCGCCATGGCCACCGTCGTCGAGGACCCGTCGAACCCCGCCAACCAGGTCTTCGTGGCGCTGTACGACGTCCATCCCAAGGACGTCGAGCGGCTGGACGAGTGGGAATGGATCGACCAGGACGTCTACAGCAAGATCCAGGTCCGCGTGCAGACCCTGGACGGCGAGCAGCTGGCCTGGATGTACGTGCTGAACGCCTACGAGGGCGGCCTCCCCTCGGCTCGCTACCTGGGCATCCTGGCCGAGGCGGCCGAGGCCGCGGGCGCCCCGGACGACTACGTCGCCGACCTCCGCGCGCGCCCCTGCCAGTCGTCCGGGCATTAGTTATCTTTCGGAGGTGACCGTCAATGATGACCTCCGGATCGCCGCCGAAGCCTGGCTGAGCGAGGACCCCGACCCCGACACGCGCGCCGAGCTGGCCCAGTTGCTGGACATCGGCGCCGCCGGCGAGCTGGCCGACCGCTTCGCCGGCACCCTCGAGTTCGGTACAGCGGGGCTCCGCGGCGCTGTCGGCGCCGGGCCGAACCGGATGAACCGGGTCGTGGTCATCCGCGCCGCCGCCGGCCTGTGCGCCTACCTGAAGGCGAAGGGACTCACCGGCGGCCCGGTCCTGATCGGGTACGACGCCCGGCACAAGTCCGATGTGTTCGCCCGGGACACCGCGGCCGTGGTGCGCGGTGCCGGCCTGGACGCCGTACTGCTGGACCGGCCGGCTCCGACGCCGGTGGTTGCTTTCGGAATCAGGCATCTGAAGGCCGTGGCCGGAGTGGTCGTGACGGCGTCGCACAACCCGCCGCAGGACAACGGGTACAAGGTGTACCTGGGCGACGGGTCCCAGATCGTGCCGCCGGCGGACGAGGAGATCGCGGCGGCCATCGCCGCTGTCGGGCCGCTGGACTCGGTGCCGCGCGGGGATGACTGGCAGACGACCAGTGACGAGCTCCTGGGCGCCTATCTGGACCGGATCGCGGAGTTGGTACCCGAGGACGCGCCGCGGGCGCTGAACGTGGCTTACACGCCGTTGCACGGGGTCGGGCGGACGCTGGTCGAGGACGCGGTCGCCCGCGCGGGGTTCGCCGTACCGGCCGTGGTGGCATCGCAGGCGGAGCCGGACCCGGACTTCCCGACCGTGTCGTTCCCGAACCCGGAGGAGCCGGGCGCGATCGACGCGGCGCTCGAGCTGGCCCGGTCGGTGGGCGCTGACATCGCGGTGGCGAACGATCCCGATGCGGATCGGTGTGCGGTCGCCGTACCGGATCCTGCGGCCGAGGGCGGTTGGCGGATGCTGCGTGGGGACGAGCTGGGCGGGCTGCTCGGTGAGTTCCTGCTCGCGTCGCGGCCGGCCGGGGTGGCCGCGTGCTCGATCGTGTCGTCGTCGCTGCTCGGCAAGATCGCCGCGTCGTACGGCGTCGAGTACGTCGAGACGCTGACCGGCTTCAAGTGGATCGGTCGGGTGCCGGGGCTGGTGTTCGGCTACGAGGAGGCGCTCGGGTACTGCGTCGACCCGGACGCGGTGAAGGACAAGGACGGCGTGTCGACGCTCGTGCGGGTGCTGCAGATGGCGGCCGGGGCCAAGGCCGAGGGTCGTACGCTGCTGGATCTGCTCGACGACCTGGCGGTGAAGCACGGCCTGCACGCGACCGACCAGCTGTCCGTCCGGGTGGAGGACCTGTCGCTGATCACGACTGCCATGCAGCGGCTACGGGCCACTCCCCCGACGTCGCTGGGCAGTCACACGGTCGAGCGGGTGGACGATCTCAGCGAAGGCTCCGCGACCCTGCCGCCGACCGACGGCCTCCGGTACACGCTGTCCGAGGGTGCTCGGGTCGTGGTGCGCCCGTCCGGCACCGAGCCGAAGCTGAAGTGCTACCTCGAGGTGGTCATCCCGGTCACGGACTCGGACGTCTCGGCCGCCCGCAGCCAGGCGGCCGACGACCTGGCCGCGGTGAAGCAGTCCCTGTCGGTCGCCTTGGGGCTCTGAACGTTGGGGCTCTGAACGCACGAAACGCCAGCCGCTCGACCCCTCAGGGGGTCAGCGGCTGACGTTCGACGACCGGGAGCACCTGGCGGGTAGCTCCCCGGCGGAGATCAGCGTGCCGCAGCGGCGGCGTCGGCCTCTTCGGCGCGGAGCGAGCTCTGCAGCGAGGAGTGCAGGATCCGCAGCGTGCTGGTCGACTGCATCAGCGCGTCCCGCTCGTCCGGATTCCGGTTGGCGAGGCTGACGATGTCGTTGATGCTGGCCTCGATCCGGGCGATCCGGTCCGCGACCGTACCCTCCTGGCTGCTGGCCTTGCGGATCGCGTCGGAGGTGACCGTCCAGACGTCCTCCTTGTCGTTGGTCCGCCGGGACATGTCGACCATCTGGCTCAGCGCGGCAAGATCGTGGTCCACCTGGGTCCGCTCCACCGGCACGGTGATGCCGGCGGTCGCCTGGCGCAGCCGGGTCACGTGACCGGACAGCTCGGACCAGCTGCACCTGCCGCTCTTGATCTTGTCCAGCACCTTGGCGTACTCGGTGTTGAACTCGTCGTAGTTCACTGTCCTACTCCTGCCGTGAGACTGCTCGCTGGAGAACTGTACGGCGTGCGACCCGAAACAAGTAACCACACGATCGCAGATCGTGTACGTGTCGGCAAAACGCAACAGCCGCCCGGTACGCCAACGCGTACCGGGCGGCTGAGTTACGTTAGACCGTCGAACAGGTCAGGCGACATACGTCGAGGACGCGTTCCAAGTGTTGCAGTTGCCCGCGACGGTGTAGGTGTGCCGCGCGTTGAAGCCGGCCGTCGACCAGAACCCGTGATTCTTCGGCGAGCCGTGGTCACGGACCTGGCCCGGCTGGTCGCCCATGTGGGTGATCAGGTAGTTGTACTGCGTCAGCAGACCGCCGCTCATCGGGTAGTACCGCTTGTTCGCGCCGACGTAGGCCGCGCCCAGGCAGGACGCCTGCAGCTCACGGCGACGGCTCTCCTCGAGCCGCGCGGCGTTGGTGCTGAAGGCCCGCTGACGCTGCCACGACGCGTTCAGGATGCCGGTCAGGAACTGGACGTGGTGACCGTACTCGTGCGACATCATCTGGGTCAGCCAGGCCCGCGCGTAGGTCGGGTTCTGGTTCCAGGTGTTCATGATCTGAGCGGCCGGGATGTAGATGACACCGTTGGCCGCGCTGCAGTAGTAGCCGGTGGTGTTGTAGGCGATCCCGCAGCCGGTGTTGATCTTGGTGCCGCCGTGCACGACCAGCTTCGGCTTCACCTTGTACGCCGCGCCGGCCGCCTTCAGCGGGACGGCCCAGGCCGCGTACATGCAGGTCCAGAGCTTGCTGGAGTAGGCCTGGACGCCCGAGATCGTGCGCAGCGAGACGTAGACCTCCGCGCACTTCGACGGCGTGATCGCCGGGGTGTTGTAGAGCCGGTTGTAACGCACGATGTTCGTCGTCGAGGAGGCCATGGCCGTCACGCCTTCGCCCGCCGGCGGCGTGCTGACCGCCTGGTCCGGGGTCTCGGCCGGCTGCGGCAGCACCGGGTAGCCCGCGGCCGCGGTCGGGGCGGCCTGCGCGTTCGGAAGTGTCAAGGCCGCGAAGGCGGCGACGGCAGCGACGCCGGCCAGCCCACGCAGGGTGTTGCGGGAGAGGTTGGGCATGATCTCCACTCTCGAGTTAGGGACCTGTCGGTGCCCATCCTGGAGTGAACAGGGGTCCATCCCAGGCTGAACACGGGTTCCGACGCCGCGAACTACGCCACAGTTCCCACCGCGGACGAGTTCAGCCGACGAGTTCGGCGCCGAGGAACCGGAGCTGGTCGGGCAGCATCCGCCGCCAGTAGCCGGGCGTGTGCGCGCCCAACTGCAGGCCTCCCGCGGCACCCAGCTCCGTCCGCAGGTCGTCGGCCGCCTCCGCGAACGGGTCGTCCCGCCCACAATCGATGCGCACGGCAACATCCCGGAAACCGCTCTTGCGGCCGAACACCTGACTGTTCTCGAAGTCGCCTTCGCCGTCGAACGCACCCGGTGTGGTGTCCTCGAAGCGACGCCAGAGCGCCGGGCTGAGCGCGCCCACCGCGACCGCCCTGGTCCCCGGCCGGACGCGTCGCTGCCAGTAGTGCAGTGCGACCCACAACAAAGCGCCGTACCCGCCCATCGACCAGCCGAGCAGGCCGTACCGTTGGGTGATCAGGCCGCGGTTCGCCAGCAGGGGCAGGAATTCCTGGTCGAGCATGAACCCGGGATCCTCGCCGGCGGCCCGGCGATGCCAGTAGGTGTCCTTGCCTCCGTCAACGGTCGCCAGCGCGAAGGGCGGCGTACCCGACTCAACCGCGGCAGTCAGGTAGCGGTCGATGCCGAGGTCGTTGACGGCGGACGTGTGGTCGCCGCCTCGTCCGTGCAGCACGAGTACGACGGGGAGCTCGGCGGCCGGCCCGTAGCCGTGTGGATAGATGATGTTGTAGCCGACCGTCGTACGGCGGCCGAACGACTCGAACTTCCCTGACACGACCGGTCCGGCAGGCACATCGGGTACGACGCCGTCCGGGCCGGTCAGCCCGAGTACGTCGTGCACGCGGGCGCGACCGGGGATGACGCCGGTCTCCAGCCCGGCCACGGCAGCGACTCCGGTGACCGCTGCGGCCACGCCGGTCCGGATCAGTGTGCGGCGGGACAGCGAGCGCATCGACGTCCCCGCGTCGATCAGCGGAACAGGGCGGCCAGTACGGCGACCACCGCCAGCACACCGAGGGCGGCGAGCTCCGGCCGAGCCCAACTGGTGACCACCTCGCCGTCGGACTTCTCGCCGTACTGCTCCATGTGGCTCTCGATCCGGTTGACCACGAAGTCGGCCCGGGAGATGGAACTGTCGTCCGACAGCTTGCGGCCGCCGACGCGCTGTTTCCTCATGTCACGCATGACGAGTTGGACGCCGGGTGCGCGGAACCGGTTCGTGTCGGTGTGCACGCGGAGGATGTCGGTGACGTCGACGCCGGTGACCTTGCGCCACGGGATGGTGTGGTCGCGCAGGTGGTTACGCAGGACGAGGTTCTCGGGGCTGAGCGTGACCGACGGCCGGATCAGGCCGACGTACGCGAGCACCATCAGGATGCCGATGACGGAGGCGACCAGCAGGCCGCTGGCGGTCCGCCACTCCAGCACGATGTCGAGCAGCCCGGCCAGGCCGATCACCAGGACGATGACCCCGGTGATCCGGTTCGACGTGGACAGGTACTGCTCGCTCTCCGGCGACGTCTGCTTCACCAGCACAAAGTAACCGGCCGTCAGAATCGGCACTAGACTCCCATGGGTGACCACCACCGACACTGGCGTCGACACCCTGGCCGACGTGACCTCGTCCGAGGACCGGCTGCGCCGGTTCCTGCTCGGCCTGCCGGGCGTCGACCAGGTCGGCGCCGAGGCGAGGGCCGCCACCCTGGGCACCCGGTCGATCAAGACCACCGCCAAGGCGTACGCACTCGACCTGGCGATCCAGATGATCGACCTGACCACGCTGGAGGGACAGGACACCCCCGGCAAGGTGCGGGCCCTGTGCGCGAAGGCGAAACGGCCCGACCCGGCCGATCCGACCGCACCGCAGGTGGCCGCGGTCTGTGTCTACCCGGACCTGGTGGCGACGGCCAAGCACGAGCTGCGCGGCTCGGGGATCAATGTGGCGAGTGTCGCAACCGCGTTCCCCAGTGGGCGTTCCAGCCTGGCGATCAAGATCCAGGACACCAAGGACGCGGTCGCGTCGGGTGCCGACGAGGTCGACATGGTCATCGACCGCGGCGCCTTCTTGTCCGGCCGCTACGGGCTGGTCTTCGACGAGGTCGCCGCGATCCGCGAGGCGGCCGGCGACGCGCACCTGAAGGTGATCCTGGAGACCGGTGAGCTGGTCACCTACGACAACGTCCGGCGCGCGTCCTGGCTGGCCATGCTGGCCGGTGCGGACTTCATCAAGACTTCAACCGGCAAGGTGTCCCCGGCGGCCACCCTCCCGGTCACGCTGGTGATGCTCGAGGCGGTCCGCGACTACCACGAGGCCACCGGGCTGCACATCGGCGTCAAACCCGCCGGCGGGATCCGGACCGCGAAGGACGCGATCAAGTACCTGGTCACGGTCAACGAGACGGCCGGACCCGATTGGCTGGACCCGGAGCTGTTCCGCTTCGGCGCCTCCAGCCTGCTGAACGACCTGCTGATGCAACGCACCAAGCTGGCCACCGGGCACTACCCCGGACCCGACTACTTCACGCTGGACTGAGGCATGAGCAGATTCGAGTACGCACCGGCCCCCGAATCGCGGGCCATCGTCGACATCAAGTCGTCGTACGGGCTCTTCGTCAACGGGGCGTTCGTCGAGGCGACCGACGGGAAGCCGTTCAAGACCGTCAGCCCGTCGTCGGAGGAGGTGCTCGCGGAGGTCAGCGAGGCCGGTCCGGCTGATATCGACAAGGCGGTCAAGGCCGCCCGCAAGGCGTTCGACAAGGTCTGGGGGCCGATGGCCGGCCGGGACCGGGCGAAGTACCTGTACCGGATCGCGCGGCTGATCCAGGAGCGCTCCCGCGAGCTGGCGGTGCTGGAGTCACTCGACAACGGCAAGCCGATCCGCGAGTCGCGCGACGTCGACATCCCGCTGGTGGCGGCGCACTTCTTCTACTACGCGGGCTGGGCGGACAAGCTCGAGTACGCCGGTGCCGGCGAGGACCCGCAGCCGCTGGGGGTCGCCGGCCAGGTGATCCCGTGGAACTTCCCGATGCTGATGCTGGCCTGGAAGATCGCTCCCGCGCTGGCCGCCGGCAACACCGTCGTACTGAAGCCGGCCGAGACGACACCGCTGACCGCGCTCGCGTTCGCGGAGATCTGCCAGCAGGCGGATCTGCCGCCCGGTGTGGTGAACATCGTCACCGGCGCGGGCCGGACCGGTCAGGCGCTGGTCGAGCACCCGGACGTCGACAAGGTCGCGTTCACCGGGTCGACCGAGGTCGGCCGGTCGATCGCCAAGGCAGTCGCCGGGTCGGACAAGAAGGTCACGCTGGAGCTGGGCGGGAAGGCGGCGAACATCGTCTTCGAGGACGCGCCGATCGACCAGACCATCGAGGGCATCGTCAACGGCATCTTCTTCAACCAGGGTCACGTCTGCTGCGCGGGTTCGCGGCTGCTGGTCCAGGAGAGCGTGTACGACGAGGTGCTGGCGCGACTGAAGCGCCGGATGAGCACGCTGCGGGTCGGCGACCCGCTGGACAAGAACACCGACATCGGCGCGATCAACTCCTCGGCCCAGCTGGCCAAGATCCGCGAGCTGTCCCAGATCGGCGAGGACGAGGGCGCCGAGCGCTGGTCGCCGGAGTGCGAGCTGCCCGCCGAGGGCTACTGGTTCCCGCCGACCGTCTTCACCGGGGTCTCGCAGGCGCACCGGATCGCCCGCGAGGAGATCTTCGGGCCGGTGCTGTCGGTGCTCACCTTCCGTACCCCGGCCGAGGCGGTGGAGAAGGCGAACAACACTCCGTTCGGGCTGTCCGCCGGGATCTGGACCGAGAAGGGCTCCCGGATCCTGTGGATGGCCAACCAGCTGCGCGCCGGCGTGGTCTGGGCGAACACGTTCAACCGCTTCGACCCGACCTCGCCGTTCGGCGGGTACAAGGAGTCGGGCTACGGCCGCGAGGGCGGTCGCCACGGTCTGGAGGCCTACCTTGCCCACTAAAGAGACGCCGAGGCTCGAGGTGCGAAAGACCTACAAGCTGTACGTCGGCGGCGCCTTCCCACGCAGCGAATCCGGCCGTTCGTACGTCGTGAACGATGCCAAGGGCAAGTTCCTGGCGAACGCGTCGCAGGCCTCCCGCAAGGACGCCCGGGACGCGGTGGTCGCAGCCCGGAAGGCGTTCGGCGGCTGGTCCGGCAAGACGGCGTACAACCGCGGCCAGATCCTCTACCGGATCGCCGAGGTGATGGAGGGCCGGCACCAGCAGTTCACCGCCGAGGTGGCCGCGTCCGAAGGGCTGTCGGCGGCGAAGGCCCGCGCGATCGTGGACGCGTCGATCGACCGCTGGGTCTGGTACGCCGGCTGGGCCGACAAGCTGGCCCAGGTGGTCGGCTCGAGCAACCCGGTGGCCGGCCCGTACTTCGACTTCTCGTTGCCTGAGGCAACCGGCGTGATCGCGGTGCTGGCCCCGCAGGACTCCAGCCTGCTCGGGCTGACCAGCGTGATCGCCCCCGCGATCGTCTCCGGCAACACGGTCGTCGCGGTCTCGTCGTACGAGCGTCCGTTGCCGGCCATCACGCTGGGCGAGGTGATGGCGACCTCTGACCTGCCGGGTGGCGTGGTCAACATCCTGACCGGATCCGCCACCGAGATCGGCCCGTGGCTGGCGTCACACATGGACGTCAACGCGATCGACCTGTGCGGTATCGAGTCCGCCGACGAGGCCCGCGACCTGGAAGCCGCGGCCGCCGAGAACCTGAAGCGGGTACGGCGTCCCGCCGAGGAGGACTGGTCGGAGTCGCCGGGTCTGTCGCGCCTGACGCAGTACCTGGAACTGAAGACCGTCTGGCATCCGATCGGCGTTTAAATCAGTCACCCCGGCAGGAGAAGCGTCGTACAGTCGCCGCATGGTTCAACCTGGTGACAAGGTCGCGATCGTCTCGCCGTCGGGTGGATTGCCTGAGATCTTTCCGGCGCCGTACGAGCTCGGGCTGAGGCGACTGCGCGACTTCGGTGTGGAGCCGGTCGAGTACCCGACGACCCGCAAGCTCGGCACGACGCCGGCCGACCGGGCCGCCGATCTGCACGCGGCCTGGTCGGATCCATCGATCCGCGCGGTGATCGCGACGATCGGCGGCGACGACCAGATCACCGTCCTGAAGCACCTCGATCCCGCTGTCTTCCAGGCGAACCCGAAACCGTTCTTCGGCTACAGCGACAACACGAACCTGCTCAACTTCCTGTATTCCTTGGGCTTGCCGGCGTACCACGGTGGCAGCGTGATGGTGCAGTTCGGCCGCGGCGGCGCGATGCACCCCGATACCGAGAGCTCCTTGCGCGCCGCCCTGTTCACCCCGGGCGAGTTCGACCTGACCCCGGCAACCGGCTGGACAGACCACGACCGCGACTGGGCCGATCCCTCCTTGCTCGAGACGGAACCGCCGCTCTTCCCCGGCACCGGCTGGACCTGGTACGGCGGCTCTGAGCCGGTGAGCGGTCGGCTATGGGGCGGGTGCCTCGAGATCCTCGACTGGCAACTCTCGACCAACCACTGGATGCTGCCGGTCACGTCGTACGACGGCATCCTGTTCCTGGAGACGAGCGAGGAGATGCCCACCGATGCGACGGTCTACCGCATCCTCCGCAACATGGGTGAACGCGGGTTGCTCGAACGCTTCGACGCCGTCCTCTGGGGCCGCCCCAAGTCCTGGTCCCTCGACAACCACACGACGCCTGAGCAAGCCACGTCGTACATCAAATCCCAATACGCCGCCGCCCGTCGTGCGTTGGCGGAGTACAACCCCTCAGCCCTGTTGGTGTTCGGCGTAGACATCGGCCACACCGATCCGCAGCAGGTCGTCCCGTACGGGGGCCAAGCCCGACTCGACCCAGCCGAATCCCGCATCACCGTCACCTACTGATCCCCCGCAGCCGGCCGAGTGCGGGGTCGCGTGCTCGGTTGGGCAACTGTGGTTCTCGCGTGACCCAGTAAGCCGACTGTGGTCGTCGGGTGCTCGGTAGGGTGACTGTGGTTGTCGGGTGCTGCGAGAAGGCGACTGTGGTGGCGCGGCTCCGGGCTGCTTGATGGTGCTAGTCGGGGTGGCGGGCGTCAAGGGCGCCTTCGGCGTCCCTGCGGGAGCTTCGCCCCTTGACCCACACCACCACGACCAGGGAAGGACGCAGCTATCCCGGAGCTGCTCACCCGAGTGGTCACGGCTGTGGGGTGGATCCGGTGGGCGGGCCTGGATCCGGGGGATTTGGTGCAATCGGCTGGACCTTGAACACCCGGCGGGGACCTCGGACATCTGACCAGGTGTCCGAGGCCCCCACCCGGTGTACGAGGTCCGGGGATTCGCCCGGTTTGACCAGCATCCGGCCGGTTCGGTCCGGATCCCGAGACCACAACCCCGAAACCGCGCAACCGGCGGGACCTGAGACAAGAAACCGGCAGCGGAGACACGAAATATCAGGTCCCAGCCAGCCGTTTCCTGTCCCAGATCCCGGCCACTGGCCGCAATCTGCCCGCATAACGGACACGAGAGCCACCACCGACACCAGACCACCGAATCCCCCCACCCGGCCACCCGATGCAGATCCACACAACCCCGACACCACACCGACCCACCGCACCCAGCCCACCCACAACCCCGTCATCACCCCCGGCTCCACAGCCAGCTCCCGTGTCCACCCCAGGGAGTGAGACCACTCGGGTGAGCAGCTCCGGGATAGCTGCGCCCTTCCCTGGTCGGGGCGGTGGGAGTCAAGTGTCGAACTTGTTCGATCCGCGCAGCGGACGCCGAAGGCGCACTTGACGCCCGCCACCCCGACTAGCACCATCACGCAGCCCGGAGCCGCGACACCACAGTCCGCCTCACCACCAATCACCACACCCCGCCCGACCGGAGCACCCGACCTCACGTCCGCCCGACCCGGAGCGGCCCGCTCCACAGCAGTGCTGCTCATGCGGCCGATCGCAGCCGGCGTCAGCGGACCACTGTTCGGGTCAGGGCTGGGTTGGGGTCGGGGAAGCACGACACAGGCGAGGTTGTCGTGAGGAACTTCCATTTGATTTTGGCTTGGAGGGTTAGGCCGGGGTCGTCGTAGCTGGTGCCTTTGAGCCTGGTTTCGATGACGGCGCCGCGACGGCCTGACTTCAGCCGGACGGACAGCGACGGGAGTTGGTAGTTGGCGCCGCCCGGGATCGGCCCGGCGACCTTCACCACAACGATGCCGTGGTCGAGGTGCACCGTCGGCGTGGAGTTGAGGCCGGAGCCGCCGGTCAGGGTGGCGCTCACGTACGACGAGTTCGCCGGGATCGGGACCCGGAGCGCCAGATCCCGGACCTCCTTCAGTTTGAAGCCCTTGACCTCACCGGGCAGCGACCCCGGCTTGAGGTCGACCGCGATCGTGAACCTGGTATTCGGCGGCACCGTGCCCGGCGCCTTCGCGTCAACCCCCTGCCGCAGCGACAGCAGATGCCGGCCGAACTTCGTATCCGCCCGACACGCGTAACTCGCCGTCGGCGCCGCCTCGGCCCCGGTCGCACTCAGCAGCGGGAGTACGGCGACCCCGAGAATCAGCCCACTGCGCAGAGTAGCCATACAACTACTCTAAGCATCCAGACCGCGAGAGAAACCCCGCGTCTCATTGGCCGAACAGGTACCAGCCGCCCACGCCGGCGAGGACGAAGACGATCGGGAGGGTGAGGAGGAACAGCGCTCGTCCCCGGCGGCTTCGGCGTGGCGGAGGGTCTGTTGCGACCGTTGTCGGGAGGTCGTCATCGTCGTCGGCGATATGGGTCCGCTCCATGGCGCGCAGCGGTGCCTCCTGCTCGAGCCGGTATGCCTCCGCTTCCAGCCGCTCGGCGAGGGTGTCGGCCCGCTCCCAGCGGTCGCTGACGTGGTACGCCAGCGCGCGGGCGAAGATGTCGTCGAGCTGCCCGACCGAGTCGCGTAGCACCGGCCGTAGGCTCGGCGGCGGCAGGTCCGGGTCGCGGTTGAGCACGTCGCTGATCGAGGACACAGCGTACGGCGGATGCCCGGTGAGCAGCGCGTATGTCACCGCACCGACCGCGTAGATGTCCGCCCGTTCGTCGAATCCACCGTCGCCCCGGCCTTGCTCGGGTGCCATGTACGACGGCGTACCGACGGCCTGGGTCAGTCCGGACGCTTCCGCGGCCCGCTTGGCCAGGCCGAGGTCGGCCAGCACGATCCGGTGGGTGCCGCCGCCGGACTCGTCGCCCTGGTTGGGCCGGAGCAGCAGGTTGGCCGGCGTGACATCACGATGTACGACGCCCTCGTTGTGCAGAGCGGCGACCGCGCGGGCCAGGTCCGCACCCCACCACAAAGCCTCGGCCGGATCCAGCGGCCCGAACCGCAGCACCTCGGCCAGCGTGCCGCCGCCGACGTAGTCCATGACGAAGTACGGGCGGCCGTCCGGCAGTTTGCCGAGGTCGAACACCCGGACCACCCGGTCGCTGGCGATCCGGCGCATCAGCCGCGCCTCGGACAGGAATCGCTCCCGCACGTCGGCGCGCGACGCCCAGTTGTCGGCGAGCACCTTGACGGCCACGTCGACGTCGAGGTCGTCGTCGTACCCACGCCAGACCGTCGCGAACGCGCCCGCGCCGATCTTGTCCTGCAGCCGGTATCTCCCGATGACATCCATCCGGGCTATTGTCGACCACAGCCGAGCTGTCAGGCGAACACCACCCTGGGGGAGCATGAACGAGGAGCTGGAGGAACTCGCGGCCCGGGCCGCGGCGGGGGATCAATCCGTCGTGCCGGAGATCCTGCAGGCGATCCGGCCGCAGATCCAGCGGCGGGTGGCCAAGTTCCTGCCGTACCACGAGGACGCCGAGGAGGCGGTCCAGGACACCCTGCTCCAAGTGGCGAACAAGATCCACACGTTCAAGGGCACCGGCAGCTTCGCCGGCTGGGTGACGATCGTCGCCACCAATCAGGCCCGCCAGACCTACCGTTCGCTCAAGCGGCGCGCAGTCGAGCAGTCCGCCGAAGTACTGCCGGAGGCCGTCGATCCGCGGACGACATCGGTGATCGCCGGTTCCCGGCTCGACCTGCTGGAAGCCCTCGAGAACCTGGAATCCAGCCATCCCCAACTGGTTCAGCCGCTTGTTCTACGGGACCTCGGCGCCATGTCGTACGCCGAGATCGCGGACGAACTGGATGTCCCGCTGGGGACGGTCAAGGCCCGCATCCACCAGGCCCGGAAGGCCGTGGCCGAGCGGCTCACGGTCCACTAGAGCCCGAATCGTCGTATCGACCGGGACGCCGAGCCAGGTCTGCAGGATCTTGGTCGCCTCTGCACGGACAGCGGTCGGAAGACCGGCGATCGTGGCGTTGTGGTTGCCGGCCGGGACGGTGAACCAATGCGAGTCCCGGGTGCCCGGGCCGGGTTCGAACTTCTCCGCGCTCCACGGGTCGTTCTCGCCGTACACGAAGATCAAACGACTGCCCGAGGCCTTCAGCCACTTGTCGACGTCCGCCATCGCCGCCGCGTCGTGCTTGGGCTCGATCGCGTCCGGTACGGCGGCCGGCGCGGCACCGGCTTCCCGATAGCGCAGCAGGCCCTTCAACCACGTGGTGCCGGTCGAGACGTCCGGCCAGTTGAGCTGGGCTGTCGCCTGGTAGTAGTACGCCGTGAAGTCGGCCGTCCCCTCATCGGAATAGAAGGACCAGTCGGCGATCTGATCGATGAAGTCGAACAGCTGCTGGTACGTCGCGCTGCGTCCCGGCACCAGCAGACAACTGGCCTGTGAGTGGTACTGCCAGAACGCGAACGGCGTGTCCAGCACCGCCGCCTCGAAGGCACGGTCCGCCGACTGATACGTCTGCTCGTACTTCAGGCCCAGTTTCACCAGCTTGGCGACCATCGCGGTACGACGATGCAGTGCATTCCACTGCACCATCCGCAGGGCCTCGTTGCACTTGGCATCTGATCCGGCCTGCTGGACGAAGTCGACGTACGAGTCCTGCTCGTTCACCACGTCCTGCGGGGCCACGTAGGCGACCGTCGCGTCCACGTCGGCCGGGTAGAAGCGACGGTGGTAGACCGACGTCATCCCGCCCTTGCTTGCCCCGGTCGACACCCACTTGCCGCCGTACAAGGCCTTGAACGCCTGGACGATCCGGTGGTGGTCGGTCGCCGCCTGCCAGATGTCCAGCTTGGTCCAGTCCTTGCTCGCCGGTGTCGACTTGCCGAAGAACCGCTGCTCGACGTTGAGTTGGTTGCCGTTGACCAGCCGGGTCGGCTCGGCGGTGAACACGCCGCCGAGCCCGCCGTACCCGGTGGTGTGCAGCACCATCGGCCGGTCGAAACCCTTGTGCCACAAGGTGATCCGCTGCTCGAACTGCTCACCGTCCGGCCGATGCTGGTCCACCGGCTGCCGGAACCACAGCACGAAGAACGGCTTGCCGTTGATCAGCCGCCCGCTCTCGATCCGCAGCCCGGCGACCCCCTCCAACCGCGCCCGCACCTCGCCCACCGGATCCTTGGGTACGGCGGCCGCCGTCGTCCCCAAGGCGACCAGTCCGAGCACCAACAGCAGCCTGACCAGACGCATACGGTGACTCCTCGGACTCGGGGCGACACTCTGCGTAACCAGGCTAGCCGAACGTCCGGCGTACCGCGACCGCCTTCCGCAGGTTGTCGGCGAAGTTGGCCGTCTGCCGACGGATGCTCGGGGCAACGGTCTCGTCCGCGGCCAGCGCCTCGGCCCGGACCAGCACGTCCGGCTCGATCACGAACTCGGGCACGATCCGGGCCACGGTGAGCGCCACCACCATGCCGGACCGGATCTCGGCCGTCCGATGGATGTCGGTGAAGAAGCGCTCCACGTAGGGCGCTGTGATCGCGGCCTGACCGGGATGCCAGAAGCCTTCGGCCGCGGCCAGCAACTCCTGCACCCCGACGGTCGGATCCGTCATGATCCGGGTCCAGGCGGCTTCCTTCCCGTCCGGCAACGCCGACCGGCAGCGGGCGGCGTGGTTGACGCCCTCGGTCGAGGTGTCCCGGGCCAGCTCGGCGTCGATCTCCGCCGCACCGAACACGTTCAACCGGACAAGCCGCAGTACGAGCGCCCACCGCAGATCCGCGTCGATCTCCAGACCGTCCGGCGCCTTGTCACCCGCTAGCCAGGACTGCAGCAACGAAGTGTCAGCAGTAGTCGCGATGAAGCCGCGCACAGTCGCGAGCTGCAGGCTGCTGCCAGGCTCCGTGGTCGCCAGCTTGTTGCCCAGGGCATCGGCGACGGCCGCGCGTGACTCGTCGTACGGAAGGTAGCCGCCGAGCACGCGGTCCTCCAGCCAACGGACCAGCGAGCCGACGGCGACATCACTGTCCTCGTGCTGGATCGCGGTCACGAAGAGCTCGAGCGCCTGCCGCGGATCGAGCTCGGCGTGCGCGGTCGCGTCGCGGATCGAGTTCCAGATCACCGCGCGGGTGGTGCCGTCGGCGATCTTCGGCAACACGGCCGGCAGGTTCGCCAGGCTGGTGGCGTCGAGCCGGATCTTCGCCCAGGTGTCGTCATCGGCGTCCGGCACGATCAGGTCATTGCTGAGGGCAACCTCCACCGCGTCGCCTTCCAACATGACGTCGATAGTTGTTCCAGTGCCGTCGGCGTCGTACCCACGAACGCTCAGTTTGTGCGGCCGGCGGGATGCGTCCGGGCTGGTGCGGTGCAGGACGATGCCGGTCGGGGTGCGCTCGGCCGTGATCGTGTCCAGGCCGGAGGTCCGCAGCCACTGCTCGGACCAGTTGTCCAGGTCGTTGGCGCCGGCCTCGGTGAGCTTCGCGATGAACTCGTGCAGGTCGGCGTTGCCGTACTCGTGCGACTCCAGGTGGGCGTTGACCCCCTTCAGGTACACGTCGTCACCGAGGTACTTCGCGAGTTGCTTGAGCACCGCGGCACCCTTGGCGTACGAGATCCCGTCGAAGTCGTCGAGCGACTGACGCGCGTCCTTCAGGCTGTCCGGCGCGACCGGGTGGGTCGAGCTGCTCTGGTCGGTCTGCAGGCCCCACCACCTGCGGACGAAGGCGAAGTCGGTCCAGTTGCCCTTGTAATCGGTCGCATCCTCGGACACCCGGTGCGCCATGTACTCGGCGAACGACTCGTTCAGCCACATGTCGTTCCACCACTTCATGGTGACCAGGTCGCCGAACCACATGTGCGCCATCTCGTGGACGACGATCCGGGCCCGAGTACTGCGCTCGGCCTCGGTCACCTTGCTCCGGAAGACCAGGTGGTCGGCGAACGTCACGCAGCCCGGGTTCTCCATCGCGCCGAGGTTGAAGTCCGGCACGAACGCCTGCCAGTACTCACCGAACGGATACCGCTGCCGGAACATCCGGTGGTACTCGTCGAACGCCTGCCCAGTCGTCCGGAACAGATCGTCCGCATCCCGCTCCAGGTGCTCCTTCAACGACTGCCGGCAGGCCAGTCCGAGCGGGATCCCGTCGTACTCGCTCCTGATCAGGTGATACGGGCCGGCAACGATCGTGACGAAGTACGACGCCAGCGGCTTCGTCTCGGCCAGTTCCCACTCTCCTGGCCCGACTGCGGTCGCCGCACCGTTGCCCAGCACAACCCAGTCCTCGGGGCTCTTCACCTTCACCGTGTACGGCGCTTTGAGATCCGGCTGATCGAAACACGGGAAGTAACGCGGCGCCGACTCGAGCGACGACATCCCGTAGGTGTAGACGCGCCCATCGGCCGCATCGACCGATCGCACCAGTCCCTCGCCGTCCACGGAGTACTTCAGCTCCGCGGTCACCACGACCTCGTTCTCGGCCTGCAGACCGGTCAGCGGAAACCGGCCCTCCGCCAGCAGGCCGACGTCCAGCGCGACGCCGTTCAGCTCGACCGCGAGCAGCCGCTCGGGCTTCACATCCACCCAGGTCGAGTCGCTCGTCGCCCCGAACAGAATCCGGCTGGTCGTGACGAACGTGTCGCCAGGTCCGGTCAGATCGAAGTCCACCTGGTACGACCGAACCGCAAGGTCTGCCGCCCGTCGCCGGGCCTCTTCGACTGTCAGCGCGCGCATGAATGCACGCTATCCGAGAGCCCCTAGGAACCCGTCAGCTTTTCGCGGACAGCATGCGCCCGCGCCCGATCCCGCTCATCGAGCGTCTCGTCCAGAACCATCGCATCGAGCACACCGACCAGCCGCGCGCCCGGATCAGCCGGTACGGCGGCCGCCGCGAGCAGAGCCGTCGCACGCACATCCGCGTCCCCGGTGCCTTCGAGCACCTCCGCGATCAAGCCCGCATCCTCGGCCTCGGCAAGACTCGTGAGCACGTTGAGCGCACTCAGATGATCGAACGCCGCCCGCATCTCCGCATCACCGGCCACCGGCGGCCGCGACAACACCGCCCGCGCAACCTGCCGCACCTCACCACCGAGCGGCTCCAGCGGATTACCCCCGGACAACCGCGTGTACGACGCAGCCACCTGGTACATGTTCAGCGCCCTGCAGACAGTGGCGACGTTGTCGCTGTACAGCAACGCACTGAACGCTTGCAGCGGGATGGCCTCGTCACTCATGCCTGCACGCTAGTCGACCCGCTCTGGTTGAAAGAACCGCAGTAGCTTCTGCGCTGCGTCCGGGCCGGTCATCATCTCCGCGATCGCAGCCGACCTCTTCGCGTTCTCGGCGGCGCGGGACAGCATCGCCGGTTCGTAGTCCGCCAACGCGGCATCCAGATCGCCCGGGTGAGCTGCGATGGCCCGGCCGAGGTCGGCACCGTCCAGCATGGCCAGGTTGGCTCCCACTCCGACCCGCGGCATCAGGTGGGCGGCGTCGCCGAGCAGGGTGACACCGCGCCGGCGCGGCCAGGTCAGGCCGATCGGCAGCACGGTGACCGGGCGGACCACGAGCGGCTCGTCACGCGCGGCCCACAGCCGACGGAACCGGGGATGCCAGCCGGGGAGCAGGTCACTGTCGAGATCGGGAGTGCCCGCCAGCGAGATGCCCATCCGGATGGTGCCGTCGCCGTTGCGCTGGGCGGACAGGTGCCGGTCCGGGCCGAAGACCCAGTAGTTGCCGCGGCCAACCATCGCGGCCAGTTCGGGCTGGGTGCGGTCGGCATCATGGATGGCGCTCTGGACCGCGGTGCTGCCGCCGTACTCGGGCTGTGCGTCCGTGAGCAGCGGGCGGACGCGGGAGTTGGCGCCGTCCGCGCCGACGAGCAGGTCGCACTCGACCACGCTGCCGTCGGCGAAATGCACGACGTACCCGCCGGCGTGTGATTCGCCGTGACTGAAGACGCTGCCCCAACGGACTGTGCCGGCCGGAAGCGACGCGAGCAGCAGGTCTCGCAGATCCGACCGGTCGATCTCCGGGCGGGCCATCGGCGCATCGTCCGGGGTGTCTTCCTGGAGCAGCAGTGTGCCGGTGTGGTCCAGCAACCGCATGTCTTGGCCTTCGCGGCGGGCGGCCGCGAGGAACTGCTGCTCGAGGCCGGCGGCACGCAGGGCGGCCTGCCCGGTGTCGGTGTGCAAGTCGAGCATGCCGCCCTGGCCGCGGGCATCCGGTCCGGCGTCGCGCTCGAACACGACAGAGTCGATGCCGTGGACGTGCAGAATCCGCGCGAGCGTGAGGCCGCCGGGACCGCCTCCGATGATCGCGATCATGCTGAACTCCTCTCGTCGATACACTGTATTTCTCGATACACTGTATCGGTCGAGGCGGTGTATTGTGCAAGCCGTCGGAGGTGTGAGGTGGCAGACAGCCCGTCGGTCTGGGAGCGGCCCGAGCCGCCCGAGCGGCGTGCGCTCAGTCCGTTGAGCCGGGAGCGGATCGTGCGCGCCGCGGTGACGCTGGCCGACGCCGAGGGCATCGAGGCCGTCTCACTGCGCAAGGTCGCGGCGGCGCTCGACGCCGGGCCGATGCGGCTCTACCGCTACATCGACACCAAGGACGAGTTGCTCGAGCTCATGATCGACGCCGTGTACGCCGAAATCCCGGCGCCCACCGGCTCCGGCTGGCGCGAGGTCGCGCGGTCGTTCGCTCATGGCACCCGGGATGCCGCCTTGCGGCACGAATGGTTCGCCGACCTGCTCGGCAGCCGCCCGCACATCGGCCCGGCGGCCTGCGCCCGCGGCGATGCCGCGCTGGCCGCGTTGCGTGCCGCCGGCCTCGGTGACATCGACCTGATGATGAGCACGATCGAAGTCCTGACCGTCTATCTCACCGGTGCTGTCCGCAGCGAGGTTGCCAGCCGACGAGCCGAACGGGCCAGCGGCCTCGACGACCGGGAATGGCAGCATTCGATGGCACCGCGCCTGCTGAGGATGCTCGCCACCGGCGACTATCCGGTCCTGGCCGAGATGGTCCACGACGGCGAGCACCGCGATGCCGCCGAGGTGTTCGAGCTCGGATTGGGCTACCTGCTGGACGGTATCGAGAACCGCCTCAAGAGCTAGCCGCCGCGTGGAGGTGGGTGGCCAGGAGGTGCGCGGCCTGCGGAGCTGTGGCTGAGTAGCAGAGCAGGTGGGCGCGGGTGGACCAGGAGTCCTGGAGCGGGCAGATCTCTACGGCTGTGTTGGCGTCGACCGCCCGGCGCGGCACGATCGCGAGACCGGCGCCCGCGGTGGCTACGGTGATCAGCGTGTGCAGTGTCGGTACGACGGTCCGGTAACGCGGAGCCGGGGCGTGCGGACCCAGCCGCTCGTCCATCCATTGGGTCAGGGGTGAGCCGCGGTCCAACCCGACCAGGGGATGTTCGGCGACTTCGGCGTACGCGATCGAGGTGCGGCCGGAGAGGACGCCGCCGGCCTGGCCGATCACGACGAGCGAGTCGTCGGCGAGGGGCTCGGTCCGGAGGTTGGTGGGTTCGTCGTCGAGGATGACGCCGAGATCGGCCTCACCGGAGGCGAGGAGGCGCACGCTGCGGATCGTCCGGCGTTCGCTCACGTTCACGTCGTACTCGGGATGGTCGCGCAGGAAGGTGGCGAGCGCGGCGGGGACGAGTTGGTGCATCGCTGAACCGCCGGCGACCAGGCGGATGGGTGCGGTGCGGGAGACGGCGTACGACGCGACGGCGCTGTCGAGGCGGGTGGTCTCGGCCAGCACTTCGCGGGCATGCCGGGCCAAGGTGGCTCCCGCGGGGGTGAGGCGAACGCCTCGGCGTTCACGGATCAGGAGGGGTACGCCAGCCTGCGCTTCGAGGGCTCTGACCCGTGCGCTCGCCGAAGGCAGACTCAGGTGCATCACCCGCGCGCCAGCGGTGATCGAGCCTTCCGCAGCGACATGGGTGAACAGCCTGAGATCGTCCAGGTCGTACCGCATGAGGCCTAGCCTACGGCTCAGCCTTAGGCTGGCTACGGGGATCGCGCATTGTGGAGGACCGGCCGAGCCTTGATCCTCGAAGGGTGCTGATGATCCTCCTGGCCGGTGTCGCGGCCGGCGCGCTCAACGCCGTTGGCGGTGGCGGGAGCTTCGTGGCACTGTCCGCGCTGGTCGCCAGCGGCATGCCTCCGGTCACCGCTAACGCGACCACGACCGTCGCGCTGCTACCGGGCAACGCAACCAGCGCGTGGGTGTACCGGCGCGAGATCCACTCGTTCGCGCAGCCGTCGACGCTCGGCCTGACGCTGGCCAGCGTGGTCGGCGGCGCGCTCGGCGCCGGGTTGCTGCTGTGGTTGCCGTCGGAGTCCTTCGACGCGGCGGTGCCGTGGTTGCTGGCATTCGCGACGATCGTGCTCGCCTTCGGGCGGCGACTCACCCAGGCGATCCGGTTGGGCACGCCGGGGCCGGCGGTTATCCTGGCCGGGCAGTTCGTGCTGTCGATCTACGGCGGGTACTTCGGTGGAGCGGTCGGGCTGATGATGCTCGCGTTCTGGACCGCGACCACCTCGCTCGACCCGGCCAAAGGCAACCCGTTGCGGGTGATCCAGGTCGCCGCCGTCTATCTCACGGCCGGCGTCATCTTCCTCTTCGCCGCCGACGTCACCGGGCAACCGTTCCGGCTGGTCGCACTCCTACTCGGTGCCGTCATCGGTGGCTATGCCGGTGCTCATCTGGTTCGTCGGCTGCCGGCCGCCATACTGCGTGCTCTGGTCCTCACCACCGCGATCGCGATGACCGTGCTCTTCTTCCTGCGAGCGTTCGGATGAACCGCGCTCAGTTGGCGATGGCCTACCAGGCTTGTGAAGTAGCCGACCTCGCCCGGTCAGCGGTCACGCTGCACGACCCCGCCGAGGCCGTTGCTCACGCCGAGCTCGTGCTGGCGTCAGCCCATCAACTCCTGGCCGCGGCCACCCGTCTCAACGGGTCGGCCCGGCCCACCGACTCCTTGCAGCTCTTCGCCTACGAGCATCCCGAGGAGGCCGCTGCCGACATCACGGATTGGCTCGCCGATCAGGCAGTTGATCACGCTCGTGGCGGAGGTAGAGGCCCGTCGCCGTCGATACGCTCGTGAGCAGCCAGACCGCCACTCCGGCATCGTCGGCGACCCCGATGACCGGCAGCAGTTCCGGCAGGATGTCGATCGGCGACACCAGGTAGACCAAGGCGAGTCCCCACAGGGCCATCCGGCTCGTGGGTAGCCCTGGATAGTCGCCGCGCCGCGCGGCCCTCAGCAGGCGCGGCAACGCGCGAGCCCGCTCGAACACGTCCCCGATCGGCTCCGGTTCACCCCGCTCCCGCCGACGGCGCCGCAGATGCTTACGTCGTAGGACACCGAGTCCGGCCACGGCAGCGCCCACCAGGAGCAGGCCCACTCCGACACCGGCCGCCGGTAGGCCGACGACCTCGGCGTCCCGGAACACCAGGGTTCCGAGGCCGATCAGGCCGAGGAGGGTACCGAAGATCACCATCTGCCCACTGTAGGCGGGCGGACGGCCAGGCCATCACAACCGCGCTCACGCGGTGGCACCACGCCCGGCCTGCGGTGATGGGGCCGATTGTGATGGCCTGGCGGTCCGGTCCCCTAGTCCAACAGCCCCTGCACGATGGTCGTCATCCGGTCGACCGGGATGGCGAAGCCGATGCCGATGTTGCCGGAGCGGGAGCTGGTGCCGAGGGTGGCGATGGCCGTGTTGACGCCGACCACCTGACCGGCCGCGTTGACCAGCGGGCCGCCGGAGTTGCCCGGGTTGATCGCGGCATCGGTCTGGATCGCCGACTGGCGGTTGCCGTTGTCGCCGAACCGCGCCTGCCGGTCGACCGCGCTGACGATACCGGCGGTCACCGTTCCTTCCAGCCCGAGCGGTGAGCCGACGGCCAGCACCGGGTCGCCGACCCGCAGCTGTGCGGACCGGCCGAGCGTGAGCGCACGCAGTCCCTCGGCATCGGCGGTCGAGACCTGGAGTACGGCGAGGTCGTTGTCCTCGTCCGATCCGATGATCTCGGCGTCGACCCGGCGTCCGTTCGACAGCACCAGCGAGACATCGCTCGCTCCTTCCACCACGTGGGCGTTCGTGACCACGTGTCCCTGCTGGTCGATCGCAAACCCGGAGCCGGTCGCGCGGCCGGCCCGTACCGACACCACACCGGGCAGCACACTCGCCGCCGCCGCGGTGATCGAGCCCTGAGCGGCCGCGGGTGGTGCGGCCGCCTGGGGCAGTTCGGCCGTCGCGGTCTCGGGATCACGCGATCCCGTCACCGCGCCGGCCAGCCCGCCGGCCAGGATCGACAGCGCGACGCCGGCGACCAGGACCCGTCCCCGGCGGGTCGTCGTACCGGCGCCGGAAATGGGAGGTGAGACCGTCACCCCGGCCCGAGGTGCCGCGGCCGGAGAGGGGGGAGCCGACCCAGCGGAGGCCGGGGTGACGGAGAAGGGGTCCTGCGGTTCCGGTGCCGGCGGCGCCGCAGGAGGTGGACCGGGCGCGTAGTGCGGCCCGCGGAACGGGTGACCGAGATGAGGGCTCATCGAAGGCTCCTTCACGGCAGTCGAGAGAACCAGAGCAGCGACGCGAGGGCGGCCAGTAAGGCCGCGACCAAGGCGATTCCCGCCACCAGGTTGGTGATCTCGCGTGGTTCGGTGGTCCAGCCGATCGACGACTGGAGGTCGGAGTAGACGTCGCGCAACTGCTCGTCGCTCTCGGCCTCGTAGAAGTCGCCGCTGGTCGCGTCGGCGAGGCCCTGCAACGCCTCGGTGTCGGCGGGGACCGGGATGTCCCGGCCTTCGAGGTTCACGGTGCCTTCGGGGGTTCCGTACGCGATCGTCGAGACCGGTACGCCGGCCTGGGTCGCCGCCTCGGCGGCTTCGTCGATCGGCCGGCCGGAGGTGTTCCCACCGTCGGAGAGCAGCACGATCCGGCTCGGCGGCGGGTCGTCCGGGTCGATCGTCCGAACCGCTTCCAGGCTGGTCAGCACGGCCTCCCCGATCGCGGTGCTGTCGGTCAACGTGAGGCTGTTGATCGCGTCCACGGTGGCCTGGTGGTTGGTGCTCGGCGGTGCGACCACGGTCGCGGTCCGGGCGAACGCGACCAGGCCGACGTTGAACTTCTCCGGCAGTTCCTGGACGAACTCGACCGCGGCCTGCTGCGCCACCTCGAACCGGTTCGGCGCGACGTCGGTCGCGGCCATCGAGTTGGAGACGTCCATCGCGACCACGATGGTGGCGCGTTCGCGCGGGACGCGGACATCGGCGACCGGCCGGGCGATCGCGATCGTCAGCACGGTCAGCGCGGCCAGGAACGCCACGGCCGGCGCGTGCCGGCGCCAGCCGGGCCGCTTCGGCGCGACCTTCTCCAGCATCGGCAGGGTCGCGAAGCGGACGGCGTACTTGCTGCGGCGGCGCTGGGCGACCAGGTACGCGGCGATCAGCGCCACGACCAGCACCAGCAGCCAGAGCCACAGAGGTTGCTCGAATCTCATCGGATACCGGTCCTTCCCATCGGGTTCCGGCGGACGCTCGCCCGGCGGCGGGCGGTGGCGAAGGCGGCCACGTCGCGGACCCAGTCGGTGTCGGTCCGCAGGACGAGGTGCGCCGCGCCGGCGGCCCGGATGTCCCGAATGGTCTGTTCACGTTTGGTTTTCATCGCGTCGGCGTACCTCCGGCGCAGTTTCCGGCTACTGGTCTGCACCTCGCGCCGCCGGCCCGTCTCCGGGTCGACGAGCGTGAGCAGGCCGACCTCGGGGAGCTCGAGCTCGCGCGGGTCCAGGACCTCGACGGCGATCACCTCGTGCCGCGCCGCCAACCGGCGCAGCGGATCCGCCCAGGTCTCGTCGTGGAAGTCCGAGACGACCACCCGCAGGCCGGGCCGCGGGTGGTCCCGGTTGAACCGGGTGATCGCCGCACCGAGCGGGACAGCCGGGTGTTCGCCAGGTGTTGCCCTAGGCAACGACAACAACGTGCGCAGGGTACGGCGAAGGGCCGCGGCCCCACCGACGTCGGGGATCCGGGACAACTGGTCACCGACGGCGATGCGGACACCGAGCCGGTTGCCGGGCCGGTCGGCGAGCAGGCCGACCGCCCCGACGACGGCGATGGCGAGATCCCGTTTCTCGCTGAGCGCGGTGCCGAAGTCCATGCTGGCCGATGCGTCGAGAAACGCCCAGGTCTCCAGCTCACGCTCGGCCAACGGCGCCCGGACGTGCGGCTCGAGAGATCGAGCCGTCACGTTCCAGTCCATCCGGCGGACGTCGTCCTGGCCGGCCTGGTACGGCCGCGCCTCGTTCGGCTCGCTGCCCGGACCACTCCGCAGTCCGGTGATCTCGCCGTGCAGAAGGCCTTCCAGCTTCCGCTTGACCGAAAGCTCCAGGGTGCGCAACGCCCGCTCCCGCCCCTTGAGCAGGTCCGGCCCGGAGAGACTCATCCACGTCCTCGCTTCGCTCCGGGCGCGGATGAGCCACGAGTCGTACTGTGCTTGATGATGAACTCGCTTCGCTCGTTCATGCTGCCGACCCCTGGGCGTCGTCTGCCGGGACGACGTGCGGTTGCTCGATGGTGTGCAGGATGCGCGAGATCACGGATCGCGGGTCGACCCCGTCAGCGAGGGCGTCGAAGGTGAGGACCAGACGATGCGCCATCACGTCGAGGGCGACGTCGTACACATCGGCAGGCAGGACGTAGTCCCGGCCGCGCAGCAACGCCAGCGCCCGCGCGGCGGCGACCAGGCCCAGCGTGGCCCGTGGGCTGACGCCGAACTCGAGTACGCCTTGCAGGTCGTTGATGCCGTACTGCTGCGGCACCCGGGTCGCATGCACCAGGCGTACGACGTACTCCGCCACCGCGTTGTGGACGAACACGTCGTCCGTTGCCTCCTGCAACTGAGCGACCTGGTCCGGGGTGAGCACGCCGTTCGCGTGCGGCCGGTGTGCGCTCATCCGCTGCAGGATGGTGAGCTCCTCGAGCGGGGTCGGGTAGTCCACCGTGATCTTCAGCAAGAACCGGTCCCGCTGTGCCTCGGGCAGCGCGTACACACCGTCGGACTCGATCGGGTTCTGGGTCGCGAGGACCAGGAAGGGCTCAGGCAGCTTGTAGCTGGTGCCGCCGATGCTGACCTGGTGCTCGGCCATCGCCTCGAGCAACGCCGACTGCACCTTGGCCGGTGCGCGGTTGATCTCGTCGGCGAGGACGAGGTTGGCGAACACCGGGCCGAGCTCGGTGTCGAACCCCTCCGCCGACGGCCGCCAGATCCGCGTGCCCATGATGTCGCCCGGGACCAGGTCCGGCGTGAACTGCAGCCGCGAGAAGTGGCCGCCGATCACCTCGGCCAGCGTCCGTACCGCCAGCGTCTTCGCAACGCCGGGCACACCCTCCAGCAGGCAGTGCCCGCGGGCCAGCAGCCCGACCAGCATCCGCTCCACCAAATGGTCCTGGCCCACCACGACTCGCTTCACCTCGAACAGCGCGTGCTCGAGCAAGGCCGACGACACCCCAATCTCCGTACGCCTCTCCACACCTACCTCCACGTGATCTGCAGGTCGCCCCACCGAAGCCGGGTGGGGCGACCGGAGCGGGCCTGTCATGCGTTCTCGGCCGCGTCCGGCTGGGTCTGCTCGGGCTGCGACGGCTGCGACGGCTGGGTCTGCTCCGGCTGGGACGGCTGGGTCTGGGGCTGTGACGGCTGGGTCTGCTCGCCCTGGCCCTGGCCGTTCTTCTCCGGGCAGTCGGCGCCGTTGCGGCCGGCGCTGCCGCTGCCCGGCGTGCCTTGGCCCTCGGTGCCGTTGCCCTGCTGACCGTTCTCCGAGCCGGTGCCCGGGGACGGGGTGGTGGCGCCCTCTTCGATGGTCACGTAGCCCTGCTCAGGAGCCGGGTCGTCGGTCGCCGCGTACGCGATCCCGCCGACGCCGAGGGCCGCCACCGCGACCGCCGCACCGAGAATGAGCCGTTTACCTGGGACGTTCATCAAAACTCCTTCGATCGATTGGCCCCAGACCATCAAAGGAGTGCGAAAACGACCGGAAAGCGGAGCGAAAGTCCAGCGAAAGCGCAGGCTGGACGCACTGCCCCGTGCGGCTACCTTGGTCTCGTGCGACTACTGGTGGTGGAGGACGAGGAAGGCCTGGTCAGCGCGCTGCGCTCCGGACTCGGCCGGGCCGGCTATGCCGTGGACACGGCGCTGACCGGTGCCGAGGCGATGGAGAAGCTCGCGACCACGGCGTACGACCTGGCGATCCTGGACATCACCCTGCCGGACACCAGCGGCCTCGACCTGTGCCGCGCCGTACGCCGGGGTGAGATCGAGGTGGCGTCCGGCCGGGAGCTGCGGGTGCTGATGCTCACCGCGCGCGCCTCGCTGGCGGACCGGGTCCGCGGGCTCGACGAGGGTGCGGACGACTACCTGACCAAGCCGTTCGCGCTGGTCGAGCTGCTCGCCCGGATCCGCGCGCTGCTGCGCCGGGACGTCACCAACGGCAGCACCCAACTGCATGTCGGCGACCTCGTGCTCGACTCGTCCCGCCACCTCGCCACCCGCTCGGGCCGCGAACTCCCGTTGACGTTGAAGGAGTTCGGCGTACTGCGCTATCTGATGTCCCGCCCCGGACACGTCGTCTCGGCCGAGGAGCTCCTCGAGCATGTCTGGGACGAGAACGCCGATCCGTTCACCCAGAGCGTCCGGGTGACCGTCGGCACCCTGCGCCGCAAGCTCACCCAGGAGGGCGAGGAGCCCGTCCTGGAAACCGTGATCGGCCGCGGCTACCGGCTCCGAGGTGATACATGAAGATCAAGCGCCCGCCCTGGACCCAGACGATCCGGTTCCGGCTGACGTTGACGTATTCCGCCGTACTGATCGCGTTGTCGGCGTTGCTGCTCGGTGGCGTGTACGTCGCGCTGTCCGCGTTCCTGGACCCGAAGCCGTTGAGTCCGATCACGGTGAACAAGGTCTACAAAGATGCCCACGGCAACCTGAAGGTCAAGGAAGGCCATGTGATCGAGGCCGCGGAGATCTCGAGTATCGAGTCCGCGGTCAACTACCAGACCCTGCAGACGCTGCGGAACTACTCGGTGGCGGGGATCGGCGCCCTGTTCCTGGTCAGCCTCGGTACCGGCTGGTGGTTGTCGGGTCGCGCGTTGCGTCCGGTACGGCGGATCACCGCGACCGCACAGGAGATCTCGGCCACCGACCTGTCCCGGCGGATCGCGTTGGACGGCCCCCGGGACGAGTTGCGGAACCTGGCCGACACCGTCGACGACATGCTCGGCCGGCTCGAGTCGGCGTTCGTGTCCCAGCGGCAACTGGTGGACGACGCGTCGCACGAGCTGCGCAATCCGCTCGCGGTGATCCAGGCGAACGTGGACGCCGTCCTCGCGCATGACGACACGACCTCCGACGACCGGGCCCAGGCGACCGCGATCGTGAGCCGCGCGATCCAGCGGATGACCCGGCTGGTCGAGGACCTGCTCGCGTCCGCCCGCCGTTCGTCACCCGCCTTCGTCGACGCGGACGTAGACCTGGCCGCGATCGCGGGCGAGGCCGCCGAGGAGTACCAGCTCCTCGCGGCCGATCGCGAGCTTCACGTCGTACGGCGTCTGTCGCCGGGACCGACCGCGGCCGGGGACGCGTCGGCGCTGAGGCGGGCGGTCGACAACCTGCTCTCCAACGCGGTCCGGCTGGCCCGCGGTGGAAGCGAACTGGTCCTGGCTGTGGGGAGCCGCAACGGCTGGGCGTGGATCGCCGTACGCGACGAAGGTCCCGGAATCGCCGCCGAGGACGCCGACCGCGTCTTCGACCGCTTCTTCCGCTCCGGCCAGCGCCAGTCCCCGGCCACCGTCCCGTCCACCGGCCAACGCCGGGCCGGCCTCGGCCTCGCCATCGTCCGCCAGATCGCCGAGTCCCACGGCGGCACCGTCGCCCTCCACTCCGAAGTAGGCGTCGGCAGCACTTTCATCCTCTGGCTCCCCGAGCGCTCCCTCACCAACACCACGCGCCGGACCCCGACCCCACCCGACGAAGACCCCCTCGGCCCCCGCCTGTAGTCAGCGCGGGTCAGCAGGCACCGCCTCCGGACTTCCGCCAGCTCCGTTGGCGAGCGCTGAGGCAGAGACCGCGTAACCCCCAAACGATGAAGAAGACGGCTACACCGCCGAAGATGCCGCCGGGTAGCCAGTAGTCGAAGCCATAGTCGGCGGCCTGCATTCGGCCCGGGTTCTCGCGGTCGTAGACGATCTGGATCGTCTCCCCGACCTCGGCGTCGACGTAGTTCGTGGTGTCGCCCAGAACGGTCTCGCCGGTGCGCGTCACGAACCTGACCTCGATCCTTGACCCGCCGCCGTCGGAGTACTTGTCCAGCACGGTGGCGCTCACGACTTCGCCACGATGCTCCAGCAGGTACAGGTCCGACAGTATGAGGTAGCCGACGAACCCCATGATCACCGCCGCGACCAAGCACATCACGCTCTCGAGGTCGGACCGCCACGTCCGCTCCTCACCCAAGCGCCATTCCTGCCGACGCGACCGGCGTTGGCCGTGGGCGCGGTACTTGCCCTGTCGCCGGCCGGTCCGTCCGCCACGCTGTTTCACGTTCGTGGGACGCGTCAGCGGGCCGGTCCGCTCCTCAGACAGACCGGTTGTAGGGGGTGGAGAGGAGGGGGCGGGTGTTGGTGAGGACCTGGGCGTAGAGGGCGCGCACCTGTGTTGCTTCCGCGTCGGTCATGGCGGAGGGCTCGGGTTTGCCGGCTGGGACTTGCCAGGTGGGTGGGGTGTCGGCGCCGGAGAGGGCCCAGGCGGCTTGGCGGGCAGCGCCCAGAGCGACGTACTCGGCTGGTTCGGGGAGGATGACCTCGGCACCGAGGAGGGCCGGGGCCAGGGCCTGGACGGCGCGGGAGCGGGCGGCGCCGCCGAGCAGGAGGATGCGGTGGACCGGGAGACCCTGGGCGCGGAGGGCGTCGACCGCGTCGGCCAGACCGCACAGCAGCCCCTCGACGGCGGCGCGCGCCATGGTCGCGGGGCGGGCGGTCGCGCGGGTGAGGCCGTAGATCAAGCCGGTGGAGTGTGGGAGGTCCGGCGTACGCTCGCCGTCCAGGTACGGCAGGAGAACCAGGCCGTCGCTGCCCGAGGACGTGAGAGCGGCTTCGTTGAAGGCGTCGAGGTCGAGGCCGAGCAGTTCAGCGGTCGCGGACAGCACCCGGGCAGCGTTCAGCGTGCAGACCAGCGGCAGGTATCCCCCGGTCGCGTCGGCGAACCCGGCGACCAGGCCGGTCGGGTCGGCGGTTGGTGCGGCCGACCGCGCGAAGGCGGTCCCACTCGTGCCCAGCGAGACGGCCACGTCACCCGGTTGCAGATCCAGGCCGAGCGCAGCGGCCATGTTGTCGCCGGTCCCGGCGGCCAATGCGGCCCCGCCGGCGGTGTGCCCGACGATCTCGGCCGGCCCGGCGACCCGCGGCAACTCCAGGGAGCGGCCGAAAGCCAGCTCCACCAGGTCAGGTCGGTAGGTGTTCGAACCAGGCGACCACCAGCCAGTGCCGGATGCGTCACCCCGGTCGGTCGTGATCCCGGAGATCCCGCTCCGGCCCGCGGCCAGCCGATGCGTCATCCAGTCATGCGGCAGTACGACGGCCGCAGCGCGCGCAGCCGCGTCAGGCGCGGCCCCACGGACCCACCGCAACTTCGTCACCGTGAAGCTCGGCACCGGCACCGAGCCCACCGCGTCTGCCCACGCCGCCGGCCCACCGAGCTCGGAGACCAGCTCCAGGGTCGCGTCGGCGGAGGCAGTGTCGTTCCACAGAACGGCCGGGTGGACGACCTCACCAGAGTCGTCCAGCAGGACCATGCCGTGCTGTTGGCCACCGATCGAGATCGCCTCGACGCCGTCGAGCAGACCGTCGGACGCGATCTCCCACGCCTTCCACCACTCGGCCGGGTCCACCTGGGTCCCGTCCGGATGCGGTGCTCGACCCTCCCGCAGTACCGCGCCGGTGTCGGCATCGCACACGACCACCTTGGTCGCCTGGGTGGAGCAGTCCACACCGGCGACCAGCCTGGGTTGACTCATGTTCGGGCCTCCATGTCAGCGCCGGTCCTGCGAGCGAAAACCAACCCTAACCGCCCGCGAGAAAACGCGTACCACGTTGTCCACAAGCGGACCGGCACCCGCAGCCGGACCTGGTGTGGTCGCGGGGGTTCACCAGCACCTCGCCGGGACCCGGGCGTGGCACGGCCCGCCGCTCCATCACCACGTCTCCGACGCCCCGAAGCACGGCGACTCGCATATCCGCGTCCATCAACCGCCAAGACCTTCGAGCGTCGCCCGGGCGCCGTGCTCGTGCAGGGATCGCAGCGCCGAGGTGTACTCCGCGACAAAGCGAGGATCGGCTGCCAGATCACCGAACAGGTCCGGATCCGAGATGAACGTCAGCGGATCCTCCCGGTTGTGCTGCGCGCGCTCGACCAGCTTGTCGCGGAGCCGGTCCACCACCTCGATCGGCTCACCCTGCTCGTCGACGCCCTCGGCGTACCGGGCCCAGGACGCGACCACCAGCGCCGACCGCCCGATCTCCCGGCCTGCCGCCAGCTGCTCACGGACGACTGGCAGCAGCCACTTCGGGATCCGGTCCGAACTCTCCGCGCACAACCGCGCGAGGGTGTCTCGCACCTCGGGGTTCGCGAACCGCTCGATCAGTTGATGCTTGTAGCGATCCAGGTCGACCCCGGGCACCGGCGGCAGGGTCGGTGTACCTTCGACGTCCATGTAGCCGAGCAGGAAGTCGACGAACAGCTTGTCTTGGCACACCTCGTGCGCGTACCGGTAGCCGGCCAGATAGCCCAGGTAGCACAGCGCCTGGTGACTCGCGTTCAGCAGCCGCAGCTTCATCAGCTCATACGGCTCGACGTCTTCCACGAGTTGTACGCCGACATCCTCGTAAGGCGGCCGATCGCCACCGAAGTCGTCCTCCAGGACCCACTGCGTGAACGGCTCGCACACCACCGGCCAGCCGTCCTCGACCCCGAACCGCTCAGCGAGCGCCTCGCGATCGGACTCCGCGGTCACCGGTGTGATCCGGTCGACCATGCAGTTCGGGAAGCGAACCTCGTCCGCGATCCACGCTGCCAGCGAAGCATCCTTCAACCGGGCGAACGAGGTCAGCATCTTCCGCGCGACGTGCCCGTTCCCGGGGATGTTGTCGCACGACATCACCGTGAACGGCGCCACCCCGGCCGCCCGCCGCCGCGCCAGCGCCTCGACCACGAACCCGAACACACTGACCGGCACAGCACCCGGCTGCAGATCCGCCGCCAGCCCGGGATCGGAGGCATCGAGCTCACCCGTCACCTGGTTGACGTGATACCCGCCCTCAGTGATCGTCAGCGAGACGATCCGCGTCTCCGGATCGACCAGCCGGTCCAGCACCGCGGCCGGATCGTCCGGCGCGAACAGGTAGTCCACGATCGACCCGATCACCCGCGGCTCGAGCGTCCCGTCCGGGTACTTCACCACCAGTGTGTACAGGAAGTCCTGCGTCTTCAGGACGTCGTACATCCGCCGATCCTGCGGCAGTACGCCGACCCCGACGATCCCCCAGTCCAGTGCTTTGCCGTCGTTCATCAGCTGATCGAGGTACATCGCCTGGTGGGCCCGGTGGAAACCGCCGACACCGAAGTGCACGATGCCGGGGGGCACCGCCGTACGGTCGTACGACGGCACGCCCACCTCGTTGCCCAAGGCACTCAAAGCGGCAGCGGACAGCACAGTCACTTGACCGCCCCCAGCGACAACCCCTGGACCAGCTTGTCCTGCGCGGCGAACCCGGCGATCAGCACCGGCAACGACACCACGATGGAGGCGGCACAGACTTTGGCGAGGAACAATCCTTGGCTGGTCACGAATCCAGTCAAGAACACCGGCGCGGTCTGCGCCACCGTGCCGGTCAGCACCCGGGCGAACAGCAACTCGTTCCAGCTGAAGATGAAGCAGATCAGCGCCGCGGACGCGATCCCCGGTGTCACCACCGGCGCGACCACCGAACGCAGGGTCCGGGTCAGGTTCGCGCCGTCGACCGAGGCCGCCTCGAGGATCTCCACCGGCACCTCGGACAGGAAGCTGCGCAGCATCCAGACCGCGATCGGCAGGTTCATCGAGGTGTAGAGGATGATCAGCAGCCAGATGTTGTCCAGGAACCCGACCGACTGCGCGAACAGGTAGATCGGCAGCAGGCCGGCCACCACCGGCAGCATCTTGGTGGACAGGAAGAAGAACAGGACGTCGGTCCACTTGCGCACAGGCCGGATCGACAGCGCGTACGCGGCCGGGAACGCGAGCAGGATCACCAGCGCCGTGGACAGGATGCTCGCGGTCAGCGAGTTCGCGATCGACGGCCAGGGCCCGGTGTCGAAGAACGACCGGTAGCCGTCCAGCGTCAGCGGTGCCGCGATGTCCGGCGGGTTCTTCGCCGCGTCCTCCTCGGAGTGGAACGACGTCAGCAGCATCCACAGCACCGGCAGCACGAACAGGATGCCCACGATCCAGGCCAGCCCGCTCAGAGCCCAGCCACCACCGCGCCGCTGATGCCCCTTCACAATGGTCACCTGGCCGCTCATCGACGTCCTCGCTTCGCTCCGGGCGCCGATGTGCGGGGCGCACTGTGCTTGATTGTGAACTCGCTTCGCTCGTTCACCGGCCCGTCTCCTCTCGGAACAGCGTGGACACCGACCGCAGCGCGAACGTCGCGATCAGGATGGTGCCGATGACCACGATGACGCCGGCCGCGGAGGCCCGGCCGTAGTCGTGGGCGGTGTAGAAGGTCTGATAGATCGAGTAGGGCAGGTTCGCCGTACCGAGGCCGCCGGAGGTGATGGTGAAGACGGCGTCGAAGTTCTGTACGACGTAGATCGAGCCGAGCAGCGCGGACAGTTCCAGGTACTGCCGCAGGTGCGGAAGTGTCATGTAGCGGAAGATCTCCCACTGGTTCGCACCGTCGATCCCGGCCGCCTCGATCACGTCCAGCGGACGGCTCTGCAGACCGGCCAGCAGGATCAGCATCATGAACGGCGTCCACTGCCAGACCAGCGCGAAGATGATCGACCACAACGGCTGGTTGCTGATCCAGTCCGGCTGCGGCGCGTTGTCGCCGAACAACCACTTCAGCACGCCGTTGAAGAGCCCGTACGTCGGGTTGTACAGCGCGTGCTTCCACAGCAGCGCCGCCGCCACCGGTACGACGAGGAACGGCGTGATCATCATTGTCCGGACCACCCCACGGCCGCGGAACTTGCGGTCCAGCAGCAACGCGATCAGCAGCCCGAGGACCAGGCTGATCAGCACGACACCCGCGGTCAGCACGATCGTCACCCAGATCGCGTTCCGGGTGTTCGCGTCGGTCAGCACCCGGCGGAAGTTGTCGATCCCGGCGAACCCGCGCTCGTCCGGGTAGTAGGCGTTCCAGTCCATGAAGGACACCACGATGGTGACCAGGAACGGCAGCTGGGTGACGATGATCATGAAGATCAGGGCCGGCAGCAACGGTGCCCGCCGGGCCCAGTCGCCGGTCTTGCGCATCACCGAACCCTGCGAGCCGGGCGGAGGAGCGGAGTGCCGGTTCTTCGGCTTCTCGGTAGTCACGGTCATGACGGCTCTCCCCTACTTCGCTTCTCGTGAGCGATACCGCTCGGCGACGTCGTCGGCGAGCTCCTGCCCGCGTTTCAGCGCTTCGTCCACACTCATCCGCCCGGCGATCGCCGAACTGACGTCCTGACTGACCTGGGTGCCGAGATCCGGGAACTCCGGGATGTCGACGAACTGGATCCCGATCGCCGGCCGTGGCTGGGTGCCCGGGTTGCGCGGGTCCGCGGTCTCGATCGCCTGCTTGGTCGGCTCCGCGAACGCGGCCGCCTCCTTCAGGTACGCCGGGTTCTCGTACGTCGAGGCGCGTTTGCCGGCCGGGACCCGGGACCAGCCGAGCTGCTCGCCGACCAGCTTCTCGTAGTCCTTGCCGGACGCCCAGGAGATGAACTTCCAGGCGTTGTCCTTCTTCTTGCTGGCTTCCTGGATGCTCCAGGACCACGCGTACAGCCAGCCGGAGCTGTCGGTCTTCACCACCGGCGCCGGGGCGTAGCCCATCTTGCCCTTCACCGGGGAGTTCGGCGCTTCCAGCGATCCGGCCGCGGAGGTGGCGTCGTACCACATTGCGACGTTGCCCTGGACCGTGTTGTTGAGGCATTCGGTGAAGCCGGCCTGCGGTGCGCCGAGCTCGCCATGGGCGCGGACCAGATCGACGTAGAACTTGACCGCCTCGGTGAACTCGGGCGCGTTCACCTTCGCCTGCCAGTCCTCGGTGAACCAGGTCCCGCCGAACGTGTTCACCACCGTGGTCAGCGGCGCGAACACCTGGCCCCAGCCGGGCTGACCGCGCAGGCAGATCCCGCGCATCCCCGGCTGTGCGTTGTCCACCTTGGCCGCGATGTCGGCGACCTCCTGCCAGGTCGGCTTGGCCGGCATCGTGACGCCCTTCGCGGCCAGCACGTCCTTGCGGTACATCAGGAACGACGACTCGCCGTAGAACGGTTCGCCGTACACCTTGCCGTCCTCACCGGACAGCGACTCCGTCATCGGCTTCAGTACGTCGTCCTGGTCGAAGGACGGATCGTTCGCGATGTAGTCCGAGAGCGGTGCGATCCACTTACTGGTCGCGTAGATCGGGATCTCGAAGTTGCTCAGTGACGCCACGTCGTACTGACCGGCCTGGCTGGAGAACTCCTGGCTGATCTTGTCCCGGACGTCGTTCTCCGGCAGCACGGTGAAGTTGACCTTGATCCCGGTCTCTTTGGTGAAGTGGTCGGCGGTCAGCTTCTGCAGGTCGACCATCTGCGGGTTGTTCACCATCAGCACGTTGATGCTGTCGGCCCCGCCGCCGCCCGCACCGCCGCCCCACCCGGCGCAGCCGCTGACCACACTCACCAGGAATGCGATCGCTACCGCTCCGAGGCGTTTCCGCTGTCCCGACACGAGCCGCTCCTTCATGATCGAGGGGTTCGCTCATTTGAGCAGGGGTCTGCTCACTCCAGAAGTGAACCGGCAAGCCCCTTGACCTGTCAAGAGTCTGTGCAACACTAGGGCGCAGGCCCGCTCATATGAGCGGACCCGGACAGGCGGGGAGGCTTCATGGAGAGCACCTTCGGCCCGGCACAGCTGGTGCTGACGGCGTCGATCGCGCGCCGGTACTACGTCGACGGGCGATCGAAGGTGGAGATCGCCGACGAGTTCCGGCTCAGCCGGTTCAAGGTGGCGCGGTTGCTGGACCAGGCGCGCAACAGCGGGCTGGTCCGGATCGAGATCAGCCATCCGGGCTCCATCGACCTCGACCTGTCCGCCCGGCTGCAGGAGTCGCTCGGTCTGCGCCGGGCGATCGTGGTGGACACCCCCGAGGAGGAGCCGGCGGCGCTGCGGCTCCAGCTCGGCAAAGCGGCCGCGGACCTGCTGTCCGAGATCGTCACACCGGAGGACGTCCTCGGTCTGGCCTGGGCCCGGGCAGTCACCGCGATGACCGAGCAGCTGACCTCATTGGCCCCGGTCCCGGTCGTCCAGCTCACCGGCGCCCTGACCCGGCCGGATGTCGAGGCGAACTCGGTGGAGCTCGTCCGACACACCGCCCGCCTGTCGGGTGGACCGGCCTACCTCTTCTATGCCCCGCTCGTGGTGCCGGACGCCGCGACCGCGCGGGCGCTGCGGCAGCAGCCGGAGGTGGCCGAGGCTATCAGCCACTTCGAGTCCGTCACCAAGGCGGTGGTCGGGCTCGGCTCCTGGGCCGCCGGCCAGTCGACTCTGTACGACGCGATGGACGAGAAGGCCCGTGAACAGTTGCGCCGCCGCGGTGTCGCCGCCGACATCTCGGGCGTTTTCGTCGGTGCCGATGGCGAGCCGGTGCAGACCAGGGTGACCGACCGGGTGATCGCGATCAGCGCCGAGCAGATGGACGCGATCGACGAGGTGATCGCGATCCCCTATGGGATGGCGAAGGTCGAGGCCGTCCGCGCCGCGGTCCGCAGCGGCCTGGTCAACGGCCTGGTGACACACGCTCCACTCGCTAAAGCACTACTGGGCGAGACATCCTGATGCGGTGATGGGCGAGGTGGAGACTCAACTCCTCGGTGGTACCGCCAACCGCGGCCTCGTCGTGCGCGTCGGCGACACGGTCCGACGACCGGTGCGGTCGAGCAGCCCGGCGACACATGCGCTGCTGCAACACCTCGAACAGGTTGGCTTCGAGGGTGCGCCGACCCTGCTCGGGATCGACGCGACCGGCCGGGAGGTGCTGTCGTATCTCCCGGGCGAAACCGTCACAGCGCCGTACCCGGCCTGGTCGATGACGGACGAAGCGCTCGACAGCGTCGCCCGGCTGCTGCGCGAGTACCACCAGGCGGTCGCGGGATTCGATCCCTCCGGCCTGGACTGGGCCGAGCCGGTGCCATCGGCGTACGTCGAGGATCTCGTCAGCCACAACGACCCGAACCTGGACAACGTGGTGTTCCGGGACGGTGTGGCCGTCGCCCTGATCGACTTCGACCTGGCCGGACCGGGATCCGCGTTGTGGGACGTGGCGACCGCGATCCGGTTGTGGGCGCCGTTGCGGCCGGATGCCGACATCACCGACGTACGACGAGGTCGCACGCTGACCCGGCTCCGGCGATTCGCGGACGCCTACGGGCTCTCCGGCGCAGACCGCACCCGGCTCGTGGACGCGACCGCCCGCAACCACGAGTGGTGCATGGACTACGTACGGCGTGGCGCGGAGACCGGCCACCCGTGGTTCCACCAACGCTGGACCACCGGCGAGGCTGACCTGACCGACCGGACCAACCAGTGGTTCAAGGACCAGGCGGAGACTCTTCGCCGCGCCCTGCTCTGATCTCCACCTCAGCCTCGGCGACACCGTCGTAGTACTTCTCCTGCAACCGCCGGACGAAGTGCGGCAGGAGGAGGACCGGGCCCATCGGGAACGGTGTGAGCTCTTGGTCGCTCAGGAACGTAATGATCGCCGCGGCAGCAGTCAGCCCGACCACCAACAGCCAGCCGCGCCGGCAGATCCACGGTCCGTCGGCGGCGACGAGCCCTCGGCGGGTCACAGCACCGACGGCGAGCACCAAGCCCGTCAGCGCGACCACAACCGCCGTCGCGATCAGGGGCCAGCCGTGCACTCCGGCGTAACTACCGACCTGACGAAGGATCATGACGGCCGACACAACCAGGCCGATCGCGATGAGCCCATAGAAGGCCGCACCCAGTTTCAGCTTCGGCACGGGGGCTCCTCACGGTTGTCTAGTCGGCCTATCGCGGGGAGCTGGTTGGTTGTTACTGCAGGAAGTGGCAGAGAATAGCCCGGTGAGTTCGCGTGTGGTGTTGCTGGCGGGGCCTTCGGGGACGGGGAAGTCGCACCTGGCCGAGCTGGTGGGGCTGCCCATCGTACGGCTGGACGACTTCTACCGCGACGGCGACGACGAGGCGATGCCGCGCTCCCCGCTCGGAATCGTGGACTGGGACGACCCACGCTCCTGGGACGGCGACCGCGCCGTCGCGGCGCTCGAGACCCTGTGTGCGACGGGTACGGCGGACCTGCCGATCTATGACATCGCCGCGGACGGGACGGTCGGGCACCGACCCGTGTCGACCGAGGGATCCCCGTTGATCATTGCCGAGGGCATCTTCGCCGACCGGATCGTCGGCGTACTGCGTGATCGCGGGCTGCTCGCCGCCGCGATCTGCGTCCGGCACCACCGGATCGTCACCTTCGTCCGGCGGTTCCAGCGCGATCTGCGGGAGCACCGCAAGCCGCCGTACACCCTGTTGCGCCGCGGTCTGCTGCTGCTCCGCGACGACCCGGAGGTGGTCCGCCGCTGTATCGACGCGGGCTGCGAACCCCTGCACCCCAAGGCCGCCAGGCGCCGGATCGAGGTGCTTCTCACGTAGGTCGTGTCTGGCGATCCCGCGCCGTAGGCGCGGGATCGCCAGACACGGCCTGGGCACGCTCCCGCTGATTTGCAGTACGTTCGCCCGGCGTTCACCTTTCTCTGATGACATCAGCCCGGAATCGTTCTGATGCTCTCGGGGTGAGAAGTCGGACGGAGAGAAAGCCATGACGCGGACTGCGCCAGGCGTTGCCGCTGTGGTGACCGCGCTGTTGCTCGGCGTGACAGGTTGTGGAAGTGATGCCGGCGCCTCGACCGGTACCTTGCAGACGCCCTCGGCAACAAAAGCGCCGGCAGGCGTGCGGGACAAGGCAGCGAAGACCACGCTGGCCGGTCTGGTCGTGCTGCCGCGCGGCTACATCGCTGATCCTCGGAGCAGCAGCGGTGCCTTCACCGCCACCGCGTTCCTGGGCAACTGGTCGGCCGACCCCGCCGTCGATCGCGCGCTGCTGCTCAATGCCGGTTTCATCGAGGGCTATCGCGCCAGCCGGTTGAGCCCGGACAAGAAGAAACAGTTCACGGTGCAGCTCTTCAAGGCCGCGAGCCCGGCCAAGGCGAGGGGCCTGCAGCAGGGATTCTGGAACCAGGACACCCACGAGCAGGGCTTCGGCGTACCGAACGCGTTGAGCGACGCGCGCGTCCAGTACGACGGCGGCACCGGTCAGTCCGAGGCCGTCGCCGAGGTCAGCTTCGTCGTCGGCTCTCTCGTCGCCGAGCTCACCGTCCGCGAGATCGGTGCCCTGGACACCAATCCCCGCCCCGACACCGCCCTCCTCAAAACCCTTGCCACGCAGCAGAAAGCGCGCCTCACCTCCACCTCGAGCTAGCACCCTCTGGTGGGTCAGCTAGCCAGAGCGGGGGTTGGAACCCCGGAATCTGGTGGGCCAACCCACACTCTCGTAGGCTGACCCACCACACGGCGGTTCCGGCTTCAGCCGGCGTGGCGGGAGCGGGGGGCTGACGCCGGGAGCAGGTCCTCGATCAGGGCTTCGGTCTCCGGGCTCAGGATCAGGCCGTGACGCTGGATGCGTTCGCCGAGTGCCTCGACCACCTTCTCGGCCGCGGGCACACCGCCGTAGCGGTGCTCTGCCGTCAGCAGGTCCCGCCACAGCAGGTCCGAGTTGTCGGCCAGCCGCAGCCCGGCCTGCACCGCGCTCACCGCACCGGCGGGATCGTCCCCACCCATGGTGAGCTCCCACAACCGGTGCGAAGCGTCGACCACGACATCCGGCACCAGCCGCTCCAGGTGCACCCGGGCGATCCATGAGTACCCGCCGCGCGGCCGCCCACTGAGGAACGGTCCACGGACCAGCTGCAGACCACGCCGCAGCAGCTCGCGCTCGTCCCGCACTGTCTGGGCTGTCCGGCTCCGCCGTACGAGCTCGGTGAAGCAGTCCCAGTCGACCGCGACCTCGGGCCCGAGGTACAGCCGCCCACCGGAGTCCTGCCGCAGGTGATGAGCACCGGTGGCGTCGGTCCCCAGCCACTGCCGGACCCGCTCGACGGTCGAGTCGCGCACCTCGTTGGTGACGCCACGCGGCCAGATCGAGGCCCCGAGCACACTCGGGTGTACTCCGCCGGGGTGCAGCGCCAGGAACGCGACGATCTCGGTCGCGAGCGGCAGCCGCTCCGCCTCCAAGCGGTTCGTGGCCCGGATGTCCATCGGACCGAGCACACCGATCCGCACGTTCGCCGTCCACCAGCTGGCGTCATCGCCGGGCCGGCCGCTGTTCGGCACCCGGATCCGGTTCTGACCCGTCTGCAGCTGGGACGGCGTCCGCGCCGCCGCCAGCAACTCGGTCAGCGACTCGACCGTCGGCTCCGACAGCCTGCTGGCCGACAGCGTCAACCCGAGCGCGGGGATCCGCAACGTGCCGGACTCGTCCACCCGCAACTGCCACCGCGCACCGGCGACGGTCCCGGCGACCATCAGCCCGAACCCTGCCCGGGTCCGCGACGCCAGCGCAGTCAGCCGCTGAGCCGTGACCTCGTTGGGCGGCGCTCCGAGTACGACGTACTGCGGCGAAGCGTCCGCGGACCGGCTGACCCGACCGGACAGCACCTCGGTCTCGATCGTGCCCTGCTCGAGATCCGGAAGGACCTCGTCGATGTCGTTGACCACCCGCAGCCGGTCGGCGAGCACGTCCTCGATCGCGTCCGGCAGGCCGGAGGTCGTCACCCGGAGCAGATCCGTCCACGGGTTGGTGGCGAGCTGCACCGCGACCGACGTCGCGACCTCGCGCGCCACGACCGTGTCGCCTTCCAGGCTGAGTGCACCGCTGGCGGCTTCCAGATCGACCAGGACGTCGCGGTCGTACTCGTCGCGTCCCAGGCACACCAACGCCGGGAACGGCGCGGGACCGGACCGCTCGGTGGCGATGTCGGCCCGCGCGATCCGCCACCGGCGGCCGTTGTCGAGCGCCACCCACGGCGCCGGGGCGGTCTCCTGCGCCGGCGCCAGCAGCAACTCGACCCCGTTGTCGTCGACGAGCGCGCCGAACAGCGAGGGCAGCGGCATCCCGGCTGCCTCGCATTGCCGCACCAAGGCCCGCATGACCCGGTCCAGCGCGTCCGATCGGGCCGGGTCCGCGCCGACCCGCAGCGCCACCTCGGCGGCCGTGGCCGCTGCTTCCGGATCACGTCCACGCCGGCGATACCGCTCGACCAGCAGCAGCATCAACAGGCCGGCACCCACCAGACCGCCGCCGAGGAGGTCATTGGGCAGCCGCCAGCGAGAGTCCTGCGTCTGGCCGCCGTCGACCGACGAGTGATCGCCGCTGCCACCGACAGCGCCGCTGCCGCCACCACTCTCGCCACCGATGCTGATGCCTTTTTCCTCGCCCTGAGTGGTCCTGGGCGTCTGCGTTCCCTGTTCGTTCTGGCCGGTCTGTTCGGTGGTGCGGACCGTGGTCTTGGCCGGGGTCTCGGTCGGCACGCGGGGTACGCCGACGGCGTCCTCCGGCATGATCAGCTCCCACCCCGGCATGATCAGCCGGGCCAGGTGCAGGTGCTGACCGTCGGGCTGGACCCGCTCCTTGTTGAGCTCGTAGATCTCCTTGTAGCGGCGGCCGTCGCCCAGGTGCTTCTCGGCGATGTCCCAGAGGCTGTCGTGGTGGTGCCCGACCGGCGCCTTGACGGTGTAGACCTTCTTGCCGGCCAGCGGATTCTTCGTCCCGGCCTCGGCCGTGTGGCCCTCGAACCGGTTGTGGTCGATCGGCTGGATGGACTCGGTCGCCGGCGCCTGGGTCGTGGCCGTGGTGGCGCTGATGGAGACCTGGGACCGCGGCTCGACCGGGGCGCCGCCGCCGGTCGCCGCAGCCGCCTGACCGGCCGCGATCCCGGTCAGCAGCAACGCGCTGACGAGGATCCGGGCCAGCTGCTGACTGCCACCCCCGAGCGGGATCGCCCGCGGTACGCCGCGGCCACGGACGGCACTCGAGAACTCGGCCACCACGCACACCAGGAAGTGGAACCACGCGATCCAGACGACGGCGCGCAGTACCGTCAGGAGTGTCTCCACACCGATCGGTGCGGTCAGGTCCTCCCGCGTCGGCCAGCCGTCCGGGAACGGCGGCGGCCCGCTCAGGACCCACAGCGCGACCGGTACGCCGACGACGAGGACGAGCAGCGCGAGCGCGGCCAGCACGACCTGGCCGGCCGACCGGCGTTCCGGCGGGGTGTCCTGCTGGAAGCGGGACGGATCCGGCGGGCTCGCCAGGAACCGGCCGGATCTCGACTGTTGCGTCATGGGTGTCTCCTAGCCGATCCCGGTCTCAGGCTCGGCGACCGCATCGCCGCGCACGGTGAAGGAGTCGATGCCGATCAGCCCGAGGATCGCCGTGTCCGCCGTCGACTCGGCCGAGGTGAAGACCCGGTTGCCGTTCACCGTCACCGAAATGTTCGTGTAGCCGCGCTCGGCCAGGAACCCGCTGGCCACCGCGCGGGCCTGTCCGGGATCCACGACCAGCTCGCCGCGATCGCGCAGCGCGGCCAGGTCGATCGCGTTGGCACCGGCGCGGGCCGCCTGCTCGGCGTCGTCGGTGAGCTGGCTGCGCTTGTTCAGCGCGAGGCCACCGTCGACGACGAGCCCGGCACCGACCATCAGCACGGCGGCGAAGCCGAGCATGAAGACGGTGGCGGATCCGCGCTGGCTGCGCGATCCGCGGGTGGTGAGCGCCCGGTGGATGCTCCGGAACAGCCTCGTCATCCGGTCCTCCGGTACAGGTCGATGGGGGCGGAACTGCTGATCGTGACGGTCTTCGATCCAGGCAGTCCGATCAGGCCGAGTCCGTCGTACGACACCTCGCAGCTGATCGTGACCGTGATCGTGCCGCCGGACACGAAGTTCCCGCTGAGGGCGGCGTTCTGGCACCGGCCGACATCCTGCAACGCCGCGTCGGCCGTGTCCACCGCGGTCGCGCGGGCGGCGGCCTCGGTCCGCTCCAGGCTGGCCGCGCGGACGGCGTCCCGGCTGGCCGCCTCGACGTCGCCGCGAACCGCGACGTACCGGCCGCCGGCCACCACGAGCAGCATGAAGGCCATCATCACCGGAGCCAGCAGCACGATCTCCACCGCCATCGAGCCACGCCCGGTGCGGCGGCGGAGTCTGCGCCGGCGATCAGTTGTCGGCACGGAACTCCTCCAGTGGTCCCTGGACGACCTGCGTGACCGTCGGCGGATCGACGAACGGCGTGATCTTCTGCGCGTGCCCGGTCACCTCGACCCGGACCTGCTCGGTGCCGACCGGGGTGACGATCACCCGCACGTCCTCGAGGATCCCGGTGCCGATGTCGGCCGTGTAGGCGTAGCCCGCCGCCTCGGCCTGGCCGCTGTCCAGCGACGTCCGCGCCACCCGGGCCGCCTCACGAGCCGCCGCGGACGCCACCTGGTTGCCCAGGTAGATCAGCGCGAACTGGATCGTCAGGAAGATGGCCAGCATCAGGATAGGCATGTAGAGAACGAGCTCGACGGTGCTCGCACCGCGCTCGTTCCGCTTCCGGGCACACCGGCGCCGGAACCGCCTGATCCATCGCTGACCTGTCATCGCCGAGGATCAGCCCAGGTCCAGCGAGTCGGCCTTGCCCTTGAGCTTGTTCATGATGATCGCGCCGACGGCGATCGCCACGCCGATCAGCAGCGCCGAGATCAGCACCCACTCGACCGCGGACGCGCCTCGCTCGGCGCGCCGGGCGCGCGCGATCCGTCCGGCGAGCACGACGCGCAGGAAGACGATGGTCTGGTTCATGAGTTTCCCTCCTCGGGACCGACGTGACGGGTCACAGCCCCATCACCCGGGCTACAGCTGGATAGGTCAGGAAGAGCAGGAAGCCCACGCAGAGCAGCATCTGCGCCATCAGCATGGACTGGGACCGCGCCTGGGCGCGGCCTTCGGTGTCGGCGAGTTCGCGCCGCCGCATCGAGACCGCACGCGCGACCAGAGAGTCTCGCACCTTGGCCCCGTCCTCGGCCACCAGGGCCAGTGCGGCGGACAGATCGCGCAACTCGTCGATGGCCAGGTCGTCGCCCAGTTCGCCGAGCGCCGCCCACGGCGTGATGCCCTGCAACCGGGCGGTCTCGAGCGTGTCCCGGATCCGGACGAAGGCCCAGCCGTCACTGATCCCGGCCGCGGACGACAGCGCCTCCGGTACGCCCCGGCCGCCGGCCAGGTTCATCGCGACCAGATCCAGGAACGCGCTGACGACATGGCGGAAGTCACGCCGACGATCGGCCGCGGCCGTCCGCAACTGCACCGTCGGCAGTACGGCGCCGATCGCGGCACCCAGGATCCCGAGCCAGATCGGTACGACGCCGGGCAGGCTGCCGGTGACGACACTCAGCGGCGCGAGCATCAGGAACGGTACGACGAAGCCCGCGAGTGCTCCCACCAGAGTGGTCGCCAGATGGGTCTCCACCGATCGGCCGGCGATACCGAGGTCGGCCGCGATCGACGGGGGCACCTGGTAACCGCGCGCCTCGATGGCACGGCGCAGGCCGGAGCCGAGCCGCCGCATCCGCAGCGATTCCTCCCGGTGCCGCCGATCCGCCGTCAGCTTGACCTCTTGGCGCTGCCGGCGCAGATCCGCGTCGAGCTGCAGCAGCCCGGCCGCACCGCTGGGCGCCGACCCACCGGCCAGCCGGACGGCGAGCAGGACGCCAAGGCCGACCATCGCGCCGGCGAGCATCACCAACGTCATCAGCGACCTCCCCCGTCGGCGGTCGGCACGCGATCCCGTGCGTGCAGGAACCGCGCCGGGGTCTCGAAGCTGGCCAGCCTGCGCAGCCAGACGAAACCGGCCGCGAACAGGCCGAGGATCAGCAGCAGCACGAGCTGCCCGATCGCGGTCGAGTACGGCTCGACGTACTTGCGGTTGAACAGCGACAACCCGAGCACGAACGCCACCGTCACGACCATCACGATCTGCACGCTGCGCCGGGTACTGCGCCGGCCGGCATTGACGCGCTGGCGCATGTCGAGCGCCGCCCGGGCCGATTCCGACAACGAGGTGAGCACGTCACGCAGGCCGGGGCCGCGCAGCCTGGAGTTCAGGATCAGGCTGGCGACGATCAGGTCCACGCTGGAGTCGTTCATCTCGTCGGCGAACTTCTGCAGCGCCTGCGGGAGCGGTACACGGACCCTGAGACGGTCCGCGAGTGCGGTCAGTTCCGTGGAGATCGCCGGCGAGGCCGCGTAGGCGGTCGCCGGGATCGCCTGCTCGAGGCCGACCGCGCCGGCCACCGTGTCGCGCAACGACTCGGTCCAGGCGGCCAGGCCCTCCAGCCGGGCGATGGCCTTGGTCTCGGCCGCCGCCCCACCGAACAGGGCCGGCCATGCGAAGGCCAGCGCCCCGGTCGCCACGGCCGCGACCGGCCACCTGGTGAACAGCAGCACCAGCAGCGCCGCCCCCACCGCGATCGGGACCCGGGTGCCCGCCGTCTTCAGAGCCGCGACGATCGACGAAGGTCCCCGCATCGTCTCGGGCTCGGCCCGCGGGACCAGCGCCCAGACGAAGACCAGGACCGCGCCGCCGACCAAGGCGCCGAGCAGAACGATCAGCACCAGGTCCAAGGAGGGTGCGGTCACGATGCCCACCCGGCTGGGGCGCTGCCCTTGTAGCCGACTGCTTGGAGCTCGGCGAGGCAGGCGATCGGGGCGGCGGCGTGGATCATGCCGTCCGGGCCGGCCTGGAAGATCTCGCTGGACAGCACCCGCCCGTCCACACCGTTGACCTCGCGGACCGAGGTGATGATCCGGCGCAGGCCGCCGCCGCGGGAGAAGTCGTTGCGTCGTTCAACGAACACGACGAAGTCGATGGCGCCCGCGATCAGCATCATGGTCGCGTCGGCCGGCAACCGCTCGGCCGACTGGATCGCGTAGGTGCAGATCCGGTTGAAGACCTCCAGCGACGAGTTCGCGTGGATGGTCGACAGCGAGCCGTCGTTGCCCTGGCTCATCGCGTTCAGCATGGTCACGATCTCGTCGCCGAGTACCTCACCGACGATGACGCGGCTGGGGTTCATCCGCAGGCTGCGGCGGACCAGCTCGGCCATCACGATGGCTCCCTGGCCCTCGCTGTTGGGCAGCCGCTCCTCACAGGCGAGCACGTTGGGGTGCAGGTCCTCGAACTCGCCGAGACCCAGCTCCAGCGACCGCTCGACCGTGATCAGCCGCTCCTCCGGCGGGATCTCGTTCGCCAGTGCGCGCAGCAGGGTGGTCTTTCCGGCGTTGGTGGCGCCGGCGATCATGATGTTCTTCCGGGCCGCGACCGCCGCCGACAGGAACGACGCCAGGTCCGGCGTCACGGTGCCGTACTCGATCAGGGTCTCGAGCGAGACCCGGGACAGGCGGGCCCGCCGGATCGAGACCGAGGGCCGCGGGCAGACCCCCATCAGGGCGGACAGCCGGCTGCCGTCGGGCAGCCGCAGGTCCAGCTGCGGGTTGGCCGAGTCGAACGGCCGGCTGGCCAGGCCGGAGTACGCCGCCAGGGTCTGGATCAGCTCGACCAACTCGTCGTCGGACTCGGCGACCGGCTGACCCAGTTCCTCACGACCGTCGGCGTACCCGATGAAGACTTTGTCGCAGCCGTTGATGTCGACGTTCTCCACCATCGGGTCGTCGAGCAGCGGCTGCAGGCGACCGACGCCGAACAGGGCGGCATGGATGCCGTCGGCAAGCTCTTGCTCCTCGCCTGCCCCCGGAGGCGTCCGGCCGGACGCGATCTCGCCGCGTGCGTGGTTCTCCAGCACGCGACCGACGACCGCCCGGGCGAACTGGCGCTCGTCCTCGGCGGTCATCTGGGGCAGGCCGTTGGCGGCATCCTCGCGACGCTGCCGGGCGAGTACCTCGGCGACCTCTTCGCGGAGCCGGCGGACCAGTGCCTGATCCATCAGGCGACCCCCCACTCGACAGCCTGCGCCTGCGGCCGCGGCCGGCCCAGGCGGTACAGCCGCTCGGCCAGCTCGGCGCCGGAGCGCACCAGCAGCGACTTGCGGGCCCGCCGCCCGTCACCGGCGCGGATCGCGTCCGCGGCCTTCAGGTCCTCGGCCACGATCCCGAGCACGGTCACCGGCAGCCGGGACCGGTCCAGGATGGCCTGTACGTCGCCGACCACCCGGCTGTCCCGGTACGACGTCACCAGCGCGACTCCGACCGGAACGGCCTCGTACGTACCGAACTGGAGCGATTCGGCGAAGCTCTGCAGGCGCTCCCGCAGATGCGCGAGGCCCTCGACCGTCGGACGGGCCACCAGCATGACCGCGTCGGCGTTCTGCAACACCGGCACCGTCGCGGAGCCCGGCAGCAGCCGGCCGCAGTCCGCGATCACGTCCCGCTCGGGGACCTCACGCAGCAATCTGGCCAGGTGCAGCCAGGCCGGACCGAGACCCTGGACCTGGCTCGGCGAACTGACGCCGGCCAGCACCTCCAAGCCCCCGGACACCTGCTGCACGTGGTCGGCCAACCGCGCCTCGCTGCTGCCTCGCCGCACCGCCGCACCCAGCGACAGCAGACCACGGTCCGGGTCGAGCGGGACACCCGCCCCGTCGCGGTAGCGCAGAGCCACATCACCGCCGGCCGGGTCGAGGTCGGCCAGCACCGGCTCGACCGGCCACGCGCCGGCCAGCACAACGGCCGTCGTGGTGACTCCGGGCGAGCCCTTCGCGGAGGCGACGACGTACAGGCCCATCTACTTACCACCAACCGAAGCGCCACTGCCGAGCAACGCCACCGCGATCCGGTTGTTGCCGGAAGCATCGGTGATGGCAGTCACATCGGAGATGTCGACGAGCATGGTCGCCGTGGTCGCGGTCGCGGCCTTCTCACCCAGGCCGCTGCCCTCGTCGGCCGTCCGGGGCGCGTCGAGTACGACGGCATCGCCGAGCACGCTCGGCGGCGTGTTGCCCTGGCCGATCCGGATCAGCTGGACCTCATCGCCCGGTCGCAGCCCGGCCGAGGGGACGCGGCCATCCAGCAGCACGACCCCGACCGCAGCCTTGCCCTCTTCCATCGGCGAGGACTTGGTCAGCAGCTTGGGGTTGACCAGCTGCCCCTTGACCATGTTGACCTTCGCGTAGGTGCCGATGATCTCCTGGACCCGATCGGCCGGAACGAGGTCGAGCGAGTCACCGGACACCCGGGTCTGGGCCAGGTCCTCCTTGGTGATCTTCGACCCGACCGCGATGTCGTGCGACACCTGGACCACGGCGACCCGCTGGTCCATCCGGACCGCCAGCACACCGGCGATCAGGGCACCGCCGACGATCAGCAGCGCGGCCAGTGCCGCGACGGCCGGCCGGCGTCGCTTCGACGCCGACGGCAGTCTGCCGCCCGGCTTGCGCCCGGCGGCGCGGTCCGCACGCTGCCGCTGCCGGTCGACGACTTCCGTGCCGGGACTGGACATCTGGCCCGCCTCCTGTTGTTTCCCACGGGTCAGCGGGCGACACCTGCTCGGCGGCGCCCAGAACCCGTTTGGCTTTCGCGACATTTAACCTCTGCGCGGGGTCAAACCCCGCCAGTGATATCCCTCGATTGCATCAAGATGCAACTCGATCCCGTCACGCCGGCCGGCGTCATGGAGCTCAGTGGCCCCATGACGTGGTTACGGTTGGCGCCAACAGGTGCGGCCAAGGCACCACCACCAGAGATGGGGAGTCCTATGAACGACATGGTCGGCGGTAGCCTGCCGGAGATGGATGCTCTGAAGAAGAAGCTCTCAGAGTTCCAGACGGAGCTGGGCCAGCTGAAGACCGCGTCCACGGGTGTTGTGACCAGCACCACGTGGAAGGGCAAGTACGCGGACGACTTCCGCACGGCCTGGGAGCAGTGCAAGAAGAACATCTCCAGCATCGAGACCGATCTTCAGAACGCGTCCCAGGCGGTCGAGAAGAACCGTCAGGCGATCCAGACCGCGACCGGCGGCTGATCGACCGGCAGCACCGCTGCGGCGAAGCACCAAAAGCCGGCCGGACCTCGCGGTCCGGCCGGCTTTCGCCGTACCAGGGGCTCTCAGCTCCGGGCGACCTGGATCGACTCCCAGCGGCCGCCGGCCACCAGCAAGGCCCGGCCGGGCGGGGCGCCACCGGCCATCCCGCGCGGCAACTGGATCCCGAAGATCTCCGCGTCGTCGTACTTCTGCGGGTTGAGCACGATCCCGGCCCGCGACTTCTTCATCGCCACGACCGGCCCGCGGTACATGCTGGTCAGGTCGGATCCGGTCCCGGCGCCGATCATCAGGTTGCCGGTGTCACGCAGCATCGCGACCCGGGCCTCGATCAGCTCGGCCAGCTGACTGTCCTGGCCGAGCAACTCCAGGTCGTCGATCACGATGGCGTGCGGGCTGCTCAGGCCGTCCAGCACGGTCTTGACCTGCTCCGCGTCGGCATCCGCCCCGAACACCCCGGCGATGCCCGGAGCACCGACCAGGTCCCGTAGTGGACTCCGGCGCGGTACGACGGCCGCCACCTGCCAGCCCCTGGACGTCATCGAGTTGATCATGGTCAGGAGCGTCGTACTGCGCCCTGATCGTGGCGGCCCGACCACGACCAGGCCTGGGCCGTGGTCGAACGCGTCGAACGCCCGTACGTCGAGGTCGTCGCCGCCGACCCCGACCACGACCTCGGTCGTCCGCACCGGCCGGGAGGCTATCTCGAGGGCCGCCGACAGCTCGATCGACGCAGGCAGCGCGTCCACCCGGAACGGGCGCTGCCGCTGCGGGATCTTGCTCACCGGCGTCGCCTCGGCCCCGATCCGGTGCAGCGCGGCCACCTGAGCGGTCCCGTCGTCGTCATCGGTCAGCAGCGCGACCTGGGTCTCCAGCAGCCCCTGGGCGCGGAACCCGCGGCCGGCCGGGAACTTCTCCGGGACCTCCTTGGTCGGCATCCCGATCAGCAGGAAGTCCGACGGGTCGGTCATCCGCAGCATCAACCGGTCCTCCATCAGGGTAGAGATCCGGCCCATCAGCGCGGACCGGTCCGCGGTCATGACGACCTTGACACCGGCGCCGGCGCCCTCCTGCAGGATCTGCATCCAGGCGTCCACCAGGCGGCCGCCGTCGACCGACTCGAACGCCGCGACGAACCCCTCCCAGCGGTCGAGCAGCACCAGCAGGTACGGCATCCGCTCGTCCGGCGGGCTGGCGCGGCGTTGCTCGGTCAGATCGGCGAAGCCCTTCGAGGCGAGCTCCTGCTGCCGCTGGCCGATGGTCGCCTGCAGCCGGGCGGTCAGCCGGGTCAGCCGATCGGCCTGGTCCCGCGCGACCACGGCACCCGTGTGGGGCAGGCCGATCATCGGCAACAAGGCGTTGTTGCCGCAGTCAACGCCGTACAGGTGGACGTCGCTCGGCTCGATCAACCGGCCGATGGACCCGGCCAGCGCGCGCAGGACGGTGGAACGGCCGCTCCGGGGGGCGCCGATGATGGCGAGGTGGCCGGCGGCGTCCAGGTCGTACGTCGCCACCGACCGGGCCTGCTCGCTGGGTACGTCGGCCAATCCGAACGGGATCGGCGGCAGGCTCCCGTCGGTCCCGGGCTTGGCTGCCTCGAGGTCGTCCAGGGTGACGATCTCCGGCAGCGGCGGCAGCCACGGGCTCGGCGGTGTCTTGATCCCGGCGACCTTGGCCGCGCCCTGCAGCGCCTTCACCAAGGTGGCCAGATCGGTCGGCACCATCACGTCGTCCTCGGCCTCTTCGGTCTCGAACCGCACCGGCCGGCCGAGATCCCGCCAGCCCACCGGCCGGATGCCGATGTCGGCCGCCGCGACCAGGCCAGGCGGCCGGCCACCGACCCGGGAGGTCTGGAACGGGATCAGCGACGAGTGCCCCAGCCGGGCGTACCCGCGGCCCGGGGTCGACTTGGAGATGTGCGCCGCGTCCGGCGCCTCGATCACGTCCGCACTGTCGCCCGCGTCGGTGACCCGCAGCGCGATCCGCAGGTTCGTGTTCGCCTTGATGTCGCTGGTGACCACACCCGCGGGGCGCTGCGTCGCGAGGATCAGGTGGACGCCGAGGGACCGGCCCCGGCGAGCGATGTCGACGATGCCGGTGACGAAGTCGGGCAGCTCCGACACCATCGCGGCGAACTCGTCGATGACGATCAGCAGCCGCGGCATCCGCTCGTCGTCCGGGCCCATCCGCTCGAGGTACTCCTCGATGTCCTTGGCGTTGGCACCCTTCAGCTGATGTTCGCGACGGTGCAGCTCGGCGGCCAGGGAGGCGAGCGCGCGGGTGGTCAGGTGGCCGTCGAGGTCGGTGACCATACCGACCGTGTGCGGCAGGTGGTTGCAGTCCTTGAAGGCCGCGCCACCCTTGTAGTCGACCAGCACGAAGGTCATCTCGTCCGGTCTGTTGCCAACGGCAAGCGAGCCGATGATCGTCTGCAGCAGCTCCGACTTTCCGGCGCCGGTGGTGCCCGCGACCAGACCGTGCGGACCGTCCCGGACGATGTCGACGGCGAACGGCCCTTCGGCGCCCTCGCCGATCACTGCCTGGGTGGTCCGGCCGCCGCGTGCCCAGGTCTGCGCCAGCCCGTCCGGTTCGGGCGTTTCCAACCCGAGAACGGTGAGCAGCCGGCTCGAGCCCGGGATCGCGGTGGCCTCGTCACCGCCGGAGACATCCTGGATCGGGGCCAGTGAGCGCGCCAGCCGGTCCATCCACTGCGGGCTGACCAGATCCGGCCGGATGCCGTCCACGGTCGGGGCGCCGGTCTGCCGCAGCCGCCACCAGTTGCCGTGCGGAGCGACCACGGCGTGCGCCTCGTCCGGCAACTGCCGCTCGTCACTGTCCAGGCAGATGAACCGGACGCCGACGGACGGGCCCTCCTTGAGCAGGCCGACGACTCCGGGCATCATCCGGAGCCGTCGGGCCCCGTCCATGACGACCACGATCTGTTCGGCGAACAGGGAGGGCTGTGGGACGGGGTTGGAGCTGTTCAACGCCTTCCGCCGGGCCTCCACCAGCCTGGCCAGCTCGTTGACCCGGCGCATCGTGGTCTCGTCGTCGTTGCCGAACAACCCGAGGAAGCCGTCGTCCTCCGTGCCCCGGACATGCGGGAGCCAGCGCATCCACTGCCACGCCGGCGCCGCGTCCGGCGTACACAACACCACCAGCCGAAGCGTCCGCGGGCTGTGCAGGGCAGCCAGTTGCCCGGCTAGCCAGCCGCCGATCTGCTGAGCCGTACCTCCGGTTCCAGCCACACCGAGCACCCCGACCGAGACCAGCGGGACGGTGGCCGGCACATCCGGAGCCGTCCAGGTCCGCTTCCGCAGATGGGTGTCCAGCGTCGCGTCCTCGACCATCACTTCGCTGGGCCGGTCGGCGATCCCGAGCCGCAACTCGAGCCAGTCCGGGTCCGTCGGCCGCCGCTCCCACAACCGCGCCCGTGGGCCGGTCGCGAACAGCAGCACCGCGGCTGGGTCCGGCAGATCGCGCCGCCGGGCGTTGCGCTCGGCAACCAGCGCACGGCGGGCGTCCTGTTCGACCCGCGCCTTGCGCTCCTTGTACTGCGCCATCCGTTCCTTGTACGTCGTTTTGCCCTCGCGCCTGCTCTGGAAGTACTGACCGACGTACATCAACGGTGTGAGCAGGCCGAACAGCAGCATCCCCGGCTGCTTCATGAAGATCGCGAGCCCGATCGACCCGAGCATCGGCAGCATCATCACCAGCAGCGGGAACGTCGGCTTCTGCGACTTCTCCGGCTCGGCCGGCAGCGAGAAGTCGGTCATCCGCGGCGGCGGCAGCAGCCTGGGCGGCCGGTTGAAGTCGACCAGCCCACCGGCCGGGTTGGGCGACAGCGAAGCATCGGGCGCCTCCACCACCGCCAGCGCCAGCATCACCGGGCCGACGGTGAGCTGCATCCCCGGCTCCCACTCGGAGCCGGCCCAGCCGCCGGACTGCTCCAACTCTCGGCGATCCAGCTCGACCAGCCCCGGTCGCTGGCCCTGTTCGAGGACGTACGTCGTCTCCTCGGCTCCCGTCTCGTCCGGAATCACGATCGGCCCGAAGGTGGGATCCACCGGGCGTTCCATTCCCGTCATCCCGTCGGGCTCCTCGACCCGCAAGGTGACTTCGCCGACGATGGTCACGGCCAGGGTGGCGACCTGCCCCGGGATTCCACCACCCGCCAGCCGGATGTCCGCGTCGGGCGCGCTGCCCATCGAGTAGTTGCCCGGGCCGAGCCGGTGGACGGCGCCCGCACCGGGGCCGCTCACCACCCGGACCTCGACCAGGCCGTGCGGTTCCGGCGGAGCGCAGCCGCGCGAGTCGCCGACGCTGACCAGAGTCCCCTCGCGCAGTGGCGAGGCAGCCAGCGAGAGCTCAGGGTCGACCGGGTACCCGTCGACGAACAGCGGTGGCCCGCCCACCGGCGCAGGGTCCGCACCACGAAGGTCGATCACGTTGCCCGCGCCCGGTACGGCGACCCGCCGCCCGACGGCCTCGACCAGCCGAGGCGACAGACTGCCGATGGTCAGACCGGGATCCGCGTCGACGACGACATCGGCACTCACTCCCTTGACCGGGTCGACCACCGTGAGCATGAGCCGCATACGTCAATCCCATTCGTCGTTCTGGTTGCCGGCCCGCACCCCGAGTCAGCTCGGCGAGACCTTAACCCAGGCGTAGTCGTGATCACCGAACTCGATCGCGGACACGGTCACCGTCTGCCCGAACGCAGTGCCCTTCTCGCCCACGGCCAGAGTCAGCGGCACCGACTCCGCACCCTTCTTCATCACCGAGAGCATCGCCCGGTCGGGATCCTTCAGCACACCGCCCACGCCGACCTCGACACCGCCGGTGGTACCGGTCGTCCCCTGCGAGATCCGGACCGACCCGTCCGTCGGGGTGCTGAAGCCGCGCGGGTCGGCCTCGTCCTTGTTGCAGCCGGTCACGCCGATCAGCAGCAGCACCGCGACCGCGGCCCACTTCATCGGGTCTCCTCCGTCCGGACCGCGATCCGGGCCACGTCGACGCCGTACGCGGGCTGGATGTCCAGGAGCTCGAGCGTCCAGGCGCCGTACTGCGTCTCCTCGCCGACGGCCAGGGTGACGTCGCTGGACAGCTGGTCCCGGCGGCTGCGGTCGGACACCGACAGCATCGCCCGGAGCGGGTCGAGCAGGACGCCGCCGAGGCCGATGACCAGGTCACCCTCGTTCGTCCGGGTGCCCTGCGGTACGCGTACCTCGGTCACAGTTCCCTCGCGATCAGCTGACATCGACTGCCTCCACCTTGGTCCCGTACTTGTTCAGCTCGTCGATCGAGATCTCCGTCACGCCTTCGCCGCTGCCCCAGGGATTCTGCAGCAAGACCTTGTCGCCCTTGACACCGATCACCGTGTAGGCGTGTGGTCCGTAGAGCGGCTTCGGCTTGATGTCGTTCATCCCCGGGTGGTCCGTGGGGCTCTGGGTGCTGAAGGTGACCGACTTGCCCTCGTCCAGCCGGGCCTGGATGTCGTCGACCGAACTGATGTCGTCCGCGTCGGTGCGCTCGGACTCCTTACCGGTGAGCTCCTCCATCCAGTCTCCCGGCCAGCGCCCCTGGATGTGCTCGTAGCCACCCTTCCACTGCGCCGCCGCCTTCTCGACCACGACCGCCCAGAGCTCGGGATTGGCCCCGTCCGGCGTGTCCCCGAAACCGGTGATCGGAGTGCCGTCCGCCTTCCGCAGTACCTCAGGCTGTACGACGATCTGGATCGGCTTGCCGTCCTCGTAGAAGGTGACGGTGTAGCTGCCGTTGGCGTTGGTGGTCACCATCTTCTCGAGCAGCTCGGGGTTCTTGTCCGCCAGCGCGGCCAGGGTGGCCTGCAATCCGCAGTCGCCGATGCTCATCTGGTCGACATCGGTCCGGTCGGCGCCGCCTCGCTCGCCGGCGCCTTGGGCGAACAGGGTCCCGGTGATCGGATCCCACGAGTAGCCCTTGAAGTCGCCGGCGCCTTCGGTGGTGGGGCGGAAGTAGCCGTTGGCCCACTCCGAGACCTTGCACATCCGCTGGATGACAGGCAACGACACGTTGGAGCCGAAGAGGTTGAGCAGCTCACGCTCGCCGGTGGAGTCCAAGCCCCCGTCGAGCATCCCGCCGTCCTTCATCCGGTCCAGGAAGTCGCCGAGCTCCTTGTCGTTCAGGTTGGCGAGGACGGCCTCCAACTCGGCGGGGGTGAGGCCCTTGAGCTGGCCCATCACCTTGTTCCGGTCGTCACTCGACAGCAGGACGAAGTCGTCGATGACGCCGCGGACCGCCTTGGTCGCCTCGTCCACCTTGGCCTGGTCGACCGGGCCCATGTCGTTGAACCAGGTCTGCGGATCCGGCGCCGGCTTGCCCTCCTTGACGGCCTTCATCATCTGCTCGAACCGGTCGACCCGGCGGGTGTACGCCTGGGAGGAGTCGGTGGCCTCCGAGGCCAGGCCGCGCAGTTTGCCGGAGGCCCCGCTGCCGAACGGCAGGTTCTCCATCACCTGCGGCAACGGGCTGCCACCGTTCTGGACGCCCTGGTCCAGCAGGGTCCGGAACTTGGTCCGCCGGGCCTCGGCCGCGCTGCTGGCGTCGCTGAGCGCCTTCACCAGCTCCCGCACCCGGCTCGGGGTGATCGAGACGTACCCGGTCATTTCGGCCCCTTCTCCTTCTCCTCTTTGTCCTTCTCCTCACGGCGCTGGTCGCCGGCCTGGGTCTCCAGGTCGTTGGCGTCCTTGTCGAAGGTGGCGGCCGCGTCCAGGATGGCCTGCTGGGCGCCGTCGATCCGCGACTTCCAGGCGGTCAGCGTGCCGCTGAACTCGGTGGCCACCGGCCCTTGCCAGGTCTGGTCGTCGTGCAGGTCCTTGACGCCACTCAGCAAGCCGGTGACCGCGGTCGCTTCCTTGCGCAGGTCACTCGCGATCTCCCGCAACCGGGCTGCCTTCGCGTCGAGCTCGGCGGGCGTCGTCATCTGATCGTCCTCACGCTGGGCATCCTCTCAGAACGGCCGGTCACCAACCGGTCTGTGCCAGTGACCCCTTCGGGTTGGTACTTTTTCAGGTCACGGGGGCGTAGGTCGTTCTCGCACGGCGGGCCGACGGGGGTCCGGGGTGGACACGGAGGCAGCGATGGCTGAGCCGGAAGAAGTCATGGTGGGGAATCCGCTGCGCGCGCAGCTGGCGACCCTCCGAAATACGCTGGCCACAGCGCGTGACGGCATCGCCGGCGCGCTCGACGCGGCCGCGACCAAGATGGCCGACAACCGGACCTGGACCGGGCCGACCGCGGCGAAGAACTGGAAAGCCGAGCTCGACGGGCGGAAGAAACAGCTCGGACCGTGGATCGACGAGATCATCGCGCAGATCGACACGAAGCTTTCGACCATGCCCACCCAGGTCACCGCGAGCGAGGCGCGGGTGTACCACAACGACCAACGGACCCGGGGGTACTGAGGCGTGAACAGGCTGGACGAAGGCGGGGGCGGCAGCGCCGACATCTCGGCGATCAGCCCCGGTTCGCTGGCGGAGATGATCAAGGATCTCGCCGCCAAGTCGGAGCAGTTGCAGGGCTACAGCGGCCTGAAACGCCAGGCCGGCGAGTTCGGGATCGGGTCGAAAGAGTTCCAGAACATCATCAACGTCGGCCAGTGGATCGACGACGAGCTGCCGATGCTGCGTCGCCGGCTGACTCTGGCGCAGGCGCTGGAGGCGCAGGCCGGCCCCGGGCAGCCGGTGAAACTGACCGAGCCGGTCAAGCTGCCGAGCGCCGAGGACCTGGCCCGGATGAAGGAGCTCGCCGAAGGGCTCAAGAACCACAACTACACCGACGAGGAGGGGGCGAAGCTCTACCACGAGGCCGCTCTGGAGCTGGCCGCGTCCGGGTACGACCCGGACCTGATGTCCGCCTTCTTCGCCGAACTCGGGCCGCAGCACACCCCGATGCTCGCCTCGATCATGACGGCCTCCGGCAGCGAAACCGCGGCGGAGGACATGAAGATGTTCAGCCTGGCGTTCGCGGCCGCCACCAAGGACACCGACCCGCCGCAGGGCCTGGTCGACATCATGAACCAGTTCACCGAGCCGCCGATGGACGACGGCAGGCTGGTCACGCCCGCCGCCTGGGGCCGGCTGGCCCTGCTGCAGGAGGGTGACTTCCCGCCGGAGTGGCTGACCAAGGTGGTCCGGGCGAACGGGCTGGACACCTTCGCCGGTGACGACGCGGACAACACCGACTTCCGCGGTGGTACGACGTTCGAGGTCCAGGCGACCGGCCTGCCCGAGGACGTGCTGGCGCTCGCCTTCGGAGCGCTCGAGAACAACCCCGAGGCAGCCCGGGACGCGATCGGCTCGATGGGCTCGATGAAGGACGTCGTCGACCGCGTCTACGGCTACTCGAAGAGCTATGGCACCGGCGACACCGTCGCGGACGCCTTCGGCCTGGCCATCGAGGCCGGCACCGGCTCCGGCACCGAGGAGCCAGGCAAACACAGCCCCGAGGCCGCCAAGTTCACCTACGACTTCATCCTCGCCTCCGGTGAGCACAAGGAGGTCCCCTGGCCGATCAAGGACAGCCTGGGCAAGGTGGCGGGCTCCTACAGCCACGAAATGCTCACCGGCGGCCGCACCGATGATGCCGGCACCCGTGACTCGGGCTTCACCAAGCCGGGCGACTTCACCGACCTGCCCGGCGTGACGCCCGCCTTCTTCCTGAGTCCGGAGGACACCTACCGCTTCCTGCACGGCTTCGCCGACGACGACAACCTGTCCGAGCCGTTCGACGAGGCGATGGGGACCCTGCAACAGCAGGTCACCCAGTTGGCCGCCCAGAAGGACCGCGACGTGATCGCGCAGGGCGGGCAGGACCCGCGCAACTGGGAGATCTCGATGGACGCCTTCGGCAGCCTGGCCGGCCTGCAGTACCAGGCGATGAAGGATGTCCGGGGCAGTATGGACGCCTTCGACAAGAAGGTCCGCGAGACCCTGTCGAAGCTCGTCACCCTCGGCATCGGCAAGGTACCCACTCCGACCGGTTTCGCCGCCAAGTGGGCCTGGAAGGGCTTCACCAAGCTGGTCGGCGCGGGCCTCAAGGAGTACGTCAAGGGTGGCGTGACCCGGGTCCAGTTGCTGGAGAGCCAGGACCTGCAGGAGACGCTCGCGATGAAGTACAGCTCCGCCGCCACCTTGGTGGAGGCCGACTACCCGCACCCGGACATCCCGGCCGAGATCCGCGGCGCGGACGGCAACCTGCTGAGCGTCGACGAGATCGCCAAGGACGACACCAAGCTGCAGAAGTTCTTCGAGTGGAGCGACTCGGCCGACAAGCCGCCGTACTATCTCGACAACAAGATCGACCACGGCGAGAAGGTCTTCATCGGCGGCACCGAGTACGCCGAGGGCCTGGCCTCCACGATCAAGTGGTGAGTCACCGGAACGGTCAGCTGTCCACGCACTTCGTCTCGCCGCGCAGCGCGAAGGTCGGCGCGGAGTTCGCGGTGAAGGTGACCGTCAGCGTGATCCCGCCGTCGTCGTCCTTGCTGGTAGCAACGAATTCCCGGCGGGTCAGGTCGTCGGAGTCCGGCGGCTTGGTGAGCTCGTAGCGCTCGTTGTCGAGCTGTCCGAGCACGGACTTGAAGGCCAGGTCGAAGGTGGTGTCGACGTCGCTGTTGGGCTTGAACGGGAACGAGCCGGCGTAGACCCGCCTCACCTTGCCGTCCGGACACGCCACGTCCTTGGTCCCGTCATCGGTGACCGTGGGCTTGACTCCGTCAGCGCCCTCGCTGTCGGCCGCCCCGTCGAGCAGGGCGGACCCGTCCTTCTGCAGCCGAGAACCCAGCTCGGACAGCGACGGTCCCCCCGTACAGGCGGCAAGGCTCGCCATCAAGACCACCCCGCAGCCAATGGTCCCCCATGTCTTCACCATCCCCCGGTTGTACCAGATCTCAGGGTCCTGACCTGGACAACCGGGGTACGACGGCCCGTCAGCGGTTCGGGACCTGGACCTCGATGACGCGGATGTTGGTGGTGGCGGGGGGCGGGTCGAGTTGCTCGGGGGTGGCTTGCCGGGCGGTGGTGGACGAGATCCAGGTCGTGGACCAGTTGGTCTTGGCCGTGACCGGGCTGGTGCCGCCGCCAGGGCTGGCCTTGAAGAACGTGAGGGCGCACTCGCCGGTCGCGCCGGCGGAGTACGGAACGCCGCCGCCCGGGCACTCGACCGTGTCCGCGTTCGGCGCCGAGACCGTCATGCCGGTCAGCTTCGCGTCCACCTGCGCCCAGACTGGTCCGGCCATGGTGTCGACGGACGCGCGGACATACAGATCCTCCCGGCGGTCGGTCAGCCAGACCCAGGTGTCCAGGTTGACCAGGGTGGCGGCGTCACCGTTGTGCTTCGGGTTCCAGTCCAGCGTCGGGGCCGGCACGGTCAACTCGTCGAAGGCCACGTTCCGCAGGATCTCCGGCGGGACCGGTGGGATCGGCGGCGTGCCGCCGGCCTCGACATACACACCCTTGTGCTCGTCGAACCACTTGTCGGCAAAGTCGAAGAACTCGTCGAGGTTGCCGTCGAAGTTCGCGGACGAACACATCCCGCCGTACCAGTGACCCTTGTCGTCGTCCTTGTACTGCTCATAGCCCGGGTACGGCTCGAACGGGTTGCCGTCGACGTCGCGGCCCATCGGACCGCCGCCCTTGACGTACTCGTAGTACTCCTTGCCGGTCATCGACTGGATGTAGGTGCAAGGAACCGGGGTCGAGACCGTCCGGGTGCCGCCTCCGGTGCCGTCGGAACCACCGCGGACGCCGGTCCCGGTGACCGTGATGCTGATGGTGCCGCCGGACGTGTCCGGTGTCGGGTTGCCGGGGCCGCGCTTGGCCTGAGCCGGCGTCGCAGTCGCGAGGGCTCCAGGTACAGCCAGTGCCAGGGTGGCCAGCAGCGCCACCCGCCGGGTCAGCATGCCTCACTCTTCACGTTGTACTCCGAAACCTTCCAGATCCCACTGATGTTCACGAGGATCACGCTCACCTTCAGGCGCGGATATTGCTTGAGTACGGAATCTCGGTAGCTCGTCCCGTCGGCACGGATCAGGGTGGACTTCGACTGGTCGTAGCAGGTGTCGAGTCCGGCGACCCCGGAGCCGATCTTGGCGACCTTGGTGGTCACCGTGATCTGGCCGCCGGTGCGTTCCTTCGCGGCCTTCTGCTCCTTCAACGCGTCGCGAATGTATTGCAGCGCCGCCCCAGTGGCTCGTCTGGCGAGAACCTGGTCCTCGACGTTCGTCGCCTGCGCCTTGTTGGAGCTTTGCTCGAACTCGTCGTACGCCTGCAGCACAAGCGTCGCGTTGGCCGGCGGCGTCGGCTTGTGGTTGATCACGAGCGTCAACGCGCCGTACTTCTGCGTCGTGCTGGCCGGCGCCGTCGTCGGGGCCACGGTCGGCGTGGCCGACGTCGCCGGCGTGCTGCTCGAGGACTCGGTCGGTGCCGAACTCACGGTCGGCAGGCCGCCGGTGTCGTCACCGCCGCAGGCCGTCAGGCCGAAAGCGAGCGGCGCCACCAACAGCGCGGCGAGACGTGCGCGGGCCACGAACACCTCCGAGAATCCGGTACGAGTCCGCACACGGTACCGCGTCAGGGGTTCAAACTACTCACAGTAGTCACTGAGTCATCGCGCCACAGCCTGCACCTCGACCACGTGTGACCCGAGTCAGGCTGTGATGCGGTCGATCACCAAAGGGCTCGGCTGGTACGACGTTGAGACGTCGACCGCGTCGGTCAGGGACTCCAGGGCGCGCTCGAAGCGGGTTGGGTCGTCAGTGTGGAGCGTCATCAGGGGCTGCCCGGCGACCACCTGATCACCGGGCTTGGCGTGCAGCTCGACGCCGGCGACCGGGGAGACCGGGTCCTCCTTGCGGGCCCGGCCGGCGCCGAGGCGCCAGGCGGCGACGCCGACGGCCAGGGCGTCCAGCTTCGACAGGACTCCCGAGGAAGGCGCTGGTACGACGTGTTGCTCGGGCGCGACCGGGAGTTCGGCAGACGGGTCGCCGCCCTGGGCCGCGATCATCGCCCGCCAGGCGTCCATCGCCGTACCGTCGCGAAGCTTCTCGGCCGGGTCGACATCGGTCACCCCCGCGGCAGCCAGCATCTCCGCGGCCAGGGCGACGGTGAGCTCGACCACATCGGCCGGTCCGCCGCCGGCCAGCACCTCGACCGACTCGCGCACCTCCAGCGCGTTGCCGGCGGTCAGTCCGAGCGGGACGGACATGTCGGTGAGCAGGGCAACGGTCTTCACGCCGGCGTCGGTGCCGAGCGCAACCATCGTCTCGGCCAGTTCACGGGCGTCGGCCAGGTCCTTCATGAAGGCGCCGGAACCGACCTTCACGTCCAGCACCAGTGCGCCGGTCCCCTCGGCGATCTTCTTGCTCATGATCGAGCTGGCGATCAGCGGGATCGCCTCGACCGTGCCAGTCACGTCCCGCAGCGCGTAGAGCTTCTTGTCGGCCGGCGCGAGCCCGTCACCGGCGGCGCAGATCACCGCGCCGACGTCCTCCAACTGGCGCATCAGCTCGTCGTTGGACAGCGTGGCCCGCCAGCCCGGGATCGACTCGAGCTTGTCCAGCGTGCCGCCGGTGTGGCCGAGGCCGCGTCCGGACAGCTGCGGTACGGCGACGCCGCAGGCGGCCACCACCGGGGCCAACGGCAACGTGATCTTGTCGCCGACGCCGCCGGTGGAGTGCTTGTCCGCGGTCGGCCGGGACAGCCCGGCGAAGTCCATCCGCTCACCGGAGGCGATCATCGCCGCGGTCCAGCGGGCGATCTCGCGCCGGTTCATCCCGTTCAGCAGGATAGCCATCGCCAGCGCGGACATCTGCTCGTCGGCGACGTCGCCGCGGGTGTAGGCGTCGATCACCCAGTCGATCTGACCGTCGCTCAGCTCACCCTGGTCCCGCTTGGTGCGGATCACGTCGACGGCGTCGAAGCTCACTTCTCCTCCTTCAGAAACTCCGGCCCGAACGCGTCCGGAAGGAGTTCGCCCAACGGCCGGCTCCCCGTCGTTGTCTCGAGCAACAGTTCGGGACCGCCGTGCTCGTGCAACAACTGGCGGCACCGGCCACACGGCGTCAGCAGGTCACCGTGGCCGTCCACACAGGTGAACGCCACCAGCCGCCCGCCACCAGTGTTCATCAGCTCCGACACGAGTCCGCACTCGGCACACAGTCCCAGACCGTACGACGCATTCTCGACGTTGCACCCGGTCACGACCCGCCCGTCGTCGACGAGCGCCGCGGCACCGACCGGGAAGTGGGAGTACGGCGCATAGGCCCGACCCATCGCCTCGACCGCAGCCGACCGTAGGGCCGGCCAGTCGACGGTCGAAGGCACGGCGCTAACCCGCCTGACCACGTCGGTATCTGACTCCGTCGGCGGCAGGCATCCGCAGCCGCTGTGCGGCCAGCCCGAGCACCAGGATGGTCGTCACGTACGGCGTCATCCGGGTGAAGTCGGCCGGAACCTCGTCGGTGGTGAAGAACCAGACGGCGAAGGCGATCGCGATCACCAGCGAACTGGTGGCGGCGATCTTGAGTCCCCGGCGGTACTGCAGGACGGCGACACCCAGCAGGATGATCGTGACGATGATCAGCAGCGCGTGCACCGCCTCACCGCCGGCCCGCAACTGCAGCGCGTCGGTGTAGCCGAACAGCGCCGAGCCCATCACCAGGCCGGCCGGTCGCCAGTTGCCGAAGATCATCGCGGCCAGGCCGATGTACCCACGCCCACCGGTCTGCCCGTTCTGGTAGATCCCGGACGAGACCAGCGCGATGAACGCTCCACCGGCGCCGGCGATCGCACCCGACGTCAGGACGGCGATGAACTTGTAGCGGTAGACGTTGACGCCCAGGGTCTCGGCCGCCACCGGGCTCTCACCGCAGGACCGCAGCCGCAGGCCGAACGCCGTACGCCACAAGAGCAGGGCGCTGCCGACGATCAGCACGATCGCCAGGATCGTCATGGTCGACAGTCCGGTGGTCACCGCGGCGACGATCGAGGCGAGGTCGGAGACGATGAACCAGTGCTTGTCCTGCAGGTCCATCATCGCGTCCGAGACCCCGGGGATCGTGATCGACAGCGGGGCGTCGAGCGGCGGTGACTGGGTCGGGCCGCCGCCCTGCAGACCGGAGAACCAGGTGTCCGCCAGGAAGGCGGCGGCGCCGAGCGCGATGATGTTGATGGCGACGCCGGAGACGATGTGGTCGACGCCGAACGTCACCGTCGCCAGCGCGTGCAGCGCGGCGCCGATCATGCCGAAGATCATCGCGCCGACGATGCCGGTCCAGGGTCCGTACCAGTAGCCGAAGTACCCGGCGCCGATGGTGCCGAGGATCATCATGCCCTCGAGGCCGATGTTGACCACACCGGCCCGCTCCGACCACAGACCGGCCAGCGCCGCGAGGGCGATCGGGACCGAGGCGTTGACGGCCTCGCGCATGGTGCCGGCCGAGTCGACCTCGTGGGCACCGGTCAGCACCCGGACCGCGGACAGCAGCGCCAGGCCGATCAGCAGCCAGATCCAGATGCTGATCCGGCGGCGCGGTACGAGTCCCTCGGACGGGGCTCCGGCCGGCCGGAGCTCTTCGGGAGCCATCGTCATCGGGTCGCCTCCGAGGTCGCCTCGGCCGGAGCCGAGCTACTGAGTTCCGCCGCCACCTGCCGCTGCTCCAGCGCGTTCCGGTACCGCCGTACCACCTCGTAGGCGATGACGACGGCGAGCACGATGACACCCTGGCTGATCGCCACGATGTCCGGCGAGACCTGCGCGTTGATCTCGAGCAGGTTGCTCTGCTCGGTGAGATAGGAGAACAGCAGCGCGCCGAACGCGATGCCGATCGGGTTGTTGCGGCCGAGCAGCGCGACCGCGATCCCGGCGAAGCCGATCCCAGCCTGGAACGTGGTGCCGTAGCTGTGCGAGCTGCCGAACAGCAGCGGCAGTCCGATCAGGCCGGCCACCGCACCCGAGATCACCATCGACGTGACCACCATCCGGCGGACGTCGATGCCGCTGGCAACGGCCGCGCTGGCCGACGTACCGGTGGCCCGGAGGTTGAAGCCGAACTTCGACCGGTTCAGCAGGACGGCGTACCCGATGCCGGCGAGGACCGCCAGCAAGGACAGGCCGAGCAGGTCGTTCGGTGCCCCCGGCAACAACGGGATGCCGGGCACCCAGCTGTCCTTCGGGATCTCCTCGGTGGCCAGGTTGCTGCCCGTCGACACACCGACCTTGCGGAGCAGGTACGCCGTGAGCGAGACGGCGATCGCGTTCAGCATGATCGTCGAGATCACCTCGCTGACCCCGCGAGTGACCTTCAGCAGACCGGCGATGGAGGCCCACACCGCGCCGACCACCATCGCCAGGATGATGGCGACGGCCACGTTGAGCGGACCCGGCAACCAGCCCTGCGCGGCGAACACCGCGGCGGCGAAGACCGCCACCCGGTACTGCCCCTCGACGCCGATGTTGAACAGGTTCATCCGGAACCCGATCGCGGCCGCCAGGCCGGACAGGTACAGGATCGACGCGTTGTTCAGGATGTTGATGACGTTGCGTTCGGCCGGCGCCGAGAAGATCGTGCTGAGGAAGCCCGAGACCGAACTGCCGGCGACCAGCAGGATCACACAGGTGATCAGCAGCGCGGCGATGATGGCGAGCACCGGGGCGGCGAGCGCCAGCCCGATCCTGCGCAGGTCCAGCTTGCCCATCACTCCTCTTCTCCGGCCCCGGTCATGGCGGAGCCGAGCTGCTCCGGGGTGACCGTGTCAGGGTCGAACTCGCCGACCAGCTTGCCGCGCAGGATCACCTGGATCTGGTCCGACAGGCCGATCAGCTCGTCCAGGTCGGCGGAGATCAGCAGCACCGCCAGCCCCTGGCGCCGCGCCTCCCGGATGTGGTCCCAGATCGCGGCCTGGGCGCCGACGTCCACGCCCCGGGTCGGATGGGACGCGATCAGCAGCACCGGATCGCCGCTCATCTCCCGGCCGACGATGAACTTCTGCTGGTTACCGCCGGACAGCGCCCGGGCGGTGGTTTCGATCGACGGCGTCCGGACGTCGTACTGCTCGACGATACGGTCGCTGTCCTTGCGGGCGCCGGCCTTGTGGATCCACGGTCCGCGGACGCTCGGCGACCGGTCCTGGTGGCCGAGGATCCGGTTCTCCCAGAGCGGGAAGTCCAGCAGCAGGCCGTGCCGGTGGCGGTCCTCGGGGATGTACCCGATACCGGCGTTGCGGCGGTCCGCCGTACTCCAGCCGGTGATGTCCTTGTCGACCAGCAGGACCCGCCCGGAGGTGGCCGGCCGCATCCCCATGATCAGCTCGACCAGCTCGGTCTGGCCGTTGCCCTCGACACCGGCGATCCCGAGCACCTCACCGCGGTGGATGCGCAGCGAAATGTCGTCCAGCAGAGCGCGGTCGCCGGCACCGGCCAGCGTCACGTTCTCGAGCGTGAGCTGGACGTCCTCGGTGACGGTCGACTCCTCCGTGCTAGGCGACGGCAACTCCGAGCCCACCATCAGCTCGGCCAACTGGCGGGCAGTGATGTCTTTCGGGTGCACCGAGGCGACCGTGGTACCGCGCCGCATCACGGTGACGTCGTCGGCGACCGCGAGCACCTCGTCGAGCTTGTGCGAGATGAACAGCAGCGTGTAGCCCTCCGCCTTGAGCTCGCGCAGGTTGCCGAACAGCGCGTCGACCTCCTGCGGCACCAGTACGGCGGTCGGCTCGTCCAGGATGATGATCTTGGCGCCGCGGTACAGGACCTTGAGGATCTCGATCCGTTGCCGCTGGCCCACACCGAGGTCCTCGACCAGGTCGTCGGGCGAGAGGCCGAAGCCGTAGGCGTCGGAGAGTTCCTTGATCCTGGCCCGGGCCCGGTCGCCGATGCCGTACAGCTTCTCGGCGCCGAGGACGACGTTCTCCACCACGGTCAGGTTGTCGGCCAGCATGAAGTGCTGGAACACCATCCCGACGCTCTGCTTGATGGCATCGGCCGGCGAGTGCAGGACGACTTGTTCGCCGTTGATCTCGATGGTGCCCTCGTCCGGCTTCTGCACGCCGTACAGGATCTTCATCAACGTCGACTTGCCGGCGCCGTTCTCGCCCACCAGGGCGTGCACGGTTCCGCTCCGCACGTCGATGTCGACGTCGTGGTTGGCCACCACACCGGGAAAACTCTTGCCGATTCCCCTCAGCCGGACGGCCATCGTCTGAGTCATGGTGTTGATGTCACACGCTCCCAGATCTCCTGCGGCGACCCCGTTGTCGCCGGGACGAGCTTCGGGCCCGGGCCAGCACGCTACCGCGTCACCGGCCCGAGCCCGAGGGTTTCAGTCGTCAGAGTTTCGACGGCGCCTTGAGCTCACCGGAGACCAGCTTCGCCTTGTACTCGTCGATCTTGGCGGTGATGTCGTCGATGTGCCCGCCGCTGGTGGCGTACCCGACACCGTCACGCTTGATGTCGTAGAGGTCGTAGCCGGCCTTGGAGGTGCCGTCCTTGACCATCTTGACGTAGTCGAAGACGGCAACGTCGACCTTCTTCAGCGACGAGGTCAGGATGTGCTTCTGCTGGTCCGCGGTCGCGGTCTGGTACTGGTCGGCATCGACGCCGATCGCCCAGACACCGTCCGGCTTCGTGGCGACGGTGTCGAACAGCCCACCACCGGACAGGCCGGAGGCGTGGAAGACCACGTCGTCACCACCGTCGTACAGCGCGGTCGCGGCGGTCTTGGCACCGGCCGGGTTCGCGAACGCCTTCGCGTCGGCAGTGTCTGACAGCCACTTCATGTCGACCTTGATGGTCGGGTCGACCGCGGCCACCCCGGCCTTGTAGCCGGCCGCGAACGGGTCGATGATCGGGCCCCGGACGCCGCCGATGAAGCCGACCTTCTTGGTCTTCGTCTTCAGCGCCGCGGCGACACCGACCAGGAACGAGCCCTGCTCGACCGAGAACACCAGGTTGGTGATGTTCGCGCCCTCGGCGAATCCGTCGACCACGGCGAACTTGATGTTCGGGTACTCCTTGGCGACCTTGTTGACCTCTTCGGTGTAGACGTAGCCCACCCCGATGACGGGGTTGTAGCCGGCCTCGGCCAGCGTGCGCAGCCGCTCCTCCTTGGTGGAGTCGGGCTCGTCGAGCGCCGCCTCGGACTCCTCACAAGTGGCGTCAAGGTCCTCCAGAGCCTTCTTCACACCCGCCGCGGCGAGGTCGTTGAAGGAGTGGTCACCACGACCGCCGATGTCATAGGCCAGACCGATCTTGGGACCCGCCCCCGACTTGTCTGCGCACAGCTCGTCACTGGCGGCGGCACCACCGGGTTGTTCCTTCTTCGCGCAGCCCGCCACCACCAGCGCCACGGTGACGGCGAGAGCCGCCAGCTTCGTCGTGTGCCGCAAGATGCCTCCTCGATCCAGATCGCCCCGTGCAGGCGTTCGCAGCGACACGATAGACCCGGCAAGACCCCCCAGCCACTGACAATGCGTGACTGAAATGCTCGTTACTCAATCGTAGTTTCCGCCGTGACGCTCAGCCAGAACACCAACGCGCCGGGTGAGCTGTGGTTGACCGGATCGGTCCGGTCTCGGAGCCTGGGACCGGCGTCTCGCGGCGGCGATGCGAGAATCGCCGCCATGACGATTTCGCAGCAGGTGCTGCTCAGCGACCTGCAGAGCCGTGTCGCCGAGGTCCGGGACGAGATCGTGACGATCCGTCGCGACCTGCACGCCTACCCGGAGCTCGGCTGGCACGAGGTGCGGACGACCGAGCTGATCCGGCAGCGGCTGGTCGCGGCCGGGCTGTCCCCGCAGGTGCTGCCGACGGGCACCGGCCTGATCTGCGACATCGGTTCCGGCGACACCTGCGTCGCTCTCCGGGCCGACATCGACGCCCTGCCGGTGACGGACGGTGTCGACTCCCCTTTTCGCTCCACCCACGAAGGTGTGGCGCACGCCTGCGGCCACGACATGCACACCGCGATCCTGCTGGGCGCCGCGGTGGTGCTCGCGCGGATGGCGGCCGAAGGCCTGCTGACCCACCGCGTCCGGCTGATCTTCCAGCCGGCCGAGGAAGTGATGCCCGGTGGCGCACTCGGTGTGATCGCGGCGGGTGGGATGGAAAGCGTACGGCGGATCTACGGCCTGCACTGTGATCCCCGATTGCCGGTCGGGCAGGTCGGTCTCCGGATCGGCGCGTTGACCGCAGCGGCCGACCGCGTTCTCGTCCGGCTGACCGGCGACGGCGGACACACGTCACGGCCGCACCTGACCGGCGATCTCGTCTATGCCCTCGCCACCCTGGTCACCGAGATGCCGGCGGCCCTGTCCCGCCGGGTCGATCCTCGGGCCGGCTTGTCGCTGGTCTGGGGCCGGATCACGGCCGGCTCGGCGGCCAACGCGATCCCGTCCCGCGGCGAGGCAGAGGGCACCCTGCGGTGCCTCGACGCGAACGTCTGGAGGCTCGCCGCTGACCTCATCCCGAGCCTGGCCGCGCAGTTGATCTCCCCGTACGGCGTCGAGGTCAGCACCGAGGTGACGCACGGCGTGCCGCCGGTGATAAACGATCCGGATGCGATTGGTGTGCTGCAGCGCGCCACCGAGCTGTCGATGGGGCGCGAGGCGGTGGCGCCGACCGATCAGAGCCTGGGCGGCGAGGACTTCGCCTGGTACCTCGAGCACGTGCCAGGAGCGATGGCCCGGCTGGGTGTCCGCCCGGCCGGTGTGGACAACGCCGCGGATCTGCATACGCCGGGCTTCGACCCGGACGAGGACGCCATCGCCGTCGGGATGACGGTGCTGGCGTCCTGCGCCCTGCTGGACTGAAGGATCAGAAGGTGTCGGCCGGCACGTACACGCCCCAGACGTCGCGCAGGGCGTTGCACACCTCTCCCACGGTGGCGCGTGCCAGCAGGGCCTTCTTCATCGGGTAAAGGCAGTTCTCCGACCCACGCGCCGCCGCCTGCAGTTCGGCCAGCGCCTCGTCCACCGCCGCCTGGTCCCGCTCGGCCCGCAGTTTGGCCAGCCGCTCCATCTGCTGGGCCTCGATCGCCGGGTTCACCCGGAGCGGCTCGTACGGCTCCTCCTCGGCGATCTTGAACTTGTTCATCCCGACCACGACCCGCTCGGCCGAGTCGATCTCCTGCGCGATCAGGTACGCCGATCGCTCGATCTCCTGCTTCTGGAAGCCCTTCTCGATCGCCGCGACCGCACCGCCGTACTCCTGGACCTGCTCCATCAGCTCGAGCGCGGCCGCCTCCACCTCGTCGGTGAGTGACTCGACCACGTACGAACCGGCGAACGGGTCGACCGTCGCGGTGATGTCGGTCTCGTAGGCGAGCACCTGCTGGGTCCGCAGCGCCAGCCGGGCCGCCTTCTCGGTGGGCAGCGCGATCGCTTCGTCGTACGAGTTGGTGTGCAGTGACTGCGTTCCACCCAGTACGGCGGCCAGGCCCTGGATCGCAACCCGGACGAGATTCACCTCGGGCTGCTGCGCGGTGAGCTGCACGCCGGCGGTCTGGGTGTGGAACCGCAGCATCAGCGACTTCGGGTTCTTCGCGCCGAACTCGTCCCGCATCACCTGGGCCCAGATCCGGCGGGCGGCGCGGAACTTCGCCACCTCCTCCAGCAGCGTGGTCCGGGCGACGAAGAAGAACGACAGCCGCGGTGCGAACTCGTCCACGTCCAGCCCGGAGGCGACCGCGGCCCGGACGTACTCGATCCCGTTCGCCAGCGTGAAGGCGATCTCCTGCGCGGGCGTCGCCCCGGCCTCGGCCATGTGGTAGCCGGAGATCGAGATCGTGTTCCAGCGCGGCAGTTCCGCCTGGCAGTAGGCGAAGATGTCGCTGATCAGCCGCAGCGACTCCTTCGGCGGATAGATGTAGGTGCCGCGGGCGATGTACTCCTTCAGTACGTCGTTCTGGATCGTGCCGGTGAGCTTGTCACCGGCCACGCCCTGCTCCTCGGCGACCAGTTGGTAGAGCAGCAGGAGCACCGATCCGGGCGCGTTGATCGTCATCGAGGTGGACACCTGGTCCAGCGGGATCTTGTCGAACAGGACCCGCATGTCGTCGATCGAGTCGATCGCCACTCCGACCTTGCCGACCTCGCCGTGCGCGATCGGGGCGTCGGAGTCGTACCCCATCTGGGTGGGCAGGTCGAAGGCGACCGACAGGCCCATGGTGCCGTGGTCGATCAGCTGGTGATACCGCTGGTTCGACTCGGCCGCCGTACCGAAACCGGCGTACTGGCGCATGGTCCACGGCCGCTCGGTGTACATCGTCGGGTAGACCCCGCGGGTGAACGGGTACCGCCCCGGCTCACCCAGCTTGGCGTCCGGCTCGAACCCGGCCAGCACCTCCGGCCCGTACACCGGCGCGAACTCGAACCCCGACTCACTCCGATGACTCATCCCCCCACGGTAGGCCGAACCACCCCCGCACTGGTATGCACCAGCGCACGCCATCGGTGTGGGCTCCAGCACAGCCGTGGGATACATTCGCGCTCCTCACACCTTGGAAGGAACCCGATGTCGCTGCACCGTCCTGCACCGGCACACCGTCCCCACCGACGACTGTGGCCCTTCATCCTCTCCGGCCTCCTCGCCGGCCTTCTGGTCGTCGCCCTGACAGCGCTCTTCGTCGTACGGCGGGATGACACGGCCACCGCCGACACGGCTGCTGCCCGGCTCACCCTGGCCGAGGGGGTTACCGCCGGCGGCTCGATCACCGGTCAGGCGCGGACGCTCGCCGATGCTCTGACGGCGCGCGGCCTGGAGTGCAGTGTGCGCTTCACCAGCGCGGACGGCGGGCATGCGGGTTGCTTCGCCCTGGCAGGGCGGACCACGTCAGCGGTCGTCGTCCAGTACCGGCCCGACGGCAGCGTCACCGCGCTGACCATCAAGGTGCGGGCCACCGGGGAGACAGGTCCCGCACTCCGGTCCCTGGCCGGCACGGTGGGGCCGATCGTGTTCCCCGCGGACTTGCCGCGAGTGAACAACGTCCTCCGGGCCTGGGGCGGATGGGTCGACGGTGCCTGGGGCAAATACGAGATCGTCGGCCGAGGCGAGAAGACCGAAATCAGCGCGGCGAAGCTGAACAGCACCCAGCTCAAGGTGCCGGTCCTCCACCTCGACACCACCGAATCCGGTCTGGCCGACGCTCTGCGCGCCGACGGCTTGTCCTGCACGGCCGACAACGAGACGTGTCAGCGCAAGCCCGGTCTGGCACTGAAGTTCTCGGGACCCGACGTGGGCATCACCTATCTGGTCGCCACCGCCGCCGCTTCAGCGGACTTCGAGCAGGTCCTGCGGCACCTGAGCGGCAACGCGGTACAGCCTGTGCGGGACTGGGTGAACCAGCACCTCGACGGTCGCTCGCACATCGCCTACGTGGCCGGTTGGCGGGTCGACCTCCAGGTGGTGGGTCAGCAAGTCCGGCTGACCCTCTTCAACGAGGAAGTCTGGCTGGTCATGAGCTGACCACTTCGTGTTCGCGTGGCACTAACCGGGCACCGCCGGATGGCTACCTGAAGGACACTTCATGTCTCTGTACGCGTCGACAGGGAATCGACGCGGTGTCACGAGAGTGTCGCCGAGGGTTCATGCGCGGTGGGGAACCTCCGAGGTGTGCGCATCGTGATGGTCGCTGAATCCTTCCTGCCGCAGATCAATGGCGTGGCGAACACGGCTCGCCATGTCGCCGACCGGCTGCGTGCCCGTGGGCACGAGCTGCTGATCATTGCCGCCGGCCCCGGTCCCGACACCTACCGCGACGTCCAGGTACTGCGGGCGCGGAGCTTCGGGATCCCGGGCTACAAGGAGTTCCCGGTCGGCCTGCCCGACCCCTCGATCGAGCGGGCGATGGCCGAGTTCAAGCCGGACCTCGTTCACCTGGCGTCTCCGTTCATCATCGGCGCCTACGGACTGCGCAGCGCGCGCAAGCTCGGCCTGCCGACGGTCGCGATCTTCCAGACCGACATCGCCGGGTTCGCCCGTCAGTACCCCTGGTTCGCCGCCGCCGATCGCGGTGTCTGGCGCTGGGTACGACGGGTGCACTCACGAGCCGACCGGACCCTCGCGCCGTCCACCGCGTCCGTCCAGCAGCTCGTGCAGGGCGGCGTACCGCGGGTTCATCTGTGGGGTCGCGGCGTGAACCTGGACCTCTTCGATCCGCGCCACCGGGACGAGAGCTGGCGGCGCGAGATCTCCCCCGACGGCAAGCCGATCGTCGGGTACGTCGGCCGGCTGGCCGCGGAGAAGAAGGTCCGCCGGCTGGCCGAACTGACCGACCTGGACTGCCGCGTCGTCATCGTCGGCGACGGCCCCGACCGCGCCGCCCTGGAGAACTCCTTGCCAAACGCAACCTTCCTGGGAATGCGCCGGGGCGCCGACCTGGCCACGGTCTTCGCCGGACTCGACGTGTTCGTGCACACCGGCGAGCACGAGACGTTCTGCCAGACCATCCAGGAAGCGCAGGCCTCCGGGGTCGCGACGGTCGGCCCGGCCGCGGGTGGTCCGCTCGACCTGATCCGTCCGGGTGACAACGGGCTGCTGTTCGAGCCAGGGCAGCCGGGCTCGTTGCGGAACGCGGTCAAGACCCTGCTCGACCACCCCGCCGCCCGAGGCCGGATGGCCGCCAACGGGCTCCAGCGGGTGCAGAGCCGAACCTGGCCGGCGGTGGTCGACGACCTGGTCGACCGGCATTACGCCGAGGTCCTGGCCGAAGCCGCGGCCGTTCGGCGGGTCGCATGAGCAGATTGCGGATCGCCCAGCTGGCCAACTTCGTCGGGCCGACGTCCGGTGGGATGCGGACCGCGATCGAACACCTCGGGCAGGGGTACGTCGACGCCGGCGCGGAACGGATCGTGATCACGCCCGGCGAACGCGACACCGTGGTCGAGACCGAGGCCGGCACCGTGATCCGGATCAAGGCACCGAAGGTCGGCGGCGGCTACCGGCTGATCACCGATCCGTGGAAGGTCATCGACACGCTCGAGCAGTTCCGGCCCACCACGGTGGAGATCTCGGACAAGTCGACGCTGCTGCCGGTGGCCCGCTGGGCGCGCAAGAACGACATCGGCTCGGTGCTGTTCAGCCACGAGCGACTCGACGCGATGCTGTCGCTGCGAACCGGCCGCCAGTTGGGTGTCGCGGCCGGAGTGGGCGCGCTCTACAAACTCCTCAGCCGGACGTACGACGCTGTCGTGGTGACGTCCCGCTATGCGGCGGCCGAGTTCGACGAGGTGACCACACCGCTGGTCCGGATCCCGCTCGGCGTCGACCTGGACACCTTCCACCCGTCCTTGGCCGAGCCGGTGGACGACGGCGTACTCAAACTCGTCCACGCCGGCCGCCTGTCCCGCGAGAAGAGCCCGCATCTGGCTGTGGCGACAGCCGCCGAGCTCCACCGCCGGGGCGTGCGGATGCGGATGGACGTGTACGGCTCCGGCCCACACCTCGACGAGCTGGTCGCCATCGCGGGCTCGGCGCCGGTGACGTTCCACGGGTACGTCGACGGCCGCCGTACCCTCGCCCGCCACCTCGCCGAGGCCGACATCGCCCTGTCCGTCTGCCCAGGCGAAACCTTCGGCCTAGCCGTCCTGGAAGCCCTCGCCGCCGGCACCCCAGTAGTTACCGCCAACACCGGCGGCGCCCGCGAACTAGTAGACGACTCCTGCGGCCGCTGGGCCCCCGCAACCCCAACCGCCCTAGCAGACGCCGTACTCGAGCTGACGCAGGTGCCCGGCCGCAGAGCTTCGGCCCGCCGCCGGGCCGAACTCTACGACTGGAACACCTGCGTCAACCGCATGCTCGCCCTCCACACCCGCCTCACCCAGTCCCGACTGGCCGCCTGACCGGACCGAAGAACAGGAGGTAGTGCCGAATCCAGCCGTTCGGCGGGTCGCTCTGAGCGTGCCCGACGAGGCCAGTAGGCATACACGTCCTGTTCTTCGGTACCACTCAGGTCAGGTGGTCGTAGTCGCCTCGGGTCCAGGCGGCGTGGCGGTCGGCGGAGCGGCGGACTATGGCTTTGGCGTCGGCCGGGATGAGAGCGCCGAAGTTGTTGTAGAGGCGGTCGTAGTCGAAGGGGTCGAGGGAGCGGGCGACCCGGTCGACGACGGCGCCTGACAGCGGGATGCGGTTCGGGTAGCTGCGCATGAAGCTGACCGAGGTGCGGTCGGGGTTGGCGAAGATGGTGTCGCCGGACAGGATGACGCCCTTGCCGTCCGCGGCCTCGGCCCAGTGCACCACCGCGCTGCCCGGGAAGTGCCCGCCCGGCTGGATGACCGTCACACCGGGCAGCGGGGTGAGCTTGCCCGACCAGGTCTGGATCACCGGGTCCTGCCGGGCCACCCACTCGGCGTCGGCCTCCGAGACGTACACGGGTACGCCGCCGAGCCGGTGGCTCCACTCGACCTGTACGCCGTACATGTGCGGATGACTCGCGATGATCGCGACGACCTCGCCCAGCTCCCGGACCCGCCGTACGGCGTCGTCGTCGAGGTACCCGATCGGATCCCAGAGCAGGTTGCCCCCGGCGGTCCGCAGCAGCATCGACTGCTGGCCGATCCCGACCGGCGGCTTCGACCGGACGCCGTACAGGTCCGGCTCGACCTCGTCGATGGTGACCTCCGTGCCGGCCGCGGCCAGCTCGTCGAGTGTGGTCCAGTGCTGACCGTCGGCGGGCACCCACTGGCGTTCGTCGGCGCAGATCGCGCACACCTCCACCTGCTCGGAGTGCTCGACCGCACAGGTCGCACAGATCCAGAAACTCACCGTGTTCTCCCCTCGCTTGTGACCCGGGCGACATCCCGGTTCGGTTCCAGAGTCTCGGATGTCAAGCTCAGTTGAAGTCAAGAACATGACCGGCGGCCCGTCGAGGGCCACTCGCGGGCCCGCCCGACGGGCCACTTGGGGAGCGGGTTGGAGAGCGATGTCACACCTGTCAGGACAAAATGGGCCGACCGGCAGGACTAGCATCGAACCGGCCCGGTTTTCGCCGAGCCGAGCCGATCGCGGCCGTCCCGTGAATCTGCGCGGGCCCACTTCAGGTCCCGGCGTGCCGCGTGCATCGGCTCTCGGTCTGACGTCCGATCGGAGGATCGGTTTGCCCAGCAAACCAGCCGGCACGCTGTACCGCGGCCGGGAGGGCATGTGGTCATGGGTCGCGCACCGGATCACCGGAGTGGGGATCTTCTTCTTCCTCCTGGTGCACGTGCTCGACACCGCGCTGGTCCGGGTCTCCCCGGAGGCCTACAACGAGGTCATCGGCACCTACAAGAACCCGATCGTCGGCCTGATGGAGGTCGGCCTGGTCGGGGCCATCCTGTTCCACGCGTTCAACGGCATCCGGCTGATCCTGGTGGACTTCTGGGCGCGCGGGCCGCGCTACCAGCGGCAGTTGATGATCGGTGTCGGCGTGGTCTGGGTGGTTCTGTTCGTGCCGTTCGTGATCCGGCACCTCTCACATGTCTTCGGAGGCTGAGATGTCGGACATCGCGGCACCCCGGTCCAGCTCCCGCTCCCGCTCGCTCAAGGGCGGCGGCCGGAACCGGTCCGGTCAGACCAACTTCGAGCTGTACAGCTGGCTGTTCATGCGGCTGTCCGGGCTCGCCCTCGTCGTCCTGGTGCTCGGCCACCTGTTCGTGAACCTGATGCTCGGCGGCGGGATCACCGCGCTGGACTTCGGTTTCGTGGCCGGCAAGTGGGCCAACCCGCTGTGGCAGGTCTGGGACCTGCTGATGCTGTGGCTGGCGATGCTGCACGGCACCAACGGCCTGCGCACGATCATCAACGACTACGCCGAGAAGGACCAGACCCGGTTCTGGCTGAAGTCCCTGCTGATCACCGCGTCGATCGTGATCGTCGTACTCGGCACCCTGGTGATCTTCACCTTCGACCCCTGCCTGGACCCCAGCAGCACGCTGTCGGTCTGCAACAAGTAAGGACAGTTCACAGATGCAGCGGCATCAGTACGACGTAGTCATCGTCGGCGCGGGTGGAGCGGGAATGCGCGCCGCCCTGGAGTCCAGCAAGCGGACCCGGACCGCGGTGCTCACCAAGCTCTACCCGACCCGGTCACACACCGGCGCGGCCCAGGGCGGCATGTGCGCCGCGCTGGCCAACGTCGAAGAGGACAACTGGGAGTGGCACACCTTCGACACGGTCAAGGGTGGTGACTTCCTGGTCGACCAGGACGCGGCCGAGGTGATGTGCCGCGAGGCCGTCGACGCGGTCCTCGACCTGGAGAAGATGGGCCTGCCGTTCAACCGGACCGCCGAGGGCAAGATCGACCAGCGGTTCTTCGGCGGCCACACCCGCAACCACGGTGAGGCCGTCGTACGACGGTCCTGCTTCGCGGCCGACCGGACCGGCCACATGATCCTGCAGACGCTGTACCAGCAGTGCATCAAGCAGAACGTGGAGTTTTTCAACGAGTTCTACGTGCTCGACCTGCTGATGGTGAACGGCCGCTCCACCGGTGTCGTCGCCTACGAGCTGGCCACCGGCGAGCTGCACATCTTCTCGGCCAAGTCGGTCGTGTTCGCCTCCGGCGGGTTCGGCAAGGTCTTCCGGACCACCTCCAACGCGCACACGCTGACCGGTGACGGGATGGGCATCGTCTGGCGCAAGGGCCTGCCGCTGGAGGACATGGAGTTCTTCCAGTTCCACCCGACCGGCCTGGCGGGTCTCGGCGTACTGCTGTCCGAGGCGGCCCGCGGCGAGGGCGGAATCCTGCGGAACAAGGACAACGAGCGGTTCATGGAGCGGTACGCGCCGACCGTGAAGGACCTGGCGCCGCGTGACATGGTCGCCCGGGCGATGGCCAACGAGGTCCGCGAGGGCCGCGGCTGCGGCCCGGACGGCGCCTACGTGATGCTCGACCTGACCCACCTCGAGCCGGCCCACATCGACGCGAAGCTGCCGGACATCACCGAGTTCGCCCGGACGTACCTCGGCGTCGAGCCGTACACCGAGCAGATCCCGGTGTTCCCGACCGCGCACTACGCGATGGGCGGTATCCCGACCAACATCAAGGGCGAGGCGCTCGCCAACAACGAGGACGTGATCCCCGGTCTGTACGCCGCGGGTGAGGTCGCCTGTGTGTCGGTGCACGGCGCGAACCGGCTGGGCACGAACTCGCTGCTCGACATCAACGTGTTCGGCCGGCGGGCCGGGATCGCCGCGGCCGAGTACGCCGAGACCGCGGCCTTCGAGGAGCTTCCGGAGAACCCGGAGGCGTACGTCGTCGAGCTGGTCGAGGGTCTGCGTACCTCCACCGGGGAGGAGCGGATCGCCGCGATCCGGGCCGACCTGCAGGCGACGATGGACCTGAACGCGCAGGTGTACCGGACCGAGGGTTCGCTGAAGCAGGCGCTGGTCGACATCGCGGCGCTCAAGCAGCGGTTCACCCAGGTCGGCGTCCAGGACAAGGGCAAGCGGTTCAACACGGACCTGCTCGAGGCGGTCGAGCTCGGCTTCCTGCTCGACCTGGCCGAGGTGCTGGTGGTGTCCGCGCTGGAGCGCAAGGAGTCCCGCGGCGGTCACTTCCGCGAGGACTACGACAAGCGCGACGACGTCAACTACATGCGGCACACGATGGCGTACCGCGAGGTCGATGCCGAAGGCAACATCAACATCAGGCTGGACTACAAGCCGGTCGTCCAGACTCGCTACAAGCCGATGGAGCGGAAGTACTGATGGACGTCAAGGTCAAGATCCTTCGGTACAACCCCGAGGTCGTCGACGAGGCCGAGTGGAAGACCTACTCGGTCACCCTGCAGCCGACCGACCGGGTGCTGGACGCGCTGCACAAGATCAAGTGGGACCAGGACGGCACGCTGACCTTCCGCCGGTCCTGCGCGCACGGTGTCTGCGGCTCCGACGCGATGCGGATCAACGGCCGCAACCGGCTGGCCTGCAAGACGCTGATCAAGGACCTGAACCCGGAGAAGGAGATCACCGTCGAGCCGATCAAGGGCTTGCCGGTGCTCAAGGACCTGGTCGTCGACATGGAGCCGTTCTTCGACGCGTACCGCTCGGTGATGCCGTTCCTGGTCACCAGCGGCCACGAGCCGACCCGGGAACGGATCCAGTCCCAGGCCGACCGGGACCGGTTCGACGACACCACCAAGTGCATCCTGTGCGCCGCGTGTACGACGTCCTGCCCGGTGTTCTGGTCCGACGGCCAGTACTTCGGCCCGCAGGCGATCGTCGGCGCGCACCGGTTCATCTTCGACAGCCGCGACGAGGGCACCGAGCAGCGGCTCGAGATCCTGAACGACAAGGAAGGCGTCTGGCGCTGCCGGACCACCTTCAACTGCACCGACGCCTGCCCCCGCGGTATCGAGGTCACCAAAGCCATCCAGGAAGTGAAACGAGCCCTGATCTTCCGCCGCGTCTGAGCACGCCTGGTGCTTGCGTCCGAAGAACTGTGGCCTATAGCCCTCAGTTCTTCGGACGTTCGGGTTCTGGGGTGTCTAGTTGGGAGGCTAGGCAGGCTAGGTAGGTGGTGAGGGTGGCTTTGTGGTCGCGCCAGGGGTGGTTGGTGAGGCGTTCGATCTTTTCCAGGCGGTAGATGAGGGTGTTGCGGTGGATGTGCAGGGCCTCCGCGGTTCGCACCAGGTTGAAGCCGCTCTCGCACCAGGCGATCAGGGTGGCGCGGAGCTCGGGCCAGTCGGCGTGGGTCGCGAGGTCACCCGCGACGAGTGACACCAGCCGGGCGCGGGCCCGGTGCCCGACCGCCGCCAGCACCTGGTGTCCACGCAGATCGTCGATCACGTACGCCGACTCGGGCCCCTTACCCAATCGGAGCGCGTCCCCTGCATCGGCGTGCGCCTCCCGGAGCGCAGCGATCCCGCGCGCCACCCCGCCAACACCCGCCCGCGACGCGAACCCATGCTCCGCAGCGATCGTGCGTACGGCGACCTCCGCCAACCGCAACCTGTGGTCGGCCCCGCTGCCGCGGCCATTCCTGTCGTCTGCGGCACCGCGGCCGCGGTCGAGCACCGGCAGTACGGCGAAGCGGCCGGCCGTCATCGCGGCCACCAGGTCCGCCGATCCGAAGGTCTGGCGCAAGGTCCGGAGCACCTCTGGCCGAAGCGTGGCGACATCCGGCACACCGCCGTTGCCCGTGCCGACCGGCACCGGCTCATCCACGTCGACGATCACCACCGTGCGCGGGATGGTCAGGTCGTAGCCGAGCTCCTTCGCCCGCGCGACCACGAAGGCCGGGTCGACCACATCGGCGTCGAAGGAGCCGATGTCGCGGACCAACTCCTCCAGCGCCCGTTCCCGCAGCAGCCGCGACCGGAGCTCGACGGACTCCTGCAGCAAGATCTCGGTCTGCCGCCGGACCACCAGGCCGAACCGCCGGACCTGCCGCGGCGACCCGGTGATGCCGACCGTCCCGACCGCTTCCCCGTCGATCACGATCGGCAACGTCATCCCGGGCTTCACCCCGCGCAGTCGCTGTGCCTCGGCGGCCGTGTGCCAGGCCGCCTGCTGCGATGCCAGTACGTCGACCGACGCCTCGTGGAAGCTGCCCAGCCGGCCGGTGTCACCGCTGCCGATGACGATGCCGTGTTCGTCGGTGATGAGCACGTTGTAGCCGATCACCTCGGACGTGTCCCGGGCGATCTGCTGGGCGAGTGAGGCCGAGAGCATGGCGCTCCCCTCTCCGGACGATTGTACGAAGCGTACGACGAGAGCCCGGTTTCAGCACCGAATCCCGGATCAGTCGTCCAATGACTTCGCCGTACCGGATCCCTAGCCTTGAGGAGGTCAGCCGGGGGCCGCCGCCACGAAAGGCACGCGATGTCGAACTCTCCGCTCACCCGGATCCCACGGGCCGCTCACCTGCTCGCCGTACTCGCCCTCGGACTCGGCTCGCTGACCGCGTGCGGCGGCGAGTCCAAGGCGCCGGTCTCCGACGCGGCCGCCGCGCTCGGCACGCTCGAGCCCGGTGTCCTCAAGGTCGCCATCCAGCCGTACGCGCCGTACACCTCGATGGTCGGCGACAAGATGACCGGCCTGGACGCCGACATCCTCAATGCCGTGGCCGGGAAGCTCGGGCTGACCGTGAAGCCCGAGGTCACCGACTTCGCCGGGATGCTCGCGAACGTCCAGTCCCGCCGCGTCGACATCACCATCGGCGGTGTCGCCTGGACGGCCGAGCGGCAGAAGCAGGGGCTGTTCACCGATCCGCCGTACTACTCGCCACCCGCGATGGCCGTCCGCGCCGGCGAGCACTACCAGACCGTGAACGACCTGCAGGGCAAGGATCTCGGCACCGTCGAGGGGTACGTGTGGGTCAAGTCGATCCAGGCCGTCCCGGGTGCCAAGCTGCACGCGTACCCGGACGGCAACGGGGTCTTCGACGACCTCGGCGCCGGCCGCATCAACGTCGGCTTCCTGGATCCGCTGCTGGTGCTCGCGGCCCAGAAGGAACGGCCGGAGCTCAAGGTCGAGACGCAGTACCTGACCCCACCGTCCGACGCGGAGCTCAAGGCGCATCCGCCGTACGAGTACTTCCGCCCGTACATGACGAGCTTCTACCTGCCCAAGCAGGCGACCGCGCTGGAGAAGGCGATCTCGGAGCAGATCCGGGCGATGTACACCAGCGGCGAGCTGACCAAGCTGATCGAGAAGTACGGCGGCGCGCCCGACCAGTTCCTCAAGCCGTCACCGGAGATCGCCGCCACCCGGCGTGGGGTCGACCGGCCCGCGGACTGGCAACCGCCGACCATCTGAGGACTCCTGATGCTGACGCAACTCTTCGAGGTGCCTTGGTCGGACTACGCACCCGCCCTGCTCGACGGACTCGGAAAGACGGTCGCGTACACGGTCGCGAGCTTCGCCGGCGCCGCGGTTCTCGGCCTCGCGCTGGCGCTGCTGCGGGTGAACCGGCACCGCGCGCTGCGGGTGCCGGCCGCCGTCTACACCGAGGTGTTCAAGAACATCCCACTCCTGGCGATCATCTTCGTCACGTACTTCGGGCTGGCGTCCGCCGGACTCAAGCTGGACGTCTTCAGCGCCGGCTGCGTGAGTCTGATCGTGTTCTACGCCGCGTACCTCTCGGAGATCTTCCGCGCCGCGATCGTCGGTGTGCACGGCGGCCAGCAGGAGGCCGCGGAGGCGCTGGGGCTCGGCCGGGTGAGCACCTTCGCGTACGTCGTTTTCCCGCAGGCACTGCGGTCGGCACTGCCCGGGACCAACACGATGCTGGTCGACCTACTGAAGTCCACGTCGTTGCTGGTCACCATCTCGGCGGCCGAACTGATGTCCGAGGGGCGGCTGATCACCTCGGCGACGTTCCGCGCGCTAGAGGTCTATCTGGTGATCGCGGCCATCTATTTCGTCCTCTGCTACCCGCTCTCCCAGGGCCTGCTCTGGCTGGAGCGCCGGATCCGGGCCGGGGTACCGCTGTCACCGAAACGGCGGCGGCGACTCAAGGCCGCTCGCGAACTCCTGGCGCAGAACGGAGCATCGGCATGACCGTTCGCGCTCTCACTGATGTCGTCGTACGGATCGAGAACCTGAGCAAGTCCTTCGACGGACGGCTGGTGCTCGACGAGGTGAGCCTGATCGTCCCGCACAAGAAGATCGTCGCGATCATCGGCCAGAGCGGCGGCGGCAAGACCACGTTGCTGCGCTGCCTCAACCTGCTCGAACGACCGGATCACGGCCTGCTGGAGGTCGCCGGCGAGACGATCTTCTCCGGCGAGGAGATGCGCTGTCGCGACCTGGCCAAGCTGCGGCAGTCCGTCGGTATGGTGTTCCAGCGTTTCAACCTGTTCCCCCACCTCACCGCGGTCGAGAACGTGATGCTCGCCCAATTGCGGGCCGGGGTTCCCGAGCACGACGCGTTGGAACGGGCGATCCAGCTCCTCCGCCGGGTCGGCCTCGCGCACCGCGGTGTCGCGTATCCGGAGCAGATGTCGGGTGGTGAGCAGCAGCGCGTGGCGATCGCCCGGGCGCTCGCGCTGCGGCCGAAGGTCCTGCTGTTCGACGAGCCCACCTCGTCACTGGACCCCGAGTCCACCGCGGAGGTACTGCGAGTGATGCGAGAGCTCGCCGACGACGGGATGACCATGGTGCTGGTGACGCACGAACTGCCATTCGCCCGTGAGGTGGCGGACTGGGTCGTCTTCGTCGACGGCGGCCGGATCGTCGAGGAAGGCGAGCCGTCCGAGGTGCTGGGCCGGCCGCGTGAGCTCCGGACGCGAACCTTCCTCGCGTCGTACGCGGCCGGGCAGTAGGCATGCGCATCATCGTGATCGGCGGTGGGGTGATCGGCCTCTGGTCCGCCTTGGAGCTCGCCCGTGCTGGGGCCGAGGTGACTGTGCTGGACGCGGGCCCGCAGGCCGGCTTCGCGTCACCGGCTGCGGCCGGGTGGGTCGTGCCGGCGCTGTCGGCTCCGTTGTCCGGTCCCGGCGTACTGATGCACTCGGCACGCCAGGCGCTCCATCGAGAAGCCCCGTTCAGCGTTGCTCCCCGACTCACTTCCGCGTTGCTGCGCTGGCTGGTCGGTTTCGTTCGCAGTGGTTCCGCTCAGCAATACACCGCGGGTCTGCGCGCCGTACTGGATCTCGGTGCCGGATGCGTGGACGACTTCGCCCGGTTGCAGAAGACGGCCGACCTGGAACTTCGTCAGACCGGGTTGCTGATGGCCGCTGTCACGCAGGCCGGTCTGGACGAGGTCGCCCAGTTGGCCGAGGCCACGACGGCGGCCGGCTACAAGGGCGGCTACGAGATCCTCGACGGCCAGGCGGCACGGTCTCGCGAACCAGCGCTGGGTTCTGCGGTGATTGGCGCCGTACACGCTGTGGATGAGGTGCAGGTGCGGCCGGAGCAGGTACTGCGTGCCTTACGCGAACAACTGTCTGAGGCCGGCGGGCGGCTCGTGATCGGTACGGCGAGCCGGCTCGGGCCTGCTGATTCGGGTTGGCGGGTCGAGACCAGCGCCGGAACCTTCACGGCCGACCGGCTCCTGGTCGCCGCGGGCGCGTGGTCGACCGAGCTGCTCGCGGTGCTCGGCGTACGGATTCCGTTGCTGGCAGCAACGGGATACAGCATCACCACTCCCGGCACCGGCCGGGCGCCGCACCTCGCGGTGAAACTGGTCGAACCGAGCATCGCGGTGACCCCCTTCGCGGACGGCGTACGCGTCGCCGCCCGCCTGGACCTCGGCCGACCAGGCGGCCCGATCGCCGAACGACGCCTCGCTACCATCCTCGACCGCACCGCGCCGTACTTCGCCGACTGGCGCCCCGGGTTGTCAACAGCAACGTTCGCAGGCATGCGCCCAGCCACCCCCGACAGCCTCCCCCTCATCGGCCCCATCCCCAACCACCCCGGCCTCTACATAGCCACCGGCCACGGCATGCTAGGCCTAACCCTGGCCCCCGGCACCGCCCGCCACGTAGTACCCCTAGTCCTGGAAAACCTCCGCCCACCCGAACTACACCCCTTCACCCCCAACCGCTACCCCCTCAACAGCCACCACCTCCGGCGGCGGCTGTCCTCCCAACCCACCAACCGCTGACACGGCCCGTGGACCGTTGGCTGGCTGCAGTTCGACAGGACGTATACGGCCACTGCCGGCGACGCACGCCCTGGGCGGACCGGTAACACGGCTCGATCGCCCGACACCTCCTGTCGAACTGCACACGTCACCCCGGAGGCACTAGTGGTGCATCCGCGCGCCCTTGAGTGCCTTGTCCACCGCGTTCTTCGGGCCGTACAAGGCGATCCCCACCAGATCCAGCTCACCGGTGCGCACCGCCTTCACCGCGGCCCGGTTGTCCCGATCATTGCCGGTGGCAAACAGTTCCTGAGTGAACACCGCGTGCTCGATCTCCCGCTTCAGCGCCCGCTCGTGCGCCGTACTCATGAACTCCTTGGACCCCTCGAACACCAACACCGGCTGCCTGAACATCGGCAGGTACTCCTGCCCGTCCGCGTCCTGATACGCCTCGCCCACCACCTCCGGGTGAGTCCCAGCAATTCCACTCACCAGAAACGCCGTCACATTGAGCCGCTGCCAGGTCGCCAGATCGTCCCGCAACAACACAGCAATCTTCGTCTCGAACCTGACCGGCTCGCTCACGTTGTCCACCTGCCCAATCTCCACCGCCCGCCCAACCCGAGGCTTGTACGTTTTAAGCCTTTCCGGATGATTGGTGCCACTCGATGCAACTTTTCTTCCGGAAAGACGCGTTGCCCAGCAGTAGCGGGGGGTGCGGCGGTGGGTGGCTGACCGCCCTCCCCGCCGACCCGGGCAATCAGTCGGCGCCAACCGCCCAAGGCGGGCAAGTAGAGCCGCCGCCGGAGGCGGTGTCCTTCGGCGGGGGCTTAGCAGTAGGGCGGGTTGGTGGTTACTGCGGTGGCTACTCGGAGGAAGAGGTTGAAGAGGCGGTAGAGGTGGAGCATGTCGGCTTCGACGGTGACGGTGCGGTCGTCTTGGCGGGTGACGCCAGGGATGGCGGTGAGGTGGGAGGTGACTGAGGCGGATTGCCAGCGGACCGTGAGGCGGCGCAAGGCGGTGGGGTCCGTCGTGATGGTGGGGAGGTTCTGCAGGGCTGTGAGGGTGGTGGACTCGATGGCTGCTTGGGCTTCGGCGACCGGGACGAGTTGGGCGGCGAAGCGGTCCTTGGCGTATTTGACCGGGACTGTGGCGACCGCTGGGTCCCAGGCGTTCATTTCGGCGCAGGCGGTGTCGTCGCCGGTCAGGACCACGACCGGTACGCCGTACGCGGCTGCGGCGGCGTGGAGGAGGCCGATCTCGCCGGTGACCTGGTCGTCGAGCCAGATGTCCTCGATCTCGTGGCCCATGAAGCTGTGGCTGAGGACGCCGAGGATGCCGGCGCGGGCGTGGTAGCCGATGCAGAGGACGGCGTCGTACTCGCTGGTGAGGCCCTCCATCATGCCCATCGGCTTCGGGCGGCCCTTGATCAGCGTGGCGCGCGGGTCGAGCAGGTCGGGGAGCAGGTTGCGCATCGGGCCGTGGGCGTCGTTCACGAGTACGGCGGTCGCGCCCGCGTCGTACGCACCCCGGACGGCCGCGTTCGTGTCCTCGGTCATCAGTAGCCGGCCGCGCTCGTAGTCCCGTCCCGGTGGCTGGACGTCCTCCGCGTCGACCAGCCCGGTGATGCCCTCCATGTCCACACTCACGTATACCTTCACGGCAGGCAGCGTATGTTCTAAGACGTGAGCGGTGGCGCCGAGGTCAGGGCGTGGCGGCCCGCGCTGAGCGGCGTCGTCGAGGTTCTGCACGCCCATTTCCCCTCGCACGCGTACCCGAGCCACACGCACGACGCCTGGACCGTGCTGATCGTGGACGAGGGCGCGGTGCAGTACGACCTCGACCACCGCGAACACGGGCTGGCTCAGGCGCAGGTGTCACTCCTGCCGCCGAACGTGCCGCACGACGGCCGATCGGTCCGGCCGGAGGGGTTCCGCAAGCGGGTGCTGTACTTGGAGCCCGATCGGCTCGGCGAAAGCGACAACCTGATCGGTGCGGCCGTCGACCAGCCCGAGTACGTCGATCCCGTCCTGAGACACCGCATTCACCAGTTGCACGGCGTACTACGAGACGGCAAGGAAGACCTGGAGGCACAGAGCAGGCTCACCCTGATCGAGGAGCGACTGCGGCAGCACCTCCGCCGCAACGTCACCGATCCACCGGACAGGCGCGATGCCGGGGTGGCGAAACGGCTGCGCGAAGTACTGGATGAGGCAGTGCCAGAAGGGATCACGCTGGACCAGGCGGCGGCGCTGGTGCATGCGCATCCGGCGCATCTGGTCCGGGCGTTCAGCCGGGAGTACGGGATGCCGCCGCATCGGTACCTGACCGGGCGACGGGTCGATCTGGCCCGGCGGTACCTGCTCGACGGGCGCCCGCCGGCCGAGGTGGCGACGCTGGCCGGCTTCTACGACCAGTCACACCTGAACCGGCACTTCCGGAAGATGCTCGGGGTCACACCGACGAGTTTTGTGAAGGGCTGACCTTCGACGCCTTGTACGCCCGGACGCCCCAGGTGCCGAGCAGGGCGGCGATGAGCAGGTTCACCACGATCAGGATCGTGTGTGCGACGTAGTACCCGGTCGGGCGGCCCTCGGTGTCGGCGAGGGCCTTGATGAAGCGCAGGTAGGTGACGACGTTCCAGACCGCGATCCCGAGCAGGACCAGCGCGTGCTTGCGTTCGAGTTTCACCTGGTCATTGTCGCAAGCGCTCGAAACGGGGCGGCCGCGCCTCACTCGGCCGCCCCGGGGCGAGGGGCGAGCTCACCCGAACGACACTTGTCCATCAGTCGGCGGACAGCAAGACATCCGAAGCTACCCACGGGTCACCTCAAGGGTTTCCCTGCAGACCCGTACCACGTTCAACCGAAAACGTCAGCCCTGCGGGCGATCGACCATCCGCAGCAGCTGGGTGCGATTGGCCACACCGAAGCGGCGGTAGAGACGGGTCAGCTGGGATTCGACCGCCTTGACGCTGAGGTAGAGGGCTGCAGCGATCTCACGGTTGGTGGAGCCGTCGCGGACCATCGAGACGATCTGTAGCTCGTTGTCGGTGAGCTCGGAGGGCTGCCGGCTGCGGCTCGGGACGTCGAGGCGGGCGAGTTCGGTCTCGGCCACCTCGCGCCAGGCCGGGGCGCCGTACGTCTCGAACTGCTCGATCGCGTCCAGGAACGCCGTCCGCGCGACCGAACGGCGGCGGGCCTGGCGGGCCACCCGGCCGCGGGTGAGTTCGCAGCGGGCCAGGTCCAGCGGGTAGACGCGGTCCCCCGCCGTACTGATCGTCTTTTCCAGCAGATCCAGCGCGGCGGCCGGGTCACCTTGTTTCGCGATCAGCAGGGCCTCCGAGCGCGCCAGACCGACCCGCACGACCTCGCGGTCCAGCGTCTCCGCGCGTGCCCGGATGTCGGCGATCAGCGCAGCCGCGTCCTCCAGGCGTCCGGCCGCGACCAGCGCCTCCGCGTAGTCCGCGTGCCAAGGAATGACGGCCGGGTCGAACGGCATCGCCGCCTCGCCCGAGTCCGCGATCGCGTCGAACGCCTCGACCGCACGCTGCGGATCTCCGGTCAGTACGCCGATCAGGCCCAGGCTCGCCAACGCCGGGCCGGTCCATTCGTCGTTCCCGACCAGGCGGACACCTTCCAGCGCCGCCTCGGCCAGCTGCCGTCCCATCGCCGCCGAACCGCCGACCCACTCCGCGCGGCTGGCGATGATCATGCCGACCTCGGCCTCTTCGCCGATGTCCTGCATCAACTGGTAGCACTCGTGACCCGCCGCGAGCGCGTCCGCGCCACGGCCGCTCCGCTCGTAGATCGCGGTCGCCGAGATGAGGACGGATGCCAGCCAGCGCATCGCACCGCCGTCGCGAACCTCGTCGACCAGCTCGCTGATCGCCTTGATCGCCTCGCCGGTCCGGCCGCGGAACAGCTCCCGCATCGCCGCCATCTGCCGCGCGTTGACCACGGTCTTGGTCAGCGGAAGGTCATGCGACAGGTCGGCGGCCTCCTGCAGCAGCGCGTCCGCGGTCTGCTCGGCGTCCCGGGCGATCTGCACCGAACTCGCCGCGCTCAGCGCGTCCACGACTGCCTCGATGTCACCGGACTCCCGAGCCAAGGCCTCGGCGACCCGAGCGTCCTCCTGCGCCTCGTCCAGACGGCGGTCGAAGTACTCACTGTGGCTGCGCATGATCCGCACCCGCGCCTCGAGCCGCTGGTCCCCGACCGCGGCCTCGAACGCCTCGGCCAGCAACTCGACCCGGCGGTCGCGATCGGGCCAGGCAGCATCCACCAGCAGCAACAGCGCGGGCACCTTGGTCTCTGGCTTCGTGGCCGCGATGACGGCGAGACGCGCCATCTCAGCCGATTCCGCGAGATGCCCGGCGGCCGCGGCGTCATCAGCGGCCCGGGTCAGGCGGCGAGCCCGCTCGTCCTGCAGGTTGATCGGCGTACGCTCCGCCGCCAACCGCCACAACGTTGCGGCGGCTCCGGGCGCGCCACGGCCGGCCGCGACCGCGGCGGCCTCCTCGATGGTGACGGCGAGCTCCGGGTTGGCCTCTTGGGTGGCGAGCGCGCGGTGCGTCGCGTTCTCGACCGGCTCGTCGACCACGGCGGCCAGCTGGGCGTGAGCCTGTCTACGGGCCGCTGAGGTCGCCTCGGCGTACACGAACTCCCTCAGCAACGGGTGGGTGAACCGCAGTCGCTCAGAGGACACGTCGATCAGCCCGAGGTCCTCCGCTTCGGCGAGTTCGGTGTCGATCGACCGCTCGAGCGACTGGGCGAGCTGAGCCGTCGTCGGACGTGGTGACGAGGCTGCGTGCAGCAGGAGCTCGTGCGTCCCGGTGGACAGGTCGGACAGGCGGTCGCCGAGCAGGGTCTTGAGCCGGCTGGACACCGGGAGCGGGTCGTTGGGCGAGACGCCTTGCGGATGCCGCAGTACTGCTCGGCCGAGCTCCAGCGCCATGAACGGGTTGCCGGCGCTGGCGGTGAAGATCCTGCGTGCCGTGCGCACCGGGAGCGGGTTGGAGAGACGCTGACGCAGCAGACCGAGTACGTCGGGCTCCGTGAGCGGCGGGACCTCCAGCTGCAGCACCGGCTCCGGGCACGCCTCTGCCATCACCGGGAGGTCGCCGTCGGCCACCTGTTCGGTGGCGAGCATGTGTACGCCGTCGGACAGCCGGCGAGCGCAGAACGTGAGTACTTCGAGGCTGGACGGGTCCACCCACTGGATGTCATCCACGACGAGCAACACGGGACCGCTCGCTGCCAGGCGGCGCAGTACATGCAGTACGGCGAGGCGCACGGCCAACTCGTCCCGGACAGTGTCTGGCGCGCTCGCCTTGAGCAGGGCGACCTCGAGGGGCTGGCGGAGGTGGTCGGGCAGGACCTGCCAGGCGAGCTCGAGCTGGTGGGAGAGGAGGTCGAGGAGCGTGACGTACGGGAGGCTGGCCTCGGACTGCGACGGGGCTGCGCTGAGCACACGGCAACCGGCCCGGGTGCGGTCCGCGACGAGCGCCCGGCCGAGCGCGGACTTGCCGATCCCGGTCGGGCCGTAGAGCAGCACGCTGCCGCTGGTCTCGAGCTGCTTCCGCGCACGCTCGACCAGCCCGGCCCGCCCGACCAGCTCGTCGTCAGTCATCGATCACGTAACTCCTCGAAGGTTTACCCTCGCCGATTATCACAGTCAACGACCATCCGACACGGCGAGTGTCACATGAGGAAACCATCCCGTCACCATCCTGTCACCCGTCGCTGCCCAGATCAGAGCAGTCTGGACGGCACGATGATGCCGGGGCACCAATGGGGCAGGCCGGTTGTCGACAATGCACGACCGAGCGGCCAGGCCCCGGTTTCCCGGGACCCGGCCGCTCGCGTTCGGTTGGTTGAAAATCAGATGGATTCGAGGTCGCGTTCGATCGCGGCCAGTTCCTCCTCGGAGCCCTGGACCTTCGGGCCGGTGAACCACTTGCGGGCGGAGACGAGCCACCAGACGCCGGCGAAGCCGAGCACGACCAGGACGGCGATCGGGGTGTAGTTGAAGGTGCTCGGGCCGACCGGGCTGACCTGGGGCAGCATGAACAGGACCGTGATGAACACCACCCAGGCGATCGCGATGATGCCAATCGGGCGGCTCCAGCGGCCCAGCGACCACGGACCAGGCTGGAAGTTGTTGCCCTGCAGCAGCCGGAGCAGCGTCGGCATCACGTAGGCGATGTAGAGGCCGATCACGGCGATCGACGTCACCGCGGCGTACGCCGTCGTGTTCCACAGATACGGCAGACCCAACAGGAACGACCCGCCCGCGGCCAGCCAGATCGCGTTCGTCGGGGTCCGGGTCTTGTGGTTGATCCGGTGCCAGAACTTCGATCCCGGCAGCGCGCCGTCGCGGGAGAATGCGTAGATCATCCGCGAGTTCGCCGTCACCGACGACATCCCGCAGAACAGCTGCGCCCCGATAACTACCAGCAGCAGGACCTTCCCCATCGTCAGCCCGACCGCGTCGATGAAGATCTGGGCCGGCGGTACGCCGGTCTCACTCTCGAGCGAACCGTCGTAGCTCTGGATCGCGAAGGTCAGGCCGATCAGCAGCACCCATCCGGCACCGAGTGACACCAGGATCGACATCACGATCCCGCGCGGACCGGACCGGGCCGCATCGTGCGTCTCCTCGGTCATGTGCGCGGAGGCGTCGTACCCGGTGAAGGTGTACTGCGCCAGCAGCAGGCCGAGCAGGGCGACGTAGAAGGTCGATCCCCAGCCGGTGTTGTTGACGAACTCGCCGAACACGAACCCGGCCGACTGGTGCTTGTCCGGCAGGATGACGAGCGCGCCGACGATGAACAGGACGCCGACGATGTGCCACCACACGCTGATGTCGTTGAGCCGCGCGACCAGCTTCACGCCGAGCGAGTTCAGCAGAGCGTGGACCAGCAGGATGATGCCGAACAACAGGATGGTGTGGCCGGGGGTCGCGCTGAACCCGAACTGCAGATCCAGGAACGCGTTCAGGAAGAAGGCCGCACCGAAGTCGATGCCCGCGGTCACCGCGACCTGACCGAGGAAGTTGAACCAGCCGGTGAACCAGGACCAGGCCGGACCATTGGACGGCGCGAGCTTGGCGGACCAGTAGTACAGACCGCCGGCGGTCGGATAGCTCGAGCACACCTCCGCCATCGCGAGGCCGACGAACAGTGTCATCAGGCCGACGATCGGCCAGCCCCAGACGATCATCACCGGGCCGCCGGTGTTCATCCCGAACCCGTACAGGGTCAGGCAGCCGGACAGGATGGAGATGATCGTGAACGACACCGCGAAGTTGGAGAAGCCGGACATCGTCCGGGACAACTCCTGCGCGTATCCCAGTTGGTGCAGGCGTTTCTCGTCCTCGCTCAGGGTCGTGGGCTCAACACTCTCGTCCTTGCTCACCGGGCCTCCTAGGGCAGCAGCGGTACGGCCTCAATGGTCTTCCCCCAGACCTTTGACCAATTGAGGCACCTACCACATGCGGTGTCAAGGGAAACTGAGAAAGGCTCTGAGCAGAGCCGCCGTGCCGGACAGATGTTCCTGCATCGCCCGGCGAGCTGCCTCCGGGTCGCTCGCCAGAATGGCGTCGACGATTTCCTCGTGCTGCTCGTTGGAGTGCTGGATATTGCGTTCCAGCAAAGGGATCGCGTCCAGCAGTTCGTTGAGCCGCATCCGGACGTCAGCGGTCGCGGAGGTCAACGACGGCGAGCCGGTGACCTCGGCGATCGCGAGATGCAAACGGGAGTCCAGGCGGCGGTAGTCCGACAACTTCGCCGCCGAGGTGTCGGCGAGGCAGCGCTGCAGGTGTTCGCGTTCGCCGGCGCTCAGCACCCTGGATGCGGCCGCCTCCGCGGCGCCGGTTTCCAAGGCAGAACGCAGTACCAGAGCATCGTCCAGGCCGTTGCCCAGCTCGCGGGCCAACCGCTTGGCCGAGGTACGTCGGGGGGCCGGGAGCTGCTCGTTGACGAACGTACCGCCGTACCGTCCGCGCCGGGACTCGACGTACCCGGCCTCGGTCAAGGCGTGGATCGCCTCGCGCAGGGTGACCCGGCTGACGTTCAGCCGGGCCGCCAGGTCGCGTTCGGACGGCAGTCGGTCACCCGGCACGACGACGCCCAGCTTGATTGCCTGCAGCAACCGCTCGACCGTTTCCTCGAACGGGTTGCCGGTCCGGACCGGCCGGAACAACGCGTCGTCTGCCTGGGCAACCATGACACCAGACTAGAGCGGCGTCACATAGGCACCTGAGATGCCGCCGTCGACCAGGAACGTGTTGGCGGTGATGAAGGAGGCGTCGTCGCTGGCCAGGAAGGCGACCGCGGCCGCGATCTCGTCTGGCTCACCGAACCGGCCCATCGGGACGTGGACCAGCCGCCGCTGCGCCCGCTCCGGGTCCTTCGCGAACAGCTCGGTCAGCAGCGGCGTGTTCACCGGCCCCGGGCAGAGCGCGTTGACCCGGATCCCCTGCCGGGCGAACTCGACGCCGAGCTCACGGCTCATCGCCAGCACGCCGCCCTTCGACGCGGAGTACGAGATCTGCGAGGTGGCCGCGCCCATCACCGCGACGAACGACGCGGTGTTGATGATCGAGCCCTTGCCCTGTCGCTGCATGTAAGGGATGGCCGCCTTGCAGCACAGGTACACCGAGGTCAGGTTGACCTCCTGCACCTTGCGCCACGCCTCCAGGCCGGTGTCCAGGATCGACGCGTCGTCGGGCGGCGAGATCCCCGCGTTGTTGAAGGCGATGTCGATACTGCCGTAGGTGTCGAAGGCCTGCTTGAACAGGTTCTCCACGGCGACTGCGTCGGTGACATCGGTCGCCACGAACAGCCCACCGACCTCGTCCGCGGCGGCCTTGCCGGCAGCGGGGTCGAGATCGCCGATGACGACACGCGCGCCCTCCGCAGCCAGCCGCCGTACCGTGGCCAGGCCGATTCCGCTCGCGCCGCCGGTCACCACCGCGACCCGGCCCTCGAGCCGGCTCGCCTTGACGTCAGTCATTCAGTCCTCCGTGCTGATGAAGATGTTCTTGGTCTCGGTGAACGCGTCCAGCGCGTCCGGGCCGAGCTCGCGGCCGAGCCCGGACTGCTTGTAACCGCCGAACGGGGTCGAGTACCGGACGGACGAGTTCGAGTTGACCGACAGGTTGCCCGCCTCGACCCCGCGGCCGACCCGCAGCGCCCGGCCGACGTCCCGGGTCCAGATCGACCCGGACAGCCCGTACTCGCTGTCGTTCGCGATCCGCAGCGCGTCCGCCTCGTCCTCGAACGGCAGCACCGCGACGACCGGCCCGAAGATCTCCTCCCGGACCGCGCGGTCACTCGGTGGCGCGAGCACAGTCGGCGGGAACCAGAACCCGGGTCCGGTCGGCGCCGTCCCTTGGATCACAGGATTGTCGACAAAAGACGCCACCTGCTCGAGCTGACCTCTGGAGATCAGGGGACCCATCTCGGTCTCTGGATCACTGGGATCGCCGACCCGGAAGTTCTGCACCGCCGGCTCCAGCAACTCCATGAACCGGTCGTACGCCGACCGCTCGACCAGGATCCGCGACCGCGCGCAGCAGTCCTGCCCCGCGTTGTCGAACACGCCGTACGGCGCCTGGGCCGCGGCCTTCTCCAGATCCGCGTCGGCGAAGACGATGTTGGCCGACTTCCCGCCGAGCTCGAGCGTCACCCGCTTCACCTGCTCGGCACACCCGGCCATGATCTGCTTGCCGACCGCCGTCGACCCGGTGAAGACCACCTTACGTACGGCGGGATGCGTGACGAACCGCTGTCCGACAACGGAACCCTTGCCGGCGACAACCTCGAACACACCGGGCGGCAAGCCGGCCTCCAAGGCCAACTCCCCGAGCCGGAGCGCGGTCAACGGCGTCAGCTCAGCCGGCTTCAGTACGACGGTGTTGCCGGCCGCCAGCGCGGGAGCGAATCCCCAGCCGGCGATGGGCATCGGGAAGTTCCACGGCACGATCACGCCGACCACGCCGAGCGGTTCCTGGAAGGTCACATCGATGCCACCGGCAACGGGAATCTGCTTGCCGAACAAGCGTTCCGGGGCAGCCGAGTAGTAGGTCAGGACGTCGCGGACGTTGCCCGCCTCCCAGCGGGCGTTGCCGATCGTGTGGCCGGCGTTCTCGACTTCCAGCGCGGCGAGGTTCTCGAGGTCGGCGTCGACCGCCTCGGCGAACCGGCGCAGCAATCGGCCGCGATCGGCCGGCGTCACGTTTCGCCAGGTGTCGAAGGCCTCGGCGGCCCGGGCGATCGCGGCGTCCGCGTCCTGCTCGGTGGCCAGCGAGATCGTCCGGACGACCTTCTCGGTGGCCGGGTTGATCACGTCGTACGTCATGAAATGCTCCTGGATGCAGCGATCAATGCGGTGAAGAGCCGCAGGTCGTCGGGGTTCTCCTCCGGGTGCCACTGCACGCCGAGGGCGAAGTCGTGGCCGTCCACCTCGGCCGCCTCCACGGTCCCGTCCCCGGCGCGGGCCGTGACGGTCAGACCGGGTGCGACCACATCGAGCGCCTGGTGGTGGTAGCACCGCACGCTGGTCCGGTCGCCGAACAGCCGCGCGGTGAGCGTGCCCGGCTCGACCTTCACCTCCGTGGTGCCGAAGATCGCCGGCGACGGCCGGTGCTCGTCATGCGCGACCACGTCCGGCAGGTGCTGCTGCAACGTCCCGCCGAGCGTGACGTTGAGCATCTGCAGACCGCGGCAGATCGCGAGCAACGGCAGATCCCGGTCGAGCGCCGCCTGGATCAGCGTCTTCTCGTGCTCGTCCCGGACAGGCCTCGTGTCGACCGTCTCCGGATGCGGTGTGGCGTCGTACGTCGACGGATCGACGTCGCACCCGCCCGCGACGATCAGGCCGTCCAGTACGTCGAGCACGGTCGGATCCGTGCCAACCGGCGGCAGCAGTAGCGGCACCCCTCCGGCCGCGACCACCGCATCCAGATAGACGCGCGGCAGCAGCGCGGCGTCACGCTCCCAGACACCCCAGACCGTTGGCTCGAGGTACGTCGTCAGGCCGATCCTGGGCTTAGAGGCGCTCGAAACCACGGACCCGCTCCCAGTCGGTGACGGCGGCGTCGTACGCATCGAGCTCGACCCGGGCGGCGTTGGCGTAGTGGTCGACCATCTCGTCGCCGAACGCCTCGCGGGCGATCGTCGAGCCGGTGAACAGCGCGGCCGCCTCGCGCAGCGTGGTCGGCACGTGCTGCTTGTCGGACTCGTACGCGTTGCCCTCCAGCAGGGGCTCGAGCTCCAACTGGTTCTCTATGCCGTAGAGGCCGGAGGCAATGATCGCGGCGACGCCGAGGTACGGGTTCACGTCGCCGCCGGGGAGGCGGTTCTCCACCCGCAGCGACTCACCGTGGCCGACGACGCGGAGCGAGCAGGTGCGGTTGTCCAGGCCCCACGCGACCGCGGTCGGCGCGAAGCTGCCCTTGCTGAACCGCTTGTAGGAGTTGATGTTCGGCGCCAGCAGGTAGGTGAAGTCGGGCAGGCAGGCGAGCTGACCGGCGATGAAGTACTCCATCAACTGGGAGAACCCGTGATCGCGATCACCGGCCAGGACTGCAGCGCCTTCGGTGGACCGGAAGCTCAGGTGGATGTGACAGGAGTTGCCCTCGCGCTCGTCGTACTTGGCCATGAAGGTCAGGGCCTTGCCGTGCTTGGCGGCGATCTCCTTCGCACCCGTCTTGTAGATCGAGTGGTTGTCACAGGTGACCAGGGCCTCGTCGTACCGGAAGGCGATCTCGTGCTGTCCGAGGTTGCACTCGCCCTTGGCCGACTCGACGTACAGGCCGGCGCCGGTCATCCCGTTGCGGATGTCGCGCAGCAGCGGCTCGATCCGCGCGGTGCCGAGCAGCGAGTAGTCGACGTTGTACTGGTTCGCCGGAGTGAGGTCGCGGTAGCGCTTGTCCCAGGCGGACTCGTAGGTGTCGTCGAAGACGATGAACTCCAGCTCGGTGCCGACGTACGCCTTCATGCCGTGGTCGGCCAGCCGCTTCAGCTGCGCCCGCAGGACCTGCCGCGGTGACGCGACCACCGGGGTCCCGTCGAGCCATTCCACGTCGCACAGCACCATCGCCGTACCTTCGAGCCACGGGATCAGCCGGAGCGTGTCCAGGTCGGGCGCCATCACCAGGTCGCCGTACCCGCGATCCCAGGACGACATGGCGTACCCGTCGACGGTGTTCATGTCGACATCCACCGCGAGCAGGTAGTTGCACCCCTCGGTCCCGTGCTTGAGCACCTCCTCGACGAAGTACCGGCCGCCGCACCGCTTCCCCTGCAACCGCCCCTGCATGTCCGTGATCGCGACCAGCACGGTGTCGACCTGCCCTCGAGCCACCAGATCCCGCAGCTCCTGCACACTCAACGTCCCGCTACCAGCAGCCACGGCCACTCCAGAGTTTATTGGTCTATTCCCAGTCCATTGACTCAAAGCCTAGCCGCCCGTGTCAACGTCCGGCGTGGTGGTGCCGTGGCACTCAATGGTCAGGAGATGGGTTTGCAGTTGGCGGGATCGTGCGGAAAATCGGGGGATTCGGCCGCACCGCCCAAGCGGCCCGATCACGGAGGACGCACCCATGCGATCTTTCATCACCCGTCCCCGCGCCCTGGCCGTCCTGCTGGCTGGTACGGCGCTCACCTTCAGTCCGCTCGGTGGTCAGGCGACAGCGAAGTTGCCGGCCGATCAGCTGAACAACCCGTGTCTCACCCCCGCTGAGGGACCTGCCGCCCGCGGTGGCCACGGTGCGGACCACCGGGAGCTGTCGGCGGCCGAGCAGAAGGCGATCGACGCGAAGACGGCGCAGATCCTGAAGGCGAAGGCCGCCCGTGGACTCACGCCGCAGGCCGGTACCCTCGCCTCCGCCAGTGTGCCGGTGTACATCCACGTGATGCGCAGCAGCTCCGGCGCCGGCGACGTGACAAACACCCAGATCTCGCAGCAGATCGCCGAGCTGAACCAGAACTTCGCCGGCGGTGAGTCGTCCCAGGCGGCGAACACCGGCTTCAGCTTCTACCTGGCCGGCACCTACCGCTACAACAACAGCACCTGGCACCGCGACGGTCAGAGTACGACGTACCGCGCGCAGACCCGCAAGGGCGGCAAGAACGCGCTGAACATCTGGCTGGTCAACTTCTCCTACCTCGGCATCGCCACGTTCCCGTGGGACTACGCGAGCAACCCGTCGATCGACGGCATCCGGGTGCAGTACAGCTCACTGCCGGGTGGTTCGTCGACGAACTTCAACCTCGGCAAGACCGCGACCCACGAGGCCGGCCACTGGTTCGGGCTTTACCACACGTTCCAGGGTGGCTGCACGACCACGAACGACTCCGTGTCCGACACGCCCGCCCAGGGCAGTGCCAGCAGCGGCTGCCCGACCGGTCGCGACTCCTGCTCGCTATCCGGTCTGGACCCCATCCACAACTACATGGATTACTCCTACGACTCCTGCTACAACCAGTTCACTCCCGGCCAGAGCACCCGCATCAGCAACATGTGGACTGCCTACCGGGCATGAGACCCGCCTGTGACATTGACACCCCAGGCCGTCTAGAGTGCGGCCGATGCGTGTGCTTCTGACAGCAGCCGCTACCACCGCACTGGTGATCAGCGGCCCGCTGACAGCAACCGCCGCCGACCAGGGCCCACAAGGCCCGGTCGGCGGCGACCTGCTGACCACGAAGCCGACGGTGGTCGCCGACGGGGCGACGCCGCCGGCGGTCCAGGCATCCGCGTACGTCGTCGCCGATCTCGACACCGGCGAGGTACTGGCCGCGAAGGCACCGCACGCCAAGCTGCGGCCTGCCAGCACGCTCAAGACCCTCACAGCGCTGGTCCTGCTGCCGCGACTCAAGAAGAGCGACGTGGTCGTTGGCACCGATTCCGACGCGGGCATCGAGGGCAGCAAGGTCGGTGTGTACCCCGGCCTGCGGTACACCGTGGACCTGCTGTTCCAGGGCATGTTCCTGGCGTCCGGCAACGACGCGGTGCACGCGCTGTGCGTCCACGACCAGGGCGGCGTCAAAGGAACGATCCAGCGGATGAACCAGAAGGCCAAGGAGATCGGCGCGCTCGACACGACCGTGACCGACCCGACCGGCCTCGACGCCGACGGGCAGTACTCCAGCGCCTACGACCTGGCCCTGTTCGCCCGGGCAGGCCTGGCCCGGCCCGACTTCGCCAAGTACGCGTCGACGAAGTTCACGGCCTTCCCGAATGCCGGCAACAAGGGCACGTACCAGGTCGCGAACCAGAACAAGATGCTGTTCAGCTACGACGGCGCACTGGGCGTCAAGACCGGCTACACGACACTGGCTCGCAACACGTTCATCGGAGCGGCCCGCCGCAACGGCCACACGCTGGCGGTGACGCTGATGAACGCACCGCACGGCATCACCGAGGACGCGACCAACCTGCTCAGCTGGACGTTCAAGAACTACGACCAGCTCAAGCCGGTCGGCACCCTGGTCAAGCCCGCCGCCGCGCCGAAGGCACCGGCCGGGCCCACGGAGAAGAAGAAGGACTCCGGTACGGCGCAGCCGCCCCGAAGCCGCACAGTCCTCAACCCCGGCCAGGCCGTCCAGTCACTGGCACTCCGCGTCCCGGCCTGGGCCTATGCGGGACCACCGGTCCTACTCCTCGGACTGTTCCTCCGACGGCCACGAGCGCTCAGAAGACGCCGTCACTAACGCCGGACAGCGCGGGCGGCCTTAGCCAGCTGCAGGGCCAGGGCGCTAGCCGTGACGCCGAGCAACGCACCTGCAGCCACCGCAACTGTGTCCGCCTTCTTCTGCGGCACCGGCACGACCTTGTACCGCTTACCAGGCGGCCCAGGCAGCAACGGCTCCACAAGAGGTTCAGGCGATGGTGGCTCTGCTGCTGCTTCCTCGCTTGCCCGGGCGTCGAGCGTGGCCTCTTTTGCCCAGGCGGCGATGAGCATGATGGCGCGCGTCATCAGGAAGATCCACACCAGCAGCGCCAGCGGCAAGGCCAGTGCGCCATACGCGGCGTTGGTGCCGATGACGTGGTCCACATAGACGTTGCCGAGCTTCTGCGCCAGGTAGTACAGAATCCCGCCGGCCAGCGCGGCGATCAGCGCGACCTTGCGCGGCAGGATGATCCGCGGCAACACGGTCTGGAGGTACAGGAACAGTACGGCGCCCGCGCCGATGCCGACCACCACGCTGCAGGACTCGATGCCCCAGCTCGCCAGCCAACTCCCCTCCAGGTCGGCCCAGTCGACGATGCGCTCCGACAGCCCGGCCAGGATCGACGCGGCACCGGTGGCGATCAGGCCGACCACGCCGAGACCGACCAGCGCACCGAGATCGGTGAGCTTGAGCAGGACCGTGTTCCCGGGCTCGTCATCCAGTTCATGCATCGACCGGATCGAGGCGCGCAGCGAGTCGATCCAGCCGAGCCCGGTGAACAATAGCGAAACCCCCGCGATCAGCCCGATGGTGCCGGAGTGGGCGACCAGCGAGTCGATGTCGATCCGCTCGCCGATCACGGGCAGGTTCTGCTCCAGTGACTCCTTCAGCGTCTCGATCGCGTCCTCGCCCAGCAGCGAACCGACGACCGCCGCGGCCAGCACGATCAGCGGGAACAGGGACAGGAACCCGAAGAAGGTCGTTGCCCCTGCCAACCGGTTGCCGCGCCGGTCGCCGTACCGCTTCCAGGCGCGCCAGAGCTGCGTCTTCGTGAACCGGCTCCACGCTGCCTTCATCCGCATACCGCTCCTGTACCCGTGAGTGCCGGAGCTAGCCTGCCAGCGGGAACGACCGCTGGGGCCGCCACACGCCGTCGGCACCGTGTTCGTAACGACCGAAGGCGTCGACGTCGAAGGCGCAGTCGTACTCCGACAGGGCGTCGTACGCGAAGTCCAGCGCCTCCTTGTCCAGGTCGTGCGCCACTGTCACGTGCGGGTGGTACGGGAACCGCAGCTCCACCTGCAGCGGGCCGGACCGGACCTGCGACTGCAGCACCTCGCACGACGAGATGCCCTCGGCCAGCGGTACGAACACCACCGGGGAGATCGGCCGGAACGTCGCCGTACCGCGGAGCCGGATCCGGAAGCTCGGGAACCGTGCCGCCACCTCGAGCAGGTGGTCGTCGATCACGCCCAGGTCGGCGTCGGCCACCTCGGTCGGCGGCAGCAGGGTCACGTGGGTGGGGATCGACGAGGCCATCGGATCACCGAACTCGGCCCGGTACTTCTGCAACTCCGAGCCATAGGGTTCCGCGATCGGGATCGCGACACCGATCGTCGCCATCCGGGGCCCTACCGGCCCGATCCGAGGGCCGGCCCGGGGACGAATCCCAGCCGGTCGAAGACCCGCTGCAGGGTCGGCTCGGTGACCGCCCGGGCGCGCTCCGCGCCGGCGGCCAGGATCGCGTCCAGCTGGGCCTTGTCGTCCAGGTAGCCGAGCGTCTTCTCCCGGAACGGGGTGACGAACTCGACCACGACCTCGGCCAAGTCCTTCTTGAAGTCGCCGTACCCGCGACCGGCGTACTCGTCCTCGAGCTCGCTGATCTTGCGGCCGGTCAGGGCCGAGTAGATGGTCAGCAGGTTGGCCACGCCGGCCTTGTTCTCCGGGTCGAAGATCACGTCGCGGCCGGAGTCGGTGACCGCGGAGCGGATCTTCTTCGCGCTCACCTTCGGGTCGTCCAGCAGGTCGATGATGCCGGCCGGCGAGGAGCCCGACTTGCTCATCTTCGCGGTCGGGTCCTGCAGGTCCGCGATCTTCGCGGTCTCCTTGACGATGTACGCCTCGGGCAGCCGGAAGGTCTTGCCGAACCGGTGGTTGAACCGCCCGGCCAGGTCGCGGGTCAGCTCCAGGTGCTGGCGCTGGTCCTCACCCACCGGGACCCGGTCGGCCTGGTAGATCAGGATGTCCGCGGCCTGCAGGATCGGGTAGGTGAACAGGCCGACGGTGGCCCGCTCGGCGCCGCCCTTGGCCGACTTGTCCTTGAACTGCGTCATCCGGCTGGCCTCGCCGAACCCGGTCAGGCAGCCGAGCACCCAGCCCAGCTGGGCGTGCTCGGGCACGTGTGACTGGACGAACAGGGTCGACCGCTCCGGGTCGATCCCGGCGGCCAGCAGCTGCGCCACCGAGCGGCGGGTCCGCTCCCGCAGTTGCTTCGGGTCGTACTCCACGGTGATCGCGTGCAGGTCGACCACGCAGTAGAACGCGTCATGGTCGTCCTGCAGGGCCACCCACTGACGCAACGCACCGAGGTAGTTGCCGAAGTGGAAGGAGTCCGCCGTCGGCTGGATCCCGGACAGCACCCGAGGGCGACGCTGGGAACCGGCTGCGGAGGGGTCAGGCGCAGCTACAGACATGCCCCCGATTCTGCCAGCGCCCCAGCTCCAACCCACACCGGGGCGGGTCCGCCACCCCCATAAACCTCGCTAGGTCACCAGGACCAGCCTCGGGACGCCAGTTCTTGCTCCTCGTGCCAGCGTTTTTCTTCGCCTCGTTGCAGGTCGGCCTCGGTGGGTACGCCGGCCAGGCGGCAGGCCTCGTCGAGGAGGTCGTCGTACGCCGCCTCGAGGGCCATCAGCCGATGGGCTTTGGCGTAGATCCGCGGCGTCTCCTCGACCACGCGGATCTTCCCGGCGAGGTGACCGAGCCTGGTCTGCAACCGCAGTGTGTCGAACGGATCGGGCTCGGGGACAGTGTGCCGACGCAGCCGCCTGGTCAGCCACCCCGCCCGCGCCTGCACCCGCCGGCGCCAACGCGACGGCGGCGGCTGCGGCAGCACCAGATTGAGCAGCACGCACAACACCAAGAACAGGAGCAGAAGAGCCAACCACTCCATCAACCTCACCACCCTCTTCCGAGGTTACGACGGCTTTTTGCCGACGGCGAGGCCTTTTTTTCCCAGGTCAGGCGTTGGTGGCCGGGTCCCCGTCGACCAAGCCGAAGTCGGTCAGCAGCCGCGACCGCGGGTCCTGGGTGCCGTAGATGAAGTAGCCCTGCCACGGCGTCGCCATCAGCGCCTGCTGGCCTTTGAACTCGGGGTGCTCATCGCGCACGGTCCCGACCGTGCGGGCCACGTCCTGCCAGGCCACGCCGTAACCTAAACCCAATCTCAGTCCCGGTGGTACTTCGTGACCGCTTTGTCCTGCTTGACCTTGTCGGCGGCGGACTGGATCCTGGCGGTCCACTCCGAGAGTTGGAGACCGCCGGCCAGGAACTGACCGGTCGCCACGGCCGCGGTCGTCGCGAAGTCCGGATACCAGTCGGCGAAGTACCAGGTGACGACCTGATCACCCGCAGCCGTCAACAGGTCACGGGCCGAACGGAGCGCCGTACTGATCTCCAGGCCGTCGGCCGCGCCGCGGACGATGGTGAGCTGGTTGGACTCCTGGGTGACCTGGGTGGCGACGTCCTTGGACAGCATCGCCCGGAGGTACTCGTATCCGCCGGCCTTGTTCTTCGCCTTCTCCGGCACCAGGTACGGCGCGGTCGCCGCGACATGCAGGCCACGGGCGAGCGCGGACGACCCGTCGAGCGGTGGGACGCCGATCATGGTCAGCCCGAAGGTCGGCGGGATCAGCGGTTTCATCTCGTTCTCGAGCCAGTTTCCGCACGGCAGCAGGCCGGCCTTCCCGGCGAGGAGGCGTTTCTGTGAAGCGATGTGATCGAGGTCGGCGGTCCCCGGCGCGACCAGCCCGCGTTTGCCGAGCTCGCCGACCGCGGTGATCGCGCGGGTGACGCTCTCGTCCTTCCAGGCGCCGTCCTCGAGGTTGTCGATCCGCTTCACCACGTCGTGGCCGCCGGTCTTCGCGGCCAGGGTGAGCACCATCTCGAGCAGGTAGTACGGGTGCGTACCGGCGTACCCGAAGGGCCCGAGTCCGGCCGCCTTCATCTCGGTGCCGAGGGCAAGCAGTTCCGGCCAGGTGCGCGGGATGTCCCAGCCGAACCGCTGGAACAGCGCGGCCGAGTACCACAGGCCGTACACGGTCGCGACATAGTTCACCGTCCGCTGCGACCCGTCGTACCGCCCGGCGTCGAGCATCCCCGGCAGTACGGCGTCCTGCACCGTCGCGTCGGCGTTGTCCCAGGCCGGAGCCGTCAGCAGCGCCCGCAGATCCGCCAGTTGCCCCTGTCCCACCAACCGCCCGAGCTCGAGCCGCCCGTCGCCGGAGTTCAGCACCACATCCGGCGGATTCCCGGCCGCGAACCGCGGCAGCGCCAGATCCCGGAGCTTGTCCGAAACGGTCGCGGTCACGTTCACCGCCGGATACTTCTTCCGGTACGACGCCGCACCGAACCCGCCGTACTCCTCGCCGGCCAGCACCTCGACCGGCGTATCGGAGGCCACCCGGAACGGATTCGCCGGATCCACCGTCGGCGCTGTCGTACCCGACGAACAGCTGCTCAGGAGGGCGCCCGCGAGCGCCCCCTGCAGCACAGTCCGACGTTTCAGCACCCCGGCAGGTTAGCGTTCCCGGCGGGTTACTTGAGGGTGGCGCCGGTGAGGCCGGCCTGGACCTGACGGTAGAAGACCAGGTAGACCGCGATGACCGGGACCATGGCGATGGTCAGTGCGGCGAACAGGATGCCCCACTCGTTCTCGTAGCGCTGACTGCCGAGCAGCGTCGCGATGCCCTGGGAGAGGACCGGCTTCTCCGGCGACAGGAACGACGGCAGCACGAACTGGTTGAACTGACCCAGCACGTTGAAGATGCCGACGCTGATCAGGCCGGGCTTGGCCATCGGCAGCATCACCCGGAAGAACGTCGTCGCATGCGAGGCACCGTCGACCAGCGCGGCCTCGGCGATCGAGGTCGGCAGCGTTCGGAAGAACGCATGCATGAAGAACACGGTGAACGGCAGCGAGTAGGCGATGTAGACCAGGATCAGGCCCTGGTACGTCGACACCATCCCGAAGCCCTTGACCACGAAGAACAGCGGCACGATCGCCAGGAAGGTCGGGAACATCATCCCGGCCGCGAACAGGTAGTAGACAAAGCGGTTGCCGGGGAACTCGTAGCGGGCCAGCACGTAGGCCACCATCGAGCCGAACAACATGGTGCCGAAGACACCGCCGGCCACCACGACCAGGCTGTTGAACAGGTACTGGCCGACACCCTTGTCCCAGGCCCTGGAGAAGTTGGACCAGAGCAGGTCCTTGGGCAACGCCCACGGGTTGTCGCCGAAGATCTCGCCGGTGCTCTTCAGCGACGCGAGCAGCGCCCAGACGAACGGCACCACGACCAGAATGCTCCAGGCGATCAGCACGGTGTGGGAGAACACGTTCACCGGGCTGAAGGCGCGGTCCTTGCCGCCGGCCGGACGGATCGCCGGCGCGGGCTTCGCGCTGGTGTCCTCGACGTCGAGCTGTACAGGTACGGTCATTTCCGGCCCCTCAGTATTCGATCCGGTCGCGGCGGGTGGCCCGGAGCATGACAGCGGCGATGATCAGCGTCAGGAAGAACAGCACCACGCCCATCGCCGAGGCGTAGCCGGCCCGGCCGTACTGGAATCCGTTGTCCGCGATCTGCAGACCCATCACCTGGGTGGAGTTGTCGGGTCCGCCCGGTCCCGCGGTCATCACCGCGACCAGCGCGTACGCGTCCAGCGCCAGGATGGCCAGGTACACCCAGGAGGTCTGGATGGTGTCCCAGAGCAGCGGCAGGGTGATCCGGTAGAACGTCGAGAACCGGCCGGCACCGTCGATGATGGCGGCCTCGAAGATGTCCTTCGGGATGCCGGACATGGCCGCGTTGAACAGCACCAGGTAGAACCCGACGCTGCCCCAGATCAGCACCCACATCACGCAGTACAGCGCAATGTCGGGATCGGCCAGGTACTCCGACGTCCCCAGGCCGATCGCCTTCGTGAAGGAGTTGAGCAGACCGGTGTCGGTCGAGGTCATCACCGTCGCCCAGATGACCGCGATGACCGGCACCGACAGCACCTGGGGCAGGAAGAAGGCCAGCTTGTAGAAGCCGTTGCCCCGGACCCCCTGCACGCCCGCGGCGTTCGCCCGCCCGCCCACGTTGAGCAGGTAGGCGAACACCAGGGCGAGGAAGATCGTGATCAGCGGCAGCCCGATCAGCAGGATCAGGTTGTGCCCGAGTGCCTGGCGAAACACCGCGTCGCGAGCGAGGGTCTGGAAGTTGTCGAAACCCACGAAGTTGAACTCCGGTGAGATCCCGGTCCAGTCGGTCAGCGAGTAGTAGAAGGCCTGGACGAACGGGGAGATCACGAAGATCGCATACAACGCCAGTGGAATCGCGAGGAAACTCGCGACGAACCGGTAACTGCCGTGCCGCATCTCTCTCCTTACAGAGCAGGAGGCAGAAGGATCAGCCCAGCGGCTGATCTCCTTCCGCCCCCTTCACAGCTCGAATGACTGCAGACTCGACGTCGGGTCTGCGATGCCTACCTACACCTCAGCTTGTGCTCAGGTGCGGGTCTGCTTGACGGTCTTCGGGTCCTTGGCCGTGTCGTCGGCGATCTTCTGCGCCCGGTTGCAGAACTCGTCGGCCGTGATGCGGGCGGCGGCAAGCTCTCCCCACACGCTACGGATCGGCTTGTCCATCGTCGAGTACCACGCGGCGAAGTACGTCGTCCAGTTGTTCTCGCCACCGGACTTCAGCAGCTCACTCGAGGACGACGCGCCCGGGCTGAGCTTGAGGCCCTCGCCGGCACCCTTGACCACGGTCGGGGAACCGGTCAGCTCGGTGAACTTGCCGGCCGCCTCCTTCGACAGCATGATCCGCATGTACTCCAGGCCGCCGGCCTTGTTCTTCGCCTTCTCCGGGACGATGAACGGCTCACCGGCGGCGATCTCGGTGCAGTCGACGGGCAGCTTCGAGCCGTCCAGCAGCGGGGTGTAGGCCGCGGTGGTCTCGAAGTCCTTCGGCGCGACCGGCTTCTGCTCGTTCTCCAGCCAGGAGCCGGACGGGATGAACGCCGCCTTGCCCTGGTTCCAGGCGGTCTGGGACTGGATGTGGTCCAGGCCCTCCGTGCCCTGCATGAAGTAGCCCTTGCCCTTGATCTCCAGGATCGCCTCGGCGGCGGCCTTGACCGACTCGTGCTTCCAGGCGTTCGGCTGCAGCTCGTCGATCGCCTTGATGACGTCGTGACCGCCGTGCTTCACGGCCATGTCCATCATCACCTGGCCGATGTAGTACGGGTGCTTGCCCTGGTGGGCCATCGGCGCGATGCCGGCCTTCTTGATCTCCTCGCACAGGTCGAGGAACTCCTGCCAGGTCTTGGCCGGCTCCCAGCCGTTCTTGGCGAACAGCGGCTTGTTGTACCAGATCGCGTAGACGGTCAGCACGTAGTTGAGCAGCAGCGGCTTGCCACTCAGCTGGGCCGCCTCCAGGGTGATCGGCTCGATCGTGTCGCGGACCTTCTTGCTCGAGTCGTCGATCGAGGCGGCGTCGAACAGTGGGGTCAGGTCGGCGAGCTGCCCGCTGGTGGCCAGCGTCGACGCCGGCAGCGCCGAGGCACCGGAGTTGTCGATCACGTCCGGCGGGTTGCCGCCGTTGAAGCGCGGCTGCAGCTGCGGGGTGATGTCGGTGATCCCGGCGTGCTTGACCGTCGCGCCGGGGAACTTCTTCTTGTAGAGCTCCTCGTGGGCCTTGGCGTAGTCGTCGCCGTACCCGCCCTTGAAGATCACCACGTCCAGCGGGTCGGAATCCTTGACGCCGAACGGGTTCTCGGCCGTCTTGTCGGCGCCGCCACCGCCGGTGTTGCCGTCGTCGCTGCCGCCGCTGGCGCACGCGGAGAGCAGCGTGCTGCCGCCGGTGGCCAGTAGCGTGCCGACCGCCGCGCGCTGCAGGAACAGCCGCCGCGACAGGTTGTCAGGAGTGGTCATGGGTCCCGCCTTCCGAGAGTGTTTCATGCAGTACGCCGGATCCGGCCGGCGTACTGTGCTTCAAGGGCGTGGTTGTGGTCGTCGCCGCCCGGGATGTTCGCGGACAGGTAGACCGGCGCGGTCTCCCCTGCCTCGGTGAGCCGGCGCAGGACCTCGGCGACCAGCATCTGCGCGATCAGCGCGGCGGTGATGGACGACACCGCGCAGACCTTGCCACCGTCGGGCAGGTCGAGCACGGAGTCGCCGTACGGCGCATGGTTGTCCAGCACCACGTCCGCGAAGTCGATGAGTTTCTTGCCGGACGGGTGACGTGAGTCCATCCCGCCGGTGTGCTGCAGTGAGGTGATCGCGATCAGGGGGTGACCCTTCTCCTTCACCACCGTGGCGAACTCGACGATCGAGCCGTTCACCCCGGAGTTGGACGCGATCACGAACAGGTCGGCCGGGTGCGGCTCGGCCAGGTCGTAGAGCCGGCGCGCGATCGATGGGTCGCGTTCGAGTTCGCCGCCGCGGAGCAGTTCGAGTGGCTCGCCGCCGAGGAGTACCAGGTCGCGCAGCGCGATCCGGTTGGTCGCGATCAGCCCGCCGGCCCGGCCGGCGATCTCCATCGCGAGCGCTTCGGAGTGGCCGGACCCGAAGGCCTGGATGACGCCGTTCTTGCGCAGCGCCGCGGTGAACAGCTCGGCGGCGGCCTGGATCGGGCCGTCGATCTGCTCGGTGACGGCGGCCATGATCGGCGTCAGCGCGTGAACAAAAGCTTGCGCGCTCACTCCGCCGGTCTCCCCCGGTCCGCCCTGGTTACTGCTGGCCATCTGCGGCCCCACCCCTCGACAATGTGTTCGCCGCGACACACCTGGTGCCGACAAGTGCGCAAGTTTGCGGTTTGCTGGACAGAACTTTTCTCAACTGGCAGCTAAAGTCAAGGCTCATCTCACTCTTCTCCCCAGATCGGGACCGTTGCGTGACCTTGTTTGTTGTTGTCCACTAGAGAACTCTTTCGAGCAGTTTGGAGCATGGCCCATGTCGGTAGAACGCCCGCTGCCGGAACCTGCGGACTCAGTGGTCTTGATGCCAGCATCGGCACTGGTCCTGGGCGGCGATCTCGGCGGCACCTCCACCCGGATCGTGATCGCGGACCATGAGGGCAACGTAGTCGGTCGAGGGGCGGCCGCGGGCGGAAATCCGACCAGCCACCCCGCAAGTGCCGCGGCCAATTTCGGGCAGGCGCTTCACGCCGCCCTGGCCGGGCTGGATCCGACCGCGGTCAAGGCGGCCGTGATCGGCGCGGCCGGCGGGTCGGCGCTGGCCAGGCCCGACGTCCGGGCCCAGTTCGACGCCGCCTGGCAGGGGGCCGGGCTGACCAGCAACCCCGAGTTCATCGGCGACCTGGAGGTCGCTTTCGCCTCCGGTACGCCGGAGCCGGACGGCGTGGTGCTGATCGCGGGCACCGGCAGCGCGGCCGGCCTGGTCCGCGACCACCAGCTGGTCCGGACGGCGGACGGCCACGGCTGGCTGCTCGGCGACGACGGCTCCGGCTTCTGGCTCGGCCGGGAGGCGGTGCGCAGTGTGCTGCGCAAACTGGATCTGGGTGAACCGATCGGTGTGCTCGGTCAGGCCGTCGTCCAGGCAATCCTGCCGGACCGGGACGAGGCCGGGATCGCCCAGCGTGAGGGGTACGACGTACTGCGTGACGACCTGATCCGGGCGGTGAACGGCCGCCCGCCGGTGATGCTGGCCGAGCTGGCCCGGACCGTGGTGTGGGGCTTCGAGCAGAACGACGAGACCGCACACGCCTTGGTGAAACGCGCAGCCGAACTGCTCACAGAAACGGTCGGACGGCTCAGGACAACGTCGGACAAGGGCCCGATGATCCTTGCCGGCAGTGTTGCCGGGGAATCATCTCCGGTCGGCCGGCTGATCCGGGAAACCATCCACCAGCACTTCTCCGGCGAGGTGCTGACCGCCCGCGACGGCGTCGGCGGCGCCACCTGGCTGGCCCTGGGCACCCTCGACCCCACCCTCGCCACCCGCGAGAACCACACCCGCCTGGTCAGCTGACCCCCTCCTGGGGCAACCCCTCATCCGAGGGGATGCCCACCGAGGTGAGGGGTTGCCCACTGAGAATCCGAGGGGGCAACCCCCGATCCCGGGGGTTATCCCCTGAGATCGGGGGTTGGGGGTTCAGTCTTCGAAGACGGAGGCGGGGCGGAGTTCTACCCCGCTGCCGTATTCGGCTTCGGGGATGCGGGCGGCGATCTCCTCGGCGCGTTCCGGCGTGGCGACGTCGATGATGAAGACGCCGGCGAGTTGTTCCTTGGCCTCGGAGTAGGGGCCGTCGGTGGTGGCGCGGACACCTTTGCGGATCCGGACCACCTTGGTCCGTGCCGGCGCCTCGAGGGGTACGGCGGTCACCAGTTCGCCCGACTCGGACAGCTCGGTGACCAGCTTCTCCAGCTGGGCGGCCAGCGCCTCGCGTGCCTTCGCCGGCAGCCGCTGCCCCTCCTCGGTGTTCAGGAAGGACGGGTGGCCCCAGGTGATCGGGTTGCTGTGGATCAGCAGCAGGTACTTCATGACGGTTCCTTTCGGAGTCTGGATGGATCTTCGCAGCAGACGTCGGAGGTCGCCGGGGAACCTCGACATTTCGTGAATCGGCCGAAATGTCGAGCTCGCCGCGGGACGTCCGACGTACCGCTCGCCAAGCAATCTCCGACCTAAGGTGAGCGACATGAACGAGACGGACCTCCGGCTGGCGGACGGCCGCACCCTGCACGTGTACGACAGCGCCCCCGGTGACGACCGCCGGCTGCCGGTGTTCTGGCACCACGGCACGCCGAACCTCGGCACCCCGCCCGAGCCGCTGTTCGAGGCCGGTGAGTGGCTCGGGATCCGCTGGATCTCGTTCGACCGGCCCGGGTACGGCGGCTCGACGGCAGCACCGGGGCGGACGATGGCCTCGGTCGCGGCCGACCTGACCACGGTCGCCGACGCGCTCAGCATCGGCACCTTCACCCTGATGGGCTTCTCGGGCGGCGGCTCGTACGCCCTCGGCTCGGCCGCGGTCCTCGGTGACCGGGTCGAGGCCGTGACCACGTTCGCCGCCATCGCGCCGTACGACGCCGATGGTCTGGACTGGTACGACGGCATGATCCCGTCCGGACTCGCGTCACTCCGAGCGGCAGCTGCCGGCCGGGAAGAGAAGGTGCGGCACGAGACCTCCGGGATCGAGTACGACCCGGAGTTCACCAAGGCCGACCTGGCCATGTTCGAAGGGCCGTGGGGCTGGCTCGGATCGGTCGCCGGGGACACGTCGATGCCGAACGGACCCGACGGCCTGGTCGACGACGACTGCTCTTATGTCGTCCCATGGGGCTGCGACCCGCGCACGATCACCGCCCCGACCCTGCTCTGCCACGGCGAGGACGACCGCATCATCCCCCGCTCGCACGCGGACTGGCTGGTCGAGCACATCCCGTCCGCGTCGCTGCGGCTGTACCCGGGCGACAGCCATATCTCCGTCCTCGCCCATGCCGAGCCGGCCCTCGAGTGGATCCGCGAACACACCGGCTGACGGGGGCCTTGGGCAACTGTTGATTCACCGGCGCCGGCCTGGGTACTGGATGGAGGTGATGCTCGCGGGGCGCTACCGATTGACCGAGATCCTCGGTCACGGTGGGATGGGCGAGGTGTTCCGGGGGTGCGACGAACTCCTCGGCCGGCCGGTGGCGGTCAAGCTGCTCCTCCCCAATCGACGCGATCCGTTCGCGGCGGCGCGGTTTCGCCGGGAGGCGCGGACCGCGGCGATGGTGAAGGACCCGCATGTCGTCGCGGCGTACGACTTCGGCAAGCAGGACGGCAGCTACTTCCTGGTGATGGAACTGGTCGAAGGTCGCAGCGTCGCCCATGAGCTCGCGATGCGCGGCCCGCTCGAGCCCGAGCGGGCCCTCGACATCATCCGGCAGGCGGCCGCCGGACTCGCCGCGGCGCACCGGCGCGACATCGTCCATCGCGACATCAAGCCGGCCAACCTGCTGATCGACGTGGACGGGACGGTGAAGGTCGCCGACTTCGGCATCGCCCGGTTCGTCACCGACCCGACCAGTACGACGCCCGGCCAGGTGCTCGGCACCAGCCTGTACCTCGCCCCGGAACGAGCCCAGGGCAAACCGGCCACCGCCGCCTCGGATGTCTACTCGCTCGGCTGCGTCCTCTATCAACTGGTGACCGGACAACCACCGTTCACCGGCGACGACATCACCGACATCCTGTCTCAGCATGTCCGGACCGAGCCGGCACCGCCGAGTGCATCGCGCCCGGAGCTGGCCGGCCCGGTCGAGGACCTGCTGCTCCGGATGCTGGCGAAGAACCCGGCGCGTCGCCCGAGCGCCGCCGAGATCGCCGCCGGAGTGGACCTCGACACTCCGGCGGTCGAGGAACCGGTCCGGCACCGGCCAGCGATCGGCCGGCTCTGGCGGTGGGCGGCGCTGCTCGCCGTCGCCGTCATCCTGCTCTGATTCCAAGCAACGGCTTGACATCGGTCTGACCTGCTGCGCATATTCCAAGCATGTCTTTGGAGAAGGATCCGCGGCGGCTGCGATTGCTGGACGATCCACTCGCGATCCGGGCGATGGCCCACCCGGTGCGGCTGGATCTGCTCACCTTGCTGGGACGTGAGGGGCCGCTGACCGCGGCGGACGCGGCGCGCACGCTCGGGATCAGCCAGGCGCTCGCCTCACATCACCTCCGGCAGCTGGCCAAGTACGACTTCGTCGAGCCGGCGCCCGGTAAGGACAACCGCGAGCGTCCGTGGCGCCTGGTCTCGACGTCGCAGTCGTGGCGCGAGGCTTCGCGAACACCCGAGGGTGCCGCGGCTGCCGACGTACTCGAGCAACTGCTGGCCGAGCGGGCGCTGGACTCACTCGCGAAGTGGCAGCAGCGCCGGGGCGACGAGGACGCGATCTGGCGGGACAACTCGGGCATCGGGCAGACCGGCGTCTACCTGACCGGGGAAGAACTGAAGGAACTCACCGAGCAGATCGACGCCTTGCTCAAGCGGTACGTCGACGAGCGGCCGATCGACGACAAGTCCACCCGCCCACCTGGTAGCCGGCACGTCTCGATGACCCAGATCGTCACGATCTCCCCCGAGCCCGAGCCCGAGCCTGAGGAGTAGCCGTGAAAGAACTGTGGGGCGTTCTCGCGCGGCAGCGCGACTACCGATTGGTGCTGAGCGCGGGCCTCGTGTCGCTCACCGGCGACTGGATCCTCCGGACCGGCCTGGCCTTCCAGGTCTACGTGCTGACCGGATCGACCCTGGCCTCGGGCGGCCTGCTGCTCTCCTCATTCGTGCCGATGGTCGTCCTCGGTTCGCTGGCCGGCGTCTTCATCGACCGCTGGGACCGGCGGCGGACGATGATCGTCACCAACCTGCTGCACGCGATCCTGTTGCTGCCGCTGCTCGCCGTACGCGATGAGAGCGCGATCTGGATCGTGTACGCCGTTGTCCTCGTGCAGAGCTGTCTACAGCAGTTCTTCCGCCCGGCCGAGCAGTCACTCATCCCGGTTCTGGTCGAACCGCGGCAACTGGTGACGGCCAACGCGTTGAACAGTCAGAGCAGCGACATCGCCCGGCTGGTCGGCGCGGGCATCGGTGGCTTGCTCGCGGGCCTCGGCGGCCTGCCGTTGCTGGCGATCGTGGATGCCGCGACGTTCCTCGTCGCGATGGGACTGATCGTCCGGGTCCGGCATCGCGTCGTACGCACCCTCACCCAGTCGGCCAGCGGTGCGATCCAGCGGCTGAAGGCGGAGTGGACCGAGGGGATCCGGCTCTGTGTCACCGGCCCGGCGATGCGGTTGCTGTTCGTGTTCTGCCTGGTGACCGGTGTCGGCGAAGGGGTGATGAGCACGCTGTTCGCGCCGTTCGTGTCGGCCGAGCTCGGCGGCGACGGGACGGCGTACGGACTGATCGTGTCGTCGCAGGCGGTCGGCGGGATCGTCGGCGGGCTGGTCGCCGCCGCGGTCGGCTCACGGTTGCCCGCAGCAACGATGTGGGGTGCCGGGGCGTTCCTGTTCGGGCTGATCGACCTGGCGTTGTTCTGCTATCCGCTGGTCTGGCACAGCGTGATCCCCGCGTTCGTCTGCATGATCATCGTCGGCCTGCCGGGCGCGTTCACCGTGGCGGGCATGATGACGGTACTCCAGCGCCGTACCGAGGACGCGTCGCGCGGCCGGATCTTCGGCGCCATCTCGGCGGCCGAGGGGGTCGCGGTCCTGATCGGCATCGCCTCGGCGGGTGTCCTCGGCGACCTGGTCGGCATCATCCCGGTCCTGGTCTTCCAGGGCCTCGGCTACGTCATCGGCGGCGCGGTCATCCTGAGCCGCCGGCGGATGCTCTCGGCTACGGCTCCTCAGGAACTGGTTGGTCATCCGTCGGCTTGACCCGGTGGATGCGGACGCGGGCGACTCGGCGGCCGTCCATCACCAGGACGGTGAGGGTGTGGCCGTCGACCTGGGTCTCGTCGCCGGCGGCGGGGACGCGGCCGAGGCGGGCGGCGAGGAAGCCGCCGACTGTCTCGTAGGGGCCGTCGGGGAGTTCGACGCCGGTCTCTTCGGCGAAGTCGTCGAGGTTGAGCAGGCCGTCGACCTCGATGTCGCCGCTGCGCAGCCGGGTGGTCTCCACCGACTCCTCGTCGTACTCGTCCTTGATGTCGCCGATCAGCTCCTCGACCAGGTCCTCCAGTGTGACGATGCCCGCCGTACCGCCGTACTCGTCCAGGACGATGGCCAGGTGGGTCGAGCGCCGGCGCATCTCGGTCAGCGTGGGCAGCAGTTTGGCGGTGTCCGGAAGCAGCAGGACCTCACGGGCCAGATCGCCGACCCGGACCGAACGGGTCGCGACCGCCGGGTCGAACAGGTCGCGGACGTGGACGAACCCGACGATGTCGTCGGCCGAGCCGTTCATCACCGGGTAGCGCGAGTGCGGCCGCTCGGCGGCGAACTTGACCGCCTTGTACGCCGGCATCTCCGCGTCGATGAAGTCGACCTCGGTGCGCGGCAGCATCAGCTCGCGCAACTGCCGGCCGCCGGCCTCGAACACGTCGTCGACGATCCGGCGTTCCTCCTCGCCGAGCGACTCGTGCGCCGAGACCAGGTCGCGGAGCTCCTCGTCCGACATCACCTCACGGTTCGCGTTCGGGTCGCCACCCAGGGCACGGACGACCAGGTCGGTCGACCGGGAGAGCAGCCAGATCACCGGCCGGGCGATCGAGGCGATCCGGTCCACCAGCGGGGCCAGGCCGAGCGCGAACGTCTCGGCCCGCTGCAACGCGAGCCGCTTGGCCGCCAGCTCGCCGATCACGATCGAGACGTAGGAGATGAGGATGGTGATCAGCACCAGCGCGACCGTGCCGGCCACCGACTCGGGCAGACCGAGTTTCTGCAGGTGCGGGGACAGGCCGTCGGCGAGGGTCGCGCCACCGAAGGCGGCGGACAGGAAGCCCATCAGGGTCACGCCGATCTGGACGGCGGACAGGAACCGGTTCGGGTTGGCGGCCACCCGGGCCACCGTCTCGCCGCGCTTGCCGCGGTGCGAGATCGCCTTGAGCTGGCTCTCCCGGAGCGAGACCAGTGCCATCTCGGCCGCGGCGAAGACGCCACCGATCAGGACGAAGACGAAGATCAGGACGATGTTGAGCAGGGTGTCGTTCATCAGCGGGGAGTCCTAGCGCCCTCTCGTCGTATGTCGAGGAGAGGGCGACGGTTGAGCGTCGTCCATTCGTCAAGCCTAGGGCATCTGCGCCGGGCCCCCGGCGCGGTGGCAGGTATCACCGTGCATGTTCGAGTTTGTTGGTTTACGATGATTCCTGGCCGTCGGTGTCCGCCGGCCGGGAGGGTCACACGATGAACACACCGCGCGGCGCACGCCGTACGGACACCAAGTTGTCCGACGGCCGCGAGCTGATCTACTACGACCCGGCCGACGCGCCGGCCCGGGTGCCGCTCGAGGACACCCGCGGGCTGCCGGCGCCGCAGCCGCAGGTCGATCTGCGGACCGATCCGCTGACCGGTGACGTCATCACCTACGCGACCCACCGCAACACCCGGACCTACCTGCCGCCGGCCGACCAGTGCCCGTTGTGCGCGAGCAAGCCGGGTAACCCGACCGAGATCCCGGACCTCGACTACAACGTCGCCGTGTTCGAGAACCGGTTCCCCTCCTTCGCCGGCCCGGGCCGGACCGAGGTGGTCTGCTTCACCAGCGACCACAACCAGTCGTTCACCGACCTCTCCCAGGGCCAGGCCCGGCTGGTGGTCGACACCTGGGCCGACCGGACCGCCGAGCTGAGCGCCCGCGACGACGTCGAGCACGTCTTCCCGTTCGAGAACCGCGGCCGTGAGATCGGCGTGACGCTGAGCCACCCGCACGGCCAGATCTACGCCTACCCGTTCCTGCCGCCGCGGATGCGGACCCTGATGGACCGGGCCCGCGAACACCAGGCCGTTGCCGGCAGCAACCTGTTCGCCGACATCCTGGCCAGGGAGTCGAAGGAAGGCACCCGGGTCGTCGCGCAGAACACCAACTGGACCGCGTTCGTCCCGGAGGCGGCCCGCTGGCCGGTCGAGGTGCACCTGTACCCGCACCGCCAGGTCGCCGACCTGAGCGAGCTGTCGGTCGGCGAGCGCGACGACTTCGCCGAGCTCTACCTTGACGTGCTGCAACGGCTCGACGGCCTGTACGGCGACCCGCTGCCGTACATCGCCGCCTGGCACCAGGCCCCGGTCCGGATCGATCGCGAGCTCGCCTACCTTCACCTGGAGGTGTTGTCGATCCGCCGGGCCGCGGACAAGATCAAGTACCTGGCCGGCTCGGAGTCCGGGATGGGCGCGTTCATCAGTGACACCCGGCCCGAGGATGTGGCCGAGACCCTGCGGAAGGTGGGTTCGTGAGCTCCTTCGAGGACGTCTTCGGGGTCGCACCGGAGGGCAGTTGGCGAGCGCCCGGCCGGGTCAACCTGATCGGCGAGCACACCGACTACAACGACGGCCTGGTGCTGCCGATCGCCCTGCCGAACCGGATCCTGGTGACCGCCTCCAAGCGCGACGACGGCCGGATCGCGGTCGCGTCGAGCGGCCACTCCGGCGTGATCGAGTTCGCGATCGACGAACTGACCCCGGGATCGGTCGGCGACTGGGCGGCGTACCCGGCTGGTGCGGCCTGGGTACTGCGTGAATCCGGCTACTCGATCGGCGGGGCCAACCTGCTGGTCGACTCCGACCTGCCGTCCGGCGCGGGGCTGTCCTCGTCGGCCGCGCTGCTCTGCGCGACGTCGGTCGCCCTGCTCGGTCTGCGCGACATCGAGGTCGACCCGGCCGAGGTCGCCCGGCTCGCACAGAAGGCCGAGAACTACTACGTCGGTGCGCCGGTCGGCCTGATGGACCAGATGGCGTCGATGTGCTGCACCGCCGGACACGCCCTGTACTTCGACATCCGCGCGATGTCCACCGACCAGATCCCGTTCGACCCGGCGGCCGACGGCCTGGCGCTGCTGGTCGTCGACGTGAAGGCGCCGCACCGGCACGTCGACGGTGAGTACGCCGCTCGCCGCAAGAGCTGCGAGGAGGCCGCCGCGGAGCTCGGCGTACCGGCTCTGCGCTCGATCGAGTACGACGACCTCGACGAGGCACTGGGGCAGCTCAAGGATGACGTCGTACGGCGTCGGGTGCGGCACGTGGTGACGGAGATTCGCCGGGTCGAGGAGGCGGTCGCATTGATGCGCGCCGGCCGGCTGCGTGATGTCGGTCCGCTGTTCACCGCGTCGCATGTGTCCATGCGCGACGACTTCGAGATCACCGTGCCGGAGTTGGATGTCGCGGTCGACACCGCTCTCGAGGCCGGTGCGATCGGAGCCCGGATGACCGGTGGCGGTTTCGGCGGCTGCATCATCGCGCTGACCGAGGCGGACGCGGCGGACGCCGTACTGTCCGCGATCGAGAAAGCCTTTGCGGAGAACGGTTTCAACGCCCCCACCGCCCTCGCCGCGGCCCCATCAGCCGGAGCCTCCCGGATCGACTAGTGCCCCTTCGGGCATAAGCACTGGGCAGCCGCCGACCTCAGGCGTACTTTCGCGATAAGGGGGAGTATCCATTGGGGGAAGTGAGGTGGGGGCAATCGCTCAGCCTTTGCCTGCCGGGAAGCTCAAGGTCGGAACAGGGTGGCGTTACTCCGGGGCGGCAAGCACGCGGCGTTCGACTATCCGGTCGGAAACGGTACGCCGGTCTTCGCGGTGGCGGACGGTGTCGTCCTGGCCTGCAACGACGGCGCGTCGAACACGCCGAGCAACAAGGTCGGCGCGAATTCCAACTGGGTGCTGCTGGGGATCACCCACGCCGGCAAGCCGGCCTCGGTGTTGTTCCAGCACCTGTCGCCGGGGATCAGCGTGAAGAAAGGCCAGAAGGTCAAGGCAGGCGACCAACTCGGCAAGTCCGGCGCCTCGGGCCATGCGACCGGTCCGCACCTGCACGTAGCCGCGATGTGGGGGCACCGGACCACCGCCACCAGGTACGACTACCTGAAGGACATCGGCGCCCGGGAGAAGGAGCCGAGCAACGGGACGGCGAAGAACGACATCTGCATCTACCCGCCGTCCCTGGTCTACAAAGCGTCGAAGGACATCGTGCTGACGTCTGGCGAGGTCTTCCTCGACAAGCTGACCTTCGGTACGACGAACTCCGACAGCGTCAAGCGGCTGCAGTTCGTGCTGAACGGCATCAAGCTGAAGGACGGCAAGAACCTGAAGATCACCGGGAACTACGACCTCGACACCAAGAACGAGGTCACCAAGTGGCAGATCCAGGTGGACAAGTGCGCACCCGGTACCGCGGGCGCCGACGGGAACCTCGGGCCCAAGCAGGCAGCGAAGCTGTTCGGCTCGAAGTACACCCTCAAGCCGCGCTCGTAGTCAGCTCGCGTTTGATCAGTGGGGCGAAGGCGATGGTGGCCGCGACCTGGAGTAGTCCCATCACCAGGTACGGCGTGCGTAGGTCGGTGCGGTGGGCGAGGAACCCCGCACCGACCGCGCCCGCCGGGGCGGCGCAGAACGCGACCATCCGGTAGACCGCGGTGACCCGGCCGAGCAGCTCGGGCGGCACGATCCGCTGCCGGAGCGAGATCGAGATGACGTTCCACCAGGTGCTGCCGAACCCCATCAGCACGGCTCCGGGGATGATCAGCGCCAGCTCGGTGACGACGCCGAACACGACGACCGCGAACCCGAGCACGAGCATCGAGCTGATCAGGTTCTCGAACGTCGACAGCCGGCGGGCCAACCGGGGTGCGAGGGCCGCGCCGACGACTCCGCCGACCGCGTAGATCGCGACCAGCCAGCCGAACCAGGCCTCCGGCAGGTGCAGCGCCTCCAGTACATAGAGGACAAGGATCGCGATGATGCCCGCCCCGACCGCGTTCGCGACCAGGAGCAGCAGGCACAGCGATCGCAGCAGCTTGTGCCGCCAGAGATAGAGCAGTCCCTCCGTCAACTCCCGGCCGAGATGACGGTCCGGCGACACCGCGCGCGCCGGTGCGGCACGTCGTACCAGGAAGACCAGTACGGCGGCGGCCGCGAACGAGATCGCGTCGACCAGGATCGGCAGGCCGTGATGCAGGACGAACAACACGGCGCCGACCGGCGGTCCGACCAGGTTCGCGAGCAGGACCAGCGCGGCCTGGTTGTAGCCGTTCGCCCGCTCCAGCGCGGCGCCGACGACGAGATCCGGGATCACCACCGCGGACGCGTTGTCGAAGAACGGCGCGAGCATGCCGAGCAGGAACCCGGTGATCAGCAGCAGCGGGATGCTCTCCTGCCCGAGGAGTACGGCGGCCGCGAACGCGCCGGCGACGACGGCGCGGATCGCGTCGACAATCCACATCGTGGTGGTCCGGCGCCAGCGGTCGACCATCACGCCGGACACCAGGCCGAGCAGCAGCCAGCCGATCCCGGTCACCGCCTCGGTGAGCGAGACGATGCGCGGATCCCGGCTCATCGAGGCGGCCAGCAGCGGCAGCGCTCCGAAGGTGATGCCGTCACCGAGGAAGGAGATGGCGCCGGCGGTCCAGAGAACCCAATACGGTCTACCCAGCGGCTCCTGCCGCCTCATGAAGCGATGATCAGCTCACACCCGGTGTCGCGCATGGCTTTGCGGGCGGGGGTGGACAGGCCGGCGTCGGTGACGATGACGTCGAGGTCCGCCCAGGTGGCGAACGTACTCAGGCCGACCGTGCCCCACTTGGTGTGGTCGGCGACCACGACCACCTCGCGACTTGCGGCGATGAACGACCGGTTGGTCTCGGCCTCCATCAGGTTCGGCGTGCTCAGCCCGTGCTCGGCGTCGACACCGTGTGCACCGAGGAAGAGCAGGTCGAGGTGCAGCGAGCCCAGCGCGGCCGTCGCGATCGGCCCGACCAGGGCGTCCGAGGGTGTCCGGATGCCGCCGATCAGTACGACGGTCCGGTCGGAGCGGCTGTTGCCGTGGAAGACGTCGGCGATCCGGGCCGAGTTCGTCACGACGGTCAGGTTCTCCACCCGGAGCAACTGACGGGCGAGGGCGTACGTCGTGGTGCCGGCACCGATCCCGATCGCGCTGTCCGGCTGGACCCGGCTGGCCGCCTCGGCCGCGATCGCCTGCTTGGCCGCGGACTCCTGGGTCAGCTTGGCGTCGAACCCCGGCTCGTGCGCGCTGCGCAGCCCGACCGAGGTCGCGCCGCCGTGCACCTTGTGCAGCAGGCCGCTGGAGTCGAGCGCGTCCAGGTCGCGCCGGATCGTCATGTCCGACACCCCGAACCGCTCGACCAGCTCGGCCACCGTGACCGCACCTCGACTGTTGACCTCGGCAACGATCGTGGCCTGCCGCTGAGCGGCCAGCTGCCCGCCCCGGCCCCGTGGTGCCTCTGCTCCGGCTGCGTTCACGGTCCACAGCCTACGGGGGAAATCGGTGTCTGTCAGGGAAATCTCGTTGCCGCGCGGGCGCGGAATTGTCACGCTGAGGCATGCGATTCCCTGAGGACGTGCCGGTGCTGTCGGATGACGCGGTGACCCTGCGTGCCCACACCGAGGCCGATATCGACCCCGCCTACACGATGTGCCAGGACCCGGAGATGCAGCGCTGGACCACCATCCCGGTCCCCTATCTGCGCGAGCACGCGGTCAACTTCCTCACCGAGATCATCCCGAACGGCTGGCGCGACGGCGGCATGTGGGCCTGGGCGATCGAGTACGACGGCCAGTACGCCGGCACCGTCGACCTGCGCGACGGCGAAGGCGGGGTCGGCGAGGTCGGGTTCGCGGTGACACCGCAGGCCCGGGGCGCCGGGGTGATGACGCGGGCACTGAAGCTGGTGGTCCGGTACGCGTTCGACGTGCTCGGCTGGGACCGGGTGATCTGGCGGGCCTTCGTCGGCAACTGGGGGTCGCGCCGGGTCGCCTGGAAGGCCGGGTTCCGCGGTCTGGTCGTCGTACCAGGGGGTGGGAAGGCGCGCGGTGTGCGGTACGACGAGTGGGTCGCGACGATCGGCCGGGACGACGAGCTCGAACCGGTCGGCAACTGGTGGACGGTGCCTGAACTCGAGGCCGGCGGGATCCGGTTGCGGGCACTCCGCGCGACGGATGCGAAGCGGATCGTTGAGGCATGCAACGACGAGCGGACGCAGTACTGGCTGGCCGGGATGCCGTCGCCCTACCAACTGTCGGATGCGGAGGGGTTCATCGAGGGCAGGCTGGAGAGCCTGGCCACCGGCGAGGCTGTGTCCTGGGCGATCGCGGATGCCGAGTCGGACGAGCTGATCGGCAACGTGAGTGTGTTCGGCATGAACCACCGGATCGACAAGACCTGGGGCGAGGTCGGCTATTGGCTGCACCCGGACGCGCGCGGCCGTGGAGTGATGTCGGCTGCTGTGCGGCTGGCGATCGAGCAAGCCTTCAAACCCATCGAAGAGGGCGGCTTCGGGCGACGGCGACTGGTGCTGCTCGCTGCCGAGGGCAACACCGCGTCGGCCCACGTTGCCGAGGTCAACGGCTTCACCCATGTCAGCCTCGAGCGGTCGGCCGCCCCGCTGCGCGACGGCGAGTTCCGCGACCTGCACGGCTTCGACCTGCTCGCCTCCGACCGCCGTACCGCCATTTCAGGGGTCAACCCCTGAACTTGTGGGTTGCCCCCTAGGAATTCAGGTCCGCAACCCACCAACTCCGGGGTTGACCCCTGAAATGGTGCGGGGGGGTTGCGGGGGGCGAGGCCACGCGGTAGTGGTGACCGCCCGGAACCGGTGATGTACGGCCAGTTGGTGACAGACGACACCGCTTCCCCTCGCCGTCCCGGCATCGGGCTGCTTGAATCGACGAGTGAGAGATCGTGAGGAGCTCGTCCGCCGCTGGCAGGCCGGGTGGTCGGTTTCGAGGGGCTGGACCACCGTGGAGGACGACAACGACGGCATCCTGACCGTCCGTGCGGGTGAGGAGAACCGCGCGATGGAGTACGTCGTCCTGGATGCCGATGACAAGCCTGAACGCGTCGAACGTGCCGCCGAGCTGGCCCTGGCCGCCGGCGGTGGCCGCGGGGCCGGCTGGATCACCCTGGCCACGGACGACAAGGAAGCCCGGATCGAGCAGCTCGAGGAGCTCGGTCTCGAGGTGCAGCAGGATCAGGACTGGCTGATGACGATCCAGTTGTCGGAGCAGCCGGCGCTGAAGCTGCACGAGCGCTATGCCCTGCACACCGAGCTCGAGTCCGACCTGATCATCACCCGCGCCACGCTGCACGGCGGCGTGGTGTCGAGCGGCCGGATGGCAGTGGTCGGCGAGGATGCGGTCGCGGACCGGATCGAGACGGATCCGGCGCACCGGCGGCGCGGGCTCGGCAGTGCGGTGATGGCGTCGCTGGTCGAGACGGCGGCGGCCCAGGGCGCGAAACGCGGCATCCTGATCGCCTCGATCGACGGCCTGCGGCTCTACCGCAGCCTGGGCTGGAAGGTCGTCGCGGACATCATCATCGCCCGATCACGCTGACACTCCATTCAAACGCATGACTTTGTCAAAGGTTCGTGAAGTGCGGGCGGGCCGGGGAGTCAGGTACGCCTGACCTGGGCAAGGCTGCACACCATGACGAGCCACAAACGTCCGCAGCAGCGCTATGGAGTGATCGGGCCGATCCTGGCCTCGCTCACCGCATTGGTGCTGATCGCCGGCATCGGGTGGTTCGTGATGGACCGGACCGCGAACGTCCTGACCAGCCAGGACGAGCCGCTGACCACGACGACGAGCGACTCCTCTCTCACACCGAGCGCTCCGACGACCCCGTCGGCCACACCTCCGCGTCGTACGACGCGAACCCCGAGCGCCACGCCGACCCGGCCGAAGACCAAGACCCCGACGCCGACCCCGCGCCGATCGACGACCGCGCCGAGCCGGGACGGCACCCGGACACCGAAGCCATCGCCCACGCGCACCAGTACGCCGACGGCCACCAAGACGACGACGAGTGCGCCGTCCGGTGGATCGGGTACGCCGGAGGCACAGGTACTGAGTCTCACCAACGCCGAACGGTCCAAGGCCGGCTGTGGACCGCTGCGGATGAACAGCGCACTGACGGAGGCCGCCGAAGCCCACGCCGCCGACATGGTCGACCGGCACTACTTCGCGCACGACAGCCTGGACGGCCGCAGCCCGTTCGACCGGATGAAGGCGGCCGGGTACACCGGCGGCGCGATGGCCGAGAACATCGCCGTCGGCTACCAGAGCCCGGCGGCCGTGGTCGAGGGCTGGATGAACAGCGACGGGCACCGCAAGAACATCCTCAACTGCACCTACAAGGTGATCGGCATCGGGTACGACGCCGGCACGGTGAAACCCGAGTGGGGCAACGGCAGTTGGGTGCAGGACTTCGGCGGCTAGCACGAGAGTCTCGTCGTACCCGAATCTGGCAGTTTGCTGCCGCTCGGTTAAGCGTTTGCCCAGGCGGGCCGAAGGGGAACCTTCAGGGTTCGTTAAGAGGGGTCGCGGATCTGTAACGGTGACCTCTCCCCTCGGTTAAGGTCGCTGTTCGGTGACCAGGGGGGACCTGGCAACAACTGCAACGCGGGGAACGACGAGCACTCGGTACGACGAAGACGAAGAGGTTTCGCCCACCCATGACGGATTCGCCTACCCCCCGGCGACACCGCGGCAGCAGACGAGCTCCCAAGCGGAGCCGCGGCCTGATCGGCCCGATCGTCAGCGCGTTGTCCGTCCTGCTTGCCATCGGCCCGGTGGTCTGGCTGATGTCCCGCGACAGTTCGACGGTCGACGGCGCCACCAAGGTGCTGAACGTGTCCGAGGAGACCCGCGACGACGCCGGCAACTCGGTTGTCGACGGCACCAACTCCTCCGGTACGCCGGACCGCACGGCCGGCAAGACGCGTCCGAACGGAACGACTGCGACCGTGACCGGTACGCCGGCGCTCGGCTCGGGCGCGACCTCGGACACACCCGTATCGACGCCGACCGGTTCACCCACGAGCATCGTCACCACCGCACCGACCGGCAGCGTGACGACCGTGACCGCGAGCCCGACGGCACCGCGCACCACGAAGACCAGCACCACCCCGAAGTCGCGGCCGACGCGGACGTCGCCGACGAAGACCGCGACCACCGAGCCCCGGCCGAGTGATCCGACGACGGAGCCGCCGGCCGGCGGTGGCGGCACCAACGCGCAGGAACGCGAGGTGCTCAACTACACCAACGCGATCCGGGAGCAGCAGGGCTGCGGTCCGCTCCGGCTGGACAGCGCCCTGGTCGAGGCCGCCGGCAAGCATGCGTCCGATATGGTCCGCCGGCACTACATGGACCACACGAACCCCGACGGCCAGGATCCGGGCGACCGGATGGCGGCCGCCGGATACCGCGGCTCGGGCTGGGGCGAAAACATCGCCGCCGGCTACGACAGCGCGCAGAAAGTCGTCGCGGCCTGGATGCAGAGCGAAGGACATCGCAAGAACATCCTGAACTGCCGGTTCACCTCGATCGGCATCGGCTACGACCCGGGTCGGGTCCGGTCCGACATCGGCCCGGGCAGCTGGGTCCAGGACTTCGGGCGTAGTTGAGGGATTGTCATTGTGTCGAACGCACCGAGTGTGGCGGAGATGTTGGTGGGAGGCCACAACGTCCGGCCGATTCACGGCTGGTCACTGCGGGTAGATCCGTCCTTGTCATGTCGCCGGACCGTCCTGGGGGGCTCCGGTGAGACGCCTGATGAGGCACGTCTTGGGGGCGAGACAGTGAAGGGAACAAACAAATAATGTCCGAGTCCGGCGCCAACGGCCGGTACAAGCCACGCAGGAAGGCGACCCGGGCCGCTACCCGCGGATCCCGGTCCAGCGCGGCCAACCGACCCACTCCGGCGGAGACCCCTCCGCCGACCCCACCGGAGCCGCCACGCTACGCACCGCGGACGAGCGACGAGTCCCCGTTCTGGGCGACCGCACAGTCCGCGGGTGCGGCGAACGAGTCGCCGTTCTGGGCGAACACCCAGTCCACCCCGGGCGCGGGGACCCAGCCGATCGCGCGCCCGACGTCCCCGTCCAGCGTCGGCGAGACGTCGTACTCGCGCACCCGGGAATCCGGCCTCGGCGAGACCGCTTCCTCGCGGTCCTACTCCCGCTCGGCCGCAGCCGGTACGACGCCCGCCGCGGGCGCCGGCGTGGGCGAGACCGCCTCGTCCCGTTCGTACTCGCGGGCGAGCGCGTCCGCTGAGAACGCCGCTTCACGGTCGTACTCGCGGGCGAGCGACTCCACGCCGGCTGAGACCGCCTCTCCGCGGTCCTACTCGGCAGCGTCGAGCGGCTCGCCGTCGTGGGTGACGCAGTCCGCCGCAGGCTCGACGACTGAGGCCCCGGCGCGGACGGGTCGGCGCTTCGCCTCTACGACCGAGGCCGATTCCGCGGAGACGACTACTCAGACATCAGGCTCGAGGATCGGCGCAGCCGCTGTGGGCACGACCGCTGCCGCGGCGGGTACGACGACCGCGGCCGCCTCCGGTCCTCGCACCGCCGCCGGTGGGGGTGGCGGGCGCGGGGGTTCGCGCGCGGCCGCCCGGTCCGCCGCCGGTGGCTCGCGGGCGCGTCGGCCGTTGATCGCCGTCGCGTCCGTCGTACTGGTGATCACCCCGATCTCGTGGATCCTGCTGCACCAGCCGCAGAACGACGAGGCCGACGCGTCGATCCCGATCGTCACCCGCACCGACGACACCTACGTCACCCCGACGACCAAGCCGGTCGTCAATCCCCCGTCGGCCAAGGCGAGCACGCCGCCGGTCAAGCCGAGCGCGACCCCGACGCCGACCCCGACGGATTCGACCACGCCGACCAACACCCCGGAGCCCACGGACCGCCCGACCACCTCTCCGACGGACGACCGCAAGACCACGGCCCCAACCGAGCCCACCCCGACAGCCAGCCGCACCACCACAACGACCCAGCCGTCCACCACCCCGACGACCACCGCGCCGCCTCCGCCACCGGCGCGGGATGGTGGGATGACCGCGGACGAACTGCAACTGTTCGACATGATCGACGCAGCCCGTGTCGACAACGGCTGTGCCCCGCTCGAGCAGGACCCTGGCCTCACGGGCGGCGCACGCTCGGACGCAACCAACCGTGCCAAGTCGTCGAGCAACCTCAACGCCTCCGGCCAGTCGATGTCGGCGGCGGGTGGCGACAGTTGGTCCGCCCAGAAGGCGTACGACCAGATGATGACCCAAAGCAAGAGCACGATTCTGAACTGCAATCTGAAGACCCTGGCCGTCGGCAAGGCGACGAAACCCTACTGCGACGGCGTCGAACTGATCACCTGCCTGGGCAGGAGCGCGACCCGGGTCAGCTGGGTCGCGGACTTCACGTAAGACGGAGCGCACTTTCGTGGGTGGTTGGTGCGACCATGGGAGGGAACGACCCTTGGTCCACCAACCCTGCGGGAGGCCGGATGTACGGGGAACGCGACGACCTGGACCCGCCCCGGCCCGCTCACTTCGGGATTCCGCCGGACGCGCTGGCTGAAGAGCGCCCCGATCCGCGCCCGGAGGAGGCCCGGCGGATGGGCCTGAGCCGGCACACCGAGGAAGGCGCCGTACTCTACTTCGCCTCGTCCCTCGACCGCGGCAAACCCGGTCACCGGCTGATGGCCTGGATCCTCCTGGTCACCTTCGCGGCGCCGGCGCTGTATACCCTGCTGCTCCTGCTGTGAGTACGCCGAACTCCTGACGATGCCGCTGTGGCGTCGTACCGAGAAGCGCGTGGAAGTGGTGGCGGAGGGCTGCGCTGCTGCCGAAGCCGCTGTCGGTGGCGACGCGTTCGACCGGATGGTCGGTGGTCTCGAGCAACAATCTGGCCCGGTCGAGTCGCTGGCGGAGCAGCCAGGCCTGACCTGAGCTGCCAGTGCGGGCGCGGAACTGTCTGGTGAAGGTACGGCGGGACAGCGCCACCGCGGCCGCCCATTCGTCCAGGGACACAGGCTGATCGAGTCGAGCGCGCGCCCACACCATCGCCTTCTCGATCACGTCGTCGCTCGGGTCGGGCGGGACCGGGACCGGGATGTATTGCGCCTGCGAGCCGCTGCGATGCGGGGCGACGACGATGCTCCGGGCCAGCCGCTCGGCCAACTCGACGCCGTGGTGGGTGCGAACGAGATGCAGACAGCAGTCGAGCGAGGCCGCCGTCCCGGCCGAGGTGACGAGATCGCCGAGGTCGGACCACAGGACGTCCGCGCGGACCTTGATGTTCGGATGCTTGGCCTGCAGTTCGTCCGCCCACTTCCAGTGCGTGACGACTTCCCGGCCGTTCGCGATCCCACTCGCCGCGACCAGAAACGCACCGATGCACAGCCCGACCACAGTGGCCCCGCGGGCATGAGCTTTCTGGATCGTGTCGATCAGTACGGCGGACGGTTCGCGATCCGGCTGCCAACTCGGCAGGATCACCAGGTCCACCACGTCCATCGCCTCGAGCCCGTGGTCGACGCTGATCCCGAAGCCGGCGTTGGTCGCGAGCTGACCGGGTCGCTCGGCACACACGCGGACGTCGTACTCGCTCGGCTCACCGAGGCGGTCGCCGAGCACCAGGCACGGGACGGACAGGTGGAACGGGCTCATCCCGTCGAAGGCGAGAACGGCGACGCTACGCATGGAACCAGTATGGCCCGATCTTCAGGAACTGTGGCTCTCGGGCCAATGGTGATCACGCGAGCGGGCCGCGACGATCGAGACATGAAGATCACGCACATCGGCGGCCCGACCGCACTGATCAGCCTTGGTGGACTGAACATCGTGACCGACCCCGCCTTCGACGAGCCACAGGAGTACGTCCTGCCGACCGGTCGGGTGATGACCAAACTGATCGGCCCGGCCGTACCCGTCTCGGAGCTCGGCCCGGTCGACGTCGTACTGCTGTCTCACGATGAGCACAAGGACAACCTCGACGACGCCGGCCGCGCACTGCTGCCGTCCGTCCCGGTGGTCCTGTCGACTCCAGGTGCGGCCTCGCGTATCCCCGGCGTACGCGGTCTGGAGAACTGGGAGTCGGTGGACGTACGGCGTCCTGACGGCGGCGTCATCACCGTCACCGGCGTACCCGCGCTGCACGGCCCCGAAGGCGCCGAGGCCGTCCTCGGCGTCGTCACCGGCTTCATCCTCACCGGCGACGGCCTCCCCACCGTCTACGTCTCCGGCGACAACGCGTCGGTCGACCTGGTCAAGCAGATCGCCGACCGCTTCGCCCCCATCGACGTCGCCGTCCTCTTCGCTGGCGCCGCCCGTACACCGCTGATGGACGGAGCCCCGCTCACCCTGACCTCCGAGGCCGCAGTCGAGGCCGCCCATCTGCTCGCCCCCGCCACCATCGTCCCCGTCCACACCGAAGGCTGGTCCCACTTCTCCGAGGGTCCCGAACACCTCTTAACCAACTTCGAGCGGGCCGGCCTGTCCGACCGTCTCCGGCTCCTCACCCACGGTGTCGCGACAGAGGTTGGATGACCCCTTGACGAATACGGAGCGTAACTCCTAGGGTTCGACCGCCGGGGGGAACCGGCAGCTCACAGTTCATCGGGCCGGGGGGAAATCGGCCCACTGCCGAAGGGGAATCCTTTGTTCGCACGACGCTTCAGCCTGCTGTCTTCCGCTCTCGCCACCGCCGTGGTGACGGTCGCCGCGGCGGTGCTCGCACCGTTGCCCGCATCGGCGGCGATCACGGTGGTGCTGAGCGGGATCCAATATGACCCGCCCGGTACCGACTACCGCACCAACGCGCAGCTGAACCAGGAGTTCTTCACCGTCCGCAACATCAGCACGAGGCCGATCAACCTGTCCGGCTTCCGCGTCCTCGACGCCGCGAACCACGTCTTCGTCTTCCCGCGCGGCTACGTCCTCCCGGGCCGATCCACCGTGATCGTCCGCACCGGCAAGAACCGCAACCGCGCCCTGACCCTCTACTGGAACCAGGGCAACTACATCTGGAACAACACCGGCGACACCGCCCGCTTCCAGACCCCAGCCGGCAAAACCTTCGACACCTGCACCTACACAGCCGTCCCCGGCCGCTACCGGGTCGCTTGCTAGTTCATCGCGTGTGATCTCCAGAAGGAGGTCAGGTCAGTGCTGCTGGCGGCTTGCGCGGCTGCTTTGAAGTCGGCTGGAGTGGAGACTCCGTGCCAGTGGGCTTTCGCGTACGTCGTCAGCAGTTCGACCATCGTTGGGGTGCCGATCAGGCGTTCCAGGTCGTGGAGCATGCAGGCGCCGTACGTGTAGACGACAGGGCCGTACGACCTCTGGTGGGACTGCCAGTAGGACATCGGGTTGGTGATTGCGGTGGGCAACCAACGTGGCCAGCAGCCGGGCCGGTGGGCGCCTTCGTGCAGGTCAGTGGCGTAGGTCGCGAACGCCTCGTCCAGCCAGGGATCGGCGTACTCGTTGTTCCCGATGATGCCGTACCACCACTGATGTGCCACCTCGTGCACCACCGGACTGCCCGGTGAGATCAGCAGCACGAAGCCGGGGTACTCCATCCCGCTGAACGTGTTCCACTGATCGTTCAGCACCAGGTCGAGCTCGCCGTACGGATAGGTCCCGAATCGCCGGCCGAAGTCGTCGATCGCGGCCATCGCTGTGGTTCGCGCGTCGGCAACTGCAGCCGGCGTGACGGTCGACGTCGCCCAGGTGCGGACCTTGATCCCACCGGGCGACGTCGCCTCCGACGTGGTGAACGGCCCGGCGGCCCAGGCGAAATCCCTGACCTGCTTGGCGATCGTCACCCCGTCGGCCGTCACCCCGGTCGCCGGTACGACGACATTGCCCGTATGCGTCAGCTGGACCCGGAAGTCGGCCGCCACCGTGTAGAAGCTCTCGCCGATCCCCACATCCGGCTCGAGATGCCATCCTGTGTTGTCACGCACCGCCAGCACAGGCAGGGCATTCCCGAAGAAGCTGTACTGACCTGACCGCCCGAATCGATCCTGTCTGTTCGGCGCGGTCATCGTCACGTCGAAGGCGATCGACGTACGTTTCCCGGGTGCCAGCGGCTCGGTCAGCGGCACCTTCACCACCGTGCAATCCCCCGTCGACACCCCGATCCGGACCACGACCGCATTGCAGTCGTGGACATTCCCCCACAACCGCAGGTAGATCTCCGGCAACGGCTCGGCCGACGAGTTCGTGAAGGCGACACTCTCCCGCCCGGACCACGTCGTACCGTCCGCGCTGCCGGTCAGTTCGACGTCGTACGACGGAATGCCCGGGACCCGCGCCACACCGGCAAGAGCAGGTGCCGCGAACAACGAGATCGATGCCAGCAGCAACAACAGGAACCGGTGCATGCGCAGACTCCCCGAACTGGTGGAGTCTGCAGGCTACCGAGTGCTGGGCGCCGGGTCCGGCCCGTCCGGGATCCAGTCGTGTACCAAGATCTCATCGCCTACATGAAGGGTGCCTTCGGCAAGTACCGCGGCCTTCATGCCGAAGCTGACACCGCCGCCGTAGTCCGGCTGCCGGCGGTACGTCGCCAGCGTCCGGGTCGGCTCTGGACCGCGCTTCGCGCCGGTCGCCTGATCGACGGTCGGCACCGCGCACCGGATCGAGCGGGCCGCGTACCCGATCTCGACCGAACCGGCCGCCATCCGCAGCACCTTGTCCTCGGTGTGCGGTTCGGGCCAGCCGGCCACGACGATGTTCGGCCGGAAGCGGTTCATCGGGATCGCGTCGCCACCGTGCTCGACGATCCGCTCATTCAGACCGTCCAGCGACGACAATGACGTGATCAGCAACGCGTGCGCGTCACCGAAGCCGGTCTGGCCGGCGTGCACACCCCATCCGGGCCGCTCGTGCTCGGGCGTCACCCGGACCAGCGCCGCGGGCTTGCCGAGCCGCGCGGAGAACCACTCGTCCGCGGCCGAGTCCTGCACCACGCCCTGGCCGAACCACTTCCCGAACAGGCTGACGTCGCGCCGCTTGCCGTCGTACTGAACCGGCACTTCGAGGTCCGGGGCACCCTCCGCGCTGAAGCGGAGCGCGGCGCCGTCGTCGAGGACCTCGGTCCGCAGCGCCGCCATCATGGGCAGACTCCGCTGACTCAGGAACGTCCCGTCCGGCTCGACGAGCATGAAGTTCCGGTCGTGCCGCAGCCCGGCCGGACCCACCTCGGCCTGCTCCACAGACACCCCGGAGAGACCCTTCACCGGGTAATAGGTCAGAGCGGCAACCCTCGCGACAGACACCCGCCAAGCCTACCGTGACTACTGACACTTGCCTTGTTCGATCATGTTGAATTATGTTTGATCGCGAGGAGGTCGAGATGCAGGATGTGGAGGCGTTCGCCGCGGCGCTGCAGCGGGTACGACGAGAGGCCGGGCTGACCTATCGCGAACTGGCCGATCAGGCTCACTACTCGCACGCACACCTGGTCCGGGCGACCGGCGGCAAGCACCTGCCAAGCTGGGACGTGACGGCCGCGTTCCTCGCAGGCTGCGGCGTACCGGCCGACCTGATGCCGGTCTGGCGGCGCCGATGGGAGACCACGAGTCGCGGTCCGCAGGATCTTGTCGAACTGCTGCGCACCGCCGATTCCCTGACCGAACTCGGCACAGCGTTGTCGGCACTCGCGCGGCCGAGATCATCGCGCAGCCTGGAGCAGCTCACCGGGATCCCCCGGACCACCATCCAGGCCTGGTTCCAGGGCACGCGGCTGCCCGGCCGGGATCGGCTCGACCGGCTGGTCCGCGCGGTCGGCGCGACACCCGAGGAGCGCGCCGCGGTCGCCGAGACCCTCGACCGGATCAGCTCCAAGAGAAGCCTCAGCTCCGGAAGGTCCCCGGTGGTGCGGGCGGCGTGATGAAGCCCTCCGCGTCGGTGAGCGGCGCCGCCTTGCCGGCCAGCTCGCTCAGCGGCATCACGTCGTACGGCGGTTGAGCCCGCCGACCGGCCGTGGTCAGGTCTGGAACGGGCTGCCGTGACGCGACCAGGATGACGTTCCCGAATCCCTTGCCCCGAAGGACTTTCCGCTCAGCCAGTACGACGCCGTCGCCGAGCACCCCGCGCACTGTCGCCGCCGTACGACGGATGAACGGCAGGCCGGCCGAGCCGTCGATCAGGTTCGCGACCAGTACGCCGGTCGGCCGCAGCACCCGGACACATTCGGCGAAGAACTCGGCGGTGACCAGGTTCGACGGGACCGCCTCGTGCTCGAAGGCATCCAGGATCAGCAGGTCCATCGAATCGTCGTACAGCTCGGTGATCCCGGCCCGGCCGCTGACACCCCGCACTTTGATCCCGGCCCGCTGCGGCAGCGGCAGCGCCTCACGGACGAACTCGGTCAGATCCTCGTCGGGCTCCAGCACGATCTGCCGCGATCGCGGCCGGGTCACCGCGACGTACCGCGGCAGACTCAGCCCGGCGCCGCCCACGTGCACGACGGCGACCGGCTGACGTCGAGGCGCGACGGCATCGACGACATCGCCGATCCGTCGCATGTACTCGAAGGACAGGTTGGTGGGATCGGCAAGGTCGACCTGCGACTGCAGCGATCCGTCGACCCGGAGTACGAAGGTCCCGTCGGCCTCAGCCTCGACGGTCGCGGTTCCGGAGCCGACCTTGCGTTCCACCCGCCTATCTTGTCATCGCGATTCGATCTCCTCGGCCACCGCGATGTCGGTGTTGTCGGTGAACAGCCCGTCGATCCCGGCCTTGCGGTACGCCGCGATCTCGCCGAACAGGTTGCCCGAGTCGGCCGCCACCGCCGAGCTGTCGAAGTTCGCCGGCAGGAAGTTGTTCTCCACCCGGAAGGTGTACGGGTGCACGACAAGACCGGCGCGGTGCGCGTTGGCGACCAGGGCGGTCGGCTGCCCGAGCTTGCCAGTGGCGTCGAGCGGGATCACCTGATCCTTCGACGGGCCGAGACCCTTGGCGTACGTCGCGACCTCGCGCAGACCGGCCGGGCTGACGATGTCGGCGTACGTGCGCTTGTCGCCGGCGACAACGAAGTCGTACGGCGCTCCGGACGAGCTGGTGAGCTGGACCAGCGGGACCCGCAGCTGCGGGCGGAGATCCTTGAGGTTCGCCACCTCGAAGGACTGCACGAACACCTTGGCGTCCGGGCGGTTCAGGCCGTTGCGGTTCAGGGTCTTCACCAGCTCCGGCTCGAGCGCCAGGCCCTGCTGCTGGAAGTACGTCGGGTGCTTGGTCTCCGGGTAGATGCCGATCGGCCGCCCGAGCTCGCGGGACAGCCGGCGGCTCAGGTCGATGACCTCCTGCAGGGTCGGGACCTGGTAGTGGCCGTCGAACACGGTGTTGTGCTGGCGGACCGCCGGGATGCGCTCCTTCGCCCGGAGCGTGCGCAGCTCGGCCAGGGTGAAGTCCTCGGCGAACCACCCGGTCACCGCGACACCGTCGAGCTGCTTGGTCTTCTTCCGGGCCGCGAACTCCGGATGCGCCGCGACGTCCGTCGTACCGCCGATCTCCGGCTCGTGCCGGGCCACCAGCACCCGGTCCTTGGTGGTCACGAGGTCGGGCTCGATGTAGTCGGCCCCCATCCGGGCCGCCAGCTCGTACGACGCCAGCGTGTGCTCCGGCCGATACCCGGACGCACCCCGGTGCCCGACGATGACGAAGTCGTCGCGGTGCTTCTCGGCGGACTGGGCGGCGACGTCCGCGGCCGGGGCCGACTCGGGCACGACCTGCGGGACCAGCACGGCGGCGGCCACGGCCAGGGCCGAGGCGGCGGCGGGAACGAAGCGGCGGGGCAGCACCGTTCGAGTCATGGGCGATTCTCCTAACGCGTCAGGGACTAGGCCATGTCAGACACGGCCTAAGGCTCACACTCTTGGCGGGGAGCGACATCGGGGCGGCCTGATGGCGGACGGATGGTTGCTGCGGGGTGAACGATGCCACGGCGCCTGATGCCGGTCGAGTGGGTGGAGTCTCCCTTTCCGTCCCGCGGCGAGTGTGAGGAAGTCGTGGGCGCCCCAGCGTTGGGCTCGCGCGCGCGGCTTGCTAGCGTCCGAAGCACACACAATCAAATTCGTTCGAGGAGCGTGTCGTGAGCACTACACCGGTGAAGGTGGCCGTTACCGGGGCCGCTGGTCAGATCGGCTACAGCCTGCTGTTCCGGATCGCGAGCGGTGCGCTGCTCGGCCCGGACACGCCGGTCGAGCTCCGGCTGCTGGAGATCACGCCGGCGCTGAAGGCGCTCGAGGGGGTCGTGATGGAGCTCGACGACTGCGCCTTCCCGACGCTGGCCGGGGTGGAGATCGGCGACGACCCGAACGTCATCTTCGACGGTGCGAACGTGGCCCTGCTGGTCGGCGCCCGGCCGCGGACCAAGGGGATGGAGCGCGGCGACCTGCTGGAGGCGAACGGCGCGATCTTCACCGTCCAGGGCAAGGCGCTGAACGACAACGCCGCGGACGACATCCGGATCACCGTCACCGGCAACCCGGCCAACACCAACGCGCTGATCGCCCGCAGCAACGCGCCGGACATCCCGGCCGAGCGGTTCTCCGCGCTGACCCGGCTGGACCACAACCGCGCGCTGGCCCAGCTGGCGAAGAAGACCGGTACGCACGTCACCGACCTGAAGAAGGTGACGATCTGGGGCAACCACTCCGCGACCCAGTACCCGGACATCTTCCACGCCGAGGTGGCCGGCAAGAACGCCGCCGAGGTCGTGAACGACCAGGCCTGGCTGGAGAACGACTTCATTCCGACCGTGCAGAAGCGCGGCGCGGCGATCATCGAGGCCCGCGGCGCGTCCTCGGCGGCGTCCGCGGCGGCGGCCACGATCGACCACACCCGCGACTGGCTGCGCGGCTCGGCCGACGGCGACTGGCTGTCGATGGCGGTCGTCTCGGACGGTTCGTACGACGTCCCCGAGGGCCTGATCTCCTCCTTCCCGGTCACCACCAAGGACGGCAACTGGGAGATCGTCCAGGGCCTGGAGATCAACGACTTCTCCCGCACCCGCATCGACGCCAGCACCACCGAACTGGCCGAAGAACGCGACGCAGTCCAAACCCTCGGCCTCCTCGGCTGACCCCACCCAGCACAGAGAACCCCCGGGAGCTGACCTCCCGGGGGTTCTTGCGTCCGAAGAAGTGTGGGTTATAGCCCTCACTTCTTCGGACGCAACGGGTCAGCGCAGTGGGTAGGCGGCGATCACTGTTTGGTCGGTTGTGTTGCCTTTGGCATCGATCACGGTGGCTTTGAGGGAGAGCGTCGTACCGGCGGGGGTTGGGAAGACGGCTTTGTAGCCCACGCCGGAAGGTACGACGGAGGCGGGCTTCCAGGTGGCTCCGGCGTCGCCAGACACCTGCAGTTGGAGCTTCTTCACTGCCGGCAGCACCGCACCCGGCGTACCGTCGAGCACGATCGGAAGCACCGTGACCGGGGTCCGCTTGACCGTGTTCTGGTCGTTCACGTCCGGCTGGTAGCGAACCGTGCGGACCGGCAACGCCGTCTCCACCTCCGTCGCGGCCGAGCTGAACGTCGCCGTCAGGTCGGTCCGCGTCGAGAACCCGGACACCGTCTGCGTCCCCGACGTGACGAACGTGTACGACGCCTCGTCCGCCGGCAACCCGCTCGCCGAGACAGACCCGAACCCACCCGACGACGCCACTTCCGACCCGTTCCGATACAGCTTGCTGCTGCCGGACGTGTTCACCCGACCGACATGCCCGTCGGCGTCCGCGTAGCTCCACAACGACACCAGCAGCTCCGCGCCGTCCCGCGTCGCCCGGTAAACGGACGGCACGAAAGCGGCCGTGTTCCACCGCTCCCGGTAACTCCGCCCAGCCTGATAGGGCTTCGCCGTACCACTCAGATACCAGTCGCCGAACGGCACATCGACCCCGACGTCACTCGACCACCCACCCGGCGTCTGATCGAGGTAGTAGCGAATCGTCCGCGGCAGATCGAGATGCACCACCCGCGCGAAGACCCCGCCGACGTACGGCATGACCGGCCAGATCATCTTCTCGACCTGCTGACCGTCGGTCGCGTTCACCGCGTGATCGACCGTGGCGAGATCCTCCTGGCGCACCTCCCGCTGGAAACCGGTGACGAACTCACCGGGCTGATGGTTCGCGATCCCATACAGGTACGGCGTATTCGTGAAGAGCCCGTCACCCCGCACACCCCACTGCGACGTGACGTGCCCGGTCATCTCGGCCGCCGGCAGCGTCGGCCCGGTGCTCAACGTGAAGATCCGCCCGAACCCGAAGCCCGCCATCGCCGACCAGAAACCGTACTTCCCGTCGGGCGAGACGCGGTCGTAGCCGACATCGGAGTTCGCCTGCGAGGCATCGGCCCGCGGCACCGTGGTGGTGACGACCTTGCTCTTCCGCGCATCCAGGACGACATGCTGGTCGGACGTCAGCTTCACACTCGGCGCGACCAGTTTGTAGAAGGCCCAGTCCTCGGTGGCCAGCTCGAACTCCTGGAAGTTGTCCACCAGGTACCCGCCCTTCGGCAGCCTCACCTTCACCGTGCCGCTGTCGTCGCCGTACGACTGGAACGTGTCGTTGTCGAGCCCGACGACCAGGCTCGGATAGTCGCTCGGCGTTCCGTCCGGCCTGATCGTCGAGATGGTCAGCGTGTAGGCCTCGCCTTCCTTCTCCACTCCGACCGGTACGACGACCGAGACGCCACCTGAGCCGACGGCGGTGATGCGGCCGGAGTACAGCCCGTCGGCGCCGCTGTGGTTGGTGGCAGACGTCGCCTGGACCGTGGCGGTCCCACCCGCCGGCACGGTCAAAGTCGAAGCGCTCAACGACAATGCGCCAGACGGCGCAGCGCTCCCGTCCGGACCGTTCAACCTCGCGGTCAGAGACAACGTCACCGGCTGGTCGCCCAGGTTGCGGAAGGCAACGTCGCGCGTGACCGGTTCGTCGTCGTTGTGCGGGAAGGCCGCAGTACCGAATGACACACTGCCCGGCTCGGCGATGACGGTCTGCTTGATCGCGGCCGCCACGTCGATCCGCCCGGCGCCTTGCTGGAAGGACGTCTGATCGGCGGCGACCTTGGCCGAACCCATCAACGTGCCCTTGAGCTGCCCCGGCGTCCAGGCCGGGTGCTGCTGCAGGAGCAGCGCTGCCGCTCCCGCGGTGTGTGGCGCGGCCATCGACGTACCCGAGAGTCGCAGGTACCGGTCGCCGACCGGCTCGCCGATCGACGAGTCCTTCGACTTCGCCGCCACGATGTCCGTGCCAGGCGCGGTCACGTCCGGCTTGACCGCGCCGTCGCCGACCCGCGGGCCACGGCTCGAGCGGAAGTTCAGCTGATCCTGCTTGTCCACGTTGCCGACCGTCAGTGCCGCGTCCGCGCTACCCGGCGAACCGATGGTGCGATCCTCGGGTCCGGAGTTGCCCGCCGAGATGACGAACAGCGTGCCGGTGTCGGCGGTCAGCCGGTTGACGGCGTCTTCCAGCGGGTCGATCTCGGGGGTGTCCGTGCCGCCGAGGCTCAGGTTGATCACCCGGGCCTTCACCTCGTTCGCGGCCCACTCCATCCCCGCCAGGATCGCCGACTCCTGGCAGCCCCACTCCTCGCACACCTTGCCGTCGTACAGCTTGGCGTCCGGGGCGACACCCTTGTACTTGCCGTCCGACGCGGCCCCAGTGCCCGCGATCGTCGACGCCACATGGGTGCCGTGACCGACGATGTCGTCGGCGGACTCGGTGGTGAAGTTCCGTTCCCCGGCCACCTGGGTAGCCAGGTCCGGGTGGGTGGCGTCGATGCCGGTGTCGAGTACGGCGACCGACACGCCCTTACCGGTGTAGCCGGCCTGCCATGCCGCCGGGCCGCCGATCTGCGGGACCGACTGGTCCAGCGAGATCTTCCGCTTGCCGTCCAGCCAGACCTTGCCGATCCCGTTGGCAGACCGGGCGGTCGCCGTACCCAGGAAGGCTGTTGCGTTCTTCTTGTCTACCGACAACGCGGCCGCGCCGATCGACGGGAGCTGCCGGGTGATCTTCGCGCCGGCAGGTGCCGAGCGCTTCGCGGTGCCCTGGTACGTCGCCAGCACCGGAATCACCGTGGTCGACGCGTCGTCGTACCCGTTCTCGATCAACCCGGTCACGTCGAACAGCCGGCGGTCCAGCCGCCCGTCCGACACCGCGGCCTGGACATCGGACGGGATCACATAGGACTGCTTCTTCGTCCGATACCTATTGAAAACGACGTGCTGCCGGCCAGCGCCGGGCTCGATGGTCGCGTTGGCCGGATCGCCACCGCGCACCGTGACCTTGTCCCCGGTGATCAACGTGATCCGGATGTCTTTGGCCCCGGCAGCCTTGGGCGCCGGGGATGGAGCGGCATGGGCCGGCACTCCCACACCGGCAGCTATCAGGCCTGCGGTCGCCAGCAAGGCGACCGCAGGCACTGCTCTGTGTCTCGATATCGAACTGAAAGCCACGACGGGCCCTCCCCAGGAGTTCGGTGTCATTACGCAGACTCATCAACGTAAGGAACCGGCTTCCGGGTTGCATGCGACCGATCAGCGGTTCCGGTAGGCGTTGATCACCGTCTGGGTCGCGGTGTTCCCGTCGCGGTCCACGACCACGGACCGCAGCGACATCACCTTCGCCGCCGGCGTCCTGAAGACCGCGGCATACGTCCCGTTCGCCTGCGGTACGACGATCGCCTTCTGCCAGGTCTTGCCACCGTCACCGGACACCTCCACCGCGACGGACCGGATCCCCGGCACCTTCGCCCCCGGCTGATTCACCACCGCGAACGGCAGCGTGGTCACCGTCTTCCGCTCCACCGAGTTCCGCGCGTCCACCACGGGCCGGAACTCGACCGACCGCAGCGGCAGCACCTCCTTGGCGCCTCCGGTGTCCTGCGAGTTGAACGTCCACACGTGGTCGACCCGCGTCGCCAACTGCATCAACGACCGCTGCAACGAGACTTCCAGCCGGTACGACGCCTTGGCCGCCGGCGCGTTCTCCACGAGCAACTGCCCTGCCCACGAGTCGTCTCCGGCCAGCAACTTGCCATCCCGGTAGAGCCGGGTGACGCCCTTGTCGTACGCGAACGTCGTACCCGCGTGCCCGTCCTGATCCGACACCGGGAACATGAACACGGTCAACTCGTTGCCGGTCCGGTAGCTCCCGTCGCCCAGACCGAACCCGGTGTTCGCGACCGCGGCACCCCAACGCTCCCGATACGCCTTGCCCGGCGACAACTTCACGTCGGCCGAACCCAGCAACAGCGGGTAGTCCTCGTCCTCACCGTTCCGCACGATGTGGGTGACATCGGCGGCCCATGTCAGACCCTTGGCGTCGAAGTAGTGCGTCGCAGCAGCCGGTACGTCGTACTCGATCGGAATGCCGGCCGTGGTGAAGCCCAGGTCCTCCAGCCAGCCGAAGCGGGAGTCGCTGGCGATCAGGCCCGCATGATCAGCGTTGTACTGCGTCCGCACCTTGGCCAGCCCGCTCTCCCGCACCACCCGGTGATAGCCGGTGTAGTAGCCGCCATGCTTGCTCTGCAAGAGGTTGTAGCTGTACGGCGCATTGCGCGGACCGCCCGCCTTGCCCGGGACGACCCAGCGCGAGTTGGCCCAGGACAGCATCTCGTCGGCAGGCGCCGGCGCTCCGATCGAGCCGACGTACAGCTTGCTCAGGTCCGACGTGGTCATGGTCGCGTCGTGCGCCCACTCGGCCAGGGACCGCCAGTACCCGAAGTGCGCCTCCACCAGCTTGGTGTCCTTGCGAGGCAGCGTCATCGTGACCGGCTTGGCCTTGCGGGCGTCCACCGGGAGCACTGTGGTCTTGCCGACCATCAGATTCGGCCACACCAACTGGTAGATGCGCTCGGCGTCGTCACCGACCAGGCCCTCGACGAAGTACCGGCCCTTGGGCAGCCGCAGTTTCGCGACTCCCAGCGCGTCGGTCTCGACCTCCTTGAGGTAGTCCTTGTCGACCCCGTAGATGACGGAGTAGTTCCGGTCGGTCCCCTTGCCGTTGGGCAGCAGGTGCTTCACGGTGACGTCGTAGCTCTCGATCTCCTTGTCCACCACGAGCGGAGTACCGATGGAGACACCGGGAGCGGTTGCGACCACGCGACCGGAGTACACGCCGTCCGGACCGTTGTGCCGGGTGTCGGAGGTGACGGACACCGAAGCGGTCTTGCCTGCGGCGATCGTCAGCGAGGTCGCGCTCAGCATGAAGGCCTCTGCCGGACCCGGCTTCCCGCCGATGGTCGAGCTGACCTTCAGAGACAGCGTGACCGGCTTGGTGCCGAGGTTCCGGTAGGTCAACTGCTTCACCACCGGCTTGTCGTCCTGGTGCGGCCAAAACGCCGTTCCGTAGGACAGGCTGCCCGGCACCGGCAGGACAGAGTCAGTGATCGCGTTCGCCGCATCGATCTGCCCCGAGCCCTGCTCGTACGGCGTGAGTCCGTCGAGCGGCTTGGCCGTCGCCATCAGCGCGGCCTTGAGCTCGGAGGCCTTCCACGCCGGGTGTTGTTGCACCAGCAGCGCCGCAGCACCGGCCGTGTGCGGGGTCGCCATCGACGTGCCGTCGAGGGACAGGTAGTCCTTGCCGACCGGGTCACCGATGACGGCGTCCTTCGCCCGGGCAGCGACGATGCCGACACCGGGTGCGGTGACGTCCGGCTTGATCCCGCCGTCACCGATCCGCGGGCCGCGGCTGCTGAACTCGGCCAGCACGTCCTTCTTGTCCACCGCACCGACGGTCAGCGCGGCCTCCGCCGAACCCGGCGAGTTCACCGAACTCACGTCCGGTCCATCGTTGCCCGCAGCAACGACGAACAAGGCGCCGGTCTGCGTGGTCAGCCGGTTCACCGCGGCCTCGATCGGGTCCAGCTCGGGTCCGTCCAGGCCGCCTAGGCTGACGTTGACCACGCGAGCCTTCTGCTGGACGACGGACCACTCCATCCCGGCCAGGATCGCGGAGTCCTCGCACCCGCCGTCGTTGTCGCATACCTTCGCGTCGACAAGCTTCGCGTCCGGCGCCACGCCTTTGTACTTGCCGTTCGAGGCGGCCGCCGTACCCGCGATCGTGGAGGCCACATGGGTTCCGTGACCGAAGCCGTCGCCGGCGGGTCCGGTGGTGAAGTTCTTGGCCGCGACCACCTGGCCCTTGAAGTCCGGGTGGGTGCTGTCGATACCGGTGTCGACCACCGCGACCCGCACACCCTTGCCGGTGTAGCCGGCCTTCCAGGCTGCGGGCGCGCCGATCCGCGGCACGCTCTGGTCGAGCGTGGTGTGCCGCTTGGCGTCCAGCCAGATCTTGTCGGCCGTCCTTGTCCGCGCCGAGTTCAGCCCGGTGAAGAACTGGCTTGCGGCGCCCTTGTCGACCTTCAGAGCGGACAGGCCGACGGTCGGCAGGTCCCGTACGAACGTTGCTCCCGGCAACGCTTTGCGAGCGCGTGGTCCGGCCGAGGTGATCAAGACCGGGATCGCCTTCGCGTGCGCGTCGTCGTACTGCATCTCCAGCAGGCCGGAGACGTCGAACAGGCGGCGGTCCAGGCGGCCGGATGTCACCTCCGAGCTGACATCCAGCGGGATCACCGAGAGCCGGCCGTTCGTACGGCTGATCCGGAACGTGACCGCCTCCCGGCCCTTGCCCGGTGTGACGGTGACACGTTTGATGTCGCCGTCCTTCAGCACCACGCGGTCGCCGGTGATCAGGGTGACGAGCTTGTCCCTGGCATGCTTCGCGGTGACTGTCGTCTTCGTGTCGGCTTGCGGTTGGGCGGCCTGAGCCCCACCGCCGCCGGTCAGCGACACGGCAAGCACCGCGGCCGTGACGACCGCGGTGCCTGCCAGCGCTTTCTTCCTCGACCCCATTGCATCCTCCCCGAGTTGTGTTGGCCTACTCGAGAAGTGTGACGCCGATGATCCGGCTGGGGTTTATTGCGATTTCCTTTCTGCCCGTTAGGGATTCGTCATCGGAGCGGGTAGGCACCGATCACGGTCTGATCGGTGACGTTGCCCTCGGCATCGATCAGGTGCGCCTTCAACGACACGGTCTTCGCGTCCTGCGGCGTGGCGAAGATCGCCTTGTACGTGCCCTTGCCGGTCGGCGCGACCGCGGCCTTCTGCCACGTCTTGCCGTCGTCACCGGAGTACTGGATCTCCAGCTTCTTGACCACCGGCAGGGCCTGGCCCGGCACCCCGTCGACGACCACCGGCAGCACTGTCACCGGCTTGCGTTCCGCGACGTTGTGACTGTCCACCGTCGGCTGGTAGCGCACCCCGAGCATCGGCAGCGAGGTCTCCTTGGCGGTCGCGGCCGAGGAGAACGTCCAGCTCAGATCCGTCCTGGTGCTGAACGTCGAATACGTCTGCCGCGTCTGCGAGGTCTCCAACGTGTACGTCGCCTTCTCCGCCGGCAGACCGTCCGTCTCGATGTAACCGAAGTACGGCGATTCGGCGACGACCTTCCCGTCCCGGATCAGCTTGCTGGACTGGCTGTCCATCAGGCCGAACCCCTTGTTGCCATCGGCGTCCGACAGCGAGTAGGCCGACAGCAGCAGGTAGTCCTCCAACCGGCTGGCGATCTCCGGCGTCGAGGTGAGAGCCGCCGCGTTGAACCGCTCCCGGTAGGTCTTACCCGCCTTGTACTCCCGGACCGGTGAGCTCAGCCGGCTGACCATGATCGGGAACGGGTTCTCCGGATCCGGGTTCGGCATGACCTCGGCCACGCCCTGCTGCCAACTGGCCGGCTTGTCGTCGACCAGCAGTTTGGTGTTCGCCGGGACGTCGTACGGCATCACGATCGCCCAGGATCCGCCCATGTGCGGCGCGCTGCCGAAGACGGTTCGCTCCATCTGCCGGTCCGAGGTCGCGTTGATGGTCTGGTCGATCACGGCCAGCTCCTTCGCCTTGACGTCGCGGACGAGGCCGGTCGGGTAGACCCCCGGAGTCGCGTCGACCTGGCCGTAGAAGTACGGCGAGTTCGCGAACGACTGGTTCGCGCCCAGTTTCGCCCACTGCGACGCGACATGGCCGGTCATCTGCTCCGGTGGCAACGCTGGGCCCACTTGCGCGGAGTACACACCAGTGAAGTCGCCGAGCAGCAACGACGAGCCCAGCCCCCGACGTCCGTCCGCGGAGGTGCGGTCGTAGCCGAGGTCGCCGAGCGCCAGTGCGGCGTCGGCCCGCGGCACGGTGACCTTGACCGGCTTCGCGGCCCGCGCGTCGAGCACCACGGTGGTGTTCTTGGTCAGCGGAACGCTCGGCTGGACGAGGGAGTAGATGCCCGAACCCTCGCCGGGCTGGCTGCCCTCGACGGCGTACTCGCCCTTCGGCAACCGCAGCTTCGTCGTCGGCCCCTCGATGAAGGTGAACACGTCCGTGTCCAGGCCGAAGATCAATCCGAACGCCAGGGCCGGCTTGCCGTCGATACCGACGTTGTTGATGGTGAGGTCGTAGCTCTCCTTCTCCTTGTTCACCCCGATCGCCGACTGCACGGTGGTGTCGCCGCCGGTCGCGGTGATCCGGCCTGAGTAGCCGCCATCCGGGCCACTGTGGTTGGTGTTCGACGTCGCCTGCACCGACGCGGTCCCGCCGGCCGGGACGGTGACGGTGGTCGCGCTGAGCTTGATCGCGTCAGCCGGAGCGGGCGCTCCGTCCGGACCGGCGAGCGTCGCGGTCAGGTTGAGCGTCACCGGCTGGTCGCCGAGGTTGCGGTAGGTGAGCGTCTTGGTCACCGGGGTGTCGTCGTCGTGCGGCCAGATTGCCGTACCGAACGACACACTGCCCGGCTCGGTGATCACGGACTGCTTGATGCCCTTGGCGACATCGATCCGGCCCGCCCCCTGCTGGAAGGCGGTCTGGTCGGCTGCCGGCTTCGCCGACGCCATCAGCGCGCCCTTGAGCTCGCCGGCCTTCCAGTTCGGGTGCTCCTGCGCCAGCAGCGCGGCCGCTCCCACGGTGTGCGGGGTGGCCATCGACGTACCGGAGAGCGTCAGGTACTTGTCGCCGACCGGTTCGCCGATGATCGACTTCGCCGCCTTGGCCGCGACGATGTCGACACCGGGCGCGGTGACGTCCGGCTTGACCGCACCGTCGCCGACCCGCGGGCCACGGCTGGAGAATTCGGCCAGCTTGTCCTGCTTGTCCACCGCTCCGACCGTCAGCGCGGCGTCCGCACTACCGGGTGAACCGACCGTGCCCTCCCCCGGACCGTCGTTGCCGGCCGCGATCACGAACAGCGTGCCGGTCTGCGCGGTCAGCCGGTTCACGGCCTCCTCGAGCGGGTCCACCTCCGGGGTGTCGGTACCACCGAGGCTGAGGTTGACGACCTTCGCCTTCACCTCGTTCGCGGCCCACTCCATGCCGCCGAGAATCGCGGACTCAGGGCAGCCGCCTTGCTCGCACACCTTGCCGTCGTACAGCTTGGCGTCCGGTGCGACGCCCTTGTACTTGCCGTTCGAGGCGGCCGCCGTACCGGCGATGGTCGAGGCGACGTGCGTGCCGTGACCGACCAGATCCTCGTCCGACTCCTCGGTGAAGTTCTTCCCGCCCGCGACCTGACTGGCCAAGTCGGGGTGGGACTTGTCGATCCCGGTGTCGAGTACGGCGACCGAGACGCCCTTGCCGGTGTATCCGGCCTGCCAGGCGGCCGGGGCCCCGATCTGCGGAACCGACTGGTCGAGGCTGATCTCGCGCTTGCCGTCGAGCCAGATCTTCTCCACGCCGGCCGCGGACCGGGCCGAGGTGACCCCGGTCAGGAAAGTGGCGGCCTTCGCCTTGTCCACCTTCATCGCCGCGCCGTTGACGACCGGCAGCTGGCGGGTCACCGTCGCTCCGGGCGCGGCCGACCGCGACCGGGTCTTCCCGGCATACGTCACGACGACCGGGATCGCGCTGGTCGACTTGTCGTCGTACCCGGCCTTGATCAGGCCGGTCACGTCGAACAGCCGGCGGTCCAGGCGGCTGCTGGTGAGTTGATCCTGTACGTCGGAAGGTACGACGTACAGGTGGTTCTTGGTGCGTTGGGTGCTGAAGGTGATGCCGTCACGGCCGGGCCCTGGCTTGACCGCGGCTCGCGCCGGGTCGCCGCCGTACAGGGTGATCCGGTCACCGGTGACCAGGGTGACGACCTTGTCGACCGCCTGGGCCTTGACGGCCTGGGCTTGGACTTGGTCCTGCGGGGGTGATGCCTGAGCCAGGCCGGATAGGCCCACACTCAGGGCTGCGATCGCGGCGACGGCCAGGCCGAAGCGACGCGATCGTGGTGTGGATCGCACGATGAGTTCCCTCCCGTTCGGTTGTCCTCACATCGGGCCGATCGGCCGCCTCACACTGCGGAACCGATCTGCCACTCACCGTTAGATGTCCGGACTAGGCCAAATGGTTGCTGTCAGCCCCTGCCGTGGCATGAAGCTGCAACGATCGGTTCCCGTCAGGGCAGGATCCGGCCCTCGCGCATGACAAGAGTGCGGTGGGCGATGTAGTCGACCAGGCGATGGTCGTGGGAGATGAACAGATAGCCGAGGCCGAGTTCCCGCTGGAGCTCGGCCAGCAGGTTGATCACGCCGGCGCGGACCTTCGCATCCAGGGAGGAGACCGGTTCGTCGAGGACGAGCAGGCGGGGATCGCTGGCGAGAGCGCGGGCGATGCCGACGCGCTGGCACTGGCCGCCGGACAGTTCGCGCGGCCGGCGGTCTTTGAGGGTCGGGTCCAGCCGGACCTGATCCATCAGTTCGGCGACCCTGGCCGGGCCGGTCTGCGAGTCCCAGCGGCCTTGGACCTTGAGCGGTTCGGCTATCGCGTCGCCGATCTTCTGGCGTGGGCTGAGGGAGCCGTAGGGGTCCTGGAAGACCGGTTGCATGGCTGGGCGGCTCTTGTGGATCGTGCTGTCGTCCAGCCTGGTGCCTTCGAGGTGGATCTCGCCGGCTTCTGGGCGTCGGAGGTGGAGTACGGCGGACGCCGTACTGGACTTGCCGCAGCCGGATTCGCCGATCAGGGCGAGGGTTTCACCGTGGTGGATGTCGAAGGAGACGTTGTCGACCGCGGGTTCGTCGCGGCCGGGGTAGCACACAGTCAGGTTGCGTACGGCGAGCAGCGGTGGGGTCTTGGTTGGCGGCGGATCGGTCCTGGGGTGGATGTTCTCGGCGCGGGGTGACTCGGCGGCCTGACCTTCGTGGAGGGCGAGGATGCGGTCGGCGTACGTCGCGACGGCGTCCTGGTCATGGGTGACGAGGACGACGGCGGAGTCGTCTCTCAGTCCAGTCAGGAGGTCCAGGATCTGGGCCTGGATCCGTGGGTCGAGGGCAGTGGTGGGTTCGTCCGCGACGATCAGCTCGGGCTGATTGACGATCGCCATCGCGATCACGGCACGTTGGCGCATGCCGCCGGAGAACTCGTGCGGGTAGGCACGAGCCCGCTTTTTGGCGTCTGGAATGCCCACCCGGTCGAGGATGTCGACTGCCTTATTGTCGGCAATCCTCTTGTCGACGCCTTGAACGGATCGGACCGCCCGGGCGAGTTGTGCGCCGATGGTGTGGACCGGACTCAGCACCGAGAGGGCGTCCTGCGGTACGAATCCCAGTCGGCGGCCGCGCAGGTCGGCGTACTCGGACTGTGCGGCTCCGGCAAGCTCGCGATCGTCGAAGCGGATGCTGCCGCGGACCTCGGCCTCGGGTGGGAGCAGACCGAGGACGGCCTGCATGGTGAGTGACTTGCCGGCGCCGGATTCTCCAACCAGGGCGAGGACTTCGCCCTTGTCCACGGTGAAGGACAGGCCGCGGACAGCGTGGGTTTCGCGGAACCGGACGTGCAGGTCGCGGACGTCGAGAAGCGTCATCGGCGTCGTATCGTCGAGAGGGAGACCGCGAGGGCCGCGAGGATCAGGAGCATGAGTGCGGGGGCGAGGGTGGCCCAAGGGGCGCGTTCGACGTACGGCAGGGATTCGGCGAGACCGGTGCCCCATTCGGGCGCCGGCGGTTGGGTGCCGAGGCCGAGGAATCCCAATGAGGCAAGGGCAAGGGCGATCCCTGGCAGTCGGAGTACGGCGTGACGCGCGACCGGTCCGACGACCGCTGGGAGGACGTGGCGGGTGAGGATCCAGGACCGGCTCGAGCCGATCGCCTTCTGGGCCGTCAGGTAGGCGGCGGCTCTGGTCTCTTGGGTCAAGGCCGCGGCGTGGGCGGCGAGTGGCGGCCAGGAGACGAGGGCGACTGCTATGGACGCGCCGAGAGTGCCGGGACCGAGGACGGCGACGACGAGAATGCCGGCGATGACCGGCGGTACGGCGTTCGCGGTCTCGGAGATGCCTTCGGTCACGGCTGGTATGAGGCCGGCTCCCAAAGCAATGACGAACGAGCCTGCGCAGACGAGGACCGCAGTACCGATGGTGGTGGCAGCGCCATGTCCGACTCGGGCGAGGACGTCGCGGCCAAGCGAGTCGGTGCCGAGCGGGTGGTCCCAGCTCGGCGCCGCGAGGCGTGCGGTGGTGTCGAGGTGGAGCGGGTCGAGGTTGAGGCCCCAGGTGATCGTGGCGGCCAGAATGATCGCGCAGACGATCGCGGTCAGCTTTTGCGATCGTCCGGTGGGTGCTGCCGGGGCTGTCGGCAGGGTCAGGGCTTGGTCGCGCAGGCCGGGACCGAGGAGGCGTCGTCGGGTCACTTGCGCGAGGAGGCCGGCTATGACGCCGAGGAGGATCAGTGCGAGCACGGATCCTTGCAGCAGTGGGAGATCCTGGGACTCGGCGGCGCCCAGGGCGGTGCGGCCGATGCCTGGGATGGCGAACACGGTCTCGACCGCGACCGCGCCTCCGGTGAGTCCGACGGCGACCATGCCGAGTTGAGGTACGACGGCCGGCGTGGCACGTCGTACTGCAGCTGCCCCGATGCTGAGTGGAGTGCAGCCGGCGGAACGCCACAAGCTGACCCAGCGCTCCGCGAACACCGCGGGCAACGCATCGTCGACCAACCGCCCGAGGATGCCACCCGCCGGCAGCGCGAGAGCCAGCGCCGGGAGGATCAGATGCTTTGGGCCTTCCCACCCGTACGGCGGTAACCACCCGAGCCACACCGAGAACGCCAACATCAGCAACGTCGCCAGCAAGAACTCAGGCAACGCCGCCAACCCGGTCGCGACCACCCCATGGCCTCCGGTGCGCAACGTCCCCCTCGCACCACGAACCAACGTCGGCGCGCACATCGCGGCGGCGATCACGACCGCGATCCCCAGTGCCGCTCCCATCAAGGTCAACGAGGCACCCGCCGCCGTCACCACAGACGGCAACACGTCAGCCCCGTTGGCCCAAGACGTGCCCAGATCCCCTCGGACCACGCCCCCGAACCACCGACCGAGCAACGTGAACGGCCCCGCATCCAGCCCAAGCTCACTCCGCACAGCCGCAATGGCCTCAGCGGTCGGCTCCTGCTCCGCCGTCCGAGCCCGCAACACCGACAAAGCCGGATCCCGCCCCGACAACCAAGGCAACAACCCAACCCCCACCAAAACCACCCCAAGCGCCCCCACCCGAGACACCGTCGCTACGACACCACGCCGTACGTCACCGCCATCCCTCGACCGCGCCCGACGCCCACCAACCACCGACGCCCCAAGCCTTTCACCGCGCACCGCATCAGCCACGACCTCAACCCGAGCACCACCCGGCCTCGGGCCACCCACGCCACTCACCGGGCACCCTCACCTGCTGCGCCTTCCAGCGGCGCAAGCCGCCCGGCGCGAGCCACCGCGTTCCGGCGCGACCGATCCGTCAACTCCACCTGACCATCACCCGACCCGCTCACCTACTCCACCTTCATTTCAAGTGGGTTGATGCTGTGACGAGGAGCCTTTCGCGGGGGTCTTTGGCTGAGTTGGCGAGAGTTGTGGCGTCGCCTTGGATTACTCGTTCGTGGAGGAGTGGGATGGCTGCGTCGGTGCGGAGGACGGCGGCCTCGGCTTCCAGGATCGCGGCTCGGCGGGTGTCGCCGGTTTCGGTGCCGGCTGCCTTGGTGAGGGCGGTGTCCACCTTGGGATCGCAGAGTTGGGAGATGTTGAAGGAGCCTTGGCAGGCGAAGTCGGAGTACAGGTAGGCCACCGGATCACCCGAGTCGAGCACCGTCGCGCGGGACAGGATGAAGGCGTCGAACTTCCCCGCCAGCGCGTCCTCCTCGATATGCGCGTACTCGCGGACCACCTGCTTCACCGTGAACCCGGCCTGCTGCAACTGTTGCTGCAAAACCGACGCCACCTCCGGCAGTTCAGCTCGATCAGAGAACGTCGCGAGAGTGATCGTCGTACCGGCCGCCGACTTCCCCGCCGTACGACCGGTCAACTCCTTGCGACCCTCAGCCGCCCACGGCAACGCCGGCCCGAGCAGACCGGCAGCCTTGTCGGCACGTCCTTCGTATACGCCCTTCACCAGCGCATCCCGGTCGATCGCATCCCGGATCGTTGCCCGCAGCCCCGGATCCTTCAACGGCCCGGACTGCGTGTTGAGATAGAGCGTGTTCGTCCGCGGCATCGGCACCTCGGTCACCGTCTCCGGCTCCAGCAGCGCCGCCTGCGACACCGGGATCGACTCCACCAACTGCGCCGCCCCACTCCGGATCGCCGCCGCCCGCGCCGCCCCGTCCGGCACGAACGACACATCGATCCCCGCGGCCTGCGCGCGCCCACCCCAGTAACCGTCGTACCGATCAAGCCGCGCGCCACTCGTCCCACGCACCTCGACCAGCTCGAACGGTCCACTCCCGGTGCCGACCGGGTTGACCCGCGTCTTCGTGTACGCCGCCTTGGACAGAATGGACAACTGCGGTGACGACAATCGCTGCGGCACCAGGGGATCCGGACCGCCCGTGGTGACCACGAGCTGATTGCCCTTGGCAACCGCAGTCAACTGCACGCCGTCCAGGATCCGTGGTTTCGGTGACGCGGTCGTTGCCTTGGTCAACGCGTACGCCGCAACCTCGGCCGTCAGCGTCGTACCGTCATGGAACCGCACCCCCGGGCGGACGGTGAACTCCCAGCTCCGCGCTGAGACCCGCTTCCACGCGGTCGCCAGCCCCGGCTGCGCATCGCCGACCTCATCCAGGGTGACGAGCGTCTCCGCCGTGCTCCACCGCGACAACTTGAACGCGTCGTCACTGAACGGCGACAACCCCGACCGCGGCGGCTGCATCATCGCCACCTTGATCCGCCCGTCACTCGCGGCGGTCACCGGAGCCTGATCACTCCCACCGGCAAAACACCCGGCCAACAACACCGAGGACACCAAAACCCCAACAACAGCACGCACAAACGCCTCTTCCCGATGGCGGACGGGTCACCGGGAAACTAGCACATGAAAACCATTATCGTTAAATCGGAGACGAGACCCGCCGGCTGGCGCTGTGGAGTGCGGGGTCGGGTACGGCGGTAGCGGGATGCCGGATCGGGTACGACGGTTGTCGTGTCGCATGCGCCTGTAAGGCGGCTGGGTTGCCGGGTGCTCATGTCGGGCGATTGTGGGGCGCATGCTCAGGTTGGGCAGCTGGGGTTGTCGCGTGCTGCGGTAGCGCGACTGTGGTTGCCGGGTGCTCGGTAGGGCGACTGTGGTTGTCGGGTGCTGCGAGAAGGCGACTGTGGTGGCGCGGCTCCGGGCTGCGTGATGGTGCTAGTCGTGGTGGTGTGCGTCAAGGGCGCCTTCGGCGTCCCTGCGGGAGCTT
>NZ_JBBCBQ010000007.1:0-469934 GCF_037203805.1 Kribbella sp. CCNWLW201 | reverse complement strand
CGCCGACGCGGTCGGCATCATCGCCGACCCCCGCTACACCGAAGAACTCCTCCACCAGGCCCACGAACACCTCCGCACCACCCCACCCGCACCGCCTCCCACCACAAACGATTCCGCCCCCACAACCGCCCCAGCCACCGGCCAAGACGTCGCCCCAACAGCCGACCCGACCACTGGTCAAGCCACACCCCGACGCCCCGACACGACGGCGCGTCGGGAGGCCGCCGCCCAGACCGCCAATTCGGCGGCCGGCCGAGACCCCGCACCGACGGTCGGCGCGGCCACCGATCAAGACGCAGTCCCCACTGCCGGACGCGACAACGCGCCGACCTCTGACCGGGTGCCCGACTGCGGCGACGTGTCGACCACCGCCCCGGCCTCTTCGGCCAGGGCGTCGACCGGTGACCCGGCCTCTGTTCGAGACAAGGCGACAGGCGGGACGGATCGCGGTGCTGAGCGTGGTTGGCGTGCGCGGCGCGGCGAGGATCACGGTGCCTGGTCGGGTGATGAGGATCTGTTGGGTGGCTGGGTGGAGCCTGGCGTGGATGATGAGGCGGACCGGGACGCGCCGTACCCCGGTGACAGTGATCTGCCCGACCCGCTGGATGTGCCGTTCAAGGAGGTGGTTGAGCCGTTCGATCCTGGTCTGCGGCTCGACCCGGACGACGGCGACGGCGGTGAGGTGCTTGATGCTGCGGCACGGCGCGCGTTGGAGGCCCGGCTCGCACAGGTCCGGCACGCCGCGCACACTCACCCGCGCACGGGCCGGGCGGTGCGGCCGGGGCAGACCGAGATCTATGTGCACCTGACCGACCACACCCTGGCCACCGGCACCGGGGTGCTGCGGGTCGAGAGCCTCGGTCCGCTGCTGGCCTCGCAGCTGCGTGAGCTGGTCGGTCATGGCCCGTACACGGTCAAGCCGGTGATCGACCTGCACGACGCGGTCAGCGTCGACGCCTACGAGATCCCCGACCGGATCCGCGAACGCGTCAAGCTGCTGCACCCCGTGGAGCTGTTCCCGTACGGCACCCGCGAAACCCACGCCGCGATGGACCTGGACCACATCGAGGCCTATGACCCGCTCGGTCCACCGGGCCAAACCACCCCCGCCAATCTCGAACCCCTGCGCCGGTTCCCGCACCGGGTCAAGACCCACGGCCACTGGAAGGTACGCCGCCTCGACCCCACCACCCTGGAATGGACCACCCCCCACGGCTTCACCTTCCACGTCGACCCCACCGGCACCCACCGAGCCCCCAAACCACAACCCGACGGATGACCGGCGGAGTCGACGGCTCGAGACCGCCCCTGCCACTCCCTTAACTGCGCTCTTCCGCAGAGCTCAGCCGACGACGCCGAGCGGTCAATCGCGCAGGAATAGCAGGCGTTCGGCGAGTCGGTCGCTCAGGCCTGGTGGGAGGTCGGCGAACACGCTGAGCTCTTCAACCGACGAGTACGGGCCACGGGTCTCGCGCACCTGCACTATGCGCTCGGCCAGCTCCGCGGTCATCCCGCGCAGCTGCACGAGCACCTCGGCGGGAACGCTGTTGATGTCGACCAGCCCGCCGTCATCGAAGTCGCGTTGCACGTCGGGACGTCCGATTCCGAGTTCACGCGCCAAACCGGGATCCTCGGTCGCGATCTCGCGGGCCTTGCGCCGCAACTCGCGGCGTTCCCTGGCGGCGTCCACCGCCGTGTCCATCGTGGTCTCCTCGGTCGGCGATTGTGCGCGGAAGACCGAGGAGCGCACCGCGAGCGCGTGCACCGTGCCGCCCAACCATGCAACGGTCACGAACGCGACGGAGAGATCCTCGTCGGGCACGACAAATCCCAGCAGGACCAGAACCGTGTACACAAGCGTGGCCACGACGTAATGCCTTGACCTCACCCGCTGTGCGGCCCACAAGAACGTCACGGGAGTGACAAACCCGAGGGTGACGAACGGCAAGACCGCCCAGATCCAACTGAAGACCAGCGTCCGTGTGTTCATCCGCCGGCCGCGAACACGCCGCGATACAGACGATCCAGAAGACGAATCCCCCGACCGCGATGTCGGCTCGGAATCGCCGGGCGGCTCACGGGCAGCCATGTGCTGGATGCTACGCGCTCGGGTGCGATGGCGCACTGGACTGTTGTCTGGCTCCATCCGCCCCCTAGTAGTACCCCTCCGACCCCGCCTGCGAGGTGACCACAACCGGGACCGCAACGGTCAGCGTCACCTGGCATCCGACGGCGACAGCGAGACCTGCTAGGCCGTACTAGTGCTCGGCTACCCGCGAACCGCGGTCGGACAGGCGGATGAACGGTCAAGGCCGCAGGCGTCGGCAGTCCTGCGCAGCCCGTACTTCGGTGTCCTGCAGCCGGCAACATGGGTCGTGCTGGAGTAGAAGCTCGTGTTGGCCCGCTGTTCCTTCGACTTGTGCCTGGCATCAGGCGTCCCGGGTCACTGTCCAGGGCGCCACTTTCTCTCGGGGCCAACCACCCTGCGGGCTGGTGTGGGGTCGTCGGCATCAAGCCCACCCACGGTTCGGCACCTCTCCGGTTTCATGCCCGCGCTGCCATCCCAGGACGCGGTGTGTGAGAGGAGGTCCTCGGAAGGGGCGACGGCTTCGGCTGGGTCGAGTGGCGGGTGTGACGTGGCGGAGATCTGGTTGGCCCTGCGAGGTGGACCCGTTGGGGATGTGTCCGCGGAGACGCTTGTTTGCCGAATACCTCCGTCTGTGTTGCCGGTCCGCGATCGCCGCCGGAGGAGGGCAAGAGGACGGCGGCCGGGAGGCGGTGTCCAGGCTCCTCTCGACGGGTAAGTGACTCACGAGTAACATCGGAGCATGGTGAATCAGGTGTTGGGGACGTGGGAGCGGTTGCGGGGGGTTCCGGGTGGGGAGTGGGTGTTTTCGCGGGGGTTCACCTGGAAGGCGCCGTACTTTCGGTCGATTCGGCCTCGGTTCGTCCAGGTGAGTCCGAACTATGCGGCGCTCGTGCTGCCGAAGCGGCGGGCGGTGCACAACCACATCGGCACCGTGCATGCGATTGCCGTGTGCAACGGTTTGGAGGCGGCGATGGGGGCGTTGGCGGAGGCAACCATTCCGTCCGGTAAGCGGTGGCTACCCAAGGGGATGGAGGTCGCCTACCTGGCCAAGTCAACGTCCGACCTCACCTGCTCGGCCGAGACCGACCCGCAGGACTGGACCGCCGGCCCCGACGTCCCGGTCCGCGTGAAGGCCACCCGTACCGACGGCACAGTCGTTGTCGAGGGGACCATCCACCTCTGGGTGACCGACCGGAAATAGCACGACCGTGTGATATAAATCAGCGCTGTGTCCGACACCAAGCTGTCCACTGCCCGCACCCAGTCGTACGGACGCTTGGTCCTGGCCGGCGGCGTCCTGATCCTGCTCGCCGCCGCGATCGTGTTGGTTGCCACGGGCAACACGGAGATCCGGTATTCGGCGGATCACGACACCACCGAGCCGATGTGGCTGCGCTGGATCCCGGCCGGTGTCGGCATCCTGCTGATCCGGGTACTGCCGACCCGGTTGGAGCGCCCGCAGAGTGGTCCGGCGGACCGTCGGCAGGCGTGGGTGCTGCTGGGGCTGGGAGTGGCGTTCGCCGTGCTGCTGAAGCTGACCGGTCAGTTCGAAATCCTCAAGGCAGTACTGCTCCTCATCGTGCCGCTCGTGCTCTTCCGTTGGTACGGCGGCAAGCCGACAGCGCCGGCCACTGTGCGGTGGGAGCCGGCAGTCCCGGTCGCCGCGTGGCTCCTGCTGAGCTACGTGGGTCCACTAGCGCCCGAGGGGGAGCGGCCCGACCTGCCGGCACTCCAGCTAGCTCTTGCCGTGCTGGTCGGGTTCCTGGTGAACAGCGTGCTGGAGGAGTACTTCTACCGTCGCTGGCTGCAGACGAGGTGGGAGCAGTTGCTGGGGTCGTGGCCGGCGATTCTGATCGCCTCGATCGTGTGGGCGGTGTGGCACGTCTCCATCCAGGGCACTGGCGAGTTCGGTGTGGACCTGGCGGCCACTCTGGTCAACCAGGGGGTGCTCGGGCTGTACCTCGGCTACCTGTGGAGTCGGTACCGCCGCATGTGGCCGCTGATCACGGTGCACGGCGCGACGAACGTCGTACCGATATTGCTGTCGCTCGGGTGAGAGGGCAGGAAGTAGGGTCGGCGGCGTGAGTGACGCGTTGCGGTTTGTGGACATCACCGAGGATCAGCTCGACGCGGTGATCCGGGTGCGGTCCCGGTCGTTCGGGGTGCTGGCGGCCGGTGATCGGGAGCAGTGGCTCAAGGACGCCCGGGTGTTCATCCAGGACGGCCGGTACGTCGGTGTGGCCGACGGTGACGAGGTGGTCGCGGCGGCCCGGTTCTGGGACTTCGAGCAGTGGTGGAGTGGGCGACGCGTGCGGGTGGCGGGTGTCGCGGGAGTCGTCGTGGCACCGGAGTACCGCGGCCGTGGTGTGGGCAGCAAGCTGATGCGCGGTGTGCTGCAGCGTGCCTCGGACAAGGGCTTCCCGCTCACCGCGCTGTATCCGGCGACCACAGTGATCTACCGGCATCTCGGGTACGAGTTCGGCGGTGGTCGCTACCGGTTCTCGTTCCCTGCGAGTGATCTGCGCGCGCTGGGCGGCAAAGAGGTCGCTGTACGGCGTGCTGGTCCGGAGGATGCGGAGCGGTTCCTCGAGCTGGTGCGGCAGTCGCATGAGCGGCGGCGGACCAGCGGACCGCTCGTGTGGCCGGTCAAGGAGGTCACTGAGTGGCTCGCGGACGAGGAGAACTTCGCGTACCTCGCTGACGACGGCTTCGTCGTCTACAACTGGTCCGGCTCCGACCTGTGCGTGGACGAGCTCGTGGCCGGGTCCGAGGCGACTGCCCGGGCTCTGTGGGCAACCGTCGGCTCAGGCTCGTCGATCGCCAGCACTGTGCATGCGTACATCTCGCCGGACGACCCGGTGCACCTGATGGTCGAGCATGAGGCCTACAAAGAGGTGCAGCACCAGCGCTGGATGCTGCGGCTGCTCGACGCGCCGGCTGCGATCGCTGCACGCGGGTTCGCGCCTGAGGCCGCTGTAGAGATCGACCTGCGCCTCGAGGACCCCGACGTACCAGCCAACAGCGGTGACTGGCACCTCTCGGTCGCGGATGGGGCTGGCCAGCTGACGCCGACCCAGGTGTCTGGTGACGTCCTGCGGCTCGGCCCACGCGGACTTGCTGGTCTCTACTCCGGTACGCCGCTCGCCACGCTCCGTGGATCGGGCCTGGCATCAGGTGGATCGAGTACGGCGGATGCCTCACTCGACCCGGTGTTCGCCGGGCCGACGCCGTACATGCTCGACTACTTCTGATCGGGGAGCAGGCCGACGCAGAACTCGTTCGACTCGGGGTCTGCGAGGACGGACCAGTGGGTGCCGTAAGCGGTGTGGTCCTCGAGGCGGCGGGCGCCGAGCGCCTGGAGCCGGCTCACCTCGGCCTCGACGTCCTCGACGAGCAGATCGAGGTGGAGGCGGTTCTTGGTCAGCTTCGGTTCGGGGACTCGTTGCAGGGTGAGCGGAATGCCTTCAGGGGAAGGCGGTTCGAGGGAGACGTAGCCCTCGACGTCAGGGAGGTTCCGGCGGTAGTTCAGAGCGGCCGACCAGAAGGCCGCGAGGGTCTCCAGGTCGGTGCAGTCCAGCGTCAGTTCCATCCGCATGACAGCAGTGTGCGCCGGTCCGGCGCGTCGATTTCCGAGCTGTCCGCGGCGGCCGTTAGGGTTGTCGAACAAACGTTCGGAGGTGGTCCATGCGGGTGCTCGGCGTCGACCCGGGGCTGACCCGGTGTGGCCTCGGCGTCGTCGAAGGCTCACCCGGCAAGCCGCCGGCGCTGGTCGCCGTCGGGGTGATCCGAACGCCGGCCGACCTGGACGTGTCCAAGAGGCTCGTCCGGATCGAGGCTGAGCTGGAGGAGTGGATCATCGAGCATCGGCCGGACTCGGTCGCCGTGGAGCGGGTTTTCGCGCAGCACAACGTGCGGACGGTGATGGGCACGGCCCAGGCGTCCGGCGTGGCCATGGTTGTCGCGGCCCGGCGTGGTCTGCCGGTCGCGTTGCACACGCCGAGTGAGGTGAAGGCAGCCGTCACCGGGAACGGCCGGGCGGATAAGGAGCAGGTCACCACGATGGTGACCCGGATCCTGAAGCTGGCCGAGCGGCCGACCCCGGCCGACGCGGCGGACGCGCTGGCGCTGGCGATCTGCCAGGTCTGGCGCGGCGGTACGACGTCCCGGCTGCAAGAGGCGGCCGGGAGCCGGGCGAACCTCGAGGCGTTGGCGCAGGCGCAGTCGCGCCTGCAGGTGGCACGACTGCGTGCCGCGGTGGCGGCACAGGAGGGCAAGCGATGATCGCGTTCGTGCGGGGGCCGGTGGCGGCCATCGGGGTGGACAGTGCCGTGATCGAGGTCGGGGGAGTGGGCCTCCAGGTGTTCTGCCATCCCGGCACGCTGGCCGGGCTGCGGCCCGGGCAGGAGGCGCGCGTGGCCACCTCGATGGTGGTGCGGGAGGACTCGCTGACGCTGTACGGCTTCTCCGACGACGACGAGAAGAGCCTGTTCGAGCTGCTCCAGACGGCGTCCGGGGTCGGGCCGAAGCTGGCGCAGGCGGCCCTCGCCGTACTGAGTCCGGATCAGTTGCGGCAGGCGGTCGCGACCGAGGATCTCAACCTGCTGGTGAAGGTGCCCGGTATCGGGAAGAAGGGCGCGCAGCGGATCGTGCTGGAGCTGAAGGACAAGATCGGCGCGCCGTCGAGGACGGTGACCGGCCGGCCGCTGCAGACCCAGGAGGCCTGGCGGGAGCAGGTGCACGCCGGCCTGGTCGGGCTCGGCTGGTCCACCCGCGATGCGGAGGACGCGGTCACCGCGGTTTCGCCGCTCGCCGCCGACAGCCCGAACCCGTCTGTTCCCGACCTGCTCCGCGCCGCGCTGCGCGTGCTGTCGAAGGCGTAGCCGATGGAGGACAACGTCCGGCCGCTGGTCTCCGCGGACGCGGTGGATCTCGAGGAACGCAAGATCGAGTCCGCGCTGCGGCCGCGCACGCTGGCCGAGTTCGGCGGGCAGCGCCGGGTCAGCGAGCAGCTCGAGTTGGTCCTGCACGCCGCTCGCGGCCGCAACCGGGCGCCGGACCACGTGCTGCTGTCCGGTCCGCCCGGCCTGGGCAAGACCACGCTGGCGATGATCATCGCCAGCGAGATGGCGGCGCCGCTGCGGATCACCAGCGGTCCGGCGATCCAGCACGCCGGCGACCTGGCAGCGATCCTGTCCGGGCTGAGCGAGGGCGAGGTGCTGTTTCTCGACGAGATCCACCGGATGTCCCGGCCGGCCGAGGAACTGCTCTACATGGCGATGGAGGATTTCCGGGTCGACGTGATCGTCGGCAAGGGGCCGGGTGCGACCGCGATCCCGTTGGAGATTCCGCCGTTCACTCTGGTCGGCGCGACGACGCGGGCCGGATTGCTGCCGGGGCCGTTGCGGGACCGGTTCGGGTTCACCGGTCACCTGGAGTTCTACGAGGCCGCGGAGCTGGAGAAGATCGTGAACCGGTCGGCCGCGCTGCTCGAGGTCGACATCACCCCCGAGGGCGCGGCCGAGATAGCGTCCCGGTCCCGCGGTACGCCACGCATCGCGAACCGGCTGCTGCGCCGGGTCCGCGACTATGCCGAGGTCCGCGCCGACGGGATCATCACGCTCGCGCTGTCCAAGGCGGCGCTGGAGCTGTACGAGGTGGACAAGATGGGCCTGGACCGGCTGGACCGGTCCGTGCTGGACGCCCTGTGCCGTCGATTCGGCGGTGGGCCGGTCGGTCTTTCCACACTCGCGGTTGCGGTCGGGGAAGAACGTGAGACTGTGGAGGAAGTGGCCGAACCATTCCTGGTCCGGTCCGGCTATCTGGCCCGTACGCCGCGCGGCCGCGTCGCCACGCCCGCGGCCTGGCGGCATATCGGCCTGAAAGTCCCGAAGGGCGCGACGTTCGCCGACACGCTCTTCGACACCGACGACACAGATTAATAAAGGCCCCGGTACCGGATTGAGTAATTCAAACGTGACCCGGTGTCATGAGGTGATTGTTGCCACCCAGGGTTAGACTCCCCGGTGGCCTGACCTCAGGTCATTCCGTTGCGACCTGCGCGCTTGAGCAGAGAGCGTGCCGGATGCCAGTACTCCCGACGACGAAGGATTTTGAGTCCCGATGCAACTGATCGCCGTACCGATGGCCTCCTCCGGGGGTGGCTCCGGCTTCACGCTGCTGCTGCCGCTGATCCTGATCGTCGGGATGATCTGGTTCATGAGCCGCACGCAGCGCAAGCAGCGCCAGCGGCAGGCCGACACGGTCGCCTCGCTCGCCCCCGGCACCAAGGTGATCACCACCAGTGGCCTGGTCGGCATCGTCGAGGAGACCGACGAGGACTACGTGACACTGGAGATCTCCGAAGGCGTCCTGGTGCAGGTGGTCAAGGCCGCGATCGGCCGGGTCATCCCGGACGAGGACCCCGCCGTCGAGACCCCGGCCGAGTCTGCCGTCGAGGACAAGGACGAGGCGGACGAGCCGGTCGCCGAGGAGGAGCCCGCCAAGGACCCGGTCGACGTGCCGGACGCGGGTCGCGACAAGGCCGGCGACAAGGCCGACGGCAAGGTGCAGGACGCGCCGAAGCTGCCGCCGACGCACACCGAGAACTGACTTACCCGTCCTAGCGGCCTGCGGCGCGCCGACCGGCGTCCACCAGACGATGCGGCGCGCCCAGAAGCACAAAGGTTGAATTTGACGTGGCAACGACGACGACATCCCGCCCCGGGCGGCTACTGATCGTCCTGGGGGTCATCGTGGTCCTGCTGTTCGGGATCATGGGGCTGACCAAGACCTGGAAGCCCAAGCTCGGCCTGGACCTGCGCGGTGGCACCACCATCACGCTGACCGCGAAGTCTCTGGCCGGTGGCGGTTCGGTGACCGCCGACCAGCTGAACGAGGCGAAGAACATCATCTCCCAGCGGGTCAACGGTGCGGGTGTCGCGGAAGCCGACATCACCACCTCCGGATCGAACCACATCAACGTGGCCGTTCCGGGTGCCACGCAGGACGCCCTGGTGAAGCAGGTCGGCCAGACCGCCCTGCTCTACTTCCGGATCGTGTACGACGCCCAGGCGGGCGCACCGGTGCCGACACCGTCACCGACGCCGACCGGGACGCCGACGGCCAAGCCGACCACGACGCCGAAGCCCAGCACCACGGTCAAGCCCAGTGCTTCCGCGACTGTGAAGCCGAGCAGCACGCCGAACGGCCGGGCCTGGAGCAGCGTGCTCGGGAACGCCGACCCCACGCCGACCCCGACGCCTACGCCGACCGCGAAGCCGAGCACCCCGGCGGCGACCGCGACTCCGTCGACGCCGGCGGCCAGCACGGACCCGTTGCAGTACGTCCCGGACGCGGCCACGCAGGCCGGTTTCGCGGCGTTCAAGTGCGGTGACAAGCAGCAGGTCGACGACCCGAACAAGCCGCTGTTCGCCTGTGACCGGCAGGGTACGTACAAGTACCTGCTGGGCCCGGCGATCCTGAAGGGCACCGACCTGTCCGACGCCAGCGCCGGCATCCCGCAGGGCGGCTTCCAGTGGCAGGTGAACCTCAAGTTCACCGGCGAGGGCGGCGACAAGTTCCTCAAGGCCACGCAGAACATCTCCGCTCGCGGCGAGGGTCAGAACCTGTTCGCGATCGTGCTCGACGGCGAGACCATCTCGACCCCGAGCGTGTCGCAGCCGATCCCGGGCGGTCAGGCGCAGATCACCGGTACCTTCACCGAGGCCGAGGCGCGCGACCTGGCGAACGTGCTGAAGTACGGCGCGCTGCCGGTCTCGTTCGACATCTCCTCGGTCGAGACGGTGTCGCCGCAGCTCGGTGGCGACCAGCTCTCCGCGGGTATCTGGGCCGGTCTCGCCGGTCTCGCGCTGGTGGTCCTGTTCTCCTTCCTCTACTACCGCGGCCTCGGTCTCGTCGTGGTGCTCTCGCTCGCCGCGGCCGCCGTACTGACGTATGCGTCCGTCGTCCTGCTCGGTAAGGCGATCGGCTTCACCCTGACGCTGGCCGGTATCGCCGGTCTGATCGTGGCCATCGGTATCACCGCCGACTCGTTCGTCATCTACTTCGAACGACTCCGCGACGAGGTCCGGGAGGGCCGCAGCCTGCGGTCGTCGGTGGAGACCGGCTGGATCCGGGCCAAGCACACGATCATCGCGGCCGACTCGATCTCGCTGCTCGCCGCAGTGGTGCTGTACATCCTGGCGATCGGCAGTGTCCGCGGCTTCGCGTTCACCCTCGGCCTGACCACGCTGATCGACCTGATCGTGGTGTTCATCTTCACCAAGCCGGTCGTCACACTGCTGGCCCGGACCGACTTCTTCGGGCACGGCCACAAGCTGTCCGGCCTGGATCCCGAGCATCTCGGGGTGGAGCGGCTGCCGGGTCAGATGAAGCCGTCCGCCCGGCCCGCCAAGCCGTCGACGCGCAAGCCGGTGGGAGGGGAGGTCTGATGTCGAAGCTCGGACAGCTCGGTGCGAAGCTGCACCGCGGTGAGGTCTCCTACGACTTCATCGGCAAGCGCAAGCTCTGGTTCGGGGTCTCCCTGGTGCTGGTGGCCATCTCGCTGATCGGGTTGTTCAGCCGCGGCCTGGCCCTCGGCATCGAGTTCAAGGGCGGCGTCGAGTACCAGACCAACGTCAAGGTCACCAGCAACACGGTGCAGGACTTCACCGACGTGGTGAAGGCGACCAACGCGAAGGACCTCGGCGACCCGGTGGTCACCACCATCGGCGCCGACAAGGTGCGGGTGCAGACCAAGCCGCTGGGCCAGGACGACATCACCAAGGTCCGGGCCGCGATCGCCAAGGAGGCCGGAGTCTCGGTCGACCAGGTGACCTCGCAGCAGATCGGCGCCTCCTGGGGTCAGCAGATCGCGAACAAGGCGATCATCGCGCTGATCGTGTTCATCGGCCTGGTCTTCATCGTCATCTGGGCGTACTTCCGAGAACCCAAGGCCTCGATGGCCGCCATCATCGCGCTGCTGCACGACGTCCTGATCACGGTCGGCGTCTACGCGCTGATCGGCTTCGACGTCACGCCGGCAACGGTGATCGGCGTACTGACGATCCTGGGGTACTCGCTGTACGACACCGTCGTGGTGTTCGACAAGATCCGGGAGAACACCCGGGGCATCACCGGGTCCAACCGGTTCACCTACTCCGACGCGACCAACCTCGCGGTCAACCAGACCGTCGTACGGTCGATCAACACCACGCTGATCGCGCTGCTGCCGGTCGGATCGATCCTCGTCGTCGGCACCGCCGTGCTCGGGACCGGGCCACTGAAGGACCTGTCGCTGGCGCTGTTCGTCGGTATCGCCATCGGTGCGTACTCCTCGGTGTTCATCGCGCCGGCGCTGCTCGCGGTGTTCAAGGAGCGCGAGCCGGGCATGCAGGCGCTGAACCGTCGCGTCACCGCCAAGCGGGCCCAGTCCGCCACGGTGGCCCCGGCCGGCGGTGCGCCGGTCGCGGTGGGTGCCGGTGCCGGTACGAAGGCTCCCGCCGCCCCGGCCGCTCGGAAGCAGGACAGACTGTCCGGTACGGCGCCGACCCCGGCTGCCCGTCCGATGAAGGCGACCGGGTCCGGCCGCCCGCAGCCGTCGCGCAAGCCGCGGTCGAAGCGCGGTAAGTGATGCGCTCACTGGAGCAGGTGCTGAAGGACGGGATCCGCGACATCCCGGACTACCCGCAGGCGGGGGTGGTGTTCAAGGACATCACCCCGCTGCTGGCCGACCACAGCGGCTTCGCCCAGGTGGTCCAGGCGCTGGCCGCGTCCGGTAAGGACGACGACGGCAACCCGGTGGTGGACAAGGTGGTCGGGATCGAGGCGCGCGGATTCATCCTCGCGGCCCCGGTCGCGCTCGCCCTCGGCGCCGGGTTCGTGCCGGTGCGCAAGAAGGGCAAGTTGCCGGCGGCGACGTACGAGGAGTCGTACGCGCTGGAGTACGGCGAGGCGACCATCGAGGTGCACCAGGACGCGTTCGCCCCGGGCGACCGGGTGCTCGTGATCGACGACGTACTGGCCACCGGCGGGACGGTCGAGGCGTGCCTGCGGCTGATCCGGCGGGGTGGGGCCGAGGTTGCGGCCACGGCGGTCCTGCTGGAGCTGTCGTTCCTGCCGGGCCGGGAGCGGCTCGCGGGGGAGCAAGTCACCGCGATCGTCACGGTCTGAGCGTCGTGCGGCGTATCTGAAATCGGATAACTCTCCGCGATCAGGGTCTGGCCCGGCGTGTTGTCCACAGGGCGTTTCAACCTCGTTGGACGGTTCCCCCTAGACTGGTGCTCTGTCGGCGGAGGGACACAAACGTGGGCGAAGACCCGGCGATGACGTCAGCGGTACCGAACGTGGTACCGCAGGAGCCTCCGCGCGCGCCTGTGCGGCCGGCTCCGTCACCGCCGCCTGCCGCCCAACCGCCCCGGATCGCACCGGCCCGGGTCCGCGCCCGGCTCGCCCGCCTCGGCGGCACCAGGCACCCGAACCGCGCGCCGATGCTCGAGCCGCTCTTCCGGGTCGTCCGGGCCACCCACCCGAAGGCCGACCTCGGCCTGATCGAGCGCGCCTACCGGACCGCGGAGAAGTACCACACCGGCCAGTTGCGCAAGAGCGGTGACGCCTACATCACCCATCCGCTCGCCGTCGCCACCATCCTGGCCGAGCTCGGTATGACCGCACCGACGCTCTGCGCTGCGCTGCTCCACGACACGGTCGAGGACACGCCGTACACGGTCGAGGAACTGACCCGCGAATTCGGCGAAGAGATCGCCATGCTGGTCGACGGCGTGACCAAGCTGGACAAGGTCAAGTACGGCGAGTCCGCGCAGGCCGAGACGATCCGCAAGATGGTCGTCGCGATGGCCAAGGACATCCGGGTGCTGGTGATCAAGCTCGCCGACCGGTTGCACAACATGCGCACGCTGGGGTTCCTGCGGCAGGAGAAGCAGGAGCGGATCGCCCGCGAGACGCTGGAGATCTACGCCCCGCTGGCCCACCGGCTCGGTATGAACACGATCAAGTGGGAGCTCGAGGACCTGTCCTTCTCGACCCTGCACCCGAAGGTGTACGACGAGATCGTCCGGCTGGTCGCCGAGCGGGCCCCGTCGCGGGACGAGTACCTCGCCTCCGTGATCGACCAGGTGCACGAGGACCTGCGCGCCGCGAAGGTGAAGGCGACCGTCACCGGCCGGCCGAAGCACTACTACTCGATCTACCAGAAGATGATCGTCCGCGGCCGCGAGTTCGGCGACATCTACGACCTGGTCGGCATCCGGGTCCTGGTCGAGTCGGTCCGGGACTGCTACGCGGCCCTCGGCATCCTGCACGCGCGGTGGAATCCGGTGCCCGGCCGGTTCAAGGACTACATCGCGATGCCGAAGTTCAACATGTACCAGTCACTGCACACCACCGTGATCGGCCCGCAGGGCAAGCCGGTGGAGTTGCAGATCCGGTCGTTCGCGATGCACCGTCGGGCCGAGTACGGCATCGCCGCGCACTGGAAGTACAAGGAGGACCCGACCACGGCCGCGCCCGAGGTGGCCGGTCCGCCGACCACCGAGATCGGCGGCCCGAACGAGATGCCGTGGGTCCGGCAGTTGGTCGACTGGCAGCGGGAGACCTCCGACCCGTCGGAGTTCCTCGACTCGCTGCGGTTCGAGATCAACAACTCCGAGGTGTACGTCTTCACCCCGCGCGGTGACGTGATGTCGCTGCCGACCGGGTCGTCTCCGGTCGACTTCGCCTACGCGATCCACACCGAGGTCGGGCACCGTTGTATCGGCGCCCGGGTGAACGGCCGGCTCGTCCCGCTGGAAAGCACGCTCGAGAACGGTGACGTGGTCGAGGTCTTCACCTCGAAGGCGCAGGGCGCGGGTCCGTCGCGCGACTGGCTCTCGTTCGTCAAGAGCCCGCGGGCGCGGAACAAGATCAAGCACTGGTTCTCCAAGGAGCGCCGCGACGAGGCGATCGAGCACGGCAAGGACGCGATCGCCAAGCAGCTCCGCAAGGAGGGCCTGCCGCTCCAGCGCCTGCTGTCGCACGAGACCCTGACCGCGGTGGCGAACTCACTGCGCTATCCCGACGTGACCGGCCTGTACGCCGCCGTCGGCGAGAGCCACGTGAGCGCGCAGGCCGTCGTACGGCGCTTGATCGAGACGTACGGCGGTGAGGAGGGCGCGGCCGAGGACCTGGCCGAGGGCCTCCGGCTGCCGGCCTCGAAGGAGCGGCGGAAGCGGTCGGCTCGCGGCGACGCCGGTGTCATCGTCAAGGGCGCGACGGACGTGCTGTCGAAGCTGGCCCGATGCTGTACGCCGGTGCCAGGCGACGAGATCATCGGCTGGATCACGCGGGGCGCGGGTGTGTCCGTGCACCGCGCCGACTGTGCGAACGTCGAGAACCTGCAGACCCAGCCGGAACGCATCGTCGAGGTCGAGTGGGCTCCGACGGCTCAGTCGGTGTTCCTGGTCGCGATCCAGGTCGAGGCGTTGGACCGGGCGCGGCTGCTGTCGGATATCACCCGGGTGCTGTCCGACTACCACGTCAACATCCTCTCGGCGGCGCTGACCACGACGCGTGACCGGATCGCCAAGTCCCGCTTCACCTTCGAGATGGGTGATCCGACCCATCTGGGACACGTGCTCAAGGCCGTGCGTTCGGTCGAGGGCGTGTTCGACGTCTACCGCGTGACCCAGTAGGTGCGGTGGGCAACTGGTTCGGCGGCTCGGCCTCCGGGCCGGGGGTGAAGCTGTCCAACGGGGGCTCGGAAGTCTTCCTTGACGTGCTTGCGCTGCCTGCTTGTGAGTTGGCGGAGACGTCGTTCGAGCGCGGGTTCGCGTTGCTGCTGTGCAATTCGCGGATCGGGCTGGGGAACGAGAGCTTCGACCTGGACGAGTTGCCTTGGTCGGCCGACTGGGAAGCTGAGCGGGCGTTCCTGGTGCGGGTGGTCGAGCTGGCGCAGGCGCATTTCCGATGGGAGTTGCTCAGCTACGAAGCGCCGTACGCGGATCGGTATCTGGCGGAGTATGCCGAGGTGGTCCGTTCGTACCGACCGCCTGTGGAGCCGGTGGAGTTGCCACGGATGTGGGATCCGAGTCCGGCTGAGGTCGCGTTCACCCGTTGCCCCAGGCACGGGTTGTTCCTCGGCGACTACACGGACTGCCGGCTCTGCTTGTGAGCTAGGCGAGGCTCTTGCGGCGAATGCGGAGGGTGTAGGTGAGGCCCTGGGGGTTGCCGTCGGGGGTGAAGCGGATTGAAGTGCTCAGCCGCCGGTGGTGGCGATATCCCAGCCGAGTTGGGCCCGGGCTTGGCGGGCGAAGGCTTTGAGGTCCTTGATCTCACACCCGCAGTCCAAGGTGGTCTCGACGAAGACGTACGACGCGGTCGGGTTCTGCTCGTCCGCGCTGAGCTGCCAGCTGATCTGGTGCTCGTGGTCGAGCAAGCCGGTGCGGACGGGGTCGTGCTGGATGCCGAGGGCCTTCTCGTAGTCGTCGACGTCGTCGATGAGGAACAGGTCGCTGCGGTACTTGCCCGGCCACACCGCATACAGGCGGCTCTCACCCGACCGCACCCGCGCCTCGACACCATCCGGTGGAGGCGACTGCACCGAGCCGTCGGCACCGACCTCGAGGTAGCACATGGTCGGCAGGTCATACGGGAAGTCGGGCGAGTGACTGGCGTACCGCAAGGCGTCCCCCTCTCTGGCCCATCCAGCTTATTCACCACCGCCTCGGGAGCCGCGGATGCTGGCAGAGGAAGGCACCGACGGCGAGCTCCAACGCCGGATACGAGCCCCACAAGTCGGTCCGCCGTACCGAGATGATGTGCCACCCGAGGCCGTCAAGCTCAGTACGACGGACTTCGTCCCGCGACTCAGCTCTGGGGCCCGAGTGCCACCTATCGCTGTCGTACTAGAGACCGAGCCGGCGGCCGTCCACCGGGCGATCCGGGTAGCCGACGTCCAGACGGTACGAGTTGCGCGGGCCGTCGACGCGGATCTGCAGGTCGGGGCGGCCGAAACCGGCGTCGATCAGCCGCAGTCGTAGCCAGGACTCCGCGGGGGAGGCGGCGCGGGCGTCGGCGTGGCGGAGGAGCTGGGCAACCCGGGAGGTGCTGTCGTCGGCGAAGTAGGCGGCTGACGTGGTCTTGAGTTCCTCGGGTGTGACCTTGCGGGAGTGCAGGAGCGCGTCCACGGCGGACAGCGCGAAGGGGCGATCCAGGTGCTGGGCGAGCTCGATGGCTGTCGCGGCCGGGGTGAGCACCTTGAGGCCCAGGACCTCGACTGTTTGCCGCGGCTGGAAGGTCCACTGCGGGCTCAGCGAGGGCTCGGGGCCTAGCGCAGTCGTATCGATGCCGTGCAACCACGCGGCTGCCCGACCACAGACGACAGCCTCCGGTGGGACCACGAGGCGCAGCGAGTCGGCCCGCAGCTCAGGTGAGTCCGGCACGCGGACGTCGACGTGCACGCCCTCGATGACTTGGCGGATCTCGCCGCGGGCGAGCAGCCAGACGAGCTTGCGCGGCACTTGCCGCCGGGTGAAGGGGATGCCGGCGAAGTAGTAGGGCAGGTCGTACTGAAACATCCCAGCAGGATGGCCGTATCGGCCGATCCGTGCCGGGCGTTGTCCACAGGCTAGGGCTTCAGCTGAAGTCGGAGAGGGCGTTTTGGGCTTGGGTCAGCCATTCTCGGCGGGCTGCGATGGCTTCGCGGGCCTCGTTGGCTTTGCGGGTGTTGCCTTGGGCCTCGTGTTTGGCGGCCTGCTTCTCCAGGTCGGCGATGAGGGACTGGAGTTGCTTGACCGTGGCCTCGGCGCGGGCGCGGGCTTCGGGGTTGCTGCGGTTCCAGACCTCGTCCTCGGCGGCCTTGACGGCCTGCTCGACGGCGCGCAGGCGGGAGTCGATGGCGCGCATCGAGTCGCGCGGGACCTTGCCGATCTGGTCCCAGCGGTCGAGCAGTTCGCGGAGTTGCTCGCGGGCGGCCTTGGCATCCTCGACCGGCAGGATCGCCTCGATCTCGACCAGCAGGTCTTCCTTGGCCTTGAGGTTCTCGACCTGCTCGGCGTTCTCCTCGGCCTGGATCGCGTCGCGGGCGCCGAAGAACGTGTCCTGGGCGGCGCGGAAGCGGGCCCACAGCTTGTCGTCGACCTCGCGCGGCGCCGGGCCGGCGGCCTTCCACTGCCGCATCAGGTCGCGGAAGCGCCCGGACGTCGGGCCCCAGTCGGTGGACGACGCGAGCGTCTCCGCCTCGGCGGCCAGCCGCTCCTTCACCACGGCGGCTTCCTCGCGCTTCGAGGACAGCTCGGCGAAGTGCTGCTTACGGTGTCGGGTGTACGTCGTCCGCGCCGAGGAGAACCGGTGCCACAGCTCGTCGTCGCTGGACTTGTCCAGCCGCGGCAGCGCCTTCCACTCGTCCAGCAGCTCGCGCAGCCGGGTGACGCCGTGGCGCCAGTCCGTACCGGCCGCGATCGTCTCGGCCTCGGTGGCGATCTTGGTCTTGGCGGAGCGTGCCTCCTCGACCTTCGCGGCCCGCTCGGCCTTGCGCTTCTCGCGCTGCTGGGCGACCAGCGGGGTGAGCGCTTCCAGCCGGGCCTGCAGGCCGTCGAGGTCGCCGACCGCCTGGGCGTCGACGATCGCGCTGGTCACCTTCTTCACCGCGGCCCGGGCGTCGTCGGGGGACACGGTGCCCGCCTGGACGCGCTTCTCCAGCAGGTCCACCTCGAACGCCAGTGCGTCGTACCGGCGGGTGTAGAAGGCGAGGGCCTCCTCTGGGTTCGCGTCCGGCCACTGGCCGACTGCCCGTTCACCGTCCTTGGTCCGTACGAAGACCGTTCCGTCCTCCGCTACCCGGCCCCAGCTCTCTCCGGCCACAACTCGCCCCTTCCGGCGGTATGTACTGCGCTCGTTGCCCATTCTGGTCAGTCCCTGGTTCAACCGCGCGAACAGGGTCCGTCCGGGCGCGTCGAGCCGCTGTTCTCGACGCTTATCTCTGAACAATCACAAACTCGCCGCCCCGGCGCAACGGTGTTGCGTCACAATCCGGTTCGAACTCACCCGTGCGACACCGGTAGCCTTGGGTGGTCCCGAACCGTTCCAGGAAGGTCAGTCGTGCTCATCGCCGGGTTCCCCGCGGGGTCGTGGGGTACGAACTGCTACGTCGTCGCCACCGGCCAGGGCGCGGAATGCCTCGTCATCGACCCCGGTCAGGACGCGACCGCGGGGGTCGAGCAGGTGGTCCGGGAGAACAAGCTGAAGCCGGTCGCGGTGCTGCTCACACACGGTCACGTCGACCACATGTTTTCCGTACTTCCGGTCTGCGGGACGTACGACGCGACCGCCTGGATCCACCCCGACGACCGGCACCTGCTGAGCGACCCGATGGCTGGGATCAGCCCGGAGTCGGCGCGGATGCTGCTCGGCGGCAACCACGAGTTCGCCGAGCCCGACGACGTCGCGGAGCTCAAGGACGGTCTCGACCTGGAGCTGGCCGGCCTGAGCTTCACCGTCGACCACACCCCCGGTCACACCCGGGGTTCGGTCACGTTCACCACGCCGTACGACGGGCCGGAAGACGTGCCCGCGGTTCTGTTCTCCGGTGACGTGTTGTTCGCCGGGTCGATCGGCCGGACGGATCTGCCAGGCGGCGATCATCCGGCCATGCTGCATACGTTGGCCACCAAGATCCTGCCGATGCGCGACGAGATCGTCGTCCTGCCGGGTCATGGCGGCCAGACCACGATCGGCCGGGAGAAGGCGACCAACCCCTACTTGCAGGACCTGGAGATACCGAAGTCATGAGTAAGGTGACCCCGCTCAGCGGGTTCCCGGAGTATTTGCCCGCAGACCGGATCGTCGAGCAGCAGTTCCTCGACGTGATCCGGGAGACGTTCGAGCTGCACGGATTCGCGTCGATCGAGACGCGCGCGGTGGAGCCGGTCGAGCGGCTGTCCAACCAGGGCGAGGACGCCGACAAGGAGATCTACGGCGTACGGCGCTTGGCCGCGGACAGCGACGAGGACGCGGCGCTCGGTCTGCACTTCGACCTGACCGTGCCGTTCGCCCGCTACGTGCTGGAGAACAGCGGCAAGCTGGTGTTCCCGTTCCGGCGCTACCAGATCCAGAAGGTGTGGCGGGGCGAGCGCCCCCAGGAGGGCCGGTTCCGCGAGTTCACCCAGGCCGACATCGACATCGTCGACAGCGGTGAGCTGCCGTTCCACTACGAGGTGGAGCTGCCGCTGGTGATCGCGGACGCGTTCCGCAAGCTGCCGATCCCGGCGTTCCGGATCCAGGTGAACACCCGGCAGATCCCGGAGGGCTTCTACCGCGGGCTCGGCATCGAGGACATCCCCGCTGTGCTCCGGATCGTCGACAAGCTGGACAAGATCGGCCCGGACAAGGTGACCGACCTGCTGACCGGCGGGCCGGGGCTGTCCCCGGAGACGGCCAAGCAGGTACTGCGGCTGGCCGAGATCGCCACCGCGGACGCTTCGTTCGCCGATCAGGTCCGGGCGCTCGGCGTCCAGCACGAGATCCTCGACGAGGGCCTCGAGCGGCTGACCCAGATCATGACGGCCGCCAACGAGCACGCACCAGGCCTGTTGCTGGCCGACCTCAAGATCGCCCGCGGCCTGGACTACTACACGGGCACCGTCTACGAGACCCAGTTGATCGGCGATGAGTCGTACGGGTCGATCTGCTCCGGTGGCCGGTACGACTCGCTCGCCTCCGACGGCAAGACGACGTACCCGGGTGTCGGGATCTCGATCGGCGTCTCCCGGCTCTTGCACCGGCTGCTCAGCAAGGGGCTGGTGAAGGCCACCCGCAGTACGCCGACCGCCGTCGTCATCGCGCTGAACGCCGAAGAGGACCGGGCCGAGGCCATGCGTACGGCGGCACAGCTACGTGCCAGGGGGATCCCGGTGGAGGTGGCGCCGGCGGCGGCCAAGTTCGGGAAGCAGATCCGGTTCGCGGACCGGCGCGGCATCCCGTTCGTGTGGTTCAGCACCGAGAACGGCCCCGAGGTGAAGGACATCCGCAGCGGCGAGCAGGTGCCCGCCGATCCCGCCACCTGGACCCCCGCCGCGACAGACCTTCTTCCCCGTATCGACACACCTCAGGAGAACCAGTGATCCGTACCCATTCCGCAGGCTCGTTGCGCGCCGAGCACACCGGGCAGACCGTCACCCTGGCCGGCTGGGTGGCGCGGCGGCGTGATCACGGCGGCGTGGCGTTCATCGACCTGCGCGACTCCAGCGGCACCGTCCAGGTGGTCATCCGGGACGAGGAGGTCGCGCACCCGCTGCGGGCCGAGTTCTGCCTGAAGATCACCGGCGAGGTGAGCGCCCGCCCCGAGGGCAACGCGAACCCGAACCTGCCGACCGGCGAGATCGAGGTGATCGCCTCCGAGGTGGAGGTCCTCAACGAGGCCGCGCCGCTGCCGTTCCCGGTCGAGGAGCACCACGCGACCCCGGTGAACGAAGAGGTCCGGCTGAAGTACCGCTACCTCGACCTGCGTCGCCAGGGCCCGGGTACGGCGCTTCGCCTGCGCAGCGAGGTCAACAAGGCAGCACGTGAGGTGCTGGCCAAGCACGACTTCGTCGAGATCGAAACGCCGACGCTGACCAAGTCGACGCCGGAGGGCGCTCGCGACTTCCTGGTGCCGGCCCGCCTGCAGCCGGGCTCGTGGTACGCGCTGCCGCAGTCGCCGCAGCTGTTCAAGCAGCTGCTGATGGTGGCCGGGATGGAGCGGTACTACCAGATCGCCCGCTGCTACCGCGACGAGGACTTCCGCGCCGACCGGCAGCCGGAGTTCACCCAGCTCGACGTCGAGATGAGCTTCGTCGACCAGGACGACGTGATCGCACTGTCCGAGGAGATCCTGACCGCGCTCTGGAAGCTCGTCGGGTACGACGTCCAGACGCCGCTCCCGCGGATGACGTACGCCGAGGCGATGGCGCGGTTCGGCAGTGACAAGCCGGATCTGCGGATGGGCCTGGAGCTGGTCGAGTGCACCGAGTACTTCAAGAACACGCCGTTCCGGGTGTTCCAGGCGCCGTACGTCGGTGCGGTCGTGATGCCGGGTGGCGCGGACCAGCCGCGGAAGCAGCTGGACGCGTGGCAGGACTGGGCCAAGCAGCGGGGTGCGCGCGGTCTGGCGTACGTGCTGGTCGGCCAGGACGGCGAGCTCGCCGGCCCGGTCGCCAAGAACCTGTCCGAGGAGGAGCGCGCGGGCATCGCCGACCACGTCGGCGCGAAGCCGGGTGACTGCATCTTCTTCGCCGCCGGTCCGGTCAAGTCGTCGCGGGCGCTGCTCGGTGCGGCCCGGCTGGAGATCGGCCGTCGTGGCGGCCTGATCGACGAGTCGGCCTGGTCGTTCGTGTGGGTCGTCGACGCACCGCTGTTCGAGCCGGCCGACGAGGCGACCGCCGCGGGTGATGTCGCGGTCGGTTCCGGCGCGTGGACCGCCGTACACCATGCCTTCACGTCGCCGAAGCCGGACTCGCTGGCCACGTTCGACACCGACCCGGGGTCGGCGCTGGCGTATGCATACGACATCGTCTGCAACGGCAACGAGATCGGTGGCGGGTCGATCCGTATCCACCGCGAGGACGTGCAGAAGCGGGTGTTCGCGGTGATGGGGCTGACCGACGAGGAGGCGACCGAGAAGTTCGGCTTCCTGCTCGACGCGTTCAAGTTCGGCGCGCCGCCGCACGGCGGCATCGCGTTCGGCTGGGACCGGATCACCGCGCTGCTGGCCGGCACCGAGTCGATCCGCGACGTGATCGCCTTCCCGAAGTCCGGCGGCGGCTTCGACCCGCTGACGGCCGCGCCGGCGCCGATCACGCCGGAGCAGCGCAAGGAGGCCGGCGTCGACGCCAAGCCGGAGAAGAAGGGCGACGCCCAGCAGTAGCTGAAGCCGCCCGTAACTCACAGGCTCAGGTGAGCTTGGCGCGGACCCAGGTCTTGTCGGTTGCCGGGCAGGTGCTCGACGTCGGAGATGACGAAGCGGCGATCGTCTTTCTCCCGGACGGAAGATCCTTGGAGCATCTCGGGCACCTGCGGCGACTCGTCGACGGCGACCACGTGGTGGCCGAGGGCAAGCAATGGTCGGCTGATCCGGCCGGTCCCACAGCCGAGTTCGACGATGGTGCTGCCGGCTCGATCGCGGCGTCGATCACCTCGTCCTCGCCGGTGACAGGGGCGAGTTCGTACAGCTCGACAGCGCTGCCGTCCGGCGTATGTGGTCCTGGCCCGTCTCCACCTTGTCCGACCCTCATACGATCCAACCTATGACCTACGAGATCTTGCCGCCGACGACTGAGGGGCGGGTGCCGTTCTCCGACGGCGAGACTTGGTATCGGATCACCGGGGACCTGGCGTCCGGTGTCACACCGTTGGTGACCGCGCACGGCGGTCCGGGGGCGACGCATCAGTACCTGCTGTCGTTGACCGCGATCGCGGATCCCGACGGTCCGGCCCGGCCGGTGATCCACTATGACCAGATCGGGTGCGGCAACTCGACCCATCTGCCTGACGCGGATCCGTCGTACTGGAACGTCGATCTCTTCCTGGCCGAGCTGGACAACCTGCTGGACCACCTCGGCATCGCGGACAGCTATCACCTGCTCGGTCAGTCGTGGGGCGGGATGCTCGGGTCGGAGCACGCCGTACGACGTCCGGCCGGGCTGAAGCGGCTCGTCATCTCCAACTCGCCGGCGTCGATGCCGTTGTGGCTCGAGGCCGCGGCCGCGCTGCGGGCGGAGCTGCCGGCCGACGTCGACGAGACGCTGCGCAAGCACGAGGAGGCCGGGACCACGGACTCCCCGGAGTACCACGCCGCGATGAAGGTGTTCTACGACCGGCACGTCTGCCGGGTGGTGCCGAATCCGCCCGAGGTGGCGGCCGCCTTCGCGGCGATGGACGAGAACCCGACCGTCTACCACACGATGAACGGCCCGAGTGAGTTCCACGTCGTCGGCAGCATGAAGGACTGGTCCGTCATCGACCGGCTGCCGCACATCGCCGTACCAACGCTTGTCATCTCCGGTCAGTACGACGAGGCGCAGCCGGTGTGCGTGTCGCCGTACGCGGACCTGATCCCCGGTGCCCGCTGGGAGACGTTCGCCGAGTCCAGCCACCTGCCGAACGTCGAGGAGCCGGACCGCTACCTGGCGGTCGTCGAGTCCTTCCTCCGCGGGGAGGCCTGAGCACTCAGTTCGCGAAGGACGCGGTCGGCGTGCTCGCGGACGAGGACGAAGTCGGCGGGCTGGAAGATGGCCTGCTCGGCGTCGGCCATCAACAACTTCAGTTGGTCGATGACGAGGCGCCGGCCGTCGTCATCGGAGCAGAACTGCCCGGTGCTGTGCAGGGTCCGGAGCTGCGCCCGGACGACTCGCGGCTCCGCCTTGCCATACCGCCGTACCTGTCCACAGGCCAGATCGAGGTAGTACTGGAGATCTCGCCCGGGTACGACGACCCGCAACACGCCGGCCTGGTCACGCAGTAGCTGGCTGCCGAGTTCACGCCTGGCCAGCGAGGCCATCACGACGGACAGGTGCTCGATCGCCTGGATCGAGGTGTAGGGGTCGTTGATGGCCGCCGACAGCGCCTTCACCGCGATGTCAGCGAGTTGCCGGACGCCGAACGCGACGTCCTGCTCGGCTGTGCGCTCGAAGCCGATCCGGATGGAGTCCCTCGTCGCCGCGGCGAGCCGATCCAGGGCAGGTGGCGGGCCGGGCGGGTCCTGCCAGACCTGGACTAGCGCGGACCCGGCGATGACGTGCTCACCGACCATGCGCGTCACCGACGCCGTCACACCCGCGGCGGTCGCGGCGGCGACCAGGGGCTCGGGGTGGATGGTCTGTACGTAGCCGGAGCGGTACGCCGGTACGTCGACTGCCCACTCCGGTGGTTCCGGGCGAGGCTCGGTCGTCACGCCGATCGTCGGCAGGTCGCGGTCGATCACCTGGAGCGTTCTCCGTTCGACCTTGCGCATGACCTCGTCGATCTGGATCGAGTGGGTCAGGTGATGGACGAAGAACACCAGCATCAGCAGGCTGACGAAGAGCAGCGCCAGCGCGACAGTGACCGCGAGTCGCGGGTACTGGTCGGTCCGCTCGCCGGCCTTCACCCCGACCGTGTAGAGGCCGGCGCTGCTGTAGACGAAAGTCGCCACGAAGACGCTCAGCACGAACTGGTTCACCCGGTCGCGGAGGAAATTGCGCAGCAGCCTGGGGGAGAACTGGGTGGAAGCGAGCTGGAGTGCCACCACGGTGAGGCCGAGCACCAGGGCGATCACGGTGGCCATCGTGCTGGCGATCGCGATCAGCAGGGTCCGGGCGTCGTCGGCGGTGCCCTGGAACAGGAAGCGGTCCCGCCAGGACCCCGGCTCCACCTCGATGAACGACAGACCCGAGCCGGCGATCAGGGCGATCAGCACCGCCACCGACGGCATCGCCCAGAGGGCTCCGCGCAGGTACTCGCTCGCCGCGTCCCGCCGCATCCCGACCTCCCCTCCCTGTGGTCAGGGTCGCGCCAGCCCCCGGCGCCGGTCAACGGTCTAGGCTCGGAGGGTGGTGGGTGGTGTACCGGTCGAGTTGCTGGCGCATCTGCGGCGTGCGCGGGATGTTGCTGACCGCAACTATGCGGAGCCGCTCGATCTGGCCGGGCTGGCGGCCGCGGCCGGCGTGTCGAAGTACCACTTCCTGCGGTGTTTCGCGGCCGAGTACGGCGAGACGCCGATGCAGTACGTCACCCGGCGCCGGATCGAGCGGGCCACCGACCTGCTCCGGGCCACGAACCTGACCGTGACCGAGGTGTGCGGGCTGGTCGGGTACAGCAGTCTCGGGTCGTTCTCGCAGCGGTTCACCGAACTGGTCGGGATGAGTCCGTCGCAGTACCAGCGAACCCAGTCCGGCGCGCGGATCCCCGGCTGCTTCGTATTCATGCTCGGGCTGAACTCCGCAATTCCGGAGAAGCCATCAGGGTCGGCCGGGGCCTACCGTCGTACCGACGACGACATCTCCGAGGAGGAACCGTGATCACCAACGTCAGCCTGGTGACCGTCTACGTCAGCGACATCGACGAGGCGAAGGCGTTCTACACCGAGAAGCTGGGCTTCGTGCTCAAGGAAGACATCAACCTCGGCGACTTCCGCTGGTGCACCGTGTACCAGGCCGACCACCCCGAGCTGCGGCTGGCGCTGATGCTGCCCGGACCGCCGCTGGACGAGGAAGCCGCGGACGTGATCCGGCGGAGCCTGGCGAAGGGATCGATGCACGGGTTCGGGATCGCCACCGACGACTGCCACAAGACCTTCCAGGAACTGGTCGCCAAGGGCGTCGAGTACATCCAGGAACCATCCGACCGCCCGTACGGCGTGGAGGCGGTACTGCGGGACAACTCCGGCAACTGGCTCGTCCTGGTCGAGCAGAAGCCCTACAGCCCGGAGGACTTCGCCTGATCCACTTGACCCCGAGTCTTTGTGTCAATACGTTCGGCACAAAGACTCGGAGGTCCGGATGGTTGCCATCAGCAAGCGGCCGGTGGTCGCGTGATCATCTCGGTCGACCCGGCTGCGGCCAAGCCGCCGTACGAGCAGGTGAAGGACCAGATCGACGGGCTGATCCGGCGCGGTGAGCTGGCGCAGGGGACGCGGCTGCCGACGGTTCGTCAGCTGGCCGGAGACCTGGGGCTGGCGGTGAACACGGTGGCTCGCGCGTACAAGGAGCTCGAGGCCGAGCACCTGATCGAGACCCGCGGACGCAACGGCACCTTCGTGCTCGCCTCCCGCAGCCGAGTCGACGACGAGGAAACCCGCGCCGCCGCCACCGTCTTCGCCCACGCCGCCCACCGCGCCGGCCTAAGCCTCCCCGAAGCCACCGAAATCCTCCACCGCGCCTGGTAACACCCACGCGTGCGCTGCGGCTACCGTGGGTGCACGGCGTAGGTCAGGTGGGTCACCCGCGGCGACGGCTCCGAACGGACCGGCTCCAGCGCGACCCTGGACGCGTCCACGCCCTCGAACAGGCGGATTCCGGCGCCGAACAGCACGGGTGACAGCGCGATCGAGAACTCGTCGACCAGGCCGGCGGTCAGGTGCTCCACAATCGTCGCGCCGCCGCCGGCGATGCGGACGTCGCGGTCGCCGGCGGCCTCGCGGGCCTGGTCGAGCGCGGGCTCGATCCCGTCGTTGACGAAGTAGAACGTGGTCCCGCCGGGGCGCTCCCATGGATCACGCTTCTCGTGCGTCACGACGAAGACTGGCGTGTGGAACGGCGCCTCCTCAGGCCACGCCTGCTCGCCGGCCTCGAACATGCGCTTGCCCATCACGCTCGCGCCTGTGCGCTCGAATGTCTCCCGCGCGATGTCGTTGTCGCGCCCTTCCTCGCCGCCCGCGCCGAGCTTCAGGTTCTCCCGGGTGAACCGCAGTGGGAACATCCACCGCTGCAGTTCCATCCACTGCCGCCCCATCAATTCCTCGGGGGACTCGGGCGCGATGAAACCGTCCAGCGACATCGACACGCTGAAGAACACCTTCCCGGCCATCAGCCCTCAGCTCCCTTCCGAACGATCTCGGCGACGTAGGCAGCCAGATTGCTCAGGGTCTGCTGACCGCCCTCGATCGCGTGGTATTTCTCGACCGCCTCGTCGCGCAGCTCCTTGGTGGGGAACACCGTGCGCATCTCAATCCGGGTCGCCGCGCCGTCGGGCTCGAACGTCAGGACCGACTCGAAGGCGTTCGGGTCGTCGCGGGACTCACCGTGCAGCAACGCGATCCGCTCCGGCGGGACGATCTCGGTCCAGGAGATCCACTCGGTGTAGTCCGTGCCGTCCGGCCCGTGCAGCACGAAGTCCCACACCCCGCCGACGCGGAACTCGAACGCCCGCGTGGTGGTGGTGAACCCCTCCGGTCCCCACCATCGCGACAGGTGCCGCACCTCGGTGAACGCCTCGAACACCAGCTCCCGACGGGCGTCGATGACCCGGGAGATGACGATCTCGCGGTCGGCCGTCGCGGACTGCACTGGCGCTCCTCGTTCCGTCGCACTCATCAGCTACTCCTCCTGCCTTCCCTGCTTGAGGTCCTGCACGTAGGCGTCCAGTCGGTCGAAGCTCTCGTTCCAGAACCGCTCGAACCCGCCGGTCCACTCGTGGACCGGTCGCAGCCCGCGAGCGTCAAGGCCGTAGAGGCGCTGCTTGCCTGCCTTGCGGTCCCGCACCAGCCCCACCTCCCGGAGCACCCGCAGGTGTTTGGATGCCCCCGGCTGGGTCATCCCCAGCTCCTGGGCCAGGTCGGTCACCGGCCGCTCACCCGCCCGCAGCAGCACCAGGATCTCGCGGCGCTGCGGCTCGGCGATCGCGTTGAAGACGTCCGAAGTCGTCGCTGCTCGTGCCATGGCAGCTAACATATACCTATATCGGAATGCGTCAAGCCCGTTGGGAACCGGGTGAGCCTTGTCGGATGACGATTCAACGGGATCTTCTGATCCGAATCTCGGGTAGCCGGCAGCCCGGCCGAACCCGCGCGCGATAAGCGCGCAGCGCGCGTGGGGGAGGTTGTGGGCGGAAACGATTCCAGATTGCTCTGGTCAACGTTGTAACGAGCTATGTACACGCTCTCTTGTCGTTGCTAATCTCCCCGCTGATTTGACATCGATGTCAGCGACAGGGGAGTGGTCACGATGGTCTCGAGACGAACGTTCCTGGCGGGCAGTGGTGCGGTGACGGCGGGTGGGTTCGGGGTCTTCCAGGCCCTGCCCGCGGCCGCGGCCGACAACGCTGCCAATGCTTCGGCCGGTGCGACCCGGCTGCTGCCCGGCTTCGGCCGGCCGGAGCGCTTGCATTACGGCGATGTCAGCAAGTTGAGCGGCGGGGATCAGACCCTGCTGACCACCTTGCAGGGCATCGTCAACCGCACCAAGCCCGAGCTCTACTTCCTCTACTCACCCGGCACCCCCGACGGTCCGGACGCCAAATGGCTGGCGGACATGCGCCTGCCCACCACCCGGTACGACGATCCGCTCGACCTGATCGCGAAGTTCCGGCACCGGATCCGGGGCGCGATCGTTCACGATCCCGCCGTACCGGACTCCCTCAACGTCGCCACCACGCTGGCCGGGCTGGAGAACGCGGTCGTCGCGGACGCCGATCAGGCCAAGGCGCACGGCCTGCGGATCGTGAAGGACCTGCGCGGTGTCTTCGACGGCGATCGGGTGAAGACGTATCGCTGGCAGTTGGACAACCTGTTCCCGCGTTGCAACCAGAAGCTGCTCACCGGCCTTCCGCCGACGATGGTGGTCCAGGCCGAGAACGTCGTCTGGCAGGAGATCGCCCGCGAGACCCGGCAGATCCGCGACTCCTCGAACCGCGGCAGCTACGACCTCGACGTCTCCGCCAAGCTCGGCAAGGAGGCGGTGTTCGTCCGGTTCGGGGACTCGTTCGGCGACGACGGCTGGGGTGCGTCGGTGCTGTCGGTGTCGGTCAAGGCCAACGGGACCGAGATCGCCCGGTTCCTGCCGAACACACCGGAAGAGGCGCCGTACCTGTTCGAAGGTGCGAACTCCTCGATCGGCGGCGAGGGCAACCGGTTCGCCGACGGCGGGAACTTCTGGATCTACCGCTTCGCCCCGCCGGCCGGTACGACGAGCCTGGTGGTGACAGTCGAGATGTGGAACCAGTATCTGGTCACCGCGACCGACACCGCGCCGACCCGGATCGAGCCGTTCCCGTACTTCCGCGACTACGTGGTGGCGACCAAGGCCCTGGTGAGTTGGCTGCCGCCGAACGGCCCGACCGGCGACCTGCTGACCGAGCACTTCGACAGGGTCGGCCCGACCGTTCCGTACGCGGGCTGGTTCTCGAACGACGTCGCGGGGGAGTGGAGCGGTGTCGACCTCGCGTCCCAAGGTGGTTCGCAGGTGATCCCCGCGGACTTCTACATGAACGGCACCGTGCACTCCGGGTTCGTCGCGCCGATCTCGGACAAGGTCCGGCCGGTACGGCGGCTGGAGCCGAAGAACAAGGTCTACGTCACGCTGACCTTCGGCGAGGGCGACAACGTGCAGTACTGCCAGCGGCGGATGCGCGACCTGTGGGACGACCCGAAGCGCGGCGAGGGGATGGTCAACTGGACGATCAGCCCGCTGCTCGCCGAGATCGGGCCCGGCCTGTTCAGCTACTACCAGCGGACCGCTACAGCGAACGACCTGCTGATCTGTGGACCGTCCGGAGCCGGTTACACCTACCCGGGCTCGTGGCCGGCCGACCAGCTGACCGCGTATCTCAAGCTGTCCGGTGCGTTCATGCGCCGTACCGGGATGGACCTTGTGTACGCCTACAACCATCGGGACGCGAACGGCTGGGTCGCGTTCCCCGAGGAGATCGCTCAGGGGTACGCCGATCACACGCCGCTGAAGGGGATCATCCAGTCCTGGGAGGGCGGTGATCTCCTGGTACGACGAGGTGGCCTGCCGATCATCGGGAACTTCGGCGCACCTGGGAAAGCCGTTGAGTACAAGGCTGCCCTGGACGCCCACATCGCCGGCTGGGACGGCAGCAAGCCGCTCTTCATCGCCGGCGGTATCAACGCCTGGGGCTGGACGCCGTCGGACATCGCCGAGTTGGCGCCACTGCTGACGGACCCGTACGAACTGGTCCTCGGCAACACCTTCTTCGACCTGCTCAACCGCGTTCTGTAGGAGACACGCTCCGGCGGGCGGTCCGCCATCGCCCGCCGGAGCGTGGGTTCACCGGAACAGCTTGTCGGCGTTGCGTACGGCGTTGGCTGCGACCTGCTTGCCCAGGGTCACGCCGACCGTGTCCGCCGTGCGGGTGTGGATGCCGGACCAGACCCGGGCATCGACGTTCTCCACGGTCAGTTGGCGCCAGTCGCCGTACGTGCGGGTGACACCAGGTGCCGATGGGCTGCCGATCGTGTACGGCTTGGCGGTGCGTGCTCCGACCAGAGTGGTCAGCACCTGCTCGGCTGCGCCGGAGTAGGTGTTGTGCCCGCTCGGGTAGTCCGGGTGGGCCGGAGTGTTGTGCAGGGGCGTCCAGTCCGGGTCGGTGGTCGCACGGAGTGCTGTGACCGGACGCCAGCGCTGGTAGGCGTACTTCGTGTCAGACGTCGCGATCTGCGTGTCCACCGAGGCCACGTGGAACAGCGCGACCAGCTTGGCTCGCTCGACCACCTGGTGTCCTGCGGCCTCGGCGAGCGCTACCCGCAGCGGAGCGGTGTAGAGCACGTACGACGAGCCGAGCCAGAAGGTGGCGGTGTCGGTCTGGGCCTGGGTGCGTGTGCTGCTGTTGAGTGCACCGTCGGCGCGGACCTCGGCGAGGTCGCGGTTGTAGCGCGGAGACCCGAGCGCGGGCGGCGGGCCTGGCCGGAACTGGCTGGCACTCTTCAACAGGAACGGCTTGGCCAGGCGGTTCCCGTACTGCGTAGCAGGGCTGTAGCTGGGCGGTGTGGGCCGCCAGACGCCCGGGTTCGTTGACGGGGGAGTGAAAGGCGCATTGATCGATGCGGGGTCCAGTCCGTCGTTGGCCCGGGAGGCCAGGACTTCCTTTGCTTGTTGGCGTCCCGCGGCGAGCCCCGCGGTCTCGGCGGCACCGTCTGGGATGCGGGCCAGCGTGGTGGCCAGCGACTGGTCCAGGTCGGTCTTGCGGGCCGGTACGAGTGTCACCAGGGTCTCGTGGACCGCACCGGCCAGGGCAGCTTCGTTGTACGGCGCCGAGTCGGCCGGCGACCGTAGGAGGGCGCGACTGGCGGCAAGCCAGCCGATCGCCCAGGTGCGGTTGTTGGTCACCTGCGTGGGCGCACCGGCGGCGGTGATCGTGTCAGCGGTGACGTCGTACCACTCGAGTGCGACATCTGCCGTGCTGGTCGAGGCCGCGGAGGGGACAGCGATCAGAGCGGACAGGGCGAGGGCGGGTACGACTCCCAGGGCAAGGGGTCTGCGTAAGGTCTTCACCCAGTGATGGTGACAGTTCGCAACGGGTCATCACCCGCTGTATTACTACCTGGACACTAGACATTCACGGTCACCGGCCTGAGGTAAGGGCGGTCGCCCGGTGGGGGAACTCCGGGCGACCGCTGGGGTGGGGTCTTTACCAGTGGTGAGCGACGTCGATCACCAAGCGGCTGTTGGAGCCAGGGCCGGCCAGCGTGAAGACGCGGAACGGCAGGCGGGCGCGGACGCCGAGGCCGATCGTGGTCTGGCCCTCGAAGCTGCCGGCGTACGCGACCTGGCGGAAGGTGCTGTAGCCGGACACGTTGGTCAGTTCACGCTTGTTCGCCGGTTGGTACGTCGGCTGGCCGGCCGAGGTGTGCGCCGGGGCCCGGACGATGATCTGCAGCTTCGCGCCGCCGCGGAGCGGGACAGTGAAACCGGAGCCGTCCTGGGTGACGTTGGTGACGTAGCGGACGTCGTACCCGGGCGCGCGGCCGCGGAGGTCGACGACCAGCCGGTCGAAGCAGGCATGCCTTCCGGTGCGGACGTTCGTGATCGGCGACTGCACCATCCGACTGTTTGCCTCGGGCAACGATCCCCAGCCGCGCGGGCAGGAAGTCGCGGTGCTGCCGGCGACGGCGACGGTCTGGGGGGCGGACGACGAGCCGACGACGGCCGGTGCGGCGATCGCTGCTGCCGGGACCGCCATGATGGCGAGAGCGGCGAGGATCGTCTTGCGAGTGATGTGGTGGATGTACATGATGTCCCCCCTTTCAGGAACACTGACTTGGACGAGACCAGTGGCCAACTGGTTGGCATTCAGGCCTGGTGATTTCTGGTAGTCGCTCAGGCACGATGTGCAGATGACCCCAGATGAGCTGCTCGAGGTGTTCCACCGCCGGATCCGGCTGCCGGACGCGGACACGATCCCCGGCTGGAAGGTGGAACACGACGGCCTGGTGCACCGCTCGTACGTCGAAGGACCCGACGGCGCCGGATTCGTCGAGACCCCGCGTGGGCTGGGCGACGACCCGGACGGGGTGATCGCGGCCGAGGTCGCCTTCTTCCGCGAGCGCGGCCTGCCGTTCGAGTGGAAGACCTACGCGTACGACGAACCGGCCGACCTTGGTGAGCGGCTGGTCCGGGCCGGGTTCACCGCGGAGGAGCCGGAGACGCTGATCCTCGGCGAGATCGACGCGATCCTGGCGCGACCGTCCGCGCTGCCGTCGAAGGTGCGGCTGCGGGAGGCCGACGGCCCGGCCGACTATCACCGGATCGCCGTACTGATGGACACGTTGTGGCACAACGGGCTGGAGCGGATCGAGGAGCGGTTGGCCGGCGAGGCGCGGATGTTCCCGGACCGGTTGTCGGTGTTCCTGGTCGAGGACGTGTTGCGGGGGCCGGACGGGCCGGCGCTGACGGCTGCGTGGGTGCGATTCCACCCGGGGACGGGGTTCGCCAGTCTGTGGGGCGGCGGGACGCTGCCGGAGTGGCGGCGGCAGGGGTTGTACAGCGCGGTGCTGGCGCACCGGGCCCGGCTGGCGAAGGAGCGCGGCTACGAGTTCATCCGGGTGGATGCCTCCGAGGACTCCCGCCCGATCCTCCAGAAACTGGGTCTCCACGCTGTCACCACGACGACGCCGTACGAATGGAGGCCGTGACATCTCGGGACACGCTGACCTGGTGCACGGAACGACACGCCGAGGCTGTACGTTGCCGAATCATGGCACTGAAGATCGCGTCTCGTTTCCGCCGGCTGCTGCAGCGCCCCGGTTCGATCGATCTCGGCCCGTACGAGCGGCTCACCCAGCTGGTCGGCGAGGCGGAGGAATCGGTCCAGTCCCTGACCGACGAAGAGCTGACCGAGGCGGTCGCCGAGCTGCGCACCACCGGTGGGCTGCACGAGGACGAGCAGATCGAGTTCCTCGCGCTCGCCCGCGAGGCGGGTCAGCGGGCGATCGGCGAGCGCGCGTTCGACGGCCAGGTCGTCGGTGCGCTGGCGATGCTGCAGGGCCGGGTCGTGGAGATGGCGACCGGTGAGGGCAAGACGCTGGCCGGTGCGATCGCCGCGGCCGGATACGCGATCGGCGGCCGCAAGGTGCACGTGCTCGCGGTCAACGACTACCTGGCCCGCCGCGACGCCGAGTGGATGGGCCCGGTGTACGAGCTGCTCGGCGTGAGCGTGTCGCACATCGGCCAGGCGTCCACACCGGAGGAACGGCGTACGGCGTACCAGGCGGACGTCTGCTACGCGCCGGTCAGCGAGATCGGGTTCGACATCCTGCGCGACCGGCTCGTCACCGACGTGGCCGACCGGGTCACGGTGAAGCCGGACGTGGCGCTGGTGGACGAGGCCGACTCGGTGCTGATCGACGAGGCCCGGGTGCCGCTGGTGCTGGCCGGCGCGACCCGGACCGAGGAGCTGGACGACGACGTCGTACAACTGGTCCGGACACTGCGAGCGGGCGTGGACTACGAGATCGACGGCGACGGCCGGACCGTTGCACTGACCGACAAGGGCACGGACAAGGTCGAGGAGACGCTCGGCGGGATCAACCTGTACGAGGACGACAACCTCGACCGGCTGACCCAGATCAACGTCGCGCTGCACGCCGAGGTGCTGCTGCGCAAGGACGTCGACTACCTGGTCCGCGACGGCAAGGTCAGCCTGATCAACAACAACCGCGGCCGGATCGCCAAGCTGCAGCGCTGGCCCGACGGTCTGCAGGCGGCGGTCGAGGCCAAGGAGGCCGTGCCGGTCAGCGACTCCGGTGAGGTGCTCGACAGCATCACCGTGCAGGCGCTGGTGACCGGCTACAAGACGCTGTGCGGCATGACCGGTACGGCGGTCGTCGTCGGGGAGTCGCTGCAGGAGTTCTACGACGTCGAGGTGGCCGTCGTACCGCCGAACAAGCCGAACATCCGGATCGACGACCCGGACCGGCTGTACCTGACCGTCGAGCAGAAGAACGCCGCCCTGGTCGAGCACATCGCCGAGGTGCACGAGACCGGCCGGCCGATCCTGATCGGGACCCACAGCGTCGAGGAGTCCGAGCAGCTGAGCGACCGGCTCGAGGCGGCCGAGATCACCCACGTCGTACTGAACGCGAAGAACGACGCCGAGGAGGCCGCGATCATCGCCGAGGCCGGTGTGCCGGGGACGGTGACCGTGTCGACGCAGATGGCCGGCCGCGGTACCGACATCCGCCTCGGTGGGCGGGACGAGTCGCACGACAAGGACAAGGCCATCGAGCTCGGCGGCCTCTACGTGATCGGGACCGGCCTGCACGCGTCGCGGCGGCTGGACGACCAGCTGCGTGGACGTGCGGGTCGGCAGGGTGACCCGGGTGGGTCGCTGTTCTTCGCCAGCCTGGCCGACGAGCTGGTGACTCGGTACTCCGTTTCGTCGGGTCTGCGGCCGAATCCGGACTCCTCCGGGCGGCTCACGGATCGCAAGTCGATCGGCGTACTCGAGCACGCCCAGCGGGTCGCGGACGGCGCCAACGCGGAGCTGCACCGGACCACCTGGTCGTACCACCGGCTGACCGGTCAGCAGCGCGCGATCCTGCTCGACGCCCGGGAGAAGGTGCTGGTCGACGATCTCGCGGCTGAGGAGCTGGCCGAACGGGCCAAGGAGCGGTACGACGAACTGGTCGAGGAGCTCGGCGAGGACGTGGTGAAGGACGCGGCCCGGCGGATCGCGCTGCACCACCTGGACCGGCGCTGGACCGACCACCTGGCGTACCTGGCCGACCTGCGGGAGGGCATCCACCTGCGGTCGCTGGCCGGCGGCATCGTGCACCTGAAGCCGATCGACGAGTTCAACAAGTCCGCGATCGCGTCCTTCGACACCTTGATCGCGGATGCGTGGGACGACGCGGTCGAGACGTTCAAGACCGCCGAGATCACCTCCGACGGCCTGGACGAGGCGGCCAGCGGGGTGCCGCGGCCGACGGCGACCTGGACGTATCTGATCAACGACAACCCGTTCGGCACCGAGGCCGACCGAATCCTCGGCCGCCTCCGCAACGCCATCAAGCCCGAGTCGGCCGCCCAGTCCGAGGAGATCCCCGCCGAGGAGTTCGACGAAGACGACCTCCCCGAGGAACTCCGCGACCTCGGCGACGAAGACGACGAGGACCTCCCGGAGGAGCTCCGCGACGCCGACGACGAGGACGAGCCCACCGACAAGAAGAAGTAACTCGGCTGGACCGGCTCGGCCGGCTGGGTAGGAGTGTCGGTGGGGCTGGTTAGGCTTCTGGTGTGAGTGACGGGTTGTTTGAGATTCCGGGGGCTCCTGCGCCTGCTCGGGGCGGTGGGAGTCTGGCGGACGTGGATCACACGGCCGCGCCCTTGGCCGTGCGGATGCGGCCGCGGAGTCTCGACGAGTTGGTGGGGCAGCAGCATCTGCTCGCGCCCGGGTCGCCGCTCAGAAGGCTGGTCGAGGGTGACCAGCCGATGTCGTTACTCCTCTGGGGTCCGCCCGGGACCGGCAAGACGACGATCGCGGCCGTGGTCTCCCACCAGACCAACCGGAAGTTCGTGGAGCTCTCGGCGGTCACCGCGGGGGTGAAGGACGTCCGGCAGGTGATCGACGGGGCTCGGCGGGATCTGTCCCGGGCGACCGGCTCGGTCGAGACCGTGCTGTTCATCGACGAGGTCCACCGGTTCACCAAGGCCCAGCAGGACGCCCTCCTGCCCGGTGTGGAGAACCGCTGGGTCACGCTCGTCGCCGCGACCACCGAGAACCCGTTCTTCTCGGTGATCTCACCACTCCTCTCGCGGTCGCTGCTGCTCACCCTGGAATCACTCACCGACGACGACATCGCCGTACTGCTGGATCGGGCGCTGACCGACGAGCGTGGGCTGAACGGGGAGTTCGAGCTCGCGGACGACGCTCGCGCGCACCTGCTCCGGATGGCCGGGGGAGATGCCCGGCGGGCGCTGACTTATCTGGAAGCCGCCGCGGGTGGTGCGCGGGCCAAGGACGCCGAGGTCATCGACCTGAAGACGCTCGAGACGGCGGTGGACCGGGCCGCGGTGCGGTACGACCGGGCCGGCGATCAGCACTACGACGTGGCCTCGGCGTTGATCAAGTCGATCCGGGGTTCGGATGTGGACGCGGCGATGCACTACCTGGCCCGGATGATCGAGGCCGGTGAGGATCCGCGGTTCATCGCGCGACGGCTGGTGATCTCCGCGAGTGAAGACATCGGTATGGGCGACCCGACCGCGCTCGGGGTCGCGGTGGCGGCGGCCGAGGCGGTCCAGCTGATCGGGATGCCCGAGGCCCGGATCAACCTGGCCCAGGCGGTCGTCGCGCTGGCGCTGGCGCCGAAGTCCAACGCGGTGATCATGGCCGTGGACGCGGCGATCGCCGACGTGAAGGCGGGCAAGGTCGGCCCGGTCCCACCACATCTGCGCGACGCCCATTACTCCGGTGCCAAGAAGATCGGCCACGGATCGTCGTACCAGTACTCCCACGACGACCCGCGCGGCATCGTCCCGCAGCAGTACGCCCCGGACGTGATCGACGGCACCGACTACTACAACCCGACCCGTCGCGGTGGCGAGGCGGCGTACGCCGATCGCGTCGCCAACATCCGCAAGATCCTCCGGGAGCGCAAGTGAGCCGTACGACGGACCACGTCGACGCCTTCAATGACGCCGTCACCACCGGCGACTGGGACACCTTCGCCAACCGCTTCGCCGAAGACGCCACGATGACCTTCGTCGGCGTACCGGCGGGCCCGTTCGAGGGACGTACGGCGATCGCGCAGGCGTACCGGGAGAACCCGCCGACCGAGACCATGAGCCTGGTAGGCCCCGACGGAGACGCCGTCAGGTTCCGCTGGGCAAGCGGCGGGACCGGGACGATGCAGCTCAGCTGGGCACCCGATGGAGCCGTGCAGGCACTTACCGTCACCTTCGACTGAGGCGCGCCGGGGGCCGGGTTGGGTCGTTGGCTCAGGTGGGTAGGCTGCCAGTCGGCCTGGGGGTGGAAGGTTCACACATCTTGAGGCACGGAAAGCCCGTCCGCAGACTGGTCGGCCGGTACGCCGGCCCCCGCCCACTCAAGCTCGGTGCGCTGGCAGCAGTTGTGCTCGCACTGGCCGGTCTACTGTTCTTCGCCCCGTTCAGAGCGCGCGACGCAGTGACCACCCAGCCGCCGACATCCACAGACACACCAGCATCCGAGGACACGCCCTCGGCCGGCAACCCCGCGGGCGCCTCGCCGAGCCGGCGGCCGGGAGTACCGCCGCGGGAGCCGACGACCCGGCAGCCGTCGAGCCCGTCACGCTCGGGCGAGAGGCCGTCCGGTCCGGCCACGAGCTGGTTCCCGTCGACGCAGCCGTCCTCCTCCACGCCGGCCGCACCGAAGCCGCCCTGGTCACCCACCACGTCGCCGTCGCAAACCCCGTCCCAGCCCACCCAGCCCACGCCGTCGACACAGCCGTCGTCGGAGCCGGCACCCTCGAGCCCGGCGCCAACCTCGACCGAGCCCAGCACCGCCACACCCGCCCCGAGTACGACGCCGAGCACCACCCCGGTGGTGTACAAGAACTGCGCCGAGGTCCGGGCCGCCGGCAAGGCGCCCTTGTACCGCGGGGATCCGGGCTACACCGAGGCCCTGGACCGCAACGGCGACGGCGTCGCCTGCGAGCGCGGCAGCTCCTGATCACTCCCGGTCACGCGGTTTGGTGGGGGACTGTGATGTGGGGGATGGTGTCCTGGAGCGGAGTGTGACGAGGGCGCGCGATAAGGTCGGGCGGTCCACGAGGTCGCAACGGAAGGTGGATCGTTTCCCATGAGCGTCGGTGAAGTAGCGGGGCTGATAGCCGCCTGCGCGCTGCTCATCCTGGTGGGCCTGCTGGCCTATCCGATCCTGAAGCTGGGCAAGGTCCTGGACGAGACCCGGATCATGGTGAAGGGCGTCTCCGACTCCAGCGTTCCGCTGCTCGGTGAAGTGACCAGTACCGTGGCTACTACCAACGCACAGCTCGCCAAGGTCGACACGATCACCGACAACGCGACCACGGTGACCACCAACGCGGCGGCCCTGATGTCGCTGTTCTCGGCGACGGCCGGCGGCCCGCTGGTGAAGGCGGCGGCGTTCACGTACGGCGTCCGCAAGGCGCTCGGCGAGAGCCAGCGCAAGGACGTCAGCCGGCGAGTGAAGGAAGAGATGAAGGCCGAACGCAAGGCACGGAAGCGGGGTGACGTCCGGTGAAGCGGATCTTCTGGCTGATCATCGGCATCGCGGTCGGTGTGTACGCCGTGACCCGGCTGAAGAAGCGCGCCGCCGTACTGGCCCCGGAGAGCCTGCAGGAGTCCGCGGCCAAGGTGGCCGCCGCGATCCGGCACTTCGGCGACGAGGTGCGCGAAGGCATGGCCGAGCGGGAGACCGAGTTGCGCGACGCCCTCGGCATCGACACGACCACAGACACGCGTGAGGACTACCGGTAACACCCATGGAAACCAGTGAGATCAGGCGGCGGTTCCTGCAGTACTTCGAGGACCGGGGCCACACCGTGGTGCCGAGCGCGCCACTGCCGTCGCCGGACCCGAACCTGCTGTTCAACGTGGCCGGCATGGCCCAGTTCGTGCCCTACTTCGTCGGCCAGCAGACGCCGCCGTACGCGCGCGCGACGAGTGTGCAGAAGTGTGTCCGGACGCTCGACATCGACGAGGTCGGCAAGACCACCCGGCACGGCACGTTCTTCCAGATGAACGGCAACTTCTCCTTCGGCGACTACTTCAAGGAGAAGGCGATCGAGTACGCCTGGGACCTGGTCACCAGGCCGCAGGGCGACGGCGGCTACGGCTTCGACGAGTCGGTGCTGTACGCCTCGGTGTACTACGAGGACGACGAGGCGATCGACATCTGGAAGCGGGTCGCCGGGTTGCCGGACGACCGGATCGTCCGGCTCGGGATGAAGGACAACTTCTGGTCGATGGGCATCCCGGGTCCCTGCGGCCCGTGCTCGGAGATCCTGATCGACCGCGGCCCGGAGTTCGGCGCCGACCGGGACTGGGAGGCGGGCGACCGCTACCTGGAGTTCTGGAACCTGGTCTTCATGCAGAACATCCGTGGTGAGGGTGGCGGCAAGGAGGGCTACCCGATCCTCGGCGAGCTGCCGAAGAAGAACATCGACACCGGTCTCGGCCTGGAGCGGGTGGCCTACCTGCTGCAGGGCGTCGACAACATGTACGAGATCGACGAGATCTACCCGGTGATCGAGAAGGCGTCGGAGCTGAGCGGCCGCAAGTACGGCGTCGAGCACGTCGACGACGTCCGGTTCCGGGTGATCGCCGACCACGTGCGCAGTGCGCTGATGCTGATCGGCGACGGCGTGAACCCGGGCAACGAGCAGGGCGGCTACGTGCTGCGCCGGCTGCTCCGCCGGGCGATCCGCTCGATGCGGCTGCTCGGTTACGAGGACCCGAGCCTGGTCGAGCTGCTGCCGGTCAGCCTGGAGCAGATGAAGAAGTCGTACCCGGAGCTGGAGTCCGACTTCGGCCGGATCAGCCAGGTCGCGTACGGCGAGGAGGAGGCGTTCCGCCGTACTCTCACGGCCGGGACGACCATCTTCGACATCGCGGTCCGCGAGACCAAGGCCGGCGGCGCACACCAGCTCGAGGGCTCCAAGGCGTTCCAGCTGCACGACACGTACGGCTTCCCGATCGACCTGACTATCGAGATGGCCTCCGAGCAGGGCCTGAACGTCGACACCGAGGGCTTCAAGGCGCTGATGAAGGAACAGCGCGATCGGGCCAAGGCGGACGCGCGGGCGAAGAAGGCCGGTCACGCGGACACCTCGGGCTACCGGGAGCTGCGGGAGAAGGGCGTCACCGAGTTCACCGGGTACCAGGAGCTCGCCACCGACTCGCAGGTCCGCGGTCTGCTCCGCGACGGCGTGGTCGCGCCGTCCGCCGAGCAGGGCGAGACCGTCGAGGTGGTGCTGGAGAAGACTCCGTTCTACGCGGAGTCCGGCGGCCAGATCGCCGACGAGGGCCTGATCGTCGCCGACGGCGTGAAGCTGCGGGTGCTCGACGTACAGAAGCCGGTCAAGGGCCTGATCGTGCACCGGGTCGAGGTGCTCGAGGGTGTCCTCCAGCCGGGGCTGGACGTGCACGCCGAGGTCGACCACGAGTGGCGCGTCTCCGCGTGCCAGGCGCACTCCGGGACGCACGTCGTCCACGCCGCGCTGCGGCAGGTGCTCGGCCCGAACGCGCTGCAGAGCGGTTCGTACAACAAGCCCGGCTACCTGCGGCTCGACTTCGCCTGGTCGTCGGCGCTGGACCAGGCGACCCGGTCCGAGATCGAAGAGGTCGCGAACCTCGCCGTCCGCCAGGACCTGCCGGTGTCGGCGCAGTACATGACGCTGCCGGAGGCCCGGGACTGGGGTGCGCTGGCGCTGTTCGGTGAGACGTACGACGAGCAGGTCCGGGTCGTCGAGATCGGCGGCCCCTGGTCCCGTGAGCTCTGCGGTGGCACGCACGTGAAGCACTCGTCGCAGGTCGGTGCGCTCACCGTCACCGGTGAGTCCTCGGTCGGTGCCGGTGTCCGCCGGCTCGAGGCGTTCGTCGGCATGGAGGCGCTGCACTACCTCGGCCGCGAGCGGGCGCTGGTCCGGCTGCTCAGCGAGAACCTGAAGACCCGGCCGGAGGAGCTGCCGGCGAAGGTCGCCGACCTGGCGGAGCGGCTGCGGGTCGCGGAGAAGGAACTTGAGCGGATGAAGGCCGGCCAGGTGCTGGCCGCGGCCGCCGAGCTGTCCGCGAACCCGAAGGACGTCTTCGGCGTCCAGTACGTCGGTCATCGCGCGCCGGACGGTGTGAACGGCGGAGACCTGCGCAAGCTGGCGCTGGACGTGCGCGGCCGGATGGCGGCCGACAAGCCGGCCGTGATCGCCGTACTGAGTGTGAACGACGGCAAGCCGGGTGTGGTGGTCGCGCTCAACGACACCGCTCGTGAGTGGCGGCTGAAGGCCGGCGACCTGGTTCGGGTCGCGGCCGAGAAGCTGGGCGGTCGCGGCGGCGGCAAGGACGATGTCGCGCAGGGTGGCGGCACCGACGCGGCCGGTTCGGACGACGCGCTGGCCGCGGTCGAGCACACCATCGGCCAGCTCGTGACGGGCTGATGCGTTCCTGATGGGAGCCCGATGAGACCCGGCGTGCGGCTCGCCCTGGACATCGGCGACGTCCGGATCGGCGTCGCCAGCAGCGACCCGCACGGAATCCTGGCCACCCCGGTGGAGACGATCCGCCGGGGGCCCGGTGATCTGGATAGGATCGCCGCACTCGCCGCCGAGTTCGAGGCGGTCGAGATCGTGGTCGGTCTGCCGCGCTCGCTGTCCGGGGGCGAGGGTCCGGCCGCGGTGAAGATCCGGGCCACGGCGGAACTCGTGCGCACGAAAGTGCAGGAGGGCAACTCGGGGACGGCGGTGCGGCTGGTGGACGAGCGGTTCACCACGGTCACCGCCGAGCGGATGCTGCGGGAACGGGGAAAGAAGGGCTCCAAGCGGCGGGCCGTGGTCGACCAGGCCGCGGCGGTCGTGATTCTGCAACACGCTCTCGATGTCGAGCGCGAGACTGGGAACCCACCCGGGAGGCCCCTGTGAACAGAACATCGCTGGAAGAAGACGTGACCGACGGCGACGATCTCGGCACCGGTCTCGGGCTGCGGCCGGAGAGCCGGGTCGAGCGCCGGGCGAACCGCCGCAAGGCCCGCGCCCGGCGCGGGTTCGGCTGCTTCGCCGGCCTGATCTCGCTGGTCGTCGTCGGCGCCCTGGTGGCCGGGGCCGTGATCGGCTTCGGCAAGGGCCGGGACGCGATCGAGCAGATGTTCGCCGCACCCGACTTCGAGGGCGCCGGCACCGGCACGGTCGTGGTCGAGATCACCCAGGGGCAGAGCTCGCAGGCGATCGCGGACACGCTGGAGAAGAAGGGCGTGGTGAAGAGCGCCCGGGCGTTCGAGCGGGTGGCCCGGGACGACCCGCGGTCGCGCCAGATCCAGGCCGGCACCTACACGCTGAAGAAGGAGATGTCGGCCAAGGCCGCGCTCGAGCTGATGCTGGACACGGCCAAGTCGATCCTGGTCACCCGGATCAGCTTCCGGGCCGGCCTGACCAAGGCCGAGGTCAGCGAGACGCTGCAGAAGTCGAAGCTCAAGCTGCCGGCCGGCTCTGCCGCGGCCGCGCTGGCCAAGCCGGCCTCGCTCGGTCTGCCGCCGTACGCGCGCAACAACGCCGAGGGCTTCCTGTACCCGGGTACGTACGACGTGCCGAAGGGTGCGACGGCGTACACGATGCTCAAGCTGATGACGGCCAAGTACGCGAAGACCGCGGCCGAGCTGGACCTGGCCAAGACCGCGCAGCGCAAGAAGCTGGACCCGTACCAGGCGGTGATCGTGGCCAGCATCATCGGCGCCGAGACGAACCGGCCGCAGGACTACGCCAAGGTGTCCCGGGTGATCTACAACCGGATGCGGGTCGGGATGCGGCTGCAGATGGACTCGACCATCCACTACGTGGTCGGCCGGGACGGTGGGGTGTTCACCACGCCGGAGCAGCGCGACATGGACTCGCCGTACAACACCTACAAGGTCAAGGGCCTGCCGCCGACGCCGATCAACTCGCCGACCAAGGACACGCTGCGGGCGGCGCTCAACCCGGCCCAGGGGTCGTGGCTGTACTTCACCCTGATCAACCTCGACACCGGCGAGACCGCGTTCGCGACCACGTCGGACGAGCACCTGGCCAACGTGAAGAAGCTGCAAGCGTGGTGTGCCGCCCACAAGGGACGGTGCTGAGTTGACCCGTTGTGCTGTTCTCGGTTCGCCGATTGCGCACTCGTTGTCGCCGGCGATGCATCGGGCCGCGTACGCCGCACTCGGCTTGGACTGGCAGTACGACGCTTTCGAGGTCGGCGAGGACGAGTTGCGCGGATTCGTCGCCTCGCTCGGTGACGACGTCCGCGGACTGTCGCTGACGATGCCGCTGAAGCGGGTCGCGCTCGACCTGGTCGACACCGTCGACCCGGTCGCGGAGCTGATCGGTGCGGCGAACACGATGCTGTTCGAGCCGGATGGATCACGGTCGGCGCACAACACCGACGTACCGGGGCTGGTGAACGCCTTCGCCGAGCGGGGGATCACCGCTGCCGACTCGGCCGTGGTGCTGGGCGGCGGGGCGACCGCCGCGTCCACGCTGGCCGCGTTGCGCGGACTGAGGGTCACCGAGGTGACCCTCGTCGTACGGGATCTGTCCAAAGCGGAGCGGCTGCTCGACTTGGCCGCCGAGCTGGGGCTGAAGACGTCGGTTGCGGACTTCTCGCAGGTCGAGGCGATCGGCGGGTTCGACCTGTGCATCTCGACCTTGCCCGGTGGTGCGGTCGACCCGTGGGCCGAGCATTTCGCGGCGGTCGCGCCGGTGGTGTTCGACGTGGCGTACCACCCATGGCCGACCGGGCTGGCGATCGCGGCACACCGGATCGGTACAGAACTGTTGAACGGCCTTGATCTGCTCGTACATCAGGCGACCCTCCAGGTCGAGATGATGACGGGTAGGTCGCCCGCGCCACTGGCGGCCATGAGGGCCGCCGCGCGTGAGGAGCTCGACGATCGTGAGCCAGCTTGACCGCCGTACGTTACTGAAAGCCGGCGGCGCTGTTGCCGCCGTCGCGCTGACCAGCTGCTCCGACACCAAGACCGCCAGTGCCGCCGCACCCAACTGGAACAGCTTCTCGCGTTCCCTCAGCGGTCGGCTGTTCATGCCGTCGACGTCCGGCTATCCGGCCGCGCACCAGCTCTTCAACCCGCGATGGGACTCGGTCCAGCCGGCCGCTGTGGTCAAGGCCGCCAACGCCACGGATGTCCAGAAGGCGATCAACTTCGCCCGGGTCAACAAGCTGGTGATGGTCCCGAAGAGCGGTGGCCACTCGTACGTCGGTGCGTCCACGATCAGCAAGGGCCTGATGGTCGACCTCGGCGCGATCCGCGGCATGAGCTACTCGAACGGCGTGCTCACCGTCGGAGCCGGAGCACGGCTGTACGACGTCCACGCCTTCCTGGACAAGTACGGGCGCTCGCTGCCGACGGGCACCTGTCCGACGGTCGGTGTCGCCGGACTCTCCCTGGGTGGCGGCATGGGGATCCACACCCGGGCCTTCGGGCTGACCTGCGACCGGATCCTCTCGATGGGCGTGATCACGGCCGACGGCGTCGCCCGGAACGTCAGTACGACGGTCGACTCCGACCTGTTCTGGGCATTGCGGGGCAGCGGCGGCGGGAACCTTGGTGTGGTGACCTCGTTCCGGTTCGCCACCATCCCGGCGACGAAGCTCGGGTTCTTCCGGCTGACCTGGCCGGAGTCGAAGGCGGCGGCGGTCGTCCGCGGCTGGCAGAAGTTCGCCCAGTCGGCGCCGATCACGTCCTGGGGCAACCTGCACATCGATGCCCGCAGCAACGGAACGCTGTCGATCCACGTGCTCGGGATCTCGACCACCGGCAACGCGGCGGCCGCGGCCGCGCAACTGGAGTCGTTCGTCGGCTCCCGGGCCTCGGCGCGTTCGATCACGGTGAAGACGCACATGGAGGCGGTCCGGTATCTCGGCGGCGGCACGACCAGCCCGCGGACCGGGTTCCTGGCGGGTTCCGACGTACTGCGGGGTCCGATGGACGCGGCCACGATCACCGCGCTGCTCGGGGCGGTGAAGACGGCGGCGCGGGCGAAGACGCCGGCGTCGGCGATCATCGATCCGCTCGGTGGGCAGGCGGCGAAGCAGCCGGCCGGTGGCGCGTCCTGGCCGTGGCGGACGGCGCTCGGGGTGGTCCAGTGGTACTCCGGCCTGGCCGCGCACCCGTCGTCGGCGCAGCTCCGGGTCGCGCAGACCTTCGTCACCAACGGGCACCGCGCAGTCCGGAAGTACTCGGCCGGCGGCTACGTGAACTACGTCGAGACCGGCCGCTCGGTCAGCACGTACTACGGCACCAGCCTGGCCCGGCTGCGCGTGGTCAAGAAGAAGTACGACCCGGCCAACTTCTTCCACACCGCGTACACCCTTGTCTAGCTAGTCTTCGGCCGTGAAGCTTTGGCGGGTCGTTGCCGGTGTGTTGGCTCTGGGGTTCGTGGCGGCCGGGGTGACACCTGCCTGGGCGTGCGCCTGCGGCGGCTACCTGCCGGACGCCGATTCTCAGGCCCGGGCGTACGGCGAGAACGCGCTGGTCCGGTACGGCGGCGGCACTGAGCAGATCACGTTGTCGATGGCGATCAACGGCTCGTCGAAGAAGGCGGCCTGGATCATGCCGGTGCCGGCCGCGGCCAAGGTCGAGCTCGGCGAGACCGGAGTGTTCGACCGGTTGAACCGGATGACCCGGCCGAAGATCGTCGTCCGCAAGACCTACTGGCCGTTCCGGGACCTCGGCATCATGGGCAGCGGTCGTGACTCGGCCGGCGCCCCCACGGCGGCCGGTGGCGGCGTGAACGTGCGGGAGCAGATGGTGCTCGGGCCGTTCCAGGTCGCGCGACTCGAGGGGACGAGCGGGTCCGCGGTGACCGATTGGCTGAGTACGAACGGATACGTCGTACCGGCCACGCTGGCCGAGAACCTCACGCCGTACCTGTCGGAGGACTGGGAGATCGTCGCGGTGAAGCTCGCACCGAAGCAGCCGGGCGAGCGCATGAGCGGGGCGACACCGCCGTTGCGGCTGACGTTCGCGTCGGATCGGATCGTCTACCCGATGCGGCTCAGCAAGGGCGCCACGACCCAGCAGACGGTCACCGTGTACGTCGCCGCCGCGCATCGGGTCGACGCGACCAAGCTGCCGGACCCGGACGTGACGCCGGAGCTGCTGTACGCGGGACGTGTCAAGGATGACGCGGACGCGGTCGCGATCGCCGGCGACCCGACCGTGACCGCGCCGGCCTACTTCCTGACGGCGTACTCGGCCACCTATACCGACCCGAGCCGGATCACCGACGACTTCACGTTCGAGCGGTCCGCGACCGACGACGAGTACCAGCGGATCGAGTACGTCACCCGCAACGACGGTTTCTGGAGCACGCTCGGGGTGCTGTTCGGCGGCGTACTGCTGCTGGGCGTCGGCGCGGCGGTCATCGCGAGGATTCTGGCCCGCCGGTCGGCCACCATCGTCTAGGCTCCAGGATCGTGCCGGCTGACAACGCGTTGCTTGCCGCAGGGGCCGGTGTGGCCTTCTGCGGACCTGCGGCGTACCTGATCGGCCCTTGGCTGATGCGGCGCATCCCCGAGCCCACGCTGGAGGAAGGCGAGGTCAAGATCCCGTACGCCGACCTGGCCGGGCGGCGGGCCGCGTACTGGTGTGGTCTACTCGCGGCGGTGTCCGGCGGCCTGATCGGTTGGATGCTCGGGACAACCCCGGTGCTGGTGGCGTGGTTGCTGCTGGCCGTGTCGGGTGCCGTGCTCGGGTACATCGATGCGCGGACGCGGTACTTGCCGTCGGCGATCATCTGGCCGTCGTACTTGGTGATCGGACTCGCGCTACTCGGTGCGGCCGTGGTGTCGGGGGAGTGGGGGTCGCTCCGCCGTGCGGTGCTGGCGGCCGTGATCGGGTTCGCGGTGTTCTACGTGCTGTGGTTCGTGTTTCCGCGGGGTGTGGGCTTCGGTGACGTCCGGCTGTCGGGGTTGCTCGGGCTCGCGCTCGGCTGGCTGGGCTGGGGTGAGTTCATCAGCGGTCTGTACGGCGGTTTCTTCCTCGGCGCGATCGTGGGGATCGCGCTGATCGTGGCGAGAGTGATGACGCGCAAGCAGATGGTCCCGTTCGGCCCGTTCATGCTGATCGGCGCCCTGGCCGGCGTCGCACTCGGTGGATCACTCGCGCGCTTGTACGTCGGCTAGGGGACGCAGTCGTTCCCCCGATGCTCTCCGCCACTCACCAACCGCACACAACCCACACCGCTCGCGCTCAGCCACGGGCTCGGATCGGCTATCGGCGAGGGTTGGTGAGTGGTGGAGGTCCGGTCCGCTCATCGTCGTGCCTTCGTCGGCCGGGACCCGCGCAACGTGTTCCAGCACAAGCTGTCCATCCAGGCTCACCAGCCGGGGTAGCGAGTGCTCCAGGTGGTGTGGGGGCCGTAGTCGCCGTGGAGGCGGGCAGGCGTGGTGAACTCCAGAGCGAAGTCGTCGGCCAGTTGGAGGATGACGCGTCGGCCCTCGACGGTGAAGACGAGCTCTGCGGGTAGAGCCGTCTCACCGTGGAGGGCACCCAGGATGTTGCCGCAGATGGCGCCGGTGGAGTCGCTGTCACCAGAGTGGGTGACTGACAGCGCCAGTGCGTCGAGGAACTGCTCTGGAGCCGGGTAGGCGAGTGCTGCGTACACAGCGATGGCCAGCGCCTCTTCCGCGACCCAGCCACCACCCAGCTGCTCCACAGTGACCGGTCCGTGGCCCGGCGCGCTGGCAGCGAGTTGGCGCGCGGCGGCCAGTGCCTTACTCGTCTCCGCGTGGTCCGGGCGCTCGGCGAGCATTGCAGCAGCTGTGTCCAATGCCTTGTCGAGGTCGGCGCCACCACAGATCTCGCGGATGATCACGGCCAGCGCGCCCGAGGCGAGTTTGCCGGTCGGGTGACCGTGCGTGTAGCCCGCTGCGTCGGCCGCCGCGTTGAAGACCCACTCGGTGTCGAACCACTTCGCCGGCAGCAGCCCGAACGGGGCGACGCGCATGACCCCACCACAGCCCTTGGAGTCGTTGACCGCCTGCCCACCGAACTGCGGGATCCTGTCACCGCCCTGACGGGCTTCCGACAACGCAGTGAGGCACGTGTTGCCGGGCGCGCGCCGTGCGTACAGCCACTGCTCGGCCTGCAGCCAGCCGTCGCGCTCACCACTCGGAGCCTGCAGGGTCTGCGTGTCCAGCCAGCGGTCGTACGCGTGGTGCACGACCGCCACCGTGAACCCGATCCCGCGATCGGTCCGCACCCCGGCGCGGATCAGCCCTTCGACCGTGAACAGCGTCATCTGGGTGTCGTCGGTGATCGTTCCCGGCGGCCAGCCGGCCGACCCGGACACAAACGTCCGCAGCCGATCGGGGTGCACGGCAACGATCGACCGGCCGCTGTCGAACTCGACCGGACCGCCGAGCGCGTCGCCGATCGCTCCACCGAGCAGGCAGCCGCGAATCCGCGCCCGCCAGGTCTCCTCCGCAGCCCTCGTCATGCCGCAAACCCTATCGATGGTGGTGTCAGCGCTACCCCGAAGACGGGTTCCTGCGCCAGTTCCCGCGGAGCCTCGAACTTCTACGGTCGTTGATAGATCGAAAGGAGCCGCCTGATGACCAGCGCAATCCGCCGTACGACCGTGGCGGGCCTTGTCACTCTCGCCCTCGCGGGCGCCGCGATCGCCGGCGGTCAGGCCGCGCGGGGCTCGACGGGTTGTGAGGACTCGGCACTCGGCAAGACGTTCGACGTCGTCCTGTCCTTCCGGGACGCGCTCTCCTCCGACACCGCTCAGGCGTGCATGCGGCGCCAGTAGCCACAGAAGTAGACCTGCGGCTTCTCCAGCCCCCGCTCGGTCACCAGATGGCAGAGTGGCGTGGCCTGGCTAATTCTGTCTAGTCTGTCTAGACTGTTTCCGAGGTGATGAGTGATGACGGTCGCGGGACAGTGGCAGCTACAAGAGGCGAAACAACACTTCAGCGAGCTGATCCGGGCTGTTCAGGCGGACGGTCCCCAGTTCGTGACGAAGCACGGCCGGCAGGTCGCCGTCGTGCTGGACATCGTGGACTACCGGCGGATGGTCGGGGAGGAACTGGTGGATTTCAAGGATTTTCTGGCCGCGGCTCCTGACCTGAGCGTGCTCGAGATCGAGCGCTCGGACACTCCAGTGCGGCAGGTCGAGTTCGAGTGAGCTACCTGCTCGACACCAACGTGGTGTCGGAGTTCAGGCGGAAGGCCCCGGATACCGGCGCCTCTGGCTGGATCGGGTCGGTGAGGTCCAGTGAGCTGTATCTGAGTGTGGTGGTGGTGGGCGAGATCCGGCAGGGGATCGAGCGGTTGGAGAACCGGGACCCGGCGCAGGCCGCGGTGATCGAGAGTTGGAGTCAGCGGCTCGTCGCGGGCTACGCCGACCGGATCGTTCCCGTGACGGTGGAGATCGCCGAGCTGTGGGGCAGGCTGAACGCCGGTTCTCCGCTGCCGTTGGTGGATGGGTTACTTGCGGCTACCGCGCTGGTTCATGACTGGACTCTGGTCACCCGGAACACCGCGGACGTGGAGCCGACCGGCGTGCGGCTGCTCAACCCGTTCGGGGACCGGTGAGACCGGGGTCAAGGCGTTGTGTGGCGCGTGGAAGAATCGGGGCATGCTGCGCTGGCTCACCGCCGGCGAGTCGCACGGACAAGCGCTCGTCGCCGTACTCGAAGGTCTTCCCGCAGGCGTCCAGGTCACCACGAACGACGTGGCCGACGCCCTCGCTCGTCGTCGGCTGGGGTACGGCCGCGGCGCCCGGATGAAGTTCGAGCGGGACGAGGTGACGTTCGTCGGCGGGTTCCGGCACGGCCTCTCGCTGGGCAGCCCGGTCGCGATCCAGGTCGGCAACACCGAGTGGCCGAAGTGGGAGCAGGTGATGTCCGCCGATCCGGTCGACCCGGCGACGCTGGCCGACCTGGCCCGGAACGCGCCGCTGACCCGCCCGCGCCCCGGTCACGCGGACCTGGCCGGCATGCAGAAGTACGGCTTCGACGAGGCCCGCCCGGTGCTCGAGCGGGCCAGCGCCCGCGAGACCGCCGCCCGGGTCGCGCTCGGCGAGGTCGCCGCCCGCTTCCTCCGGCAGGCGTACGGCGTGACGATCGTCAGCCACGTGGTCGAGCTCGGCACGGTCAAGGCGCCGTACGGCGTCATCCCGTCGTACGACGATGTCGCGAAGCTGGACGCGGACCCGGTGCGCTGCCTGGACGCGGACGCGAGCAAGGCGATGGTGGCCGAGATCGACACCGCGCAGAAGGCCGGTGACACGCTCGGCGGTGTGGTCGAGGTGGTCGTGGACGGCCTCCCGCCGGGCCTCGGCAGCTACGTGCACTGGGACCGGCGGCTCGACTCCAAGCTGGCCGGTGCGCTGATGGGCATCCAGGCGATCAAGGGTGTCGAGCTCGGCGACGGGTTCGAGCTGGCCCGGACGCCGGGATCGCAGGCGCACGACGAGATCGTCGCCCAGGACGGCGTGGTCCGGCGGACCGGCGGCCGTTCCGGTGGCACCGAGGGCGGGATGAGCACGGGCGAGACGCTGCGGGTGCGGGCGGCGATGAAGCCGATCGCGACCGTGCCGCGGGCGCTGCGCACGATCGACACCACCACCGGCGAGGCGGCCGCGGCGCATCACCAGCGGTCCGACGTGTGCGCCGTACCGGCCGCGGGCATCGTGGCCGAGGCGATGGTGGCGCTGGTGCTGGCCGAGGTGTCGCTGGAGAAGTTCGGCGGCGATTCGGTCGCGGAGACTTCGCGCAACCACAAGTCGTACCTGGCGAACCTGCCGTCCACCATCACACCGCGGGAGTGGGCAGACCAGTGAGCCCGGTCGTTGTTCTGATCGGTCCGCCCGGCTCGGGCAAGTCGACCATCGCCGCATTGCTGGCCGAGCGGCTGCAGGCCAAGCACCGCGACACCGACACCGACATCGAGGCGCAGGCCGGCAAGCCGATCTCCGACATCTTCGTCGATGAGGGCGAGCAGCACTTCCGCGCCCTCGAGCGGGCCGCGATCGCCGCGGCGCTGAAGGATGACGGCGAGGTGCTGTCGCTCGGCGGCGGCGCGATCCTCGACCCGGACACGCGCGCGGACCTGGCCGGCCACAACGTCGTCTTCCTGGACGTGTCGCTGGGCGAAGCGGCCAAGCGGGTCGGCCTCGGCGTCGCCCGGCCGTTGCTGCTCGGCAACGTCCGGACCCAGTTGCGCAACCTGATGGAGGCGCGCCGTCCGCTGTACGTCGAGGCCGCCAAGCTGACCGTGACCACGGACGACAAGACCCCCGACCAGATCGCCGACGAGATCCTGGAGCACCTCGGATGAGTGAACCGACGCGGATCAGGGTTGCCGCGGCGGCGCCGTACGACGTTGTCATTGGCAACAACCTGCTCGGGGAGCTGCCCGGGCTGGTCGGTGACGGTGTCCAGCGGGTCGCTGTCATTCATCCGCGGGCGTTGCGGAGCAGCGGCGACGCGATCCGCGACGACCTCACCGCGAGCGGCTACACCGCGCACGCGATCGAGATCCCGGACGCGGAGGAGGCCAAGACCGCAGAGGTGCTGGCTTACTGCTGGTCGGTGCTCGGGCAGGCCGGGTTCACCCGCTCGGACGCGATCGTGAGTGTCGGCGGCGGGACCACGACCGACCTGGCCGGCTTCGTCGCCGCGACCTGGTTGCGCGGGGTTCGCGTGGTCCACATTCCGACGACGTTGCTCGGGATGGTCGACGCCGCGGTCGGCGGGAAGACCGGGATCAACACGGCCGAGGGGAAGAACCTGGTCGGCGCGTTCTGGGAGCCGGCCGGGGTGCTGTGCGACCTCGCCGCGCTGGAGACGCTGCCGCGCAACGACTACGTGAGCGGTCTCGCCGAGGTCGTGAAGTGTGGGTTCATCGCGGACCCGGTGATCCTCGACCTGGTCGAGAAGGACCCGGCCGGCGCGTCGAGCCCGGCGTACGACGCGACCGAGGAACTGATTGCGCGCGCGATCCAGGTGAAGGCGGACACGGTCGGCGCGGACCTGCGTGAGCGGACCACCACGGCCGGGGGAGCGATCGGCCGGGAAGCGCTGAATTACGGGCACACGCTCGGCCACGCGATCGAGCGGGTCGAGCGGTACAAGTGGCGGCACGGCGCCGCGATCAGCATCGGCATGGTGTTCGTCGCCGAACTGGCCCGGGCGGCCGGCCGGCTCGACGACGCGACCGCTGACCGGCATCGCGCCGTACTGGAATCGCTCGGGCTGCCGGTCGCGTACCGCGCCGACGCCTGGCCGCACCTGCAGGACGCGATGAAGCTGGACAAGAAGACCCGGGCCGACCGGCTCCGCTTCGTCGTCCTCGACGGCCTGGCCAAGCCGACGATCCTCGAGGCTCCCGATCCCAGCCTCCTGATCGCGGCGTACGCAGAGATCAGCTGACCGGATCCGGTCACCTGCCGGACTGCCTCTTGTACATCGGTGCAAATCCCTCCAGGATGCTGAAGACGTCTTGGAAAGGGCTTTCCGATGGGCAAGAGGCTAGGGCGCGCCCTGTTGGGCGTGGTGTTGCTCGGGGTGGGGCTGCTGCCGGCCAGTGCGGCAGCGACGGAGTCCGGTGACGGGACCAAGTACTACGTCGATGCCGTCCACGGCTCCGACGACGCGAAGGGGACGTCGCCCGGTCGCGCCTGGCGCACCCTGCGGAAGGTCAACGAGACCACCTTCGAGCCGGGCGACCAGATCCTGCTCCGCGCCGGCCAGAGCTGGGGCGGTCAGTTGTGGCCGAAGGGCTCGGGTGCGACTCGCCGGCCGATCACCATCGACAAGTACGGCCCCGGCGCGAAGCCCGCGATCCACGGCGCCGGTGAGGTCGCCGAGACGGTTCGCCTGTTCAACCAGCACGACTGGGAGATCCGGAACCTCGAGGTCACCAACACCAGGCCGCTGACCGGCGAGCCTGGCACCAACCTCCGCGACCTGCGCGGCATCCAGGTGGCCGGCGACATCGGCGGCACGCTGAGCCACTTCGTCATCGACAGCGTCGACGTCCACGACGTCACCGGCGAGGTGAACTGGATCGGCGGCGATGCGGCCGGCAACAAGCCCGGCGTCACCTTCCAGACCGGGTGGGACCGCTCGAAGAACACCGGCGGCATCGTCTTCCGCGGCACCGTCGCCGATATCGCCGCACCCGGTACGGCGACGGTCCTGAACGACATCCTGGTCGAGAACTCGTCGGTCAAGCGCACGTCCTTCGCCGGCATCGTCGTCAAACAGCACACCGGCTCGAGCGAGGGCGCGGTGAAGACCGGTTGGGGCGAGCGGGCGAACGCGACCGACCCGCGCTTCACCCCGCACACGAACGTGGTCATCCGCAACAACTTCATTCAGCAGGACGGCAGCGACTACGCCTGCAACGGGATGTACCTGACCGACCTGCGCGGCGGCCTGGTCGAGGGCAACGTGGTCTACCGCGCCGGGACGTCCGGCATCGAGGCCTACTACGCCGACGACGTGGTGATCCAGCACAACGAGGTGTACGAGACACAGCAGAAGGCCGGCGGCGCGGACTCGAACGCGATCGACCCGGACAAGGCGACCACCCGGATCCTGGTGCAGTACAACTTCGTCCACCACAACGGCGACGGGATCCTGATCTGCCAGTTCTCGTTCGGCGACACGGTGATCCGGTACAACACCATCGCCCGGAACTCGCGCTACCAGATCTACCTGCACTCCGACCGCGCGGCGACGGCGAAGATCTACAACAACACGATCTACAGCGATCGCAGTGACCACCTGATCTACGGGTACGGCAGTTCGCTCAACGCGACGTACGACATCCGCAACAACATCCTCTACTCCACCCGCGCCAACGCCTCGCTCACCACGAGTCCGACGATCACCTATGACAACAACTTGTACGGCGGCGCGTCCCTCGTCGTACCGCAGTCCGATGGTCGTCCGGTGCTGGGTGATCCGCTCTTCACGGCTGCCCTGACCGGGCCGTACGGCACGGAGGCGAGTGGGCCACAGCTGGATCGGGCGTTGGCGCTCGTACCAAGCTCGGGATCAGTGGCGGTCGGCACGGGCGTCGCGGTCGCGGACAACGGTGGCCGGGACTACGCCGGTACGGCGCTCTATCGCGGCCTGCCCGACCTGGGCGCCTTCGAGTACCGGACGCCGCAGCGGCAGAACTGGGAGTCGATCAACGGCTTCGTCCGCGATCAGTTCGGTCATCCGGTGGAGGGGGCAGCCGTGGTGGTCGAGACGCCAGGTCGTATCTACAGCGCGTCGACCCAGGCCGGTGGGTTCTACCGGATCGAGGGTCTGCCGTTCGAGACGGCTGCCGCGATCAGGGCGAGCAAGGACGGCTATGACGCCGGGAGTGCGACCGTCGTCGTACACCGTGGCGATACCACTCGGCAGGATCTGACCATTGACTTGCAGGACACCGATGGGTCGATCGCCGGCCGGGTGCTCGATCAGCGGGCGGCGGCGCTGGCAGGTGCGGTTGTCACCGTGCGGTCCGGCGGCGAGGTCATCGGCTCGGCCCGGTCGGGTGCGGACGGCGGATTCGTGGTGCCGGACGTGCCGATGGGGAGCGGCTACACCGTCGTGGCGGAACTCGAAGGACGGCAGGCTGTGGAGCGGGCCGGCATCTCGGTCTTGCCCGCGGCCGCCGCCGACGCGGGCGCATTCTTGTTGGCTTCGGCGCGTGAGGACCTGCAGGTCCATGAGTTCGACGACCTCCCGATCGGGGCCTTTCCGAACGGCAGTGGTGGCTGGACGGTGAGTTCGACCGGCAACGCGGTGGACGTCGTCGAGGTTCCGTCGGCGTCGGACCGGAGCGTCCGGCTCACCCGTACGGCGAACACCGGCGGCACCGCCGGGACCGGGGTGTCCCAGGTGTTCGCGACTCCGCTGCGCGGGCTGGTGACAGTGCAGGCTCGGGTGATGCGCGATCAGCCGTACGTGTCGGGCAGCAACTGGTTCGGCCTGCCGTACCTCTACAACGCGAGCGGTGGCGCGGCGGTCAGCCTGGCGTTCGACAAGGGCAACATCATCGCGTACGAGGGCTCGACGTCGCGGACTGTCGCGTCGTACGAGCTCGGTCGCTGGTACGACGTCCGGCTGGTCGTGGACACCGTGAACGAGCGGTTCGACCTCTACCTCGACGGCACGCGGATCAGCGACGGCCAGCCGTTCCGCACCGCCATGCCCGCGGTGGCGGGGATCGCGTTCTACGCCAACAGTTCGAACTACGGCAGTGCGTACGTCGACGACGTACGCATCTCCTATGGCATCTGAAATCGACTCAGCCTCTTGAAAGGTGCTGTATGTCTGACAGCAAGTACCGGATCGCGATCGTCGGCACCGGCGGTATCGCCAACGCGCACGCCGGGGCGGTGGTGGCGTGTGCAGACCGCGCCGAGCTCGTCGGTGCCGTTGACGTCGACGTCGACCGGGCGAACGCGTTCGCGACCAAGTGGGACATCCCCGCGGTGTACCCGAGCCTGACCGAGCTGCTCGCGGCCGGTGACGTCGATCTCGTCCACCTGTGTACGCCGCCGAGCTCACACGTCCCGTTGGCCGCGGAGTGCCTGGCGTCGAACGTGAACGTCCTGACGGAGAAGCCGCCGACGTTGTCGCTGGACGAGCTCGACGCGCTGCTCGACGCGGAGAGGGAGTCGTCCGCCCAGGTTGTGTGCATCTTCCAGCACCGGTTCGGCTCCGGGGCGGTGCGGTTGCGGGAGTTGGCGGGCGGCGGCGTGCTGGGGCGGCCGTTGGTTGCCTTGTGCAACACCACCTGGTACCGGGACGACGAGTACTTCGCGATGCCGTGGCGCGGGACCTTCGAGGTCGAGGGCGGCGGTCCGACGATGGGCCACGGGATCCACCAGTTCGACCTGCTGCTGTCGATCCTGGGGCCGTGGGAGAAGGTGACCGCGATCGCGGCCCGGCAGGCCCGGCCGACCAAGACCGAGGACGTCTCGATGGCGCTGGTCACCTTCGAGAACGGCGCGGTGGCGTCGATCGTCAACTCGCTGGTCTCGCCGCGGGAGACCTCCCAGCTCCGCTTCGACTACGAGAACGCGACGGTCGAGCTGGAACACCTCTACGGCTACAAGAACGAGGACTGGACGATCACGCCGGGGCCTTCACAAGACGCGGTGGCGGCTGCATGGTCGACCGACCTGCCTGTGGTTCCGAGTGGGCACACCGCTCAGCTCAACGCCGTACTGGATGCGTTGACGGCCGGTGAGCCGGCGCCGGTCCCGCTCGCGGAAGCCCGGAACACTCTCGAGCTTGCGGCGGCGATCTACGCGTCAGCCTTCACCGACAAGCCGGTCCGTCGGGGCGAGCTGACCCGGGGCTCCGACTACGCCAAGCAGATGGGCGGTCCGGGAGCACCCTGGTCCTGAAGTTCGGGCGGTAGCTCCTCGGCGTGGAGGACGTCGAGCCGGGACACCGCGCGAGTGAGCGCGACATACAGCCTGTTGAGACCCCTGGGCTCGGCTCCGACGATCTCGGCCGGCTCGATCACGACGACGTGGTCGTACTCGAGCCCCTTCGCCAGGCTCGCCGGGACTACGGCCACCCGGCCGTCGTCCTCCGGCGGTGTGGCCTCGATCCCTTGCGCCTTCAACCCATCCGCCAAAGTCGCGGCCCACTCGTCCGCCGCGATCACCCCGATCGACCCTTCCTGCTCGAGCGCGGCCTGTACGGCCTCGACGCAGGCGACCGTGAGGTCGTCGACCCGAGTGATGGTCAGTCGGCCGTCGGTGCGGTACGACGTCGTCTCGGGGACGTCGACAGGGAGCTTGCTGAGAAGGCGGTTCGCTAGGGCGACGACGTCCGCGGGGACGCGGTAGCCGGTAGTGAGGGCGATGTGCTCAGCGTGTGGCTTGCCGAGGTGGGTGAGCTGGTCGGTCAAGCCTCGCGCGGCCCAGGGCGTCGTACCTTGGGCCAGATCGCCGAGGACCGTGATGGAGCCGTGTTCGCTGCGGCGGGCGACCGCGCGGCATTGCATGGGGGAGAGGTCCTGGGCCTCGTCGACGATCACATGGCCGTACGTCGGGCCGCGTTCGAGCACGGCGCTGGCTTCGTCCAGCAGGATCGCGTCGGCGGCGGTCCAGCGGGCGGACTTTGCCTTGCGCGGGCGCTTCCAGGCGATGGCGTCCTGCTCATCCGGGGTGAGGATGTCGCGGGCGGCGGCGGTCAGTAGATCGCGGTTGCTCAGCAGCTCGGCCAGGAGTTCGTCGGCCTTGGCGTTCGGCCAGACAGCGTCGACCGCGGGGGTGGCGGCGCGGGTCATCCGGCGCAGCCAGGCAGCGTTGCAGTTCTGGCCGCGGGCCTCGGCCTGCCGTTGCAGTGCGGCGACGATCCGCGAGATCACCCGCTCCCGGCCGATCAGGTACGTCGCGGCATCCGCCCGCGCCTCGGTCACCATCGCCTCGAACTCATGCTGGTTGACCCGCCACTTGTACGACTCGTCTGCGACCACGACCGCTTCCTCAGGCCGTCCGATCCGCGCATAGACAGCGTTCCGCAGTACGTCGGCCATCCGCGGATCGTGCTTGACCGCAGCCGCAGTCGGCTCGTCCGTCCCCTTGATCCTGTCGCCGCCGAGCAGCTCCTCGATCGTCGTCTGCTCGACATCGACCTCACCCAGCGTCGGCAGGACAGCGGAGATGTAGTGCAGGAACGCCTTGTTCGGCCCGAGCACGAGTACGCCGTTCCGCCGCAAGCGGCTCCGATGCGCATAGAGCAGGTACGCCGCCCGGTGCAGGCCGACCGCGGTCTTCCCGGTCCCGGGCGCACCTTGCACGCAGACCGACACCTCGAGGTCGGTGCGTACCACCTCGTCCTGCTCGGGCTGGATGGTCGCGACGATGTCCCGCATCGGTCCGACCCTGGCCCGCTCGATCTCGCGCCGGACCAGGTCGCTCTTGCCGGATCGCTGCCCCGATCCCTGGCCGGCCCGCAGGTGCTCGTCCTCGAAGCTGGTGAGCTTGTTGGCGGACCAGCCGAAGCGGCGACGAGTGGTGATGCCGCGGTGATCCGTGGCCGAGGCGCGGTAGAAGGCGGTCGAGACCGGTGCGCGCCAGTCGATCACCAGGGGAGGGCGGCCGATGGCGTCAGAGATGTGGCGGCGACCGAGGTAGTAGCCCTGCCCGCGGTGTTCGCCGGCGGTCGCGTCGTCGCCGTACCGGATGAGGCCGAAGAACGGCGGGTTGTCGCCCTCCTCGCTCAGGTCGCGGGCCAGGGTCTTGAGGTAGTAGCCGAGGCGCTCGGCCGTGTACCGATCGCCCCAGGTGTCCTCGCCGACGACCACGTTCTCCCGGGCGCCCGCGACCATCCGGGCCAGGGCTTCCCGGCAGCGGTCGGCGTACCCGCGTTCTTCGTCCAGCCCCCGCATCGCGCTCCTTCAAAAGCTTAACCCGGTCAATGTTTTGTCCAGGTTAACACTTTGCTATCGTCAACCCATGACCGGACTGCGCGCACGGAAGAAGCAGCAGACCCACGACGCGCTCTCCCAGGCGGCGATCGCGCTCTTCCTCGAGCGCGGCTTCGACGAGGTCTCGGTGGCCGACATCGCCGCGGCCGCCGAGGTCTCCAAACCCACGCTGTTCAAGTACTTCGCGACCAAACAGGATCTGGTCCTGCATCGCATCGCCGACCACCAGCACGAGGCCGCCCGGGTGGTCCAGGCGTCGTCGGCGCCACCCATCGAGGCCCTCCGGGACCACTTCCTCACCGGCCTCGCCGAGCGCAACCCCGTCACTGGTCTCAACGACCACCCCGAAGTCCTCGCCTACAACCGGCTCGTCTTCAACACGCCGGCCCTCGAGACCCGCCTGGCCCGGTTCGTCGCGAGCGACCAACAGGCCCTCGCGGTTGCGCTGGGCAACAACCTGCAGGCCGAGATCGCGGCCGGCTGTCTCATCTCCGTCCACCAGATCCTCAGCCGCCGCAACTGGCAGGCCATGAGCTCCGGCACCTCGGCCGACACCTACTACCCGACCGCCCGGGTAGAGGCCGTCACCGCCTTCGACCGCCTCAGTCGAGGAGTCTGGTGAGGTGGCGTTCGGCGGCGTCGAGCGGGGTCGTGCTGCGGTGGACGCGGGCGATGAGGACGGCGCCCTCGATGGTGGCGATGGCGAGTTCGGCGAGTTCCCGGATGCGTGAACTGCAGTTCGTCAGGCCGGGTCGTCTGCAGTGGGGTGAGGTGGCGGCGCTGGCGGCGTACGGCTTCGGCCGGGCGAGCGGGCCTTGGGGTGGGATGGTCGCAGACGCGCTCCGCGTGCCCTACGCGGATCACATGCTCGTGCCTGTCCCGGACGGCGTCGACCCGGTGCGCGTTGCCGCGGCGAGCGACAACCTTGCCGACGCCTGGCGGGCGGTCGTCCCACCGCTGCGTACTCGGGAGGGCGGGAGCGTTCTGGTCCTCGGCGGCGGCGGTCAAAGCATCGGGCTGTACGCCGCCGGCCTCGCCGTACGCCATGGAGCCTCACATGTCGACTACATCGACGACCGCCCGCAACGCCTGGAGATCGCCGAGGCCTTCGGGGCACGCGTGCACCGCGTGTCCGGGCGCGGCCGGAAGGCGGCGGTGGTGCTGCCACGGCTGTCCCGCCGGTACGACGTTGCCGTCGAGGCGTCGTCGACGCCGAGCGGTGTTCGTACGGCGATCCGCGCGCTCCGACCGGGAGGCGTTTGTACGGCGGTCGGCTACTACTTGGCGCCCGGAACGAAGGTGCCGCTGATGCACATGTACGCGAACGACATCACGCTCCGGGTCGGCGTCTCGCACGTCCGGCCGGTGCTGCCGGAACTGCTCGACTTCGTGGCGCGAGAGGACTTCCCGGCGGAGTCGGTGACCACGCTGACCGCCGACTGGGAGGACGCCCCGACCGCCTACGCCGCCCGGACGACGAAGCTGGTCTTGGTCCGAGACCCGCTGCATTAGGGTGTTGGGGTGACTGGGCGACGTGTGCTGGTGCTGAACGGACCGAACCTCGGGCGGCTGGGGTCGCGGGAGCCGGAGAAGTACGGCACGACGACGTTCGCCGATCTGGTCGCCGACTGCGAGAAGACCGGCGCCGAGCTCGGGCTGCAGGTCGAGGTCCGGCAGACCGACGACGAGGCCGAGCTGGTCGGCTGGCTGCACGAGGCGGCCGACGGCAAGCTCCCCGTCGTACTCAATCCGGCCGCGTTCACGCACTACTCGTACTCGCTGCGCGACGCCTGTGCCCAACGGACCGCGCCGCTGATCGAGATCCACCTCACCAACCCGGCGACCCGCGAGGAGTTCCGGCACACCAGTGTCGTGGCCGGCGTGGCGACCGGCACGATCGCCGGCTTCGGAGTCGACTCCTACCGGCTCGCGCTGCGCGCGATCAGCTCCCTGGCGGAGTGACGTAACCAATCTGCCCTTTCGGGCATCTAGCAGGTGAGGACGGACCCTGCTGCAGCGATCTCCTGGCCAAGAGATCGGGGTGAGACGTCGGTGAAATGCCGGTGGTTCACGCTTGGCGTCGGGTCGTGATACCGGCCGTCACCGGTCTTAAGGCTGGCTGAAGGTTCGGGCGCACGATCGGAATCGACGATTTTGGGGGTTCGTGTGACTACGGATTCGATCCGTTCCGTTCATCAACGCTCTGGGGGAGTGACAAGTATGACGACGCAACAACGTATTCCTGTCTGGGTGAAAGCGCTCGACCCGCTCTCGCAGTTCGGGCTGGTGCACGCACTTCGGCAGCGGCCGGAGATCGTCCTGCTCACCGACGCCGACCTGGCGTCGAGGCAGAGCCAGTCAATCCAGGGCCAGCCGATGCAGGGCCAATCGGCAGATCAGCGCACCGCCCCGCCAGTGGTCGCGTTGATCGCCGTCGACTCGCTGGACAGCGCGGCCGTCCAGGTGCTCCGGGCCGCAACCCAGCGGGGGTGTCGCCGGGCCGTGCTGATCGGCAGCGCGATCGACGACGACGCGTTGATGACCGCGGTCGAGCTGGGGGTGTCCGGGGTGCTTCGGCGGACCGAGGCGACGGCCGACCGCATCGTGCACCTGCTGCAGGCCGCCGCGGCGGGTGACGGCAGCCTGCCGCCGGATCTGCTCGGCCGGTTGCTCGGTCAGGTGTCGCGGATGCAGCGGCACGTGCTGGCGCCGCGTGGGCTGTCCCACACCGGGTTGTCCGACCGCGAGACGCAGGTACTGCGGCTGGTGGCAGACGGCAAGGACACCCAGGAGATCGCGCGGGAGCTGTCCTACTCGGAGCGGACGGTCAAGAACGTCCTCCACGACGTGACCAGCCGCCTGCAACTGAAGAACCGCTCGCACGCCGTCGCCTACGCACTGCGCGAGGGCCTGATCTGACATACCCGGCCGCTAGGCCCCTCGCCTCGCGCGAGGGCCTAGCGGCCAACGGTGAATCGGGTGCCGACGTGCAGTGCCTGTTCGGCCTCGTCGACCAGCGCGATCGCGAAATCCTCCATCGAGATGGACGACTGGCCGTCGGCGTCGGTCACGAGGTGGTCCCGGCCCAGTCGATAGGTACCGGTCCGGATGCCTGGTTCGAGGAGGGCCGGCGGGCTCACGTAGGTCCAGTCAACGTCGGTGCTCGCGCGGACCACGTCGTACTGCTCGTTGCAGGCAAGGGCGATTTGGCGCAGGGTGTCCGGGAAGTCCGGTGAGTCCACGAGCATCAGGTCCGTGCCGGGAACGATCAGGCTGGCGGCTCCGCCGACCAGGATCAGCCGTACGCCGCTGGAGCGCAGACCAATCAGCAGGCCCTTGGCGGCCTGGACGAGTTCGTCCTCCTGGCCGGGGCGCGGGCGGGTCGCGCTGATGACGAGGTCGTGGTCCCGGCTCAGCCTGGCGACGTCGTCCGGGTCGGAGGCGTCGCCCTGGTGGCGGTGATCGGAGGCGGTCCGGCTGACCGGCGTCACCTGGTGGCCGCGGGCAACTGCTTCCTGGACGACTCGGCTGCCGACGGCACCGGAGGCCCCGAAGACGAGGATGCGCATGCTCAGCACCTTTCCGTGACGGGGACGAGGACTGGCCGCGTACTGGTCCTCCTCCGTCTGAGCTGTGAGCTGACGAGGGCGGCGAGGACGACGAGTCCGCCGATGGCCTGGGCGGTGGTCAGGCGCTGGTCGAGCACCAGCCAGCCGAGGATGGTCGCCGTCACCGGACTCAACAGCAGCAGGAACGTGACATCGGTCGGGGAGAGACCGCGGATGCCCCGGAACCACAGGGCATAGGCGACCGCGGAGCCGAGGATCGTCAGGTACGCGTAGCCGATGATGTTCTGGACAGTCATCGCTGGCGGCGCTCCCTCGGTCAGATACGCGACCGGCAGCAGGACCAGCCCGCCGGCGACCAGTTGCCAGCCGGTCGTGGCCAGCAGGGGAGCGGGTGAGGTCCAGCGCTTGCTCAGTACGACGCCGAGCGCCATGACGACTGCGCCGGCGAGCGCTGCGACCACACCCCAGGTGTCGAGGCGCGCGTCCGCTCTCAGTACCAGCTGGCCGACTCCGAACACACCGGCGATCGCAGCCAGGACTGTCCGCAGTGAGAGCCGCTCGCGCAGCAGGCCGGTCGACAGTAGTGCCACGAACAGCGGCTGGATCGCGCCGACGGTTGCAGCCACTCCGCCCGGCAGCCGGTAGGCGCCGACGAACAGGAGTGCGTTGAATGCCCCGATGTTGAGGGTGCCGAGGATGAGCGACCGCCACCACCAACTGCCGCGCGGTAGCAGCCGGGTGATCGCGACCAGCAGCAGACCGGCCGGCAACGTCCGGATCAGCGCGGCGAGGAACGGACGGTCGGGTGGGAGGAGCTCGGTGGTCACCAGGTAGGTGGTGCCCCAGAGCGTCGGCGTGATCGCCGTGATCAGGAGGAGGGCGACTCGATTGCTTAGCACTAAGATAAAGTATCTCAGCGCTAAGCAATTTTCAATCCCTGCACTCAGACAGGCCCTAGGCTGGAGTCATGGCTGATCACGTCGACCTGGTGCTCGAGCAATGGGGTGAGCAGCGGCCGGACCTGGACACGTCCCCGATGGGCGTGGTCGGCCGGGTGGGCCGGCTCAACCAGCTGTTCGACGGTGAGCTGCGACGCAACTTCGCGCGCTACGACCTCGACCGCGCGTCGTTCGATGTGCTGGCGACCTTGCGGCGCAGCAACGCCGAGCACAGCCTGACCCCGGCCGGTCTGATGCGGTCGTCAATGGTGACGTCCGGCGCGATCAGCCAGCGACTGGACCGGCTCGAGGCGCGCGGTCTGGTCACCCGGACGCCGAGTGAGACCGACGGGCGGGGCGTCCGGGTGACGCTGACCGACCAGGGCCTGGAGCTGATCGACAACGTGCTGCCGGCCCACCTCGAGACCGAGCATCAACTGCTGGCCGGGCTGAGCAAGGCTGAGCGGGAGCAGTTCGTGGACCTCCTCCGAACCCTGCTCGAATCGCTCGGGGACAAGCGGGACTGAGGTCATGGAAGCCGACGACTCGCTCCTGGCAGAGTCGTTGCGTGCGGCCCTGACCCGGTATTTGGTTGCCGAAGGCTCCATTCGGGACGCGCGGGTGGCGGCCGCGTTCCGGACCGTGCCGCGGCATCTGTTCGTCCCGCACGCGCCCCTCGATCGCGCGTACGCCGATGACGTCGTACTGATGAAGCGGAACGAGGCCGGGATCGTGATCAGCTCGGTGTCGCAGCCGAGCATCGTCGCGCTGATGCTGGAGCAGGCCGAGATCCAGCCCGGCGATCACGTCCTCGAGATCGGATCCGGCGGCTACAACGCGGCGCTGATGCGTGAGCTGGCCGGGCCGAAGGGATCGGTGACCACGGTCGACATCGATCCCGAGGTGACCGACCGGGCCGCCGTGGTGCTGGCCGCGGCTGGGTACGACGACGTCCGGGTGGTGCGGGCGGATGGTGAGTTCGGGGTGCCGGAGGGCGCGCCGTACGACCGGATCGTGGTGACGGTGACGGCGTGGGACATCGCGTCGGCCTGGATCGACCAGCTCCGGCCCGGCGGGAGGATCGTCGTACCGCTGCGGCTTCGGGGGCAGACGCGGTCGATCGCGTTCGACCGGGTGGACGACCATCTGGAGAGCCGGTCGACGACGCTGTGCGGGTTCGTCTGCATGCAGGGCGTTGGGGCGAACTACGAGCGGCTGGTCCCGATCGCGGGCGACGAGGTGTACGTCACCTTCGACGAAGACCAGGAGGTCGAGGCGCATCCGTACGACGGCGTCCTGGAGCAGCCGTGTCAGCAGGTCTGGTCAGGGGTCGTGATGAACCGCGACGAGCCGCTCTCCGACCTCAACCTCTGGCTTGCGGCGACCTTGCCCGGGTACTGCGCTTTGTCCGCCGAACGATCCGCGCAGACTGCCGCACCGACGCCGCGGTGGGGTGCTGCGGCGGTGGCGACCCGGGACAGTGTCGCTTACCTGACGTCGTGTCCGGCCCGGCGCAGACCGGGGTCGTTCGTGGAGCTCGGGGTGAACGGTCATGGGCCGGATGCCGTTGATCTGATGGCTCGGCTGGTCGACCAGCTGCGGATCTGGGACGTGCACCACCGGCACGGGCCGGGGCCGTCGTTCCAGGTCTACTCGGGTCAGGACGCCGTACCGGATGGGTTCCGGATCGCGCGGCGGCAGGGTTGCTTCGTCGTCAACTGGGCTGGTTAGCTCACGAAGTGGCGAGGAAGTTGCGGACTTCGGTGAGGAGCTGGCCTCTGCCGCGTTCGGCTCTGTCGAGGTGCGCGTAGTGCGTCGCGCCCTTCAGTTCCACAGAACGCACGGCAGGCGCGTGCACCAGATGCTGTGCGAGTAGCGCGGCGTCACCTGGCCTGCTCCAGAAGTCGTACTCACTGCGCAGGATCAGCGTGCGGGCGGTGACGAGACTGGCATCCCACAGCTGGCGGCCGGTGGCGAGGTAGAAGCTGTCCTCCATCGCTCCCGACGGTGCCCGGAAGCTGGCCGGCCTGCGGGTGTCGCTCGTCGGGTCCGACGCGAGTGCGGCGTCCAGATAGGACTCGACGACGGCGGGGTCCCGCCACCGGGACTTGTCCTCGACCGGAATGCTGTTGTCCCAGGAGGGCAGCAGGCTGGCGCCGGTGCTGAGACGGTATGCCCCGTAGCGGGCCGCGTTGAACCTGCCGGGATGCTCCGGGTCCTCGTTGTCGCTTCCCCGGCCCAGCGTCGGGTGCCCGTCGAACGGGCCGTACAGGGAGTTGAAGAGCACGAGATGGCTGACGCGAGCTGGATTCGCAGCGGCGTACTGACCGAGCCAGTGCCCGCCGGTGGCCCATCCGAGCAGCGCGACCTGTCCGCCGCGCGTGTGCCGGGCGATCTGCTCCACCACCGCGGCGATGTCGCGCACCACGTCCGATGAACGCACCGCCGGCGCGTTCTGCTCGGGTGGTTGCGACAGCGCGGGCGGGCGGGTCGAGCCCCCGTAGCCTCGCGCATCCATGACGTACACCCGATGGCCGTCCCGGGCCAGGTCGGCGGCGAGGGAGCCGCCCGCGACCGGCAGGTCGAAACTCGCGACTCCCGGCACGCGAGCGCCGTGCAGGAGGAGCACCGGCGGTTTCTCGTGCGGCTGTTCGGGCCGCACCTCGCGTACGGCGATGCGGACTCCGGGGTCGCTGGTGACGTGGAAATCCGTGCGTACGACGTCATGGACCGGCGACGGCCTTCCTGATGGCACACTCGCGGCGTCCGTGCTGGTCGTGATGGCTGCGATGGCACTGAACAAGGCGATGAACATACGGCGCATGTTGCGATTCTGCTGTCACCCACGGGCTGTCGATACGTCCGATAGCGTGCAGCGGTGGGATCGATAGCTCCGGCATATCGTTGCCGGATGGAGCTCAGACACCTGCGCTACTTCGTGGCCGTCGCCGAGGAACTCCACTTCGGCCGGGCGGCCCAACGGCTCGGCATCCGGCAGCCGCCCCTGAGCCAGCAGATCAAGGCTCTCGAGGCCGATCTCGGCGTCTCTCTGTTCGACCGGGACAGTCGAAAGGTGCGGCTCACCGCGGCCGGTGAGGCTTTGTTCCCGGCGGCGCGTGACCTGCTCGACGCAGCGCGCTCGGCCGAACGCGCCACCCGGCGAGCGGGCCGGGGAGAGGCGGGCGAGCTGACGCTGGGCTTTGTCGGCTCAGCCACGAACCTGTTGCTACCGCAGGCGTTGCGGGGCTTCCGGCAGCGATATCCCAGGATCACGCTGCGGCTGCGAGAGCTGACGACAACGCAGCAAGTGCACGCGCTGAAGGACGGTCTGCTGGACGTCGGGCTGTTGCGCCCGCCGCTGCTGGGCGCGGAGGCTGACGGACTCCACGTGCAACCTGTGACCGCCGAGCGGCTTGTCGCCGTCCTGCAAGATGACCACGCCCTGGCGCGGCAGCGGCTCGTCGCGGCGGCAGATCTCGCGGAGGAGCCGTTCGTGTTGTTCCCGCGCGCACTTGGGCCCGGTCTGCACGATCAGATCCTCCGCTACTGCGCCGAGGCCGGATTCACTCCGGTGGTCGCACAGGAGGCGGTGCAGATGCAGACGGTCGTCGCGCTCGTCGCAGGCGGGCTCGGAGTGTCGTTCGTGCCGTCTTCGGTGGCACGCACCCGGCGTCCGGGCGCGGTGTTCCGACCGCTGCGGCCTCAGACGCGCGTCGTACACCTCGCCGTGGCCCACCGCGCCGACACCACGAACCCGGTGGTGGGCAACTTCATCTCCGCCGTCATCGCTGCTGGGTAGGCCCGGGGCGCGGTGGGTTGCGGACTGTTTGCCAGAGCTCGTCGATGTCGGAGCGGTCCTCGGGCTCGGGGGTGTCGACCCAGCCGCTGGCCCAGGTGTCCTCCTCGCGGTCGAGATCGAAGATCGACTCGGCGAACGCGGCCGAACCGACGTACCGGGTCTCGGATTCGCCTTCCGGCTCCGATGTCGTCGCAGCGGTCGGCTTGGACTGATCCGGGGCGGGCGCGGCCGGTGCGACCAGGCCGCGGGCGTACGTCTGCGCCTCCAGGATGCCCATGTCCTGCTCGTCGCACAGCAACCGGATGGCCGCCACCTCGTTGCCGGCGTTCATCATCTCCAGCACGCGGGTGTCCGTGTCCTTCCGCGGCGTCGGCAGATTGTGCTGCGGCGGGCGGTGGCCCTGCGGTGGTCCGTACGACGGCAGCCACTGCGCCGGCGGCTGGTACTGCGGCTGCGGCGGCTGGTACTGCGGGGGCGGCTGGAACTGGGTCGCGGGCTGGGTGAACTGGCCTTGCGGGGGCGTGGGCTGGTTGAAACCCTGCTGGGCCTGGATCCGCTCGATCAGCTTCTGCACCCGGGCGTTCGGCTCGCCGGGCTTCGCCGACTGCTGCTTGGCCTTCGCGACCAGGCTGGCGACGATCATGATCACGATGAAGATCGCGAACTCCACGGCTGCCTCCCGGATCATCGCTGACACTGCGGACTGCCAGCGTAAGGCCCGTCCGGGCCGCGGAATCGGAGGAACGGGCAGGTGACCGCTACAATCCGGTGTTACCGCTGATCAATTTGAAGGGCATATCCGCGTGGCAACGACGAACGACCTCAAGAACGGCATGGTGCTCGACCTGGACGGGCAGCTGTGGTCCGTCGTCTGGTTCCAGCACCACAAGCCCGGCAAGGGCGGCGCCGTCGTCCGGACGAAGTTGAAGAACGTGCTGTCCGGCAAGGTGGTCGACAAGACCTTCAACGCGGACGTCAAGGTCGAGATCGCGACCGTCGACAAGCGCGACATGACGTACCTGTACAACGACGGGTCGGCGTACGTGTTCATGGACAAGTCCACCTACGACCAGCTGCAGATCCAGCCCGAGGTCGTCGGCGACGCGTCGCACTTCCTGCTGGAGAACCAGGACGCCATCGTCGCGGTGCACGAAGAGCTGCCGCTGTACGTCGAGCTGCCGGCCTCGGTCGAGCTCCTGGTCGAGTACACCGAGCCGGGCCTGCAGGGCGACCGGTCCACCGGTGGCACCAAGCCGGCCAAGCTGGAGACCGGGTACACCATCCAGGTTCCGCTGTTCCTGACCACGGGCGAGAAGGTCAAGGTCGACACCCGCACGGGTGACTACCTCGGTCGCGTCACCTCCTGACTGCCGAGAGAGCTGACAACAGAACATGTCTGCCCGTAGCAAGGCCCGCAAGCGCGCACTCGACGTGCTGTACGAGTCGGAGGTCAGGGGGCTGCCGGTTGGCGGCACCCTGTCCGACCGGGTGGCCGACGCCGACCCGCCGGTGAACGAGTTCACCGTGGCGCTGGTCGAGGGCGTCGCGAAGCACATCGACGTGATCGACGATCTGCTGGAGACGCACTCGGTCGGCTGGTCGCTGGACCGGATGCCAGCCGTGGACCGCAACATCCTGCGGATCGGAAGCTACGAGTTGCTGTTCGACGACCAGGTGCCGGACGTGGTCGCGGTGAGCGAGGCGGTCGCGCTGGCCCGGGATCTGTCCACCGACGAGTCGCCGGCGTTCGTCAACGGGCTGCTGGCCCGGCTGTTGCAGCTCAAGCCCACCCTCGGCGTCTGAGGAGCTGAGGAGCGAGGGGGGCGAGCCCTCTCGGGAGTCCGGAAATCAAGGCCCGGTGACCGTCTCGGTACGGTCCCGGGCCGGCTCTGCGTCCCCGTTCAGTGCGGCGCGGGGGAACGGCCCCGGCCTGGTGCGGCAGGAGAGGTGGTTCCTGCTTGTTCGTGTCGCTGTTCTGTTGAGCAGGCGGGCGGCCGCGGGCCAGCTGCTACGAGCCCCGACCGTCTCTGCTGCCTTCTTCGATCAGGCGCCGGCGGCCTCGGACTCCTCGACGTCGCCCTTCGCCTCCGGGTTCAGGACACCCCAGGAGATGAAGCGCTCGGTCAGAGTCGTCGGCGACTCGTCGTAGATCACGGCCAGGGTGCGCATGTCGTCCTGACGGATCGACAGCACCTTGCCGTTGTAGTCACCTCGCTGAGCCTGGATCGTGGCCGCGTACCGCGTCAGCGGACCGGCCTCGCTCGCGTCGAGGTGTTGCAGGGCCTCCAGGTCGAGGATCAACCGGGGAGGAGCGGCAGCCGCGGCAGCCGCGCTGGCGGAACCGGGCAGCAACTCACGGATCGGCACGCCGTAGAAATCGGCGAGCTCTGCGAGCTTCTGGACCGTGACGGCTCGATCGCCGCGCTCGTACGAGCCGACGACGACCGCCTTCCAGCGACCCTTGGACTTCTCTTCCACGCCATGCAGCGACAGCCCTTGCTGCTGGCGGATGGCACGCAACTTGCCACCCAGTGTCTTCGCGTATTCGCTAGGCACGCTGGTTCTTCCCTCCGACTAGTTTCGTCATGTCCGGCCTGCCGGAACGGGCCGGTCGGTGAAACCCCCCTCGGTTACACAGAGTAACAATATTCTGGGTCAGAGGCCAGCGTCAAGACGGCGTGTCACATCCGATACGATGTCAAGCGGTCCGAACGTCCTTTAAAGACCCGTCCAGAGAGGCGGGAAAGGAGGAACGGTAGCGATGAACCATGCCCAGAGCGGTGGCCCGAAAGCGGCGCCGCGCACGGTCCTGGACGCTTCCGACATATCCCGGGCACTGACCCGGATCGCGCACGAGATCCTCGAGCGCAACCGTGGTGCCGACCCCGTCGTCCTGCTCGGCATCCCCACCCGCGGCGTCGGCCTGGCCGCCCGCATCTCGGCCCGGATCGCGGCCGTCGAGGGGCAGAGTGTGCCGACAGGGTCACTCGATGTGACGATGTACCGCGACGACATCGGTCTCAAACCCCCCCGCGGCCTGGAGCACACCGACATCCCGCCCGACGGGATCGACGGCAAGGTCGTCGTCCTGGTCGACGACGTGCTGTTCTCCGGCCGCACCATCCGGGCCGCGCTGGACGCGATCGGCGACATCGGCCGGCCCCGGGCGGTCCAGCTCGCGGTCCTCGTCGACCGCGGTCACCGCGAACTCCCGATCCGCGCCGACTACGTGGGCAAGAACCTGCCCACCTCCCTGGTCGAGCGCGTCACCGTCCACCTGACCGAGTACGACGGTGCCGACGCCGTACTGATCGCGGACAAGACACCGAGCGCTGACAAGACAGGGGCGGGGGCGAAGGCATGAGGCATCTGTTGAGCGCGGGGGATCTGTCCCGCGACGAGGCGAACCTGATCCTCGACACGGCCGAGGAGATGCGGTCACTGGCTGACCGGCCGATCAAGAAGCTGCCGGCGCTGCGCGGCCGGACCGTGGTGAACCTGTTCTTCGAGGACTCCACCCGGACCCGGATCTCGTTCGAGGCGGCCGCCAAGCGGCTGTCGGCCGACGTGATCAACTTCTCCGCCAAGGGCTCGAGTGTCAGCAAGGGCGAGAGCCTGAAGGACACCGCGCTGACGTTGCAGGCGATGGGTGCCGACGGTGTCGTCTGCCGGCACGGCTCGTCCGGCGCACCGCATCTGCTCGCGACCTCGGGCTGGATGACCGGCTCGGTGGTCAATGCCGGCGACGGCACGCACGAGCATCCGACGCAGGCACTGCTCGACGCTTTCACGATGCGCCGTCACCTCGGTTCGCTCGAGGGTCGGCGCATCACGATTGTCGGAGACGTCCTGCACTCGCGGGTGGCCCGGTCGAACGTGCTGCTGCTGTCGACCCTCGGCGCCGACGTGACCGTGGTCGCGCCGCCGACGCTGCTGCCGGTCGACATGACGAGCTGGCCGTGTGCCACGTCGTACGACTTCGACTCGGCGCTGGCCAAGAGCGACGCGGTGATGATGCTGCGGGTCCAGCGGGAGCGGATGAACGACGCGTTCTTCCCGAGCGCCCGGGAGTACACCCGCCGCTACGGCCTCGACGTACACCGGATGGCACAGCTGCCGGACGAGGCGATCGTGCTGCACCCCGGCCCGATGAACCGCGGGATGGAGATCAGCGCCGACGTCGCCGACTCGACCCGCTCGGTGATCGTCGAGCAGGTCACCAACGGCGTGGCCATCCGGATGGCCGTGCTGTACCTGCTGCTGTCCGGTAACAACGAGAACAACCACGAGGAGCCCACCGCGTGAACGAGCGGAGCGAGTTCACCAAACAACACAGCCCGTCTCGCGCCTCATCGGCGCCCGGAGCGAAGCGAGGACGTCGATGAGCTCGTACCTGATCACCGGAGCCAAGGTCCTGGGCGGTGAGGTGGCGGACCTGCTGATCGACAACGGCGAGATCGTTGCTGTCGGCACCAACCTGGAGACGCCGCAGGACGTCGAGACGATCGACGCTGCGGGGCTGATCGCACTTCCCGGTCTGGTCGACCTCCACACGCATCTGCGCGAGCCCGGGCGGGAGGACGCGGAGACCGTGCTCACCGGCACGCGGGCGGCGGCGTTGGGCGGGTTCACCTCGGTGTTCGCGATGGCCAACACCGATCCGGTGGCCGACACCGCCGGTGTGGTCGAGCAGGTCTGGCGCCTCGGTCGCGACGCCGGGTACGCCGACGTCTATCCGATCGGCGCGGTCACGGTCGGCCGGAAGGGCACGCAGCTCGCGGAGCTCGGCGCGATGGCGGACTCGGCCGCCCGGGTCCGGGTGTTCTCCGACGACGGCGACTGCGTCTGGGACGCGGCGCTGATGCGCCGGGCGCTGGAGTACGTGAAGGCGTTCGGCGGTGTCATCGCTCAGCACGCGCAGGAGCCGCGGCTCACTCAGGGCGCGCAGATGAACGAGGGTGCGTTGTCCGGCGTCCTCGGCCTGACGGGCTGGCCGAGCGTCGCGGAGGAGGCGATCATCGCCCGCGACATCCTGCTGAACGCGCACGTCGGCTCGAAGCTGCACATCTGCCACCTGTCCACCAAGGGCTCGGTCGAGATCGTCCGGGCCGCGAAGAGGCGCGGGTTCGAGGTGACCGCCGAGGTGACCCCGCACCACCTGCTGCTGACCGAGGACCTGGCCGCCTCCTACAACCCGGTCTTCAAGGTGAACCCGCCGCTGCGGACCAAGGAGGACGTCGAGGCGGTTCGCGAGGGCCTGGCCGACGGCACCATCGACATCGTCGCCACCGACCACGCGCCGCACCCGGTCGAGGACAAGGACTGCGAGTGGAGCGCGGCCGCGTTCGGCATGCTCGGCCTGGAGACGGCGCTGAGCGTGGTCCAGCAGGCGATGATCGACACCCAGCTGATGACGTGGGCGGATGTGGCCGACCGGATGAGCTACCGGCCGGCCGCGATCGGCCAGGTCGGCGCCGAGCACGGCCGGCCGCTCGAGGCCGGTGCCCCGGCCAACCTGGTTCTCGTCGATCCGTTGGTGGAGCGGAAGGTCGTGCCCACCGAGTCGGCGTCGCTGTCGCGGAACACGCCGTTCGACGGGATGACGCTGCCGGGCAAGGTGGTGGCGACGTTCCTCCGGGGTACGCCGACCGTCCTCGGCGGGAAGCTGGCCAAGTGAAGGCCTTCCTGGGCATTCTCGGCACGCTGCTGGTGATCGCAGCTGCCTACTACGGCATGTACCGGGGCTGGCGGAACCGCAAGTCCCGGCAGGTCGACCTGGCGCCGCTGCCGGCGGTACCGGTCGACGACAAGACCCGAGGCGTGGAGGGCGTGTACGTCGCCACGACGTCGGCAGGCGACTGGATGGACCGGATCGCCGTGCACGAACTGGGTGTCCGCAGTACCGCGGACCTGGCCGTCAGCGAGGCCGGCCTGATCTTCCACCGGCAAGGAGCGGCGGATGTGTTCATCCCCGTCGACCACCTGACCGGAGTCCGGACCGACCGCGGGATCGCCGGCAAGGTGACCGCGGAGAAGTCCGGCCTGGTGGTGGTGACCTGGAACCACGACGGCCATGAGCTCGACACCGGGTTCCGGCCCCGCCGGAAGGCAGACACCGCCCCCCTGACCGATTCCATCTCGACCCTGATCGGAGCCGAGCAAAGATGAGCCAGCCAGCATTGCTGGTCCTGGAGGACGGCCGGTCGTTCGCCGGTACGTCGTACGGGGCGACCGGCGAGACCTTCGGCGAGGCGGTGTTCACCACCGGGATGACCGGCTACCAGGAGACGCTGACCGACCCGTCGTACCACCGGCAGATCGTCACCCAGACCGCGCCGCACATCGGCAACACCGGGATCAACGACGAGGACGACGAGTCGCAGAAGATCTGGGTCGCCGGGTACGTCGTCCGCGACCCGGCCCGGGTTCCGTCGAACTGGCGGGCCACGCGCTCGCTCGACGACCAGCTGAAGGGGCAGGGGATCGTCGGGATCTCGGGGATCGACACCCGCGCACTGACCCGGCACCTGCGCGAGCGCGGCGCGATGCGAGCGGGGATCTCGACCGAGATCCTCGACCCGGCCGTGTTGCTGGAGAAGGTGCTCGAGCAGCCGCCGATGGTGGGAGCGGATCTCGCCTCCGAGGTGACGACTTTCGAGCCGTACGTCGTTCCCGCGGAAGGGGAGAAGCGGTTCACGGTGGTCGCACTCGACCTCGGGATCAAGTCGATGACCCCGAAGCGGATGGCCGAGCGCGGTATCGAGGTACACGTGCTGCCGGCCACCGCGACCCTGGACGAGGTGCTGGCGGTCAACCCGGACGGCATCTTCATGAGCAACGGACCGGGCGACCCGGAGACGACCGAGCACCCGACCACGCTGCTCAAGCAGCTGCTCGAGCGGAACAAGCCGTACTTCGGGATCTGCTTCGGCAACCAGGTGTTCGGGCGCGCGCTCGGACTGGGCACGTTCAAGCTGAAGTACGGGCACCGCGGCATCAACCAGCCGGTGCTCGACCGGGCCACCGGGAAGGTGGAGATCACCGCGCAGAACCACGGGTTCGCGGTGGACGCGCCGATCGGCGAGACGGTCGAGACGGAGTATGGAACGGCTGAAGTCAGCCATGTTTCCCTCAACGACAACGTGGTCGAAGGACTGCGGCTCACCGGTCGCGACGGCCGGGTGCTCGCGTTCTCGGTCCAGTACCACCCGGAGGCGGCGGCCGGTCCACACGACTCGGCGTACCTGTTCGACCGGTTCGTAGAGCTGATGGAAGGTCGTAGCTGATGCCACGTCGTACAGACATCGAGTCGGTGCTCGTCATCGGCTCCGGTCCGATCGTGATCGGCCAGGCCTGCGAGTTCGACTACTCGGGCACCCAGGCGTGCCGGGTGCTCAAGGAGGAGGGCTTCCGGGTCGTCCTGGTGAACTCGAACCCGGCCACGATCATGACCGACCCGGAGTTCGCCGACGCCACCTACGTCGAGCCGATCACCCCGGAGTACGTCGAGAAGGTGATCGAGAAGGAGCGGCCGAACGCGCTGCTCGCCACCCTGGGCGGCCAGACCGCGCTGAACGCGGCGATCGCGCTGCACGACAACGGCGTACTGGAGAAGTACGGCGTCGAGCTGATCGGCGCGTCCGTCGACGCGATCCAGCGCGGTGAGAACCGGGAGTCGTTCAAGCAGATCGTCGAGAAGCTCGGCGCCGAGGTGGCCCGGTCGCGGATCTGCCACACGCTCGAGGACGTCCTCGGCGCGGCCGGCGAGCTCGGCTACCCGCTGGTGGTGCGGCCGTCGTTCACGATGGGCGGCGTCGGCTCCGGGATGGCGTACGACGAGGCCGACCTGCGCCGGATCGCCGGCGCCGGACTGGTCGCCAGCCCGACCACCGAGGTGCTGATCGAGGAGTCGATCCTCGGCTGGAAGGAGTACGAGCTGGAGGTGATGCGCGACAAGGCGGACAACGTCGTGATCATCTGCTCGATCGAGAACGTCGACCCGATGGGCGTGCACACCGGCGACTCGGTCACGGTCGCCCCGGCGATGACGCTGACCGACCGCGAGTACCAGGTGATGCGGGACCTGGCCATCGGCATCATCCGCGAGGTCGGGGTCGACACCGGCGGCTGCAACATCCAGTTCGCGGTCGACCCGGTGGACGGCCGGCTGATCGTGATCGAGATGAACCCGCGGGTGTCCCGCTCGTCCGCGCTGGCGTCGAAGGCGACCGGCTTCCCGATCGCCAAGATCGCCGCCAAGGTCGCCATCGGCTACACCCTGGACGAGATCCCGAACGACATCACGAAGCAGACGCCGGCCAGCTTCGAGCCGACGCTGGACTACGTGGTGGTGAAGGTGCCGCGGTTCGCGTTCGAGAAGTTCCCGGCCGCGGACGCGACGCTGACCACGCACATGAAGAGCGTCGGCGAGGCGATGGCGATCGGCCGGAACTACACCGAGGCACTGCAGAAGGCGCTCCGCTCGCTGGAGAAGCCGGAGGCCCGGTTCACCTGGGCCGGCCAGCCCGCGACCGAGCTGGAGCCGTTGCTGGAGGCAATCAAGACGCCGCACGACGGGCGGCTGCGGACCATCATGGACGCGATCCGGGCCGGTGCGACGCCGGAGCAGATCTTCGACGCGACTCGCATCGATCCGTGGTTCGTGGACCAGCTCTATCTGATCCACGAGACGGCGTTGCAGGTGGCGGCGGCTCCGCGGCTCACTCCCGAGGTACTGCGGCTGGCCAAGCGGCACGGGTTCTCGGACCTGCAGCTGGCCGAGATCCGCGGGCTGACCGAGGACGTCGTACGTGGGGTCCGCCAGGCGCTGGGGATCCGGCCGGTCTACAAGACGGTCGACACGTGTGCGGCCGAGTTCGCGGCCGAGACGCCGTACCACTACTCGTCGTACGACGAGGAGACCGAAGTGGCGCCGCGGACCGAGCCGGCGGTGCTGATCCTCGGGTCGGGGCCGAACCGGATCGGGCAGGGGATCGAGTTCGACTACTCCTGTGTGCACGCGTCGATGGCGCTGCGCGAGGCCGGCTACTGCACGGTGATGGTGAACTGCAACCCGGAGACGGTGTCGACCGACTACGACACCTCCGACCGGCTGTACTTCGAGCCGCTCACCTGTGAGGACGTGCTCGAGATCGTGTACGCCGAGATGCAGGCCGGGCCGGTGGCCGGAGTGATCGTGCAGCTCGGCGGTCAGACGCCGCTGGGTCTGGCGCAGCGGCTCGCGGATGCCGGCGTACCGATCGTGGGCACATCGCCCGAGGCGATCCACCTGGCCGAGGAGCGGGGTGCGTTCGGCAAGGTGCTCGCGGACGCGTCGCTGCCGGCGCCGAAGCACGGTACGGCGCTGTCGGCCGAGGAGGCCCAGCGGATCGCCGAGGAGATCGGCTTCCCGGTGCTGGTCCGGCCGTCGTACGTACTGGGTGGTCGCGGGATGGAGATCGTCTACAGCGCGGCCGAGCTCGACGCGGCGCTGGAGCGGCTCGGCGGTGGCGAGGCCTTCGAGCATCCGGTGCTGATCGACCGGTTCCTGGACGACGCGGTCGAGATCGACGTCGACGGGCTGTTCGACGGCGACGAGTTGTTCCTGGGCGGCGTGATGGAGCACATCGAGGAGGCTGGGGTGCACTCGGGCGACTCGTCCTGCGCGCTGCCGCCGATCACGCTGGGCAACGCGGACATCGAGAAGATCCGGGTGTCGACCGAGGCGATCGCTCGCGGCGTCGGCGTACGAGGTCTGCTGAACGTGCAGTACGCGCTGGCCGGTGACGTGCTGTACGTCCTGGAAGCCAACCCGCGTGCGTCGCGGACGGTGCCGTTCGTGTCCAAGGCGACCGCGACCCCGCTGGCGAAGGCGGCGGCCCGGGTGATGCTCGGGGCGTCGATCGCCGACCTGCGGGCCGAGGGGATGCTTCCCGCGGTCGGGGACGGCGGCACGTTGCCGACGTCCACGCCGATCGCCGTCAAGGAAGCCGTGATGCCGTTCAACCGGTTCCGGACTGTCGACGGCCGGTCGGTGGACACCGTGCTCGGGCCGGAGATGCGCTCGACCGGTGAGGTGATGGGCATGGACGACACCTTCGGTACGGCGTTCGCCAAGTCGCAGGCCGGGGCGTCCCAGCCGCTGCCGGGTTCCGGCAAGGTGTTCGTGTCGGTGGCGAACCGGGACAAGCGGCACATGATCTTCCCGGTGAAGCGGCTGGCCGACCTGGGCTTCGAGATCTATGCGACCGAAGGTACGGCGGACGTCCTGCGACGCAACGGGGTCGAGGCGGTCACGGTTCGCAAGAGCAGCCAGGGACCGGGTCCGAACGGCGAGCCGACGATCGTGCAGATGGTCCAGGACGGTGAGCTCAACCTGATCGTCAACACCCCGATCGGGATCACCCAGGGCGGGTCGCCGCGACTGGACGGCTACGAGATCCGCAGTGCGGCGGTGGCGCGGAACATCCCGTGCATCACCACGGTCCAAGGGCTGGCGGCCGCCGTACAGGGGATCGAGGCGCAGCGGGCCGGAGACATCGGCGTGCGGTCCCTGCAGGACTGGGTGCCGAGGATCCGCGGTGTATAGCAGGTTCGTCCGGCCGGTGCTGTTCCGGCTGGGGAAGGGGGACGCGGAGGTCGCGCACGAGCGCACCTTGCAGGGTTTGCGACTGCTGAGCCGCGTCCCCGGAGTAGGCCGGTTGCCGATCGGCCCGGAGCGGACGGTCTTCGGCATCCGCTTCCCGGGGCCGGTCGGGCTGGCCGCGGGGATGGACAAGAACGGGATCGCGTTGCGGGCCTGGCCGGCGCTCGGGTTCGGGTTCGTCGAAGTCGGCACGGTGACTGCGCATCCGCAGCCGGGGAATGAGCGGCCGCGGTTGTTCCGGCTGGTCGAGCAGGAGGCCGTGATCAACCGGATGGGGTTCAACAACCTCGGCTCGGAGGCATTGGCCGCGCGGCTGGCGGCGTACGGACCGCTCGGGTACCCGTTGGGGATCTCGATCGGGAAGTCGAAGGTGACCCCGCTGGAGGACGCCGTCGAGGACTACGTGACCTCGCTGCGACGGCTCTACCGGTACGGCGACTACTTCGCGGTCAATGTGAGTTCGCCGAACACGCCCGGGCTGCGGGCGTTGCAGGATGCCGGGCATTTGCGGGAGTTGCTGACCGCTTTGCATTCCGAAGCGGCCGCGCTGAGCGTCGCCGGGATGGCGGGTAAGCCGATCCTGGTGAAGATCGCGCCGGACCTGACCCCGTCGGCGATCGATGAACTGCTCGGCGTCTGCACCGACGTCGGGATCGCCGGGATCATCGCCACGAACACGACGATCGACCGGTCCGGCGTCGCTGGGCATCCGCTGGCGGACGAAGCCGGTGGACTGTCCGGCCGGCCGTTGACCGAGATCGCGGCCAAGACGGTCGCCCACATCCATGCGGAAACCGGGGGAGCGCTGCCGATCATCGGGGTCGGCGGCATTCTCGAGCCGGCTGACGCCACCCGGCTCTTCGACGCCGGGGCCAGCCTGGTCCAGCTCTACACCGGGCTGATCTATCGCGGGCCCGGCCTCGTCCGCCGTATCAATCGAGGAGTCACATGAGCAACGAACCCTTCGGCGCCCGGCTCCGGGCGGCCATGGACACCCGCGGTCCGCTGTGCGTCGGGATCGACCCGCACGCACATCTGCTGGACTCCTGGGGACTGCCGGACACCCCGGAAGGCCTGGCGTCGTTCACGTACGGCGTGGTCGACGCGCTGGCAGATCGGGTCGCGGTGTTCAAGCCGCAGTCGGCCTTCTTCGAGCGATTCGGGTCGGCCGGGATCGCCGTACTCGAGCAGGCGACGGTCCGGCTGCGGGACGCGGGTGCGCTGGTGATCATCGACGCGAAGCGCGGTGACATCGGGTCGACGATGGCCGGGTATGCGTCGGCGTACCTGGCGGAGAAGGGGCCGCTGGCGTGTGACGCGCTGACGGTCAGCCCGTACCTCGGGTTCGGCTCGCTGCAGCCCGCGATCGACGAGGCGCGGGCGGCGGGTGCGGGGTTGTTCGTGCTCGCGCTGACGTCGAACCCGGAGGGGCCGCAGTTCCAGTCCGCCCGGACGGTCGCGGGTCCGACGGTCGCCGGCGCCGTACTGGACGGGCTGCGCGAACTGAACGCGACGGACCTCGGCTCGGATGCCGCCCCCGACGCCCTCGGTTCGTTCGGCGCGGTGGTGGGCGCGACCATCGACTCCACGGACGAGGATCTGGACATTCGCGGCCCTCTGCTCGCACCGGGACTCGGTGCTCAGGGTGGGACGGCCGAGGATCTGGTTGCAGTCTTCGGGTCGGCGGTGCGGAACGTCGTACCGGCGAGCTCTCGGGAGATCCTCGGAGCCGGGCCTTCGGCTGGTGCCCTCCAGGACGCGGCCGATCGGGCAAACGACGGTTTCCGGAGCGTGCTGGGGTACTGACCGCCGTTACCGTTCTCGGTATGGGTGCTTTCGTCTCCGGCCTGGAGTTGAGCCGGCGGTTCTACACCGAGGCGGTCCGACCTGTGTTCGAGGCATCGTTCCCGGAGTTGCCCTATGCCGCGGCGTTGCTCGGCCGGGGCTCGGAGGTGCTCGGCTTCGACGACGAGATGTCGGGGGATCACAACTGGGAGCCTCGGGTCGAGCTGTTCCTGCGCAAGGAGGACCGGACCCGGCACGGTGCCGCGCTCGACGAGGCACTGCGCCGGGACGTGCCGTCGGAGTTCGCGGATCGGGCGACGCAGTACGGGGTGCACACGGTCCGGGGGTACTTCCTGGAGCAGTTGGACTTCGATGTGGAGAGTGAGATCGCGGCGCGGGACTGGTTCACCTTCCCGGAGCAGAACCTGCGGATGGTCACCGCGGGGGAGGTCTTCCACGACGAGGTCGGGCTGACGGCGGTCCGCGACCGGCTCGCCTACTATCCTCGCGACGTATGGCTCTATCTGCAGGTGGCGGCGTGGTGGCGGGTGCACCCGGAGGTGAATCTGGCCGGCCGCGCCGGGTTCGTGGGGGATGAGCTCGGGTCGGCGTTGATCGGGTCGCAGCTCGTACACGACCTGATGCGGCTGTGCTTCCTGATGGAGCGAGAGTATGCGCCGTACTCGAAGTGGTTCGGGACTGCGTTCTCTCGGCTGGCCTGCGCTGCTGAGTTGTCGCCGCTGTTCTGGAAGGTGCTGCGGGCCGAGTCGTGGCAGGAACGCGAGGAGGCGTTGATGGCGGCGTACTCGGGTGTGGCGGGGGTGCACAACGCTTTGCGGATCACTGCTCCGGTGACGGTCGGGGTGGAGCAGCTGTGGGACCGGCCGTTCAAGGTGGTCTGGGGTGACTTCCCGGGTGCGTTGGTTGCCGAGATCAAGGATCCGGAGGTACGGCGGATCGCCGACCATTGGCCGATCGGCGGGATCGACCAGATCCGGAACGTGCTGTGGGCCGCGCGTGACCGCCGGCAAGTGGTCGCGCTGTTCGACTAGTCGCCCTGGTAGAGGTCGGTCAGGAGGGTGACGGCGGCCTGGGTCGCGGGGTGCGGGTCCTGGCGGTGCCAGATGAGGTGGACGTCGACCGGAGGAGCGTCGCGGACCGGGCGGTAGGCGATTCCGTCGCGGCGGTACTGCGTGACGGTCGCATGCGGGGTCAGGCCGACGCAGCGTCCGGATGCGATGGTGGCGAGCCAGTCGTCGACGTCCTGGGAGTACTCGAACGTCGGCCGTGCGTCCTCGGGCCAGAGATCGGCCGTGGTACTTCCGGTACGGCGGTCGATCGCGATGGTGCGGTCGTGGAGTTGGCCGAGGGTGAGAGAGCGCTTCTTCGCCAGGGGGTCGTCTGCGGCCAAAGCGCAGTACCTGCGTTCCTGAGCGATCGTCGCGTGGGCAAAGCGTCTGGTGTCGACCTGCGTTCGGACGATGGCCAGATCGCAGAGGCCTTCGGCCAGTCCGCCGGTGGCCGTGTTGGTGCGCACGAGTTGTAGCTCGATCTCCGGATGCTCGGCGGCCCAGCGTCGCTGGAACTCGGCCGTGTGCCGTCCCGCCGCCGACCACGCGTGCCCGACCCGCAGCCGCGTGTGCCCGGTTGTTGCCTCCCGCACCAACTCGTCCACCTCGGCCAGCACCTGCCGAGCCCGCGCCAGCACCTGGGTGCCCGCGGTCGTCGGCGTGATCGTCCGGCTGGTTCGATACAACAACCGAACCCCGAGCCGCTGCTCCAGCGCCAGCAGATTCCGCGACACCGCCGCCTGCGACACCCCAAGCTCGATCGCCGCATCCGTAAACGTCCCCGCATCCGCAATAGCCACCAGACACCGCAACTGCCTGAGCTCCACATCCATAACCCCAGCGTATAGATGGTCGCGTCAGTGCATTTTGCCTGAGCCGTCACCGATCGCACGCTCGTGACATGACGACGACCTCGGCCGCACCGCGGCCAGACCTCTCGACACAACCTGTCGATCCTGCACGCGCGGGGCGGTTGGTTGCGGTGTTGATGATGTTGGGGACTGGGTTGTCTACGCAGGTGGGGGCTGCGGTGGGGACCTTGGCGTTTCCGGTGGTTGGGCCGGTGGGGGTGGTGGCGGTTCGGCAGTGGGTGGCTGGGGTGGTGCTGGTTGCGGTTGGGCGGCCGAGGTTGCGGGAGCTGACGGCGCGGCAGTGGCGACTGGTGCTTGGGTTGGCGGCGGTGTTCGCCGTGATGAACCTTTCGTTGTACACGGCAATCGATCGGGTGGGGCTCGGTCTGGCGGTGACGTTGGAGTTCCTGGGGCCGTTGGCGGTCGCGTTGCTGGGTTCGCGGCGGTTGATCGACCTCGTCTGTGCCCTCGCCGTGGCGCCCGCTGTCGTGGTGCTGACCCGGCCGCAGGCGACCACGGACTACCTCGGCGTCGGACTGGGCTTGCTGGCCGCTCTCTGCTGGGCCTGCTACATCCTGCTCAACCGTCGCATCGGCCGGGAGCTCCCCGGCGTACAGGGCGTGGGAGCCGCCGCCGCGGTGTCCGGGCTGGCCTACGTACCTATCGGCATCGTGGTGCTTTGGCATCACCCGCCGACACTTGCGGCCCTCGCGTACGCCGTTGCGGCCGGCGTGCTGTCATCCGCCGTACCGTTCCTCGTCGATCTACTCAGCCTGCGGCGGGTGTCGGCGCAGTTCTTCGGTGTCTTCATGAGCGTCAACCCGGTCCTCGCCGCGCTCGTCGGCCTCGTGGTCCTCGACCAGCGCCTGGGGCAGTTCGAATGGATCGCCATCGGGGTGATCGTGAGCGCCAACGCGGTGGCCTTGTCGGCCGGGCGACGCGGGACATCACGGCGCGGTTCCAGTCTCTCGATGCGACGTTCTTCACGGCGTGGCCGGCCCGATCTTGACCCCGCGGTTCGGAAAGGTGGCGGTTCGACGGGGAGCGACGGTCTTCCCGCGGAAGAGTAAGGAACGGATTTGCGTAAGGTTGCGGCCCTCGCGGCGGTAGTGACAATGAGCGTCGGTACGCTGACGGCGTGCTCGGGCGGCGACTACTGCGGCGAGCTGAAGAACTATGCCGAGGCGAGCAAGGGCCTCGACATCAAGGACGCCGACGCCGTCAACAAGATGCTCGGCGAGGCCAAGAAGGTGTCCAAGTCCGCGCCGGACGACCTGAAGGACGACTGGAAGATCATCATCGACTTCGCGGAGAAGGCCGCGGAGGCCAAGGGTGACACCGGCAAGCTGTCCGAGCTGTCGAAGAACGAGGCCGAGAAGGTCGCCCCGGCCGCCCAGGCGATCAGCAAGCAGGCCAAAGACACCTGCAAGCTCGACCTCGACGCCTGACCCGCACCGGGCCGTCCCCCACCGCGCGAACCCCCGAGCTGAGTGGGCATCCACTCAGCTCGGGGGTTGCCCACTGAGAATCCGAGGGGGCAACCCTCCAGCTCAGGGGGCAAGCCCGAACGGGAAAGTGGGCGTTTCGGATCTTTTGGTCACGAGCTGTAGCGTCGCAGACAGCACCACCCCCGAGGACCGACCTCTCCCGACCCCCGAGGATGAGAGCTGTGAAGCGCACACTCGCCGTCGCCGCGACCTTGATCGCCGGCACCGCCAGCCTGACCGCCTGCACCGAAGAGCAGGCCTACTGCGTCGACCTGGCCGGGTACGCCGCCGGCGCGGTCAACGTGGACCCGCAGAACCCGGCGGACTACACCAAGATCCTCGAGGACGCGAAGAAGCTGCAGGGCTCCGCGCCGGCCGAGGTGAAGGACGACTGGGGTGTCGTGGTCGCGTTCGCCGAGAAGGCCAAAGCAGCGGGCACGGACAGTGTCGAGTTGGCTCGCCTGAGCAAGCAGACCGGCAGTGTGATGACGGCGTACAAGACGATCACCACCCACGCGAAGGACTCCTGCAAGGTCGACGTCCCGCAGCTGAACTGAGACTTGAACGATCGATTCCCCTGCCTCGCGGGGCAGACTGCGCAACCTGCGCGGCTCCTGCGCCGTGACCTGCCCGAACCCGTGTTAGGTTCCCTTGCGAAGCCATACAACGGGACAGGTGAAACGGTGCCACTTCCTTCTTTGACCCCGGAGCAGCGAGCGGCGGCTCTGGACAAGGCCGCGGCGGCGCGGCGTGAACGAGCCGAGATCAAGAACCGGATCCGGCACTCGGGAGCGTCTCCGACGGAGGTGCTCCACGAGGGGCAGACCAACGACGTGATCGGCAAGATGCGGGTCAGTGCGCTGCTGCAGTGCATCCCTGGCGTGGGCAAGGTCCGCGCCCAGCAGATCATGGAACGCGCGGGGATCTCGGAGACGCGGCGGGTGCGCGGCCTCGGCTCGAACCAGATCGCCGCCCTCGAACGCGAATTCGCCGAGTGAGCCAGACCGAAACCCTGGCCGGCTCGTTGGACACTGGTGTGAACATGACCACGCACAGGACGGACGAGACGATGGCTCCGCGGCAGGACCCGCCACGCACCTCGGGCGGCGGGATCGCCCAGCTGACCGTGCTGGCCGGGCCGACCGCGGTCGGCAAGGGCACGGTGGCCGCGGACATTCGCGAGCGGTACCCGGACATCTGGATCTCGGTGTCGGCGACGACCCGCAAGCCCCGGCCGAACGAGGTGCACGGGGTGCACTACCTGTTCGTGTCCGACCAGGAGTTCGACCGGATGATCGCCGACGGCGAGCTGCTCGAGTGGGCCGTCGTCCACAAGGCAGCCCGGTACGGTACGCCGAAGCAGCCGGTGCTGGACAAGCTCGCCGAGGGCCGGCCGGCGCTGCTCGAGATCGACCTGCAGGGTGCCCGCCAGGTCCGCGAGACGATGCCGCAGGCGCAGTTCGTCTTCCTCGCCCCGCCGAGCTGGGACGAGCTGGTACGGCGTTTGGTCTTCCGCGGCACCGAGACGGCCGAGGAGCGGGAGCGCCGGCTGGAGACCGCGACGCTCGAACTGGCCGCCGAGAAGGAGTTCGACGTGACGATCGTGAACGCCTCGGTTCGGGAAGCCGCCGATCAGTTGGTAAAGTTGATCCGATCACCCCACATCCCTGGAAAGAGCTGAACTTGTCTGCCAAGGAACCAGTCGCCATCGGCATCACCTCCCCGCCGATCGACGACCTGCTCACCCACACCGACTCCAAGTACAAGCTGGTGCTGTACTCGGCCAAGCGGGCGCGGCAGATCAACGCGTACTACTCGCAGCTCGGCGAGGGCCTGCTGGAGTACGTCGGTCCGCTGGTCGAGACCCACGTCCAGGAGAAGCCGCTGTCGATCGCGATGCGCGAGATCAACGAGGGCGTGCTGACCTGCACCGACATCGACCCCGAGGCCGAGGCGGAAGCCGCTGCCGCGGAGAAGTCCGCCTAACTCAGTCGCGATGACGACCGGGAACGGGGTCAGCTGATGTCCGCAACCGGTGACCAGACCCCCGGAGCCATACATGGCCCGGGGGACTCTGTCGTTCCCGCGCAGACCGCTCAGTCGGCGCGCCCGAACGTCGTCCTCGGAGTCGGCGGCGGCATCGCGGCGTACAAGGTCTGTGATCTGCTGCGGCGGCTGACCGAGTCCGGGCACAGTGTGCGGGTGGTGCCGACCGCGGCGGCGCTGGAGTTCGTCGGCGCGGCGACCTGGGCAGCGCTGTCCGGACAGCCGGTGACGGCTGACCCGTTCGACGACGTGCACGAGGTCCCGCACGTCCGGATCGGCAAGGCGGCCGAGCTCGTTGTCGTCGCCCCGGCCACGGCCAACCTGATCGCCAAGGCCGCGCACGGTCTGGCCGACGACCTGCTGACGAACACGCTGCTCACGGCTCGCTGCCCGATCCTGTTCGCGGCCGCGATGCACACCGAGATGTGGGAGCACCCCGCCACCCAGGCGAACGTGGCCACGCTCCGGTCCCGCGGTATCACTGTCCTCGACCCCGCGGTCGGGCGCCTCACCGGCACCGACACCGGTCGCGGCCGGTTGCCCGAGCCGTCCGAGATCTTCGCGATCAGCCAGTTGATGCTCGCCGACGAGGCCGCCCGGGCCGCCGGGCAGGCGGTCGCCGACCTGACCGGCAAGCACGTCCTGATCAGCGCCGGCGGGACCCGCGAGCACCTCGACCCGGTCCGGTACCTCGGCAACTCCTCGTCCGGCAAGCAGGGCTACGCGCTGGCCCGGATCGCCGCCGCCCGGGGCGCCAAGGTGACCCTGGTCGCGGCCAACTCCGAGCTGCCCGACCCGGCCGGTGTCCAGGTCGTCCCGGTGACCAGCACCAGGGATCTGTACGACGAGATCACCGGCCGCGCGGGTGACGCGGACGCGATCGTGATGGCGGCGGCCCCGGCCGACTTCCGGCCGGCCGATGTGGCCGAGCACAAGATCAAGAAGACCTCCGACGGCTCGGTCCCAGCGGTCAACCTGGTGCAGAACCCGGACATCCTGCAGACGATCTCGCACGACCGCAACCGGTCCGGCCAGGTGATCGTCGGGTTCGCGGCCGAGACCGGCGACGCGGAGCACAGTGTGCTCGAGCTCGGCCGGGCCAAGCTGGAGCGCAAGGGCTGCGACCTGCTGGTGGTGAACGACGTCTCCGGCGGCAAGGTGTTCGGCAGCGACAACAACGAGGCCGTCATCCTCGACCGCGACGGCAACGCCCTCCCCGTCCCGTCGGGCTCCAAGGACGCCTTGGCGGGCGTGATCTGGAACTTGGTCGCCAGCCACTGGCCCTAACGCCCACTCCCAGCCCCAGCCTCCACCACCCCGCGCCGTGTCCCATTTGAGGGGTCAACCCCTCAACTGGTGGGTTGCGGACCCGTATTTTGGACACGCAACCCACAACCTCGGGGGTTGACCCCTGAAATGGTGCCGGGGGAGGAGCGGTCAATAGCTGACCGGTTCTGGCTTTAGCGTCGGAGCTATGGAGATCTCTTGGCGGTCGGTGGTTGCTCGCCGGATGCGGCGGCACCACCTGGCAGACAACCCGGCTGGCTCGGCGGCGGACGTCGTACGGGCGATGTGTGGGGCGCATGCGCAGGTGCTGTCGGCGGGGGAGGTGTCTGTCGCACTCCGGCTTGACGGTGCGACCAGGGAGACGGTCCAGCAGGCCGATGGGGTCGTGAAGTCGTTCGGGCCGCGTGGCACTGTTCATCTGCTTCCGCTCGAGGACCTGCCGATGTGGACCGGTGCGCTGTCGGCTCTGCCGCCCGGTCCGCCGCGGCCCGAGCCGATGCGGATGACGCCGGAGCAGACCGCTGAGGTGATCGCTGCCATCGGTGAGGCGCTCGCCGCAGACGACCTGACCGTCGACGAACTGACTGAGGAGGTCGTACGGCGGACAGGCTCATGGGCAGGTGATCCGGTCATGGAGGCCTTCCAGGGGAACTGGCCACGCTGGCGGCAGGTGATTCCGGACGCCGCCAACGCCGGTGTCCTCTGCTACGGACCGAATCGCGGCCGCAACACGACGTACTCGAACCCGCATCGCCTCAAGCCGTTCGAGCCGCTGCCTGCCGAGAAGGCGTTCACCGAACTCCTCCACAGCTACCTGTACTCGTACGGCCCGGCGACTCCGCAGCAGTTCGCCCGCTGGCTCAAGACCAGCCTCGGGTTCGTCAAGCCGTACTTCGATGGCCTGCCGCAGGTCGAGCTCGACGGCCAACCTGCCTGGTGCGCACCCGGAGACGACGAGTTCCCGGACGAGCCGGTCCGTGGTGTCAGGCTGCTGCCGTACTTCGACGCGTACGGCGTCGGCAGCTTCCCGAGAGAGCTGCTCTTCCCCGGCAAGGCGTTCACCCGGGCACTCGCGCGCGGTCAGGCCGGCAACTACCCGCTGCTGCTGGTCGACGGCGTGGTCGCCGGTGTGTGGCACCAGAAGAAATCCGGCCGGAAGCTGCAGGTCACCGTCGAGGCACTGACCTCACTCAGCCGCACCCGGCTGCGCCTGCTGGACGCCGAGGTGGACCGGTTGGCTGCCATCCTTGGCTGCACCCCTTCGCTCACCGTGGGCGACGTCTCGGTCGGTCCGCACGCCTGAAATCCACAGATTGTCCAGAATATGATCACAAGTCTCGGATAGTGGATGATTTCGGAGCGTCACCGGGACTCCGGTGGAAACTGCTGGCATACTCTCGAAGATGCATCGCCAACCGCCGGTGCATGGGGGGATCGCGCGGTCGAGGCCGCGCGGCACAAGAGGAATCCGAGGAGAACTTGTGGCGAGGCGCCTTTTCACGTCCGAGTCGGTGACCGAAGGTCATCCGGACAAGATCGCTGACCAGATCAGCGACTCCATCCTCGACGCGTTGCTGGCCGAGGACCCGAAGAGCCGCGTGGCGGTCGAGACCCTGGTCACCACCGGGCTGGTCGTCGTCGCGGGTGAGGTCACCACGACGGCGTACGTCGACATTCCGGGGATCGTGCGGGCACGCATCCTGGAGATCGGCTACGACTCGTCGCTGAAGGGGTTCGACGGCGCGTCCTGTGGTGTCACCGTGGCCATCGGCAGCCAGTCGCCGGACATCGCGCAGGGGGTCGACACGGCGTACGAGTCGCGCGCGGACGCGTCCCAGGACGTCCTGGACCTGCAGGGGGCAGGCGACCAGGGACTGATGTTCGGCTACGCGTCGAACGAGACGCCCGAGCTGATGCCGCTGCCGATCACCATCGCGCACCGGTTGTCCGCCCGGCTGTCCGAGGTCCGCAAGGACGGCACGATGGCCTACCTGCGGCCGGACGGCAAGACCCAGGTCACGGTCGAGTACGACGGTGACCGGGCGGTCCGGATCGACACCGTGGTGGTGTCCAGCCAGCACGCGGCCGACATCAGCCTGGACTCGATGCTGACCCCGGACATCAAGAAGCACGTGGTCGACCCGGTGCTCGAGCAGTTCGACATCGAGTCGGACGGCTACAAGCTGCTGGTGAACCCGACCGGGCGGTTCGAGGTCGGCGGCCCGATGGGCGACGCCGGGCTGACCGGCCGGAAGATCATCATCGACACGTACGGCGGGATGTCGCGGCACGGCGGTGGTGCGTTCTCCGGCAAGGACCCGTCCAAGGTGGACCGGTCGGCGGCGTACGCGATGCGCTGGGTGGCCAAGAACATCGTCGCCGCCGGGCTGGCGGACCGGGTCGAGTGCCAGGTCGCGTACGCGATCGGCAAGGCCGCGCCGGTCGGCTTCTACGTCGACACGTTCGGGACCGAGAAGGTGCCGGTGGACCAGATCAGCGACGCGGTCCGCGAGGTCTTCGACCTCCGGCCGGCCGCGATCATCCGGGACCTGGACCTGCTCCGGCCGATCTACGCCCAGACCGCGCGGAACGGCCACTTCGGCCGTACCGGCGAGAACTTCTCCTGGGAGCGGACCGACCGGGTCGAGGAGCTGAAGGCAGCCATCAACAAGTGATCGGCGCGCCCGGCTGTGGCTTGTCCACAGCCGGGCGCTGTCTTCGCCCGGACTGTCGCTCCTGAGGACTAGAGTTTCCCGGTGACATCGAACGGGGACTCAGCTGAGCAGCTGACGCTGTTGCGGGACACCGTTCGCAAGTCCCGGACGAAGGAACCGGCCGGGATCACGTCGACGTTGCCGGTGGCCCGGATCGCGGTCGACGTGTCGCTGCCGCACCTGGACCGCCCGTTCGACTACCTGGTCCCGGACGACGTGGCCGAGGCCGCGCAGCCGGGGGCGCGGGTCAAGGTGCGCTTCGCCGGCAAGGATCTGGACGGGTTCGTGCTGGAGCGGCTCGAGTCCTCCGAGCACGACGGCAAGCTGTCCCGGATCCGCAAGGTCGTCTCGCCCGAGCAGGTGCTGACGCCGGAGATCGCCGAACTGTGTCGCGCCGTCGCCGACCGGTACGCCGGGGTCTTCGCGGACGTCACGCGTCTCGCCGTCCCGCCGCGGCACGCGAAGGTCGAGGGTGAGCCGCTGCGCTGCGACCAGCCCGCGCCGCCACCGCTGTCCACCTCGCGCTCCGAATGGTCGGCGTACCCGCCGGGCTTCCTCGATGCGGTCGCTCGGTCGGAGTCGCCGCGCGCGATCTGGACCGCCGTACCGGGGGCTGATTGGGCGCTCGCGTTCGCGCAGGCCGCGGCGGTGTGTGCGGCGTCGGGTCGTGGTGCGTTGCTGCTCGTGCCGGATGCGCGTGATCTCGAGCGGTTGGCGGCGGCCTGTACGGCGGTGCTCGGTGGAGGAGGGTTCGTCACGCTGTCGGCGGATCTCGGGCCGACTGCTCGCTATCGGGCCTTCCTCGCGACGCTGCGTGGGTGTGCGCGGGTGGTGATCGGGACGCGGGCGGCCGCGTTCGCGCCGGTGGCGAATCTCGGGCTGGTCGCGGTGTGGGACGACGGCGACGACTCGTACGCCGAGCCGCGGGCGCCGTATCCGCATGCCCGGGAAGTCCTTCTGCTGCGGGCGTTTCGGCAGAACTGTGCCGCGTTGCTCGGTGGGTTCGCGCGATCGGTGGAGGATGCGGCGCTGCTGGAGTCCGGGTTCGCGGCCGAGTTGATCGCGGACCGGACGGTGATCCGGGCGGCGGCTCCGGCGGTGCACATCGCGGGGGAGTCGGACACCGATCTCGCGCGTGATCCCGGGGCGCGGGCGGCGCGGTTGCCGCATCGGGCGTTCGAGATCGCGCGGGAGGGGTTGCGGTCGGGGCCCGTGCTGGTGCAGGTGCCGCGGGCGGGCTATCTGCCGAGCCTCGTGTGTCAGACCTGCCGGGCTCCTTCGCGGTGTTCGACGTGCGGCGGGACGTTGCGTCGGACCGGGGGAGCCGGCCCGGCGAGTTGCAGCATCTGTGGCCGGCCGGCGACAGATCACCGGTGCCCGGAGTGTGGTGACACCCGGATGCGCGCTGCCGTGGTCGGCGCTCGTCGTACGGCGGAGGAGTTGGGGCGCGCGTTTCCTGGATTGGTCGTGCGTACGTCGGGGGGCGATAACGTCCTGGACGTCGTACCGGACAAGCCGGCCCTGATCGTCAGCACACCCGGTGCCGAGCCGGTTGCCGAAGGCGGCTACAGCGCCGCGCTCTTGCTCGACACCTGGCTGATGCTCGCTCGTCCTGACCTTCGTGCGCCGGAGGAGGCGGTACGACGGTGGTTCAATGCGGCCGCGTTGGTCCGCGCGAATGGGGCCGTCATCCTGGTCGGCGAACCGTCCGCGTTGCCGTTGCAGGCGGTCGTCCGCTGGAGTCCTGAGGGCTTCGCGGCCCGGGAGGTCGAGGAACGCCGGGCCGCTCGCCTGGCGCCGGCTGCGAAGCTGGCCGAGCTCACTGGTGCGTCCGAGGCTGTCACCGATTTGATCGCCCGGCTCAGGCAGTTGCTGCCGGCAACCGCTGGGTTGGAGGTGCTTGGCCCGGTGGACGTTGACGACGAGACGGTGCGAGCAGTTGTGCGGACGCCTCGAGCCGCCGGGTCGGTCCTTGCCCGCGCGTTGAAGGAGGCTCAGGCCGCCCGCAGTGCAAAGAAGAATCCCGGTTCGGTCCGAGTCCAGGTGGACCCGCCGAGCTTCGGTTAGGCCGTGGAAGCCAGAGGAGTGGCAGCGGTGAGCAGTTGGCTACCGAGCTCGGTGCGGTAGTAGAGCACGGCCCGGCCGTCGCGGCGTGAGTCGACCACGCCGGCGTTGCGCAGGATGCCGAGGTGCACGCTCAAGGTCGGCGCGGAGACCCCGAGTTGGTGGGCCAGATGGGTGGTCGACATCGGCAGATCGAGGTGACTCACGATCGCCGCGCGGGTCCGCCCGACCAGGTCGGCGAGCGGTGAATCCGTCGTGTCCTGGCGGTCCTCCCACAGACGCCCGAGACCCCGCGGCGGGTAGGTGATCGTCGGCACGTACGGCGCCGCCGTCACCCCGAGCGCGACCGGCCAGGCGAACACGCAGGGGACCAGCAGCACCCCTTGGCCGGCCATCGGCTCGCCGTCGCAGCAGAACGGCCGCTCGATCTCGATCCGGTCGCCGCTGAAGCGCAACGACGGATGCAGATTGCGGAACAGGCGCTCGATCCCGCCGCTCGCCAGCTCGTCCAGCCGGAAGGTCAGATCGTCTTGCAGCAGGGACCGCATCCGCCGCCAGTCCGGCTCGATGGCCCGCCGCCAGTACGTCTCCAGCGAGGCGGTGACCAGGTCGACGGCCTTGGCCGGATGAGCGATCAGATCCGGCAGCATCGGGTGCGGATTCTCGTGGTGCAGTTTGGTGATCTCGTCCACCACCAGGTGGTGCGGGGTGGCGGCGATGGTGGCCAGCCCGGACTCCAGACTGGTCGACCGCCGCGGCGGAGCCGGGGTGATGAAGTCGGGGATGTACCCGTCTGCCGGGATGAGCGCCTTGAGCAACGTCAGGTCCGGACCGTCGATGAACGGCCGGACCTTCTGCAACCACGGCCCGTGCACGCTGCGCGCGGTGTCGTTGCTCAACGCACGCACGCTGGTCACGGCCTCCCACACCGGCGACAGCGCGAACCGGATCCGGCCCACGTCACCGGCGTTCAACCTGATCGTGATCACCTCCCCACCCTAGCCGATTAGGCCTCTGCCTAATCGTCGACAATCGGACGGCCGCCGCCGAGTGTTGTCCTCATGAGTTCTGTCGCCGTTGCCGAGTCGCCCGCGCCCGCCCTGCCGCGGGCGTTCTGGGCGCTCTGGGTCTGCCAGCTGGTCAACCGCCTCGGCAGCTTCGTCCAGCCGTTCCTCGTCCTGTACCTGACCCAGGATCGTCACCTCTCGGCCGGTACGGCGGGTGCCGTCGCAGCTGCGGTCGGTGCCGGTTCGGTCGCGTCGCAGCTCGTCGGCGGCTGGCTGGCCGACCGCGTCGGTCGCCGCGTCACCATGCTGACGTGCTTCTTCGGCACCGCCGCCGCACTCATCCTGCTGGGCTCGGTCCGGTCGATGGCGATGATCTGGGCCGCGGCATTCGTGGTCGGTCTGCTCGGCGACCTGTTCCGTCCGGCGGTGTCGGCGACCGTGGCCGACATGCTGCAGCCGGGCGAGCGAGTCCGCGCGTACGGCCTGCTCTTCTGGGCGATCAACCTCGGCTTCTCCGTCTCGACCGTCAGCGCGGGTGTGCTGGCGTCGATCGGCTACGGCCTGCTCTTCTGGCTGAACGCCGGTACGTCGGTGATCGCCGGCCTGGTGATCTGGACGATGGTGCCGGAGAGCCGACCGGCCCTGGACGAGGGCACCTCGCGCCGACCGCTGCTGCCGGTCGCACTCCGGGACACCGTGTTCCTGTTGATGATCCTGCTCCAGATCGGCTACGCCACCATCTACTTCCAGGGCTACTCGACGTTGCCGCTGGCGATGGCGGATGACGGTCTCCCGTCGTCGACGTACGGGCTGGTGATCGCTCTCAACGGGGTGGTGATCGTGCTGGTCCAGCCGTTCCTCGGCAAGCGGCTGGCGAAGTTCGACCGGCCGAAGCTGCTGGCGGTGTCGATGCTGGTCGTCGGACTCGGGTTCGGACTCGGCGCGGTCGTCCACGACTGGTGGGGCTACGGGCTGTCGGTCGTCGTGTGGACGATCGGGGAGATCGGGTTCGCGGCGGTGATCGGCGCGGTGTTCGCGGACCTCGCTCCGGTCGACCTGCGCGGCGGGTATATGGGCATGTCCGGGATGTCTTTCGGGATCGGCACGGTGGTCGGGCCGCTGGCCGGGACGAACGCCCTCGAATACCTCGGCCCGACCGCGACCTGGGTCGGCTGCGCACTGCTGGGTGTGGTCATCTTCATCGGGCAGTTCGCGCTGGCGCCGGCGTTGCACGCTCGAGCCGCCGCGAACGCGGCGACCGCATGACGTGAGCTGTCGCGACCGTCGCTGCGATCACCGCGGTCGCGACCCAGAAGGATCGATCCGGTGTCGCCGGGTGGTGCAGGAAGGTCGTGCCCAGCCCGGCGACGCCGAGCGTCCCACCGAACTGCTGAACAGCGTTGAGCAACCCCGCCGCTGACCCGGTCTCCTGCGGCTGCACGCGGTGCAACGCCTCCGTGAAGAAGGCCGTCGTGAAGAGACCGACACCGGCTCCGCACACGGCCAGTGCGGGCAGCAACCAGACGTGAGCTCCTAGTACTCCGACGAGCAGCACGGCGAGGCCGACGTACATGAGTCGCGAACCGAACCGCGGGATCAGCCACCGCCCGGCGCACCAAGACGTGATCCCGGAGACGGCCGACCAGGGCAGCAGCGTGAGGCTGGACCGCATCACACCGTGGTGGAGCGTGAGTTGCTGATGCAGTACGACGACCAGCGTCAGCCCACTCATCACCGCGAAGAACAGCGTCGACGTGATCAACGCAGCACCGAAGCCGTGATTCCGGAACAGACTCAACTCGACGAGCCGGTTCTTCAACCGTGATTGCTGGAGGACCGTGAGGCCGAGGACGATGGCGCCGATCGGCAGCAGTATCCAGTCCCGCGACTGCAGGATCGGGTAGACGACGAGTCCCGTACCGGCAGCAAGTAAAGCGGTTCCGGCGAGGTCGAGGCCGGGTCGGCGAGGTGCACGCGACTCGGGCAAGAGGTGAGCCAGCGCCAGTACGCCGATGCCCTGCGGCACGTTGACCAGAAAGACGGCTCGCCACGAGCTGACCTCGGTGATGAAGCCGCCGAGCAGTGGACCGGAGATCCCCGCCAGACCCATCACCGGGCCGATGGTGCCCAGCGCCTTGGACAGCTCCGGCCCGTCGAAGCTGCTCTTGATCAAGCCGATCGTCTGCGGGATCACCAGTGCCGCCGCGGCTCCTTGGATCGCCCGGGCGCCGATCAGTACGGCGGCCTGGGTCGCCAGCGCGCAGATCGTCGAGGTCAGCACGAATCCAGCGACCCCGAGCTGGAACATCCGGCGCCGGCCGAAGCGGTCGCCGAGCCGGCCGCCGGTGATCAGCAGGGCCGCGAACGGCAGGGTGTACGCCGCGCTGAACCATTGGATGTCCGCCGCGCGCCCGCCCAGATCACCGTGGATCACAGGGGCAGCGACCTGCACGATCGTGGCGTCCAGCAAGTTCATCGCCTCGGCCACCAACAGGGCGATCAGCCCTACCCATCGCATCTTTGTCATATCCAGAACGATCGCGTCGGGTGGTCTGAGCTTCCATAAAGATCGTGCAAGCTGCAGAAATCTTCCATCCAAGCCGGGATCGCGCGATGATCTTCACATGCTGGACGAGATCGACCGGGGCCTGATCCACGCGCTGCAGCTGGACGGACGAGCGCCGTACAGCCGGATCGGCGAGGTGATCGGGGTGTCGACGCAGACCGTGGCGCGGCGGTTCAACCGGCTGCGGGCGGAGGCGGCTTTGCGGGTGGTCGGGCTGCCGGATCCGCAGGTCGCCGGTCGGTCGCTGTGGCTCGTTCGATTGACTGCGGCACCGCAGGCAGCGCAGGACCTCGCGGCGGCGCTCGCCCGCCGGCCCGACACGAGCTGGATCAAACTGGCGTCGGGTGGGACCGAGATCGTCTCGATCGTCCACACCACCCCAAGCGACGGGAACACCCTGCTCCTGCACGACATCCCGCGGACCTCCGGCATCACGTCGGTGTCGGCGCACCACCTCCTGCACATGTACGTCGGCGGTCCGACCGCCTGGCGTGGACGGGCCAAGAGCCTGACCCCCGCGCAGGAAGCGGCCCTCCGACCGATCCCCGCGGCCGGGGCCGCCGGCTCTGGACCGATCGCCGGTGCCGGACCCCACGCCGGTCGTGGGCCGGTTCGGGCGCTCGACGCGGGTGACGGGAAGCTTCTCGCCGCTCTCGGCAACGATGGGCGGGCCACCCTTGCGGATCTCGCCGTACGCACCGGCTGGTCGACTGCGACCGTCGCCCGGCGGCTCGACGAACTGCAGCACAGCGGTGCGATCTACTTCGACGTGGATGTCGACCCCGGCGCGCTCGGTTTCACCACCAGCGCGATGCTCTGGCTGTCCGTTCCGCCGGCGCACCTCGACGCGGTCGGACAGGCCCTGACCGAGCACGACGAACTCGGATTCGTCGCCGCCACCACCGGCCGTACCAATCTCGTCACCCAGGCGCTCTGCGCAAGCCCCGACGCCCTGCACACCTATCTGACCAAGCGACTCGGCGCCATCGAGCACATCACCGCTCTCGAGACCGTGCCGATTCTGCGGACCGTCAAGGCCGCGGCGCCGTTCGCATAGGGTTGCGGGCATGACGGAGCGGACGATCGACGTGGTGGTGTTCGACATCGGTGGGGTGCTGCTGGACTGGAGCCCCGACTATCTGTACGCCGACCTGATCCCGGACGAGCAGCAGCGGACCCGGTTCCTGACCGAGGTGACGACGCGGGAGTGGAACCACCAGCAGGACGCGGGCCGGTCGTGGGCGGAGGCGATCGCGGAGCTGACCGCGCTGCACCCCGAGCACGCCGAGTGGATCGAGGCGTACGACACCGGCTGGCTGAAGATGGTGAAGGGCTTGTTCGAGGACACCGTCGCGGTCGTCACCGAACTGCGGGAGCTGGGCATCCCGACGTACGCGCTGACCAACTTCTCGGCGGAGAAGTGGGAGGTCGCGAAGGAGACGTTCCCGATCCTGACCGGGTTCGACGGCGAGGTCGTGTCCGGTGTCGAGCAGACCACGAAGCCGGACGAGAAGATCTACCGCATCCTGCTGGAGCGGTTCGACCTGGACGCGGCCCGCACCTTCTACACCGACGACGTCCAACACAACGTCGACGGCGCCCGCACAGTCGGCCTCGACGCCGAACTCTTCACCGACGCGGCGTCCCTACGGAAGCACCTCCGCGCCCGCGGCCTCCCGCTCAAGTAGCTGGGGCGGAGAAGGTTTCGGTGTAGGCCGGGGTGGTTGCTAGCTGGGCTGCCTCGACGTAGAGGGTGTTGTCTTGGCAGGTGAGGGGAGTCAGCGCGGTGCCTGGTTTGCCGGTGTAGATGCGCTGTGGACGCTCGAGGCCGGGGCGCCAGCGGTTGATCTGGTAGGCCTCGTTGCCGTTGTCGACGGTCCTGGTTTCCCAGAGGATCCAGATGCCACAGGAGATGATCGTGTCGGTGACGATCACGCCGAGGGCGCGGGCGGGGGAGTCGGCGGACTCCCGGACGTACGCCTTGCTCTGATACTGGTCCGGATCGGACGCGCCGACCTCGGACCATACCGTTGCCCCGCGCAAGGAAGCGCCGCTCCACTGGATGCAGTTCGTTGCCGCTGGCACGGGTCGCGGTTGGCCGCCGGACAGCGCGGCGGTCAGGATGCGCTTGCAGCGTCGAGAGGTCTCCGGCGCGGTGATCTCGCTGAACGTCACCGTGTCCGCCGACACCACCGGATCGGCGACGTACCCGGGATTCGCCACGCAGGCGACGGTCCGCGACTCGAGCGTCGCGAGTTCGGCGATGATCAGGCAGGACCGGTTGCGGGCGTCGGTCGAGCTGTAGGCGAACGTGCCATCGGAGGCGCCGATCTCCGGCTCGGAGACCTTCGGTAGCTGCTTGCCCAGGTCCGTCGGCCGGCCGGTGGCCAGGTCGTAGCGGTACACCCGGATCTCCGGGTCCGGCCCCTCGGACCGGATGTCTTCGATCAGCGCCCATCGGTCGTCGATCACGACCGGCGACTGGGCGACGAACCCGGCCGGCGGGATGTGCCGGACGACGACCTTCTTGCTCGTCCGGTCGGTGATGGTCGTCGTACCCGCCTCGTCGCTGCCGCGGGTGACGAGGTACTTCCGCTGCTGGGTGACCAGGTGCAGCCCGTCGACCGGTTGCCGCATCATCTTGGTCCACACTGGCAGCGCCGTACCGGTGTCGGTGGGCGCTGACGGTGTGGGCGTCGTACTGCGGCTGGTCGGCGTACTGGATGGGCTACTGGTGCCGCTGTCCGTGGAGGAGCAGCCGGCGACGAGCAGCAGGACGGCGACGGCCGCCACGGGTGTACGACGCATGGTGTCAGAGGCCGATGTTCTGGAAGGAGTTGGCCAGGGTCGCGTTGAACAGGGCGGTCGCCGGGATGTTCTTCGGGCCGTCGGTGACGTTGCCGCGGCTGTTGAACCGGCGCTCGTTGAACACCTCGTAGATCGCGATCGTGCCCTTCGCCCGGTCGTATCCGCGGCCGACCTGGTAGTGGCCGCTGTGGTTGAAGGCCAGGTAGGGGAAGTAGCGCTTCAGCAGTTGGGTGTGCTCGATCACCGGCGCCGGTTGACCGTCGCCGAGGTGGTTCTGATGCACGGTGAAGAACTTCTGCGCGTTCCAGTGGCCGACGTTCTGGACGATGTAGGTCCCGGCCGCGAGGTCCCAGTTGGTCTTCAGGTTGGTCTGCTTGACCATCGCGGAGATGCCTGTGCCGGAGGTCGTCGTACCGAGATCCTTGGCCCAGGACGCCTGGGTGTCCCGCTGGTTGTCGTCGGCCCAGTCGATCGACTGGAACGTCGCCGGCCCACACCAGTACCCCTTCTCCTGCGAGGTCTGGAACCCCTTCATGATGTACGACGACGCCGGCAACTTCACCGGCGCGACGGGAGTCGGTGTGCTCGGGGTCGGCGTGGGCGTCGGCGTGCTAGGTGTCGGTGTGGTGCTCGGAGCCGGTGTGGTTGGAGTCGGCTTCGGTGCGGGAGTCTCGGTGGACGCGTCGAGCAGCCGGAGCGAGCGGGCTTTCTCGCGGCCGGCCCAGGCGTCCTGCATCTCGTCCAGTTCGGCGGTCAGGCGTGCGCTCTTCGGCATCGTCGTACGGTTCGCCACAAAGGCCTGCGGAGTGAGGTCGCCGGTCGGGATGTCCTGCTCGACGCCGACTTCACCATCGGCCCGCAGGCTCGGCGGTGCCATCATCTCCTGCTCCTGAGCGCCAGTCGGGAGCTGATCTACGAAGCCCAGCCCCAGGCAGTAGTTCTCGTCCTCGAGCTTGAAGCACCGCATCACCGACGAAGCCTGTGTCGAGGTGTCCGCGGCCCGCAGTTCGACGTTGTCGGGTGAGGTCTCGGTCACCTGCTTCGCCAGCTCGCTCCATGACCGGGCGGCCGGAGGCTCGGCGACGGGCCGGCTCGGCGTCTCGGTGGGCGTCGGGGTGACGATCGGCTCGGCTGAGGGGGTGGCGGCGGGGACCGCGGTGGTCGGTGTGCTGGACGTCGTACTGTCGCGCGGCTCGTAGGCGGCGGCGGTGAGGGGTGCCTGAGCAAGCAAGACACCCAGGAGGATCAGAGTTGCCCCCCGTGCTGCTGTGGGCATTGGGTCTCCCGTTGGGCGTGTGACGGTAGTGACTGTAGGTACGCCTGAGACCACAGTACGTGCTTGTGGCAACAATGTGGAGAGGCCTCCCGGCCGGGACCCACCGCCGCACCCAACTAGACTGACCACGTCCAGGTCCGTGGAACGCTGTGGAGAGTCTGTTGTCGGTCACACCCATCCGCCTGTTCGGCGACCCCATCCTGACCACCAAGGCTGAGCCGGTCGTCGACTTCGACGCCGAGTTGCGCCGCCTGGTCCAGGACCTCACCGACACCATGCAGGCTGCTCCCGGCTCGGGCCTGGCCGCGCCGCAGATCGGTGTCGGTCTGCGCGTCTTCACCTGGCACATCGACGGCGAGCTCGGCCACCTGGTCAACCCGGAGCTGACCCTGTCCGAGGACGAGCAGTTCGGCCCGGAGGGCTGTCTGTCCATCCCCGGCCTCACCTTCGATTGCCGCCGTGCCCAGTCGGTGATCGCCAAGGGCTTCAACATGTACGGCGACCAGATCGTGATCGAAGGATCCGACCTGCTGGCCCGCTGCATCCAGCACGAGACCGACCACCTGGACGGCGTCCTGTTCGTCGACCGCCTCGACACCGAGACCCGGAAACAGGCGATGAAGGCGATCCGTGAGGCGGACTGGTCCGGTCTCGGCGGCGTCCCGCAGGTGAAGGTGTCACCGCACTCGATGAATGGTTTTGGTCTGTGAGAGTCGTCTTCGCCGGTACGCCGGAACCCGCTGTCGCCGCACTGAAGGCGATCGTTGCCAGCCGCCACGAAGTGGTTGCCGTGGTCACCCGACCGGACGCGCCGGCCGGCCGTGGTCGCAAGCTGGTCGCGTCGCCGGTCGCTCAGCTCGCCGAGGAGCTCGGGATCGAGGTCCTCAAGCCGGTCAAGCCGAGTGACCCCGAGTTCCTGGCCCGGCTGACCGAGATCGCGCCGGACTGCTGCCCGGTCGTCGCGTACGGCGGATTGTTGCCGCAGGCAGCGTTGGACATCCCGGTGCACGGCTGGATCAACCTGCACTTCTCGGTGTTGCCGGCCTGGCGGGGTGCGGCGCCGGTGCAGCACTCGATCATCGCCGGTGACGACGTGACCGGGGCGAGCACGTTCCGGATCGTGAAGGCGCTCGACGCCGGCCCGGTGTACGGCGTACTGACCGAGCCGATCGGTCCCGAGGACACCGCCGGTGATCTGCTCACCCGGCTGGCCGAGTCCGGGGCCAAGTTGCTGGTCGACACCCTGGACGGGGTCGAGGCCGGCGTACTCGAGGCGCGGGAGCAGCCCACCGACGGTGTCACGCTGGCGCCGAAGATCAATGTCGAGGACGCCGAGCTGGACCTGAGTGCTCCGGCCCAGCGGGTGGATCGGCTGGTGCGCGGTTGCAACCCGGCGCCGGGCGCGTGGACGACGTTCCGCGGTGAGCGGTTGAAGGTGCTCGCCGTACGGCGGACCGACGAGGAGCTGAAGCCTGGTGAGCTTCAGGCCACCAAGTCGAGCGTGAAGATCGGCACCGGGAGCAAGGCGGTTGAGCTGGTGACGGTGCAGCCGCAGGGAAAGAAGCCGATGGCCGCGGCCGACTGGGCCCGCGGTGTTCGCCTCACCGATGAGGACCGCCTGGGACCGGCCACGTGAGCGAGCGTAGCGAGCGAACAATTTGCAGAGCAGTGTTGTCGCTCACGCCGGAGCCGAGCGCCAGCGAGGTGGAGGCGTGAGTGACCGTTCGCCTCGCAATAGGGCGCCGCAGCGGCGGCCGGATCGGGTTCGCCGGGTCGCCTATCAGGTCATCCGGCAGGTGACTTCCGAGGGTGGGTACGCGAACCTCGCGCTCAACAAGGCGCTCCGCGAGCAACGCCTCGGCGGCCGGGACGCCGCGTTCTGCACCGAACTCGTGCACGGCACACTGCGCTGGCAGGGCACGTACGACGCCTTCCTCGCACGCAACGTGTCACGCCCACTGGCCGACCTGGACCCGGAGCTCCTCGACCTGCTTCGCCTGGGCACACATCAGCTGCTGCGGATGCGGGTCGACTCGTACGCCGCCGTCAGTGAGATGGTCACGCTGACCCGCTCGGAGATCGGACAGAAGCGCAGCGGCCTGGTCAACGCCGTCCTTCGCAAGATCAGTCAACGCTCCCTCGAGCAGTGGATCGGCGCTGTCGCCCCGCCCGCCGACGAGGACCGCCTCGGCTACCTGGCGATCGCCAAAGCACACCCGCGCTGGGTCATCGAAGCGTTCGCGGAGGCCTTGGACGGCAAGGGTCTCGAGGAGTTGCTGGATGCCGACAACGAGCCGCCTCGGGTGATGTTGGTGGCTCGGCCTGGCCTGTCGGATGTGGACGAGCTGATCGAGGCCGGTGCTTCGCGGGCTCGGTGGTCGCCGTACGCCGCTGTGTTGCAGGGTGGCGGTGATCCCGGGCGGATCCACGCGGTGGCCACCGGTCGGGCCGGTGTTCAGGATGAAGGCTCGCAGCTGGTCGCGACCGCCCTGGCGACTGCACCGCTCGATGGTGAGGACACCAAGTGGCTCGACCTGTGCGCCGGGCCGGGCGGGAAGTCCGCTCTGCTCGCGGCGATCGTTCACCAGCGTGAAGGACAGCTGACGGCCATCGAGCCGCTCAAGCATCGCGCCGAACTCGTCCGCGCCAACCTGCGCGCGATCCCCGGCGACCACAAGGTCCTGGTCGGCGACGGCACCAAGCCGACCTGGCCGGCCGCTTCGTTCGACCGGGTGCTCGCGGACGTACCGTGCAGCGGTCTCGGCGCGCTTCGCCGTCGCCCGGAAGCTCGCTGGCGTCGTACGCCGGAAGACGTCGTGGATCTGCGTCCTCTGCAGGAGGACCTGCTCGACTCGGCGATCACCTCGACCCGGCCGGGCGGCGTGGTGGCCTACGTCACCTGCTCGCCGCATCCCGACGAGACCCGCGCCGTGGTGGACGCCGTACTCGGGAAGAGGGACGACGCACGTCTCGAGGACGCGCGGGACCTGTTCCCAGGCGTGCCTGATCTCGGAAACGGCCCGGACGTGCAGCTCTGGCCGCACCTGCACGGGACGGACGCGATGTATCTCGCGCTGATCAGGAAGTCATAGGCCGGACCTGCTGTCAGGTGCAATAGGCGCGACGGTCATGATAGACCGGTGACAATGACCGCCACCCGCCGCCCTGCCCGCTCGGACCGGCAGTACCAACTCGTCGGTCTGAGTGCAGCCTTCGGCATCGGGATGCTGGTCGCCATCCAGTCCCGCCTCAACGGCGAACTCGGCCATGTCCTCGCCGACGGTGTCGCGGCCGCGCTGATCTCGTTCGGCACCGGCCTGATGGTCCTGCTGATCGGTACGGCGCTGGTGCCGCAGATCCGCCGCTCACTTGGCAACGTCTGGCGGGCGATCCGGACCCCGATGCGCGGGTACGGCGGTCTGCGCTGGTGGCAGTGTCTCGGCGGACTGTCGGGTGCGTTCTTGGTCGCGACCCAGTCCGTCACCGTGTCCGTGATCGGGGTCGCCGTGTTCACGGTCGCGGTCGTGGCCGGGCAGGCGGTCAGCAGTCTGGTCGTCGATCGCCTCGGCTTCGGTCCGGCCGGTCCACAGCCGTACACCACGCTCCGCGTCGTCGGTGCGGTCATGGCGCTGGCGGCCGTCGTACTGGCGGTGTCCTCGCAACTGAGTCACCCGGGCGGCCTGCTGCTCGCCGTACTTCCCGCACTCGGCGGCATCGGTACGGCGGTCCAGCAAGCCATCAACGGGCGCGTCGCACGCACTGCCTCGCAGGATGCGTACGGCGCGGTCGCGGCCGGCGTGGTCAACTTCCTCGTCGGCTTCGGCGCACTGCTCGTGGTCTTCCTCGCCGACTTCACGATGCGGGGTGCGTCGCATCACCTGCCGAGCGAACCCTGGCTGTACCTCGGCGGCTCGTGCGGCGTGGTCTTCATCTGCGCGGCCGCGGCGGTCGTCCGGGTGGTGGGCGTGTTCGTGCTCGGGCTGGGGACGATCGCCGGTCAGCTGATCGCGAGCCTGTTCATCGACCTGTTCGTCCCCGCCGCCGACAAGGCCGTCACCTTCCCGGTCGTCGCCGGCACCGTGCTGGCCCTACTCGCCGTGGTCGTCGCCGCCCTCCCCAACCTCCGCCGCTGACACCCCCGCCACTGAAGCCACCGTGCATCCGCAGGCGGTGACGTGATCGAGTGAAAGAACTGTGCCGTCGACAAGCGCTCTCCGGACGCACGGAACTCACACTCGATCATCCCGAGCCCCTGGGTGAGCTTGGCGACTGAAGGCACCGTGGTTGGGGGAAGGGCTAGGTGGTTGCCGGTGCCTCTGTGGTGAGGATGGGCTTGCGCCTGAGGTTGCGTAGTAGGCCCTGCGAGACCGCGACGCCGAGCAGGACGATCAGTGCGCCGACCGGCTGGTACCAGGTGATGTGCTCGTGCAGCACGATCACGCCGACCAGGATCGAGAACACCGGCATCAGGTAGGTCACCATCGACGACCGGCTCGCGCCGATCAGCCGGATGTTGCGCAGACTGAGCACGAACGCGAGCCCGCTCCCGAGCGCGCCGAGTGCGATCACGCTGCCCAGCACCTCGATCGACAGCGACCACGGCACCGGCGGCGCCTCGCGGGTCACGATCGGCGCGACGATCGCGAGTTGCACCGTTGCGCAGATCAGCAGGCTCGCCGACAACGCCGTACCGGACAGGGTCGTGCCGGCGATGAAGCGCTTCTGGTACGGCACCGCGAAGCCGTAGCAGACGGCCGCGAGCATGCACAGCAGCTGACCGGTCAGGTCGGCGCCGCCCTGGACGTTCCAGGCGCCGAGTACGACGAGCATGCCGCCGAACCCGACCATCAGTCCGACCACCCGCTGCAGCGAGAACGTCTCGGTCCGGAAGATCAGCACCGCGATCGGCAGCACGACGAGTGGGGTGATGCCGTTCCAGATCCCCGCCAGGAGGGACGGAATCCGCTGCTCGCCGTACCCGAACAGCGTCCACGGGATCGCCGACCCGACCGCGCCGACCACGAACGAGTGCACCCACAACCGCGGCTCGCGAGGGAGTGACTCGCGCTTCACCGCCAGGATGATCACGAGGACCAGCGACCCGGCGACGACCCGCCCGAGGGCCAGGTAGAGCGGATGCAGTTCCCGTACGCCGACGGAGATGAACAGGAAGCTGCAACCCCAGATGGCCGCCAGGGCCAGCATGGTCGGAAGCCAGGCCTGCAGCGGGACCCGGTCAGTAGTCGTCACGGTGCTCACTCCTGACATCCTGCACTACCTCACCGACAACTTGTACAAATTTGCCCGTCATCGGGCAGCGCTCGTCGGAAATGGACAACCGGTGGCAGACGCGGTGGTACCGGGAGAGGATGACCGTCATGGGTGTCTTCGATGTCGTTGCTGTCCGGAAGCAGTTCCCCGCCCTCGACGAAGGGGCCGCGCACTTCGACGGTCCCGGCGGCTCGCAGACCCCGCAGGTGGTCGCCGATGCGGTCGCCGCGACGATGACGTCGGCGCTCGCCAACCGCGGCACGCTCACCGCCGCCGAGCGCCGAGCCGACGAGATCGTCGTGGCCGCGCGCGAGGCTGTGGCCGACCTGCTCGGAACCGACTCGCGCGGCATCGTGTTCGGCCGCAGCATGACCCAGCTGACGTACGACTTCTCCAGGACGCTCGCCAAGACCTGGGGGCCCGGCGACGAGGTCATCGTCAGCCGCCTCGACCACGACGCGAACGTCCGCCCGTGGGTGCAGGCCGCCGAGGCGGTCGGCGCGACGATCCGCTGGCTCAGCTTCGACACCGAGACGTCCGAGCTCGACGACATCGCGCCGCTCCTCAACGAGAACACTCGGCTCGTCGCGATCACCGGCGCCTCCAACCTGATCGGCACCCGGCCCGACACGGTCCGCATCGCCGGCCTCGTCCATCAGGCCGGGGCCCTGCTGTACGTCGATGGCGTCCACCTGACCGCGCATGCGCCGATCGACGCGTCGTACGCCGACTTCTACGTCTGCTCGCCGTACAAGTTCTTCGGTCCGCATCTCGGTGCGCTGACCGCTTCGCCGGAGCTCCTCGAGACCCTTCGGCCGGACAAGCTCGCACCGGCGACGGACGTCGTACCGGAGCGGTTCGAGCTGGGCACCCTGCCGTACGAGATGCTGGCCGGAACCACCGCGGCCGTTGACTTCCTGGCCGGTCTCGGCGGCTCCGGATCGACTCGGCGTGAGCGGCTGCAGAGTTCGTTGCAGCTCGTCGAGGAGTACGAGGACAACCTCCGGGAGGATCTGGAAGCCCGGTTGGCGGCGATCCCAGGCGTCACGCTCTACGGGCATGCGGCACGTCGTACGCCGACCCTGCTCTTCACCGTGGATGGCTGGACGCCGTCCGCGGTGGCGGAGCGTCTGGCGGCGGTCAACGTGAACGCGCCGGCCGGGTCGTTCTACGCCTACGAGCCGGCCCGGCACCTCGGCCTGGGCGCCGCCGGAGCCGTCCGCGTCGGGCTCGCGCCGTACACGGACCAGTCGGATGTCGACCGTCTCGTCGACGCCGTGAGCAGTCTTGACGGTTCTTCTGACCACTAACTAAAGTCCGTGGGGTAATTCCGTCCGCGAGGGAGTCAGGTGAACGAACCGAGCGCGGTCTTCGTCCAGGTCGGCCCCTCGGACACCCAGACCACAGCCGTCCGCACCGGCGCTACTTGGTCGGCACCAGGCGTTGATGTCACCTGGGCGGACGGTGTCATCGACGTCAGTGCACAGACCGTCTCCCGCGTCGCCCTCCGCTGGGTTGAACCGCTGCCCGCCGAGGCGCTGATCCTCGGCGACGCCTGGGAACGTTCGTACGGCGACCTGCAGTGGCGGCACCAGCAACCCGAGCGACTGCTGCCGTGGTACTTCCTCACCCATGACCCCCGGACCGGCCGGTCCAGCGGCGCCGGCGTGGACGTCCAGCCGAACGCGTTCTGCTCCTGGACGGTCGACGCCGACGGTTTCACCCTCTGGCTCGATCTCCGCAACGGCGGCGGCCCGACCCAGCTGAACGGCCGGACCCTCACCGCCGCAACCGTCCGTCGGTTCGAGGACGCGGGCACCCCTTGGCTGACCCTGCATGCAGCGGTCGCCGCCATGAGTTCCCGGCTGCCGGCGCGACCTGAGCCCGCGCCGGTGGTCGGGGCGAACAACTGGTACTACGCGTACGGCGAGAACTTCGACGAGAAGGCAGTCCTCAACGACGCAACCACCATCGTCGAGCTCGCCGACGGTCACCCGGTCAAGCCCTTCAGCGTTGTCGACGACGGCTGGTACCCGGGCGGAATCGCGGTCGGCGGACCCTGGGACGCCGGCACTCCCGGAGTCTTCGACGACATGGCCGGCACCGCCGCTGCGATCAAGGCAATCGGTGCTCGCCCCGGTCTGTGGTTCCGCCCACTGCTGTCGCGCGAGCCCGGTCCGTGGGGCATCCCGGACCGTCGCGTTCGCACGCTCGATCCGTCGTACCCGGAAGTCCTCGATCTGGTCCGCGCGGATCTGCGGCGGTTCAAGGACTGGGGTTTCGAGCTGGTCAAGCACGACTTCAGCACGTTCGACGTCTTCGGACGGTTCGGGCCGGCGATGGGTTCGGAGCTCACCAACAGCGGTTGGCAGTTCCACGACGTCACACGTACGACGGCCGAGATCGTGCTGGCGTTCTATCGCGAGATCCGTTCGGCCGCGGACGACGTCGTACTGATCGGGTGCAACACGGTCGGCCACCTCGCGGCCGGGCTGGTCGACGTACAGCGGACCGGGGACGACACCTCGGGACGCGATTGGGAGCGGACCCGGAAGATGGGGGTGAACAGCCTCGCGTTCCGGTTGCCGCAGCACAACCGGTTCTTCACCGTCGACGCGGACTGTGTGCCGTGCACGCCGGAGACGCCATGGGAGCTGAACCAACGGTTCCTCGACCTCATCGCACGTTCGGGTACGGCGCTCTTCGTGTCGGTCGATCCGGCGGCGCGGACGGAGCAGTCGGACCGCGCGTTGAGCGAAGGTATACGGTTGGCGCTCAGTGGTGGAGACGCGTCCGGGATCGAGCCGGCCGACTGGCTGGTGAACACCGCGCCGACCTCGTGGCGATCCGGCGCCGAAACGATCCACTACGACTGGTCACGTGCGTGGGGCGCGGATCCGGTTTCATCGTGACGGCTGGGGGACTTGTGGCAGTACGCCGGGGGACCAATCTGGATCGTGTCGGCGGCTTCAATGATGCGGTGGTGCTGGACGCGATCCGTCGTACCGAAGAGAGGCTGAGCCGCGTCGAGCTCGCGGAAGCGACAGGCCTGTCGGGGCAGGCGATCTCGAACATCACGCGGCGGTTGCTCGACGCTGGACTGGTCCGTGAAGCCGGTCGGCAGCGGGGGAACGGCCTCGGCAAACCGCGCACCCTGCTCGAGCTCGAACCCACCGGGCAGTACTCGGTCGGTGTCCACCTCGACCCGGCCGTCGTCACCGTCGTGGTGCTCGATCTGACCGGCGAGGTCGTCGCCCGGCGCCGAGTCGAGACGCCGTACGGCGACAACCCCGACGTACTGATCTCGTCGATCGCGGTCTCGGTCGAGGAGGCGATCGAGGAGGCGAAGGCACCGCGGGATCGGGTGGTCGGTGTGGGGATCGCGGCGCCCGGTCCGATCGACGTCGAGCGTGGTGTCGTCGTTGATCCGCCCAATCTGGCGGCGTGGCATCTCGTGCCGTTGCGGCATGAGTTGCGTGCGCGGACCGGTCTGCCTGTCCTGCTGGACAAGGATGTGACGGCCGCGGCGTCGGCGGAGAAGTGGGCCGGTGGTCCGAACGGACGCGGCAGCTTCGTGTTCTTCTACCTCGGCACCGGGATCGGCGCGGGTCTGGTGATCGGCGACGAGGTCATCCGGGGCTCGTCCAGCAACGTCGGCGAGATCGGTCACGTGATCGTCGATCCCGACGGCCCGGTCTGCTACTGCGGACGGCGCGGCTGCGTCGGCGAGACGAGTCAGCCGCGATACCTGGTCCAGCAGGCGGTCCAGGCCGGAATACTTGCCCAGGGCATCGACCTGGACGACCGGCACGCGGTGGACGCGGCGTTCGCCGAGCTGTGTTCGCTGGCGTCCGGACCGGGGATCGCGCGCGAGATCGTGGTGGCGCTCGCCGAGCGGATCGCCAAGGTGGTCGAGGACATCGCGAACCTGCTGGATCTCGAGCGGGTGGTGTTCGGCGGCCCGCACTGGGAGCAGCTCGCCCCGTTCTTCGGCGACGCCGTCCAGGCCGCACTGGAGGAACGTTTCCTGGTCCGTTCGGTCCATCCGTTCGAGGTCGCCGGTACGGCGCTCGGCGCGGACGTCGGCGCGATCGGGGCAGCCAGCCTGGTACTCGACCAGACCTTCTCGCCGAACCCGTCGGTGCTCCTGCCAGAACTTGCTGTTGAAAGGTGATGTGTTGTCGATGATCGATGCCGAGGTGCTGGCTCGCGCCACCGAGGATGTCCGCCGGGCGACCGGGGACGAGGTGATCGCGGAGATGTTCCGGCGGTCGATGGCCGAGAACCTGCCGGCGGTGGCCGAGCGGTTGCCGGACGGGACCACGTTCGTGCTCACCGGTGACATCCCGGCGATGTGGTTGCGCGACTCCGCCGCTCAGCTCCGGCCGTACCTGCTGCTGTGTCCCGAGGATCCCGCGTTGCAGGACGTGCTGATCGGAGTGCTGCACCGGCAGTTGGAGTACGTCGTCCTCGACCCGTACGCGAACGCCTTCAACCGGGAAGCGAACGGCGCCGGGCACACGACCGACGAGACCGAGATGTCGCCGTGGGTGTGGGAGCGCAAGTACGAGATCGACTCGCTCTGCTACCCGATCGAGCTGGCCTACCGGCTTTGGCGGATCACCGGCCGTGCCGATGTGATCGACGAGCGGTTCAAGGCCGCGGCCGAGGCGATCATCGCGTTGTGGACGGTCGAGCAGGATCACGAGAACAGATCGCCGTACCGGTTCCAGCGGCATGACGACGTACCGACGGACACGCTGGTCCGGGAGGGACGCGGGCGGTTGACGCAGCCGACCGGGATGTCGTGGAGTGCGTTCCGGCCGAGTGATGATGCGACCGAGCTCGGGTTCAACGTGCCCGGCAACATGTTCGCGTCGGTGGTGCTCGGATACCTCGAGGTGATCGCCACCGAGGTCCTGCACGACTCGGGGCTGGCCACTCGGGCGAAGGAGTTGCGGGCCGATATCGACGACGGTATCGCCCAGCACGGCACGGTCGAGCACCCTGTCCACGGTCGCGTCTACGCCTACGAGGTCGACGGTATGGGCGGGACCTTGCTGATCGACGACGCCAACATGCCGAGCCTGTTGTCGATCCCGCTCACCGGATACGCCGCCGCGGACGACCCGACGTACCTTGCCACCCGCAAGCTCCTGCTCAGCCCGGAGAACCCCTACTACTACAGCGGTTCGCACGCTGCCGGCATCGGCAGCCCGCACACCCCGCCGAACTACGTGTGGCACATCGCCCTTGCTGTGCAGGGGATTTCCAGTACGTCGGCGGAGGAGCGCCAGCGGCTGCTGGAGCTCCTCCGGGACACCACCGGCGGCACCGGCCAGATGCACGAGGGGTTCGACGTCGACGACCCGACGCAGTTCACCCGTGAGTGGTTCTCCTGGGCCAACGCGATGTTCTGCGAGCTGGCCTTGGTACATGCAGGGGTCCACGCGGGGATCAGGTGACGTCCCGGCGGCGCGTCGTCCAGGCCGCCAGTACGGCGAAGATCGCGCAGTAGGCCAGCAAGGTCAGCAGGGCCCGCCCGCCGCCGACCGCATCCCGGACTCCGGGCGGCGCGTCGGCGGCCGCCATCCCGGTCACGCTGAAGACCAGCGAGCCCGCGTTCGTGCCCGGCAACGCGTCGGACAGGAACTCCAGATCTGGCAGCAGGCTGCTCACCACCCCGGCCAGTAACGTCTCGATGCCGAGGATCCAGACCACGCCGAGTCCGATCGGCAGCGCGACGTTGCGGAAGGCAACGGCCAGGACCGCGCCGGCCAGGCACCACATCATCAGCACCAGCCAGCCGCCGGCGAGACTCTCGAGGATGGCCGTCACTGCGGGCCAGTCCATCGAGCCGTTCTCCGCCGCCGCGATCCCGATGCTGCAGAGCGCGCAGGCGACGAAGATGCCGAGCACCCAGACCGCGATCATGGTCGCCAAGGCGAGGAACTGCGAGGCCAGGACGGAGACTCGTCCGGGGCGCTGGGTGAGGATCGTCTTGAGCGTGCCCCAGGTGTACTCGCCACCGACCACGATCGCGCCCAGCACCAGCGCGAGCGCGCCGGCGAAGATCGGGTAGCCGCCGATCGTGTTGTCCATGACGCGGGCCGGCAGCATCCCGTGCAGGATCGCACTGCGCGGTACGCCGTCGGTCTGCGGGTTCTCGTCACCGGTGGCGTAGCCGAGATACGGGAGCAGGTAGCCGAAGATCAGGCTGAGAACCAGCCCTGCGCCGAACAGCACCCAGACCGCCGAACGCTTGCGGAGCTTCAGCACCTCCGCGCGGTAGCTACCCAACATCGGCCTTCTCCTCGCTCGTGAGCTCGAAGAAGATGTCCTCCAGAGCTCGTTCGGTACTGCGCAGCTCGGACACCGCGATCCCGGCCTCGACCAGGACTCGATTGACCTCGGCCGCGCGGTCCGGATCCACCTGCACGCGCAGGGTGTCGTCGTACTGGTGCACCGTGCCGAAGCTGGTCAGCACCGACAGCGCCTGGTCGCGAGGTTCGGCGCGAACGACGAGTTCCCGCTCACTGCGCAACTCCTCGACGTTGTGCTCGGCAACCATCCGGCCGGAGTTGATGATCCCGACCCGGTCACAGATCTGCTGCACCTCGCCGAGCAGATGGCTGGACAGCAGCACCGTCCGCCCGCCGGAGCCGAGCTCGCGGATCAGCCGGCGCATGTCCCGCATCCCGGCCGGGTCGAGCCCGTTGGTCGGCTCGTCCAGGATCACCAGCTCGGGATCCTTCAGCAGCGCCGCGGCGACCCCGAGCCGTTGCTTCATCCCCAGGGAGTACGTCGAGAAGCGGTCCCGGGCCCGATCGGTCAGGTCGACCAGCTCCAGCACCTCGTCGATCTTCCGCCGCGGCACCTCGGCGTACTCGGCCAGCAGTCGCAGGTTGTCCAGGCCGGACAGGTACGGGTAGAACGCGGGCGACTCGATCATCGACCCGGTCCGCCCGAGTACGTCGGCCTGCCCGGGCGAACCGCCGAGCACGCGCACGTCACCGCTCGTCGGCGCGATCAGCCCGGTGAGGATCCGCAGCGTCGTCGTCTTCCCGGCACCGTTCGGCCCGAGGAACCCGTAGACCTCCCCGGGAAGAACAGTCAGATCGACACCGTCGACCGCGAGAGTGTCGCCGTACCGCTTCGTCAGCCCGGTCACCTCAACTAGTGCATCCATACCCCGAGCCTGCCGGTCACAGGCGCAGTCCCGCGTCGTCCCGTGGGAGTGACCGCCACTACCGCAGCCGGAGTACTTCTGCCCCACGCACGGTGGCTTCACTCGCGGGCACGGACGGCCTGCGATACCTCGAGTGTGGCGACTTGGTCGCGGGAACACGCTTGCCAACAGCAAGGTCGCCACAGTCGATGGCCCGCGCGCACGGTGGCTTCAGTGGTGCCCGCACGGTGGCTTCAGTGGCGGCGCACGGTGGCTTCAATGGTGTCCGCACGGTGGCTTCAGTGGCGGGGGTGCGGTCAGGTGCTCGGGTTGCTCGCCAGCCGCTTGGTGCTTCCTGCTGCCAGCGCCGCCGTCACGTGCTCCACAGCACTTCGCATCAGGTCGCCGTACGCGTCATCACCGAGAACACCGAGGCGCGCCCGGGCGATCCCCAGATGCTCCTCGGCCTTCGCGGCGTCACCCAGCCGTCGGTAGTCGTCGGCGAGGTTCAGGTGCAGCGACGGCAGCATCGCGCCCACCGTGAACGGAACGCCTTCGGCGGGCTCGGCCACTCCGGCCGCCTGGAGCGCCCGGAGATCCCAGGTCAGCTCGTCCGCAGTCTCCGCCTGGAGATCGGCCAGATAGTGCGCAACCGTGCAGCGAGCGAACTGATCGTCACCCGCTTCCTCCCACAGCTCGGTCAGCCGGGTGCGAGCGGTCTCAGGCGCGCCGGTGCGGCCGAGCTCGACCGCGGCGGTGATCTTGTCCAGGAGCGTCATACCCGGACTCTCCGGCTTCGACCTGGTTGAAGGTCAACCGAGCCAGCCTGGGCGGACCAGGCCGGTTTGGTAGGCGACGACGACGAGTTGGGCGCGGTCGCGGACGCCGAGTTTGATCATCGCGCGGCTCACGTGGGTCTTCGCGGTCGCCGGGCTGAGTACGAGCCGTTCGGCGATCTCGTCGTTCGACAGTCCTTCGCCGACCAGGGCGACGATCTCCTTCTCGCGGTCGGTGAGGACGTCGAGTTCCTTGCTGGCGTGCGGCTGCCGGCTCCGCGTCGCGAACTCGGCGACCAGCCGCCGGGTGACACCGGGGGAAAGGAGCGCATCGCCGCGCGCTACCACCCGCACCGCCTGGAGCAGCTCGACCGGCTCGGTGTCCTTGACCAGGAACCCGCTCGCCCCGACCCGCAGCGCCTCGAACACGTACTCGTCCAGGTCGAACGTCGTCAGGATCACCACGTGGACGTCGGCCAGCTCCGCGTCGGCGCCGATCTGCCGGGTCGCCTCCAGCCCATCGGTGCCGGGCATCCGGATGTCCATCAGCACCACATCGGGCTTCTCCGCCCGCGCCACCGTGACCGCCTCGGCGCCGTCCGACACCTCGCCGATCACCGTGATGTCGTCCTCGGCGTTCAGCAACGACCGGAATCCGGCCCGCACCAACGCCTGGTCATCCGCCAGCAGCACCCGAATCATGCTGCCCACGCTAGAGCATCCGTCAGGCCAAGCCCGCGTCGTGAGCGAGGAGCGCGATCTGGGTCCGGTTGCCGAGCTCGAGCTTGGTGAGGATGTGGGAGATGTGCGCCTTGACCGTGGCCACGCTCATGTACAGCTCGGAGCCGATCTGGGCGTTCGACTTGCCCTGAGCGACCGCGAGGACCACGTCGTACTCCCGTGGTGACAACCGTTTGAGTGCCTCCTGGGCGATCGTGTGCGCGTCGGCCTGGGTGGCGGCCCGGTCCATCAGCCGCCGGGTGATGCCGGGCGACAGAATCGGGTCGCCCGCCGCAACCCGCCGTACGGCGTCGACGATCTGCGCCGGTGGGGTGTCCTTCAGCAGGAACCCGCTCGCCCCGGCCCGCAGCGCGTGCAGCACATTCTCGTCGGTGTCGAACGTCGTCAGCACGACGACCTCAGGCGGATTGGTCCGCGCCCGGACCCGCCGGGTCGCCGCGATCCCGTCCACCCGCGGCATCCGTAGATCCATCAGTACGACGTCCGGGAAGTGCGCGTCCACCGCCGCCGGCACCTCGTCGCCGTCGGCCGCCTGGCCGACCACCGCGATCCCGTTCGCCCCGTCGAGCATCATCTCCAGACTCGCCCGAACCAACGCGTCGTCGTCCACTACCAATACGCGGATGGTCATGACGGCCACGGTAGCGAGGCCATGAGCCGGAAGCCGCCACCGGGCCGCGTGCCGTGATCCAGCGTTCCGCCGGCGAGCTGGACCCGCTCGGTCAGGCCGACCAGTCCGGTGCCGCTACCGGGGGTGAGCGAGGTGCCGTTCGATCCCGGGTTGGTCAGCTCGATCCGCAGTTCTTCACCCGGCCGCCCGGTCACGGTCAGTGTCACCGGATGCCCGGCCGCGTGCTTGCGTGCGTTGGTGAGTCCTTCCTGCACGACCCGGTACGCCGTTCGTCCGGTTGCCGGGGGCAACGTCGCGGCGTCGGCGACCCGGTCGTCGTACGCGATCGCCGTACCGGCCTCGCGGGACTCCTCGACCAGCGCCCGGAGATCCCGGAACGTCGGCTGCGGACGGCCCTCGTAGACGTCTTCATCCCGGAGGACGTTGATCACCTCGCGCAACTCGTCGAGCGCTTGGTGGACGCCGCCACGGATCACCCCGGCCGCCTGAGCGAGCTTCTCGGGTGACGAGTCAGGCCGATACTCGAGGGCCCCGGCGTACGTCGCCAGCAGGGACAACCGATGCGCGAGTACGTCGTGCATCTCGCGAGCCATCTTGGTGCGTTCGAGGGCCCGCGCCTCCGCGACCCGGCGACCCTGCTCGGCCTCGGCCCTCCGCGCGCGCTCCCGGAGTGAGTCGAGCACCTGCTGCCGCGCCTGGGTCCATTGGCCCCAGCCGAGGAGCGCGGCGTGGACGGCGACGTCGAGGACGGCGAACCAGCCGAACGGGAGGTTGCCGATCGGCCGCCAGAGTCCTTGGATCAGGTGGCCGGCGATGCCCGCGAGTGCGACGAGAACCGCGGTCCGGAGCGGACGGCGCTGCGACACGGTCAGGGTGCCGACGGTGGCCGGTGGCGTCGCGGCGGGGGAGAGGGCGGCAAGCCCGGCGAGGACGAGGGCACCGCCGACCGGGCGGCGGCCCAGGACGAGAATGAGGCCGGAAGCAACGATCCCGACGATGATGTCGAGGACCAGCCACGGCCGCTCGGCGGGGTTGCTGTGACGGCCGACGATCGTGGCAGCGGACAACCCACCGATCGCGAGGACCGCGATCAGGTCGGCCCATCTGGGCCGCAGTACCGACGCGCACATCACTGGGCGCCGGTCGTCGGCTCGGTCTTCCTGCATGCTGCCGACCCTAGGCCGCTCATCCGGTCCGCGACCACCGACCAAAGTCGGGTGTCTCGCCGACTTCGGACCGGGTCGGCCGAGCTTTCCGGCCGATGCCAGTAGATGGTCTGGTCGGCGACGTTGGGGGTCCAACCCTCAGGAGGAATTCATGTCAGTCCAACTCGATGTCCGTCCGACCCGCGTCGAGGGCCGCAGCCGGCTCGCGGTTGTCGGAATCACCGTGGTCGCCGCCCTCGCGCTGTGGGCTCTGCTGGCACCGGTCGCCGGTGTCGAACTCGAAGCCTTGCAGGGGACTCGACGGATCCACGTCGGCGTCGGCTCGATCCTCTTCGCCTCGGCCGCGATGGCCTTCGCTGGATGGGGTCTGCTTGCGGTCCTGGAACGCCGTACTCTCAACGCCCGCAAGGTCTGGACCATCCTCGCCGTGGCCGCCTGCGTCCTGTCACTCGGCAGCCCGCTCGTCGGCGGTGTCGGTCTCGGCGCCAAGCTCGGCCTCGCCTCGTTCCACCTCGTCGTCGGGGCTGCAGTCGTCCTCGGCCTCCGTCGTACCGCGTTGTCCGCGGCTGAACGCTGCTAAGGCAGGTTGAGTCGGGCAGCCTGGTAGAAGCCGCGGATGTGCGCGGTGACCAGGTCGGCGGCGTCGTCGGGTTCACCGGCCCGGATCGCCTGCAGGATTGCGCGGTGCTCAGCCCGAAGCCCGACCGTGGCCGCCTCCCAGTCCGGCAGATTGGGTACGGCGGCCAGCACGTACCCGTGGATCGCCGAACGCAACGAAGCCATCACCGCCGCGATCAGCACGTTCCCCGCCAGGCCGGACAACGCGACATGGAACTCGGCATCGAGCAGATGGAACTCCTCGGGTGACAACCCAGGAGCGTCCATCTGGTCGAGCAGGTCCTCCGCGAGCTTGAGGTCGCCGGTCTCCACCTGCCGCCCGGCGGCTTCCCGGGCGGCCCAGGACTCCAGCAGGATCCGGGTCTGGACGACGTCGCCCATCGGCAGGTGATTGGTTGCCAGGTGCAACCGCAGTACGGCGGTCAGCGGCGACACCGGCTCCGCGACGATCACCGCACCCGCCTCCGGCCCGGACCCGGTCGCCGTCCGGACGACTCCCATCGCCTCCAGCACCCGGACCGCCTCGCGTACCGACGGCCGGCTGATCCCCAATTGCTCGGCCAGCACCCGCTCCCCGGGCAGCCGCTCGCCGATCCGCAGTCGTCCGGCCGCCAGGTCGGCCTCGACCCGATGCAGGACCAGCTCGTAGTTCTTCACCCGCGGTTCCCCATGTGGACGACTCTACCTGTGTGGTCGGACCACAGGCTATGCTGTGGTCCGACCACACGACCCCGTCCGCCCTTGCCGGCCTTTCGGAGTACTGATGACCGATCGACAGCTACCCAAATGGTCCGAGCTCAAGCCGCTGCTGCGGCCGAAGCCGATCACGGTGAACGCGACCGACCGCCGGCTCGAGAAGGCGCTCACCATCTCCGACCTGCGGGCGATCGCCAAGCGCCGGACGCCGCGCTCGGTGTTCGACTACACCGACGGTGCGGCCGAGGCGGAGATCAGCCTGCGCCGGGCCCGGCAGCTGTTCGCCGAGATGGAATTGCAGCCGTCGATCCTGCGCAACGTCTCCGACATCGATCTCGGCACGTCGATCCTCGGCGGGCGCTCGGAGCTGCCGTTCGCGTTCGCGCCGACCGGGTTCACCCGGATGATGAACCACGAGGGCGAGAGCGCGGTCGTCAAGGTCGCCGAGCAGATCGGCATCCCGTACGCGCTGTCCACCATGGGTACGACGTCGATCGAGGACGTCGCCGCGGCCGCACCGGATGCGCGCAAGTGGTTCCAGCTCTACGTGTGGAAGGACCGCGACGCCGGTGAGGACCTGGTGAAGCGGTCGGCCGCGGCCGGGTATGAGGCTCTGATGCTGACGGTCGACGTACCGGTGGCAGGTGCGCGGTTGCGCGACGTACGGAACGGGTTCACCATCCCGCCGTCGTTGACCGCGAAGACCGTGCTGGACGCGTCGCTGCACCCGGCGTGGTGGGCCAACCTGCTGACCACGCGGCCGTTGACGTTCGCGTCGCTGTCCACCTGGGACGGCACGGTCGCGGAGCTGCTGGACAAGCTGTTCGACCCGACGATGACGATCGACGACCTCAACTGGCTGCGTTCGATCTGGTCCGGCCCGCTGATCGTCAAGGGCATCCAGACCGTCGAGGACGCGCGCCGGGTGGTCGACGCGGGCGCCGACGCGATCGTGCTCTCCAACCACGGTGGCCGCCAGCTCGACCGGGCACCCACCCCGCTGCGCATCCTCCCCGAGGTCCGCAAGGCAGTCGGCAGCGACGCCGAGATCTACCTCGACACCGGCATCATGTCCGGCGCCGACATCGTCGCCTCCATCGCATTGGGCGCCGACGCCTGCCTGGTCGGTCGCGCCTACCTCTACGGCCTGATGGCCGGCGGCCAACGCGGCGTCGCCCGAGCCGCCGAGATCCTCACCAAGGAAGTCCGCCGCACCATGGCCCTCCTAGGCGTCTCCCGAGTAGCCGACCTCAACCCCTCCCACGTCCGCCTGCCGTAAGCAGGGGAGCGTGAGGCGGAAGGTCGAGCCTCTGGCTAGGGCTGTGTGTAGTTCTACGTCGCCGTTGTGGGCTCGGGCGATGGAGCGGGCGATGGCCAGGCCGAGGCCGGTGTTGGCGCCGCCGGAGTGGTTGCGGGAGCGGTCGGCTCGGTAGAAGCGGTCGAAGGCACGTTCCGCCTGTTCGGGTGTCATGCCCGGGCCCTGGTCCGCGACTTCGAGTACGGCGCGGCCGTCCGTCGTACCGACGCCGATACGGACCGGTGTGCCGGGCGGGGTGTGGGCGGCGGCGTTGCCCACCAGGTTGGTGATGACCTGGCGCAGTCGGTTCTCGTCGCCGTGGACAGGCGCAGGGCCGGGTACGGCGTACCCGTCCGGGCCGGTGAGTGTGATCAGGCGGGAGGGGTCGAGGGCGCGTAGCTCGTGGCGGGCGTCGTTCGCGAGAGTGCGTAGGTCCATCGGTGCCTGGTCGAGCTGTCCTTCGGGTGCCTCGTCGAGCTGGGCGAGCAGCAGGAGGTCCTCGGTGAGGGCAGCGAGCCGGGTGGCCTCGCGGTCGATGCGGTGCATCGCCTCGTCGACGTCGGTCCGGTCGGGCAGCGCGCCCATTCGGTAGAGCTCGGTCGAGCCTTTGATGCCGACGAGAGGAGTGCGCAGCTCGTGGCTGACATCCGACAGGAACGTGCGCATCCGGGCCTCGGACGCGGCCCGGTCGGCGAAGGCCTGTTCGAGCTGGCCGAGCATGGTGTTGAGCGACGTCGCGAGATGGCCGATCTCCGTGCTGGGTGCGGCGAGCCCGGGTACTCGCCGGCTCAGGTCGCCGTCGGCGATCGCGGCCGCGGTGTGCTCGATCCGGCGCAGCGGTCGCAGACCCCGGCCGAGGGCCCACCAGCCGACCGCTGTCAGCAGGACGAGCAGTGCGGCGCCGCTGACCAGGCTGCTGGCCCGGAGCCGGGCGATCGTGGCATCGGCCTCGGTCAGTGGCGCGGCGGCGATCACCTTTCCGGCCCATCCGACGGTCGGCCGTGCCATGGCTCGCCACCGTCCCGAGCTGTCCGCCGCGAGCAGGTCGACGGCCGTCCCGTCAGTCTTGAGCGACCGCAGTTCGTCGGGCGATGGCAGGGTCGAGGGGTCCAATCGCGAGGAGTGAATAGACCCCACAATCGCGCCGTCCTTGTCCAGATAGACCAGGTACGGCGTACCGATCAGCTCCAGGGCCGGGTCGAGGAGCTGGGGCTGAGCAGGCGTGTTCCTGGACGGCCCGGTCGTCGAAACGCTCGAGATGATCTCGGTGAACGAGCGCAGTTGGCCGTCGAGCCGGTCGAGCTGATAGCGCTCCAGCTGGGTCGAGACGACCGCGCTGATCAGGCTCAGTCCGGCCAGCAGCAACGCGGTCGTGAGCAGCAACAGCCGGGCCCGCAGCGAGACGCGCCTCATCGCTTCGGCGCCCGCATCACGTAGCCCACACCGTGCACGGTCTGGATGAGCTTGGGCTCTTCGTCGTCGACCTTGCGCCGCAGGTAGGAGATGTAGGTGTCGACGATGCTCGTGTCTCCGTTGAAGTCATAGCGCCATACCCGGTCGAGGATCTGTGTTTTGGACACCACCCGCCCGGCGTTCTCCATCAGGTAATGCAGCAGCCGGAACTCAGTTGGGGAGACGCGCAGTGGTTGGCCCGCCCGCGTCACCTGGTGCCCCTCTGCGTCCAGCACGAGTGTCCCCACGGTCAGTACGTCGGTCTGGTGGCCGGCTGTACGACGGAGGATCGCGCGGATCCGGGCGATCAGCTCCTCCAGGTCGAACGGCTTGGTCACGTAGTCGTCGGCGCCGAGGGAGAGCCCGGTGATCTTGTCGGCCTGACGGTCCCGTGCGGTCAGGAACAGCACGGGCACCGGCCCGTTGTGGGTGTCCACGCGTTGCTCGCGCAGCCGCCGTACCACCTCGAAACCGTCCATGTCGGGCAGCATGACGTCGAGCAGCACCAGATCCGGCGGCTCCTCGGCAGCCGCGGCGACCGCTTCGGAAGCGGTCGCCGCGGAGGTCACCTCGAATCCGGCGAAACGCAGTGTCGCGGACAGCAACTCACGAACGGTCGCTTCGTCGTCGACCACGAGCAGCCGCGTCATCGCCATGCCCGCCAGGATACGGAGACGGTCATACGTCGCGGCGCCGGAACACGACGAACGCGACGGCCAGTACGGCGGCGACACCGAGACACATCCCGCCCAGGTTCAGCCAGGGGTGCGGGAAGTCGGGATCCGGCACCGTCTTGAAGACAGCGGTCGGTCCCAGGGTCGGCCAGAAGTTGAAGAGACCCTTCATCCACGAGGGAAACAGGCCTGCGATGGCAGGGACCAGGAAGACGATCCCGACCAGGGTGGCGAGCGCTCCCGCCGTGGCCCGCATGATCGTGCCGAGACCGAGCGCGAGAAGGGCGATCGCCGACAGGTAGAGACCGCCTCCGCTCACCGCGGACAGTACGCCGGGATCGCCGAGCGCCGCGTTCGGTACGTCGTGTCCGGCGAGGAGTGTCTGTCCGAGGAAGAACGCGGCGAACATCAGCGCCTGGCCTGCGAGTACGGCGACAGCGGTGGCCACCACCGCCTTGGCCGCCAGCAGTCGATGCCGGCGGGGTGTGGCGGCCAGTGTTGTCTGCATGAGGCCGGTCGCGAACTCGGAGGTGACGATCAGGATGCCCAGTACGCCGATGATGAGCTGGGCGACGATGAACGTCGTCAGGCTCATGCTGGTCGGATCCCAGACCGACCTTTCTTCGGCGGTAGCGCCGGCGTACTGCTTCCCGGCCGAACTCATGGACAGGAAGGTGATCCCGAGGCCGACCACGAAGAGGCAGGCCAGGGTGTACCAGGTCGAGCGGAGGCTGCGGAGCTTGATCCATTCCGCGTGCAGAATCGTCATGCGGCCGCCCCCTGGTACTCGATGCTGTCCCTGGTCAGTTCCATGAAGGCGTCCTCCAGTGACGCCCGCTGCGGGGTGAGTTCGCTGAGCGCGACGCCGTGGTAGGCGGCGAGCTTGCCGATCTCCGCGCTGCTCATCGCGGAGACGACGAGTGAGTTCTCCAGCCCGTCCCGTACGGCGGCGCCGGCCGCGGTCAGCCTTCGTGCGAAGTCATCCGGATCCGATGTGCGGACCAGCACGGTGCCTTCGCCGTTGGCGTGCATCAGGTCGGCCATGCCCATGTCGGCGATCAGCCGGCCCTTGCCGATGACGACCAGGTGGTCGGCGGTCTGTGCCATCTCGCTCATCAGGTGGCTGGAGACCAGCACCGCCCGGCCCTCACTGGCCAGCGAGCGCATGAAGTCCCTGATCCAGCGGATGCCCTCGGGGTCGAGACCGTTCACCGGTTCGTCGAAGATCAGCACCTGCGGATCGCCGAGCAGCGTCGCCGCGATGCCGAGCCGCTGCCGCATGCCGAGCGAGAACCCGCCGGCCCGCTTGCCGGCCACGCCCTCGAGCCCGGTCCGGGCGAGCACTTCGCCGACCCGGCGCCGGGGGAGTCCGTTGCTGACGGCAAGCGCCAGCAAATGGTTGTACGCCGTACGTCCGCCGTGGACCGCACTCGCGTCGAGCAGCGCGCCCACCTCGGTCAGTGGCACCGGGAGGTCTCGATAGCGCCGGCCGCCGATGCTGACGGAACCTCGGGTCGGAGCGGCCAGACCGATGATCATCTTCATGGTCGTGGACTTGCCTGCGCCGTTCGGGCCGAGGAAGCCGGTCACTTGCCCGGGTGCCACGGTGAAGGACAAGTCGTCCACCACGGTGTCGGACCCGTACCGCTTGGTCAGCCCTTGTACGTCGATCGTTGTCATGGCCCAGAGCCTGACCAGCGGATCTGGACGGTCGTTGTGAGCTTCTGGGAGTTCTCTGTGAATCTGCTGGTGGCGGGGCCGGGCGGTGGTGGTTTTTCGCAGGAAATCTACAGCGGTAGGTGGGCGGTGATGCGCATGCCGCCGGCGGGGGTGCGGGTGGCGGTGAGGGTGCCGCCGAGGGCGGTGGCTCGTTCTCGCATGCCGATGATGCCGTTGCCCTCTTTCGGTGGGCCGGTGAGGGACTGGCCGTCGTCGTCGACCTGCAGTACGAGCGCTTGGTCGCCGTACTGGATGCGGACGGTCGCGGAGCTCGCCTTGGCGTGCCGGACGATGTTGGTGAGCGACTCCTGGATGATGCGGAACGCCGCGCGGTCCAGCCCGGTCGGCAACGGGTGCGGGTCGCCGTGGACGATGGTGTGAACTTCCAGACCGGCACGTGACGTCCGGCTGACCAGGTGGTCGAGCCGCTCCAGCCCGGCGACCGGCTGCCGTGGCGCCGACTCGTCCGACTGCCGCAGGATCCCGACGATCGACCGCAGCTCGACCAGCGCCTCTTTGCTCGCGTCTTTGATCGCGGCCAAGGCCGGACCGGCCTGCTCGGGTTGCCGATCGACCAGGTGCAGCGCGGTCGACGCCTGCACGTTGATCAGCGAGATGTGGTGCGCCACCACGTCGTGCAGCTCCTGCGCGATCCGCAGCCGCTCCTCGCCGGCCTTCCGCAGCTCGGCCTCCCGCCGCGTCCGGGCCGCCGCCATGGCCCGGTCCCGCTGGGCGCGGAAGAGCTCCGCGGTGAACCCCAGTACGACGAAACACGTGCCGACCAGGAGGATCTGGTACACGCCCTGCTCGTTGATCCCGAGGACCATCCGGCCGCCGACATGACCGACGTACAGGGCGACGATGCCGACCCAGCCGGCCAGCCGGTGACCGTAGCGGATCACCGTGAAGGCGGCGATCACGAACGAGAAGATGACCGGGCCCCACGGGTACTGCATCAGCATGTAGGTGAGCGTGGACACGACCGTTGCCCACAGCACCGGGATCGGGTGGGTCCGGAGCCAGTAGAGCGACAGCGACCCGATCAGGAGCAGGACGACCATGAACCAGTCGGCGTCCCGGCGCTCCGGCTGGCCGTCAGCGGCGCCGAACGTGCCGACCACCATGAAGACGCTGAGGATCACGGGCAGCGCGATGCGCCGCACCCGGGATCCCAGGGTCGGTGCGGCGATCGGCTCAGTCGTGGTCACAGTACGAAACCGTAGAGGCCGCAGAGCCGGGTGTCATCGTCGCCACGGAGTATCCGGCTCTGCTCCATCCGCGGTAGTTCAGTACTTGACCTGGTAGATCTTCTCCTCGTACGTCTTGCCGTAGTACGCCTCGAGCTCGGCCAGGTCGTCGTCCTTGCGCTCCAGCGCCTTGGAGATCTTCGCGCGGCTCGGCATCGCGTCCGGCTCCCAGGTCTCCGGCTTCCACAGCTGCGAGCGCAGGAACGACTTCGAGCAGTGGTGGAAGATCTCCTCGATCTCCACCAGCAGGGCCAGTTGCGGACGGTTGCCCCGGACGATCATCTCGTCGAAGAACGGGGCCTCCCTGACGATCCGCGCCCGCCCGTTGATCCGCAGCGTGTCACCGCGTCCGGGGATGAAGTAGATCAGCCCGACGTGCGGGTTGGAGAGGATGTTGGTGAACCCGTCGACCCGCCGGTTGCCCGCACGCTCCGGGATCGCGATCGTGCTGTCGTCGAAGACCTTGGTGAATCCGGCTGGATCGCCCTTGGGGGACACGTCGCAGGAACCGTCGGCCGCCGAGGTGGCGATCAGGCAGAACGGCGACGCGGCCAGCCACTGCCGATCCAGCTCGTGCAGTTCCTTGCGGGTCTTCCCTGCGGCGGCAGCCAGTGGTGCCGGCACGATCTCGCGCAGTTCGTCGTACGTCGTGATCTCTACCAGTCCTGGGATCTCCATCAGGCGGCGTTCTCCTCTACCAACGACGGCAGGGCGTCCTCGTTGACGGCCCTCGTCCGCGCAGCCCATCGTACGGCGGGACCAGTTGCGCAACTGGTACCCAGGAACAGTGCACCCACAGCGATCCAGCCGATCGGACCCCATCCGAGAACCACTGTGGTGAGCAGCGCCGGACCGAGCATGCGGGCGATGGCCGGGCCGGTTCCGAAGAAGCCCTGGTACTGACCCTGCTTGTCGGCCGGCGCCAGTCCGAAGCTGATCTCCCACGCCCCGGACGCCAGCTTCATCTCGCCAAGGGTCAGGAGTGCCGCACCGCCGATGAGTACGACGGCAGCCGTCGTGGCGCTCATGTCGACGGCCGAGATGGCGAACACCGAACACGCGGCCAGCATGGCGATTCCGGCGTACCGGATCGAGCGAGTGGCTGTCGTGAGGTCCTTGACGCTGCGCGCTGCGCGCACCTGGAAGAGGGTGACTCCGATCGTGTTGACGATCAGGAGCGAGGCGACGACCCAGTCCGGCGCGTCGGTGCGGGTGACGATCCACAGCGGTACGACCAGGCTGAGGAGAGGCATGAAGAGGAGCATGATCGCGTTGAGCAGTGCGAGTACGGCGTACGGACGATCGCGCAGTACGGCGAGACGCGGCTCACCTTGGACGCGGGTGGTGATCGCGACTCGTGGCACTCGGTGGATGAGCCGGGCTGCGATCAGGAAGCTGAGAACGTCGAGAGCGAAGACAATCAGGTACGCCGTTGCCGTGTCGTAGTGGAGCGCGATACCGCCGAGTGCCGCGCCGACTGCGAGTCCGGCGTTGACTGTGGACTGCAGGAACGCGCGGATCCGGGTGCGCTCGGCCGGCTGCACCAACCCTGCCAGCAGTGCCTGACGCGCGGCGGTGAGACCTGTCTGACTGCATGCATAGGTGACTGCCGCTAGGAGAAACAACGGAAAGCTCCGCACGACCATGAACGACCCGACCGAAGCCGCCGTCGTCAACGCCAGCACCACCGCAACCCCACGCGCGCCCTTGCGATCCGCCAGGTTGCCTAGCGGTACGCCGGTCAAGAATCCGACCAACCAGGCGATCGTCAGTCCGAGGCCGACCTGTGCTGTCGAGAGGCCGACCACGCGGGTGAAGAACAGGGCACTCGTGACGATGAAGGCGCCGTCGCCGACCGAGTTGGCGAGCTGGGCCATGGCCAGGTCCCGCGGCGCGCCGGCCGGCGGGAGAACGCTGTCGCGTCCGCTGCGGATGCGGTCGGTCGTGATGCTCATCGGAGTCTCCCTCGGCTCGGTATGTCTTGAGCCTAGGAGCCTGCCGGCCCATCAGGCAGGTCCACTTCAGTGCTTGTCCGATGGGCCATTTGTGAGTGGAAATTGGTCTGTGGATAACTCAGAAGCGGGGCCGAAACGACGGCACCTTGTAGGTATGAGCTTCCAAGACCTCCCACAGACCTGGACCGATCACCCACTCTCCGATCCCGCGCTGGCAGCCGACGTCGTCGACCTTCTGGTGAGCCTCGGCGACCGCCAGCGCGGCACGTTCACCGTCGTGCTGTGCGACGAGGACACCCACTACCGAGCCGCCATCGCCGTCGACCTGCCGACGGAGTTCGAGCACCGCACCAGATCCCTGGCCGCCGGCGACATGTGCACGTCCGCCCTGACCCCGATCATGCCCGCCGTCCGCACCGCCCCGGGCACCTCGCTACTCCTGGCCCTAGGCCGACCCGGGCCACCCACCTGGCCGTCCCTGGACACTGAATGGGCGTCAGCCGCCACCCACACCTGCCGAGCCGCTGGAGTCCCTCTCCTCGGCTTCTACATAGCCTCCGCCCACCACATCTACCAACCCCTCCAACCAGCCCAGGCCGCCGCATGACCCGCCACGGCTCACACTCGGGTGGCCCACAGGAGGGTGTGGCCGCCGGGCCCTTCGGGGATGAAGTCTTCGCGCTCCACCACGAGACCGGCTTGCTCAACCCAGGTTCGGGTCGTGGACGCGTCGGCGTGGCTCCACCACATCGGGACGTCGCCGCCGAGCCAGTTCTCCTCGGAGCCGGTCCAGGCGGTCGCGCCGATGGTTGCGACAAACAGGCCACCCGTGCGCAGCCACTCCGCTATCCGGCGCAGGAGCGGCTCCTGTTCGTCGACTGGAATGTGGATGAGCGCATAGAACGACAGCACGGCATCAAAGGAGCCCGGAGGCAGGTCCAACGTGGTGGCATCGGCCTGGATGAAGGTGGCCGCCGGGACGTGCGCTCTTGCCCGGTCGATCTGTACTTCACTGAGGTCGACACCCGTGACGTGATGGCCGGCCTCGGCAAGAGTAAGTGCGACCGGCACGCCCGACCCGCAGCCCACGTCGAGGACCCGGCTAGGCCCGTGGAGGCGGGCGAGTACCTCTTCCAACCACCCGCCGTACTTCGTCTCTCCGCCGTACGCCTCGTCGTACCGAGCAGACAAAGCGTCGTACCCGCGCCGCACCACATCCTTGGCGGCCTCGTTGTCCATGACGTGGAGGCTAGACGGAAGACAGGTGATCGTCTTGGTGATTTTCACGCCTTGTCGAGACGCGCGAATCGCCTCCGACGTACCGGGCGACAGCAGAAGCCGACGGAGAGGATCAGTATGTCCACCGTGCAGTTCGTAGACACCGAACCGCAGACCGCCGCAGGCAAGGTGCTCTGGCACTTCGCCATGTCGCTGGATGGGTTCGTGGCGGGCCCGAATCACTCGATGGACTGGATGGACGGGTCGAACCGCCCCGGCCTGATCGAGGAGTACGTCGACGACCGGCGCCGTGCTCGGCGGCCGGGACGGCTGGGACGCCTACCCCAACCCCGGCGCCATCTACGGCGGTGCGTGGCAGGGCCCGCTCTTCGTCCTCACGCATCACCCCGAAGACGCGCAGGCCGTCGACGGCGTGACCTTCCTGAACTGTGACGTGGCCGAGGCGGTCCGGATCGGCCTGGAGGCCGCGGCCGGCAAGAACCTCGAGGTCTTCTCGCCCTCGATCGCCGGCAACTGCTCGACCGCGGACTGATCGACGAGATCGACCTGCACGTCCTGCCGGTGCTGCTCGGCGACGGGATCCGCTTGTTCGACAACCCCGCAGGCAGTCCCATCCGCCTGGAGCTGGTCAACGGCGCCCCCTCAGCCCAGGTGAACCTGCGCTACCGCCCAACCGCCTAGCCGCCGGGGTCAGCGGACGCCGCGGGGGCGGAATTGGATGCTGATGCGGGGGCCGATGCGGCCGGAGGCCTTGGGGATGGCGTGTTCCCAGGTGCGTTGGCAGGAGCCGCCCATCACGATGAGGTCGCCGTGGCCGAGGGGATACCTGACGGTCGAGCTGACGGGGCCGCTCGAGCCGCCGGGGCGTGGTCGCAGCGCGAGCACGCGTGGTTCGCCGACGGACAGGATGGCGACCATCGTGTCCTCGTGGTTCCCGCGCCCGATCCGGTCGCCGTGCCAGGCGACGCTGTCCCGGCCATCGCGGTAGAAGCACAACCCCGCCGTACGGAACGGTTCGCCCAGCTCCTCCGCGTAGTACGCGCTGAGCAGGTCGCGGGCTTCGTCCAGGATTGGCAACGGCAGCGCCTCGTTCTCCCCGTAGAAGCAGAGCAACCGCGGTACGTCGACCACCCGGTCGTACATCTGCCGCCGCTCGGCCTGCCACGGGACGTCCCGCGCCAACCGCTCGTACACCTGATCCGCCCCGGTCAGCCACCGCGGCAGTACGTCGATCCACGCGCCCCGGCCGAGATCCGTCCGCCGGACCCCGTCCACCGAACCCAGCGCAGGATCCTCGAAAGCATCCAGCAACGAGCCCTGAAGATCAGCAGCCATACCCCCACCATACCCGAGAATCGAACAGGTGTTCCCCTGAATCTGTCAGGCAATGGGGGTTCTACAGAGCTCTTGCCCAGCCGGCTGGGTCATCACCGGGCGGGATGGCGGCGATTCCTTGCCAGAGCACGAGTGCTTGGAGCCATTGGCGTTCGAGCAGGGTGAGTGATCGCACTGATTGGTACCCCTCGAGAAGGGTGTGGCGAACACTTGCGGGTGTCGGTTGCCAGTTGGTGAAACGGGTGCCGAGCCTGACGAACGAGTTCGCGAGGTCGCTGACGCAGTAGTCCCGAACGACCGAGTCGAAGTCGATGACGGCAAGGATCTCTGAGTCGGCCGTGAGGACGTTGGAGGCCCGGTAGTCCTTGTGGATCGCCAAGGCGCCGTGCAGGGAAGCCAGACAAGCACCAGCCCGGCGGACTGCCGTCTCGTCAGTCGTGTCCAGCAGATCGCCGTCTATCAGCGGTTGCACCGTTATCGACAGCGGCAACGAACCGGAATCAACGATCACTCGATACGTGCTGTCCGCTGAGGACAGGGGGTGGGGCCACCGGCACCCCTTGCTGGTGCAGCGCCTGGAGCAGATCTGCGATCGCGGTGAATCTGACGAACTGTTCCTGGGCTCGAGACCACTTCGCCACCAACGGCCCCTGGTTGGTGCCGACCCAGGCGATGGCGTTGTCGCCGCTGATGACGATCCGGTCGCAGGCTTCCACGTCGATGGCCCAAGCCTGGGCGAGACCTTTGGTAAGCCAGTCGACCGCGTCATCGAAGCTGTCGGGCCCGAACCTCTCCTGCAGAGCCCGCCGCGGCTCGGTCGATTCCCACAGCATCGACAATCCCATTGGAAACATCTCGCGAAGCTTACGACGATAACGGGCCGCGCCAGCTGAGCACGCCGACCCTTCGAACACGCGCTAGAGCTGTGCGAGTGCTCGGTGGGCAAGGGCATGGCGGCGCTGGGCGTGGCGGGTGGTGGGACGGGGCTTGCGGATGAGGGACTCGAGCTTCGGGGCGGCGTACTCGAGTTCTTGCCGGGCTTCGGCCAGGTCGACGGCGGTGAGCGCGAGCACGGTGTACCAGAAGGGATAGGTCCGCCATTCGCCATCGCCCTTTCGGAGCTGGCGAAGATCGCCGATACCCGCGGTCAGGCGTTCCTCCTGGCGATCGAGGTTGCCCGCCTGCAGGTTGCGCCACAGGCCGACCGTGCATCGGCCGCAGCAGAACCTACCGGGTTGGTATTGCGCGGATCCCGAGCCGCCCTCTCCAGGCACTGCAGCAGGCCCGCACTCGCGCGATCGAGGGCTTCCTGCACGACGGTGTCCGCAACACCGAGCCGACGAAGCGCGCGGCTCGACTCCTCGCCGAGGATGTGCCGAGCCGAGGCCGAAGTGATGCGCTCGCCGGTGAAGACGACGATGCCCTGCTCCAACTCGCCCGCGAACCCGGCGAACGTGTCCCCGTAGGCACCGGGCAACCCCTGACGTGCCGCGATCCAGCGGCCGATCCGCAACCGCTCTGCCGCCGGCAGCGACCCGCCGTCCCAGTCGACAGCCGCGACCGCATCGACGGTATTCGACAGGCTGCTTTCATCGATCATGGGTCGCCTCAGGTGATGGGCAGGTAGAGGTCAGTGCGCAACTGGTCCGGTGGCACGCTGTGGTCGGTCACGTAGACCTCGAAGTTCACCCCGTCCCGCAGCGTGTACCCGCCGGCCGGGACGTGGTCGCCGTACAACTGTGCCCACGCGGTCTCCAGTCCCGAGTAGTGCCCGATGAACTCGGCGCGCAAGTACTTCCCGGCCGGTAGCCGGGTCTCCTCGAGGTCGCCGATCTCGGCGTCCTCGGGCACGCTGATCGCCGCGACGGACCGCAGCTCGGGCGCCGGTTTCTCGTCGGGGTCGTCGTAGTAGATCGCGACCCGCAGCGCGTTCGGCTCCTGGCCGAGCCCGAGTTCGGCCGCCTTCTGCTCGAGTGCTCCGAACGCCGCGCCGATCTCGAAGTACGGGCCTTGATGCGGTACGGCGGCCAGCCGGGTCGGCGGCACCTCGACCATCTCGACTTTCATCGGATCTCCTCCGTTCGCGGGCAGGTGAAACCTGGTCATACCTTCGGGGTGGAAGTGGACACCGTTCGCGCTGCGGATCCCCGGACACTCCCGCAGGCCCGAGCGGAAGACCGACGGCGCGATCCCGAACCCGGCCTGAAAGGCCTTGGTGAAGGCCTCATGGGTCGCGTAGCCGGCCTGGAAGGCGATCTCCGAGATCTGCCGGCTGGTGTTCCGGACCTGCCACGCGCCTCGTTCCAGCCGAAGTCGCCGCGTCAGCTCGGCCGGCGATTCACCGGCGATCGCGCGGAAGATCCGGTGGAAGTGATACGGCGACACGTAGTACCGGGCCGCGAGCTCACGGAACGTCGGCGGCTCGTCCAGGCTGCGCTGAAGGTCCACAATGACCTGCCGAACCATCGCCTCGTAGTCCATACGCGCCCGCCTCGCCCGGCCTGTCTCACGTCCAGACCGACGCTACGGCACAGATGCGGAGTCGCGCTTGTCCTCGATTGCTGCAAACGGATGGCCCGGCGGATGCAGGAGACTGCGGTACGACGACCCACCGGCTGGAGGACGTATGCCACATCTGCTGATCCGCAACGTCTCGGTACTGATCGTCCCGGAGTCCGGCGAGTGCCGCGTGGACGAGGCGCAGGACATCCACATCCACGACGATCGGATCACCGCGATCACACCCACCGGCACCACACAGCCGGACGGCGGGGGAGAGGTGATCGACGGGACCGGGTTGGTGGCCGTGCCAGGGTTGGTGAACTCGCATACGCACAGTCCGATGGTGATGATGCGTGGCGCGGCCGAGGACTTGTCGATCGACGACTGGTTCAACCAGCGGATCTGGCCGATGGAGGTGAACCTGACGCCCGAACGCGTCCGGGTCGGCGCCCGGCTCGCGTGCGCGGAGATGCTGCTCGCCGGCGTGACCACGTTCGTCGACCACTACTTCCACGCCGACCAGATCGCCGAAGCAGTCGTGGAATCAGGCATCCGCGCCGACCTGGCACCCACCTACTTCTCGTCGACCGGTCCCGAAGCCATCGAGGCCGCGATCACCACTGCCCGCGACCTCCGCAACCGCAGCCCACGCATCACGTCCAGCCTCGGCCCGCACGCGACCTACACGGTCAGCGACGAGGACTTACGTCGTACGGCGGACATCGCACGAGCAGAGGGATTCCGCATCCACCTGCACGCAGCCGAGACCGACGACCAGACGCAGTCGTCCGTCGACCGGCTCGGTGTGACACCGATGCAGGTCCTGGAACGAACCGGCGTACTCGACGCGGGCGCGCTCATCGCCCACGGCTGCGGCATCCGTGAATCCGACTTGCCGATCCTGGAGCGGACAGCGGACCGCACAACGGTCGCCAGTTGCCCGAAGGTCTATCTCAAACTCGCCATGGGCACAGTCACGCCGATCAAAGGCCTGCAGTCCATCGGTGTGCAGGTCGGCGTCGGCACCGACGGAGCGGCCGTCCACAACACGCTCGACGTCTGGGAATCGCTGCGCATGGTCGCGCTGACCCAGAAGCAACGCGAGCAGGACGCCGAGTGGATGAACGTCTCCGACACCCTCCGACTGGCCACCAGAGGCGGCGCCGCGGCAGCCGGCCTGGCCGACGAGATCGGTGCGCTGGAGCCAGGTCGCCAGGCCGACATCGCCCTCGTCGACCTCTCCGGCCCGCACTGCCAACCCGTCCACGACCCCCGAGCGGCCCTCGTCTACTCGGTCCGCTCCTCCGACGTCGTCACGGTCCTGGTCGCCGGCGAGATCGTCGTACGCGATCGCCAGCTCACCACCATGAACCTCGACGAAGTCCTCGCCGATGCGAAGGACCTCGCCCACACCCTCGTCGACCTCTCCAAGGGTGGCGCCGTCCAGCACTACGCGCCGTAGAACGCAGTACGCCCCGGCTAGTTCAGTCGGCCGGGGCGTACTCAAAAGGCGATAGAAATCAGCTGATCGTGAGGATCTTGTTCACGGTGAACGCCTGCGTGTGGTCGGCGTCGCCCGGGAACCAGACCCGGTAGGCGATCTTGCCGCGGACGGCCGGCTTGATGCCGAACGCGTACGCGCCTGAAGAGCTCAGCTTCACCCAGGCGATCGACTTCCAGGTCTTGTTGCCGTACTGCTGCAGGTAGACGTACTTGCCCGAGTGCGCCGGAGCGACGTACCCGCTGAACTTCGTCACCTGGCCGAGCCGGATCGTCGTCGGCGCCAGGGTCGCCGAGATCGTCGGCGTTACCTGCGTCATCACGTCAGCCGTCCGGGTCCCCATCAGGTCGGCGTTGCCGAAGTACGAGATGGTGAACACCGACGACACCGCCGGCTTGTACGTGTAGCTCACGGTCCCGTACGACGAGGTCTTCAACGTCGCCAGCAGCTTCCACGTCGACACGTTCTTCGGCCGGACGTAGAGGTTGACCGGCAGACCGGAGTACGCCTTGTTGTCGATCCGCAGCAGGCTGCCCTTGATCGTGACCGAGCCGCCGTACTTGATCAGCGTCGTGGTCAGCGCGATCCCGGACTTCATCCCGAACAGTTGCGTGACCGCCACCGGGCTGACCTTCCCGCTCCGGTCCTTCACCCAGGCCGCGAAGGTGTACGTCAAACCTTGCGCCAACCCGGTGTTCTTGACCGAGGATCCGGTCCCCGCGTAAACCAGCGTGCCAGTGGTCAGCGTCGGTGCCTTGCTGCCGACGTTCCGGCGCACGATCACCTGATCGAGATCCGACATCGGCGCGATCTGCCACGCCAGCGTCGCGGCCGCGAACGCCCCGGTCGCATCGAACACCGGCTTCGCCGGCACCAGGTCAACGGTCGAGAACACACTGCTGAACGGCGCAAGCGCGGTACCGCTGGCCTCCTGCACACCACTCACGACGACCTTGTACGGCGCGTTGTCGAGCAGCGGCACGGTCGGAGTGAGCACGGCCTGCTTGGTCGCCGCGTCGTACGCAACCGTGGCGCCAACGGTGGAACCAGTCTTGCCGTTGAGCAGCCGCACCGTGCTCGCAGTCACGGAGTCTGCGACAACCTCACGAGCAAAGGTCACCGATGGCTTGGTGGTGACCGCCGCACCCGCGGCCCGGTCGGCCGGAAGGACGTCCCGCACCGGGTAGGCGACGCCCGCCGGCGTCCCGCCAGTGCCCTCTTCGCTGACGGACAGCTGGTAGGAGCGGGTGTCGCGCGACCCGTTGTCGTTGCGGACGGCAATGTAGGTGTTGCCCGCGGCAACGCTGACGTTCGCGGTTGCGGTCAGCGGCACCGGAACGCTCGGGTTCGTCGGGAACGGGTTCACCGCGTATGCCAAGGGCTTCAGGTCGGCGTCGTACACGTCGACCCGCGGGCCGATGTTGACCGGGAGGTCGAGGTCGTACGCGGGTCCGGTCACCGAGATCTTGAGGTTGCGGGCCGCGGCCGAGTTGACGACGTACCAGTCGACGTCACCCTCGGTGCTGATGGTGGAGCTGATCGAGCCCGCGACCGGAGTCGCCCGGGACGGCTGGTCGTTGCCGTCGGCACCGCCACCGGGGAAGTCGGTCGTCCACTTGCCGCCGAGGGCGCCGTACGCGTCCAGGATGCCCGCGCCGTAGTACTGGTCGATGCCGCGCGGGCCGGCGTCCCGGGCGGTGGCCTTCAGCCGCGTCATCACCTGTGCGGGCGTGAACGACGGATACTTGTTCCGCACCAGCGCCGCGACTCCGGCGACGATCGGGGACGAGAACGACGTACCCCCGAGGCCGATGTAGTACGGGTCGAAGCCCGCCGGGGTCTGCGCACGCGGTGCGGTGCTGGTGATGTCGAAGCCGGGGGCCGCGATGTCGACCGTGTCGCCGTAGGTGCTGAACTCGGTCAGCGCGCCGTACCAGTTGGTGGCGCCGACCGAGAGGACCTCCGGGTAGGCGGCCGGGTAGTGCGGTGCCGAGTAGCCGGTGTTGCCGGCCGCGGCGACCACCACGACACCCTTGGCGACCGCGCTGGTGATCGCCGAGTGCAGGACCGGGCTGTCCTCGTCGCTGCCGAGCGACAGGTTGATCACCCGGGCGCCGTTCTTGACCGCCCAGTTGATGCCGTTGATGACGTTCGCGTCGGTGCCGCTGCCTTCGTCGTCGAGGACCTTGACCGGCCGGACCTTGGCGTTCCAGGCCACGCCGGCGATGCCGATCGTGTTGCTCGTACCGGCCGCGATGATGCCGGTCACCGCCGTACCGTGGCCGTCGCCGTCGTTGGGCGGCAAGGCCGTGTTGAACGTGTTGTAACCGGGCAGCAGGTGGCCGGCCAGATCCGGGTGACCGGCGTCGACACCGGTGTCCAGTACGGCGACGACCTGGTTGCCGGCCGACTTGCTCAGATCCCAGGCCTGGTTGACCCGGACGGTCGGCAGGTACTTCTGATAGTTGGTGTAGAGGTAGTCGTTCGGCGTGGCCGACTTCTGGCGGATGTAGTTGAGCGAGGCAAGCTCGACTGCCGGGTCGGCCTTGACCTTCTTCAGCAGGTCGGGCGCCGCGAGCTCAGCGGTGATGGCGACGATGTCCGAGGTGACGGACACGTCGGACTTGCCCTTGACCTTGGCCAGCGCGGCCTTACGGGCCGAAGTGGTTGCCTTCGGCTTGAACTTCACCACCACGGACTTCGCGTCGTAGGCGGGTCCGTTCCCCCTCTCGGGGCGGGGCGCCTTGAACGGACGTGGTTCGGCGGACACCTCGGCGGACCCGGACGAGCCGGTCACCGCCACCAGAGTCGCCGCGACCATGGCCGCGGGCAGGCCTAGGCGCAGTAAATGAGCAGGACGGAAAGACACGGGACCCCCCCAAGGGTCAAAGTGATAGTCGCCCGGAGTATGTCAGAGGTCTGGTCCAGTTTGCGCCCCGAAGCACATGTCAAAAGCTGCAATCCCGCCTGGACGACCACACGTTGTCGCCGGTCGCGCACCCTAAGCTTGGGCTTCATTTCCGAGGAGGCGCGATGACGGCACCGAGTTCTGATCTGACCGGCTGGACGCGGGCGCCTTTCACCGGTGCGGGGCTGACCTACGACTGCTTCGAGAAGGGCGAAGGCCCAGGCGTCGTACTGATCCCGGAGATCCCGGGCCTCACCCCCGAGGTACTCGGCTTCGGCGACCACCTCGTCAGCGAGGGCTTCACAGTCGTCATCCCATCACCCTTCGGTACGCCGGGACGCCCCGAAACAACCGGCTACGCCCTGGGGGTGATCGCGCGGATGTGTGTGGCGAAGGAGTTCCGCGCGTTCGCGGCTGATGCCGAGCGGCCGATCACGAAGTACCTGCGAGCCGTTGCAGCCGACCTCGCCGCGCGGACGCCGGGACGCGGCGTCGGTGTGATCGGGATGTGCTTCACCGGCGGCTTCGCCCTCGCCACCGCGGTCGAAGACGTGGTGAAGGCGCCGGTGCTGAGCCAGCCGTCGACACCATTCGCCGTCAGCGGCCGCCTGCGGCGCGATCCGGGGTTGTCGCGGCGGGAGCTCGAGGTAGTCAAGGAACGGACGCAGACGGACGGTCTGTGCGTGCTGGGACTGCGGTTCAGCCATGACCGGATGGCGCCGGCCGAGCGGTTCACCACCCTGCGCGCACAACTCGGCGAAGCGTTCGAGGTGATCGAGCTCGACAGTCGTCCCGGCAACCCGGACGGCTACCGCAAGATGGCTCACTCTGTGCTCACCCGCGACCTGCGCGAGGACCCGCCGAACTCGGCTCTGAAGGCCCGCGCCCGGACCGTCGAATTCCTCCGCCAGCACCTGATTGCGACCCAGTAGTGACTGTGCGTAGGGAAATGTTAAAGCAACGTTGAGGAATGCTCAGCGTGTGACTATGCCGACGCTGAGTGGGGAATCTGTCCGGAGTCCGGGGTGGATCGTTGCGTTGTGCAAGTGAGGGGGAGCAGTGGGTGACGCTCGGTGATTTCCTCTGGTCGTGGGCCCTGCGGGCATGGCACGATCGGCCACCGGAGGCACATCAGGGGGCGGGCATGGCGATGGCCAGGCACTTGACGAGTGAGGCTGTATGAACGGGCGGACAGCGCAGGACAGCCGGATCCCGGTGAACGGGACCGCGGCGAAGAACGGGACCAATGGTCACGCTCCGTCACCAGAGTCTCACCCAGGTCAGGTCTCACCAGCCGACCAGGAGGACAACAGAGCCGAGCAGGCCGGCCAGGGAGCCGCGGGAAAGCCGGCTGAAACGCCTGCCTGGGTCGAGGAGTACGCCGCTCGCAGGTCCGGCCGGGTCGCCACCGTTCCGGCGCGCGCCGAGTTCGAGACACCCGTCCGGGTCGACGAGATCGCGGTTGCCGCAAAGGCTCTGTCGGAGAACCTGCAGGCCGCCACCCGCGGTATGCCCGAATCGCCTGAGCTGCGGGCTTTGCGCCGTGACCTCGACCAGGCCGCCAGCACGTTGGGCTCCGTCGCCGGCGCACTCGAGGCAACCGCCGGCAACCTGATCCGCCTCGCTGCCACCGAAGGCCGCTCGTGCGGCGTCGGCTGGGGCGTCTGCCCGGAGCACGGCCTCACCCTGATGAACGTCGGCGAGACCGTCACCTGCCACGTGCTCGGCTGCCACCGCGAGAACGAGGGCGCCGTCGAGCGCTGCGAGCACCCCGTCGTCTACCGCGTGGTCGACGCCGCCGGTCCGGCCCTGCTCACCTGCGCCGGCCACGCGATCGCGTGCCGCCTCTACCTCGACGACACCGTCATCACCCTCGCCTCCGACAGCCTCGAACTCTTCTAGCGTCTTGCGCCTGGAAAACGCCGGCTGACTTCGTGCACCCTCTCGCGTCACGCCCGCCCCCCATCCTCTGATGGGTTCGCCCACCAGAGGGTGGGTTCGCGATCCATATTCCGGGGTGCCAACCCGCACGCTCGTTGGCCAACCCGCCAGACTGCAGCAGACGGCTTCACTGGCGGTCAAGTTCGGCTCACCGATCGCCGAGTGAAGGAAGTATGTCGAGGGCAAGCCCTTACCGTCAGCGCGGAGGTCACACTCGATCGCACGCATATCCACTCGCGCCTGGGAGCGCCCGGTGGCTTCACTGGCTGGCGAACTGACGCGAGGTGCAAACGCTCGATAGAGCACGCAAGAGTCGAACGAGCAGCGCGCAAGTTCCGGAACTAAGTCCGGCTCTGGTCAGAGAGAGCGTTTGCCCAGTACCGTCAGCGAAAACTTGACCGCGACATCTTGACGCACCTTCAGCGGCGTACTTAGTTTGTTGGTTCAACAGACAAAGTCTGTGATCGGGCTCACAACGACTGGTGAGGTGGGAGCCGCATGACGCTGTCCGACGGCCGTCGCCCGGGCAATCGGGTCGTTGCCGCCGACCACGTTTCGCTCCGCCGCAACAACCTCTCCGTCGTCCTGCGTCACGTCCGCGACCTCGGCCCGCGATCGCGGGCCCGGATCGCCGGCGACACCGGCCTGAACAAGGCGACCGTGAGCAGCCTGGTCGCCGAGCTCGTCGAGCGCGGCCTGCTCCGCGAAGGCCCGGCCGACTCCACCCGCGCCCTCGGCCGCCCCGGACAACTCGTCGAACTCGACGGCACCGGAGTCTGCGGCGTCGGTGCCGAGATCAACGTCGACTACCTCGCCGTCACCGCCCTCGACCTGACCGGCGCCGTGGTCAGCGAACGACGCGTCCCGCTGGACGTCGCCCACCTCGGCCCGGGTACGACGCTCGATCGCTTGGCCGAGCTGATTCGAGAAGCCGTGGCGGCTGTGGACGCGCGAGACGGTGAGGTGGCCGGCGTGACGCTCGCGGTACCGGGCCTCGTCCAAGGCGACACGGGTGAACTGAAGCTGGCTCCGAACTTGGGTTGGGGCGAGGTCCCGGTCGTCCGCGAGATGCGCGAGCGGCTCGGCACACCGTCGTACCCGCTGCATGTGGACAACGAGGCGAACCTCGCGGCGCTGGCGGCGTACTCGGAGTTGCGGAAGGCCGAGTCGGTCCAGGACATCGTGCTGCTGACCGGTGCGGTCGGTGTCGGCGGTGGGGTGGTGTCGCATGGGCACCTGCTCCGCGGCGGGCACGGGTACAGCGGCGAGGTCGGGCACATGCCGGTCGCGCCGGCCGGCCGCACCTGCGGCTGCGGCCGGACCGGCTGCTGGGAGACGGTCGTCGGCCTGACCGCACTGTTGCACAAGGCAACGGACGAGGACGATCCGGTCCGTGATCCGTCGCTGGACGTCGAGCAACGGCTGGCCGAGATCACCGCGCGGGCCGAAGCGGGGGAACCGCGGACGTTGTCCGCACTCGAGGACGTCGGAACCTGGCTGGGGATTGGGGGAGCGATCCTGGTGAACATCCTGAACCCGGATGTGCTCGTGCTCGGCGGCTACTTCGCCGTGCTCGGGCCATGGCTGCAGGAACCTTTGGAGGTGGCGATCCGCGATCGCGTGATCGCTCCGGACGGCGGCGGTTGCCGGGTGATCCGATCGGACCTCGGCTTCACCGCGGCAGTTCGCGGTGGTGCTCAGATCTCCCTCGACCAGGTCTTGGTCGACCCGACGATGATCGGCCGGGCCGAAGCGGGGGTCGCGCAATGACGGATCTACTGACCATGACCGGCATCGTCAAGGAGTTCCCGGGGGTCCGGGCGCTCGACGGTGTCGACCTCGACCTGCGCCCCGGCGAGGTGCACTGTCTGCTCGGCCAGAACGGCGCTGGCAAGTCCACGCTGATCCGCGTGCTGACCGGAGCGCACCAACCCGATGCGGGCACGATCCACATCAACGGCGAAGCGGTGCGGCTGAACACCCCGACCGACGCGATCCAGCGCGGGATCGCCGCGATCTACCAGGAGCTCGATCTGGTCCCCGAGCTGACCGTTGCCGAGAACATCTTTCTCGGTCACGAGCCGGCCAGCTTCGGCTTCAGCCGGAGGCACGAGGCGACCGCCCGGGCGCGCGAGATCCTGCAGGGCCTGGGCCACGGCGAGATCCCGACGCACCGCACGGTCGGATCGCTGCCGTCCGCCGGACAGCAAGTGGTCAGCATGGCGCGCGCGCTGTCGCGGGACGCCCGGCTGATCGTGATGGACGAGCCGTCCGCGGTGCTCGACCCCGAAGAGGTGTCCAATCTGTTCCGGGTCATCCGCGACCTCACCGCGCGTGGTGTCGCGGTCGTCTACATCTCACACCGGCTCGAGGAGATCCGCCAGATCGGCGACCGCGTCACCGTGCTGAAGGACGGCGCCACCGTGGCGACCGGTCTGGATGCCCGCGCGACGCCCACCAAGGAACTCATCCGGCTGATGACCGGCCGCTCGATCGAGTACGTCTTCCCGCCGCGTCGCGAGATCCTCAGTACGGCGCCCGTCGTACTCGAGGTGGATGACCTGACCCGGCCGGGTGAGTTCGCCGGGATCGGGTTCACCGTCCGGGCCGGCGAGATCCTCGGTCTGGCCGGACTGGTCGGCTCCGGGCGCTCCGAAGTACTGGAGACCGTGTACGGCGCTCGCCGGGCAGCCACCGGATCGGTACGGGTCGACGGCCGGACGCTGCGACCAGGCCGGGTGCAGGGCGCGGTGAAGGCCAGGGTCGGGCTGGCGCCGGAGGAGCGGAAGAGTCAGGCGCTGCTGCTGGACGAGGCCGTGTACAAGAACATCACGGTGTCGAGCATGCAGCGGTTCGCCAGCGGGGGATTCCTGAACGGCCGGGCCGAGCGGGAAGCGGCGGCCGAATTGACCAAGGCACTGGATGTCCGCCCGGTTGGCGTGGACCATCCGGTCCGCAACCTGTCCGGCGGCAACCAGCAGAAGGTAGTGCTGGCCCGCTGGCTGTTGCGGGACTGCCGCGTACTGCTGCTCGACGAACCCACGCGGGGAGTCGACGTAGGCGCGCGGTCCGAGATCTACACCCTGATCCACAAGCTGGCCGCCAACGGGGTCGCGATCGTGCTGGTCTCCAGCGAGGTCGAGGAAGTGCTCGGTCTCGCCGACCGGGTCGTCGTACTGCGGGAGGGACGGGCCGTGTACAGCGGACCCGCGCAAGACATCGACGAACACCAGGTCCTCGACCTGGTGATGGAAGGAAGTGCCGTGTGAGTGAGGCCAAACGATGATTGAGGATGGCGCACGCCCACCTGAACAAACGGCGTCGACGCAGGCAACAGTCACTCCGCCCGCGGCGCCACGCTCCAGCAATCTGCTGAGGACGGGGATGGGACGCAACGTCGGCCTGGTGGTGGCGTTGGTTCTGCTCTGTCTCGTCGGCATCATCACCGCCGGCGACACGTTCGCCACCGGCGCCAATGTGCTGACCATCCTGCGGCTCGCCGCTGTCATCGGTGTGGTCAGCATCGGCATGACGTTCGTCATCACCGGCGGCGGGATCGACCTGTCCGTCGGTGCGATGGTCGCGCTCGCCTCGGTCTGGGCGACCACGTTGGCGACCCAGCAAATGGCGGCCGACTTCCATTGGATCTTCATGGTCAGTACGGCGCTCCTCGTCGGCGCCGCGTGTGGTCTGGTCAACGGGCTGCTCGTTGCCTACGGCAAGGTCGTCCCGTTTATCGCGACCCTGGCGATGCTGGCCGCCGCCCGTGGTCTGGCCGAGATCATCTCCGATCGCCGGACGCAGATCATCTCGGTCAACTCGTTCGTCGACTTCTTCGGCGGCTCGCTGATCGGCGTACCGGTGCTGGTCTGGATCTTCCTGCTGGTCGCCGCGGCCGGCTGGGTGCTGCTGAACCGGACCACCTTCGGCCGCCGTACCTTCGCCGTCGGTGGCAACGCCGAAGCCGCCCGCCTGGCCGGTATCAAGGTGCAGCGGCACACCGTCGCGCTCTACGTGCTGGCCGGACTGTGCTGCGGGATCGCGGCCGTGATGCTGATGGCCCGTACGACGACCGGCAGCTCGACCCACGGTCAGTTGTACGAACTGGACGCGATCGCGGCCGTGGTGATCGGCGGCACCCTGTTGTCCGGTGGTCGGGGGACCATCGTCGGCACCGTGTTCGGCGTACTGATCTTCACCACGCTGAACAACGTCTTCACCCTGAACAACCTGAGCATCTCCGCCCAGTCGGTGGCGAAGGGCCTGATCATCGTGATCGCGGTCCTCCTGCAGCAGCGCCTGGCCGGACGGGCAAGCAGTCAGTGAACCACCACAAGGAGGGGACAAAGATGTCCGCACGTTCCGCCCGAACCCTGATCATCGCAGGCCTCAGCGCACTCGCCCTGGCCGCCTGTACCAGCAACACCCCGGAGGCCGAGAAGAACGCGCCCGCGACCCAGGCCGGGGTCGCGGTCGGCAAGAACGACGAACCCGGGAAGAAGGTCAAGATCGGGTTCTCCGCGCCGGCCGCCGACCACGGCTGGATGGGTGCGATCACCAAGGCCACCCAGGCGGAGGCGAAGAAGTACTCCGACATCGAGCTGATCGTGGCCGAGGGCACCAATGACGTGAACCTGCAGATCAGCCAGGTGGAGACCTTCATCAACCAGAAGGTGGACGCGATCGTGCTGCTGCCGTTCGACGGCGCGGCGCTGACCCCGGTGGCGACCAAGGCGATGGAGGCCGGGATCACGGTAGTGAACGTGGACCGCGAGTTCGACAGCACGTTCGCGGCCCGGACCACGATCCTCGGTGACAACAAGGGGATGGGCATCTCCGCCGGCACCTACATCTGCCAGGAGATGAAGGGCAAGAAGGACGCGGTGGTCGCGGAGATCGCCGGGATCGACTCGTTGCCACTGACCCAGGCCCGCAGCCAGGGCTTCAAGGAGGCGCTGGCCGACTGCGGCCTGAAGGTGAGCAACCGGGTCGCGGCCGAGTTCACCGTCGAGTCCGGTGAGAAGGCCGCCGCCAACCTGTTGCAGGCGGCACCGAAGATCGACGCGATCTGGAACCACGACGACGACCAGGGCGTCGGCGTGATGGCCGCGATCAAGAACTCCGGCCGCAAGGAGTTCTTCGTGGTCGGCGGGGCCGGCTCGGCGAACGTGATGCGGGACATCAAGTCCGGTACGAGTTTGCTGCGGGCAACCGTCATCTACCCGTCCACCCAGGGTGCGGACGGGGTCCGGCTGGCCCGGCTGCTGGTGCAGAAGAAAGCCCTCGGCGACCTGGTGGAGGTCGAGGTGCCGCGCACCATCCAGCTGTACGCACCGGTGGTGACCAAGGACAACGTGGACCAGTACTTGCCCACTGCCTTCGAGAGCTAAAGGAGAGTTATGACCAACCTGGGCATCGGCCTGATCGGCTACGCGTTCATGGGTGCGGCCCATTCGCAGGCCTGGCGGAGCGCGCCGCGCTTCTTCGACCTGCCGCTGAACCCGGAGATGAGCGTGCTCTGCGGCCGCAACCCTGACGCGGTCGCCGCCGCGGCGACCAAGCTCGGCTGGAAGGAGACCGAGACCGACTGGCGCAAGCTGCTCGGCCGCGACGACATCCAGCTGATCGACGTCTGCACGCCGGGGGACAGCCACGCCGAGATCGCGATCGCCGCCCTCGAGGCCGGTAAGCACGTGCTGTGCGAGAAGCCGCTGGCCAACACGGTCGAGGAGGCCGAGGCGATGACGGCGGCGGCCGCGGCCGCGGCGGCCAAGGGGATCAGGTCGATGGTCGGGTTCACCTATCGCCGGGTGCCGGCGATCGCGCTGGCCCGCCAGCTCGTTGCCGAGGGCAAGATCGGGACGATCCGGCACGTCCGGGCGCAGTACCTGCAGGACTGGATCGCCGACCCGGAGGCGCCGCTGTCGTGGCGGCTGGACAAGGAGAAGGCCGGCTCCGGTGCGCTCGGCGACATCGGCGCGCACATCATCGACCTGACCCAGTTCATCACCGGCGACACCATCGCCGAGGTGAGCGGTCAGTTGGAGACGTTCGTGAAGGAGCGCCCGGTCGCGGCCGAACACTCCGGCCTGGCCGGTACGGCGGGCAGCGAACGCGGACCCGTCACGGTCGACGACGCCGCGGTGTTCCTGGCCAAGTTCGGCTCCGGTGCGCTCGGCGTCTTCGAGGCGACCCGGTTCGCCACCGGCCGGAAGAACGCGATCCGGATCGAGATCAACGGCAGCCTCGGCAGCCTCGCGTTCGACTTCGAGGACATGAACCTGCTGCATTTCTACGACGCGACCGAGGACGCGACGACGGCTGGTTTCCGCCGGATCCTCGCCACCGAGTCCGCCCATCCGTATGTCGGAGCGTGGTGGCCGCCCGGCCACCTGCTCGGCTACGAGCACGGGTTCACCCATCAGGTCGTCGACCTGGTCACCGCGATCGCCGACGAAGCCGATCCGACACCGTCGTTCGCCGACGGGCTGCAGGTCCAGCGCGTGCTGGCCGCGGTCGAGGCCAGCTCGACGTCACGACAATGGCAGGAGATTCCTGAATGAGTAGCTACACCCCGACCAAGGACGACAAGTTCTCCTTCGGTCTCTGGACGATCGGCTGGCAGGGCGTCGACGTCTTCGGTACGGCGGTCCGGCCGGCGATGGACCCGGTCTACGCGGTGGAGAAGCTCGCGGAACTGGGCGCCGCGGCGGTCACGTTCCACGACGACGACGTGGTGCCGGACGAGGGCACCCGGCAGCAGGTGCTCGAGCGGTTCACCAAGGCGCTGGCCGAGACCGGCATGGGCGTCGAGATGATGACCACGAACCTGTTCAGCCACCCGGTCTTCAAGGACGGCGGCCTGACCGCCAACGATCGCCAGGTACGGCGGTACGCACTGGCGAAGGTGCTCCGCAACGTCGACCTCGCGGCTGAGCTCGGTGCGACGACGTACGTGCTCTGGGGCGGTCGCGAAGGGGCCGAGTCCGGTGGCTCGAAGGACGTGAACGCGGCCCTCGACCGGTACAAGGAGTCGATGGACCTGCTCTGCGCGTACGTGCGGGAACAGGGCTACAACATCCGGTTCGCGATCGAGCCGAAGCCGAACGAGCCGCGTGGTGACATCCTGCTGCCGTCGATCGGGCACGCGATTGCCTTCATCAACGATCTGGCGGATCCGGAACTGGTCGGCATCAACCCCGAGGTCGGCCACGAGCAGATGGCCGGGCTCAACTACGCGCACGGCATCGCGCAGGCGCTGTGGCACGGGAAGCTGTACCACATCGACCTGAACGGGCAGCACGGTCCGCGGTTCGACCAGGACCTTCGCTTCGGCGCCGGCAACCTGCGTGAGGCGTTCTGGACCGTGGATGTGCTGCAGGGTACTGACGGCCGGCCTGGATACGACGGGTACGTGCACTTCGATTACAAGCCGCCGCGGACCGAGGACGAGGAAGGCGTCTGGGAGACCGCGCGCGGCTGCATGCGGAACTACCTGATCCTGCGGGAGAAGGTGGCCGCGTTCCGGGCCGACCCGGAGGTGGCCGAGGCACTCGCCGCGGCCAAGGTCGCGGAGTTGTCCGTGCCCACCCTGGCCGAGGGTGAGTCGCTGGCCGATCTCCGCAACGAGAAGTTCGACCGGGAAGCGCTGGCCGAGCGCGGTCTCGGGTTCGAGAAGCTGGACCAGCTGGCGATGGAGCACCTGCTCGGCGTTCGCTGATCCACGAAGGAGTGACTCCCGCGCAGGGCAGAGCACGGGACTTGTAGTAGCTGGGGTCTTTCCCGCCCCGGACTGATGGAGCGCGCGCCTTATCCGACCCATGAGGAGCTCCGCATGATCCAGCTACGCAGGCACGGCACGGTGATTCGTGCGCTCGTGCTCGCCCTGATCGCGTCACTACTGGTCGTGTTGCCGGCCCGGGCTCATCCCGGCCACGGTGACGAGACCTTCAACGCCCTGATCTTCAGCAAGACCGCCGGGTTCCGGCACGACTCGATCCCGGCCGGCATCCAGGCGATCACCGAACTCGCGGCGGCGAACAACTTCACCGTCACAGCGACCGAGGACGCGTCGATGTTCAACGACACCGAGTTGGCCAAGTACGAGGTGGTCATCTGGTTGTCGTCGACCGGCGACGTACTGAACGCGGACCAGCAGGCCGCCTTCGAGCGGTACATCCGGGCCGGCGGCGGGTACGCCGGTGTGCACGCCGCGTCGGACACGGAGTACGACTGGCCTTGGTACGGACAGCTTGTCGGCAGCTACTTCGACAGCCATCCACCGGGTACGCCGACCGGTACGGTGAAGGTGGAGGACCACGCGCACCCGTCGACCGCGGAAGCGCCGACGAGCTGGCAGCGCACGGACGAGTGGTACAACTACCGCACCAACCCGCGTGACAAGGTCCACGTGCTCGCTTCGCTCGACGAATCGTCGTACACGGGCGGGAACATGGGCCCGGAGCACCCGATCACCTGGTGTCAGGACTACGACGGTGGCAGGGCCTGGTACACGGGCATGGGGCATACGATCGCGTCGTACGCCGAACCGGCCTTCCGTCAGCTGCTGCTGGGCGGGATCAAGACTGCCGCCGGTGTGCAGGCCGCGGACTGTGGTGCGTCGCTGAGTGACAGCTACCAGAAGGTGACGCTGGACGACGACACGTCGAACCCGATGGAGCTCGCGATCGCGGGTGACGGCCGGGTGTTCTACATCGACCGGAACGGCGCGGTGAAGATCGTCAAGCCGGACGGCTCAGTCGTCACTGCCGGGACGTTGAACGTCTACACCGGCCAAGAGTTCGGGCTGCTCGGTATCGCGCTGGATCCTTCGTTCTCTGACAACGGGTTTGTCTACCTGTACTACTCCCCGGCGGGCACTGAGCCGTTCGACCGGGTCTCGCGATTCAAGGTGACTGGTGACACGCTTGAACTGGCGAGTGAGCAGCAGGTACTGCGGATCGACACGCAACGGGATCAGTGTTGTCATGCGGGTGGTGCGCTGGAATTCGATGGTGAGGGCAACCTTTTCGTTGCCACCGGCGACAACAGCAATCCGTTCGACTCCGACGGGTACACGCCGATCGACGAGCGGACCGGACGGGCCGCCTGGGACGCGCAGCGGAGTGCTGCCAACAGCAACAACCTGAACGGGAAGATCCTGCGGATCCACCCCTCACCCGACGGGTCGTACACGATCCCGGCCGGCAACATGTTCCCGCCGGGGACGGCGAAGACGCGGCCGGAGATCTACGCGATGGGCTTCCGGAACCCGTTCCGGATCGGGATCGACCCGGCCACGAACCACCTGTTCGTCGCGGACTACGGACCGGACGCGGGTGCGGTGTCGCCGACGCGCGGGCCGGACGGACGGGTCGAGTGGGACATCCTCGACAAGCCCGGGTTCTACGGGTGGCCGTACTGCGTCGGCAACAACACGCCGTACAACGACCATGACTTCGCGACCGGGACGTCCGGTGCTGTGTTCAACTGCAACGCTCCCGTCAACGAGTCGCCGAACAACACCGGCATCACGCAGTTGCCGGCAGCGATCCCCGCGACGATGTGGATGGGCAAGTCGACGACCGGCGTACCGGAGATCGGTGGCAGTGGCGCGCCGATGACGAGTGGTGCGTATCGGTTTGACGCTGACAGTGCGTCGGACCGGAAGTGGCCGGCGTACTTCGACGGCAAGGCGGTGTGGGCGGACTGGAACGACAGCCGGCTGTTCTCGGTGCAGCTGAACGACGACCGCAGCGGTGTGGCCGACGTGTCGCGGATGCTGCAGAAGTTGAGTTTCGTCCGGCCGCATGCGCTGCAGTTCGGACCGGATGGTGCGTTGTACGTGATCGAGTGGGGGAGTGGGTTCGGCGGGAACAACGCCGACTCGGGGATCTACCGGATCGACTATGTGCAAGGAAATCGGGCGCCGATCGCGCAGTTCAGCACGGACAAGACGTCCGGGCCGGTGCCGCTGACGGTCGCCTTCGACTCGACCGGTTCGCGGGATCCGGACGGGCAGCCGATCACGCTGGCCTGGGACTTCGATGGCAACGGTACGACGGACAGCACCGAGGCCAAGCCGTCGTACACCTACACGACGCCCGGCGTCTTCACGGCCCGGCTGACGGTGAGCGATCCCGACGGGCGTACGGCGGTGTCGAACCGGACGATCACCTCCGGGAACACGGCGCCGACGATCACCGTGGAGGCTCCGGTCAATGGTGGGTTCTTCGACTTCGGCGACACCATCCGCTACAAGGTGACGGTGACCGATCCCGAGGACGGGGTGGTCGACTGCAATGACGTGATCACGCAGCCGGCGCTCGGGCATGACGAGCATGCGCACGGCTATGAGCAGTACCGCGGCTGCGAGGGGATCTTCCCGCTGGCAGGCGACCAGGGGCATGTCGGCGCGAACATCTTCGGCATCGTCACCGTGACGTACACGGACAAGGGCGCGCCGGGGTCCGGGCCGATCACCACGCAGAAGGTTGTGCAACTGCAGCCGAAGACGCGGGAGGCGGAGTACTTCAGCGAGACCGGGGGACCGGGTTCGACGCCTGGCGTGCAGGTCGAGGACACCGGTGACGTGCTGGGTGGCGGGAAGAACATCGGGTGGATCGAGGACGGCGACTGGTGGGGCTGGAAGCCGACCAACCTGACCGCGATCGATCAGATCCAGTTGCGGGCGGCTTCTCCTGACGCCGGTGCGACCGTGCAGGTTCGTCAGGGATCGCCGACGGATGGTCCGGTGGTGGCGACGATTCAGGTGTCGCCTACAGGTGGGTGGCAGACGTACGGCGACTTCACCGGTTCGGTGACCGGTGCTTCGTTGGAGAGTGGGCCGCTGTACTTCGTCAAGACGACCGGGCAGCTCAACGTCAACTGGGTTCGCTTCCTCGGCAAGGGGGTCACGGAGAACCAGCGGCCGGCGGTGACTGCGTCGGCGTCCGTGACTCAGGGCAAGGCACCGTTGCAGGTCGACTTCACGGCCGCTGCGACCGATCCCGAGGGTGACCTGCCGTTGTCCTACGCGTGGAGCTTCGGCGACGGTGCGGTTGGGACTGGGGCGTCGGTGAGTCACACGTTCACGGCGGCTGGGACCTTTGCCGTCAAGGTTTCCGTGACAGATGCCCGGGGTGCAGTGGGCACGTCGACCGTCACGGTGACTGTGGATTCGCCGTCGTTGCCGGCCTGTCTGACCGGGCGATCCGACGGGTTCGACGGTACGGCGCTGGACACCGGGCGATGGTCCGCCGTTGTCCGGGGCAACCAGGAGCTGTCGGTTGCTGATGGCAAGCTGTCGATCCCGCTGACGGCGACGGACATTTACGGGACGGGCAACTCGGGTACGCCGAACATCGTGTTGCAACCGTTGCCGGCCGGTCCGTGGCAGGCGACGACGAAGCTCACGTTGCCGGCCCGGCTGGCGTATCAGCAGGCCGGGTTGATCGTGTACGGCGACGACGACAACTACGCGAAGATGGTTCTTCAGGGCCGGTCGACCGGAGCACCGTCGGCGGCGGACCGGATCTTCCAGTTCATTCGCGAGGAAGCGGGCGCACCGAACGAGGTCGCCGGGTCGAACACGGCCAACCTGGGTGCGTCGTACCCGGACACCGTGTGGGTGCGGTTCACCTCGGACGGGTCGTCGTTGAAGGCGTCGTACAGTGCTGACGGCGCAACCTTCACCGAGATGCCGGAGACCAAGCAGTTGGCCGGGATCTCGAATCCGCGGATCGGGCTGTTCGGGCTGACGAACCGGGCCGAGGCGTTGCCGATCACGGCGACGTTCGACCACTTCGTCATCACGCCCGACGACACCGCCGAGCAGCCGGCCCCGGACGACGAGTTCGCGGGTACGACGCTGGACGCATGCCGGTGGTCGGCCGTCGTACGTCCTGATCCGGCGGCGTTCCGGGTGACTGGTGACGCTCTCGAGATCGACACCAGCAAGGGCGACATCTACGCGGGTACGGCGACGAACCCGCGCAACCTGATGCTGCAGCCGGCGCCGGACGGGGACTGGACAATCGAGACGAAGGTGGATGGGTCGGCGTTCAACGAGCGGTACCAGCAGGCCGGGTTGATGGTGTACGCCGACGACGCCAACTACGTGAAGCTCGACTACCTGACCACCAACGCAGCCGGGTCCACGGTGACGCGAGGGCTGGAGCTGCGGAGCGAAGTCGGCGACGTGGTTCAGTCACCTCAGCCCAATGCACCGGCGCCCACGCAAGGGATCTGGCACCTGCGGATCTCCAAAACCGGCTCCACTTTCACAGGCTCTTACAGTGCGGACGGCCTGGCGTGGACCGCGTTGCCGGCCGTGACGAACACTGCCCTGTCTGCCGCGAAGTTCGGTGTGTACGCCTTCGGGGCGGATCAGGTTGCGTCGAAGACGACCCGCTTCGACTACTTCAAGCTGGTCCGGGACACGGTCGCTCCGTCGGTCAATCTGTCGCTGAACCCGTCGACGCCTTCTGGGCTCGCCGGGTGGTGGATCGATCCGGTGGTTGCTACTGCGATGGCGACGGACGATCAGGCCGGGCAGGTGTATCTGGAGCAGAAGGTTGGTGCCGGTGACTGGTCCGAGTACACGGCACCGGTGACGCTATCCGCCGACGGGACACACACGCTTCAGGTGCGCGCGAGTGACACCGCCGGGAACGTGTCGCCGCCCGAGTCGGTCACAGTGAAGATCGACCGAACACCGCCAACCATCGCGCTCACGGGTCTGTCACCCAACGGCTCTCTCGGCGTAGCCACGGTCGTCTCAGTCGCAGCGTCCACAGCGGATGCCTTGTCCGGTCCGGGCGCGGTGACACTGACCGTCGACGGCCAACCATCCACCGGCCGCGTCGACGGCGTAGCTCTCGGTCTCGGCCCTCATGCGCTGACGGCTTCCACAGCCGATGTCGCAGGCAACAAGTCCGTGACCACGATCCCGTTCACGGTCGTTGCGTCGTACCCCGAAGCCGTCAAGCTGGTCGATCGGTTCCGAGCTGAAGGGAAGGTATCGGCGGCAACCGCCAAGGTGCTGAAAGTCCAACTGGGCTTGGCAGCTGAAGCGGTGCGTCGTGGTCGGGACGGCGTAGCGGCGGTTGCTCTCGACTTGTACCTCGCCAAGGCCCGCACGGTCCAAGACGTTGCCGCCCGCACCTTGCTGATTGCGGTGGGCAATGACCTGAAGGGCCGGCTGGCCTGATGACGTCGCCGTGGGAGATCGCCTTTCTGTCACCTGCCGCCGCCCCGGCTGGTTCGGCCCCATCCAGGGCACCCGGCAGTGCGGCCTCCCACGGCCGGCGGGGACCCCGGCGCCGCTCTGCGCTCCAGGCGCCGCCGGGGACACCCGGCTCCCTCGATCACCAGTCCGCCCCGGCTGGACGCCGTACCGGAAGAAGTTGTTCGACAAAGGAGTAGAGGACATGGCTCGACCGATCACCCTGTTCACCGGCCAGTGGGCCGACCTGCCGTTCGAGGAGGTGGCCCGGCTGGCGTCCTCGTGGGGGTACGAGGGGCTGGAGATCGCCTGCTGGGGTGACCATCTCGACGTACGGCGTGCCGCCGAGGACGACACGTATGTCCGCGACCGGATGGACATCCTGGAGAAGTACAACCTCAAGGTGTGGACGATCTCCAATCACCTGCTCGGCCAGGCTGTCTGCGACGATCCGATCGACCAGCGGCACCAGGCGATCCTGCCCGCACACATCTGGGGCGACGGCGATCCCGAGGGCGTCCGGCAGCGTGCGGCCGAGGAGATGAAGACGACCGCCCGGGCGGCCCGTGCGCTCGGCGTCGACGTGGTCGTCGGGTTCACCGGTTCGTCGATCTGGAAGACGGTCGCGATGTTCCCACCGGTGCCGCCGGCCATGATCGAGGCGGGCTACAAGGACTTCGCGGACCGGTGGAATCCGATCCTGGATGTGTTCGACGAGGTCGGCGTACGCTTCGCGCACGAGGTACACCCGTCGGAGATCGCGTACGACTACTGGTCGACCACCGCGACCCTGGAGGCGATCGGGCACCGGCCCGCGTTCGGGCTCAACTGGGACCCGTCGCACTTCGTCTGGCAGGACCTCGACCCGGTCGGCTTCCTGTGGGACTTCAAGGACCGGATCTACCACGTCGACTGCAAGGACGCGAAGCGCCAGGTCGGCAACGGCCGCAACGGCCGGATGGGTTCGCACCTGGCCTGGGGCGACCCGCGCCGCGGCTGGGACTTCGTGTCCACCGGCCACGGTGACGTCCCCTGGGAGGCCTGCTTCCGGATGCTGAACACGATCGGGTACGACGGCCCGATCTCGGTCGAATGGGAAGACGCCGGGATGGACCGCCTGGTCGGCGCCGCCGAAGCCCTCCAGTTCGTCCGCTCCCTGGCCTTCGACCCACCCACCGCCTCCTTCGACGCCGCCTTCTCTTCCTGACCAGCTCCTGGAGGTCTCCGACACCAGCTCGGAGACCTCCAGGGCGTCTCTGGCCTTACGCTCGATGCCATGAGTGCTGCGACCTGGCCCGAGGCACCCACGCTTCGCCGCCCCCGGATCCTGCGGCAGTGGTGGCTCGATCTGACCTTCCTGCACTGGGCCGTCGAGCCGTCGTCGGTCGCGCACCACCTTCCGCCCGGCACCCGGCCGGACACGTTCGAGGGAAGCACGTACGTCGGCCTCGTGCCCTTCCGGATGATCGACACCGGCCTGCCCCACGGACCCGCCGTACCGTACTGGGGCACCTTCCTGGAAACCAACATCCGCCTGTACTCCATCGACTCCTCAGGCCGCCGCGGCGTCGTCTTCCTCAGCCTGGACGCCGACCGCCTGGCCGTCGTCGCGACAGCGCGGATGGTGTTCGGCCTGCCATACCGCTGGGCCCGCATGACACACGTTGCTGACGGCAACCACCACACCTACACCTCGACCCTCCGCTGGCCGGGTGTGCGGGCGGCCGGCGCCGTCGCCGTGCGGGTCGGGCCACGGTTGGAGCCAGGCCCGCTGGAGCACTTCCTCACCGCCCGCTGGGGCCTGCATACCCACCGAGCCGGTCGCACCTGGTACCTCCCCAACCACCACCCACCCTGGCCCCTCCACACAGCAGAACTGCTCGCTTTCGAAGACCAAGGCCTCCTGTCCTCACTAGGCCTGCCGGTGCTCGAGCGGCGACCGGACCACATCGCCTACAGCCCAGGTGTCCCCGCCGAGTTCGGCCTGCCGTTCCGCTGCGAGTCCTGAAAGTTGCCAAGAGCAACGATTGTCGGCGTCCGCCACCATTGTCCACAACCTCATCCGCCTGTGGACAATCCGCGATACCATACCCCCTTGAAAATAACGGCTTCTGGGTTTGAAACTGTCGGTGGGGCTGCCTAGAGTTGTCGGTATGGAACTCCTGGACGGGCGGCCGGTGTGGTCGATGAGCGGCGGCGAAGCGCTGACCGAGCTCGACCTGGTCGACGATGTGGTCGCCCGTCTGGCGACGCGCCGGCTGCAGCTGGTCGCCCGGGTCGACGAGACCGGTCACGCCGAGGAGATCGGTGCCCACGACACCGCCCGTCTGCTGTCGTTTCGCTACCGTCTGGACAGTGTCGAGGCGCACCGTGATGTCCGCCTGGCGCGTGCACTGGCTAAGTACCCGGCCGTGTCCGACGCCCTGCCCGACACAACTGCGCCGTTCCCAGGCGCCGAACCCACCGACACCACCACCGACGCGGCCCAGGCCGCCGCCGACGATGACGGTGTCGCGGACGACGTCTCCGGTGACGCTGGCATGCAGCCGGTGCGCCCGCTGTGCCCGGCCCAGGCTCAGGCGATCGTGTGGGCGCTGGAGCGTGTCGCGGCCAGGGTCCCGCCGGAGCATCTGGCCGTGGCCGAGGAACAGTTGGTCGGCCTCGCCAGGCACCTGTCGCCGGGCCAGCTCCGCAAGGCCGGCAAGGAGATCGGTGACCTGCTGGACAGCGACGGCCCCGGTCCCGACGAGGACAAGGCCTACGCCCGCGAGTCGCTGACCTTGGCGAACGCGGAGAACGGGGTGAAGTTCCGCGGTTTCCTGGCCAACGAGAACGCCGAACTCCTCCGCGGCCTGGTCCACGCTGGCGCCCGCCCCCACAAAACCATCGACGGCGAACTAGACCCCCGCCCCCGCGACAAGCGCCAAGCCGACGCCCTAACCACCGCCCTAACCATCGCCGCGACAGCCACCGACACCGGCCACACCCCGCCCACCACCCGCACCAACCCCGGCGAGGCGACCGCAGCCACCGATCCCACCTGCGCAGCAACCGGCGCCACCCGCTCCTCCGCCAAAACCACCCTCGACGGTCCGATCACTGACACAGCCGGAGCCGACACCGCGTCCGCTGCACCTGATGCCGCCGCCACGGCCACCGATCCCGCCGCCGCATCCGGCGACACCGCCGGGACCGCCGGAGTTGGCGGCACTGCTGGACCTGGTGGGGGGTGGGTGCCGGGGTTCGGGGCGAAGGCGAACATCACCGTTACCATCGACTTCAACGACCTCAAGGCCGCCACCGCCGACGCGACCGGTCAACTCGTGTACGGCGACGCGCTCTCGGCCGCCGCGATCCGCCGCCTCGCCTGCGACGCCACCATCATCCCGCTCGTACTCGGCTCGAACTCCGAACCACTCGACGTCGGCCGCTCCGAACGCCTCGTCAACCGAGCGATGCGCCGCGCCCTCAACGCCCGCGACAAAGGCTGCGTCGTCTGCGGCGCACCACCCATCCAGTGCGACGCCCACCACGTGCAGTCATGGATCGACGGCGGCCCCACCGCCATCTCCAACCTCGTCCTGCTCTGCCGCCGCCACCACATCGACCTGCACCACGGCCACTGGACCATCACCATCACCAACGACACCGTCCACGTATCCCGCCCCACCTGGGCCGACCCACCACCCATTACACGCCGCCACGCCCAAACGCACCCGCCTACCCAAACGCCAGTCGCCGGTGACCAAGCACCCATCGACATCGACGTCGGCCCTCCGCCACTGTCAGGCACGCCAGCCGAACCGGAAACCAGCAGCGCCGCAGTCCGGTCTGCTCTGGGCTCAATGCCGGGCGCGTTGGCACGGGACGGCTCGCCAGCTGAGTCCGATGCAGCCGATTGCGCGCCCAGTTCGCCGCCACCAAACGGCACCCCAACCCGCGCCGTTCCGACTGGGGTTGCCGATCCCCGTCCACCCACCGGGAGGGCCGGTGAGCGCGACCCCTGGGACGATCCCGCCAGTAGCCCTTGGCGAGGGTTCCGGCCGGCGCAGTCTGACGGTGAGACTGGGTCCTGCGCTGACAATGCGGACGGGGTCAGCGCGGTCGCGAATGCTCGACTCGACCCTTGGGGCGAGTCCGAGATCCTCGCGGAGGCTCCGCGACGCAACCGTTGGGCTAACGAGGGAACCCGTGAGGAGGCGGCCCGCTTCGCGGTCTGGGGCGACACGGCCCGGAAGGGCGAGCCAATCGGCGCCTCGCCACCGCCCGCCAGCTGAAGCCCGGCGATAGGTCAGGAAACCGATCGCGGCATGACTGCGGAGCTGGCATCTGCATGCGCGGTCCGCCGAGGAAGTTGACGACGTGCGTGTTCCATTCGTGGAAGTGGGACGCCCGGTTCCCGCGATGTCGTTCGCGCCGGGGCGGTCGCCGTACGTCGCAATGGCGACGGGCAAGTGGGCTTCCACGCCCGATGATCGGGCTGGATCCCAGCAAGTTGCAGTGTCTGGCATGCGAAGGTCCTCCGCCGGTTCGTCGGCGGGGATACCTGGTAGACCGAGCTCGGCCTCGCCTGACATCCGCTGCAGACGCGCCTTCACCCCCAGCCCGCAGCGGTCCTGGTGCATCGGCAGCGGACGGGAAGGCGCCGGAATCGCGGCGGCGGTGCCGGGCGCAACCGCCAAACCGCCGACTTCGCCCGGTCGCCGTTCCGGCCGATCGCCGTTCCGGCCGATCGCCGATTCCGGCCGATCGCCGTTCCGGCCGATCGCCGTTCCGGCCGATCGCCGTTCCGGCCGACTGCTGTTCCGTCCGACCGCCGACTCCGCCGGGTGCATCCGCCAAACCGCCGATTCCGCCCGACCGCCGTTGGGGCCGACCTCCGGTTCCGGCCGACCGCGGACTCCGGCGGGTTGTCGAGCGCGGTGCCTCCGTCGACTGTGTCGGGCCGTGGAGCGCGGGATGCGTCGCCGAGCGCTGAGCTCGGCGGCGCATCGGCCGGGATCGGGGTCGTTGTGTGCGATGCCGGGGGATGTGCTTGGAGGCGGTTGTGTTGTCGGCTGTCAGTTCATCAGGTCGGCGGTTTGTTTGGTGATGAACGTCAGCCCGACCTGGTTCGACCAGCGGTTGACTTCGGTGGCAAGCGCTCGCGAACCGGCTGCGTCGCCTTCGTCCCGGAGCAGGACAGCCAGCAGTGTTTGCTGGGCGAGGGCCCCGAGGAGGTGGCCTACTTTCTGGCGGAGTTCGGTTGAGCGTTCCCATTGTGCGCGGGCGAGTTCGAGGTTGCCGGCGGTGTGGGAGTGGTCGCCCAGGTGGCGGAGGGCCAGGGAGGCCAGAAGGTCGTCGGCGGCTCGCTCGCCGAGTTCCAAGGTGGCGGTGAAGTGGGTGAAGGCAGCGTCGGGATCGTCGCGGAGGTTGTCGGCGATCACGCCCGCGTAGAAGGAAGCCGACCCGCGGCGAGCGTCGTCAGGTGCTTCGTCGCGTAGCTGTTCGGCGCGCTTGGCCAGTGCGGCTGCGGTGGTTTGGTCGCGAGCTTCTGACGGGTCGCGGGGTGCGTTCGGATCGGGCGTGCCGGACGTGGCCGGGGTCGAGTGGAACAGCGCGTTCGAGTAGTCCTTGCGTAGGTGCAGCATTGCGAGGTCCCAGCTAGTTGTTGCATCGGGCAAGGTTTCCAGCAGCCGCGCGACGGCCGCGAGTTCGGCCGTGGCGTGATCTGTTTGCTGGGCGAAGTCCTGGTCTACGGCGACCTCGGCGAGGGCCAACGCCAGGGCAAGCTGGTCGGCTTGGTCGTCAGGGGTTGCGGCGCGGAGGAGGTTGGCCGCGGCGATCCATTGGGCGGCGCGCATCAGGTGGGTGGCGGCGGTGATGACCGCGGGTACGGCGAGCTGGGCCATGGGATGTCCTCACGGGTGAGCAGTGACTGTGCTCGCAGAGTATTTCGACATCGAAATATTTGACAACTAACCTTCAGTCGATGAAAAGTTAGACGGGTGAAGGATTCGGTGGATGACCATGTCGACCTCTGGGCCAACGAGTTGCCTGGATTGGATCGGCGGGTCGAGGGGATCTCGGTCCGGTTGCAGGTGCTGACGAAGTACCTGGATCGGCACCGGGACGCGGTGCTGGCGGAGTTTGGCCTGCAATGGTGGGAGTTCAAGACGCTCCACATGCTTCGTCGCGGAGGTACGCCGTACCGGGCGACTCCGGGGGAGTTGGCCAAGCAGCTCGGCATGTCGGCGGCCGCGCTCACCAATCGCCTGGATGCGCTCGAGAAACGCGGCTACGTCGAACGCACCCACGACCGAGACGACCGGCGCAAGGTGGTCGCCTCCCTCACCCCCGCCGGCCACAAGGTCTGGGAGCAGGGCATCGACGAGATCCAACGCGTCGAGGAGAACCTCATCCACGAACTCTCCTCCAGCGACCGCATCCGCCTGGAGTCCCTCCTCCGCCGCTTGGTCCAGGCCGCTGAGCGAGAATCCAGCTGAGATCCGGACGTAGCGCTCTCATGAACACCCTCGGAGGTGTTCATGAGAGAGGCTCGTCAGGTCCCCAGGTCCGGTGGGAGGGCCCTGGCGACGGCAGCCCCTCCGGGCGCCTGAGCCTGGTCCTGCTGTCGCTCTGCGGAGGTGGTCCCGCGCGAGCGCGGCGGGTGGTCAGGAGATGCGGCGTCGGACGCGATGTACTGCAAGGATAATCAGGACCACGGTCAGGGCGAGGAAGATGGTGGTTTCGATTGTTTGGAAGAGCCAGAATCTGTTGGCTGGCTGGTAGATCTGCAGGTTGTAGAGGCCGTCTTGGCAGCCCTCTGGCATTGGGCCTGCCGGTGTCGGGCTCGGGGGCGGTGATTCGGCGCGGCAGGAGCGTTGCTGGTTCGCCGCGACCTGTACGCCGGACGAGTCGTAGATGCCGACGCGGATGATCCAGTCGCCGTTGAGCTGGTTCGGCTCGACAGTGCTGGTGACGGGGAACTTGCGTTCGCGTTGTGCCAGGAAGTGCGGCCGCGCGACTCCGGCGACCAAGAGCCGTGCGGCGAGGAAGCCGACCAACGTGGTCGCCATCGAGGTCATCACGTTCCTGGTCACAGTGCCGGCGAAGATGCCGAGCGCGACCGCGAACAGCGTGTACCCGATCGGCACGATTCCCTGCTGGTCGAAGATCAGAACCGTGAAGCGGCTGCCGTTGGCCCCGTTGAGCGGCCGGATCCACCAGGTCATCAGCAGCGTGTAGCCGACTGCGATGGCAAGGCAGCCCGCCCCGACCAGGCCGAACTTGACCAGTGCCCAGCGCAGTCTGCTGACCCCCTGGGTCCAGACCAGCCGGTGAGTCCCGTGCTCGACCTCGCGGGCGACCAGCGGCGCACCGAGGAACAACCCGACCAGCAGCGGCAGCACAGCGAACACGACGGCGAGCGGCTGCAAGTAGCCGAACCGGGCCAGGAACTGATTCGCGAGCTCACCGCAGTCGGTCTGCGAATAGTCGCCGACAGCAACGAATTCGGCGTCGCCGGTACGACGGAGGCAGTCGGCCAGGCCGCTGTCGGTGAAGACGTCGTGCATTGTGCGGCCGGTCGGTACGATCAGCGCTGCGATCGCGACCAGGCCGAGCAGCACGAACACCACTTGCTTGCGGTGCTGCCGCCAAGTCATCCAGATCATGACGTCAGATCCATCCCGAGCGGAGCCGGTCCAGGCAGCTTTCCCGCGGACGGCTCGGCGAGGTAGGCGAGCACCAGGTCCTCGAGGCTGAGGTCGCGGATAGTCCACGCGGGGTCGAGGATCGGCCCGTCGGTGCGCACCAACATGGTCGTCTGTTTGTCGGTGTGGCTTTCCCGGATGACAGCCGCCACACCAGCAGGAGACCCCGCGCGACGCGGACCGATCAACACCTTGTGCTCGGCCACCAGATCCTCGACAGCGCCGATCACCTGCACCCGCGACTCTTGCAGCACGATCAGGTAGTCACAGACACGTTCGAGGTCGGCGACCAGATGCGATGACAGCAGGACGGTCGTTCCGTCGTCCGCAACGGCGCCCATCAATGCCTGGAGGAACTCGCGCCGTGCCAGTGGGTCGAGGCTGGCCACCGGCTCGTCCAGGAGCAGGAGCTCGGGGCGTTTGGCCAGTGCGAGAGCCAGCGCCACCTGGGCCCGCTGGCCGCCGGACAGCTTGCCGACCTTGCGATCGAAGGGGATCCGCAGCCGCTCGAGGCGGCCGGCCGCGAGCTCGGAATCCCACCGCTGGTTGAGCTTCTGGCCCATCTTGAGCAGATCCGGCACGGTGAAATCCGGGTACATCGGCGCATCCTGGGCGACGAACCCGACCTGTGTCAGCAGTCCTTTGTCGGCGGCCGGCGTACGCCCGAGAACCCGGACCGATCCGGCGTCCGGCCGGAGCAATCCGACCGCGAGGTGCAGGAGCGTCGTCTTACCCGCGCCGTTCGGGCCGACCAGGGCGGCGACCCGGCCGGCTGGAATCCGCAGCGAGCAGTCCCGCAAGGCCCAGGTCCGGCCGTACCGCTTACCCAGGCCGGTGGTCTCGAGCGTCGTACTCATGCCTGCTCTACCCCCTCCTGAAACGTCGCCCGCAACGTCGTCTCGACCAGGGCCACGATGTCCTCCTGGTCCAGGCCCGCGGTCGCGGCCCGGTTGAGCCAGCCGACCAGTTCGTGCCGGAGCGCGGCCTGATTCGCCAGCGACGGACCGGCCAGCGACCGGGTCACGAACGTGCCGACACCCGGGCGCGCGGAGACCAGCCCTTCGAGCTCCAGTTGCCGGTACGCCTTCAGTACGGTGTTCGGGTTGATCGCCAGGGCCTCGGCGACCTCCCGCACGCGCGGCAACTGGTCGCCCGGGTCGATCAGGCCGAGCCTTAGCGACTGCCTGACCTGCTGCACGAGCTGCATGTAGGTCGCGACCTTCGAGTGACCGTCGAGGTGGAACTCGATCACGCCACACCTCCCTATTGTCCTACTCAAGTAAGACAATAAGACAAGGGGAGCGATGTCAAGATGCCGCGATCTGTTCCGACGTCCACGTGTAGGCACCCACCAAGCGGTGCCCCGATCCGGAGGACGGACAGATGGAACCCCTCAACCTGATGGTCTCCCTGAGCCACTTCGCCAACCCCAAGCGCACCATCCCCCCGAAGCCCAAGCGCCGCGCGAAAGCCAACCCAGCCGCGCGGCACCGCGCAACCACCGCCCGTCGAGCCCTTCACTGGCTCCGCACGACAACGGCCCGCTAGCCGCCGGGGGTGTGGACCCAGGGGGTGGTTGTGGTGACCGGGAGGAAGCCGAGGCGTTGGAGGATGGGGGAGCTGTTGTCGGAGGCGTCGACCTGGAGGTACTTGTAGCCGAGTTCGATGGCTCGGGCGGCACGGACTGCGACCAGGGCTTTGTAGATGCCTCGGCCGCGCCAGTCGGGGAGGGTTGAGCCGCCCCAGAGGCCGGTGAAGTCGGTGCCTGGTTTGTAGACGGCCCAGGCTGCGGAGACGACCTGCCCCGCGGCTTCGGCTACGTAGATGTCCGTGTGGCCGCTGGTGTGGTGTCGTACCAGCTCGTCGGTCAGCCAGGACCAGTCCTCGCCCCAGACGGAGGACTCCATCGCGGCGATGCGTTCGAAGTCGTTCCGATCGGTTGTCAGGCGTACGACGACGCCGTCGACGGAATCGCGGCCGCGGAGGCGTTCGGCGATGGCTGCGCTCTCGGCGATGAGGATGGTCTCTTCGTCCTCGGGTACGAAGCCGGCCGCACGCAGTCGATCCGGAAGGTCCGCCGGCAGGTCGTGGCCGCGCAGCTTCCATTCGACCGCCTGGCCCTTGGCGGCGAAGTAGTCCCGCTGCCGCGCGATCAGCGCGTCCAGCTCAGCGCCGTCGAGGCCCGCGAGCGAGCGGTAGCTGACGAAACCCCGGCTCGGGTACTCGACCCGAATGACCGGCCCGTCCTGGCTTGTCGGTACGTCGGCGCCCTCGCTCGCGCCACGCAGTTGCTCGTCGTACGCCGCCAGCAACGCGGCAGCCTGCTCACTCGTAGACGTCACCGGAGGACTTTGACACGGCGGCCGGTCCGGCGCGCGGTGATTTTTGAACGATTCACCCTGAGTAGCACTATTGACACGCAAAGAGACGTCTTCTACGGTTTCGGGAAACGCTTTCCAGTCCCCGCCCACACTGGATGGTCACGATGAAACGTCTCAACTCTGCCCGCGCGACTTTGGTCGCGATCACCACCCTCGCCGCCGGACTCACCGCAGTCCACGCGCAGGCCAAACCCACAGCCGAACCCCCGGCACCTGCGGCCCTCAACAGCCTCGTCCCCACTGACACAGCCAATCTCGGCCGCGGCCTGGTGAGCCTGCGGACGGCGAAGGGCAATTTCCTGTCCTGGCGGTTGCTGCACGACGACCCCGCCGGGATCGAGTACGCCGTCTATCGCGACTCCACCAGGATCGCGACGACCAAAGTCACCAACTACCTCGACGCCGGCGCCCCGGCCACCGCGCGCTACAGCGTTCGTCCGCTGGTCGGCGGTCTGGAAGCGAAGGCCGCCGACGGTGAAGTGTCGACCCTGGCGACCAGCCAGGACGTGCCGATCCAGGAGCCGGCCGGCGGTACGACGCCCGACGGTGTCGCCTACACCTACACGGCCAACGACGCGTCCGTCGCCGATCTCGACGCCGACGGTGCGTACGAGATCGTCCTGAAATGGGATCCGACGAACGCGAAGGACAACTCGCAGGCCGGGTACACCGGCAACGTCTACCTCGACGCGTACGAACTCAACGGCACCCGCAAATGGCGGATCGATCTCGGTCGCAACATCCGCGCTGGTGCGCATTACACGCAGTTCCAGGTCTTCGACTACGACGGTGACAACCGCGCGGAGGTCGCGGTGAAGACCGCGGACGGCACCCGTTCCGGCACCGGCCAGGTGATCGGCGACGCCAACGCCGACCACCGGAACTCGTCCGGCTACATCCTCACGGGTCCCGAGTACCTGACGGTGTTCAGCGGCGTCACTGGTGAGACGCTCGCGACCGCCAACTACGTCCCGCCGCGCGGCACCGTTTCCTCGTGGGGCGACTCGTACGGCAACCGAGTCGATCGGTTCCTTGCGGGTACGGCGTACGTCTCAGGGACGCGGCCGAGCATCATCGAGGCCCGCGGCTACTACACCCGGTCGGTGATCTCCGCGTGGGACTACGCGAACCGGACGTTGACCCGGCGCTGGACGTTCGACAGCAGTAGCTCGACCAACGGATCGGCATGGACCGGGCAGGGCAACCACCAGTTGTCCATCGCCGACGTGGATAGCGACGGCCGTGACGAGATCATGTACGGCTCGATGGCGATCGATGACAACGGCAACGGTTTGTGGACCAACGGTTTGGGCCACGGAGATGCGTACCACGTCGGCGATCTGGTGCCGAGTCGCGCCGGACTCGAGGTTTACAAGCCGTCCGAGGACAGTTCGAAGCCCGCTGACTGGGTGGCGGACGCGCGGACCGGCCAAACGCTGTGGCGTGCGGCGTCGTGCGGTTGCGACAACGGCCGTGCCGTCGGTGATGACATCTGGTCCGGGAACGCCGGTGCCGAGGTGTGGTCGTCAGCGGTCGGCGGGTTGCGGTCGGCAACGAACGGTGCGCAGGTCGCCAGCCGCAAGCCCGGGTCGACGAACTTCGTGATCTGGTGGGACGGCGACCGGCAACGAGAGTTGCTGGACGGCACCCACATCGACAAGTACGGCACCGGCGGCGACACCCGGTTGCTGACGGCAAGCGGCGTACATTCCAACAACGGAACCAAGGCCACGCCCGCGTTGCAGGCCGACATCCTCGGCGACTGGCGCGAAGAGGTCATCTGGCCGACGACGAACGACACGGCGTTGCGGATCTACTCGACCACCGACTCGACGAGCATCTCGCACGTCTCCCTGATGCAGGACCGCATGTACCGCCTCGCCGTGGCCTGGCAGAACACCGGCTACAACCAACCACCCCACGCCAGCTTCCTCAACCCCTGAGCTACCCCGGGAGAGGCGTCTGAACAGGCGCCTCTCCTCAGTGGGGCGGGCGGTACATGGCGTAGTGGATGGGGCCGCGGTGGGGGAGTTCCAGTTCGGCGGTGACGGTGAAGCCGAGGGACTCGTAGAAGTTGATGTTGGCCGGCTCCGCGGTTTCGGTGAACGCGGGCGAGTGCTCGGCGTCGGCGGCGGCCAGTCCGGGGGCGATGACGGCTCGGCCGAGGCCGTGGCGCTGACGGTCCGGATCGACGCCGACCAGGCCGAGGAACCAGACCGGCTCGCTCGGCCGGAAGATGCCCATCGCCTGCTCGCATTCCTTGGCGAGCTCCGCCCGCGAACCCGCGAGCTTCACGAACTCGTCGGCGTGTGACGCGAACGCGTCCGGGGGAGTGGCCGGCGTGGTCCAGACGGCGACCGCGCTGGCGTCGTCGGTGACCCAGACGCGGCCGTGCGGCAGACCGATCCCGGTCAGGAAGAGCCGCTGGTACTGGGTGAGTCGGTCGAGGTAGCCCACCGGGTCGAGGCCCAGCCGGGTCATCGGGTAGTCCTCGAAGGCGCGGGCCAGGGTGCGGACCGCCGCGTCGACGTCCTGTTCTGATGCCTGCCGCACCTCCATGGTCCGAGCTTACGTTTTCAGCGTCCGCAGGATCAGGTCTGCGACGGCTCGCATACCGGCTGCGTTCGGGTGGTAGGGCACGACGCCAGGTCGTAGGCGGAACCCGGTTGTCCAAGGCTCGGCCGACCCGATCGCGTGGTCCCGGCTCGCGGCCGACGCGGCGACCAGGTCGGCCCCGGTGATCGCGGCCGCTTTGGCGAAGGCGGCGGCGAGGCCGTGGGCCATCAGGGCGATGCTGGGCAGTTGCTCCTCGTTCAGGGGTACGTCGAGACGCGGCCGAGTGCTCGGTCCGACCAGAGTCAGGTAGTCGACGAGCACGATGCGCGCTGCCGGAGCCCGCTCCCGGACCCGCTCGACGACGGTGACGAGGGAATCGGTGACGGCCTGGTAGGCGGCGTCGTCCTTGAGGTAGCTAACCCGGGCGCGGATCCGGTTCGCGACCCGGCGGCCGAGCAGGGTCGCGGGTTTGGCGAGGGTGTTGAGCATGCTGCCCCGGCTGAACGTCCCGACGTACTCGAGATCGTTGCCTCCGGCAGTGATCGTGACCAGGGCGGTGTCGGGTCCGACCGCGTCGAGCTGCGGAGGTGCGTCGTCCTGCGGGGTGTCGAGGAGGTTCGCGGTGGTCGCGCCGGAGTAGGAGACGTCGACGAGGTCGAGGCCGAGTTCGGCGGCGACCAGGTGCGGGTAGTTGCTGCCCGAACGTCCCGCCGCCTTGTGCACGATCGGGCTGATTCCTGGGCCTGCGGCGTACGAACTGCCGAGGGCGACGTACCGACTGCCGGGTGGGATCACCGGACCACGATAGCCGCGACCTGCCACCATGACTCCACAACCCTGCAGAGGAAAGGAAATCACTCATGCGCGGAGCCACTCGGGGAGCCCTGGCCGGCACACTCGCGGTCGCCTCTCTCGCCCTTGGACCGGTGGTCGCCGAGGCCACTCCCGGGTCCGGGGTCAGCGGCACGATCCTGGCGCAGACCACGATCGGCGGGAAGGACTACATCCTGCGCGAGATCACCATCCAGCCGGGCGGTACGACGGGATGGCACTACCACGACGGCACGCTGTACGCCTTCGTCAAGGCGGGCACCCTGACGCACTCGGAGCACACCTGTGAGACCGACGGTGTCTACCAGGCCGGTGCCGCGTTCACCGAGCCGAGCGGCTCCGACCACGTCCACATCGGCCGCAACCTCGGCTCCAAGCCACTCGTTCTCGAGGTCCTCTACGTGAACCCGGCCGGCAGCCCGCTGTCCGAAGACGCACCCAACCCAGGCTGTTCGTTCCAGTAGGACCTTCCCGATCGGGCCGATTTCGTTACCTAAATTTGCCCCGGATCAGCAGGTGATCAGGCCATCCCGAGGGGTACTGGCGGAGTGCCGGACGGTCCGGTGGCAACACGGGGAAGGAGTTGGTCGTGATGGCTGACGCACAAGCTGGGCGGCTGACGGCGACGACGATCCAGAAGGCCGCAATGGCCGTGGCCGTGGTGTTCCTGCTGGTCGGGGTGCTGGGGTTCGTCCCCGGCGTCACCACGGATTACGACACAATGACCTTCGGTGGTCACGAATCGGATGCCATGCTGCTGGGCATCTTCCAGGTTTCGGTGCTGCACAACATCGTGCACCTGCTGTTCGGCGTGGTCGGGCTGCTGGCGGCGCGGACGTTCTCCGGTGCGCAGGCGTTCCTGATCGGCGGGGGCGTCGTGTACGCCGTGCTGTGGATCTACGGACTCGTGATCGACCACGACAGTTCGGCGAACTTCGTGCCCGTCAACACCGCGGACAACTGGCTGCACCTGATTCTCGCGGTCGCCATGATCGCCCTCGGTGTGCTGCTCGGCCGGCGTACGGCGGTGGCACCCGGGCAGTAGGCGGTTGACATACTGCACGGCGTGACTGACGACGAGTTCGGTACGGCGGGGATTCGTGAGCGGGTGCTCGCCGGGTGGTCGGCGGCACCTGTGCGGTTTCGGGAGGACGCGAACGCCGAGGAGGATCTCGCGCTCGGAGGGTACGTCGACCGCGTCGTCGTCGAGCTGGCTCAGAACGCGGCCGACGCCGCTGCACGGGCCGGCGTGGCCGGGCGCGTGCTGTTCTCACTGCAGCACAGCACGCTGGTGGTTGCGAATACCGGTGCGCCGTTGACGGCTGAAGGAGTCGAGTCACTGGCGACTCTGCGGGCCTCGGCCAAGCGTGACGAGGGGACGGTCGGACGGTTCGGGGTCGGGTTCTCCGCCGTACTCGCGGTGGCGGATGAGCCGGTGATCCTGTCGAAGACCGGTGGCGTGCGGTTCTCGAAGGCTGATACCGCGGCGGCGATTGCGGGGCTGGGGTCTGCTGGGCTCGATACAGAGGTACGGCGGCGTGACGGGCAGGTGCCTGTGTTGCGGCTACCGTTCGAGGCTGAGGGGGAGCCGCCGGAGGGGTACGACACCGCAGTCATCCTGCCGCTGCGCGACGAGGCCGCGGCCGAGCTGGTACGACGCCTGCTCGACGAAGCCGGCGATGCGCTTCTCCTGGCGCTCCCCGGTCTCGAACGCATCGAGATCGACACGGTTGAGGGCCGGCGCACCCTGGCGGACGCGGAGTCTCGCTGGCACGTGCACCGCGTGGCCGGCGTCTTCGACGAGCGCGAACGAGAGCAGTTGCTGGCCGATCGTCCGACCGAGGAACGCTCGCGCCCGCAGTGGTCGGTGCTGTGGGCCCTTCCGCGTGACGAGGCCGTCGAACTTCCGGGCGTCGTACAGGCGCCGACGCCGACTGACGAGCCGCTCAGCCTGCGAGCGTTGCTGTTGGCAACATTCCCGTTGGATCCGACCCGGCGGCATGTTGCGCAGGGCCCGTTGACCGATCGGCTGGTGCGGGAAGCGGCAACGGCGTACGCCGAGCTACTCCGGCAACGCGTCGAGGACGGGGACGAGGTGCTCAGCCTGGTGCCGACCGGGCTTGCCGCCGGCGCGTTGGACCGGGCAATCAGGGATGAGATCGTTGCCGTGCTCCCTGGTACGGCGATCCTCCGGGCAGTGGAGGACGGGGCGCTGCTCAGACCGCGCGACGCGGTGGTCGTCGAAGGAGCGGACGAGGCCTTCAACGCCGTACTCGCGCCGATCGTTCCTGGCCTGATCCGATCGAGTCTGCAGTTCCGGACAGCCCTCGACACGCTCCAGGTACGCCGGCTGGAGTTGGCCGAGGTGGTCGACCAACTCGGCGCGGACGAATCTCCCGAGTGGTGGCGCACGCTCTACGCATCGCTCTCCGGCATGGTCACGGACGCGTTGCTTCGCGAGTCCCTGGGCACTTTGCCCGTCCCGCTCGCCGACGGTCGCCTCGTTCGCGGTGTCCGCGGCCTTCTCCTCCCAGGCCCCGAACTACCCACCGATGCCCTCGCCGCCTTCGGTGAGTACGGCGTTCGCATCGTCCACCCCGATGCCGTCGACCCAGCGCTCGAACGACTCGGCGCACTCCCGGCGACGCCACGGACTGTCCTGGAGGACAGCGCCGTACGCACCGCCGTCGAGCACTCGCTGGAAGCCGATGATCCCGACGGGATCGCCCACGCCGTCCTGAGCTTGGTCGCCGCCGACCCGGCGCAAGCCGAAGGGCTGTGGTGGCTGGCCGACCTCGCCCTCAGGGACGACGAAGGCGATCTGGTCCCGGCGAACGCGTTGGTCATCCCCGGGTCCGAGGCCGAGTCCGTCCTCGACGAGGACGAGGTCGCACCGGTCGACCGGGCCTTCCTCGATCGATACGGCCTGCCCGCGCTGGAGGCGGTCGGCGTACTCGCGACCCTCGCTGTGGTCACCGCCTCGGACGTCGCCCTCGACGAGTTGCCGGTCTCGCTCAACGACCTCGACGGCATCGAGGACTGGGCGTACGACGTGGCGCCGGACGGATCCCGGTACGGCGCCCACGTCGGGGAACTCAGCGCGATCCGCGACCTCGACTGGATCACCGACGACGCCTGGCCGCGGGTCCTCGAACTGTTCGGCTCGTCACCCGAGCTCCGCCGGGCTCTGGTGACCCAGGTGCGCGTGGTCGGTCCCGACGATCGCGCACTCGGCGTCCCGTCGTACTCGGCCTGGTGGATCCGCGAGCGCGTACTGCTCGAGGACGGTGAACCCCTGGCCGGGCGGGCCGATCCGGACGCCGATCCGGTCCTCGCGAGCTTCCTCGACGAGGCGCCGGCGTGGACGGCCGGGCTGGATCCCGAGGTGCGGACGGCGGTCGGCCTGGTCCGCGAGGTCGGCGATCTCGATGCCGACGGCATCAGTCTGCTGCTGGAGCGTCTGGCCGATCCGGAGCGCGACGTCGACGAGAGCGAGATCCTGCGGTTGTGGAGTCAGCTCGGCACGCTGTCGGTGTTCCCGGGAGATGCGCCGGAGCAGGTCCGGGTGCTCGCGGACGACGGTATGACCCGGGTCGCCGAGTCCGGCCGGGCGGTGGTCGTCGACGGCCCGATGTGGTTGCAGCGCGACGATCTGGGCGGATTCGTCGTCGCCTCCGGTGCGGCGGCGGACGGGTTGAGCGACCTGTTCGACGTACCGATGGCGCAGGAAGTTGCCCAGGGCAAAATCGACGGCGAGGGTACGGCGGCCGACGTGCCGGCGATCGTGCGCGAACTGGTCCCGGAGGTCCCGCCGACCTGGTGGGAGCACGAGGAGCTCACTGTCGACGGTGTCGAGGTGTCGTGGTGGGTGGACGACGACGGTGCTCCGCATGCGGCGACGTTCGACGGCCTGGCCAAGGCGCTGGCGTGGGCGAGCGGCCGGTGGGACCAGCGGCATGTGATCCGCGCGGTACTCAACGAACCCGACCGCAGCTCCGAACTCCTGGTCGACGCCGCCTACGACTGAGTCAGTTTGCGCAGGGCCGGATTGTCGATGTCGGCGCTCAGCGTCTGCGCGGCGGCGCCGGCCCGCCGGTCGCCGAGCCGGCCGAGATGAAGCTGGGCGTGCACCTGTATCTCCCGCAAGTCACACCGAGCGGCGAGCGAGGAAAGCCTGCCGGCCAAGTGCCGAGCCCGATCGCCGTCGGATTGATCGAGCGCGGTCCCGACGGCCGTGTCGAGTACGTGCGCGTGGACCCACTGATAGCGATCCGGCTCGCGGCTCGCGCGTGTCAGTGCAAGATCGAGCCACTCGGTCGCACCCGGGTAATCGCCCCGACCGGCATGCAGGAGAGCGAGCCCCCGGCCGGCCATGCCTTCCCAGCAGGGATCGTTCAGCTGACAGCCCAACGCCCAGGCCTGCTCGAATCCTTCGGCCGACGTGTCGAGCTTCCCGGCGTACAGATCGAGCTCGGCAGCGAGGGCCTGCGGCCAAGGCAGGAAGGCGATCCAGCGTTCCTGCCGGACGAGGTCGAGGCTCTCGGCCAGGATCCTCGCCGCCTGGCTGTACTCCGACCGCAGCAGATGCGCGCGGCCGACGAGCGACAGTGACCAGGCCTGCTGCCGGTGATCACCACACCGGGCAGCGAGCTCGGCCGATTCACCCAACTGCTCGAAGGCGGCCGGATAGTCGGCCCGGTCGGACGAGTTCATCCCGCGTACGCCGAGAATCGCAGCGCACTCCGCATCGGTCTCGGCGAGTGCCTGGGCCTTGGTCAGCCATTCGTCCCCGGTCGTGCGCCGGCCGGCCTGCACCTCGATGAAGCCCAGTTCGCGCAGAGCCAGCACCGACGTGGCCCGTTCACCGGCTTCGTCGGCGACCATCAGTGCTTCGTGCAGGATGATCGCGCCTTCCTCGTCGTGACCGCGGATCGCGTGTACGAGAGCGCCGCCGAGAGCTGCGAGCGCCCTTGCTTCCAAGGTCTTGTCGTGGCACTGAACCGCGAGTGCGGCGGCCTGCCGCAGACACTGCAGACCGGCATCGACCGCGCCGGCCACGATGGCTGCCCGCCCGGCCTGAAGTTGACTGACGGCTGCGGCCCGACCGCTGAGCGGTGGACCCGGCCGCGGGCCGACCTCCGCGGCTTCGCGGAGCGTCGGGGATACTCCGATGCCGAGCTCGCGGCGGAAGAGGTCCTCGCAGATTGCGGCCTGCCGGAGCGCGCCCACTCGATCGCCTGAGGTCGCCATGCTCCGGATCAGCAGTTCGTGGTTGCCCTGCTCATGCGGATTGATCTCGACCGCCTTTGCGGCAAAGGGAATCGCCGCGGTCGCCTGCCCGGCCGCGAGCAAGGCGATCGCGTTCTGCCGAACCCGCGCTTCGATGGCGCTGGCGACCCGGCGTCGCTCCACCAGCAACCACGACTCGAACTCCGGACAGGACTCCAGATCCACACCATCGAGGAGTTCACCGCCGAGCTTGAGCAACGACTCCGGCGCGGCCGACGGCTCGGTCAGCGTGAGCACATCGATGGTCGTCGTACCGTCGAGCGCGGTGACGACCGGATCGCCGGTCAGCAGATCCGGTACGCCGATCGTGCGGCGGAGCTCGGCCAGCGTCCACCGCAGCGCGCCGAGCGGATCCTCGGCGTCGGCGAAGAACAGCTCGGCGAGGCGGCGCCGGCTGGGCGGCCGCTCGGCCAGCAACAGATAGCCGAGCAGCGCCCACGCCTTCCGCCCACGCGGCTGACGACCCGGCTCCCCGCCGTGCTCGATCACCGGCGGACCGAGCAACCGAATCGTCACCATGATCTCTCCCCCTCCCAAGAGACCAGTGTGGACCCCTAGGGCACGACTCCCAATTCCCTGCGTGCTGCGCGGCACTCGGCGGGCGCATCGCCGCGTTGGAGGACGAGGCACGGAGAACCCCACTCCGAGCCCCGCCCTCCGCCTTGCGCTGCACTCCGCCGAGCACCTGCTCGCGACTGCAGGGAATTGAGAGACGCACCCTAGCGGCGGATTCCGACCGCCTCGAGGTATTCCGCGCGGGCGGCGACCGTGCCGTCGTCGGCGTAGTCGAACGCACGCGGTACGTCGGCGAGCTCCCGGGCGAACTGGTTCAGGTCCTCGCCGTCCAGCGTCCCGGCCAGGCGGGTGATCGGGCCGTAGAAGTCCCGGAACCACTCCGAGAAGTGCTCCGGCGAGTGGTAGCGGAACACGTACTCGCGCCGGTTCAGCGCGACCCACTCGACCCGGTCACCGAACAGCTCGAACAGGTGGTCCTCGGTGCCCCACAGGGTCGGCGGTTTCACGCCGGCCGGCGGGGGTGCCCACTTCGACACCGTCTTGAAGAGCTGGCCGATCATGCCTGCCGGTGTCCACGACGCCAGCGCGATCTTGCCGCCCGGCGCCGTCACCCGGACCAGCTCGTCCGCGGCCTGCTGGTGGTTCGGCGCGAACATCACGCCGACCGTGCTGCAGACCAGGTCGAACGAGTTGTCCGGAACCGGCAACTTCTCCGCGTCCCCCTCGGTGAACGTCACCGGCAGGTGTTCCGCCGCCGCCCGTTCGCGGCCCTGCTCGAGCAGATTCGCCGCGTAGTCGACGCCGGTCGCCTCGGCGAACCGCCGGGCCGCCGCCATCGCGGCGTTGCCCTGACCGCAGGCGACGTCGAGAACCCGTTGCCCTGCCCGTACGTCGGCGGCCTCGACCAGGAGCTCGGCGATGATCTGCAACGTATTGCCCACCCGCGGGTAGTCTCCGGTCTCCCACGCCGCTCGCTGCTTGTCCTTGATCGCCTCGAAGTCCACCGTCGTGTTCGTCATGTCTTTCCCCCTGGGAATTTCGCGACCGCCCGATGCGGCCGTCGTGCCTGATCAAAGAGGGCCGGCGTGTGATGCGGCGTGTGACGAAGTGCCGAGGTTCCGCCTGACCGGTCGTTACGCAGAGCGAACCAACGTTGTCAGAGGTTGGTATATCGACTGACCTGCACGTTCAGGGTGATTGTTCCAACGTGGCAATGAACTCTTGCCAACGTTGTCAACGCTACTTATAGTCCGTGGCACCTCTCGGTCGGTGATCGCCCTGTCCGCGCAACACAAACGGAGGTGACTTTCGTCATGAACGATGCACCGCGCCCCCAGTTCGAAGATGTCGCTGACGTCGTCCGCTACCAGCTGAGCCGGCGGAGCATGCTCGGAGGAGGCGCCGCCGCCGCGATGACCGCCTTCCTGGCGGCCTGCTCCGGCGGCGGCTCGTACTCCGACAAGCCCGCCAACAACAACAAACCGGTCGCGACCAAGTCGATCCAGATCGGCAAGGCCAACATCCCGGTCCCGCGCGACCAGTCGGTCATCGTCGGCCAGGTCGAGTACACGGTCTTCGACAGCTTCAACGGGATGATCCCGAACGGTTCACCCGGTGGCGCGGGCGTCGAGCTCGCCACCGAGCCGTTGTTCTTCCTCAGCTTCGCCACCGGCAAGCTGACGCCGTGGCTGGCCACGGAGTACAAGTACAACGACGACCACACCGAGCTGACCATCAAGTTCGACCCGAAGGCCCACTGGAACGACGGCAAGCCGCTGGGCGCCAACGACTTCAGGTTCACCGTGATGCTCCTGAAGGACCGCCCGGACCTGTTCGGTGGCGGTGGTGAGCTGAAGGAGTTCGTGAAGGACGTCGAGGTTCCGGACCCGCACACCGCGGTGGTCAAGCTGCTCAAGCCGACCCCGCGGTTGCACTACAACTTCATCGCCGCGATCGCCGGTGCGCCGAACAACATCATGCCCGAGCACGTCTGGAAGTCGCAGGACCCGACGAAGTACAAGGACAACCCACCGGTCCGGTCCGGCCCGTACAAGCTGAAGCAGGCGATCCGGAACCAGAAGATGTTCGTCTGGGAGAAGGACCCGAACTACTGGAACAAGGACAAGCTCGACGTCAAGCCGCAGTACGTGATCTTCCAGAGCACGTCGAAGCAGGCCGATCAGGCCTCGCTGTCGTTCGAGAAGGCCGAGTTCGACGTCGGCTCGATCGACGAGCAGCACGCCAAGCAGCTGCGCAACACCGGCTACCCGGCGCTGCAGACCACGCAGTTCCACGACCCGAACCCGCGGGTGCTCTGGCTGAACTGCGACCCGGCCCGCGGCGTGATGGCGGAGCCGAAGATGCACCAGGCGATCAACTACTGCCTGGACCGGGAGAAGATCGGCAAGTCGGTCTGGCAGGTCGAGGTGCCGCCGGCGATCTACCCGTGGGCGGACTACCCGACCAACGACAAGTGGAAGAACGACGAGCTGGCGAACAAGTACAAGTTCGAGTACAACCTGGACAAGGCGACCCAGCTGCTCGACGAGATCGCCCCGAAGAACGCCGCCGGCAAGCGGACGTACAAGGGCAAGGAGATCAACCTCGAGATCATCACGCCGGCGCAAGTCGACAAGGACGAGTACGCGATCGCCAACGTGCTGAAGGTCGACCTGGCCAAGGTCGGGGTGCCCGCCACGCTGCGCAGCCTGTCCGGCAGCGTGCACGACCAGAAGTTCCAGCGCGGCGAGTACGACATCGACTCGAGCTGGGCCGGATTCGCCATCGACCCCGAGCAGCTCTACACCGACTGGGAAAGCAGCAAGGCGCAGCCGATCGGCAAGAACGCCGCCGGGAAGAACAAGATGCGGTTCCGGGATCCGCAGTTCGACGAGATATCCCAGAAGCTTGCCGGGATGGACCCGAACAGCGAGGAAGCGAAACCGCTGCTCGACCAGGCGCTGGAGATCTACTTCCAGAAGCTGCCGCTGCTCCCGGTGATCCAGACCGGGTACCCGCAGTTCTTCAACACCGCGTTCTGGTCCGGCTGGCCGACCGACGACGACCTCTACGAGGTGCCGCTGAACTGGTGGCCACACTTCATCTTCGTGCTCGGCAAGATCAAGGCCACCGGGCAGAAGGGACCGGCGTGACGACGGAAGCCCCGCCCGTGGTGGCTGTGGACAAGAGCCAGGACTCCGCACCTTCGTCGGGGGTGCGGGCCTGGCTGTCGCGGCACCCGCTGGCGGCGTACGCGCTCCGCCGGTTCGGGCTCTACCTGGTGGAGCTGTGGGGCGCGCTCACCATCGCGTTCTTCTTCTTCCGGCTGATGCCGGGTGACCCGATCCAGACGCTGATCCAGACCCTGCAGCAGAACTACATCTACAACCAGCAGGCGAGTGCCGAGCTCATCGCGCGGTACCAGCACGAGTTCGGGCTCGACGGCAACCTGTTCTCCCAGTACGTCAAGTACATGGAGAAGCTGGTCCTGCACGGCGACATGGGGCCGTCGCTGATCAACTACCCGACACCGGCGCAGACCGTCATCCTCAGATCGTTGCCCTGGACCATCGGTCTGCTCGGCATCTCCGCCGTGCTGTCCTGGATCTTCGGCGTCGTGATCGGGGCGATCGCGGGCTGGCGGCGCGGCAAGCTCGGTTCGCGGATCGCGACCAACCTGTCGATCGCGCTGTCGCACGTGCCGTACTTCTTCGTCGCGCTGATCCTCGTGTACGTCTTCGCGTACACACTCGGGATGCTGCCGGCCAGATCGGCGTACGACTCGAGTATCAGTCCGGGGATCACGCCGGAGTTCATCGGCAGCGTGCTCAAGTACGGCTTCCTGCCGGCGTTCTCGATCGTGCTGATCGGGACGTTCAGCTGGATCCTTTCCACCCGGATGCTGATGATCCCGATCCTTGGCGAGGACTACCTGGTGTACGCCGAGGCCAAGGGTCTCAAGGGCTCGCGGATCCTGACCCGGTACGCGCTGCGGAACTGCTACCTGCCGCAGATCACCGCGTTCGGCATCTCGCTCGGCTTCATCTTCAACGGCAACGTTCTGGTCGAGCAGCTGTTCAACTACCCGGGTCTCGGGACGACGCTCGTCACTGCGATCCAGCAGCTCGACTTCAACACGATCCTTGGGGTGACCAACATAGCGATCTTCTCGGTGCTGACCGCCGTCCTGATCCTCGACCTCCTGCTCCCGCTGCTGGATCCGCGGGTCAAGTACTGGAAGTGATCGCGATGAGACTTCTGACTGCGGTGGTGCGGACGATCCGGGGCAGCCGGCGGCTGGCGACCGGACTGGTGATCCTCGGGTTGATGGTGCTGCTGGCGTTGTGCAGCCCGTTGATCACGAAGGCCATCGGTGGCGGCCAGGATCCGATCGAGGTGGCGGCGTACGAGAAGTGGCTGGTGCCGTCCGGGGATCATCTGCTCGGCACCGACCAGTTCGGCCGGGACGTGTTCGCGATGGTGATCAAGGCACTCTCGGTGTCGCTGCAGATCGGCGCGATCGCGGGTGTCATCTCGACCGTCGCCGGCGTGATCGTCGCGTTCGTCGCCGGGTACAAGGGTGGCTGGATCGACGGGGTGCTGTCCACGTTCACCGGGATCCTGCTGGTGATCCCGACGTTCCCGCTGCTGATCGCGCTGTCGGCGTACGCGAAGAACGTCACCCTGTTCCAGGTCGGCGTGATGATCTCGATCTTCTCGTGGCCGTTCGCGGCCAAGACGATCCGTTCGCAGGTCCTGAGCCTGCGGACGCGGCCGTACGTCGATCTGGCCCGGGTCAGCAAGGCCCGTGACCTGGAGATCATCACCACCGAGTTGCTGCCGAACCTGTTGCCGTTCATCGGCGTCGGGTTCGCGTCCTCGGCGCTCGGTGCGATCTTCGGTCTGGTCGGGCTGGAGGTCATCGGGCTCGGGCCCGGCGGGGTGGTCGACCTCGGGCAGATCATCTACAACGCGATCACCACCGGCGCGTTGACCCTGGGCGCGTGGCCGATGTTCGCCGTGCCGATCATCTTGCTGACGTTGCTGTTCGCGGCGCTGAACATGGTCAACATCGGGTTGGAAGAGGTCTACAATCCGCGGCTGAGGGGAGTGACCGGTGAGTGACTCGGTCTTGGAGATCAAGGGTCTCGAGGTGACGTACCGGTCGACGCGTGGCAACGTGACGGCGGTGCGCGACCTGGACCTCGCCGTCCGCCGGGGCGAGATCCTCGGGATCGCGGGGGAGTCGGGCAGCGGGAAGAGTACGCTCGCGGTCGCCTTGCTGCGGTTGCTGAAACCGCCGGGCAAGGTGACGGCCGGCTCGGTGATGTTCTACCCGGCCAAGCGTTCGCCGGTGGACCTGCTGAAGGTCGACGGCGAGGAGCTTCGGGTACTGCGCTGGAGCGCGCTCTCGTATCTGCCGCAGGGATCCATGAGTTCGCTCAACCCGGTGATGCGGGTGCAGGAGCAGTTCAAGGACGTGATCCTGGAACACGCGCCGGCTCGCAAGGACTCACTGGGGGAGCTGATCCCCAGGCTGCTCGGTCAGGTCGGGCTGGAGCCCCGGGTCGCGCGGATGTACCCGCACGAGTTGTCCGGCGGGATGAAGCAGCGGGTACTGATGGCGATCGCGGTCGCCCTCGAACCGGATCTGGTGATCGCGGACGAGCCGACCACCGCGCTGGACGTGACCATCCAGCGGGTGATCCTGCAGTCGCTGGCCGACCTGCGCACCGACTTCGGCGTGACTCTGATGGTGATCTCGCACGACATGGGGGTGCACGCGCAGCTGGCCGACCGGGTCGCGGTGATGTACGAAGGGCGGCTGGTCGAGGTGGGCGACGTACGGCAGGTGTTCAAGGATCCGCGCGATCCGTACACCCGGCAGCTGATCGAGTCGATCCCGCGGCTGGGACGGAGGGCCTCATGAAGTCTAGTCGGGAGCATTCGGCCGAGCTCGAACTTCGTGGCGTACAGCAACGATTCCACGCCCGCGGCGTGGAAGGCGGGTACATCACCGCCGTGGATGACGTGAGCTTCGCGCTCGCCGCGTCGCCCCCGCAGGTCGTCTCGCTCGTCGGACAGAGTGGCAGTGGCAAGAGCACGATCGCCCGCAACGTCCTCGGCCTGCAGAAGCCGACGGCTGGATCGGTGTTGTACGGCGGGAAGGACATCTTCAAGCTGAGCCGGTCCGAGTACGACGAGTATCGGCGCGACGTCCAGCCGGTCTTCCAGGACCCGTATGCGATCTTCAATCCCTTCTATCGGGTGGATCGGGTGCTGTGGAAGGCGGTGAAGAAGTTCGGCCTGACCAAGAGCCGGTCCAAGGGCTTGGAGCTGATCGAGGAGTCACTCCGGGCGGTCCGGCTCGAGCCGGAGAACGTCCTCGGCCGGTATCCGCACCAACTGTCCGGCGGCCAGCGGCAACGCATCATGCTCGCCCGGGTGCACATGCTGCGACCGTCGTTCATCATCGCGGACGAACCGGTGTCGATGCTGGACGCCCAGGTACGCAAGCACTTCCTGGACATCCTGCTCGACTTCCAGCGCGAGCACGGCATGACCACGCTCTTCATCACCCACGACCTGTCCACCGTCTACTACCTGGGCGGCGAGGTCATGGTCATCACCAAGGGCTCCATCGTCGAACGCGGCCCTGTCTCCAAGGTCATGCACGACCCGTCCCACCCCTACACGAAGCTCCTCCTCGACTCCATCCCCCAACCCGACCCCGACAACCGCTGGACCACCCGAATCCGCGTCGACGAACTCGACGAAGAGGAGAAGACCGACGTCCCGGCGGCGAGCGCGCCGGAGACGCCGATCATCTAGTCCAGGTCAGACAGTGCGGATGGCTGGGTCGCTGAGGCCGACGGTGCCGTTTTCGATGTGGCCGGCGTAGCGGCGGAGGTACGTCGGGTCGGAGTCGGTGAGGATCTGGACGTCGTACCAGCGGTTGGTCGTGGTGCTGGTGTGGGTGGTCTTGCCCGGGCGGAGGTCGAGGCGCTTGGGCTTGCCGCCGTACGCGCTGGTGAGGGTGACGCGGCGGGCGACGTCGGTGCTGAAGGTGAGGTCGACGTCGCCGGTGCGGGCGTTCTCGCGGGCGGTGATCTCGAGGCCGGTGGCGGGCTTGCCCTTGAAGGTGCGGAGGAAGCCGTTCGGGCCGTGCACGGTCAGGTCGTAGACACCGTTGGAGTAGATGGTGTTCCAGCTGTCCGCGATGCTCTTGCCGGCCTCGGTCGTGTAGGTCCACGGGCCGTCGGTGCGGTTCGCCGCCGTGACCAGGAACTGGGCACCGGCCTTGGTTCCGGACGCGAAGTTGAGTGTGTACTTGCCGCCGGCAACAGAGCCGTCGACGACCGGTGCGTAGGGCAACGGCCTGGTACGGCGGCGGCCGCGCTCCTGGGCCGGGATGCTGCCGACCGCCGGCGGCGTGGGCCGGTAGTCCGGGTGCCGGTCGTCGTCCGGCGGCTGGTAGGCCGACGTGTCCGGAAGCTCCGCGGGCTGGGTGCTCGCGGTGCCGAAGTCGAAGGCCGAGGTGAGGTCACCGCAGATCGCCCGCCGCCACGGCGAGATGTTCGGCTCGTGCACGCCGAACCGCTGCTCCATGAACCGGATGATCGAGGTGTGGTCGAACACCTCCGAGCAGGTGTAACCGCCGGTGCTCCACGGCGACACCACGAACATCGGAACCCGCGGGCCGAGTCCGTACGGTCCGGCGACCAGCTTGCTGCTGCCCGGGTAGTAGTCCAGCGTCGTGTCGATTGTCGACAATCCCTGGGACGGCGAGGCCGGCGGGTACGGCGGGACGATGTGATCGAAGAAGCCGTCGTTCTCGTCGTACGTGACGAAGAGTGCGGTCTTGCTCCAGACCTCGGGGTTCGCGGTCAGCGCGTCGAGGACCTGGGAGATGTACCAGGCGCCGTAGTTGGTCGGCCAGTTCGAGTGCTCGCTGAACGCTTCCGGCGCCGTGATCCACGAGATCTGCGGCAGCCGGTTCGCCTTCACATCGGCGGCCAGCTGACCGAACAGGCTCTCGCCGGCCTTGGCGTTGGTGCCGGTGCGTGCCTTGTCGTACAGGGGATTCCCGGGCGTGGCGTTGCGGTAGGTGTTGAAGTACAGCAGCGAGTTGTCGCCGTAGTTGCCGCGGTACGCGTCCTCGATCCAGCCCCACGAGCCGGCCGCGTCCAGACCGTCGCCGATGTCCTGGTAGATCTTCCATGACACGCCAGCCTGCTCGAGCCGTTCCGGGTACGTCGTCCAGCCGTAGCCGAGCTCGTCGTTCCCCATCACCGGGCCGCCGCCGGTGCCGTCGTTCCCGGTGTAGCCGGTCCACATGTAGTAGCGGTTGGGGTCGGTCGCCCCGATGAACGAGCAGTGGTACGCGTCGCAGATGGTGAACTTGTCCGCGAGCGCGAAGTGGAACGGGATGTCCTCGCGGGTCAGGTACGCCATCGTGACCGCGGACTTGGCCGCGATCCACTGGTTGTACTTGCCGCGGTTGATGGCCTGCTGTCCGTCCGGCCAGCTGTGCGGCAACCCCTGGAGGAACTGCAGGCCGAGGTCGTCCGCCTCCGGGTGGAACGGCAGCGTCTCCTGGCCGGTGCTGCTCGTCTGATGCCAGACGGGTTTGCCGCTCGGCAGCGTCACCGGCCGTGGATCGCCGAAGCCGCGGACCCCGTTGAGGGTGCCGAAGTAGTGGTCGAACGAACGATTTTCCTGCATCAGTACGACGATGTGCTCGACATCCTCGATGCTGCCGGACCGGCGGTGCGCCGGGATCGCGGCGGCCTGCTCGATACTGTTCGCCATCGCGCTGAACGCGGCCGTGGCACCGGCGAGCTGGAGGAACCTGCGACGGTTGATGTCTGGCATGCGTGGTCTCCTGGTGGGCGGATGGGGCGGATGGAGTCTCAAACACCAGCACTGCGTCGCCCGCACCCTAACCTGAACGATTAACCGACGGAAGATGAACTCTCCTGTCTGAACCGCGTGACTTTCACGCCCTTCTGAGCGTTCAAACGGTGGTTCGATGACCGGGGAGTGATTGCTCTCCGCGACGTACGGCGGGAGACTGGAGGAGCGCGGCCTGGGGGACCCGGGGTGGGGGAGGCTGCGATGGGCGGGCGGGCGCTCGCTGGAGGCGCCGGATCAGCAGTGGAGCACCAGGGGCTCCAAGGACAGCTCGCGGCATTGTCCGACCAGTTCGCCGCGGCCAACGAAGTACTCTCCGCGGTCGGCCGCTCAGCCGGCGACCCGGACCGGGTCCTCACCACCATCGTCGAGAGCGCCCGCCGGCTCTGCCGGTCACAGGCCGCGCAGCTGTATCTGTTCGAGGACGGGTACTACCGCCTCAGCAAAGCAGTCGGCATGTCGGCGGAGTCGATCCACTACGTCCGCGAGCATCCGATCCCGATGGACCGCGGGACACTGGTCGGCCGGGCCGGCCTGGATCGCAGTACTCAGCAGATCGCCGACGTGCTGGCCGATCCGGACTACAACCGGCAGGATCTGCAGCGGGTGGCCGGCTTTCGGACCACGATGGGTGCGCCGATGCTCGTCGACGACGAGGTGGTCGGGGCGCTGGCGGTCTGGCGCAACGAGGTCAGCCCGTTCGATCAGCGCGAGCAGGATCTCGTGACCGCCTTCGCAGGACAGGCCGCGATGGCGGTCAACAGCGTGAAGCTCGTGCAGCAGTTGGAGTCCCGGGGCGCCGAGCTCGCCCGCAGGGTCGGCGAGCTGGAGGCGCTCCGCGAGGTCGGCGAGGCGGTCAACTCCAGTCTCGATGTCACCAAGGTGCTGTCGACGATCGCGAAGCACGCGGTCCGGATCTCGGCGACCGACGGCGGTTCGATCATGGAGTACGACCAGGACGAGCAGTGCTTCCTGGTCCGCAGCGTCTACCAGACGGCGCCGAGTGTGATCGAGCGGCTGCGGGCCACCCGGATCCACCTGGACGAGACGCTGGTCGGCCGGGCGGCCAAGCTCGGCCGGCCGCTCGCGGTCCCCGATCTCAGTACGGCTGAGCGGGATCCGCATCTGGCCGTGCTGTACGACGCCGGCTGGCGGTCGCTGGTCGCCGTACCGCTGCTGCGGGAAGGGCAGATTCTCGGCTCGCTGGTCGTCCGGCGGAAGCGGCCGGGTGAGTTCTCGGACGAGACGCTGACGCTGCTGGAGATGCTCGCCGATCAGTCGACACTCACGCTGCTGAACGCGCAGCTGTTCCGGGAGCTGAAGCAGCGCAGTGCGGAGCTGGAGGTCGCGAGCCGGCACAAGTCGGAGTTCCTGGCCAGCATGTCGCACGAGTTGCGGACACCGCTGAACGCCGTACTCGGGTTCTCCGAAGTTCTGCTGGAGCGCATGTTCGGGGATCTCAACGAGCGGCAGGAGGAGTACCTGCGCGACATCCACGGCTCGGGCAAGCACCTGCTCGAACTGCTGAACGAGATCCTCGATCTGTCCAAGGTCGAGGCCGGCCGGATGGAGCTGGAGTACTCGACGTTCCCGTTGCGGCGGCTGCTCGACAACACCGCGTCGATGCTGCGCGAGCGGGCCACCGCACACGGCATCGACCTGCGGGTCGAGGTCGGGCCCGGGATCGATCAGGTGTACGCCGACGAGCTGCGACTGAAGCAGGTCGTGCTCAACCTGATGACGAACGCGGTGAAGTTCACCGGCGACGGCGGCTCGGTGGTGGTTCGCGCGACCCGCTCCGGCGCCGACGTGCACATCGCCGTCACCGACAACGGCCGCGGCGTACCGCCGGAGGATCGGGAGCGGATCTTCGAGTCGTTCCAGCAGGGCGGCCGGGGGCCGTCGCAGGAAGAGGGCACCGGTCTCGGGCTCACGCTGTCGCGCCGGATCGTCGAACTGCTCGGCGGCCGGATGTGGCTGGAGAGCGAGGTCGGAGTCGGCAGCACGTTCGGATTCTCCTTGCGCAGCAGGGAGAACGAGTCCCGGCCGGACCAGGCCCGGACGGTCGGCGACGTGGTCGTCATCGAGGACGACCGGCCGTCGCTCGACCTGCTCACGGCCTACCTATCCGGTCCCGCGCTGCGGGTCACAGTGGCCGGTGACGGTCAGTCCGGGTTGGACGCCGTACGACGAGTGCGGCCGGCCGCCGTACTGCTGGACATCCGGCTGCCGGGGATCGACGGATGGGCGGTCCTGCAGGCGCTGAAGGCCGAACCGGGCACGCGCGACATCCCGGTGATCATCGTGTCGATTGTCGACGAACGATCGCGCGGCGCCGCGCTCGGTGCCGCCGCCTATCTGGTCAAGCCGGTCAGCCGGGAGGCGTTGCTCCACGCTCTGCGGGCGGTCGGAGCCATAGCAGACGACGAGGGGGAGAGTTGATGAGCCCAGGCCGGATCCTGGTGGTGGAGGACAATCCGAAGAATCTGAAACTGGTGCGGGACGTCCTGCTGTTCTCCGGCTACGAGGTGATCGAGGCGACCTCGGGTGAGGACGGCGTCCGGCTGGCGGCGTCGGAGGAACCCGACCTGATCCTGATGGATCTCCAGCTGCCCGGGATCGACGGTGCCGAGGCGCTGCGCCGGATCCGGGCCGGTGAGCGGACCCGCGACGTACCGGTGGTGGCGGTGACCGCGTTCGCGATGGACGACGACCGCGAGCACGCGTTCGCGTCCGGGTTCACCGGTTACGTCGAGAAGCCGATCAGCGTCCGCCGGCTTCCCCAGCAGGTGAAGGACTTCCTCCGGCTCGGAGGTGCGACATGACCGATCAGATGACCAGGGTGCTGGTGGTCGATGACCAGCCGCCGAACGTCCGGCTGCTCGAGGCGATCCTCGCTCCGCGCGGGTACGACGTACTGACGGCGTCCTCCGGTGAACAGGCGCTGGAGCTGATCGGAGCCGAGGACATCGATCTCGTCCTGCTCGACATCCTGATGCCGGGGATCGACGGGTATGAGGTGTGCCGGCGGATCCGCGACCAGGTGGACACGGCGTACCTGCCGGTCGTGATGGTCACGGCCAGCGGTGACGAGCAGAAGGTGAAGGCACTCGAGGCCGGGGCGGACGACTTCCTGACCAAGCCGGTCAACCAGAGCGAGCTACTGGCCCGGGTGGCGTCGCTGGCCAGGATCAAGCGGTACCAGGACACGATCAAACGCCAGGCCGCCGAGCTGACCGCGTGGAACCAGGAACTCGAGTCGCGGGTCGAGAGCCAGGTCTCCCAGCTGCAGCGGATGGGCCGGTTGCGCCGGTTCCTCAGCCCGCAGTTGGCCGAGCTGATCGTCGACTCCGGCGACGAGTCGTTCCTGGCCAGCCACCGGCGCGAGATCGTCGTGGTCTTCTGCGACCTGCGCGGTTTCACCACCTTCGCCGAGGCGAGTGAACCGGAGGAGGTGATGGGCGTGCTCGAGGAGTACCACCACGCGCTCGGTGACCTGATCTTCCGGTTCGAGGGCACACTCGAACGCTTCACCGGCGACGGCCTGATGGTGTTCTTCAACGACCCGGTGCGGTGCGAGGACGGCCCGCTGCGCGCGTTGCGGATGAGTGTGGCGATGCGGACCCGGGTCCGCGGGCTGGCCGAGGCGTGGAGCCGGCACGGGCATGACCTCGGGCTCGGCATCGGGGTCGCCCAGGGCTACGCGACGCTCGGGACCATCGGGTTCGACGGGCGGCTCGACTATGCCGCGATCGGCAGTGTGACCAACCTGGCCGCGCGGCTGTGCGCCGACGCGGAACCGTGGCAGATCCTCGCTACCGAACGGGTTTACAGCGCCGCCGGTAACGCGGTCGTCGGCGAGGACGCCGGGTTGCGGGAGGTTCGCGGCTTCAGCCGGACCGTGCACGCCTACAGTATCCGCGGCCTGGACACCTCGAAGGTCGCGTCATGACCGGCGACCTCTGGACTGCTCCGGGCCAGGCGGCGCAGGTGCTGTCAGCGCTGAGCGAGGACGAGCGCTACCGTCACTTCGACCAGTTGCAGACGCGGATGGCCGGGGTGTGGGACGCCATGCGGCTCAACCACGACGACGAGTCGGTGGTCGTCGTACCGTCGATCACTCTGGACCGGACCGAGACCACCGGGACCGGAACGATGATGCAGGCCTACGAGGAACGGTTCCTGTTCCTGCTGATCCTGCTCCGGGAGCCGCGGCTGCGGATGGTCTACGTGACGTCCATGCCGATCGCGCCCGAGATCGTCGAGTACTACCTGGCGCTGCTGCCCGGGGTGATCCCGAGCCACGCGCGGGCCCGGCTGTCGCTGATCGCGGTCAACGACGCCACGCCGATCTCGCTCAGCGAGAAACTCCTGGCCCGGCCGCGGCTGCTGCAGCGGATCGCCGCGCTGATCCCGAACCCGATGCGCTCACACTTGGTTCCCTACAACACGACCGAGCTCGAGCGCGATGTCGCGATCAGTCTTGGCATTCCGATGTACGGCGCCGATCCGCGACTGGCCCCGCTGGGTTCGAAGTCCGGGTGCCGGAGGTTGTTCGCGGAGGTCGGCGTACCGCATCCGCTCGGGGCGGAGAACCTGCGCAGCCTCGACGACATCGCCGACGCGGTGCTGGCGATGCGGGCCGAACGGCCCACGATGGACAGCGCGATCGTGAAGCTCAACGAGGGTGTCTCGGGTGAGGGCAACGCGGTGGTCCGGCTGAAGGGGCTGCCGGCACCCGGTTCGGCCACGGAACGCGACGAGGTCTCGAAGCGACTGCTGGAGATGGAGCTGGAGTCGCAGAAGACGCCGTTCGACGTCTACCTCGCCAAGTTCGCCGAGAACGGCGGCATCGTCGAGGAGCGGATCGTCGGCGACGAGCTGCGGAGTCCGAGTGTGCAGCTGCGGGTGTTGCCTCGTGGTGAGATCGAGCTGTTGTCCACGCATGATCAGCTGCTCGGTGGTGCGAGCGGTCAGAGCTATCTGGGCTGTGTGTTCCCGGCTGCGCCCGAGTACGCGCGGCTGATCACCGAGCACGCCGCAACGATCGGGCGGCGGTTGGCGACCGAGGGTGCGCTCGGACGGTTCGCGGTCGACTTCGTCGTGGTCCGCGGTGCGGACGGCGGCTGGACGCCGTACGCGATCGAACTGAACCTGCGCAAGGGCGGGACGACGCATCCGTTCCTCACCCTGCAGTTCCTGACCGACGGGCGCTACGACCCGCGGACGGCGCTCTTCATGACACCGGGAGGCGATGAGAAACATCTGGTCGCGACCGATCACCTCGAGTCGGAACTGCTGACCGGCCTGATGCCGGCGGACCTGTTCGACATCGTCGCGCGGCACGGGCTGCACTTCGACCAGTCCCGGCAGGTCGGCGTCGTGTTCCACATGATCAGCTGCCTGACCGAGAAGGGCCGGCTGGGGCTGACGGCGGTGGGGAACACCCCGGCCGAAGCGGATCGCCGGTACCGTGATGCTTCCCGCATTGTGCTGGCGGAGGCCGAACAGGCCTTCGCCGAACGTCCGCTTCCGGCCTGAGAGGTTCGATGCAGCGAGTCTGGTACGTCGCCTACGGGTCCAATCTCGCGCTCGACCGCTTCCGCTGCTACCTCGCCGGCGGCCGCCCGGCCGGTGGCGCACGCGTGTACCCAGGCTGCCGCGACCACACCGACCCCGACCGGATCGTGGCAGTCGAGGTGCCGGGTGGATTGGTGTTCGCCGGGGAGTCGAGGGTGTGGGGCGGCGGGTCGGCGTTCTACGACCCGACAGCGCCGGGGCGAGTGGCCGCGCGGGCCTATCTGCTGACTCCGGAACAGTTGGGCGATGTGGCCGCCCAGGAGATGCGTCGCGAGCCAGGCGGTGAATACGCCCGCGACCTGACCGCCCTGCTCCCGGACGTCGACGCGGTCCACGCGATGGGCCCGGGCCGCTACGAAACCGTGGCCCGCGTTGGCGAACAGGACGGCGTACCGATGTTCACGGTGACGCATGGGACGGTGGGCGATCTCGAGCCGAAAGCGCCGACCATCCCATACCTCCGCTGGATCGCCGCCGGCCTGACCGAGGCCCACGGCTGGACCGCCGTCCGGGTCGCGGAGTACTTGATCTCCGCGCCCGGCGTCGACGGCGTGTGGACGGTGGACGAGCTGGTTGCTCTTACTGCTTGACCGCGATGCAGGTCGCGGTGGACTTCTTGGTGGGGTCGCTTTCGGAGATGGCGGTCAGGGTGATCTTGGCCAGGGGTGATGTGCCGGGCTTCGCGTGGACCGGGACGGTGGTGTGTTCGCCTGCGTTGGCGGTGGTCAGGGCGTTGGGGAGGGACATCGACCAGCCGTTGCCGTCGATCGTGGCGCTGAGGCGGTAGACGTCGCCCTTGAGGTACGACGTGACGTCCTCGGGGTGCTGGGTTCCGCCGCCGGCCTTGCCGGTGTTGGTGAGCGGGAACTTGCAAGTGAGTACGCCGTTCTGGGCCTTCACCGCGGCCGTCGGGAGGACGCGGACGCCGCGCTTCTGCGGTCCGGCGCCGTCGAGCGATCGGATGGCGACCGTGTAGGACAGGACGCCCTGCTGATCCCGTTTGACGTTGGTGATGTAGAAGTGCAGACGGTTGGCGGTATCGGTGTACTCGTATTCGCTGCCCGAGTTCGTGCCCGCGTGGAACAGGGCGTCCGACAGTTGACGGTAGTCGCCGATGGTGATCGGGACCTCGGTACCGTCGGGCAGCACGTAGTCGGTCATGTTGATGTTCTGCGGGTTGGCGTCGACGACCCACTCGAACGGCGCCCGGTCCTCGTTCTTCGTCTTCGCCAGCAGGACGCCGGAGTCGGGGGTGAACGAGTCGGTGCCCATCCGGTCGACGACCTCGACCGTGTAGTTCTGGTACCCGCGGCCGTCGCACATCGGGTCCGTCGCGACGTTGCACGCGGGCGCGAGATCACCCGCGGCGCCGAGCTCGACGTTCACCCCAGCCAGCCCCTTCGGGCCTGGTTGCACGGTCCGCGCGGTGACGTCGGCGATCACGACACCCGAGGTCTTCAATGCATCGCGGGACAGCCGGAGGACGTTCTGCTCGTCGACCATCTGCAGCTTGATCTTGTTCCGCAGCATGTGTTGTGCGCCCATCGACGCACCACCGGTGGCCGGGATCATCCACCGGCTGTGCGGTCCACCCGGTCCGTTGAAGCTGCCCCGGCTGAGCATCTCCCAGATACCGGTGTACGCGCGCCGTGGTGGGACGCCGTACGGATTGTTGTAGTTGTCGCCGATGCCGAGGATGTGGCTCAGTTCGTGCGCGTAGACCGCCATCCCGGAGCTCTCCGCCTGGGTCGACGAACCGCCGCCCGCGTTCGGCCAGATCGACGCACCGGCGGCCCATGAGGTCCAGTCGACGTACCGGGTGTTCGACCAGTTCGGCAGGGCCGGGTCCGGCGGGCCGAACTCGTCGGTGACGTCCTCCTTGGTCGGGAACTTCATCATCCCGAACTCCTGCCAGGTGGACGACTCGTCCTGCCCGGCGCTCAGGTAGAAGACGAAGTCGAAACCGGCCGGCACCTCGGGTCCGGTGGCGGCGACCCAGGCGGCGCGGGCGTCGGTCCGGATGTTCTTGGTGCAGTTGTCGCCGGCCGGACAGGCGGTGCCGCCCTGGAACTCCATCGCGTACTCGTGCGACTTGCCGGGCATCCGGTACGGGCCGAACCCGGTGAGCTCGACGCCGTACCGGCCGCCGGAGTCCTCCATCCAGTACTCGTGGATGGTGTGACCGCGATTCAGCGCGCCGGGGGTGTTGAGGAAGTTCTTGTAGAACTCGGCGACTTGATCCCTTGGTACGCCGTTCGCCTCGGCACTCGGGTTGCCGAACGGCGTCGACCCCTTCGGCTTGGTCACGACGAAGTCCTGGTTCGGGTAGTCGACCAGCACCAGCGCACCCTTGAACGTCCTGGTCGACCCCTTGACGTCCGGGTCGGCCCAGTTCGTCCCGGGCGGCTTGCGATAGTCGCTCCAGGTCATGTGGTCCGGGTTCTCCCAGTTCTGGGGATCGATCGGCCCCGGCAGACCGTTGCCGGTCGTGGAGGCGATCCGCTGCTGCTCACCCGACTCCTGCCACGGCTGCTTCTGCGGCCAGTGCGGGTACTGCCAGGCGTTGGCGGGATCCGGGGGCGGGCTGGCATCCGGCGACGCAAGCGCCAGACTCGGCACAGACACGGCAACCAGTACGGCGACCAGTCGCAGGACAACACGAAACTTCCGCTGCTCAGACACGGGCGGGCATCCGATCACTCAGGGCGGGACAACGGGCTGCCATGAGCTTGCCTTGTGAACACCCCTGACTACAACAGATGAGACCACTGTATACAGTATGGAGAGAAGTGGTTAGCCTGGGCGCTTGCGTCGTCTGTGGATGGAGGAGCCATGTATGTGCTGACGAATCCTGCGAACGGGGTGCTGGTCGAGGAGGTGGCCAACTCGACGGACGAGGAGGTGCGGGAGGCGATCGGGCGGGTGCACGCCGGGTTCCCGGGCTGGCGTGGCCGGTCGGTGCAGGAGCGGGCCGCGATCGTGGCCCGGGCGGCGGACATCTTCGAAGCGCGGACCGACGAGCTGGCTGCGGTGATGACGCTGGAGATGGGGAAGCGGATCAACGAGGGCCGCGGCGAGATCGGGATCGTGGTCGACATCTTCCGGTACTACGCCGAGCAAGGGCCGGCGTTGCTGGCCGACGAACCGCTGAACATCAAGGGCGGCAAGGCGGTCATCACCAAGAGCCCGATCGGTGCGTTGGTCGGGATCATGCCGTGGAACTTCCCGTGCTACCAGGTGGCCCGGTTCGTCGCGCCGAACCTGGTGCTCGGCAACACGATCCTGCTCAAGCACGCGTCGATCTGCCCGCGCTCGGCGCGCGCGATCGAGGAGGTACTGCGGGAGGCCGGCGTACCGGACGACGTCTACGTCAACACGTACGCGTCCAGCCGGCAGATCCCGGCGATCCTGGCCGACCCGCGGATCATGGGCGTCTCGCTGACCGGCAGCGAACAGGCCGGGGTGGCGGTCGCCGCCGAGGCCGGCCGGCACCTGAAGAAGACCGTGCTCGAACTCGGCGGCTCGGACCCGCTGATCGTGCTCGACACCGACGACATGGACGAGACGGTCAACGCCACCGCGACCGCGCGGATGCGGAACTGCGGTCAGTCGTGCAACGCGCCGAAGCGGATGATCGTGCTCGCCGACATCTACGACGAGTACGTCGACCGGCTGACCAAACGGGTCGCGGAGTACTACGTCCCAGGCGATCCCGCCGACCCGGAGACGAAGCTGCCACCACTCGCGTCGATCGCGGCGGCGGACGAGGTCGCGGCCCAGGTCGCGAAGGCGGTCGAGCAAGGCGCGACGCTGCGGACCGGCGGTCACCGGATCGAGCCCGGCGCGTACCTCGAGGCGACCGTGCTCACCGATGTCGCGCCCGGCATGGACGCGTACTACGAAGAGATCTTCGGGCCGGTCGTGATCGTGTTCCGGGCCGAGACCGAGGACGACGCGGTCCGGCTGGCCAACGACACCCCGTTCGGTCTCGGCGCCAGCGTGTGGGGGACCGACCCCGATCGCCTCCGCCGCGTCGCCGAGCGCATCGACGCCGGCATGGTCTACCTCAACCGCGCCGGCGGATCCCAGGCCGACCTCCCGTTCGGCGGGATCAAACGCTCCGGCATCGGCCGCGAACTCGGCCCGGCCGGCATCGAGGAGTTCATGAACAAGAAGTCGATCCGACTATGACCTTTTGAAGCGCTCGTTTTCCGCTTATCGTGGCGCACCTGAAGTGACGGACCGGTGACACAGTGAAACCGGTCCGGCCAGATCGTTCCCGTGAGCGCGGCCGGCACGCCCACCGGCCGGGAAAGAGTGGCTACAGATGATGCGATTCCGCCCCGCCTTCATCGCAACCCTGTGCGCCGTCGGCCTCGTCGTACCGCTGACCGGTACGGCGACCGCGGCGCCCACCGCGAAACCGTCGCCGGTGTACGAGCAGGCCACGACCAAAGCCGAGCAGGCCAAGGTCAGAGACTTCTGGACACCCGAGCGGATGAAGTCCGCCGTACCGATCGATCGGCTGCTGAAACCGAAGCAGGGCCTGGCCGGCAAGGTCGCGGCAGCCGGTAAGCCGACCACAGTCGCGCCGACCGCTTTCCCGAACGGAGGTGGTCAGTGGACCGGTGGCGGCAAGATCGTCAGCACCGAAGGCCGGGTGTTCTTCACCTATCAGGGCCGTACGGCGTCCTGCAGTGGTACGGCGGTGACGAGTACGAACGAGAGCACCGTCATCACCGCCGGGCACTGCGTGAAGCTGGACGGCGCATTCCACACCAACTGGGTGTTCGTCCCGGCGTACAACAACGGCAGCACGCCGTACGGGACCTGGACGGCGAAGAAGACCTACGCGACGCCGCAGTGGGTGGCCAGTGAGGACATCAACTACGACGTCGGCGCGGCCGCGGTGAACCCGCTCAACGGCCAGAACCTCACCGACGTGGTCGGCGGGCAGGGCATCGCGTTCAACCAGGCGCGCGGCCAGAACATGTACGCGTTCGGTTACCCGGCCGCTGCGCCGTACGACGGTTCGAAGCTGATCTACTGCAGTGGGTCGACGTTCGACGCGTTCATCTCCGACGGGATCGGGATGACGTGCGACATGACCGGCGGCTCGAGCGGCGGTGGCTGGTTCCTGCAGTTCAGCGAGTCGACCGGCGCCGGCATCGTCAACTCGGTGAACAGCTACAAGATCAACTTCATCCCGACCTGGATGTTCGGCCCCTACTTCGGCACCGACGCCCAGAACGTCTACAACACGGCCCAGGCCGGCTGATTCAGAACGGGTGGGTCGCACTGCGGCCCACCCGTGCGTCATTGATCAGGAGTTGCCCTTCTCGCAGGCGATGCCGTCGCCGTTGCGGTCGAGCTCTTCGGTGTAGCCCGGCTGACCGCGGAGCAGGGGTGCTTTGCCGGCCGCACGGACCTCGGCGCAGTTCTTGTACGCGATCGCGTCGCTGGTGCTGACGGGTTCGGTCGTTGGGTCGGTGGTCGGCACCGGCGTCGTCGACGACGGCGTCGGTGTTGGCGACTCCGACTCGGTGGGCGTGGAGCTGGGTGTCTGCGACGGCGTGTGCGTCGGCGTGTGCGTGGGCGCCGTGGTCGGGGCAGTCGTCGCCGGAGCGCCGGTTTCGGGCGCGGTCGGCGTGTCCTCCGGCGCCGGGGTCGTCTCGACCTCGGACGTCGGCGCAGCGGTGGTCGACGAGTCGTCGCCGCCGGTGAACGGGTTGAACAGCACCAGGCCGATCGATGCGAGGACGACGGCAGCGACCGCGCCGAGCTTGACGATGCTCGGACCGCCGTACCGGCCGATCGGTCCACGGACCGGACGACCGTCCTCGTCGACCCAGAACGCCCAGCCGGACGGCGCGGGCGGCCAGGACTCAGCAGGGCCCCAGCGTTTGGGTGGACGCCACCTCGCGTTCGGCGGGTCGGGCCAACCGGGTGGCGCGTTGAACTGCCTCACTCAACCTCCCCCAGATCCCCGAGGTTGTTCTTCGCCGGTGCAGCCTACCCAGTACTGCGCGAGAAGTGGGGACCGGGGCCGGAAAGCCTTGTTTTCATACGTTTGACCGTCGGCGGCGCGCACCCGGACCCGGTCGCGGTACGGCGTCACGCGGTGACAGAACGGTATGCCCGGCCTCGCAGTGGACCTCGGTGTGGACGACTGCGCCGCAGTCTCGGTGGGTGATGGTGAGCGGTGAACCCTCGTCGCCGACGAGGTACTTGTCACCCCAGTCGCGGATCGCGATGAGCAGCGGGTAGAGGTCGAAGCCCTTCTCGGTCAGCCGGTGCTCGTCGCGCTGCCGGGCGCCGGCTCCCGGTACGGCACCCGGCGGAGGATGCCGTGGTCGACGAGGGTGCCGAGCCGGTTGGACAGCACCTGGCGCGGGATGTCGGTCCGGATCCGCAGGTCGTCGAACCGCCGGATGCCGTTGAACACCTCGCGCAGCACGACCACCGTCCACCGCTGTGCTTTTGGCCGGGCCTTCGGCGCCGGCGGGGTCACGGGGCTTTGACTCCCGGCCTTCCCTCGTCGCTCCAGTCGCTTCGCTCCCTACGCTCCTCAGTCCAGGTCGGGAGGCCCCATGACCACGTACGACGCATTGGACTGGTCGGTGGACAACCGCCCGATCGGGTGAGGGCTAGGTCTCGTTGACAGACCCAGGTGCGTGATGTGACGCTCGGTCCATGACTGAGACCCAGCAGGCGACCCGCAGCCGTACGTTCTCCTGGTCCGACCCGGCGCTGACAGCCGCGTCGCTCGGCGCGGTCTCCGGGCTGGAGATGCTGGAGGCGATGCGGGACGGGAAGATCCCGGCGCCGCCGATCCTGCAGCTGGTCGGCGGGACCGGGTTCGAGGTCGAGGAGGGCCGGGTCACGGTCTTCATGCCGGCGGCGGAGTTCCACTACAACCCGCTCGGCACGGTGCACGGCGGGATCATCGCGACCCTGCTCGACACCGCGGCCGGCTGCACCGTGCACTCGACGCTGCCGGCCGGCGTCGGCTACACCTCGCTCGACCTGATGACGCGCTTCCTCAAGCCGGTCACGATCGCCTCCGGCGTGCTCCGCTGCGAAGGCTCCATCATCACTCGCGGCCGCCGTACCGCCGCCGCCGAAGCGCGCCTGTTCGACGAGCGGGGCACCCTGTTGGCGCACGCCACCTCGACCTGCCTGATCTTCGAGATCCCGGCTCAGTAGCTCAGCCCGCGGCGTGCTGCTTCTCGAGGCCGACGAGGCGGACGCAGGTCGCGAGGCCGGAGATGGCTGCCTCCACTTCCGGTAGCTCGGGGTAGGTGGGGGCGATCCGGATCGTGCGGTCGTCGGGGTCGTCGCCGTACGGGTGACTCGCGCCGGCCGGGGTGAGGGCGATGCCGGCGTCCTTGGCCTTGGCGACGACCGCGCGGGCACAGCCCTCCGGCACCTGCAGCGTGATGAAGTAGCCGCCGGCCGGGCTGGTCCACGAGGCCAGGCCGGTGGCGCCGAGCTCAGCGGTGAGGATCTTGTCGACCGCCTCGAACTTGGGCCGGATCAACTCGGCCAGGTCCCGCATGTGCTCCCGCAGGCCGTCGGTGTCGCGGAGGAAGCGCACATGCCGGAGCTGGTTGATCTTGTCCGGGCCGATGCTGCGCTTCGAGGTGTGGCTCAACCACCAGGCGACGTTGGCGGGGGAGGACCCGAAGAACGCGACACCGCAGCCGGCGAAGGTGATCTTCGAGCTCGACCCGAACACGAACGCCCGGTCCGGATGACCGTGCTCCGCGCACAGCGCCAGCACGTCGGCGATCTCAGTCTCCACGTCGGTCAGGTGATGGACGGCGTACGCGTTGTCCCAGAAGATCCGGAAGTCCGGCGCCGCGGTCTCCATCGCGGCCAGGCGCCGTACCGTCTCGTCCGAGTAGACCGTGCCGTCGGGGTTGCTGTACTTGGGCACGCACCAGATGCCCTTCACCTGTGGGTCCGCGGCGACCAGCCGCTCGACGACATCCATGTCCGGGCCGTCCGCGGTCATCGGCACCGGGACCATCTTGATGCCGAACCGCTCGCACACCGCGAAGTGTCGGTCGTACCCGGGCACCGGGCAGAGGAACGTGATCTCCGGCTCGTCGACCCAACGCCGCTCGGCACCTGGTACGGCGCCCAGCAAAGCGAACACGATCGCGTCGTGCATCAGCTCCAGGCTGGAGTTACCGGCCGCCAGCAGCTGATCGGCCGGCACCTGCAAGGCGTCGGCGAAGATCGCGCGCAGCTCCGGCAGTCCTTCGAGCCCGCCGTAGTTGCGGAGGTCGACCCCGGCCGCGGAGACCGGCGCGTCCAGTTGATCGAGCATCCCGTTCGCGAGGTCGAGCTGACGTGGTGACGGCTTGCCCCGCGTCAGGTCGAGCTTCAGTCCGCGCGCGACTAGGGCGTCGTACTCCTGGCGGGCGCGGTGCAGCTCGTCGACAGTCACGGGAATCCCTTTCAGCTGAGGCGTTTGCAGACCACAGCCTAGTGACTCACCGAACCTGTCCGCCCGCGGATATCCACAGGACGGTCAGCGGCCGCGGCCGCAGTTCGGATACTTGGGGTCCCACGGTCCACAGGTCGGGAAGCCCGGCGGCGGCTTGATGGTCGGCGGCTTACCCGGAATCGTCGGCGGTGTGGTCGGTGGCGGGGTCGGCGCCTTGCTGCCGTTGGAGAGGAACAGCGTCACGGTCGCACCCGCCGGCGCGCCGTCCTCCTGCCGCGGGGTGGTGTAGGCGACGGTACCCGCCGCGGCGTCCGAGTCCACCGGCGCCGGCGCGACCTGGGCCTTGAAGCCCATCGCCAGCAGCTTGGCGATCGCCTCGGCCGGCGGCATCCCCTTCAGGTACGGCAGATCCTTCACGTCGCCGCGGATGGTCTTGTCGTCCGGCTGCACGAACCGGCTCGTCGGCAGACCCTGCAGCGCGGCCTGCATCGCCGCCTCCCAGATCGGGCCCGCGGTCCCGGAACCGGAGGCGTCGCGCATCTTCTTGCCGTTGAGCGTCTGCCCGATCAGGTTCGTGTACGGCAGGCTGGCGTCGGCCACCACCGAAGCAGCGGCCAGCCTGGTCGAGTAGCCGGCGAACCAGACGGCCTTGTTGAAGTCGGTGGTTCCGGTCTTGCCGGCCAGATCGCTCTTCCCGAACTTCAGCTTGGCGCCGGTGCCACCAGGCTCCATCACCTTCTCCAGTACATAGCTCACGCCGTCGGCGACCGACGGTGACAAGGCCCGTTTGCAGCTCGGGCCCGGTGTCGGAACCGGCTTGTTCTTGCTGGTCGTGATCGCGGTGATCACCTGCGGCTTGCAGTACATCCCCCGGGCCGCGAACGTCGCGTACGCGTTGGCGAGCATCAACGGCGTGACCAGGCCCGGCCCCAGGGTGTACGAGACGACCTGGTTCAACGGGTTCATCGTCTGGGCGTCGTACATGCCGAGCTTCGATGCGATGGTCGCGATCGGGCACAGGCCGATCTGCTGGGACAGCTGCAGGAAGTAGGTGTTCGTCGACGCCCGGGCCGCGTCGATCATGGACGGGTCCGGAACCGTCTTGGTCGAGTTCACCGGGTTGTAGTCGTCGGCTTCGGTCGTCCCCGTGCAGGTGCTGAACTTCTTGCCACTCAGCGGGAGCACCTGCGGCGAGGCGATCCGGTACGTCATCGGGACGCCCTTGCTGATCGCGGCTGCGATCGTGAACGCCTTCATCGTCGAGCCGTTCTGGAAACCGCCGTACCCGCCGGGATAGGACTTCTCGACGTTGTAGTTGTACGACGTCTGGCCCTTCTTGCTCCCGTACGGGCGGCTCTGCGCCATCGCCTTCACCAGGCCGGTCCCGGGCTCGACCAGCGTGACCGCGGCGACGGCGGCATCGGTCGGCTTGGAGTGTTTCTTGATCGACGCCTCGGCCGCCTGCTGCATCTTCGGGTCCAGCGACGTCCGCACGATCAGGCCGGCGGTCTCGATGTAGTTCTCGGCGTCCTCCGGGGTCTTGCCGAACGCGGGGTTCTCCTTGAGCTTGGCCACGATGTAGTCGCAGTAGAACGGGTACTTCGAGTTGGCGCAGCCGTTCGGTACGTTGCGGACCTTGGTCTTGTCGATGACCGGCGTACTGATCGCCTGCCGGGCCTCCTTGGCCGAGATGATGCCGAGCTCCTGCATCCGGCGCAGTACGAGGTCCCGGCGATCCTTGGCCCGATTCGGGTTGTTGGTCGGGTTGTAGCCGGTCGGGTTCTTCACCAGGCCGGCCAGAAGCGCGGCCTGCGGCAGGTTGAGCTTCGAGGCGTGGACGCCGAAGTAGTGCATGGCCGCGGCCTCGACGCCGTACGAGCGATCGCCGAAGAAGGCCAGGTTCAGATAGCGGTTGAGGATCTCGTCCTTGGAGTACTGCTTCTCGATCGCGATGGCGTAGCGCAGTTCGGCGACCTTCCGCTCGTACGTCTCCGCGGTGGCGGCCTGGATCTCCTCCGTCGTCCGCGCCTTGGCGATCAGGCTCAGCTTCACGTACTGCTGGGTGATGCTCGAACCACCCTGCTGCACCGAGCCCTGCGACTGGTTCCGCAGCAGCGCGCGCAGGGTGCCCTTGGCATCCAGCGCGCCGTGCTCGTAGAACCGGTCGTCCTCGATCGCGACGATCGCCTGGAGCATCACCGGGCTGATCTGCTTCAGCGTGACCGGCGTCCGGTTCTCCTGGTAGAGGGTGGCGATCAGCGAGCCGTCGGCGGCCAGGATCTGGCTCTTCTGCGCCAGCGGCGCCGTCTTCAGGTCCTGCGGAAGGTACTGGACGGTGTCGTGCGCCTTCTCGGTGGTGACTCCGGCCAGGCCGGCGAACGGAAGGGCCAGCCCTGCGACGAGCGCGCCGCAGAGGCCGCTGACCAGCAGGAACAGAATCACCGACTGAACGACGTTGGGCCGGGCCGGCTCGCCTCTGTGCATGGTCCGGCAGATTACGTCAGGACAGGGCTTTCCGGGACCTTTTCGTTACAGAGTTAACGCATCTGCCCAAAGTTCTCACCAATCGTGACCGTCCGCTCACTGTCGGGCGCCTTCGCTCAGAAGCCGGTCGGTGGGCGGAGATCGGCTCGGCCGCCTCAGCCGCGGGGGAGGAGGTGGAGGGTGGATCGGGCGGCTTCGGGACCGACGACGGTGGCGACGATCGCCTTGCCGTAGCGGTCGTACTTGGTGTGGTAGGCGGCGTCGATGGATTCGTGTACGTCTGGAGCGGCCTCGGTGAAGGTGACGTCGCGTTCTATGCCGCCGGCTTTGATGCGGCCTTTGCCGCTGGTCTTCGCGCGGCGGTACCACGGGTTGTCGGTGCCGTAGGCGGAGCGGATGTAGAGGTCGTCGCCCACACGGACGACCCAGATGATGATGTAGCGGCGGAGGGTGCCGTCCTTGCGCAGGGAGGCGACGCGGAGTTCGGTGGCGTTGCCGATTCGGTCGAGTTCGTCTGCGGTCCAGGTGGTCACTGCTCGGCTCCTTCTCCGAAGAGGATTAGCATCCGGACGACGTACGCACCACTGCGCTCGCGACTCCGGAACAACCGTAGCGGCATGATCGGCTGCTCCGCCCGCCACTCGTTCGCCACCAGCACCACCAGCAGTACGACGCCCGCGACCAGTGCACCGATCGTCACCGCCGAACTCCAGCCCGCCTCGGCCGAGTTCACGATCCCGAACACGATCGCACCCACTCCGAGCGTGGCGGTCAACGCGCCGATGCTGTCGAAGCGTCCGGTACGGCGTTCTGACTCGCCGAGGTACTTCCGCGCGGCCACCATCAGGGCCAGCCGGACCGGCAGGTTGATGAAGAACCCGGCGCGCCAGGAGATCCAGTGTGCACAGGCACCGCCGACGACCAGCCCGAGACTCGCGCCGATTCCCGCGGTGGCGCCGTACCAGCCGACCGCACGCGTGCGTTCGCGACCCTCCGGGAAGTTTGCCGTCAGCAACGACAGGGAGGTCGGCGCGACGAACAACCGCCGTCGGCCGATCAGATCCCCGGCCCGTGCGCCGAGCAGCAACAGACCGCCGAACACCAGCGTGTACGCGTCCTGCACCCACGACAACGCCGTTGCCGAAAGCCCCAGCTCGGAGCGGATGCTCGGCAGGCCGGTGAAGATGACGGAGTTGTCCAGCAGGATCATGAAGTAGCTGGCCAGGATGATCGCCAGGATCGCTCCCGGCCGGGCGCGCGAGATCACGGTCGGACCAGGACCTTCAGTGCCTCGCGGTCGTCCATCGCACGGTAGCCGTCGGGGACTCCGCCGAGGTCGACGGTCCGGTCGAACACCTTGCCCGGGTTGACGGTGCCGTCGAGGATCCCCGGCAGGAGGCGCTCGATGTAGGAGCGGGCCGGCGCCGGACCACTGGTCAGGGTGATGTTCGGCCCGAACAAGCTCGGGAAGCCGACCGGCGCGTCGGAGTGGCGCGGGTCAGGAGGCGGCGATCGAGGTGACGGGGTTGGGGGCGGCTGAGGCCCGGATGATGAGGGTGGTCGCCAGCTCCACGTGGTGGGAGTCGACCTTTTCGCCGGCCGCCAGTTGGAGCGCTGTGCGCAGGGCGACGGCGCCCATCTCGCGGAGCGGCTGCTTCACGGTGGTGAGCGGTGGCGACGCCAGCCGGGCCACCTCGGTGTCGTCGAAGCCGACGATGCTGAGGTCGTCGGGGACGCGCAGGCCGCGCGCGCGGGCTGCCTCCAGGATGCCGAGGGCGACCTCGTCGCTGCCGGCGAAGATCGCGCTCGGCCGATCCGGCAGGTCGAGCATGGTGGATCCGCCGGCCAGACCGTCGTCGTACAGGAAGTCCCGCAGCCAGATGTACTCCGGCGGCACGGGTGCGCCGACGGCTTCCATCGCGCTGCGGAAGCCGCTCATCCGGGCCTGGTTGCAGCCCGACGTCGGTGGTCCGCCGACGTACGCGATTCGGCGATGGCCTAGGGACAGCAGGTGCTGGGTGGCGGTCATCCCGCCGGCGAAGTTGGTCGAGCCGACACTCGTCACGTCCGGCTGCGGGATGTTGGCCGGGTCGACGACCACGAGCGGCAGCCGGGCGCGGGACAGCGCGGCCAGGTCGGCGTCGGCCAGTTCGCTGGTGATGCCGATGGCGGCGCGCCGGCCGTTGGCGATGAGTTCGCGGATCCAACGGGCCGTCCGGCCGGCGTTCGAGGTCTGAGGGTGCTTCGGATGCGCGTTCAGTACGACGTCCACGCCCGCCAGCTGGCCGGCTTCGACGACACCTTGGATCACCTCGACCGAGTAGGCGTTGACCACGCCCTGGTAGAACAGCTCGACCGTGTCCCGCTCGACCGGTTCCGGCCGGCGACCGACGTACCCGTGCCGCTCGAGGATCTCCTGCACCCGCGCACGGGTGGCCGGCGAGACGTCGCTGCGCCCGTTGAGCACCTTGGAGACCGTGGCGACCGACACTCCGGCCGTGTCGGCCACGGTGGCCAGGGTGACGCGCCCCTTCAACCGCGGCATCTCATCACCCTCCTCCTACTCCCTCGTCGACCACCGGCGTGAGATCAACCGGCGTGGTCAGCGTGCGATCGTGCCCTACCACCCTCACATCCCCGGTAACCCGGACAAAAGCCCGACACGGCAGGTCCGCCGACGACGTGCCGATCATCACCTCAACGTCACCCGGCTCGACGATCCGGCGCAAGTCCGGGCCTGTGTACGCGGTGCGATCCGCGTGCACACGGAAGGTGACATCCATGGCCGCTCCAGGCTCCAGCGACACCCGGGCGAACCCGGTCAACAGCTTCAGCGGCCGGGCGATCCGCGCCACCACGTCGTGCAGGTAGAGCTGGACCACCTCGTCACCGGCTCGCTCACCGGTGTTGCGGACCCGCACGGTCGCGGTGAACTCACCGTCGTTCCCGATCTCGGTCGCGCTCATCCGCAGGTCGCCGACCTCGAAGCTGATGTAGGAAGCGCCGTACCCGAACGGGAACTGTGGCCGGACCTCCAGCCCGCTGATCCCCGCACTCTCGACGCTGCCGAGCGCCGGCTGCAGGTACGTACCGGGCTGCCCACCCACGTGCCGCGGGATCTGCACCGGCAGCTTGCCGCTCGGCACGATCCGTCCACTGAGTACGCCGGCGATCGCGGCCGCACCCTCTTGACCGGGAATGAACGCCTGCACCAGGCCGGCCACCCGATCCGCGAAATCGCCGAGTGCGTACGGCCGACCCGACACGACCACCACGACGACCGGCGTGCCGGTGTCGAGGACCGCTGACAACAGTTCTCCCTGTACGCCGGGCAGGCGCAGATCCTCCGCGTCACAGCCTTCGCCGGAGGTGCCGTGTCCGAACAGTCCGGACAGGTCGCCGACGTACGCGACGCACAGCTCGGCGTCGCGCGCCGCCGCGACCGCTGCCTCGAACCCGGACCGGTCGTCGCCGGTGACGTCACAACCCTTCTCGTGCACGAGTTCGACGCCTGGCAATTCATTGCGCAAGGCAACCAGCGGGCTGAGCACCGAGATGCCGAGACCGCGGCCGGGGTAGCGCGGCAGCACGTGATTGGGGAACGCGTAGCAACCCATCAGCGTGCGCGGATCGCCCGCCGATGGCCCGACCACGGCGATCTTGCGCAGCTCAGGACTCAAAGGCAACGCGGATCCCGCGTCGAGCAGGACGATCGACCGCTCGGCGAGCTGCTGAGCGATCTCGCGGTTCTCGGCCGAGTCGAGGTCGATGCCCTCGCGGACCGAGCCCTCCGGGGTCCAGTCGGGATCGAGCAGGCCGAGCTTGACCTTCTGCAGCAGTAGTCGCCGGGCCGCGCGATCGATCAGGTCCTCGGAGACCTCGCCCGACGCGACCTTGTCGGCCAGGCCCGCGAACCCGATCGTGTCCGGCAGTTCGACATCGGTGCCGGCCGTCAGCGCGACCACACCGGCGTCGGCGTTGTCGACGGCGACGCGATGCATCGACGAGAGGAACGGCACCGCCCAGTAGTCCGACACGAGGGTGCCGCCGAAACCCCATTGATCGCGCAGTACATCGGTGAACAGCCAGGGGTCGGCACTCGCGGGGAGGCCGTCGATATCGGAGTACGAACTCATCACCGACCCGGCGTCGGCGGTCGCGATCGCGGTCTCGAAGGTCGGCAGGATGAAGTCGAGCAGCTCACGACGCCCCATCGACACCGGCCCGTGGTTGCGCCCCGCCCGCGACGCCGAGTACCCGGCGAAGTGCTTCAGCGTCGCGATCACACCGGCACTCTGCAGACCACGGACGTACGCCGACCCGAGCATCGCGACCAGATACGGATCCTCACCGATCGTCTCCTCGACCCGGCCCCACCGATAGTCGCGTACGACGTCCAGCACCGGTGACAACCCTTGATGCACACCGACCGCGGCCATGTCGCGCCCGATCGCCGCGGCCATCCGCTCGACCAACTCGGGATCGAACGTCGCACCCCACGCGATCGAGGCCGGATAGACGGTCGCGCCGTACGTCGTGAAGCCGGTCAGGCACTCCTCGTGCACCAGCGCGGGGACGCCGAGCCGCGAGCCCTCGAGGACCACCTTGTGCTGCCGGATCACTTCGGCCACGCCGTGCTCGACCGATTGCGGGACACTGCCCCAGACCCGGGTCAAGTGGCCGAGGCCGTGCTCGCTCGCCTCCTCCAGCGACAGCGAACCGCCGACTGCGAACACGTCCTCCATCGGCGCGACGTTGATCGTCTCCTCTTCGGGGAGCTCGTGATCGGCCATGTCGTTTCCGGCCCACCGGCTGCCGAGTTGCGCGATCTTCTCCGGCAGCGTCATCGCCTGCAGGAGGAGCTCCGCCCGCTTCTCGGGTGCGAGCGCGGTGTCGTACCAAGGCCGGTCCGACGGGGTGGAGGAGGTCGGCGTGGACAAGAAATTCTCCCTTAACCTGGACCCTTTGCCGTGACAAAGTATCGAAAACTTTTCGAAGATTCGGGTGCTGATCGCCGAACTCGCCACGGTACTCGGGAAGTCTGCGGATCGCCTGTGACAGCAGGGATTCCGTGACCTCACTGTGACCCCAAAAAGTCGGTAGTTCAAGTCTTGACAGCGAAACTCCCGAAATCTACGTTACGAAACATAGTCTTAATCGGGGTGCTTGCGGTCGCTGTGGAGCACCTCGCCACCGATGCGCCGTGGAGCGGTCCGCGGCACGGAGTACGGAGATCACTGTGGATCCCATGACGACATCTCGGCGTTCCTTCCTCGGCCTGGTCGGCGGCGGCGCGCTCGCCGCCGGCCTCGCTGCTTGCGGTACATCCGGCCCACAGAGCTCCGGTAGCTCCACGGGTGGTGCGGCGGCCGGCAGCGGTGCGTCGTACTGGTTCCTGACCGGCCAGCCGCAGCAGGCGATCCGGGAAGCGCAGGTCAAGCGGTTCAACGACGCGAACTCGGGCACCCAGATCAAGTTCACCGAGTTCCAGAACGACGCGTTCAAGCAGAAGATCAAGACCGCCATCGGCGCCGGCCAGGGCCCGACCTTGATCTGGGGCTGGGGCGGCGGCGGCCTGAAGAGCTACGTCGACGCCGGCCAGGTCGAGGACCTGACCTCGTGGTTCGGCGAGCAGTCCGCGCTGAAGGAGTCGATCTTCCCGTCCGCCTTCGGTGCCGCGACCGTCGGCGGCAAGATCTACGCGATGCCGGTCGAGACCACCACGCCGATCGTGCTGTTCTACGACAAGCGGGCCTTCGAGAAGATCGGCGCCGAGCCACCGAAGTCGTGGGGCGACATCATGGACCTGGTGCCGAAGTTCAACGACAAGGGCATCGCGCCGTTCTCGCTCGGCGGCCAGTCGCGCTGGACCAACATGATGTGGCTGGAGTTCCTGTTCGACCGGATCGGCGGCGCCGAGGTCTTCCAGAACATCTTCGACGGCAAGCCGAACAGCTGGTCCGACCCGTCCGCGCTGAAGGCGCTCGACGAGATGCAGAAGCTGATCAAGGCGAACGGTTTCATCAAGGGCTTCTCCTCGATCACCGCCGACTCCAACGCCGACCAGGCGCTGCTGTTCACCGGCAAGGCCGCGATGATGCTGCACGGTGCCTGGACCTACGGCAACATGAAGGCCTCCGGCGGCGACTTCGTCACCGGCGGCCACCTCGGCTACATGAACTTCCCGCCGGTCGACGGCGGCAAGGGCGACCCGAGCGACACCGTCGGCAACCCGGGCCAGTACCTGTCCATCTCCTCCAAGGCCAGCCAGGGCGAGAAGGAGACCGCGAAGAAGTTCCTCGCCAACAACACCCTCGACGACGCGTCGGTCGAGGCGTGGGTCAAGTCCGGCAACATCCCGGTGGTGAAGTCGGCCAAGGACAAGCTGTCCACGGTGACGGACAAGAACGACTCCGAGTGGCTGAACTTCGTCTACGACACCTCGGCCAACGCCAAGAACTTCGCCCAGTCCTGGGACCAGGCGCTCAGCCCGACTCAGGCCGAGACCCTGCTCGACAACATCGCCAAGCTGTTCCAGCTGTCGATCTCACCCCAGCAGTTCGCCGACAGCATGAACGCGGTGATCGGCAAGTGACTGCGACCGCTCCGCCCGTCCTGCCGGCCAGTGCCCGCAAAGCTCCGACCGGCGTCGGGCGGAGCGGTGCGGTCGCCTGGATGGCGCTCCCCGCGCTGGTGGTCTTCATCGTCTTCGGGGTCGTCCCGCTGTTCGGCGTACTGTTCCTCAGCTTCACCCAGTGGGACGGCCTCGGCGCCATCAATCCGGCCGGTTTCTCCAACTGGCGCTCGGTGCTGAGCGATCCCGGACTGCCGCACTCGATCTGGGTGACGTTCGAGATCATGATCCTGTCCTGGGCGGTGCAGACGCCGCTCAGCCTGCTGCTCGGCACCTTCCTGGCCGGCCGGCAGCGGTATCGCGGTTTCCTCGCCGTCCTGTTCTTCATCCCGCTGCTGCTCAGCTCGACCGCGATCGCGATCACCTACAAGGCGCTGCTCGACCCGAACTTCGGGCTCGGCGCCGGACTGAAGATCGGGTTCCTCACCCAGGACTGGCTCGGCCGGGAAAACCTCGCCCTCGGCGTGGTCGTCTTCGTGGTGTCCTGGCAGTTCATCCCGTTCCACTCGCTGATCTACCAAGGCGGGGTCCGGCAGATCCCGGCCTCGATGTACGAGGCCGCGTCGATCGACGGCGCCGGCCGGGTCCGGCAGTTCTTCAGCATCACCGTGCCGCAACTGAAGTACACGATCATCACGTCGTCGACGCTGATGGTGGTCGGGTCGCTGACGTTCTTCGACCTGATCTTCGTCCTCACCGCGGGCGGTCCTGGTGACGCCACCCGGGTACTAGCCCTCGACATGTACAAGCGCGGTTTCCAGGCGAACCTGATGGGTCCGGCGAGTGTGATCGCCGTACTGCTGGTCCTGATCGGCCTCGCGCTCGCGCTGCTGTTGCGAAGGCTCGGCGGCAGTACGACGGCCAGCCAGCAGGAAGGTGCGTGACATGGCAGTGGCGACCAGTGGTGCCGGTACGGCGAGCCACTCGACCTCCCGCGGGCGGTTCAACCTCCGCAAACTGCTCCGGCTGAACTGGTTCGGCGGTACGGCGGCCTGGCTGTGGCTGGTGATCGTGATGGTCCCGCTGTACTGGATCGTGGTGACCAGCTTCAAGGACCAGACGGCGTACTTCAGCCAGAACCCGTTCGCGCTGCCGTCGGCGCCGACGCTGGCGAACTACAAACTCGTGATCGAGTCCGACTTCCCGCAGTACTTCCTGAACAGCGTGATCGTCACGGCCGGCACCATCGTCCCGGCGGTCGCGATCTCGTTCATGGCGGCGTACGCGATCGTCCGCGGTGCCGGCGGCAGGTTCCTGGCCGGGGTCAACGGGTTGTTCCTGATGGGGTTGGCGATCCCGCTGCAGGCCACCATCATCCCGGTGTACCTGCTGATCATCCGGATGCACCTGTACGACAGCCTGCTCGCGATCATCCTGCCGTCGATCGCGTTCGCCATCCCGCTGTCGGTGCTGGTGCTGTCGAACTTCATCCGCGACGTACCGAAAGAACTCTTCGAGTCGATGCGGGTCGACGGCGCGAGCGAATGGGACATGCTCCGCGGCCTCGCGCTGCCTCTGACCCGGCCTGCCCTCGTCACGGTCAGCATCTACAACGGCCTGGGCGTCTGGAACGGCTTCCTGCTCCCACTCATCCTCACCCAGAGCCCCGACAAGCGAACCCTCCCGCTGGCCCTCTGGACCTTCCAAGGCCAATACAGCGTCAACATCCCCGCCGTACTGGCCTCCGTCATGCTCACCACCCTCCCCATCGTCCTCCTCTACGCCATCGGCCGCCGCCAACTCCTCAGCGGCCTCACCGCCGGCTTCAGCCGCTGATCATTCCTTCCTGTCCGCGAGGGTTCGAGTGGTGAAGAGCGCGGCGATCAGGATCGCCACGCTCGCCGCGGTCAGGAGAGTCAGGGGTACGGCGGAGGTGCGGTCCGCAGACAGCAGGGTCATGAGGGGTCTGATGGGAGAGAGCCAGCGGAGGAGGAGTACGGCGAGGATGGCGGTGGTTGCGGTGAGCATGGCGATGCCTATGCGGGGGATGACCAGGCGGGAGCAGAGTAGGCCGATGGAGGTGCCGATCATGGCGGCGGAGAGTTGGGCGACGGTGCCGATGGTGAGGGCGCCGGCGGTGACCACGTGGTTGCCGGTGGCAATGGGGTAGACGAGGCCGATCACCAGGAGTGGGACGGACCAGGTCAGGACGACGGCGACCGTGATCGCGAGGACCGCAGTGAGCCGCCGAGCATCACGAGGGTGATCTTGCGTTGGGTCGGGTCCTCGTGGTTGACGATGCTGACGGTGAGCCAGGTGGTGCAGACGAGCATGGCGAGGACGCAGAACGCGTACGACTCCTGCAGGGGACCGGAGTCCGAGGTCGTGCCGACCGCCATCGCGGCGAGGAAGATCAGCGTGGGCGGCAGGTAGCGCTGGGACAGCAAAACGCTGATGAGCAGGTAGCGATAGAAGGCGATCACTCCGGCCTCACCTGGCGGACGGTAGTGACTGACCAGCCGTGGTTGAGGGCGGTGAGCAGCGCGGCGTCGTTCGTCGGACCGTGCCCGCGCCGCGTGGGCGCTCAGTCCGCGGATGCGTCCCATGTGTCGCAGGTACGACGACGCCGACAACCGATCGTGCGAGGTGAAGATGTCCGGCACGTAGCTCACCACGCGAGCATTCCGTCGTACCGTCCCCGAGGTTGGTCGCGAGAGTCCGACCATGAGCTTCAGTACGGTCGACTTGCCGGAGCCGTTGGCGCCGACCAGGGCCAGCAAATCACCGGCGGCTACCTGCAGGTCGATGTCCGCCAGGACCTCACGCCGACGGCCGTACCTCTTCGAGACCCTCCGCAGCCGCACTACCTCCATGCGGCGAGCCTAGCCCGGCCTCGGGGTTCATCACCCGGGACAGCGGTCGGGTCAGGGCGATCGAGACGAGCAGCGAAGCGGTGGCGAACGCGGTGATCGCCGGCGCGGGGGAGGTCAGGTCGGCCGTGGCGCCCGCCAGGATCGCGACGACGCCGAACGTCGTCATCCGCAACGCGCTCTCGAGGCCGAGGACCTGACCACGAAGATCCGTCGGAGTCAGCTCGACAAGAACCTCCTGCTGGGACAGGGATGCCGCGTACCCACTGCTGCCGACCGCGACCAGCACCGACAGTACGGCGATGTGCAGGTCGAACGCGAAGCCGAGGAACGGCACGGCGAGCATGATCCGCAACCAGCGCCCGGCGACGCGTCGACCCGAGCGACTGAGGAACCGGCCGACGACGAGGTCACCGGTCATCATGCCCGCGGCACCCGCGGCCAGCAGCCAACCAGCACCCGGACCGGCGTACGGGACGAAGAGTGCTTCGCAACCGACGATCAGGCCGTTCGGGAGAGTCAGTGCCAGCAGCAACGGACGGGTGTTGGCCTGACCGAGCAAACGGCGGTTGCCGCGCCAGGTCTCAGCGAAGCTCGTGCGGGCAACGCGGCGCGGGGAGCGGTCCCGCAGGCCGAACCGGATGATCGGGATGGCCAACGCCGAGCAGCCGGTCGCCAACCAGAGCACATCCGACGGGCTGAGGGCCTGCAGCAACAATCCCGCAGTGCCGAACCCGGCGATCTGCATAGCGCCGACCGACAGGTTCATTGCCGAGCGACCGAGCACGAACTGGTTCTGGTCGACCACCTCGTTCAGCAGACCCCAGCGCACCCCGGCTCCAATCGACAACCCGTAAGCCACCAGCAGCGCGAGCAGCAACCGGATCCCCGCACTGAGATCCAGCGCGGCCTGAATACCAACCGCCACGGTCGAGAGGCAGGCGAGCAAGGTCAGGACCCGGCGGGGCCGCGCGGTGTCCGCCGCCGACATCAGCGTGGAGGCACCCAGTACCTGGGCCAGCGACGGCCCGAACATCACCAGCGCCGCCAGCAGCGCCGACCCGGTCGCGGCGTCGACCATCAGCGCGAGTGTCAGGCTCGTCATGGTCGAGGACGCGTTGCCCAGCGCACTCCCGATCCACAGGCTGCGGAACTCCCGATTCGCGAAGATCTGGCGGTAAGTGCTCATGTCAGGAGCATCGACGCCGACCCCGCAGCCACCTACAGTTTCGGATGGAGGCGAAACGTTGTCTGAATTCCTCGTCGACGCCGACACCCTGGCGAACGCCCGGTTCGGTACGTCGCAGCTCACCGAGACGGTGTCCGCGCTGAAGCTCCTGCGCGCGCCGACCGAGCCCTGGCACCGGGCCTGGAAGGACGCCCACGTCGCCGCCTACGAGGAGCAGCTGAGCAAGCACCCGATCTGGGCGTCGATTGTCGACAATGCCTTCGGCCGTAGCTGGGTGGCCGACTTCCTCACCGTCCCACCACTCGAACCGAACCAGGAGCTGTACGACGAACTCGAGCTGCTGACCGCACTGGACGACGACCACATCCGCGCGGACCTGAGCGTCGTACGGACACCTCTGCCGGACATCCTGCTCGCGTCGACCGGGCTGGCTGAGCAGGTGGCCGAATTGCTCACGTGGGTGTGGACGACCACGGTCGAGCCCGACTGGCCGCGGCGGCTCCGGGTGTTACAGGCCGACATCGTGTCCCGGACGTCACGGCTCAGTGAGCAGGGGTGGTCCGGCGTACTGCGAGGGCTCGGTCCGGATGTCCGTTGGCTCGGTGACGGGCGGATCCAGGTGAACCGCTGGGACTATCCGGTGACCGATGTCCGCGGTCAGGACCTGATGTTCATCGCGGCCCACACGAACAAGGTCAACGTGTCCTGGCGCAAACCGGACCGGTTCGCGCTGACCTACCCCGTCACCGGGATCTTCGCCGGCACCGAGGCCCCACCCGAACCGCTGGTCCAGCTGCTCGGTCGCAACCGCGCCCGCATCCTGGTCGAGGCCGCCGACCCGGTCAGCACGACCGTGCTGGTCGCAACGACCGGCCTGTCCCTGGCCACGGTGTCAGATCATCTCCGCGTCCTCACGGACGCCGGCCTCCTCGACCGCCGCCGCTCCGGCCGCTCAGTCCTCTACTGGCAGTCCGACACCGGCCGCCGCGTCGTACGACGACCGGCGTCGAACCGCCGCCGTCCTTAAGCAGCCACCGCAGCGGGTCGACGAAGCCGGCGTGGGGCGAGGTACCGGCGGCGGTCGGTGACGACGATGCTGACCAGGGTGCCGATGGCCAGCCAGGTTGCCAACTCGACGATGCCGTCGACCAACCCAGGGCTGTCGGTCGCGACGGCCCGCAACGCGACGACCGCGCCGTGGGTCGGGAGGTAGTTCGCCACCCCGTAGAACGGCGACGGCAAGGTGGAGATGATCCCGGTCGCCCCGGCCACGAGCAGTACGGCGAGGGACGCGATCCGCCCGGACCGGCCGAAGATCGCGGTCGCCGCCTGGTTCAGCGAGACGAAAGCGCAGGCTGCGAGCAACGTCACGGCGAGGAAGCCCACGGTCGCTCCGAACCCGAGGTGCAGCACGGGTACGGCGATCGCCGTGATCACCGCGGCCGCCATGGCCGCGGCGGTCGCGCCGGGAAGAGCGGCCCGGACGATGATCCGCCAAGTCGCCTCCCGAGCAATGAGTACGGCGTCCGGCACCGCCCGCGTGACGATGTACGTCGCCAAGGCCAATGCCCACAAGGCCAACGCCGCGAACAGTGTCAGCGCCAGCGGACCGGTCGAGCTGCTGTCGATCCTGGCGGTCGACGGATTCGCCGCCACCGTCTTGAGGTGCGCCCGCTCGTCAGCCGTGTACGTCGGCACCTGGTTGCGACCCTTGTTGAGCTCGGTCGCCAACTGCTGCGTGCCGGTGTTGACCTTGACCACCCCGCCGTACAACTGCTGCGAACCCTTGGCGAGCTGAGCTGCCCCGGTCGACAACTTGCCGGCGCCGGTCGAAAGCTGCTGCGCCCCTGTGTTCACCTTGGCGGCACCGGATGCGAGCTTACGCGACGCCTGCGCCGCGGACGCGATCCCACGAGTCAGCGGCACAGCCTGCTTGGCCAACTCCGCGTTGCCGTTGGCAACCTTGCGAGATCCGGTCGCCAGCGCCTGGACCGAGTTCCGGATCTGTACGGCGTTCGCCCGCACGCGAGCCTTGGTCGCGTCGATCTTGGCCGCCGTCGCGGTGAAGTCGCCGGCTGCCTTCGCCAGGTTCCGGCAGAACTGCGCCGATCCGCCGTTCGCACTGCACTGACTCGACAGCGTCCTGAACTTGGCCGCTTCCGTCTTGGCCGACGGTACGGCGTCCAGCGCGGCGATCACCCGGTTGGCCAGCGGGACGACCGTGTCAGCGATCTCCTCGTTGCCTTGAGCAACCTGCTCGGCGCCGGCCGCCAGTTGCTTGGTCAACGCGGGCAGCTGGGCCGTGTCACGCTCGGCCTGGGTGAGACCCTTCGACAGTTGCGACGATCCGGTTGCGAGCTGCGACGTACCCGACGCCAGTTCCTTGGAGCCGGTCGCCAGCTGGGCAGCCGCGGTGGAGAGCTGCGACGAGCCGGTGGCGACCTGCTTCGCTCCGGGGACGAGCTGCTTGGTGCCGGCCGCTAGTTGGGTCGCGCCGTCGGCTGCCTTCACGAGCTGGCCGTGGATGTTGGTGAAGCCGACGTAGACGTTGTCCAGGTAGGTCTCCACGATCTGCTGGTCGAGCGACTGCTGGGTCGACTGGGCGATCTGCGTGGCCAGGGCCGGATCCGCGACTCCCGCCGTACTGGAGGTCCGCACGTCGACGACGGCCTGCGAGGCGTCGAGCGGCTTGCCGGTCGCGGACGACGTGGCCTTCGCGGAGAAGTTGCTGGGGATGGTCACGACCGCGGCGTACTTGCCGTCGGCGAGACCGTCCGCGGCATCCGATGCGTCCGTCAGGACCCAGTTGTAGGGGGAGTCCGTGCTGTTCATCAGGTTGCCGGCGAGGGTGCGGCCGAGCGGGATCGTCTGATTGTTGACTTTGACCGGCTCGTCGTTGTTGACGACCGCCGCGGTGGCCGTGTCGTGGTTGCTGTCCGGTGACCAGAACGCCCAGGTCAACAGCCCCATCACGAGCAGGGGTACGGCGATCAGCCCGGCCCAGGTCCGCCAGGTCAGTGGCCCGGCATCGGGCACGCGCGCGGAGTTGGCAAACGGCGTGAACATCAGTGAACCTCCGCGAGCTGAGGAGCCAGCCCGAACAGTTGGGTAGTGATGGGGAGAAGGTCGCGGATCCGTTCCGGGTCCTGGCAGCTGACGACGAACGTGCCGGGGCCGGCCAGCACCTCGCGCAGTGCGTTGCGCTGATCGGTCCGGAGTACGACGTCCACGTCGTCGAGCAGCACCAGGCCGACGCCGTCCGCGATCGCGGCGGCCACTTCGGGGCCCGGGTCGGCGACATCGCGGCAGCGAATGACATGGACGTCGCGGCGCAGCGAGTGGCTGTGTTGGGGGAGCACCCGGCCGAGAACCTTCAGGTCGCCTTTGTGCTTGGTGACCCGGCCGGCGAGAGTGAACAACAGGGCTGTCTTGCCGACAGCGCCGTACCCGTGCAGGACGAGTGTGTCGCCGGGCGGCAGGTGGAGCTCGACGTCCTGGTAGAGCGGGTGACCGCGATCATCGGTGAGGCTGAGCTCGCGGGCGCTGATCACCTCGTCGACACCGGGCCAGTCCGCCAGCCGCAGCTCGTGGACCAGTGCGTCGCCCTCGGCGTCGAAGACGGGCAGCGCGCGATCCAGCTTCGGTGGCAGACCCCAGGCCCGCTTGCCGAGCAGGGCAAGCACGGCCGGTACGAGCGTCATCCGGACGATGAACGCATCGACGAAGACGCCGACAGCAAGGCTGAACGCGATCGGCTTGATCGTCGCACTGCCTTCCGGGACGAACGCGGCGAAGACGGCGAACATGATCAGTGCGGCCGCGACCACGACCCGGGAGGCGGACACGAAGCCGGACTCGATCGCGTGGTGCGGGTCGCCGTGGTGGACGTAGTCCTCCCGGATCCGGGAGACCAGGAACACCTCGTAGTCCATCGCCAGGCCGAACAGGACGCCCATCAGGATGATCGGCAGGAAGCTGATCACACTCCCGGTGTGGGCCACATGCAACTGCTCGGCCAGATGCCCCTGCTGGAAGACGAACGAGGTCGCGCCGAACGCGGCACCGACCGACAGCAGGTACCCGAACGTCGCCTTCAGCGGCACCCAGATCGAGCGGAACACCATCGCGAGCAGGATCATCGACAATCCGACGACCAGGATCCCGAACGGCAACAGGGCCTGGCCGAGTTTGGCCGAGACGTCGATGCCGACCGCCGTGATACCGGTGACGGCGGTCTGGGTTCCGTACTTGTCGAGGAAATGCTGCTCCTGATCGCGCAGCCGGTTGACCAGATCCTCGGTCTCGGCCGTATCCGCGGCGGTGGTCGGGATGACCTGGATGATGCCGGTGTCGCCCTTCGGGTTCGGAGTGGCCAGCGGGACCGACGCGACACCGGGCATGGTCCGGATCTCGGCGGCGATGTTGTTCACCAGGCCGACCGGGTCGGTGCTGGCGATGATGTCCGCGGTGACGATCAGCGGGCCGTTGTAGCCGGGGCCGAAGTGCTCGCTGACCACCTCGTACGTGACCTTGGCCGGCGTACCGTGCTCCTCGCTGCCGTTGTCCGGCAAGGCGAGTCGCAGGTCGGTCGCCGGGATGGCACAGATGGCGAGCCCGGCCACGGTGATCACGACGGTGAGCAGTGGGATCTTGGTCGCCGTACGCACCCATGCTTTGGCGATCTGCGGGCGGGGGAGCCGGATCCGCCTGCGCCGTTGGGCCTTAGGCTTGCGCGGTCGCAGCCGGTCGCCGGCGAAGGCCATCAGGGCCGGGATCAAGGTGACAGCGATGCACACGGCGAAGGTGACCGCGACCGCGGCGGCGACGCCCATCGTGGTCAGGAACGGGATGCCGGCGACGGCCAGGCCCAGCAGCGCGATCACGACGGTGAGGCCGGCGAAGATGACCGCCGAGCCGGCCGTCGCGGTCGCCCGGGCGATCGACTCCTCGACCTCGAGCCCGTCGGCGAGCTGGTCGCGATGCCGCGACAGCAGGAAGAGCGCGTAGTCGATGCCGACGGCCAGGCCGAGCATCACCGCGAGCATCGGCGCGGTCGACGAGATCGGCGTCACTACGGTCGCGAGGTAGATCAGTCCGACCGAGATCCCGACGCCCAGTACGGCGGTGAGCAACGGCATCACCGCCGCGATGACGGAGCGGAACATCAGCAGCAGGACGAGCAGCGCGATCCCGAGGCCGATACCTTCGGTCGGGCTGAGTTTCGGCACCTTGTCGGAGAACGCGTCGCCGCCGGTGTATACGTGCGCGCCGTTGCCGACGGTCGATGCCAGCGCGGTGGCGATATCGGTCAGTTCGTCCTTGGTCGACGGCTCCACCTGCGCCAGATCCACCTTCAGTGGTACGGCGATCAACGCAGCTCGGCCGTCACCCGACACCGCGCCCGAGACGTTGGACCCGAACGGGTTCACCACCGTGGCGACCTGGTCGACCTTCCCGATCCGGGTCACCGCGGCGCCGACCGCGGTCCGGTTCGCGGCGGTGTCGACCTTCTGCCCGTCCGGTACGACGAGGACCAGCTGGGCCGACGAACCGCTGACTTCCGGGAAGACCCGCCCGAGGTAGTCGAGCGCATCCTGCGATTCGGAACCCGGGATGCTGAACGTGTCGTCCGTGCCGTGGTTGAACACCACCGCACCGCCGCCGGCTGCCGCCAGCACGAGCACCCAGATGGCGACCACCAGCACCCGCGCGCGAGCCGCGGCCCGGCCGAGGCGATAGAGGAACGACGACACGCTGACTCCTTCGATCATGCGGTGCTGACGATATCGTCAGTAGCGAGACAAATGTCAGCATAGACCAAGCTGACGATATCGTCACCCCTGACGATCCGTGTTAGGGTGATTGACATGGCAGCCGACCGCACGCCCGAACCGAACCGCCTGGAACGCCGCAAAATGCGGACCCGGGCGTCCCTTGTGAGTGCGGCCCAGGCGTTCATCGCCGAGGGCAACCTGAACGCGCCGATCCTGGAGATCACCAAGGCGGCAGATGTCGGAATGGGGTCGTTCTACAACCACTTCCAGACCAAGGACGAGCTGTTCCAGGCCGCAGTCGACGACGCGCTGGAGTCGCATGGTGCCGTCCTGGACACGCTCGGTGAACCGTCCGACGATCCGATCGAGACGTTCACGCGCAGCTTCCGCCTGACCGGCCGGCTGCACCGTAAGGCGCCCCAGCTGAGCCGCGTCCTGCTGCGCAGCGGGACGGAGCTGATCACCTCGGGCCGCGGGCTGGCGCCGCGCGCCATCCGCGATCTGCAGGCCGCGATCGACGCCGGCCGCATCACGACGCAGGACCCCGAGCTGGCGGTGGTCGTAGTCGGTGGCGCGCTGCTCGCCCTCGGCCAACTGCTTCTCGATCGCCCCGACCGTGACGACGCGGCGGCAACCGATCAAATCGCCGAGGACCTGCTGCGGATGTTCGGCGTACCCGCCGATGAGGCTCACGCGCTCAGCCGGGCGCCACTGCCCAGCTTGGACGACCTGCCGACCGCGTGAGCCGTTCATCTCAGCCGTCCGGAATACCGGGGGCGCTGAGGGCGGGGACGGTGTCTTCGCGGGCCGCGAGGGAGAGAGCGCCGCGGCGGAACTGGTCGAGTTTGTCGACGATGGTCTGGCCGACCGGGGTGTGACCCCAGATGCTGATGCCCTGGTGGGTGGTCGGTTCCCAGGTGGTCTCGTCGACGACGAGCGGGTTCCAGCCGACCTCCCATTCAAAGCCGGACGGCGTCCGCGCCTAGTACGACAGCTCCTTGTCGTTGGTGTGCTGGCCGACCGACAGTGCCATGTCGAAACCGAGTTCGCGCACCCGCTGGTAGCTGGCCGCGACGTCGTCGAGGGTGGCGGCCTGGATGTTGAGGTGCTGGACCCGCGTGCGGATCGGATCGACCGGCACGCCCTGGATGGCGGCGATCGCGATCGAGTGATGCCGCTCGTTCACCCGCAGGAACCGAATCTTCAGCTTCACCCCGCTGATCGTCTCGTCGATGTAGTCCGTCAGCCGGGCGTCGAACACGGTGTTGAAGTAGCCGCGTAACTGCGCCGGCTTGGACGACGTGATCGCGACATGACCCATGCCCGCGTCACCGGTGACGAATCCGGACGCCAGCATCCGTAACGGCTCGGCCGTCGTCACCGCCTTGGTGTAGATCTCCTGTGTGATCCCTTTCGGCCCGGGGAATCGCAGCAGTCGTTCGACGCCGCGCAGTTCCGCCTCCTCGGCAGTCCCTTCAGTCATGGGTACGGCGTGTGCCCGCACCCGAGCCGTGATCTCGTCGAAGGTCGAGTGATCGTCGAGATGCCAGCCGGTGGCGACTACGTCTTCGGCCGGCCCTCGCCGTACCAGGAAGCGGCAGGCCTGGTCGTCCAGCCGGAACCGCATCAGGTTGCGGCCGAGACTGTCGTGATGCATGCCGATGGCATCGACCCCGAATCGCTGCCAGTCGTCGAAGCGGTTGGTCTCGATCACGATGTAGCCGAGGTGAACGTTCCCGAAGACACTCATCGCCGGCCTGCCAGGAATTCGGCGCACAACCGGTTGAACAGCTCCGCGCGTTCGAACTGCACCCAGTGTCCGGTGTTGGCGACCAGGTAGAGATCTGCGTTGGGCAGCCGGTCGGCCAGCATTCGGCCGCCGCTCGGCCGGTTGACCTTGTCGTCGGCGCCCCAGAGCACCAGCGTCGGCACCGGCAACCGGTCGAGTCGCTTGTCCCGGGTGAAGTCCATCCTCCACAGAGCCTTGGGGTTGGACGGCCGGCGCAGTGGGGGAGCGGCGACGACCTCGGGATCGATACTCGCCTGGTACCGCTCATCGATGATCGACTCGGGGATCTCGGCGGCGTTGAAGACCAGGTACTGCCGGATGAACTTCTCCAGCTTGAGCCGCGACGGACCTTCACCGCTGTAGTAGTTGAGCAGACTGTTCAGCCCACGCGTCGGGAGCGCCCTGGTCGTCCCGATACCGCCCGGGCCCATCAGCACCATCCGGTCGACTCGATCCGGTGTGTCCAGAGCCAAGCGCAGCGCGGCCGCGCCGCCGTACGAGGGCACTCGTGCTCGAGCAGGATGTCAACCTTGGGATAGCGAGTGAGTCCGTCGCGCAGCACCTGCTCGAGTGCGGGCTGGTAGATGAAGAGTTGCGGTGGATGACCGTGGCCGCGCGGCGTCGGGCGCGCGCTGAAGAAGGCGCGGCCTCCAGCATCGACGAAATCGAGCGGCCGCTCGCTCAGCATGTCCGCCGCGAGCCGGTCGGCCAGGCCGATGCGTTGCCAGATCCGCAGGACCTCTTCGTCGGTGGAGATCGCGCGGGCCCGGTTGAAGACCACCGGGTCCTTCTCGACCACGACGACGGTCAGGCCGAGCCCGCCGAGCAGGTTCGCCGCGGTCACCCCGGTGGGGCCGTAGCCTACGATCGCCACGTCGTACCGATCCATCGAAGCCGCCTTAGTGTAGTGATCACGCTTACTGTAGTGACTGTTCCAATTGGAGTGATCGATACGGTAAGGTCGGCGGAGACGGGCGGTCAAGACCGGGAGGTCGGATGAGCAAGGCAGTCACGCGCCGGCAGCGGGCCAACGGTGTGGAGTCACGGCGGCGGATCCTCGATGCCGCGGTGCAGATCGCCGGCGAGCGCGGCTACGAGGGCACTTCGATCGCGGCGGTCAGTGCCGCCTGCGGGCTGCCGGCGAGCTCGATCTACTGGCACTTCAAGGACAAGGACGATCTGATCGCCGCCGTCATCGAGCGCAGTTTCGAGGCCTGGCTGAGCGCCCTCGAGCTGCCCGGCGAGGAGGCCGGTACGCCGCTGGAGCGGGTCACCGTGATGGCCGCGAACGTGGCCAAGTCGCTGGTCGACCAGCCGGACTTCCTCCGGCTCGGCCTGATGCTCGCGTTGGAGCGGCGACCGGAGGAGCCGCGGGGGAGGGCTGAGTTCTTGCGGGTGCGCGAGATCGCCCGGGACAAGATCGCCGAGGCGATCGCGCTGGTGGTGCCCGAGCTCGACAAGGCCGCGCTGAACACGCTCACCACGTACGCGGTCGCCGGCGCGGACGGTCTCTTCATCCAGCGCGAGATCGGCGGCGACGCGATCGACCTGGTGACGTTGTTCGAGCTGCATGCACGGCAGATCTACGAGGCCGCCATACGGCTGACCGGAGGGACCCGATGATCGACCGACGCCACGCGGCAGACCTTTTGTGGCAAGCAGAGCGGGACGTCGCCCCGATCGACCCGTTGTCCCAGACCTGGCCCGCGATCGACCTGGCCGACGCGTACGCCATCCAGCAGGACAACGTCGTACGGCGAATGGCAGCCGGAGCGACCGTGGTCGGTCACAAGGTCGGACTCACCGCGGCCGCGATGCAGCAACTGCTCGGCGTCGACGAGCCGGACTTCGGGCAGCTGTTCGACGACATGGTCCATCGCGACGGTGCCGCCGTACCCGCGGGGCGCTACTGCCAGCCGCGGATCGAGCCTGAGATCTGCTTCCGGTTGGCTCGACCGCTGCGTGGTCCCGGTGTCACCGCCGGGGATGTGTTGGCCGCGACCGAAGCCGTCGCGCCGGCGCTGGAGATTGTCGACAGTCGGATCGTCGACTGGAAGATCACATTGGTCGACACGGTCGCGGACAATGCGAGCTCGGCCGGTCTGATCCACGGCGCGTGGACGCCGATCGGCCAGGTGCCGGATCTCGCCAAGGTGACCGTGGACCTGTTCATCGACGGTCAGGCCACGGCCAGCGGTGCGGGTGATGCAGTGCTGGGGCATCCGGCCGAGGCCGTCGCCTGGTTGGTGAACACACTCGCAACCTTCGGCGCCGCGCTTGAGCCGGGCCACTTGATCCTCCCTGGCGCGATGACCACGGCGCCGTTCGTCACAGCCGGGCAGAAGGTCGAGGCGGTCTTCAGCACGCTCGGCAGGGTCTCGGCGACCTTCGTACCAGGAGTGACCCATGAGTGAACCGCTGCCGGTTGCCGTGATCGGCTCCGGCAACATCGGCACCGATCTGATGATCAAGATCCTGCGCGGATCCGGTGCACTCTCCATCCGGGCGATGGTCGGGATCGATCCGGCGTCCGACGGCCTGGCCCGGGCCCGGCGGATGGGTGTCGCAACGACCGCCGACGGTGTCGACGGCCTGATGGCGATGCCGGAGTTCGCCGACATCCGGCTGGTCTTCGACGCCACCTCCGCCTCGGCGCATCGAGCCAACTGGGCGAAACTCGGGCCGACCGGCGTACGGATGCTGGACCTGACGCCGGCCGCCATCGGTCCGTACTGCGTGCCGGTGGTGAACCTGGACCAGCATCTCGACGCGCCGAACCTCAACCTGGTCACCTGCGGCGGACAGGCCACCGTGCCGATGGTTGCCGCAGTCAACCAGGTCGCGCCGGTGGAGTACGCCGAGATCGTGTCGTCGATCGCCTCGAAGTCGGCCGGGCCGGGGACGCGCGCCAACCTGGACGAGTTCACCGAGACGACGGCCACCGCGCTGCAGGAGGTCGGCGGGGCCCGGCGCGGCAAGGCGGTCATCATTCTGAACCCGGCCGAGCCGCCGCTGCTGATGCGCAACACGGTCTACTGCCTGATCGACGGCGACTACGACCGCGCTGCGATCGAGGCGTCGATTCTCGCGATGGCCGAGCAGGTCCGTGCCGATGTGCCCGGCTACCGGCTCAAGCAGCGGGTGCAGTTCGACGGGCCGAAGGTGACCGTGATGCTGGAGGTCACGGGCGCCGCGCACTATCTCCCGGCGTACGCCGGCAACCTCGACATCATGACGTCGGCCGCGGTGGCCGTCGCCGAGCGGATCGCCCTGAGCAACCAGGTGGGAGTCCGGGGATGAGCCTCTACCTCAGTGACGTGACGCTGCGGGACGGCATGCACGCCATCAAGCACCAGTACACGCTGGATCAGGTCAAGACGATAGCCACCGCGCTGGATCGTGCCGGCGTTGACTCCATCGAAGTTGCCCACGGCGACGGACTCGGCGGTTCGTCGTGCGTCTCGGCATGGAGGCCGTCGGGTTCCTGATGATGAGTCACCTGACCGACGCGTCGAGCCTTGCCCAGCAGGCGAAGCTGATGGAGAGCTACGGCGCAGTCTGCGTGTACGTCGTCGATTCCGGCGGCGCCCTCACCATGCGGGATGTTGCCGAACGCATCGATGCGTTCCGGCAGGTGCTGGACCCGGCGACCGAGCTCGGGATCCATGCCCACCACAACCTTTCGCTCGGGGTGGCGAACTCGATCACCGCCGTCGAGCACGGCTGCCATCGTGTCGACGCATCCCTGGCCGGTATGGGCGCGGGGGCCGGCAACGCGCCGCTGGAGGTGTTCGTTGCCGCCGCGGATCGGCTCGGCTGGGAGCATGGCTGCGATCTGTTCCCTCGGCAGGATGCGGCCGACGATCTGGTTCGGCCGTTGCAGGACCGGCCTGTCCGGGTCGATCGAGAGACGCTGACGCTTGGGTACGCCGGGGTGTACTCGAGCTTCCTGCGTCACGCCGAAGCCGCGTCGGAGCGCTACGGGATCGACGTCCGGAGCCTGCTGATCGAGGCCGGTCGGCGTCGCATGGTCGGCGGCCAGGAGGACATGCTCACCGATATCGCCCTGGATCTGCAGCAGGTCGCATCATGAACCGCATCGACGTACACCACCACCTGATCCCGTCCTTCTACCGGGAAGCTTTGCGGGATACCGGTGTCGCTGAGGCCGGTGGGCGTGCCTGGCCTGACTGGAGTTCCGAGGCTGCGGTCGAGTTGATGGATCTGCTCGGCATCACTACGGCGATCGTGTCGATCTCGATGCCGGGGACGTCGTTTCTGAAGGACGCCGACGATGCGGTCGCGCTGGCTCAGAAGTTGAACGACTTCAGTGCGGGGCTTCCGGACCGATTCGGGTACTTCGCTACGCTGCCGGTGCCCGATCTCGCTGGTTCCGCGCGGGAAGCCGCCCGGGTTCTTGACAACGGTACGGCGGATGGCGTCGTACTGCTGGCGAATACCCATGGGGAATACCTTGGCGCTGAAGGCCGGGATGAGCTGTGGCGGGCGCTTGATGAGCGGGGCGCGGTTGTGTTCATCCATCCGGCTGAGCTGCCTGGGCCGGAGGTTGTCGGCGTACCGGCGTTTGCTGCTGACTTCCTGCTTGATACGACGCGCGCGGCGTATCTGTTGGTGCGTAATGGGATAGTGCGGAAGTATCCGAACATCAGGTTCATCCTTGGCCACGCGGGCGGGATGGTGCCGTACGCGTCGCATCGGATGGCCTTTGCGATCTCGGCTGACACCGGTGCGAGTGTGCTCGACGTACTGGATGACTTCCGTGGCTTCTACTTCGATACGGCGTTGTCGTCGAGTCCGGCGGCGTTGCCGAGCTTGCTGGCGTTTGCGCAGCCTGAGCGCGTGCTGTTTGGCAGTGACTGGCCGTTCGCGCCGGATGTCGCTGGGCAGTACTTCGCTGCTGGATTGGACGAGGGCGTCGACGGGAGTCAGTTGGCTGGGATCAACCACGCCAACGCGCAGGCTCTCTTTCCGCGTCTCGCGACTACCCGGGCCATCAAGCCAACCGCGTCACCGGTCGCCCGGATCCGCCACACCGCCCACCGCGTCGCCGTCCGCGGGTTGTTCAAACTCGTGCAGCCACAGAAGAAGTAGCCCATTCAACCTCGCCGCCTCGACGCCATGCGGTGTGTGCGGCTCTGCGGGTCCGCCGGGCGGATCGTGGTTCTCGCGGGGGCTTCCGAGACGTGAGGTGGTTTCGCGGTCTCCGCTGCGTGATGGTGCTAGTCGGGGTGGCGTGCGTCAAGGGCGCCTCCTTCGTCGGCGTCCGCTGCGCGGATCGAACAAGTTCGACCCTTGACTCACACCGCCCCGACCAGGGAAGGACGCAGCTACGCGGATCCCGCGGGAAAGTGCAGCCCGAATCATTTGGCGATCTGGTCCGTCCGAGCGAACCGGCTCGCCGGGACCACCCCTTTCGTGGTGTCCCGGATCGGTGCCGAGGGCAACTGGATCACCGAGTCGTGGAAGTTTGCTCCAGAAACTGCCGGGAGAGGACACGAATCCACGACTCGATGATCGATCCGGCCGGGGATCCCGGGATGTGGCCGGTTTGGTCCGGATGGTGGGCAAACAGGGCAAAACCCCGAACCTCGTACACCCCGTGGGGACCTCGAACATCTGGTCAGATGTCCGAGGTCCCCGAAAGGTGTTCAAAGTCCCGCCGATTGCACCAAATGCCCCGGATCCAGGCCCGCCCACCGGATCCACCCACACCTGCGACCACTCGGGTGAGCAGCTCCGGGATAGCTGCGTCCTTCCCAGCACGATCAAGCAGCCCGGAGCCGCGACACCACATTCTCTGTTCAACCGCAGAGCAGCTGGATTGGTTCGCGGCGGGTGGGCAGCCGACCCGCCGCGAACCGGCTAGGGGAGGCGGACGCGGGTCGAGAGCGGCAACTGTGCGACGGACGAGCCCGCTCGGAGGGTGAAGTCGCCTGGTTCGGTTGTCCAGCCGTTGTCCCAGTGGTTGAAGGTGTGTTGGTGGAGGGGGATCGTGACGTCGCGGGACTCGCCGGGGGCGAGGCGTACGACGGTGAAGCCGGCGAGCCAGCGGGTTGGGCGGTCCACGGTGCTCCCCGGACGTTCGGCGTACACCTGGACGACGTGCTTGCCGGACCGCTCGCCGGTGTTCTGGACGGTCACCGAGGCAGTCGTCGCGGAGCCACGCAGGTCGGACAGGGACCAAGTCGTGTAGCCGAGGCCGTGGCCGAACTCGTAGGCGGGCTCGGCGCCGGCGCGGAGCCAGGCGCGGTAGCCGATGTGGATGCCCTCGTCGTACCGGACCTCGCCGTCGCGTGGGGTGACGTCGATAACCGGTACGTCGGCCTGCTCGCGCGGCCACGTGGTCGGGAGGCGACCTCCGGGCTCGACCACGCCGAGCAGTACGTCGGCCAGCGCGTTGCCGTACTCCTGCCCGCCAAAGTACGTCAGCAGTACGGCGGCCACGTCGTCACGCCACGGCATCAGCACAGGCGAACCGGCGTTGACCACCACGACCGTGCGAGGGTTCGCCGCCACGACGGCGCGGACCAGGTCGTCCTGCAGACCGGGGAGCGCGAGGCTGCTGCGGTCGTAGCCTTCGGACTCGACCTTGGAGTTGGTGCCGACGACAACGACCGCGACCTCGGCAGCACGCGCCGCCGCGACCGCCTCGTCGATCAACGCCTGTGGGTCCGACGGGTCCGGCTCGACGCCGACGGTGATGCCGAGTGCGTTGCTGAGACCGCCCTCGCGGGTCGGCAGCTCCAGCTCGACCCGTACGTCGACAGGCTGCCCGGCGGTCACCTCGAGCGGGGCCGAGGTGGACGGCGGAGACAGCAAGGCGGCGCCGAGATCCGCGCCCATCGGTACGGCGACTTCCTCACGCAGAAGCTTGCCGTCGGCAAAGATCCGGCCGCGGCCGACCGAGGCGAAGCCGAGCAGGATCGAGCCGGATTCGACCGGGGTGTACGTCGTCTGGAACTCGAAGACCGAGGTGGATTCGATCGGTGCGTCCCCGCCCAGATACACCAGCGCACTGGAGAAGCGGTCCTCGGCGAACAGCTCGGCGCCATCCGCAGCAAGGAACCGCACCCGGGCACCCGGCTGACCGGTGACCGGGTTCGTCATCGTGCCCGGCGGCAGCTCGGCGACACCGTCCTGGACGACCGTGCCGATCGAGTAGGTGACCTCGGCATCGGGGAGAGCCGCGCGGAGTCCGTCGAGCGGGGAGACCACAGCCGTCGGGATGACGGTCGCACTACCGCCACCCTGCGTCCGCGCATCACGCGCGTTGTGCCCGATCACCGCCACCCGCTGCAGCGCCGAAGCCTGCCAGGGCAGCTCGCCTTCGTTGCGTACCAGAACCGAACCCTCGGCCGCCGCGGAGCGCGCGAACGCCACACCGTCGATGTCCGGGACGTCGGTCGGCTTCTCGAACCCTTCGAGTGCCCCGACCCGGGCAGCCAAGCTGAGCAGCCGCAGTACCTTCCGGTCGATCGCGTCCTCTTTGATCTCACCAGACCGGACAGCCTCGACCAGGGCGTCCCCCCACGCCCCGGCCGGGCCTGGCATCGCCAGGTCCTGCGAGTGCTTGGCACTCTCCAGGCTGCGTACGGCGGTCCAGTCGCTGACGACGACGCCGTCGAAACCCCACTCACTGTTCAGCGGGGTCTCGAGCAGTTCGTTTTCCGAAGCGGTCGCGCCGTTGATCGAGTTGTACGCACTCATCACCAGCCACGCCTTGGACTCGATGACCGCCTTCTCGAACGCGAGCAGGTACACCTCGCGCAACGCACGGTCGCTCACCACCACGTTGGCGGTGAAGCGCTCGGTCTCGAAGTCGTTGGCGACGTAGTGCTTCGGCGTCGCGCCGACACCGAGCTCCTGTACGCCGGCCACGTATGCGGCGGCGAGCTCGGCGGTCAGCACCGGGTCCTCGCTGAACGCCTCGAAGTGTCGCCCACCGAGCGGCGACCGATGCAGGTTGATCGTCGGGCCGAGTACGACGTCCACACCCTTGCGACGCGCTTCGAGTGCGGACACGACGCCGTACCGATGGGCGATGTCGAGGTCCCAGGACGACGAGAGCGCGGTCGCGGACGGGAGGTTGAGCGACGGGTCGCGCTCGTCCCATACCGGACCGCGGACACCGCTCGGACCGTCGGACAGGACCATCGACCGCAGCCCGACCCCGGGAAGCGGATAGGTCGACCAGAAGTCATGGCCGGTCAGAATCCGGACCTTCTCCTCGAGGGTGAGGCGGCCGAGGAGTTCTTCGAAATCAGGAGGCGTCGGGCTCATGCGTGTCACTCTACGCGCGAAAACCGAGTGATGCTAGGTTTTGAAATATGGCCACGACCAGAGGTCCGTACGCGAAAGGGATCGCCAAGCGCGAGGAGATCCTGACCAAGGCGCTCGAAGTGATCGCCCGCCAGGGCTACCGCAAGACGTCGACGCGGGAGCTGGCCGCTGCGGTCGGGCTGAGTGAGGCGGGTCTGCTGCACTACTTCGGCTCGAAGGAGAAGCTGTTCGAGGCAGTCCTGCGGGCCCGCGACGAAGCCGACACCGCGCGTCTGAAGACTGAGCCGGACGTGATCAACAAGCTGACCGCGATCGTGCGGCACAACACCGACGTTCCCGGCCTGGTCCAGTTGTACTCGACGTTCTCGGCCGAGGCAGGGGATCCGCAGCATGGTGCGCACGCGTACTTCGTGGAGCGTTATCAGCGGCTGCGGGAGACGTTGGCCGAGGGAGTTCGGGCCCGGCAAGCGGACGGAGCGATCAGCACGGCGGCCGATCCGGAGAAGATCGCCACCCTGCTGATCGCCCTGTCCGACGGGCTGCAGGTCCAGTCACAGTTCCGCCTGGACACCGAGCCGGCCGACGTGCTGGATCACCTGCTGGCGTTGCTGGGACCTACTTCGCGTACATGACGGTGCCGAAGCCGGTCTGGTCGAAGCCGCCGCTGGTCGAGCCGTAGTCGCCGCCGCCTCCTTCGGGCCGGACCAGCGCGGCCATCTGGGAGATGTACGGCACCGACAGGCCCTTCCGCCGGGTGTAGTGGAAGTGCAGGATCTCCCAGACCGGTCGCAGCTGACCGCGGCTGGCGCTGGAGATCACCGTGTGCTCCTGATAGGCGCAGCTCTGGCCGGTGCCCCAGGTGTACTTGGTGAACGGCACGTCCTGGCCGAGGTTGTACTTCGCGACGTACTGCGCCGCCTTCATGAACCGGTTGTTGTCGTAGCCGTACAGATCCTCGCCCTGGTTCCAGGCCATCTCACAGAACGCGCCCATCTGTCCGATGCCCATCACCGTGTGGCCCTGGTCGCGGCCGGACTCCTGCCACTGCGCCAGGCCCTCGGAGTCGTAGACGAACGGTACGGCGTGCTTGATCGAGCCGTTGCCGGCTCCGGTCTTGAAGTAGTTGACCGCCTGGTCGTACTTCGGCCCGTCGTCACAGAGGATGGCGATGGCCAGGATCGAGTTCATATTGCACAGATCCCAGTTGGCCCAGTAGTTGGTGATACACGCGTCGTTGTGGTTGATCAGGAACGAGTTGTTCATCGGGTAGAAGACGTTCAGCATCATCGTCTTGAACCGGTTGAGGTCGAACCCGGAGTAGCCGCGCATGAGCTCGGCCACGTTTGCGAACTGGTATCCGTAGAGGCCGGCCGCCAGGAACCGGTCTGCGTTACCGCCGATGCTGGTGAGCGTGCCCGACCAGGCGTTGAGGATGTTGCGGGCACAGTCGCCGTGCGCGGTGGAGCCGGTGATCCACCAGCGCAAGGCGTTCTGGTACGCGGCGTGGATGTCGTTGTAGAGGATGCCGTAGTTCTGCCCGGTGCCGCCGCGGATGATGGTGGCCTGCGGGTTCGGCTGCCAGGTCGACTGCGCGTGCCCGTTGGCGATCAGCTTGTTGTAGCCGGACAGCCAGGGGTCGTCGCCTGCGGCGACCCGAACCTTGGCGCGGTTCAGGTCGCCCCAGATGTGCAGCCCGCCTGGATGGGTGAACGTGGCCGGTGCGGCTTCCGCGGCCGGACCGAGCGCGGTGACGCCGGCGGCGGCCGCTGCTCCGGCAGCGGCCACACCTCCGGCGGCTTTGAGCAGCGTACGTCGATTGATCTCCTTCATGTCCTTCTCCTTCGGGCGGTGGAGCGGTGCGCGAGGAAACGGTGAGAACGAGGCTCTGGTGAGCGGGGTCATCGGGCTGCTGCCTCCGCCGTGGTGAGGAAGCGCAGGTTGCGGACGTGGTCGTTGACGAACATCGGCACGCCGTCGGCGGCCAGATACCAGCTGGGCTTGCCGCCGCTGTCGCGGATGACCCGGCCGTTGACCACGAGGTTCTCGAAGGTGACGTCCTTGACGAGGTGTTCTGCGTCGAGACCGAGCATGATGGACATGTCGGCGTGCGTGCCGGTGTAGGAGAGGTCCTTGATGTAGACGGACTCGATGCCCCGGCCGGGCGCGGTGTTCCACTTGGGGTTGAAGGTGACCCGCATGTGGATGAGCTGGCCCCAGCGGATGTCCTCCACGCGCATGCCGTCGACCTTCACGTCCCGCACGAGGTTGCCGTCGCCGGGGTTGATGGCGATGCAGCCCTGGTACAGCAGCTGCGGCTCGCGGTGGTCGAGGATGTCGATGTTCTCGAAGCGCAGGTTCTCCAGTACCTCGGGGGCGTTGGGGTCGGGGTTGCCGTGCGTGCCGATGTTGATCGGGTGGGCGACATCGGCCCAGAGGGTGGAGTTCCTGACGGTGATGTTCCGGGTGTCGCCGTAGTAGTCCCAGCGGTGGGTGTAGATGGCGATGCAGTCGTCGGAGTTGCGCATGAAGACGTCGTCGATGGTGACGTTCTCGGAGCAGAAGATGTCGATGCCGTCACCCCAGCCCAGGTGGCTGAAGGAGCGCAGGCTCTTGATGGTGACGTTCTCCGACTCGGCGACCGTGATCGTGTTGTACCGGGGGTTGAGCACCGTGATGCCCTCGACCTGGACGTTCTGGGAGTCGTGGACGTAGATCGCGCCGCCCGTGGCGTTGTAGATCACGCCGCGCCCGATGAGGCGGGCGTTCTCCACGCCCTCGAAGATGACGTTGGAGGTGAGGACCGCCCCGCCGGCGAGGTAGACGGTCTGGCCGCTGGAGACCTTCAGCGTACGGTCGGGGTGGGTGTGGACGCCGGGGCCGAAGTAGATGACCTTCGGGTCGTTCTCGTCGGGCCGCTCCGTCTCGATGGGGTTGGCGAACAGGTGCAGGCAGTCGAAGATCTTGTCGTCGAGCTGGATGACGAGACCGCGGGGCCGGTCGAGGGTGAAGCGCAGGGTGCTGCCCAGCACCTCCGGCGTGATGCCGTAGGAGTCGGGACGGATGCGGGCCTTCTCGAAGGCTCCCTTGGTGTAGGTGACCTCGACCTCGACGGTGCCGGAGAAGTCGAAGTACGCCATCGAGGAGTTCTGGGCGGTGTTGCGGCCGTTCAGGGGGTCGATCAGGGGCAGCTTGGCCAGGTAGACGTCAAGCGTTTCCCACGTGCCGCCGACCGGGCGGACCTTCACGGTGAAGGCGGTGTTGGTCGGCACGCCGGACGGGATCGGATAGGTGACGACGGTGCTCCCGACCGCGGTCTGCTCCCCGGCAGCGGCCCGACCGGCGCCGAGCACGCCGGAGGCGGCTCCCACGAGGGCGGCACCGGCCGCCTTGAGGGTCGTGCGGCGGGTGACTGACATGGTCATAAGGGGCTCCTTGGGGTCAGGCGATCGACACGTGGTCGAAAACGGTGGTGTTGAGGGCAAAGGGGTTGCGGGACACGACCGCGAGGCCGGCGTGGTACGGCGCATTGCCGAAGCCGGGGATGGGGACGGGGTCACCGAGTGGGGTCCAGGTCTGGCCGTCGTCGGAGAGCTCGGCGCTGAAGGTCTCGCCGATCCGGTGGAGACGTAGCCACGTCGCTGTGCCGACGGTTTCGGTGGTGACGAGACCGGTTGCCACTCGCAAGCGTCGTACGAACTGCTGTTTGTCGCCGGTCAGGATCAGGCCGGCCGACTGGTCGAACGGTGACAGGGACTTGGTCATGATCAGGCCGATCCGGCCGCCGGTGTCGGTGCTCAAGACGCGGGCGGTGATGGTGCGGTCGCCGGTCACGAGCTGGGAGGCGTACTGGGCCGTCATGCCTTGATTGATGACGTTCAGGTCGGCGCCGGCGCCGCGGACGGTGAAGCGGCCGGCGTCGTAGCTGGTGATGCCGGGGGTGCGGATGGCGACCGCGCTGTAGGTGGCGAGCTGGCGCTCGTCCAGGACGTAGTCGCCGATGTCGCGGTAGGTCCACGGCTCGGGAGGTGGCGCGCCGACGGTCAGCGTGAGGTCGGCCGTGGCTGTCGCCGCCTCGAGCTGGATGGTGAAAACCCCTTGCTCAGCAGGATTTCCGGAGATGACACCGGTGCTTCGGTCGATAGTGAGACCGCTGGGGAGGCCGGTTGCCTGGAAGGTCGCCGGGTCGTTGGTGGCGGCGATTCGATAATCGAAGCGGGTGCCGACGTTGGCGTACGCGGTGGTGGCACTGGTGATCACGGACTCGGGCTTCGTGGGCATTCGGGCGCTGGTCGGCTGCGAGTAGGGGCCGTTGGTCTTCGCGACGACATAGCTGTACGTCGTGCCCGGTACGCCGGTCGCGTCGCGATAGCGGGTCTCCACGCCGAAGCCGGAGACGTCCGCCGCGATCACCTGGAACGGACCGCCCGAACTGCGGCGGACGGTGTAGGTGGCGTTGGCGTCCAGGTCGGTCCAGGCGAGCTCGACCGCGCTCGTCGTACTCTTCGCCGTCAGCGGTCCAACAGGTGCGGCTGGTCTCGAGATGCCGAGGTTGTCGAAGGCCGCCGTGGTTGTCTCGCGGTCGCCGAGGCTCCCGCAGACGGCGATGCCGACGTACAGCTGGGGGCCGAGGTGGAGCTTGGACGAGCCGACCTCGGTCCAGGTCTTGCCGTCGGGGGAGATCGAGCCGGTGAACGTGGTGCCCTTGCGGACGATGCGGACCCAGTACGGGCGGCGCAGACGGTAGCCGTCGCTGGCTGCTTCGACGTACGGCGCGGAGAGTGGGGTCGCGGACTCGGGGAGCGCGCCGAGGTTGGAGATCGGGAAGCCTGCGTTGACCGTGATGGCCTGCTGCTGTGTCGGCGGCACGAGGGTGCTGCCGATGCCTGTGGTCGGCGCGCCGGTAGTCGGTCGGACCGTCCATACTCCGCTCCAGGTGTGGAGGGGGAGTCCTTTGAGGAGCATGGACGCGTGGGCGGAGTCGGGGTTCAGCGTCTGCCGCATCATCACGCCGAGGGTCGCGTACTGCGAACTCACCGGGTGGACGAGGCGAGCGACGACCGTGCCGTCGCCGAACAGCGGGTAGTAGACGAAACGGAAGCCCTCGCTGAGGTCCGTGCCGGCGGCTTCGACGACCAGGGTTTGACCGTCGAAGTCTGTTCGCCCGGCGCGGATCGACCCGATGTCTTTACTTGCCCAGGGCGATCTCTGGGTCGTGACCGGCAGCGACTCCGCGCTGGTGCCGACGGTGCCGATTGCCTCGACCGTGTAGTGATACGTGCGGCCCGGCTGCTTCGCCGTACTGTCCGTGTACGTCGTTGCCGTGACGCCGGTCGCGATCGTGGTGGAGTCCAGCTTCACGGTGTAGCTCGTGGCGTTGACGGATCGGACCCAGGTCAGGACGACGCCGGCCGCTTCGAACCGCGCGGTGAGGCCGGAGGGGATTCCGGGAAGCGTGGCGGGGCCCGACGTCGCGCCGCGATGGGTCAGGGTGCCGAAGCCCGGGTGGTCGTCGTTCGTGCCTTCGATGCCTCGGGCGACGACTTGCTCCAGGTACGGCGCTTGCAGGCCACGACGACCGACATAGTGGCCGTAGGCAAGCTCGTAGATCGGCTGGAACTGCCCGCGGTTGCCGGTGGCAATGGCTGTCTTGAGGTATTTGCCGGTGCGATCGAGGTCGGTGACGAACGGGACGGTGTCGTTGCCGAGGTTGTAGCGAGCGGTGTACTCGAAGCCCTTCAGAATGCGGTTGTCGAGGTGACCGAAGAGGTCGACGCCTTGAGTCCATGCAACCGCGGCCGTGTTGGCGAGCAGCCCGATGGCCAGTTGGGCATAGGCCTGGCTGCGTCCGCTCTCTTGGCCCTGGCCGCTCGCCTCGACCACGATGTGTTCGATGCGGCCGTTGCCCGCGCCGGCGACCGCGTACCGGACCGCGTCCTCGAACATCACTCGGTCGTCGCAGAACACCGCGATGCCGATGATCGCCTGCAGTGCGGCGACATCCCAGTTGCCGTTGGCAAAGAGCGCCGTACCGGCGAAGGAGCGGTACCAGACCTTGCGGAACGAGTCCCGGCAGCGATCGAGGTCGGCCGGTGCCCAGCCGTCGTACCCGCTGTGGAGGAGGAGTTCGGCGGCGTTGACGAACTTGAAGCCCTGCAGGCCCGAACCCAGTTGGCCGTCCGCGCCGGTGATTGCCTCGAGGCTCGCGGACCAGGCGTTCAGGATGTCGCGGGCCTTGTCGGCGTGCCGGACGTCGCCGGTGACGGCCCACATCAGCGCGTTCTGGTACGCGGCGCACGAGTCGCTGACTGCCTCGGCCATGAAGTTCGCCGGACCGCGACCCCATGAGGTGATGTGCCCCGCGTTGCGGACCACATAGGCGTACGACGATCTGGCGTGCGCGGCGAGGGCGCGGAAGCCGTCGTACACGGGTGACTGCTGCGCGGCGACGGCGGTCCGCATGCGGTCCAGATCCTCGGCCGAGTGGAGCAGGCCGGGGTGGGCGAAGGGTGCCCCGGTCGCGCTGCTAGTGGTGGAGGTGGCGGCTGCGGCGGGGGAGAGGTGCGCGGCGGCGATCGAGCCGCCGGTGGCGATCAGCAAGGTGCGACGGTTCAGCAGCATGGCGTCACCCTGCCGGGCGGCTTTGGACCGGTCAACAGCCCGTCTCCGACCGAAAATTTCGGGGCGATTCGATCGTTCGAATGCTGGTGTTCGAGGGTATCGAGGGCAGATCATTGGACCGGTCGTCGAGGGGAGCTGCCGAGTGGTCACGATCAAGGACGTCGCGCTCCGGGCCGGAGTCACCAAGCAGACCGTGTCGAACGTCATCAACCAGCGCCCGGTGGTGAAGGCGGACACCCGGGCCAGGGTCGAGCAGGCGATCGCCGACCTCGGGTACACCCCGAGCCTGCTCGCCCGCGGCCTGGCCACCGGGCAGACGATGATGATCGGCCTGGTCGTGCCGACGCTGGCGAACCCGTTCTACACCGAGCTGATCACCCGCCTCGAACGCGGTCTGGAGACCGACGGCTACGGCATCGCCCTGTGTACGACGGACGGCGACCCGGACCGCGCTTCGCGGCAGCTGGTGACTCTCAAGCGGCGCTACATCGACGGGCTGATCCTGTTCGACGACGGCAACGTCAGCCGCCATCTGGATTTGGTCCGGCAGCTCGGCCTGCCGTTCGTGCTGTGCGGATCCGAGACCACGATCCCGGACGCGACCCCAGTGGTGACCTTCGACCACGGCCAGGCCGGTTACCTGGCCGGTGCGCACCTGCGGGATCTCGGTCATCGGGAGATCGCGGTGGTCGGCGAGTTCCCCGCGCACGAGGTGCGGCTCTGGGGTGCTCAGCGCGCGCTGGCCGAGGGCTCGATCGCGATCCGCCCGGCGCGGATCGGGCCGACACCGGCCAAGTCGCAGTTCGGCGGCTTCGAGGCCGCGACCCGGATCCTGTCCGACCACCCGGACGTGACCGCGATGATCGCGACTCACGACCTGCTAGCGCTCGGCGTCCTGCAGGCGGCGGCCGCGCTCGGCCGACGGGTCCCGGGGGATCTGTCGGTCATCGGGATCGACGACATCAGCCCGGCAGGCGAGGCGCACCCGGCCCTGACCACGGTCGCGTTCCCGATCGACCGGCTCGCCGAGGCGGCGATCGGGACCCTCCTCGGCCCACCATCCCCTGCCAACGCGAGCGAGATGATCTCCCTCGTCCCGCACCTCGTCGTCCGGGAGAGCACGGCGCGGGTTGGCGGGCGCGGGATAGTTGACGCATGACGAGATCCGCGGATGAGGCCGCCGAACCGGCGGCTCTGGTGGCCGACCGGCGGGTGCTGACGAAGGAGGTCTGGCTGGTCCTGGCGTTGTCGCTCGGGGCGTCCGGGGTGTCGGCGATCATCTCGTTCACCGGGGTGCTCACCTCGGCGAAGCCGATCAGTGGTCAGACCGCGATCATCGTCGGGTCGCGCGCGCCGGGACGGCCGTGGCTGGACCTGACCTGGCAGCTGTTCGCGGTGGTGACAGCGCTCGTGCCGGTCGCGTTGGTCGCACACTTCCTGGCCCGCGGCGGCGAGACCATGCGGACGCTCGGGTTCGATCTTCGGGATCGCCTCCGCGACCTCGGGCGAGGGACGGCGGTTGCCGCGGCCATCGGTGGGGCCGGGCTGGCCTTCTACTTGGCCGCCTACGCCACCGGGGCGAACCTGACCGTCGACCCGGCCCGGCTGCCCGACACCTGGTGGCGGATCCCGATCCTGATCGCGGTCGCGGCCCAGAACGCCGTACTCGAGGAAGTCATCGTGCTGGCCTACCTCAACCGGCGGCTGGACCAACTTGGGTGGTCGGTCGGCCGCAGTACGGCGGCCAGCTCGCTGCTGCGCGGGTCGTATCACCTGTACCAGGGGCTCGGCGGGTTCTTCGGCAACGTGATCATGGGCGTGATCTTCTGCTACCTCTACCGGCGCTGGGGCCGGGTGATGCCGCTGGTCGTGGCCCACACCCTGATCGACATCGGCGCCCTGGTCGGGGCGACGTACCTGATCGGGAAGGTGGGCTGGCTGCCAGGCTGAAAGGGCTCTGGTCCGTAACCGATCGGTGTTCTGTCAGGTTGTGATGTCGTGACTGTTCACGGGGAAATCACGAGTCCGCCGGAGATCGATCCCGGATTGGCGGCCGCGGCGCTGGCGGTGTTCGCGCACCGGCACGAGGTGGTCCATCTGCTCTACGCCGCGGTCGACGAGCCGGACGCCTTGACGCGCATCGCCGATCTGCTGCATGTCGACGAGGCCACCATCGGCCGCGTCGTGGACCAGCCGCTGCGCTGGATGCTGCCGCAGTTCCGCACCGAACTGGAGACCATCGCCGCCGATCCATCGCCCGTCACAACCGGGTAACCGCCGCCTGAGGGCTGCCGGCGGCCGTCCGACCGAGTGAGAGCGGCCGGACCCGCCGGCGGTCGAGCGATCCGCGTCAGACGACGCCTGCCGCCTTGATCAGACTGGGGCGCCGGCGGTGACCAGGCCGCCGTCGATGATCAGGTCCTGGCCGTCGATGTAGGACGCCTCGTCGGAGGCGAGGAAGGCGACGGCGCCGGCGACGTCCTCGGCGGTCCCGATGCGCCCGGCGGGCACCACGCGACCTCTTCCCGCCGAAGTCCCGGCGTACGCCGCCTCCCGACGTCCGGCAGCCCCACCTCACCCGGCGACACCGCCGCCCGCCGAGCCCGCAACTCCTCCCGCCTGGCCACACGCAACGCTAACAAAATTCGCTAGCGTCCGAAGATCCGAGCGCTATAGGCCACGGATCTTCGGACGCAACGGGTCAGGTCAGAAGGCGAACTGGTTCAGTACGGCGAACTTGTCGGCGGCGCCTCCGTTGCTGGCTGCAACGATGCGCCGGGTGATGGTGTGGTTCCCGCCCGCGGGCAGGTCGAGCTTGAACTTGCTCATGGTGAAGTTGCTCTGGGAGTAGCCGGTGAAGGCGCCGCTGTCGGTGGAGTAGACCAGGCCGTAGGTCTGGTTGTCCGGGCCGGTGCCCGACTGGCCGATCCACCGCTTGGCGTCCGGTACCTGGCTGAACGGACCACCACTGGTGATCACCGGGTAGCCGGACACGGCCGAGCGTGAGCCGGTGCCGTCGTGGTCCATGGCATCACCGGCCCATACCGACAGCGCCGTACCGGAGTCGTTGGTGAAGGTCGTCGCGGCGGTGACGAACTGCTCGTCCGGTGTCGCGGTGTATGTCGTGACGATCTTCAACCCCGGGTGCTCCGCCGAGGTGCCGGTGACCCGGACGACCGCCTTCTCACCGGTGTTCTCGACGATCTGTACGTCGTTCGATCGGGTCTGCAACTGTTGCCACGAGTTGCCGCCGAGCGGTTCCGCCGTACTCACGTAGGGCAGGTTGATCCAGTCGAGCTGGTCGGGCTGGCCGGTGATCGCCATGTCCAGCACCTTGCCAGTGGTCGACTGGTTGAGCTGCGGGTCGTTGTAGACTTTGGCGACCGAGAGAGCCAGCTTCCTGTTCTCGATCACCACGTCGTCGGGACCGCCTTCGACCAGGCCGCTCAGCAGCCGCTTGCCGATACTCGCGTCGACGGCGACCGGGGAGATCTCGAGGTCGATCCCCGACGCTCCGGTGTCGCCGACCGTGATGTCGCGTGCGGCCGTCGCGTAGCCGAGTTGCGCGGACTGGACGGTGTACGAGCCGGCTCCCTTCTCCAGACCGAGCCGGTAGTTGCCGGCCGTGTCGGTCGACGTGGAGGCGATCGCCGTACCGTTCTGGACGAGCGTGACCGCGGTCGAGGCGAGCGGCTCGCCGGTGGCCTTCTTGGTCACCTTGCCGGACACGACCGGCCACGGCTTGGCCGCGACACCTCCGGGAGTGAAGGCGTACAGGTTGCCGTCGAGTGCACCGACCACGACCGTGTTGCCGCTGACCGCAGGCCCCGCCGAGACCCAGGTGCCAATGTCCTGCTGCCAGAGCGGCTGACCGGTCCGCGCGTCGAGGGCGTAGAAGCTGCCGCCGTTGGAGCCGACGAAGAGCGTGTTGCCGCTCAGCGCGGGCGAAGTGAACGACCCACCGCGGTACTGCTGGCCTGGCAACAGTCGCTTCCAGATAACGGCACCTGTGCCCGCGTTGAGCGCGGCCACCTCACCACTCGGGAAGCCCATGTAGACCACGTCGCCCTTGATCGCGGGCGCCGCCGGAGTGGCGTTGCCGTTGACCAACGACGGCCAGGAACTGCGGTAGCTCCACAGCGTCGCGCCGGTGGTGCCGTTGCGAGCGATGATGCCGTTGCCCGAGCCGATGAAGACCCGGCCGTCCGCGGCCGACGGGATGCCGTCCTGCCAGCCGCCGAGGGCAGCCTCGCCGATCCATTCCTGCGCGCCGGTCTGGAGGTTGTACGAGATCACCCGGTCGGCGGTCTCGTTGCCGACGTACACGTGACCGTCGGAGACGACCGGAGTGCCGTCGCTCATGGTCGCGCCGCTCATCGGCGCCGCCCAGATTCGCGTGCCCGTCTTGGCGTCGAGCGCGACGAGTAGACCGCGGCTCGCCTCACCGTGGCGGGTCTGGTACGGATACAAGACCTTGCCGTCGGCAACCGTCACGCCGTAGTACCCGTAGGTGCGCTGGTTGTTGCCCTCCGGCGCCGGACCCGGGTCGTTCCGCCACTCGAGCTGACCGGTCTTGGCGTCCACCGCGAACAGCGTGCCGCGCAACGTCGGGACGTAGACGAGCCCGTCGGACACGGCGACGCTGCCGTGCACGGACGACGGTACGGCGTAACTCCACAACTTCTTGCCCGTCGCGAGCGAGACCGCGTGGACGGCGCTGTTTCCGTCACCGTTCTCGTCCCGCGTACCGGCGTACACGACACCGTCGACGATCGCGGGGGAGCCGGTGAGGAAGGTGCCCTCGGTGCGGTACGACCAGGCGAGTCGCTGACCCGCTGCGATGGCATCGGCCGAGACACCGCTGTGAGTGGCGTCGCCGTGGTGCTGGGACCAGTTCGCGCCCGCGATCGGCGCGATCGCCTTCTCGTTGGTCAGGGTGAAGGTCGACGTGCGCTGCCAGGTGGCTCCGCTCTGGTCGGTGGCTTCCACGGTGACGGTGTGCTTGCCTGCCCGGGTGAGACCAGGCAGGGCGCCGTACCAGGTGAAGTCACCGGTGGAGTGGAGCGGTAGCCAGCTGCCGTTGTCGATCCGGTAGCGGACCTGCTTGGGTGCGTCGCTGGTGTCGTAGGCGTTCACCTGGATCCCCGGGAAGCGGTCGAGCGGGACCGACGTACCAGGGGCCGGGCTGACGATCGTGAGGTCCTTCTCGGCGCCGTACAGGCGGAACGGGTTGTCGAAGGCCTTGTTGTCCATGTTGACGAACCGGAACCCGCGCGGCGAGTTGTCGATCGTGTACGAGCTCGACACGGTCTGCACGTGTTTCGCGGTGCCGGCGAAGTCGCTCCGCGGCTCCACGTCGTTCGAGTGCTCGTGGCCGACCAGCATCAGCTCGGCGCCGTACTGCTCGAGCAGCTTGCCGTACTCGTCGTACACCGACGGCGAGCCGAACGGGACGTTCATCGGCTGGTGAGCGAGCACGACCAGGTGCTTGCCCGTCTTGACGTTCTGGGCGAGGTCGGCCTTGACCCACTCGAGTTGCTCGGCGAACGGGGCGGCGCCGTTGTTCTCCAGCACCAGGAAATGCCGGTCGCTGTAGTCGAAGGAGTACCACTCCGGGCCGACGTGCTTGCGGTAGTTGTTGATCCGGGCCTTGTACGTCGACCCCGCCGAGTACTCGTGGTTGCCGACGGCCGGCCAGACCGGCACCTTCGAGTGCGCGGTGCCGGCCTTGTAGAACTCGAACTCCGCGTCGGTCGCGTTGTTCGTCAGGTCGCCGCTGACCTGGATGAAGGCGAGGTGCTGCCGGGTCGTGTTGATCTCGGTGATCTGCTCGGCCAGCTGGGCGTTGACGTGCGGGTCGGCGACATTGCCGAAGGTGAACCCGCCGTCCTCGGACTGCTTGTCCTTGCGCAGGCCGAAGTCGACCTGCTTCGCGTCGCCGGTGGCGAGCTGACCGAGGTTCCGGTAGAACTTCGCGGTCATGTTGGCATCGGTGCCGACCGAGTAGCCGGCCGGCTGGGTGACGAAGACCAGGTCGACGTCCCGGCGCTCGACGTCGGTCGTCAGGGTGTAGCGGCCCTGCGCGTCGGTCACGACGAGCTGCTGTCCGTCGGACACGCTGACACCGGGCAGCACCGGCTCACCGGCGTCGAGCCGGTCGTTGTTGTCACGGTCCTCGAAGACCGTGCCGGAGATGGTGGCGCTCGGGCCGTCGACGGCGTCGGCGATGACACCGCTGAGCGGCACCCCGATCACCAACGCGGTCAGGCCACCGGTCACGCCGTACAGAATCCTGTGCCACCGGCTGGTGGCCGGGGGATCGCTTCGGGTCAGGCGGATCATGCGAGGAAGAACCTTTCTACGAACCAGAAGAGGCCGAAGGCGGCGACGACCCCGGTCGCCGTACGCACCGCCGGGACCGCGAGGCGGCTCCGGCGGATCAGCAGGACCAGCGGGAAGACGGCGACCAGCAGCATCGCCTGACCCGCCTCGATGCCGAGGTTGAAGCTCAGCAGCGAGACGAGCAGTTCCGGACTGACCTGATCGGTGATCCGCAGCGACCCGGCGAAGCCGAGACCGTGCAGAAGACCGAATCCGAAGACCACCGGCAGCCGGTGGCGGGTGGAGCCGAGCAGGTTCTCGACCGCGACGAAGGCGATCGACAGCGCGATCAGCGGTTCGACGATCACCGCCGGCACTGAGATCCCGCCCAGCAGGGTGGAGACGAGCGTGACGCTGTGCGCCACGGTGAACATCGAGACGACCTGCAGCAGGCTCCGGAACGTGGTCGCGCCGAGGATGAGGGCGACCACGAACAGCACATGATCCAGCCCGAGCAGGATGTGCTCGACGCCCATCTTCCCGAACTGCAGGCTGGACGAGGCCAGCGTGTTGTCGCCGACGGTGAAGTCGTGCCGCGACCGGTCGAAGACGGTCCGGCCGGACTCGTCGCCGAAGCTGTACTCGACCACGTTGGTGTGATCGTCCGCGACCGCCTCGGCCTCGGCGAAGACGTCGTACCGCAGCTGGAATCTGCCGCGATCACCGGGACAGGAGTAGATCAAACTCAGGTCGGCGTACGGTTTCTCGGCGCGTTGGCTGACGGAGGTGCTCTCCAGTGCGGGCTCGCATGCGGCGCCGTCGAGGGAGACGACGACGCGATCGTGGAGATACTCCTCGAGCTTGGGCTTGGCCGCGTCGAGTGCCTGCGCGCGCTGCCCGTCGTCGGTTGCCGGTACGCCGAGATCGACGGCCCTCGCGAGTACGGCGTACTCGAGGCTGAGCTGATACGTCACCTGGCTGCCCGTCTGGCGAACCGTGGAGTAACCGGTGGACGCGATCACGTGGGCGGACGCGGTCGCGGCTCCCACTGTGAACAGGAGGAGGACCAATCCGGAGAAGGCAAGCAGGCGCCGCATGAGAATCCATCCGACGCGCTCCCGGCAATCATTGGGTGTCGTTGGAGGAAACGATTTCCCTCAGTCGTACGGCGAAAAACCCGCACCTGCGAACGGGTCGCACGGGGTAAGTTCGGCGGGTGGACAGTTATGGGGTTGACGTGCTGGGGATCGCCGACGAGTTGACCGAGGCGTACGTCGAGGTGTTCACGGCGCCGCCGTGGGAGCATCGGGATCCGGACGAGACTCGGATCGCCTTTCGGAGGCGGCTCGAGGGGGATGCGCACCGGGACGGGTTCCGGGCGCTGGTGGAGCGGTCGGCCGACGGGGCGATCGCGGGGTTCGTGACCGGGTGGACGACGCCGGCGCCGTTCCGGACGGATCGCTCGTACGGGAGCGTGCTCGCGCGGCTCGGGGCCGAGCAGGCGGAGGAGCTGCTGGTCGGCGCCTTCGAGATCGACGAGCTCGGCGTACTGAAGAGTGCACGTGGGACCAGCCTCGGGCGACGGTTGCTGGAGGCGGCGGTGCGGGAACACCCGCGAGCGTGGCTACTGACCTGGAACCAGGCGCACGACACGATCGCCTTCTACCGCCGGGTCGGCTGGGTGGAGCCGCCGGTGCGCGGCCCGGAGACCGACATCGTGGTCTTCCTCGCGCCAAACTGATGCAACCGCGCCGGGTGGTCGCTCAGTAGTACAGGGTGCGGGCTGGGACATGCCCACGCTGGTGAGGTTCGCCGCCTCCTGCCACTACCAGAAGTAGTTCACAGCGCGAAGAGCTCTGTGGCGTTGCGGGACATGATGGCTTCGTGTTCGGCGGGGGTGAGGTTGGCGGCTTCGAAGGTGCCCAGCGCGACCGAGGGGTCGATCAGGGTGGCGTCGGTGCCGAACATCAGGCGGGACGGGCCGATGCGGTCCAGGATCCAGCGGATCCGGCCGGCTTCGGGCGCGGACCAGCAGGGCTCGAACCAGATGCGGTCGCTGCGGCTCGCGGCCTCGGGGACGAGCGGCCAGCCGTTCGCCCCCATGTGACCGGCGATCACCCGGGCACCTGGCACGCGGGCTGCGACGTCGGCGAGGTCGAGCACGTTCTCACCCCAGGTGTGCACCAAGGTGGGCAAGCCGAACTCGGTGGTGAGTTCGATGGCGGCCTGCATACCGGGTGAGTCGATCGGCGTCCTGCTGTACTCGGTGTGGATCTTCGCGCCGACCCATCGGGAGCGGCCGTCGCCGGCGAGCAACTCGGTGAGGTCGGTCCGCGCCTCGTCCAGCCGGCGCGGGTCGACCACGAGCATGCCGCGCAACCGCGGGTCGGCCGGGAGTTGGGCGGCCAGGGATCGGTTGCCGGCCGGGGCGTCGTACACGATGGCCTCGATCGCTGACACCAGTTGGATATCGATCCCGAACCGGTCCAGCAGCTCACTGTTCACGGCCACACTGCCGACATCCATGGAGAAGAACCACGGCCCCCAGTGCGCGTGCACGTCGATGATCATGCTTGCTCCAGGAGACGCGTGAGGTTGTGGCTGCCGGTGAGGGCTGTCTCGGCCGGGGTGAGTTTGGAGGTGAGGAGACGGCGGACCACTGCCTGAGTCTCGTGGAACGGCGTGCGGCAGCCGAGCACCAATCGCTCGGCACCGACCTCCGAAGCGACGATCTCCAAGGAATCAGGCCCGGTCAGCATCCGCGTCGAGGTGTGGAAGCCAGCTTCACCTCGCGCCAGGATGACGAAGTCGCCGAGGTAGTAGAAGTGCGTGTCGAGGAACACGACCCGCGCCCCGAGCCCCCGGAACGCCGGACCCACCTTCCGTACGTCGCCCTCCGTGAAGATCGTCAGTCCCGCATCCACCAGCAACCGCACGACATGCTCGAACGCCGGGAAACTCGGCGCGACCCCCTGCGACGTCGGCGCCAACCGCATCGCCCGCGGCGGCTCCGACCCGGACAGCAGGCGATCGAGCTCCCGCTCAGCACCGAGTGGATCGCGCAGATCCAGCACCGGGCACACCGTCCACCCGTTGCCTTCAGCAACCTCCATCGCTTCGTCGTTCCCACTCGGTACGTCGAAGTACGTCGCCCGCAGCGACGACACCACGCCACCCGAGATCCCGGTCGCCTTCATCACGTCCCGGACCGCATCGGGCCGGCTCCATCGCCCCGTCGTCACGTCATGGCCGACCAGTACGTCGCAATCCAGCAACACGGGTACGTCGTTCATCAAGACACCTTAGACAGGGCGGCGTGGACCTTGCGGATCGCGGTGACGATGTCGTCCACGTCCTCCGATGTATAGTTCTCGTTCCACGGGAGCACGAGCAGCCGGTGACTGATCAGCTCCTCGGCGTTCGGGCACAGGCCTTCTGGATATTCGACATCCTGCAACGGGAAGTGCGAGCCGCCGTACGTCAGCCGATCCCGTAACGCCGGTGCGCCGTACAGCGGGCTGGTCAGATAACCACCGTTCGCAGGCACCCCCTCGGCGGTGAGCGCGGTCGCCCACTCGTGCAGGTCGCCGGCAACCGCAGGATCAAGGATCAGCGGGTACTGCCAGTACACGTGATCGCCGGAGTCCGGTGGTGGCGTGATCCCCGCCAAGTCCGCGATCCCAGCGGAGCCTCGGGCGGCCGCCGTACGACGATCTGCGACCACGCCGGCCAGACGCGTCAGCTGCGCACGGGTGACCGCGCCGACCAGCTCGGTCATGCGGTAGTTGAGCGCGAGGAAGAGGTAGTTCCGCTCGTTGGTGGCTCGCGGCCAGCCCTTGTCGGCGAACAGCCGCATCCGCCGAGCCAGCGCCGCGTCCTCGGTGACGACCAGCCCGCCATCGCCGGCGCTGATGTGCTTGGTCTGCTGCAAGCTGAAACAGCCGACGTGCCCGATCCGGCCGACCAACGTGTCACCGACCGGCGCGAGGTAGGCCTGGGCGCAGTCCTCGATCAGCATGATCCCGTGCTGGTCGCACAGCTCCCGCAACTCGACGATCGGTGCCGGCTTGCCGAACAGGTGGACCGCCATCACGGCCTTGGTCCGTGGCGTGATGGCGGCGGCGACCGCGGCCGGATCGAGGTTGCCGGTGATCGGGTCCACGTCGGCGAACACCGGTACGGCGTTCTGCATCAGGATCGGGAACACCGTGCCCATATCGCTGATCGGCGTGGTGATGATCTCGTCACCCGGCTCCGGGTCTACCGCGGCGACGGCAAGGTGCAGAGCCGCCGTACCGGAACTGCAGGCGACTGCGTGCCCGGCGCCCAGGAGCTCCGCGAACTCCTGCTCGAGCGCCGGAACCTCGGCGCCCCAGGTGGCCGACAGCATGCCGCTGCGGAGCACTCGCTCGACGGCCTTCACCTCCTCGTCGCCGAAGCGCCGGCCGGAGGCGTCCATCACCGTCGGCAGCGGGGCGGAACGCACCGGGGTGCCGCCGTCGCGGGCGAGTGTCTGGTCCATCGAAACAGTCCCCAGGTCGATTAAGTTGCTCACGGCAACGGTAGCTGGACGAGATCACGGTCGGCGAGGCCCCACACGCTGTGCGGTACTCCGCCGCGGACCGGCGACAGTTGTGGCACCGTGTACCACCCGTCGCCGAGCTTGTTCACCAGCAGTTTCGCCTCGGTGAGACCCGGACCGAGCTGATACAGGTTCCCGCCGAAGTTCGTTTCACAATAGACGCCGGTGCGGTCGGTATAGATCTCACCGTAGCCGGACAGCTTGTTCGTCCCACGGGTGACCGCGCGCGTCCGCAGGTTGTACGTGAACCAACCCCCGCTCGTCCGCTTCAGGACGCCATACAGAATGCCGTCCTTGACCGCGACGCTCTGGATCGACCGTTCACCGGCCAGCGGATCGGCTCTCCACAGCAGCGTCCGCCGGCTCAGGTCGAACGCGCCGATCGCGGCCGCCGTACGGGTCGGGGTGATCCCGCCACCGCCGACGACGTCGCCGCCGAGGTACGCGATACCGTCGACGATCGAGACCGACATGATGCTCTGATCCGGCAGGACGCCGTAATACACGTCGAGCGCGCCGGTCGTGGTGTCGAGCAGGGTCAGCGCGCCGGTGAGCTTCCCGGTGCCTGGTGCGGAGGCGATCGCGAGCAGCTTGGTCTTCTCGTCGTACGCCGCCTGCCAGGGCCGGATCTGGTCGTGGCCGATGATGCCGAGGCTGTGGACTTCCTTGGTCCGCGGGTTGATGCGAACCACCTCCGTGCTCGGGTAGATCGCGGAGTACAGCTCGTCGTTCACCCAGGTCAGGGTCTTGGCCTCGCCCGGCACGCGGATCCGGCGGGTGGTGCCGGTGCCGATCGCGTGTTCGGTGACGACCCAGTGGCCGCCGACGTACAGATGCGGGTTGCCGAGCTCGATCGACTGCGGCTTGTCCGGCGCGGGGGTGAAGCCGGCGTCGACGGGATCGAGCAGCTCGAAGGAGCCTGTCGAGAGGTTGAGCCACCAGAGCACGCCGGATCCGGTCGAGCCGAGCAGTGTGGTCGGATCGAGCAGCACGAGCCGGCGATGCTCGTCGGCGGGCGCAGGCGTGCCGACCGCGGTCAGCGTCGTGTCTGTCGGGCCACAGGACCACACCGTCCCCGACCGACGAGTCGTCAGGTACGCCGTACCGCCCGGACTGACCGCGATCGCATCGACACTGCTCTCGCCATCCGGTAGCGGGACGATGCGAACGTCGCTGCCGTCCGGCGCCATGCTCACCAGCGCACCGGATGCACCCGCGTAGATCCGGTCCGCCGTCGCGGCGAACGGACCGAAGTTCCGGCCGCTCAACTCCGCCGGGGTGAGATCGCGGAAGGTCTTCGCGGTCCGGTCGTAGCCGGCAAGTTGGGATGGCGTGTAGATCCCGGCGTAGACGAAGTCTCCCGCTGCGCCGACGTACCGTCCGTACTGTGCACCTGTCACCGGCGCGCCCAGTCGGGTCAGGGCGTTGGTGGCAGGGTCGATCTGCCAGACGGTGCCGTTGGGGTAGCTGACCGCGAAGACCTGACCGTCCGGCGCGGTCGTCATGTCCCAGACGAAACCACCGGCTCCGGCCAGGCTGCCGACCCGAGTCAGCTGAGCGCTCATCGGGTCGAAGCAATAGACGTCCGCGACCGGATACAGCCCGACGTAGATCTTGCCGGCGGCAACCGTGATGCCCCAGCCCCCTTCACCGACCGGGAGATCGATCGTCCTCGTCACCTGACGGCTGGTGAGGTCGATCTCGACCAGCTTGGGCGGCACGATGCCGCGAGTGATCACGTACGCATGCCCGTCGTGTACAGCCATCGCCACCACCGCAGCCGTCAGGCACGCCGCGCCGAAGGAAGGCAGCGTAGAACCGTCGACGGGGTCGGCTCGGACCGTGGCGTGAGCGTTGGAGATCGGCAGCGCGGTCGCGGCGCCGGTGAGGAGCGCGCCGGTCAGCACGGTACGGCGAGAGATCGTCATCGGGAGGCCTCAGTTCTCACGGGGGAGATTGCCGATTCGGACCAGGTCGCGGCCCTTGATCGTGTAAAGGGCGTCGCCGGTGTGCGACGTCGTGATCAATGGATAGCTGTAGATCTGGGCGCCCAGCCCGTCGACCACCGTGGTGATCGTCGGCGGACCGGAGCGGCTCGGCACGACCTGGAACACCCGCTTGCTGTCCGTCCCGAACAGCCCGGAGCGCGCGATCGTCAGCCGGTTCTGACCCGTGCCGAGGACAACCGTCGAGAGCACCTTGCCGTTCGACGGATCGAGTACGGCGAGCCGCCCGTCGTCGGTCGTCGCGTAGAGGCGACCGCGATAAACCACGAGATCGCCGTAGAACTGCGCCCCGGGCAGCGGCGCGACCTCCCAGAGCGTGCGGTTGCGGCGCAGGTCGAAGGCGACGACCGTTGCCTCGGGCAAGATCGGATCGGTGCCGAGGCTGTTCCGGGTCGCGCCACCCAGGTACGCGATGCCGTCCTGCGTGGTGACCGATCGGACCGATTGCTGCGGTACGACGCCTCGGTGCACCTCGAGCTCGCCGGTATCCAGGTGCTGCTCGGTCAGCGTGCCGTCGTACTTGCCGTAGTCGGGCTCGGTGGAGATCAGCCAGGTCCGCGAGCGGGCGTCGTACGCCTCGTCGGTCGGGCGGGTCTGTTCGTTGCCGATCCGGCCGAACTCGTGCAAGCCGGTGCCGTCCGGTTTCATCGACCACAGCCGGGCGAGCGTGTAGACGCCGAGGTAGACGTCACCCCCGACCGGGGTCAGGGTCTTGGCCTCGCCCGGCAGGAAGGTGCGCGTGTTGGTTCCGCTAGCCAGGTCGTGCACCTGGATGCCAGCCTTGCCGCTGACAAGCACCGAGGTCGCGGTGGCAGCGATCCCCATCGCCTGTTCCGGAGCCGGTGGCAGACCGGCCGTGCCGAGATCGGTGCCGCTGAACGTGCCGCTGGCCGGGTCGAACTCGACGACCTGGCTGGTCAGCTCGGCCCGGATCGTCGACCCGTCGACGAAGATCCGGTTGAAGTACGCCCCGTCGTACGGCGAACCGAGCCGTTCGAGCGTGGACCCGGCGTACCGGTAGAGGGTGCCGGACGGTCGGGTGCCGAGGTAGATGTCACCGGCGTTGATGGTGATGGCCGTGACGTACTGGTCGCCACCTGGTGTCTGCACCTCGACCGGATTGCTCAGGTCGGTGGTGTCGAACACGAGCATCGTCCCGGTGGGGGAGAGGCCCGCCGCGAGTGTCGTCCCGGACAAGCTGAGGGTGGCGACAAAGGTGCGGTCGGCGTAGGCGGCCGGAAGCACGTCACGCCGTTCGCCGGTGGCGCGGTCGATGGCGATCAGGTGAGCCTTGGTGCCGACACCGGCGTAGATCGTGGTCGCGTCGGCGGCGATGCTGCGCACGTACTGCTCGCCGGCGACGGCCGCGCCGTACGTCTTGGTGGCGCCGGAGGCAGGGTCGTACTCATGGACGGCGCCGTCCGGATAGGTGCCGGCGACGATCTTGCCGTCGGGGGTGGCGGCGATCGACCAGATGAACGACCCGAAACGGGCGACCTTGGTGGCCGAGCCCGACACCGTGTCGATCCGATAGAGGTCTCCTGGGGTGTAGAGGCCGACGTACAGCTCGGTGCCGACGTGGGTCATCGCCCAGGCGCCGGCGCCGGTCGGCAGCGTGAGTTTGCGGTCGACGGTGCGGGTGACCGGATCGAAGGCGCCGACCTGGATCGGGGAGACGCCGGAGGTGACGGTCCAGATCCGGTCGCCGACCTGCTCGGCGACGCTGGTCGAGGTGACGGCCGACGCCGGACCGAGACTGTCCACGGTCACCGCGCTGGCGGCGGCCGCGCTGGGCATGACGGAAACGCTCACGAGTGCTGCGCAAATGACGAGCATGCCGATCAGTTTCCGCGCAAATCGCTTGTCCACAAGGCCTCCCGGGACATCGCGGCCGGTTTTACGGTCATGGCTGAAATTACCCGGCAGAGTACGCGTGGCCGAATCGGGACGTCAACAGATCAGGAAAAGGGCTGTGGAAAAGCGTCAGAGGTGGACGCGGTACACGACCAGCGGGCGGCCGCTGCCGGAGCCGATCTGGGTGCCGGTGGCGTCGGCGAGACCGGCCCGCTCCAGCCGGTTCAGGACCCGGCGGGCGGTCCGTGGCTGGATGCCGAGGTGATCGGCAACAGTGCGCGTGGTCAGCCCTTCCGGCGCCGCGTGCACGAGTTCCTGCAGCCGTTCCAGCGTTGCCTTCGACAACCCGGCCCGCTGCGCAAGCACCTGCAGTTTTGTCCGCTGCTGCGCGCGTGGAGCCGCGCCGCCGACCAGGACGAGGTCGATGTCGTTGCGCAGCGAGACCACGGCCGCGGTCCGCCCGGCCGTCTTCGCACGGCCGAGCGCGCGCCGGGCGAGCGCCTCCGTCTCGATCCCCGAGCCGCCGATGCCGAACCCGATTCGGACCGGTCCGAACTGCTCCTTGAGCCTGGACAGCATGCCGAGCTCAGTGAACGAAGCGGTCGCCTGTTCGAGCGGTCCGCGCGTGGTCACGACCAGATACCGCTTGTCGTCGTACCGGAGGACACTCCCGCCGAGCGAACCGGCCTCGCGCCGGAGCGCCTGCTCACCTTCCGCGGCGATCTCGACCAAACCGAGGGCGATCTGCGCATCGTCACTGCGCAAAGCGTCATGAACGAGCAGCAAACTGTTCACCGCGGCACGGACCGAGTGGACCGACGGAGCCAACCGGATGGTGGTCTGCTCGGTCCGGAGTTTCTCGTACGCCGACCGCAGACAGGTCACCGCGACCGTCGCGCCGGCCTCGCGATGGAACGCGATCACGTCGTCAGCGCCCAGACCGCGACGGTACGGGAGAACCTGCACGCCGGCTGTCGGCAGGCCGACCTCTTCGAGCGTTTCCCGGACCTGCGCCTCGTCCAGTACGTCGATGCTCATCGAGGTGACGTCCCGGCCTTCGCGGAGCAACTGGACGAGAGCCCGCATCAACGTCGCGCCGGTGTACGCCACGTAGGCGGCCGGTCGGTCGAGCAGTTCGTGTGCGGCGGCGATCTGGTACGGCACCACGCCGGTGAACAGCCACGCGTCGACACTCGGGGGCGCCTCGGCCATCACCCGTGGGGTATCGGTCTCGCGCCGGTAGCGCAGCGGCACGACCTCGACACCGCGCAGAGCCGAAACGATCCGGCTGGTGGAGGTGACGAGGTCCGATGGCCCAACGACACCAATCGTCGTCACCATCTCCGGCTCCCCTCCATCACCGGCTCAGTTTCGCGATTTGGGCAGGTTGCTGCAAGAACCCTCGCCGTAGAGGGCGGGCTCGACGGCTTCCGGTCCGGTCCGGAACACTGGCGCTCATGCCTGGTCGCATCGCACTCGTCGAGCTCGACACCTCGCATCCGGGGGCCTTCGTGCCGTTGCTGCGCGAGCTCGGTCTGGAGATCACCGCCGTACTCGACTCAGGGGCTGTCCGGCCGCCGTCGTACGCCGGTGAGTTCGCCAAGCGGCACGGGATTCCTGCCGTGGCGACGAGCCTGGAGGAGCTGCCGGCCGATGTCGCGGTCTTGCTGGGGTGCGACTGGGATCAGCGGTACGAGCAGGCGTGCACGCTCCTGGATGCGGGGATGGCAGTGCTGCTCGACAAGCCGCTCGCAGGGCGGGCTGGCGATCTGCGGGATCTGGCCGCCCGCGCAGCCGCCGGGCAGCCGGTCGGTGGTGGATCGTCGTTCCGTTGCCTGCCGGAGGCAATCACCTGGCGAGAGCGGGGTGAGACGGCCGCTCTGGTACTGGTTGGTTGCGCTGGGCACCCGTTCTACTACGGCGTCCACGCGGTGTCGTTCGCCGAGGCGCTGCTCGGACCGGGCTTCACGGCCGCGCGGGCGCTCGACGAGTCGAGCCGGCGTGGGCTTCTCCGGCATCAGAGTGGTGCCGAGGTGCTGGTCGACATCCAGGACGGCTATCCGTACTTCGCCACCGTTGCCACCGCCTCCTCAGTCGAGCACCTGCGGCCCGACCCGGTCGGTGTCTACAAACCGTTCCTGGCTGCCCACTTCGGGCAACACAAGCCGCCGTACCTGAGTGTCGAGCCCGAGCTGATGCTGCTGGCCCTGGCCCACTCCGCGGCGACCGGAGGCGACTGGGTCGAACCCGAGTCGCTGCCCGACGACTTCTCGCCCTGGGACGCCGCCGCGTACACGGCCGCCTACACACCACCGGCATAACCCTGGTTGCGCTGGGTACCGGACCGGTGCCGCCGGCCGATGCGCCCGCTCGCACACGGCGTCACCGGCCGGTAGCACTCAGAAAGGGAGGACCGATGAACGAGCTCACTCACACTCTGGTCCGACTGGACGATGTCGGCCTGACTCTGGCCGATCCCGCTGACGATCTGCGTGGTCGCACTGTGCTGGACCGCAGCGGTGACGAGGTCGGCAAGGTCGACGGACTGCTGATCGACGAGGACGAACGCCGGGTGCGGTTCATGGAGGTCGGCTCGGGCGGTTTCCTCGGGCTCGGCGAGAAGAAACGGCTCATCCCGGTCGACGCCATCACCAAGGTCGACGCGGACAACGTCCACATCTCCACCGATCGCGACCGGGTGGCCGGTGCTCCGGTCTACGACCCGGACGTCGTACCCGAACGCCACTACCTCGAAGACGTCTACGGCTACTACGACACCCCACCGTTCTGGGGTCCCGGCTACTTCTACCCGGGCTGGCCGCGTTAGTTCAGCAGAGCGATGGCGGGGTCGCGGAAATAAGGGCGACTGCGGTGCCGGGTGCTGCGAGAAGGCGACTGTGGTGTCGCGGCTCCGGGCTGCGTGATGGTGCTAGTCGGTGCGGCGGGCGTCAAGTGCGCCTTCGGCGTCCCTTCGGGATCTTCGACACTTGACTCCCACCACCCCGACCAGGAGGGCGCAGCTATCCCGGAGCTGCTCACCCGAGTGGTCGCGTGTCTGACGTGGATGCGGTGGGTCGGTGTGGTGTTTGGCGGTTTGGTGGATCTGCATCGGGTGCTGCCCGAGACGGGGGTAACGAGGGGATTCGGTGGCCCGGTGTCGGTGCTGGGCTCTCGGGTCCGTTATGCGGACAGATTGCGGCCAGTGGCCGGGACCTGGGACAGGAAACGGCTGGCTGGGACTTGATATTTCGTGTCTCCGCTGCCGGTTTGTTGTCTCAGGTCCCGCCGGTGGCGTGGTTTGGGGGGGTGTGGTCTCGGGATCCGGACCGAACCGGCCGGATGCTGGTCAAGCCGGGCGGATCCCCGGACCTCGTACACCGGGTGGGGACCTCGGACACCTGGTCAGATGTCCGAGGTCCCCGCCGGGTGTTCAAGGTCAGCCGATTGCCACCAAATCCCCCGGATCCAGGCCCGCCCACCGTGTTCACCCCAGAACCGTGACCACTCGGGTGAGCAGCTCCGGGATAGCTGCGTCCTTCCCTGGTCGTGGTGGTGTGGGTCAAGGGGCGAAGCTCCCGAAGGGACGCCGAAGGCGCCCTTGACGCACACCACCACGACTAGCACCATCAAGCAGCCCGGAGCCGCGCCACCACAGTCGCCTTCTCGCAGCACCCGACAACCACGAGTCGCACCACCGCAGCACCGATCAGCTGGGATCGGGGCGGAGTTGGCGGCGGGAGGTGATGCCGAGTTTGGTGAAGACCTTGCGGAGGTGCCATTCGACGGTGTGCTGGCTGAGGAACATCTGGGCGCCGATCTGGGCGTTGGTCAGTCCGGCTCCGGCGAGTTCGGCGATGTGGGCTTCCTGGGCGGTGAGGGTGTCGAAGGCGCGGCTGGCTCGTTCGTCGACGGCTTCGCCGGTGGCGGCGAGTTCGCGGCGGGCGCGGTCGGCGAAGGCGTCGGAGCCGGCTGTGTCGAAGACGTCGTACGCCGTCCGCAGTTGGGTTCGGGCGTCTTGGCGTCGACCCGCTCGCCGGAGCCATTCGCCGTACAGGAGGTGGGCGCGGGCCAGGTCCATCCGGACGCGGGTCCGGCCGAGTCGCTCGATGGCCTCCTGATAGCCGGACTCCGCCTTCGGGCCGGTTGTGAGTAGGGCTCGGGTTCGGGCGAGTAAGCCGAGTCCCCAGTCCGTGCCGCTGGCTTGGGTCAGTTCGGCGAGGCGGTCGAGGGCACCGGTCGCCAGTTCGTGCTGGCCGGACCGTACCGCCGACTCGACGAGCTCGGGCAAGGCCCAGTTGGCGACACCGAGAACCTCCGGATCGGCGCTGGCCGCCTGAGCCGCGGCCAGGGCCTCCGGATACCTGGCGAGGCTGTTCATGAGTACGGCGTTGGCCCAGTGGGTGAACACGAATCCGCCGCCCTCGCCCCGGGCGATCACGTCGTTCAGGGTCGTGGCGATCAGGGGAGCGGCGTCGTCCAGCCGTCCGCGCATCACGGCCAGGCCGATGGCGCCGTACGGCGCGAGCCCGATTCCGGTCGCGTCGACGATGGTCTTGATCTCGCCGAGCAGCGACGCGGCCGCCGCGAAGTCACCGCCGAACAGGTGCATGGTGAGCCGGGAGTTGAGGACGAGCGGGAGTTGGGTGAGGTCACCGAGTTCCCGCGCGAGACGCACGTGCCGGTCGGTGAGCACGTCCCAGTGGTCGTAGTCCCAGAGATCGACGGAGGTACGGGTCGCCAGCCACAACCAGCGCAGATCGCTCGGGTCTGCCCGGGCCTGGTCCGCGAACGCTTCGATCGCCGCCCGGGCCAGTGGCACCGCCGCCGGATACCCGTCGTTGACCGAGACAGCCCAGGTCTCGAGCAGCAGATCGTGTTTGCGCTGTGCCTTGGGCTGCGGTGCCGCGCGCACAGCCCGGGCCACGTCGGTCCGCGGGGAACCCGTCGCGAGGACCCCGGCGAACATCGCTGCGGTGAACGCGTCGAGATAGGTGTCGCGGGCAAGCTCGACGTCGAGCGGTTCGAGCCGGCGGGCGGCGTCCAGGAGTAGTGGGGCGGCGGCCGCGCCGTGGCCGGACGCGAACGTGATCTGCGCCCGGAAGAGGTTGACCGTGGCCAGTTGTAGCTCGTCGGCAGACTCCTCGGCCGTGATGAGCAGTTTCTGGGCCGTGTCGAAAGCGCCGGACTGGAGCGTGGCCTGGGCAGCGGCCAGGGCACGGCTCGCGCGTGTCGCCGGGTCCGGGGTCAGCTCGGTCGCCCGCCGTAGGAACGCGGCCATGGCCGCGAGACCGCCGCGACGCTGGGCCCGGTCGGCGGAGGCGATCAGCTCACCCGCCACCTCTTCATCGGGCTTGTCGGCCGCCTGTGCGCGGTGCCACGCGCGGCGGTCGGGATCGAGGCTCGGATCGATCGCCTCGGCGATGGCTTGGTGCACCGCACGGCGGTCCGCCGAGACAGCCGCCCGGTACGTCGCCGACCGCACCAGCGGATGCCGGAACCGGACGCGGGCAGTACCGAGTTCGACCAGGCCGGCTGCTTCGGCTGGACCGGCGGCACTCGCCGGGAGATCCAGGACATTCAGCGCGCGGAGCAGCAGTTGTACGTCGCCGGTCGGCTCGGCCGCGGCGGTCAGCAGCAACTGCTGTGTCTCCGGCGGCAGCAACTGCACCCGTTGCGCGAAGTTCTGCTCGATCTGGCTCGCCAGCGGACGCGCGTCCGGCCGCTCGAACCCACCGGCGAGCTCCGCCGCGGTCAGGCCCCGCGGAAGCTCGAGCAACGCCAGCGGATTGCCCCGGGTCTCCGCCACGATCCGATCCCGGATGCGTTCGTCGAGCCGCCCAGGTACGACGGCATCGAGCAAGGCACCGGCGTCCTCGTTCGCCAGGCCGCCGACCACCAACTCCGGGAAGCCTCGCCACTCGGGCGCGGTGACCGGATCGCGGACGCCGAACACGACCCCGATCCGGTCGGCGAACAGTCGTCGTCCGACGAAGGTCAGCGCCTGTGCCGAGGCCTGATCCAGCCATTGCGCATCGTCGACGACACACAGCAGCGGCTCGCGATCGGCCACCTCCGACAGCAGTGTCAGGACCGCCGCGCCGACCAGGAACCGGTCCGGCGGGCCGCCGAATTCCAGGCCGAAGGCGACGGCGAGCGCCGTACGCTGCGGTGGCGGCAGGTGTTCGGCCAGATCCAGCATCGGAGCGCACAACTGGTGCAGACCGGCGAACGGGAGCTCCATCTCGGACTCGACCCCCGCCGCCCGGGCGACCCGGCACCCCTCGGCCTGTCCGGCCAGGTAGTCGAGCAGCGCGGACTTCCCGATCCCGGCCTCACCGCGGACGATCAGGACCTGGCCCTGGCCGGAGCGAACGCCTGTCACCAGGCTGTCCAGCTGCGCGGATTCCGCACGCCGGCCGCGAAGCTCGTCCGCCGCATTTGTCACAACATCAGAGGCTAGAGCCGGGACGCCGAGCGGCGATAGCAGTTTGGGGCGCGTCAGGCAGCCTGTTCTGCCAGCTCCGCGGTCAGGAACTCCTCGAGATCGGCGAGTTCGCCGGCCCGCGAGGCCGAGACCAAGGCGTGTACGAGCCGGCTGTGTGCGGCGGGGCTGTACGGACGGCAGCGGTCGGAGGACAGCCGGTCCCGGGCTCGCTTCACGAGCTGCCTCGCGTTGGGCGCCCCGATCCGCAGCATCTCGGCGATCTGCCGATACGGGTAGTCGAAGCCTTCGCGCAGTACGTAGGTAGCCCGTTCGGCGGGGGACAGCCGTTCCAGCAGCATCCGGGCGGCGAGGTCGATGCCCTCGTCCCGTTCGGCCTGGAGCTCCGGGTCCGTGGCGTCGACGGCGTTCTGCTCAGGTAGCCAGGAGCCGAGGTACACCTCGTGCCGGCGCCGGGCGCACCGGACGAGGTTGATGGACAGCCGGGTGGTCGTGGTGGCGAGGAAGGCCGCGGGGTCGACGACGACGGTCCGGTCGGTGCGCTGCCAGCGAAGCCACACGTCCTGGACGATGTCCTCCGCCTCGGGCGCGTTGCCGACGATCCGGTACGCGATCCCGAACAGGCGTGGACGGACGACGACGAAGACCGAGGCAGCGTGATCCAAGGTGTGCGTGCTCATGGTTCTGCTCCTCTGATCGATCCCCCGGGTGACACTCCCCACCGTCGCCGCCGGATCGTGGTCGCCGCGCCCTGGAAGTCCGTAGTCGGATCCGTGGTCTCACCACGGCCCCGTGGCCGCCGACAGGTGTCACAGAAGCCGGGGCCACCCGGTCATAGCCGGTGTCAGTCCCCAGCCGCGGAGGATCGGATGAAGCCGACTATCGAGACCGAGCGACTGCTGATCAGGCCCTGGCGTGACACCGACGCCTCGGACGCGTTGGTGATCTACGGTGACGAGCACGTGACCCGGTGGCTCACCCCGGCGATGACCTGGGTGCCGAACGTGCTGTCGATGCGCGACGTACTGCACCGCTGGAAGGCGCAGGACGTGGGACCGGCGAGTCACTGGGCGGTCGAGTCGCGCGACACCCACCGCGTGATCGGCGGAGTGGCTCTGCTTCGGTTGGAGCCCTGGGAAGACCTGGAGATCGGCTGGCAGCTCGCCCGTACGGCGTGGGGACACGGCTACGCGGCAGAGGCAGGAGCGGCTCTGGCCGACTGGTCGATGCACCATGCCGATGTCGAAGAACTGTTCGCCCTGGTCAGCCCGACGAATGCCCGTGCGGCCGGTACCGCCAAGCGGATCGGGATGGAGCTGATCGGCGAGACGAACCAGTACCACGGCCGGCACCTGAACCTCTACCGCCTGCGCCACTACGACCTGGCCTACCACGCAGACGCTGCGGCAGCAGGCCAGTGAGACGTGACAGACAGGTGGGTTGTGACCGGAGTGACAGTCACAGAAGGGTGCGCTGCGTTGTCCTAGGGGTGAGACCACGCGACGAGTCAAAGGAGACTTGATGAAGACCACCGAGCAGCAGATCGCCACCTCCGTCCTGGTGATCGGAACCGGTGGAGGGGGGCTGCGGGCCGCGATCGAACTGGCCGAGCAGGGGGTCGAGGTGCTTGCTCTGGGCAAACGACCTCGCTCGGACGCGCACACCTCGCTGGCCGCCGGCGGGATCAACGCCGCACTCGCCACGATGGACCCCGACGACAGCTGGCAGCAGCACGCCGCCGACACCCTGCAGGAGAGCTACCTGCTCGCGAATCCGGACACGGTCCGCATCGTCACCGAGGGCGCGGCGCGGGGCATCGAGGATCTCGAGCGCTACGGGATGCCGTTCGCCCGGGAGGCGGACGGGCGGATCTCGCAGCGATTCTTCGGCGCTCACACCTATCGCCGTACGGCGTTTGCGGGCGACTACACCGGGTTGGAGATCCAGCGGACGCTGATCAACCGCGCGGTCCAGTTGGGCGTCCCGATCCTGGACACGGTCTACGTGACGCGCCTCCTGGTCCGGGACAACACCGTGTTCGGCGCGTACGGGTTCGACCTGACCACCGGGCGGCGCTATGTCATCCACGCCGACGCGGTGATCCTGGCCGCAGGCGGTCATACCCGGATCTGGCGTCGTACGTCGTCCCGGCGGGACGAGAACACCGGCGACTCGTTCCGGCTGGCGGTGCTGGCCGGCGGCCGGATCCGTGACCCGGAGCTGGTCCAGTTCCACCCGTCCGGCCTGATCGAACCCGAGAACGCGGCCGGGACCCTGGTGTCCGAAGCGGCCCGCGGCGAAGGCGGTCAGCTGCGGAACGCGCTGGGGGAGCGGTTCATGGCCCGGTACGACGCCGAGCGGATGGAGCTGTCGACCAGGGACCGGGTCGCGTTGGCGGCGTACACGGAGATCAAGGAAGGCCGCGGTACGCCGAACGGCGGGGTCTGGCTGGACGTGTCGCACCTCCCGCGGGAGACGATCATGCGCCGGCTGCCGCGGGTCTACCAGACGCTGCTCGAACTCCAGATGCTCGACATCACCAAGCAGCCGATCGAGATTGCACCGACCGCGCACTACTCGATGGGTGGAGTGTGGGTGCGCCCCGAGGACCACGGGACCGATGTCGAGGGGCTGTATGCGATCGGGGAGGCGGCCAGTGGTTTGCATGGCGCGAACCGGCTGGGCGGCAACTCGCTGATCGAGCTGCTCGTGTTCGGCCGGATCGTGGCGGAGGAGGCGGCGAAGTACTCGATCGGCCGGCAGTCGCAGGAACGGTCGGTGGAGGCGGTCGCCGAGGCGCGGGCGGAGGTGGACGCGCTGCTGGCGAATGACGGTGAGGAGAACGTGCGGGCTTTGCAGCGTGCGCTCCGCGACACGATGACGAACCGGGCGGGTGTGGTCCGCGACGAGGCCGGTTTGCTGGCCGGCATCGCCGAGCTCGCGGAGATCGAGGAGCGGATGGCGCAGATGGGCGTCCACCCCGACATCGCCGGATTCCAGGACCTGGCGCACGCGTTCGACCTGAAGTCCTCGGCGCTGGCCGCGCGGGCAACCCTCGACGCGGCCCTCGAACGCCGCGAAACCCGAGGCTGCCACAACCGCTCCGACTACCCCGACCTCGACGAGTCCCTCCAGGTCAACCTGGTGTGGTCGGGCCCAGGCGCAGTCGAACACGAGCCGATCCCCCCGATCCCCGAAGACCTCCGCAAGCTCATGCGCGACGACATCACCACAGAAGGAAAACTCGTCGAGTAACCCCACTGCGGTAGCTACCATCGGCCGGATGACGCCTGCTCTCGTGCTGTCCGGCCCGCCCGGGGTCGGCAAGACCACCATCGGCTGGCGAGTCTTCACCCGCTGCACCGACCTCGGGCAGAACCCTGCGTTCGTCGACCTCGACCTCCTCGGCGCCGCCTGGCCGGCTCCGGACGACGACCCGCACCAGTCGCGGCTGAAGGCGGCCAACTTGGCGGTGGTGTGGTCGAACTACCGAGCCGTCGGCAGCCGGCGGCTCATCATCGCGGGCGTGGTGGAGAACTCGGGTGAGCGGCTTCAGTTGGAGGAGGCGACGGGTGGCCCGGTGGTGATCTGCCGGCTTGACGCCTCGGACGACGTACTCGCGCAGCGCATCGAAGATCGTGGGCGAGAGGGCGGCGACGACTTGGAGCAGCTCGTCGCGCGGGCGGCTGAGTTGTCCGCTCAGCTTGTTGCTCAGGATGTGAGTGACTTCTCGGTCGGCACGGCTGGGCGTGGTGTTGATGACGTTGCTGGCGAGGTGCTCGCTCGCTGGTGACCGGTAGTGGTCAGGGGCGTTGACCTTGGGGTGGGGGTCGGGATGGGGTGGGGGGACCGAGACTGCGGAGGTCGGGCTGTGCCGACGGTGGACGACGTACGACGGGGGTTTCGGGTACCGCCTGCCGAGGGGCGGGCGATGATGCGGTGGTGGTGGTTCGGGCCGTCGGTGGATCGGCGGGAGCTCGAGCGGCAGTTGAAGGTGATGGCTGCGGCTGGGTTGGGTGGGGTCGAGGTCGCGTTCGTCTATCCGATGAGCTCGGTCGACGCGCCGTTCGGTTCCGACAAGTTCCTGCAGGACGTCGGGTTCGCGGCCCGGACCGCACGAGAGCTGGGGCTGCGGTTCGATCTGACCCTGGGCAGCGGCTGGTCGTTCGGCGGCGGCCACATCGGACCGGAGTTGGCCGCCCGTCGGCTGAGCTGGGACCGCCGCGAGATCGGTGCCGAAGGGTACGACGTACCAGTGGTCGAGGCCTGGCCCGGGGACGACGTGATCGCGGCGTTCGTGGGTGAGGGATCGGCCGGTGTGCCCACGTCGTACGACGAAGTTGCCGTGAGCAACGGGACGATCCGGGTACCGCCGGGGACCGGGCCGCGCGAGGTGCTGATCGCGTCGTCGCGGCTGACCGGGCAGAACGTGAAGCGGGCCGCGGCGGGTGCCGAAGGGCCCGTGCTCGACCACGCCGCAGATACGGTCAGCTCCGGCCTCTTCAAACCACCGACTATCGTCCTTCGTCAACTGGGGAAGCGCGGTTCGTAGCTGCGGGAAACCTTGTGCACCGCGTGGAGGCCGAGGAACCCGAGCACGATCGCGGTCGCGACCGCGGTGGTGGCGGCGACGACCGTGCGCAGCGTGTCCCCAGCCCCGGCGGCCTCGCAGACAAAGGCAGCCAGTACGCCGGTGACGACGGCGTTGATGATGCCGACGACGACGGGTGATCCGGACATCCAGTGCGTCACCCCGATCCGGCGGCGGAAGCTGTACGTCGTCCAGATTCCGGGCGGGTCGTCGTGATGGCTCGCGATGAAGTACGGCTCGAGTTCCGGTGCGAGCTCGACATAGGCGTGCCGCAGCCGATTCATGCCGATGATCAGCCAGGTGTCCTCGATATCGGCCTCGACCAGCCGGAAGAACGTCCCGAACCCGACCAGCAGAGCAACCGGCAACACCAGCAACGCAAACGTCCGGAAGCCTGGCCCGAACCCGGTCGCGTTGGCCACCAGCGAGAGCGCGACAACGCACGCCGAGAGCACCGTCAAATACGTCCCGGTCCGGCTGAAGATCTCCTGCCACGTCATGCTCCGCGTCGCCAGCAAACTCCAGTGCTCGGTCGCCAGCAACTGCGCATGAACCTTCCCGGCATCAACACCCTCAAGCTCTCCCATCCCCCGAGTGTGACCGCCATCACACCCTCACGCCAGCCAGGCCACGACTGCCGGCATGGGAGATGCTGGGCCGGTGGCGGATGCAGATGTCGTGGCAGCTGTGGCCGGTAGCTGTCTTGGGGGGTTGTCGTCCGAGCTGACCGGTCGGTTGCTCGCGGGCGGTGATCGGATCGATTACCCGGCGGGCAGCACGATCTATCGGGAGGGTTCGTCACCTCGGGCGTTGCTGGTTGTCCATGGACTGATCCGGGTCTACATGTCGTCGCCCGAGGGTCGGCAGGTGACGGTTCGCTACGTTCGCGGCCGCGGCGTACTCGGCATCGCCACCCTCGTCGGAGGGCCGGCGGACGTCAGCGTCCAGACGCTGGCCCCTTCGACCGTGTTTCGGTTCGACGCCGCGATGTTGACTGCCGAGGCGCGCTCCGACAGTCGTGTCGCGTGGACGATGGCCGAGGAGGTGGGCCGCCTGCTGTACGAGAGCCTGCAGCAGACCGCGATCAACGCCTTCGGCACAGTGCGACAGCGAGTCGCCGGCCACCTGCTGGACCTGGCCTCTGCTCAGCAGGGCCCCCAAGACGATCTCGTCGCCCGCGTAACCCAGCAGGAGCTCGCCGACGCCGTCGGATCCGTCCGCGAGGTGGTGGCCCGAGTACTACGAGACTTCCGCCTCGCACACCTGGTCGCGACCTCGCCCGACAGCGTCCGGATCCTCGACCCGACCGGACTCCACGACCAATGCTGGAACCCGGCCGCCGAGGCGTGACCCCGGTCACTCGAGCCCCCCACAAAAGTCACAGACACCCCGCGACCGCAGGCCAAGACTGAAGCCCTCGGGCCCGAATCCCTCGGGCCGCACAAGCATTCGAGGAGCGCACATGTCCACCGCAGCGACCACGTCGCAGGCCCGCGGCGGAACCGCAGACCCGGTCAAGGCCGTGTCGGTCATCAGTACCGGCAGAGTCGAGATCCACCCCGAACACGCCTTCGGCTCGAGGAAGCCGCTCTACTGGTGGCTGCTCACCTCCCGCCGCTGGTTGCCTCCCCGGCCGATCAATGTCTATGTCATCGAACACGCGAACGGGCTGGTCCTCTTCGACACCGGCCAGGACCGTGCCTCGGTCACCGACGACTCGTACTTCCCCGGCGGGCTCCCCGGAATCGTCTATGACCGGCTGGCCAAGTTCCACATCGGCGAGGACGAGACCCTCGACGCCCAGCTGGGCACCCTCGGGTACGGCGCCGGCGACGTCGACACCGCGGTCATCTCCCACCTGCACCAGGACCACATCGGCGGGATCCGCCAGCTCAGGGGCGCCGACCTGCTGATCACCCCGGCGGAATGGGCGCAGCTGAAGGGCTTCTCGCCCGAGTCCCGCGGTTTCCTGCGCGCGCACATCGACGTACCCGGCACGCGGTGGAAGCACGTGACCTTCGACCGCACCACGGACCCCGCGCTGGCACCGTTCACCGAGTCACTCGACCTCATGGGCGACGGCTCGCTCGTCCTGCTCCCGACACCCGGTCACACGCCCGGCTCGGTCTCGCTCCTCGTACGGCGACGCACCCTGCCGCCGCTCCTGCTGGTCGGCGACCTCACCTACGAGGCCGCACTACTCGAACGCCGGCAGCTTCCCGGTGTCGGCGACCGCGACGAGCTCGCCAGGACGACCGACCAGGTCGTCGCCCTCACCGACCGACTGTCCGGTCTGATCGTCCTCCCGGCCCACGATCCGACCGCCGTACGACGCTTGCTGGAGAGCTCCCGATGAAGTTCACCAACACGATCACCATCGACCGTCCGCTCTCGCAGGTGTTCGCCTATCTGGCCGACCTCGAGAACCTGCCGCGGTGGAACTACGCGATCGGCGCGACCCGCAAGATCACCGCCGGTCCGGTCGACGTCGGCTCGCGCTACCTGCAGACCCGCACGATTCCTGTTCACACTGAGGAACAACTGGAGATCATCGAGTTCGAGCCCGATCACAGGCTCACCATCCGTGGTTCGCTGAACTCCCTTCCCGCGCAGGTCACCTACACACTCCGCGCAGAGGAAGGCGCCACCTTTCTCACCAACACCGTCGACCTGCAGCCACCACGTCACCTGAAACTGGTGGCACCCGTCGCCACGCTGCGGATCAAATCCGCAGTCGCCGCGAACCTCGCCGTACTCAAGCGCACCCTGGAGCAGGCATGACGGCCTCCGCGGGAGTCGCTCACGTCGCTGACAGGGCAGTGCCGGTACGTCGAACAAGCGGGCGGCAACTCGAGTTGGCTGCAGATCACCGGCGGCGACTTCCTGCCTGAAGGCTCGTCATCGCTCGGGCTGCATGTCGTGGACTACAACCTCGCGCTCGGTGACCTGAAGGCGCTGCTTGCCGCCCAGACGGCCGCGTGGTTGAGGTGATCTAGGGTGGGAGCGTGGAAGGCGAGCTGAGTTGGCGCGAGAAGCGGCGGGAGGCGTCGGCCGCGCATGCGGCTGCGCTCGAACAGCGCAAGGCCGCCGAGACGGCACAGGCCCGCGCGATGCTGGCTGAGTTCGTTCAGAAGCTGAAGGCGCAAGGCATCGAGCCCCAGCCGCTGCGGGCACCCGTCATGGGATCGGGCGCGAGCTACCGGACCAACGTCATCGGCTGGTACCTCCGCCGCAACCGATCACTGGGCACCGACTCGGACGGCAACTTCTACATCCTCGCCACCCCGGCCAGCGCCAGAGCCCGCCTCCTCGGCGTCCGGATTCTCCCCTCCGACCCGCCCCTGATCGTCGGCCAAGGTGCGCGCGACGGCGAGTCCATCCCGATGAAGGAGCTACTGGCCCTCCGCCTGGAAGAGGTCGCGCTCAGCTGACGGTGCGGATCGCGGCCGCGATGAGGTCGCGTAGGGCCGGCCGGCGTACGTCGTCGGGGGTGGTGATCTTGAGGCTGCGCATGCTGAGAGTGCCACTGACCTGGCGACCACTGGACGTGGGGAGAAGGCCATCGGGGTCGGCGAGTTCGCCACCGCGGTAGAAGCCGAGGGTGACGTGGTTCTTGAACGGCATCAGGTAGGCGAACTGCTCGGTGAACTTCTTCGGCCCGGTACCCCAGCCGACGGAGCCCTGCTTCTTCCAGACCACCTCGACGGTCCCGGGCAGGACGTCGTACACGAGCCCGCGTACGGCGCGGGCCAGCAACTGCACGTTCTCGCTCGACCCGGCGATGACCGCCTCGAAGTCCGTGTCGTCGCCAGGCCCGGAACGATTCACCACTCCTGCGGCTTCAGCCATGCCAGGAGTCTGTCAGATCGGTCGGCGTGACTCGGGCTGGGTCAGCTCACCAGAGTGTGGGTTCGCCTACCGGGTTCTGGTTGGCTAACCCACCTTCTCGTGGGTTGGCCCACCCCCGGGCGGTTCGCCGGTACGGCAGCCGGCCGGCAAGCGCCGGCGTGGTTGGGGTGGGGCCTTGTCCGGTCCGCGGGTGGGTAGCTGACACGGTCGCAACCCTCAGCGGATTCGGGTTAGGCGGCCGTTTTCGGTGAGGCGGATGGTGGTTTTTTGGGTGCCGATGGTGAGGTCGATGAAGAACATGCCGGCCTGGGTTCGGGTGGTGTAGGTGACGTGTTCGGTCGAGGTGGTGGGGATGACGGCGGAGAGGATGGTGGCGGTGGGGGCGGTGCGGTTGAACTTGACGACCGGGGCCGGTTGGCGGTCGAAGATGGTGGGGTAGTACCAGCCTTGGACCGGGTTGGCTTTGCCTTGCTCCACGGTGGTGGCGTCGGCGGGAAGCTCTTGCCGGTAAGGGATCTGGAGCAGGTGGGTCTTGGTGGCGTCGCCGGGTTTGGCGGCGACCGCGGTGGTTGCCGACTGCACCGTCACCTTCTGGTCGGCTGGTAGGTGCCACAGCGTCTCGTACCGTTGCGCGGTGGCCGACTGTCCGCGGTCCAAGGTGATGATGAGGTCGGGATCCTTGAGGACCAGGACGTCCCGGGTCCGCTCCACTCCCTCGACCGGTGTGTCGGCGAGGGAGTAGTACTCGGAGGTCGGTGCGATGGCCGCGCTGACCAGCCGCGTCTCCGCTCCGGTGGCTTTGCCGGCCGGGATGCTCATCACGTTGTGCGCCAGTTGACTCTTGGTCCAGGCCTGCCACTCGTCTTCCTTGTATCCGGAGTGGCCCGGGTCGATCAGGATGTCCCGGCCGTGCGAGGTGTAGGTGATCGAGGTGTGGTCCTCGTGACCGTGGTACCGGCGTCCTGGACCGAACCTGATGCTGTACGACGATTCGCCGACGAACGGCCTGTCCTCGCCCCATCCGGTCCGGCCGAAGATGTAGCCGGCGTCGAACACCGCGGTTCGCCGGGGCGGCACTTTCCCCTTCCGCCCGAGGGTGGCGGCGTACTCCAAGGATGTTCCGTGGACGACGTCGGGCTTCTGGCGGATCGCGTCGCCGACCTGGGGGAGTTGGCCGGTGGACGTGGTGGCGAGGGCGAGCCATTCCGCCAGCGCGCGGCGTCGTTCGTCGATGACAGGACCCGGATTCGCGCCGCAGCGCTGCAGTGCGGTGGTCGCCCGGCCCCACAGTTGGTAGTTGAACATCGCGTACCCGACCGACTGCTCGTTCGTCGAGCCCTGCGGGTCGATCGCGGTGGTGATGGCTTCGGTCAGCCGCTGTACGGCGAGGTCCTTCAACTCACCGCGGCCGAGAGTGCAGCCGACTCCGAACAGCGCGATGCTCTCGTCCGTGCCGTGGTTGGACGGCCCGCCGAAGTTCTCGACCATGAACCTCGCGTGATCGAGCAGCGCCTGGTCGAGCCACGCGTACTGCGCTGGGAGTTGGCGGACCCGCAGACCCGACAGCACGGCTTGACGGGCACAGATCAGCACGTTGGTGCGGTGCATCGTCGACTCCCACGCACCGATGTCGCCTTTCCACGAATACGGGTTGTCCCGGACCCAGTCCTGGATGATCGACATCACGTGCGTCAACGCCGGGCGGTTGCCCTTCCCGCCGGCCACGATGCCCTGTCCGAGCCAGCGCAGCGAGTGCAGCCACATGTACCAACTCGGCTTGCTGTACGGATCCGACCGCCACCGGATGTCGCCGGAGCCGTCGCCGACCCGGTACGGCGGATCGTCACCCCAGGCAAACGTGTCCCGCAGCAGCGCGGGCAAGGGGACCTTCGCGTCGATCCCGCTGAACCCGGAACACTGATACGTCCCGGTCCGCGCCACCGGCTTCGAGGCGGATGTACTCGGCGTCGGCATCGTGGTGGATGGGGTCACCACGCTCGGGCTCGGCGAGACCGAACCAGGCACAGTCGCGGCAACACTGCGATCCCGCGCGCTCGGCATCAGCACGGTGACCGCGCCGGCGAACGCAACGGCACACACCACCAGGCAGACCACAGCCAGCCCGACGGTGTTCCTCGCCCGCGTGCCTCCCCGCGACGACGACAACAGTCCTCCCCCCACCCCGCCGTACAGATATATACCAGTACAACGGGTTCGGTCAGCCCCACGGTTGCATGCCTGGACCGAAAGGGGTCAGCTGAGGATGGCGTAGTCGCGGATCTTGCGGTAGATGGTGGCGCGGGACATGCCGAGGGCGCCGGCGGCCGCGGTCTTGTCGCCGTTGTGGGCGGCCAGGGCGCCGACGATGGCGTCGCGCTCGAGGGCTTCCATCCGGGTCAGGTGCCGGCGCGTGGTCGCGTGGCACTCGGCGGGAAGATCCTCCAGCTCCACGACTCCGGACCGGCGCCGCCGGGCCACGTCGGTGAGGACCGTCCGCAGATGGGTGACGTTGCCCGACCAGGGGAGTCGCATCAGCTGGTTGAGCGCCGCGGTGGACAGCGTCACGCCGGTGACACCGGCCCGGCCCAGCAGATGCCGGACGAGGGCCGGGACGTCCTCGAGGTGATGCCGCAACGGCGGTACGGCGACCGTCCGCGGGAAGAAGCTGAGCAGTTGGGTCCCGAGAGCGTCATCGTCGGGCTGTCCCGGAACCATCGTGAACGCGACCCAGGCATCCTGGCCGATCGAGCCGTCCCGGGCGGCCTGCAGCAGGTCCGCCAAACCGTGGATGACGTCACCGGACAGCAGGTGCGCGTGCCGGATGATCAGGTCCGCGCCGGACTCGAGCTCGCTGGTCGCGGCGGTGAGAAGCTCGTGATCACCGGCGTCGAGGACCGCCAGCCGCCGCGTCGGTGAGCAGTAGTCGTGCACGGCGTGCAGCAACGTGAGCTTGCCCGAGCCCGGCTCACCCTCGGCGACGAGCCATTCGGCCCGGCCGCAGGCATCCAGCACCTCATGGGTCGTATGCCGCCACACTGCACTGGTCCCGGCCATCCCCGGTACGGCGGGTACGCGAGTCCCAGCCCGCGGCGCCGATCGTTGTTCCCTGATCTGGATGACGCCGCCGGCCAGGGTGTCGCCGAGGAACGTCGGCTGGTACGCGAGCCGCGCGCTGATCCCGCTCGGCAGGTCGGCGATGAACGTGAGCGGTTTGGTCCCGCCCCGGGCGTCCCGGGTCCGATCGATCAGCGCGGCCTGATCGGCGGAGTCGAAATGCTGCTGAGCGTGCGCGTTGATCATGAAGACCTCGTCACCGAGGGCGATCACCGAGCCGCCGGTGTGCCGGCAGACCGCGTAGTAGTCGCTCAGGAGCGCCTGGTCCAGAGCGTTCGCCTCCTCGACGATCCGCTGCTGGATCCGCCGGGCCGCCAGCTTGGCGAACGACAACAGGATGGCGTTCGAGTTCCGGGCCTGGGTGGTGATGTCGAGGATGCCGAGCAGGGCGCCGGTGACCGGATGCGTGATCGGCGCTCCCGCGCAGGCGAAGGTGCGCAGGACGCCGGTGTAGTGCTCATCACCGAGCACCAGGATGGGGCCGCCGACCTCCAGCGCTGTACCGATGCCGTTGGTTCCGACCTCGGACTCGGCGTACCGGAAGCCGGGCGCCAGGTCGACCGAGTCGAGGCGCCGGATCAGCGACCGATCGCCGCCCCGGCGGTCCAGCACGATCCCCTTGGCGTCGGTCAGGATGATGCACACCGGCTCGTCGGTGAGCTCCGACGACAACGCGTCGATGACCGGCCGGGCGGCCCTGGTCAGAGTGGTGTCGAAGTCGATCCCGTCGAAGTACGCCGGGGCCGGCTGGTCGGTGTCGACCAGAGACGCCTGAGAGCGTTGCCACGACATCCGGATCGAGTTCCGGACCGGCAGGTCGGTGCCCATACACGCTCCCATCCGCTCGGCGAACCCTTCGACAGCGGAACACGATCAACGGTACTTCGCAAGCCTGTGACCGCCGTCTCACATTGAGACAGCAACCGGGGACCCGTACGGCTTTCATCTGTCCAACCAGTCCCGCCGTACCGCTGGAGCCGGCAGACGGCCGGTTCCCGACCCTGGAGGCAGACATTGAGCAGGCAGAGTCTCACCAAGGCGCATGCCAAGATCACCGAGCTGTCGTGGGAGCCCACCTTCGCGACGCCGGCGACCCGGTTCGGCACCGACTACACCTTTGAGAAGGCGCCGAAGAAGGACCCGCTGAAGCAGATCATGCGGTCCTACTTCCCGATGGAGGAGGAGAAGGACAACCGGGTGTACGGCGCCATGGACGGTGCCATCCGGGGAAACATGTTCCGCCAGGTCCAGCAGCGCTGGCTGGAGTGGCAGAAGCTGTTCCTCAGCATCATCCCGTTCCCGGAGATCTCCGCGGCCCGGGCGATGCCGATGGCGATCGACGCCGTCCCGAACCCGGAGATCCACAACGGGCTCGCGGTGCAGATGATCGACGAGGTCCGGCACTCGACGATCCAGATGAACCTGAAGAAGCTGTACATGAACAACTACATCGACCCGGCCGGGTTCGACATGACCGAGAAGGCGTTCGCGAACAACTACGCGGGCACCATCGGCCGGCAGTTCGGTGAGGGGTTCATCACCGGTGACGCGATCACCGCCGCGAACATCTACCTGACCGTGGTGGCCGAGACCGCCTTCACGAACACGCTGTTCGTGGCGATGCCGGACGAGGCCGCGGCCAACGGCGACTACCTGCTGCCGACGGTCTTCCACTCGGTCCAGTCCGACGAGTCGCGGCACATCAGCAACGGCTATTCGATCCTGCTGATGGCGCTGGCCGACGAACGCAACCGGCCGCTGCTCGAGCGCGACCTGCGCTACGCCTGGTGGAACAACCACTGTGTCGTGGACGCGGCCATCGGCACGTTCATCGAGTACGGCACCAAGGACCGTCGCAAGGACCGTGAGAGCTATGCGGAGATGTGGCGCCGCTGGATCTACGACGACTACTACCGCAGCTACCTGCTGCCGCTGGAGAAGTACGGGCTCACCATCCCGCACGACCTGGTGGAGGAGGCCTGGAAGCGGATCGTGGACAAGGGCTACGTGCACGAGGTGGCGCGGTTCTTCGCGACCGGCTGGCCGGTGAACTACTGGCGGATCGACGCGATGACCGACAAGGACTTCGAGTGGTTCGAGGACAAGTACCCCGGCTGGTACTCGAAGTACGGCAAGTGGTGGGAGAACTACAACCGCCTCGCCTACCCGGGCCGGAACAAGCCGATCGCGTTCGAGGACGTCGGCTACCAGTACCCGCACCGGTGCTGGACCTGTATGGTGCCGGCCCTTATCCGTGAGGACATGGTGGTCGAGAAGGTCGACGACCAGTGGCGGACGTACTGCTCGGAGACCTGCTACTGGACGGACGCGGTCGCGTTCCGCAGTGAGTACGACGGTCGCCCGACACCGAACATGGGCCGGCTGACCGGCTTCCGCGAGTGGGAGACGCTGCACCACGGCAAGGACCTGGCCGACATCGTCCAGGACCTCGGGTATGTCCGGGACGACGGCAAGACCCTGATCGGCCAGCCGCACCTGGACCTGGACGACCCGAAGAAGATGTGGACCCTCGACGACGTCCGCGGCAACACGTTCAACAGCCCGAACGTGCTGCTGAACCAGATGTCCGACGCCGAGCGCGAGGCGCACGTCGCGGCCTACCGGGCGAACGGCACCAAGGTCGCCTGAGCCCGACCCCACCGAACCGGCTGGTGGCGCCGCGGGGATGAGCGTCGCCACCAGCCGCTACCACCCATCGCCTGAGGAGGGCCTGGTGGCCGACATTCACCGCATTCAGTTCGAGCCGGTCGGCATCGAGATGGAGGTCGGCGAGGACGAGAAGATCCTCGACGCGGCGTTCCGGCAGGGCATCCACCTGATGCACGGCTGTCGCGAAGGGCAGTGCTCGGCGTGCAAGTCGTACGTACTCGACGGCGAGATCCAGATGGAGCGCTACTCGACCTTCGCCTGCAACGACGCCGAGGTCGCGGAGGGCTATGTCCTGCTCTGCAAGTCGCACGCGTTCAGCGACTGCACGATCGAGTTGCTCAACTTCGACGAGGACGAGCTGCTCGGCGGCGTCCCGATCCGCACCGTCACCACCCGGGTGGCGGCGATCCAGCCGGTGACCCGGGACATCGTCTCGCTGCGACTGAAGCCGGCCGAGCCGTTCGAGTTCAAACCGGGGCAGTACGCCGATCTCACCATCCCGGGGACCGACGAGCACCGGTCGTTCTCGATGGCGACGACCCCGTCGGCGCCGGACGGGCTCGAGTTCCTGATCAAGAAGTACCCGGGCGGCCGGTTCTCCGGTCTGCTCGACGACGGCCTGGCCGTCGGTGACGAGTTGGCCCTGACCGGCCCGTACGGATCCTTCACGCTCAAGGACGGGCACGTGCTGCCGGTGGTCTGCATCGGCGGGGGAGCGGGGATGGCGCCCATCCTGTCGCTCCTGCGGCACCTCAGCGAGACCGGCAGCACCCGGCCGGTCCGGTTCTACTACGGCGCCCGGACGGCGGCCGACCTCTTCTACCTCGACAGCATCCGGGATCTCGGAGCGGCCCTCACCGACTTCGAGTTCATCGCGTGCCTGTCGGAGTCGGTGGAAGGGGCCGACGGCATCGAGGTTGAGGCGGGCAACGTCACCGACGTGGTCGAGCGCCGGGAAGCACACCTCGGCCGATGCGAGGCCTACCTGTGTGGTCCGCCGCCGATGGTCGACGCCGCACTCGCCCTGCTCGAGACACACGCCGTACCGAAGGACCAGGTCTTCTACGACAAGTTCACCAGCCCAGCGACTACCGATGGAGTCTGAGATGGCGCAAACGAAGCAACGCAGTTTCCCGCGGATCGAGTTCACCGACTCGGAGGCCGGGGCGCTGGAGTTCCCGAGCTCCAAGAGCCGGACCTACAACTACTACAAGCCGGCCAAGCTGCGGGCGACGATGTACGAGGACGTCACCGTCGACGTCCAGCCGGATCCCGACCGGCACCTGAGCCAGGGCTGGATCTACGGCTTCGGCGACGGCCCCGGCGGCTACCCGAAGGAGTGGACGGCGGCGAAGTCGTCCAACTGGCACGCGTTCCTCGACCCGAACGAGGAATGGGACCAGACGATCTACCGGAACAACTCGGCGGTCGTCCGCCAGGTCGACCTGTGCCTGCAGAACGCCAAGCGGGCCCGGGCGTACGACGGCTGGAACGTGGCCTGGCTGAAGTTCATCGAGCGCAACCTCGGCGCCTGGATGCACGCCGAGAACGGTCTCGGCCTGCACGTCTTCACGGCGGTCCAGCGGTCCGGCCCGACGAACATGATCAACACCGCGGTCGCGGTGAACGCGGCGCACAAGATGCGGTTCGCCCAGGACCTCGCGCTGTTCAACCTCGATCTGTCCGAGGCCGACGTACAGTTCGACGGCTCGGCGCACAAGGAGGTCTGGAAGGACGCGCCCGAGTGGCAGCCGACCCGCGAGGTGGTCGAGCGGCTGACCGCCGTCGGCGACTGGTGCGAGCTGCTGTTCGCCACCAACGTCGTCTTCGAGCAGCTGGTCGGATCGCTGTTCCGGAGCGAGCTGGTGATGCAGATCGCCGCCCGCAACGGGGACTACATCACCCCGACCATCGTCGGCACCGGTGAGCACGACTACGACCGCGATCTCGCCTACACCCGCAACCTGTTCCGGTTGCTGACCCGCGACGAGCAATACGGCGAGACCAACAAGGTGCTGTTCGGGGAATGGATGGCGACGTGGGTGCCGCGCTGCCTCGCCGCCGCGCAGGCGCTGCAGCCGATCTGGTCGCAGCCGGCCGACAAGGCGGTCACGTTCGCGGCCAGCTTCGACGCGGCCAAGCAGAAGTTCCGTTCGCTGCTCGACGAGCTCGGGCTCGACATTCCGAAGGAGCTGGACCAGTGACGATGCAGTTCGGATCCGAGACCGCGTTCTCGAACAAGTGCGGCGTGACCCTGATGAACACGCCGGTCGGCCGGGTGGTCGCGAACGTGATGGGCGCCAAGGACGGCGTCGAGCTGACCGAGTACCCGTCGATGATCCGGGTCGACGGCGTCGGCCTGCTCGACTTCGACTACGCCGAGCTGACCGACGCGCTCGGCTCGGAGTTCGACGGGTCGGTGTTCGAGGAGATCAGCTCCACCCACTACGGCCGGATGGTCCACCTCGACGACAAGACCATCCTGTTCGCCAGTCCCGAGGATGCCGCCGAGTACATCGGCTTCGACCTGACCGCGCACTAGCAGCACCCCACGCCGCCCCGGTCCGGTGGCACGGCGGCTCCCGGACCGGGGCTCATCCCGATCAGCCTGAAGACAAAGCGAGGACGTCATGTACGAGAAGAACGGTGAGAAGTACTACGTGGTCGACGCACACGTGCACATCTGGGACGGCCGCGAGTCGAACCTGAAGAACGTGCACGGCAAGCAGTTCATCGACTGCTTCTACGACTACCACAAGAACCTCAGCCCGGAAGAGGTCGTCTGGGACTACGACACCTACACGTACTACGGCGGCCAGCGGCTGATGAAGGACCTCTTCGAGGAGGGGTACGTCGACCACGCGATCTTCCAGGCCACACTGCTCAGCGACTTCTACAAGAACGGGTTCGGCCAGACCGAGGAGGCGTTCGGCCTGGCCAGCGAGCACCCGGACAAGCTGACCTACAACCACGCCTACGATCCGCGGTACGGCGAGGCCGGCCTGGAACAACTCCGCCGGGACGCCGACCGGATGCAGCTCAAGGGCGTGAAGCTCTACACCGCCGAGTGGCACGGTGACTCGCGCGGTTACAAGCTCGACGACCCGTGGTCGCGCCGGTACCTGGAGGAGTGCCTGAAGCTCGGCATCACCAACATCCACGTGCACAAGGGCCCGACGATCCGCCCGCTGGACCGGGACGCGTTCGACGTCGCGGACATCGACAAGGTCGCGACCGACTACCTCGACCTGAACTTCATCGTCGAGCACGTCGGCCTGCCGCGGCTCGAGGACTTCTGCTGGATCGCCACCCAGGAGTCCAACGTGTACGGCGGTCTCGCGGTCGCGATGCCGTTCATCCACACCCGGCCGCGGTACTTCGCCCAGATCATCGGCGAGCTGCTCTACTGGATCGGCGAGGACAAGATCTTCTTCGCCAGCGACTACGCGCTCTGGACGCCGAAGTGGCTGATCGAGCAGTTCGTCGACTTCCAGATTCCCGCGGACATGACCGAGTACGCGCCGATCACGACCGCGCAGAAGAAGAAGATCCTCGGTCTCAACGCGGCAGCGATGTACAACCTCAACGTACCGGCCGACCTGCGTCTCCCGACCGAAGCCGGCGACACCTCCGTTGAGGTGGCCGCCGGCGCACGCTCATGACCGCCGTCGCAACCTCGTTGGTGGACGAGGTCCTGACTGCCCTGGCGACGGTCATGGATCCCGAGCTGGACGAGCCGATCACCGAGCTGGGATTCGTCCGGTCGATCCGTCTGGACAACACCGGAGTGACCGTTCACCTCAGGCTGCCGACGTCGTTCTGCTCGCCCAACTTCGCCTACCTGATGGCGTCGGACGCTCAGGACGCGTTGCGGCGAGTGGAGGGTCTCGGACGGATCGTGGTCCAGCTCGATGATCACCACGACTCGGAGAAGATCAACGCCGGGCTGGCCGCGGATGCCGGGTACGTCGGCACGTTCGGCGTCGAGGCGGAGACCAGCCTGGAGGAACTGCGCTCGATCTTCTTCCGCAAAGCACACACCGCGGCGATGGAACGCTGTGCCGCTCAAGTGCTACGAGATCGGGACCTGACGGATCTGCACCTGCTGACCCTCGCGGACCTACCGGAAGGCCCGGCCAAGCAAGCGCTGCTGCGCCGTCGCTCCGCCATCGGTCTGAGCGTCGACCCCGGCGAGCCGGTCGTCGTCGACGAGAACGGCGGCCCGCTCGCACCGGAGGCCGTCCCGCTGCGGCTGCGGTTCGCCAAGGCCGTCCGCATCTCGATCGAGGGCAACGCCCACTTCTGCCGCGGACTCTTGGCCACCAGGTACGCCGACGCCGACGACATGTCCATCCGAGTCACGAATCTGAGGAGCACACCATGAGAGCGGTCCAGGTGGTCGGCTACCACACGAAGCTGCAGCTCACCGACGTACCAGAGCCTGTTGTTCAAGGCCCGCTCGATGTGATCGTCCGGATCGGTGGCGCGGGCGTCTGCCGGACCGATCTCCACATTCTCGAGGGGCAGTGGGCGGAGAAGACCGGCGTCGCGCTGCCGTACACGATCGGCCACGAGAACGCCGGTTGGGTGCACGTCGTCGGCGACGCGGTCACGAACGTGAAGGTCGGAGACAAGGTCATCCTGCACCCGCTGATCACCTGCGGTCTGTGCCGTGCCTGCCGCTTCGGTGACGACGTGCACTGCGAGAACAGCCAGTTCCCGGGCATCGACACGAACGGCGGGTACGCCGAATACCTGCGAACCACCGCCCGCAGCGTGGTCCGGATCGACGACAACCTCGAACCCGCCGACGTCGCGGCGCTGGCCGACGCCGGCCTGACGGCCTACCACGCGGCCGCGAAAGCAGCGCGCGCCACCCGGCCCGGCGATGTCTGCGTGATCATCGGAGCCGGCGGTCTCGGCCACATCGGCATCCAGGTGCTGAAGGCGATCTCGGCCGCGACCCTCGTCGTGGTCGACCGCAACCCGGCCGCGGTCCAGCTCGCCGTGGAGATCGGCGCCGACCACGGCATCGTTGCCGATGGCACCCAAGTGGACCAGGTGCTGGAGCTGACCGGCGGCACCGGCGCGGAGGCCGTCATCGACTTCGTCGGCGAGGGCGGGGCCACCGCCGAGGGCGTGGCGATGCTGCGCCGGGCCGGCAACTACTACGTCGTCGGGTACGGCGAGAACATCGACGTACCGACGATCGACATCATCTCGACCGAGATCAACTTCATCGGCAACCTCGTCGGTTCCTACAACGACCTGCAGGAGCTGATGGTGCTCGCCGCGCAGGGCAAGGTCACCCTGCACACCACCAAATACCCGCTCGCTGACTTCCAGCAGGCGATCGACGACCTCGACGCGGGCAGAGTCCGCGGCCGGGCGATTCTCATCCCGTGACCCGAAAGGCGGTCTGATCATGGCCAAGGAACTGCGATTCAACGAGGAAGCGCGACGGTTGCTCGAGTCCGGGGTGAACGCCCTGGCCGACGCGATCAAGGTGACCCTGGGTCCGAAAGGGCGCAACGCCGTACTGGAGAAGCTGACCGGCCCGCCGACCATCACCAACGACGGGGTCACGATCGCGCGAGAGATCCAGCTGCGCGAGCCGTTCGCCAACATGGGCGCCCAGTTGGTCAAGGAAGTCGCGATGAAGACCAACGGCGTGGTCGGCGACGGGACCACGACGGCCACGGTGCTCGCCCAGGCGATGGTCCGGGAGGGCCTGCGGGCGGTCGACGCCGGCGCCAACCCGATGCGGGTACGGCGTGGGATCGAGCAGACCGTACCGGTCGTTGTGGAAACCCTGCGTTCCTGGGCGGCCGAGGTCGGCGGCAAGCAGGACCTGCGGCATATCGCGACGCTGGCGGCGAGCGACGACGAGGTGATCGGCGACGTGATCGCGGAGGCGGTCGAACGGGTCGGCCGCAACGGCATCGTCACGACCGAGGAATCCGACACGATCGGCCTGTCGGTCGAGGTGGTGGACGGGATCGAGTTCGACCACGGATACATCTCGATGTACATGGTCACGGATCGGGAGCGGATGGAGGCCGTCTACGAGAAGCCGGTCATCCTGCTCACCAACAAGAAGATCACCCAGGTCCAGGACATCATGCCGACCGTCGAGGTGGCCAAGCGCTCGGACCGGCCGCTGGTCGTGCTCGCCGAGGACGTTGACGGCCCGGCGCTGCAGCTGCTGGTCGGCGGCAACATGCACAACACCATGCGGTCGGTCGTGGTCCGGGCGCCCGGCTTCGGTCACCGCCGGCTCGCCGAGCTGGAGGACCTCGCCGTCGCCCTCGGCGGCCACGTGATCGCGAACGACACCGGCCTCGAGCTGGCCGAGGTCGCGCTCGACCACCTCGGATCGTGTGACCGGATCACGATCACCGAGAACGGTACGACGATCGTCGGCGGTCATGGCGATCCGCGGCTGGTCGAGGCCCGGCTGGCGCAGTTGGAGACGCAGTTCGAGCGGGCGAGGATCGACGCCGACCAGGACAACCTGCAGCTCCGGATGGCTCGACTGTCCGGGCGGGTGGCCGTGATCCGGGTCGGTGGCGCGACGAGTGTGGAGCTCAAGGAGCGGATGCTGCGGGTCGAGGACTCGCTGGCCGCCACCCGGGCCGCCCTCGAGGAAGGGGTCGTGGCCGGTGGAGGTACGGCGCTCGTCCAGGCACAGGAGGCGGTATCGCGGGTCGAGCTGACCGGTGACGACGCCGTCGGCCGGGAGGTGGTCCGGCGGGCGCTCTCCGAGCCGCTGCGGTGGATCGCGATCAACGCCGGCTACGACGGTGACGAGGTCGTCGCACGGGTCGCGAGTCTCCCGCTGGGGCACGGGTTCAACGCCCTGACCGGGCACTACGCGGACATGTCGGACGAGGGTGTCATCGACCCGCTCAAGGTCACCCGTGCGGCGCTGGAGAGCGCGGCGTCGATCGCGGCGCTGCTGATCACCACCGAGACCGCCGTCGTCGAGGAGGTCATCGGCCACCCCGGCGCGATCATGGCTCCCGGCTTCGGCGACCTGGCCGAGGGCATGGTCCGTCCCTCCAACATCTACTGAGCCATGACACTCGACCAGCTCCGACGCGGCGCCGGCGCAGTCATCACCGCGCTCGACAGCCACGGTGCCGAACGACGTCGGCTGATGGGCCTCGGGTTGCTACCCGGCAGCCAGGTCCTGGCCGACCTGACCAGTCCACTGGGCGATCCCACGGCGTACCTGGTCTGCGACAGTCTGATCGTCCTGCGCGCCTCCCAGGCCCGCGGCATTCATGTCGAACTGGTGACGGCATGAGTCACGACTGTGGGAGCTGTGCGCTGAATCCGGGCCGGCTGGAGGTGGTTGCCGGCGGCCACGACTTTGTCGTCGCGGTCGCCGGTAACCCGAACACCGGCAAGAGCACGGTGTTCAATTCCCTCACCGGGCTGCGGCAGCGGTCCGGCAACTGGCCGGGTACGACGGTCACGCGCGCCGAGGGCCTGTACTCGTACCAGGACCACAAGTACAAGGTGGTCGACCTCCCCGGTGTGTACTCGTTGCGGTCGGCCATCGGTGAGGAAGACGTCGCCCGTGACTACCTCGAGCACGGCGCACCTGATGTGACCGTCGTGGTGGTCGACGCGACCCGGCTGGAACGCAACCTCACTCTGGTTCTCCAGATCCTCCAGGTCACCACCCGGGTGGTGGTTGCGCTCAACCTGATCGACGAGGCCGAGCGACACGGGATCAACGTCGATACCCGCCACCTCGCGCGAGAGCTCGGCGTACCGGTGACCGCGATGGCGGCGCGGCGTGGACGTGGGATCGCGGAACTGCGGGAGTCGATCGACCTGGTGGCGCGGGGGAGTGTCGCGCCTCGAGGGCACCGGCTCCGGCTGGACGGTCTGTCGGAGGACGATGCCGTCGCGGCGTTGTTGTTCGCCGAGGCCGGCCGGATCGCCCGGCTCACGGTCGACGGGCGGCCGCGGTTGACCTTCGACCGGTTGCTCGATCGTGCGCTGACGCATCGGGTGCTGGGATTCGCGGTGATGGGGCTGTTGTTCTTCGGAGTCTTCTGGTTCACCATCACCGGCGCCGCCGTACCGTCCGACCTGCTGTACCGGCTGCTGGTGCAGGACGGGCATGCACTGGTCCGCGATCTGCTCGGTGGCGCACCGTGGTGGGTGACCGGGCTCGTTGCGGATGGCATCTATCTGGGCACGGCCTGGGTGATCGCGGTGATGCTGCCGCCGATGGCGATCTTCTTCCCGCTGTTCACCTTGCTGGAGGATTTCGGATACCTGCCGAGGGTGGCGTTCAACCTGGATCGACTGTTCGCCGCGGCCGGTGCCCATGGCAAGCAATCGCTGTCGATGATGATGGGCTACGGCTGCAACGCGGCCGGGGTGACCGCGACCAGGATCATCGACAGCCCGCGCGAGCGCATGATCGCGATCGTCACGAACAACTTCAGCATCTGCAACGGACGGTGGCCGACGCTGATCCTGATGGGCACGGTGTTCATCGGCACCCTCGTTCCCCCGGCCGCCGCGGGCCTCGTCGCAGCCGGCAGCGTCGTACTGGTCGCCGTACTCGGGATCGTCACCACTCTGGTCGTCTCGTGGGCTTTGTCGAAGACCGTCCTGCGGGGAAAGACATCGGTGTACTCGCTGGAGCTTCCGCCGTACCGGCCGCCGCAGATCCTGCGGACGATCTACACCAGCGTCATCGACCGCACCCTCAAGGTCCTCTGGCGCGCGATCGTGATGGCCGCCCCGGCCGGTGCGGTGATCTGGCTGATCGGCAACGTCACCCTCGGCGACGCGACCATCGCCGGGCACCTCGCCCACGGCCTCGATCCCTTGGGCCTCGCGCTCGGTCTCAACGGCATCGTGCTGCTCGCGTACGTCGTCGCGATCCCCGCCAACGAGATCATCATCCCGACCATCCTGATGCTGACGATGACGCTGGGCCCGCTCGAGTACGGCGCATCGAACGGCGTGATGCTGGATCTCGGCGATGCCGAGGCCGGCGCAGTCCTCGTCCAAGCCGGCGGATGGACGGTGCTGACAGCGGTCAACCTGATGCTCTTCAGCATGCTGCACAACCCCTGCAGTACGACGATCCTGACGATCTGGAAGGAGACCAGGAGCCTCAAGTGGACCGCCACCGCGACGTTGCTGCCGCTGGGACTGGCGTTCCTGGTGACCTTCTGCACCGCTCGCCTGGCCGGTGTGTTGCAATGATGACCGAGCCGACCAGACGGCAGCTGGACGCCGCGGGGCGAACCTTCGCCCTGCTGGTCGCGCCAGTGCGGCTACACCTCCTCTGGCTGGCCATCGACGGCGAGTACGACGTAGGCACGCTGGCGGACCGGGCCGGCGTCAGCATCACCACCGCAAGCCAGCACCTGGCCAAACTGCGCCTCGCCGGTCTCATCACGGCCCGCCGCGACGGCCGCCGCCAGATCTACACGGTCGACGACCCGCACGTCCTGACCCTGATCGAGCAGATCCTCGACCACATCGCCCCGGACGGCTCGCTGGCTCCCGATCCGCTCAGGGTCTGACCGCCCCCTGGCGCGGATAGTGTCTTGGTGGAGACAGCCGCGAACCCAGGAGGTGGACGTGAACGGAGGCGTGCCGACCGTCGTACTGGTCGTCATACTGCTGGTTACGGCCGGGATCGTCTGGGGCATCGTCGCGCTGGTGCGGCGGCAGCAGTACATCAAGTCGCTGCGGGATCGCGGCTGGACGTTCGTGAACAGCCCGACGTTCGACGCCGTGGCCCGGCTGGGCAATCCGCCGTTCGGGATCGGCTTCCGCCGTGTGCCCGATGATCAGATCATCGGGCACACCAGCCTCGGCCGGCCGTTCCAGGTGATCGAGTACAAGTCCGAACACTGGTCGGGCTGGGTCGGGATGGTCACGGTCTCCCGCCGACTGCCGGAGCTGTGGATCACCGGCGGCCAGACGCAGCCGCGGTTCGGCGTGGCGGCGACTGTGGTGCCGTCGCCGCCGCAGCTCGGGCCGGGGTGGCAGATCGGCGCTCTGGACCCGGCGTTTGCCGCGGCGCTGTTGACGCCGCAGGTGTGTGAGCGGCTGAGTGCGTTGGCCGCAGGTCAGCCCGGGGTGAATCTGAGCGTCGACGCCGACCAGGTGGTGGTGCTCGATCCGCCACGCAAGGACCCCGAGCTACTCGGCCCGTGGCTGGAGCAACTCGCCACCGTCGCCGCAGCGATCGACGCCGCGCCGCTGGATCCGTGGATCCAGCCCGAGCAGCCGCCGCGGATGACCTTCTACCGCCACCCGGACTGGTATTGGATCGGCGTCGACGACAGCCTGCTGCACGGCACGCCCGTGACTCAGTCCGGACATGACCACAGCACCAGCGAGGTGATCCGGGGCCGTGACGGTGACGGCCCGCCGTTCGTCGCGTTCACGCACCACTGGAAGACCACCCGGACCGAGACGTACACCGACAGCGAGGGCCGGACCCAGACCCGGACCGTGACCGAGAACCACAGCGAGGCGATCCTCGGGTTCCAGTTGCCGGCCCGGATGCCGTGGCTCCAGGTCGGCCGGCGGGGATTCGGCCGCGGGATCAGCTTCGAGAGTCAGGCGTTCAACGACCAGTTCGCGGTCAGCGCGCGGGACCAGAAGTTCGCGTACGACGTGATCCACCCGCGCCAGATGGAGTACCTGATGGCGAACCCGCCGGCGACGTTCCAGTTCGTCGACGACTGGGCCTGGTTCTCGGTCGGCGCGCACAACCAGCCGACGATCGCGCACAGCTCGCTGTTCCTGCGCGGTTTCCTGGCCCGGATCCCGCGCTTCGTCTGGCGCAACCTGGGTCTCGCGGACTCGCCGTACCCCGCACTCGAATCCGCTCCCCGCTAGGGCAGTCGCCGCCCGCCGGTGTGAGGTTCTCCAGGGTGGAGCATTGATCGCTGGAGGTTCGCCCACTGCTCGGGGCGAGGGGCGGCTGCTTGGGTGAGGCAACTCACCCCTGCGGAGGTAGCGATGACCGTACAGCAGACCGATGCCGTTCCCTTCGACGCGCACGGAATCCAGCCGATCCCGCCGGGCGGCCGGGACTCGACGCCGTGGGAGCAGTTCTGGATCTGGACCGGTGCGAACCTGGCCCCGATCAACTGGGTGCTCGGAGCGCTCGGGATCACCCTCGGCCTGAGCCTGCTCGAGACCCTGGCAGTCATTGCCCTCGGCAACTTGGTGGGCTGCGCGGCGTTCGGGTTGTTCAACGTGATCGGGCACCGGACCGCGGTGAACCAGATGGTGCTGGGCCGGGCACCGTTCGGGCGCCGGGGTGCGGTGATCCCGGGGATCGTCCAAGGACTGCTCACGATGGCGTGGGTCGGGGTCAACACCTGGGTGGTACTCGATCTGGCCCTCGCGGTGCTCGGCGAGCTCGGCATCACCGGCGGCTCGGGACTGAAGGTCGCGGTGGCGGTGGCGATCATGGTGATCCAGCTGGGGCTGGCGCTGTACGGCTTCTACGCGATCCGCACGTTCGAGAAGTACACGGTGCCGGCCACGGCGATCGTGATGGTGGTGATGACCGTGCTGGCGCTGAGTCAGACCGAGCTGCAGTGGACCACGGCGACGGCATCCGGCCCGGGCGCCAAGCTCACCGCCGCGACCCAGCTGCTCACGGCGATCGGGGTGGGCTGGGGCATCTCGTGGATCCCGTACTCGGCGGACTACAGCCGCTTCGTCCGCACCGACGTACCTGATCGCAAGGTGTTCTGGTCGACCGCACTCGGCATGTACGTGCCGACCGTGTGGCTCGCCGGGCTCGGCGCTTGCCTGGCCAGCGGCGGTGCCGGCAGCGACCCGTCCGCGCTGGTGATCGGTGCCTTCGGCATCATGGCGTTGCCGGTGCTGCTGCTGATCATGCACGGCCCGGTCGCGACGAACATCCTGAACCTGTACTCCTGCTCGCTCGCCGCGCTCTCGATCGGCTTGCGGGTCAGCCGCTGGAAGGTGACCCTGGTCGCCGGTCTGATCGCGAGCGCGGTGCTGATGGTGTTCGTCCGGGCCGACAGTTTCGCGCACGCGTTCGACCACTGGATGGTGTCGATCCTGGTCTGGATCAGTCCGTGGGCCAGCGTCGTCCTGGTCGACTTCTTCGTACTGCGCAAGGGCCGGATCGACGTGTCCGCGCTGTACGACGACGATTCGCCGTACGGCGGTGTGAACGCGCGCGGGTTGGTCAGTCTCGGTCTCGGGCTGGTCGCCGCCTGGTCCTGGCAGTTCGGACTCGTGCCGGCGATGCAGGGCCCACTGGCCACGAGGGTGAAGCGGTCAGCGTGGACCTCTCGGGCCGTGCGCTGATCGAGTACGCCGGACTCGGAGCTGACGTGGAAGTGGTCGAGGTGCTCCGCACGCACAGCTTCAACCTCACCCTGGCCGAGGTGTTGAAGCTGGCCGCCGTCGTACTGGAGGAGATCCGCACACCCGGCGTCGACGGTGTCGTCGTCACCCATGGCACGGACACCATGGAGGAGACGGCATTCCTGCTGGATCTGCTGCTCCGCGCGCACGAGACGGTCGTCCTCACCGGCGCCCAACGGCACGCCGGCGAGGCGGACTCCGATGGTCCGCGCAATCTCGCCGACGCGGTCCGGGTGGCCGGCGATCCGGGTGCGCGCGGTCTCGGTGCGGTGATCGTGATGGCCGGGCGCATTCATCCGGCCCGGACGGTTCGGAAGGCACACACGGTCGCAGCGGACGCGTTCGCCTCGCCGGACGGCGGCCCGATCGGAGCGGTCGACGTCACCGGGCCGAGGGTGTGGAGCCGGCCCGTGCGGGCACCAGGCTTCCGGCTCGACGAACTGGGCAGCTCGCTGGCCCGGGTGGATGTCGTCTCACTCCACCTCGACGCCGACGACACACAGCTCGTCGCGTGCGTGGCGGCTGGGGCGCACGGCATCGTGCTGGCGGCACTTGGCGCGGGGAACCCGACCCCAGCGGTCCTTCGGACTGTCGCCGCGTGCGTCCGCGACGGCATCCCGGTGCTCGTCACCTCGCGCTGCGGCGCCGGGCCGGCTGTCCCCGTCTACGGAGCCGGCGGAGGGGCCGACCTGGCCGCGGCCGGGGCGGTGTTCGCCGGTGACCTCGGGTCCGCGAAGGCCCGCCTCCTTCTCGCCGCGGCGCTGACGGCCGAACCGACTCCAGCCGCGGCGCTCCACCGCGTCCGTGCCAGCCTGGTCTCACGGCCGATGGAGGATTCTCTACCGTCGTCCCGAGTTGGTGTGCCTCTGTCCATCGGATCGGCGCCGCCAAACTGGTTGAGTTCAGCGCATGGTGACCGAGATTGTCAGCAAACGGGTGGTGGTACCGGCCCGCGCCGGTCGGGCGATCACAGTGGGCCGCGGTGAGCGGTTCCGGATCGTCGACCTGGCCGGCGCCCAGGTCGGCGACCTCTTCGCCTTCGGGTACGACGGGCGCCGGATCCTCACCGAACCCCTCAGTGCGTCGCACACCCGGGCGCACACCGAGCGGATCTTTCCGGCGGTCGGCGACGACTTCGTCACCACGCGGCGGCGGCCGATCCTCCGGCTGGTCGCCGACGACTCGCCCGGCCGGCACGATCTGCTGATCGCCGCCTGTGACCCCGAGCGGTACGAAGCGCTCGGCGTACCGGGGCATCCGTCCTGCGCGCAGAACCTGGCCGACGCGCTGGCCGGCCTGGACCTCGTCTGCGGGGGACCGGTGCCCCAGCCGGTGAACGTCTTCATGAACGTCCCGGTCGCCCGCGACGGCTCCCTGCAGTGGTTGCCGGCGCCGACCGCCCCCGGCGACTCGATCACCTTCGAGGCGACGACCGACTGTGTGGTCGTCGTCTCGGCCTGCCCACAAGACCTGACTGGCATCAACGGCGGCGAACCGTCCGCTCTTGCCATCGAGACCCTAGGAGCTGACCACCGATGACCCACCCCGCACTGGAACCGGCCCGACTCGGCCGCCTCGACCTGGCCAACCGGATGGCCGTCGCGCCGATGACCCGAGTGTCGGCCGCGCCGGACGGCGTACCGGGAACCGAGCTGGCGGACTACTACGCGGAGTTCGCCGACGGCGGGTTCGGACTGATCATCACCGAAGGCACCTACCCGGACACCGCTCACAGCCAGGGATACTTCAACCAGCCGGGGCTGGCGACCGCCGAGCACGTGGACGGCTGGCGCACGGTGACCGCGCGGGTGCACGCGGCCGGCCGGCCGATCGTGGCGCAGTTGATGCATGCCGGCGCGATCTCGCAGGGATCCGCCTACGGCACCGAGCGGGTCGGTCCGTCAGCGGTCACACCGCTCGGCGAGATGATGCCCGAGTACGGCGGCAGCGGGCCCTGGACCGCACCACGCGAGCTGACCGTTGCCGAGATCAACGAAGTGGTCGACGGGTTCGCCGCCGCCGCGCGGAACGCGCAGGCTGCCGGGTTCGACGGAGTCGAGATCCATGCCGCGAACGGCTACCTGCTGGACCAGTTCATCACCGTCTACACCAATCAGCGCTCGGACACCTACGGCGGCCCGGTCGCGAACCGGATCCGGCTGACGGCCGAGGTGACCGCCGCGATCAAGGCCGCCGTACCGGAGGAGTTCCTGGTCGGGGTCCGGCTGTCGCAGACGAAGGTCAACGACTTCGAGTACCGGTGGCCTGGTGGCGCCCGGGACGGCGAGGCGATCTTCGCAGCGCTCGCGGACGCCGGTGCGGACTACTTGCACATCGCCAGCGAGGGCCGCAACTGGCTGGACACCGCGCGGCTGGACGGCGGTCTGACGATCACCGGGCTGGCCCGGCGGATCAGTGGTCTGCCGGTCATCGCGAACGGCGGCATGCATGATCTCGGCCAGGCCGAGCAGGTGCTGGCCGACGGGCACGCCGACCTGCTCTCGATCGCCCGCGGCGCGCTCGCGAACCCGGACCTGCCGAGCCGCTGGGCGAAGGACGCCGACGTCGCCGCGTTCGATCGCGACATGCTGGAGCCGATGGTGACGCTGGCCAATGTGCGCGCGTGGCGGCAGGCTGCAGGTCATGAGCTGGCATGACGGCGCGGCCGCGGTGGCCACACTGACGTTCGACGTGGACGCCGAGACCCCGATCCTCGCGCGCGGGCGCAGGTACGCCGACCACCTGATGACAATGTCGCATCAGGGCTACGGGCCGGATGTCGGCGTACCGCGGATCCTTCAGTTGCTCGACGAGCTGGCGGTGCCGGCCACGTTCTTCGTTCCCGGGTGGGTGGCGGAGCGGCGGCCGGAGCTGGTGGCGACGATCGTCGAGCACGGTCACGAGATCGCCCACCACACCTACAGCCACCGGGCACCGGTCTCCTTGGACGCGTCGCAGGAGCGAGCCGACTTCGAGCGCGGACTGGCCGTGTTCGAGAAGCAGGGTGTCGAGATCAAGGGCTATCGGGCCGCGCTGTGGGAGGCCGGGCGGAACACCTACGCCCTGCTGGCGGAGCACGGTCTGCTTTACGACTCGTCGCTGATGGGTGACGACCGGCCCTATCTGCTCGACCTCGGCGAAGCCACGATCGTGGAGCTACCGGTGCACTGGTCGCTGGACGACTGGGAACAGTACGCCTTCCTGCCCGAACCGGACGTGGGATCGGTGATCGAGTCCCCACGAAAGGTCCTGGAGCTGTGGCGGGCCGAGCTGGACGGCATGCGGCGATACCGGTGCCTGTTCAACCTGTGCATGCACCCGTTCCTGTCCGGCCGCCCGGGTCGGGTCGAGGCTCTGCGCGAGTTGATCGAGTACGCGCAGGGCTGCGGCGACGTGACGTTCGCACGGTGCCGGGACGTGGCCGAGGCGGCCTTGGTGGACGCCGACGTACGCAAGGCTCTGCTACCGGACGTGCAGGTCGATCCCGCGGTCTACCCCGACTGACGCATCGAATCGGCCTCCAGGGCCAGGAACAGGTCGACCCGATCGACGGTCCGGGCGACGTCCAGACCGGTGAGCTCGGCAACTTTCGCGAGCCGGTTGCGCAAGGTGTTCACGTGCACGTAGAGCGCCGCGGCGGTGGCGCCGAACTGTGCGTCGTGGTCGAGGAACACGCGCACGGTGTGCTCCAGTTCCCCACTGTGGCGTTGGTCGTGCGCACGCAGCGGGCCGAGCACCTGGTCGGCGAATCCGGCGAGGGTCTCGGCGTCGTGCAGCCCGAGCAGCAGCCGGTGCGTGCCGAGCTGGCCGATCGTGGCCACATCCATCCCGCCGTTCGAGCCCTGCCGGCGCCGGAGCACCCGGCAGGCCTCGCGGGACTGCACGAGCGGACGGCGCAGGTCGGCAGCGGACTGGGCCGGCTCGCCGAGGCCGACCACCGGCCGGTGCCCGGGGAACTTCGCGAGTACGGCGGCCCGCAGCCGCCCGGCCAACTCGGGGAGCTCGTTGTCCGCGCGCCGCCACGGCAGCACGGCCACGACGTCCTGGCTGCCGCCTGCCACCACGACCGCGGTGCCGTTGTCGAGGAAGAAGTCGGTGACCGCCTCGGCCATCCCGGGCAGTGTCTCGCCGTCGGCGAACGCGAGCGTGCACACCGCCAACGCGCCATCCGGGTCGACCCCGAACGCACGCAGCCGGTCCGGCACCTCGGCCGCGCGCTGCGGGCCGGACAGGATCATGTCGAGCAGCTCACTGGCGTACCGCTGCTCGATCGCCTGCACAGCCTGCTGTTTCGCGACCTCCAGGCTCAGGAAACGCGCCGTCTGCTCGAGCGCGTCCTGCTCGGCCCGGGACAACTCGGTGACCGGCCGGAGGCAGAGCAGGGCCGCGTCGATGTCACCAACGGCGCTGACCAGGAACATGGTCGCCCGGCCCGCATCGCCGAGATCGACCTCCAGCGGCGGGGGGCGGCGGCCCAGACCGTCCGCGGCGCGCCGGAGCTGGTCCGCGGAGAGGTTGGCACCGGCGGCGGCGAGCTGTCGAGCCATCCGGTCGACCACCACCAGGGGGAGCTCGTGCTCGCGGCGCAGTACCGACAAGACACCCGAGGCGCCGGCTCCGTGGGAGATCGCGGCAGCCAGCGCGTTGCCCCGCCGCACCAGGCTGACGAGGGTCCCTTGGCGCTGCTCGGTGTAGATCGCGGCCGCTGCTTCGGTGACGGCGGTGAACGGCACCCGGATCGAGATTTCCACCAGCGGCATCCCGGCATCCCGGCACGCTGCGATCAGGTCGGGTGGCGTGGCCGGCGTCTGCTCCCGCAGTCCGAAGATCACTCCGACGGCACCCGCGCGGCGGACGTTCGCGACGAACTCGGCCGGGGTCGTCTGCTCCAGCCAGAGCCCGTTGGTGAGGACGATCTCACCCTCCCGGACGTACGGCGACGGATCCGGCAGCTCGGTGTTGTGCACCCACAACGCAGGCGCATCCAACGCCTCGGGCAGCCCAGCCTCCAGCACCCGCAACTCCAGGGCGGGGTCGGCCACCAAGGCACGCAATGTGAGCATGCTCAGGCAGTTTACGGAGTGAAGGACCGTAGTTCGTCGGCAACCAGTGCGACATGCAGGGAGACGCGGATGTCGGGGTCGTCCAGGCTGACGCCGAGGATGCGCTCGGCCTTGGCGAGGCGGTCGTAGAAGACGGGTCGGGAGATGTGCAGGCTCGCCGCGGCTTCGGACTTGCCGGCCGGGTGGTGGAGGAGGGCGCGGACCGCGTCGAGGAGGCCGTTGCCGTGTTCCTTCAGCGGGTCCAGCTCCCGGCCGACGAAGAGGCGCAGTCGATCGTCGTCGCCGAGCAGCGTGAGCAGGCCGCGCAGATGGACGTCCTCCAGCCGGTGTACGACGCGGTCCGCAGCGTCAGCACGGACCGACTCGACCACCTGCTGAGCTTCCTTGAGAGTCCGGTCTACATCGGCGGTCTTGGTGGCCGGTCGACCAGCGCCGATCGTGACCGGATGACGCCGGGCGACGCGTTCGGCCAGGTTGTCGACGACGCGATCGGCGTTGGCGGCGGGAGCACAGGAGAGCAGCACGCGGACATCGCGGTCGATCTCGCAGACGATCGCCGGGACATTGAGGTCGTACGCCGCGTGCACGACCGACGCAAGCAGGTCGTCCAACTGCTGCCCGCGCGGTCGCACGGTCAGTCCGACGAGTTGGCGTTTGACGAGCGGGACACCGGCGAGTTCGCAGCGGCGCAGTACGTCGGCATCGGTGGGATCCGCCAGCAGGCCAAGCAGTAGCTCGTGGTGGACCCGCCGTACGACGCTGTCGCGGTGCCGGTCGTGCAGGCGGTGCATGGCAAGCGCTGCGGCCGCGCGTTCGGTCAGGGCGATCAGACGTTGTGATGGTCGCGTGGGTGCTTGGACCACGAGCCGTCCCCAGCCGCGGTCGCGCTTGCCCAGTCGGGTCACGAGCCACCCGGCGCGTTCGTCCCAGCCGGTGCGGCCGTCCACCTGCACGCTGCGCGAGCGCGCGGTCCAGTCGGCCAGGAAGTCGGCGATATCGGCCGGTCCGGATCGGTAGTCGAGGACCTGATGCTGCTCGCTCTCCAGTACGACGGCGGCGCCGGCCAAGCGCTGGACCGCTTCGAGGATCTCCCGGGGACCGGCCTCGGCGATGCTCAGCTCGGTGAAGGTGTCGTGCACGCGGTGGGTCTCGCGGAGCTCTTCCAGTTGCTCGTCGACGATGCGTTCGCCGACTGCCTGGGTGATCGCGGCGAACCGCACCTCGTGGTGCAGCGCGACCAGTGGAAGGGTGACGGCTTCACAAGCGTCGATCAGGGCGTCCGGCACGCGCTGCCATCGGCGCCCGAGCTCGATCACCAGCCCGGCGGCCTCGCTGCTGCCGAGGCTGGTGGCGAACTCGCGGAGTTCGTCGGCGGTCTCGGGGAGCGCGATTCCCGTGCTCAGCAGCAGGTCGCCGCCGCGCAGCAGCGGCGCGATATCGGCGAGCTCGGCGGAGTGAACCCACCGGACCTCTCGGCCGAGTCCGGCCGCACCGGCGAGTACCTCGGGGCCGGCCTCGCGCAGAGGTGGCATCTCGAGGACCTGCGCCACGGTCAGGAACGCCATCCATCTCCCCGGAAGGAGCCCGACACAGTGTCGGACTTCAGATCGCAATCCTACAGTCTGCAGCCCTTCCAGCCGGTCCGGCGCCGTCACGATGGAGGCCTGATCCCGAAGGAGCTGCTCTATGACCACGACGATCACGCACTGGGTCGACGGCGCGGGGTACGACGGCACGTCGCATCTCTGGGCCGATGTGACCAACCCCGCCACCGGGCAGGTCTCCGGTCGCGTCGCACTCGCGAGTGAGCGCGATGCGCGCCACGTCATCGATTCCGCGAAGAAGGCTTCCGCGTCCTGGGCCACCACCTCACTGGCTCGTCGTACCCAGGTCCTGTTCGCGTTCCGTGAGTTGCTCAACGCCCGCAAGGACGAACTCGCGCAGCTCATCACCGCCGAGCACGGCAAGGTGCACTCCGATGCGGTCGGCGAGATCTCGCGTGGGCAGGAAGTGGTGGAGTTCGCGTGCGGGATCGCGCACCTGCTCAAGGGCGGTCAGTCCGGTAACGCCTCGACCGGCGTCGACGTGCACTCCCGGCGGGATCCGCTGGGCGTGGTGGGCATCATCAGCCCGTTCAACTTCCCGGCGATGGTGCCGATGTGGTTCTTCCCGATCGCGATCGCGGCCGGGAATGCCGTCGTACTGAAGCCGAGTGAGAAGGACCCGTCGGCCGCGCTGTGGATCGCGAACCTCTGGAAAGAGGCCAGCCTGCCGGACGGTGTGTTCAACGTGCTGCAGGGCGACAAGGTCGCCGTCGACGCGTTGCTGCAGAGCCCGGACGTGGCCGCGATCAGCTTCGTCGGGTCGACGCCGATCGCGCAGTACGTGTACGAGGAGGCGAGCCGGCACGGCAAGCGGGTACAGGCTCTCGGCGGCGCCAAGAACCACATGGTCGTGCTGCCGGATGCCGACCTGGACCTGGCCGCCGACGCCGCGGTCAACGCCGGCTACGGGAGTGCGGGGGAGCGGTGTATGGCGATCAGCGTGCTGGTCGCGGTCGAGCCGATCGCCGACGACCTCGTCGCCCGCATCGCCGAGCGCACCCGGACGCTGCGCACCGGCGACGGTCGTCGCGGCGCTGACGTCGAGGCGGACATGGGGCCGCTCGTGACCAAGGCTCACCGCGACAAGGTTGCTGGGTTCGTCGCCTCGGGGGAGTCGGCCGGTGCGAAGCTGATCATCGACGGGCGCGACGTTCAGGCCGCCGGCGAGCAGGACGGGTTCTGGCTCGGGCCGACGCTGTTCGACCACGTCACTCCGGACATGGAGATCTACCGCGAGGAGATCTTCGGGCCGGTGCTGTCGGTCGTCCGGGTCGCGTCGTACGACGAAGCCGTTGCCCTCATCAACGGTAACGAGTACGGCAACGGGACGGCGATCTTCACCAACGACGGTGGTGCCGCCCGCCGGTTCGAGAACGACGTCCAGGTCGGGATGATCGGCGTCAACGTGCCGATCCCGGTGCCGGTCGCGTACTACTCCTTCGGTGGCTGGAAGCGGTCGCTGTTCGGCGACACCCACGCGCACGGCACCGAGGGCGTCCACTTCTTCACCCGCGCGAAGGTCGTCACCTCGCGCTGGATCAATCCGGCCGCTCGCCCCGAGGGCGGCCTCGAGCTGGGGTTCCCGCAGAATGTCTGACCTCACGGCTGATCGCGCGTACGAGCTGGATCGCCAGCATGTCTTCCACTCCTGGTCCGCCCAGGCGAACCTCGACCCGATGGTGATCACCAAGGCCGAGGGCTGCTACGTCTGGGACCGGTACGGGAACCGCCTGCTGGACTTCACCTCCCAGCTCGTCTTCACCAATCTCGGCCACCAGCATCCGCGGATCGTGAAGGCGATCCAGGAACAGGCCGCCACGTTGTGCACGGTGGCGCCGGCCTACGTCAACGCCGCTCGCTCGGAGGCGGCGCGGCTGATCGCGTCGCACACCCCGGGGGATCTGAACCGGATCTTCTTCACCAACGGCGGCGCGGACGCAAACGAGCACGCGATCCGGATGGCCCGGCTGCACACCGGGCGGTCCAAGGTGCTGTCGACGTACCGGTCGTACCACGGCGGCACCCAGCTGGCTGTCAACGTCACCGGCGACCCCCGCCGCTGGCCGAACGACAACGGCTCGGCCGGTACCGTCCACTTCTTCGGGCCCTTCCTCTACCGCAGCGCGTTCTCGGCAACGACCGAGGCGGAAGAGTGCCAGCGCGCACTCGCGCACCTCGAGCAGGTCATCGCTCTAGAAGGTCCGCAGACCGTCGCAGCGATCATCCTCGAATCCATCCCCGGTACGGCGGGCATCATGCTGCCGCCACCTGGTTACCTCCAGGGCGTCCGGGAACTGTGCGACCGCCACGGCATCATGCTGATCGCGGACGAGGTGATGTCCGGGTTCGGCCGGGCCGGCAAGTGGTTCGCCATCGAGCACGCCGAGGTCGTCCCGGACCTGCTGACCTTCGCCAAGGGCGTGAACTCCGGTTACGTCCCGCTGGGTGGCGTCGCGATCAGCGAGCCCATCTACCGGACCTTCGCCGACCGGCCCTACCCGGGCGGCCTGACGTACTCGGGCCATCCGCTCGCGTGCGCGGCCGCGGTCGCCACCATCGAGACCATGCAGGACGGCTACATCGTCGAGCATGCGGCGACCCTGGGTGCCGAGGTCTTCGAACCGGCCCTGCGGGACCTCGCGGTCAAGCACGAGTGGATCGGTGAGGTCCGTGGAACGGGCGTGTTCTGGGCGCTCGAACTCGTCAGCGACCGGACGACCCGCGAGCCACTCGCGCCGTACGGCGGTTCCAGCCCGCAGATGGCCGCGATCCTCGCAGCCTGCTCTCGACGCGGCCTCCTGCCTTTCGCGAACTTCAACCGCATCCACCTCGTCCCACCGCTCACCATCACGGCGGACGAGGCGAACGAAGGCATCGAGATCCTCGACCAGGCCCTCACCGAGGCTTACGCGTAGACGACGGTGAGGGTGGTTGCGACGCCGGACTGGAGGAAGCGGTAGGCGGTGCTGGCGGGTGGCTGCTCGAAGCGGAGCTTGACCTGGGTGGTGCCGGATCGGTTGATCGCGTTGAGACCAGCGGCGGAGAAGTCGCTGGGGGTGAGTGATCCGGAGGTGAAGGCCGCGACCGCCGTTGCGGTTGGTGAACTCGCCCAGTCGGCGGATTCCGTCGTACAGGCGCCGAAACAGCCGTTCTTGACGTCGGTCAGGAGACGGTTGCCGTTGGCCCATGGGTCGCCGGATCCGCTGGCGGAGGTGACGGTCAACCACGCCCTGGCGATGACGGCGTCGTCGGGGATCGACGAGGTGTCGAAGGACAGCAGGGCGCGGTTGTGCTTGCCGTCGGTGCCACGGCCAATGGCAAGGTTGGCCAGGGTTCCCACGGCGGCACCGGACCCGTCGAGGTTGGCCTTGACGTAACCGTCCTGGCTCTCGACACCTGCGAACGTCTGCGTCCCCGGCGAGGTCGGGGCATCGTCGAGGCCCCAGAAGCGGGCGATGTGATCCGCGGCGCAGATGTTCACATCGAGGATGTACGGCGCGGCCGTACCGCAACTCTGAGCACCGGTACCAGGGTCGATCGGCTGGCCGTGGTTCATTCCCGTGATCGCGTAGCTCTCCACGACGAGTCGGCCGGCGCTGTCCCGGTAGCCCTTGTGCGGATAGCCGTTGACGGTGTCCGACACGTCGGCGGTGTGGTCGGTGCCGTGCACGTTCGTCCACTGTTCCATCAGCTCGTTGAGGTTGCTGTAGGCAACAGTCGAGTCGGATGTGCCGTGCCAGAGTGAGATCGCCGGCCACGGGCCGGTGTGGCTCGAGGCGGCCCGGACCTTGTCACCCCACTGCGACGGCGTGAGGTTCGTACCAGGGGACATGCAACTGAGCGCCTGGACCAAGGTGCCGGCGCAGCGGTACGGCAGGCCAGCGACAACGGCTCCGGCGGCGAACACCTCGGGGTACGTCGCGAGCATCACCGCCGCCATCGCACCCCCTGCGGACAGGCCGGTCACGAAGATCTTCCCCGCGTCCGATCCGTAGTCGGACCGCATCCGATCGACCATCTGCTTGATCGACAGTGCCTCACCCGAGCCACGGGCGGTGTCGCCCGGCTCGAACCAGTTGAAGCACGAGTTCGCGTTGTTCGCGCTCTGCTGCTGAGGCAGAAGCAGAGCGAACCCCATCCGCTCGGCCACCTCGACCCAGCCGGGTTCAGCGTCGTACGCGGCAGCCGACTGTGTGCATCCGTGCAACGCCACCACGAGTGGTCGCCCCGCGGGGAGTCCCGACGGGACGTAGCGGAACATCTTCAGGTTGCCCGGGTTCGTACCGAATCCGGTGACCTCCTCCAGCCCGGCCGCCTGGGCAGCAGGCGCGGGTACGGCGACCAGGCCGGCAACCATCGCGGCCATCGCAGCCCACCGGCGGATCATATGCAAACGCATAGGGCACCTCACCTCGTGTTGTCGGACACTCACTGATAGTTGTGGTGAGCGCCAGCGAGCGCCATGTCCTGGTCGCACACATCCAGGCTCGCGGAGGTGTCACGTCAGATGCCGAGCGGCGGATCGTGTTCGAGTGGGAGGTCCACGGTGAGTTGGGTGCCCTGGCCCGGCGGGCTTTGCACGGTGAGCTTTCCGCCGGCGGCTTCGACTCGGTCCTTGAGGCCGACGAGGCCGGAGCCGCTGGCGGGATTCGCCCCGCCGACGCCGTCGTCGCTGACCGCGAGCCGCAGGGTGCCGTCGATCGAGTCGACCTGGACGTGGACGGTGGCGGCCTGCGCGTGTTTGGCGGCGTTGGTCAGCGCTTCGGACACGACGTAGTACGCCGTCACCTCGACGCGCTCGGGGAGTCGGGCCGTCGTCCGGACCTGCAGGTCGACCGGTACCGACGAACGGCGGGCGAGTGTCTTCAAGGCCGGTGCGAGTCCACCTTCGGCGAGGATCGTCGGGTGGATGCCGCGGGCCATCTCCCTGAGTTCGTCGAGTGCTCTCGTCAGATCACCCGCCACACTGTCGAGTTGGGCGGAGAGCTGGTCGAGTCCGGGCGGTACCGCTGCTTGGGCCGCTCGCAGTTGCAGGGCGAGCGAGACCAGGCGTTGCTGAGCGCCGTCATGGAGATCGCGTTCGATCCGGCGGCGGGTCTCGTCGGAGCTGGCGACGATGCGTGAGCGGGACGCCCTCAGCTCGGTCTGGGCGCCGGCGTTCGCGATCGCGGTCGCCACGAGTTCGGTGAAGTCGGCGAGCCGCGACTCGACCTCGGGAAGTGGTTGCTCGTCGCGCGCCGTACCGACCGCGATCACTCCCCACGGGTGGCCTTCGACGATGATCGGAGCCCCGACGGCCGACCGCATCCGGACTCCTCCGGTGACGTCGGCGGGCGGTGCGGTGTCCTCGTCGTACCTGATCCGTTCCGGGCGATGGGTTCGGTGAATCAGGGTGGTCAGGTTGGGCCCGCCGAGAGGCTTGGGGCTGTCGGGCAGGACCGGCTCGCCGGTCGCGCTCCAAGCAGCGACCACTGTCACGGTCTCTCCGGGCAGGAAGCGGGTCAGCTCGGTGAAGTCGGCGCCCAGCAACTGTCCGACCTCCGCGGTGACGGCGGCGAAGATCTGGTCTGGCCGGGCCCCGGTGGCCACGAGTGTTGCGACCCGGCGCAAGGCCGCCTGCTCGCGGGCGAGTCGCTCGATCTCCGCGCGGGTGGAGCGCTCGTCGTCCAGCACCCGGAGCATCCGCATCGTGATCGCGGTGACCCTGGCCATCCCTCGCATGAGGCCGGTCTCCTCGCGGGTCAGGCTGTCCAACCGTGCGACGACCAGCACGGCGCCCGGCGGATGTTCGAGCAGGGCCGCAGCCGCCTCACACTTGCCGACTCCTGGTACGTCGAGTTGGTGCGCGTACCCGGCACCCGGTCGGGCGGCCTCGAGCTCGCCCACGGGTGCGGTGCCCTCCGGATAGCCGACGGCCGCCACCAGCTCGCCACCGTGGACGATCGCCGCCACATCGGCGTCCAGAGCCTCGGCGGCCCGCTCGACGGCGATCCGGGCGGCCTCGGACTCGCTCCGCGCGGTCGAGACGACAGCGACGTACTCGGCGAGCTGCTGGGTCGACCAAGCGGAGACATCCATCTCAGCCGACCGAGAGGACGACCAGGGTTTGGTTGTGGAAGCCGCGCAGACCGCGGGTCCGGGCGATCTCGCCGTAGGTGTAGAAACCGGCGACCGGGACACCGGCCGTGACGGCGGCCAGCCGGTCGATCTCGGTCCGGATCCCCTCGTCGCCCAGGACTCCGCGCCGGGCGATGCAGTCGAACGCGATGACGCCCAGCGGAGTCTTCCCGTCGAGTGCCCCGAGCGAGTCGCCGCATGCCGCGTCGGTTGCCTCAAGCACCGATGTCTCGTCACCCTCCATGATCCAGACCAGCGCACCCTGCGGGACCTCGGCCATACAGGACAGGGTCCGCTCCTCGAAGTCCCCGCCGCTGATCAGGCGCACCTCGTCCTCACCGCTGGGCCGGCCGAGGCCGAGCGGGTGGGTCAGCGCCAGTCGGGCCAGCCAGGTTTGATCGCGGCCGGCGGACGCGCCGACGCCGAGCTGGTCGAGGTAGGCGTCCAGCGCCGGCCGATCGTCGAGGGTGTAGACCCGGTTGGCGGCACTAGCGGTGACGAGCATCGGTTCACCGACCCGGCGCCAGCCGTGCCGAACCCCGATCCCGAACGGCGCGTTCGAGGCGATCCCGGCGGCGACGACCGAGTCCGTCAGGACCTGGTCACCGTGCAGTTGATGCGTCCGGGTCATCTTCAGGTCGTCGCCAGCACAGCCGCCGACGAGGGGTACGGCCGCGCCGAGGACGCCGTACGCACCGCGAACGATCTCCTGCTGATCCCCGGCCAGGCCATCGGTGAGGAGAACGAGAACCTGGTGGGGGAGGTCCTCGCGCACCGGCAGACAGCGGGCCACCCGCGCACCCGCCTGCCGTAGATCACGCGACGCCTCGGTGGCCGCGGCGGTCTCGACGGCGAACCCGTCGCCGCCGAGCGCCGTCACGACGACGCTGGCCTCGCTCGGGCCGGACGCCGCGATCTCACCGGCGGTGGTGCAGCCGATCAGGGGTACGTCGGGTGCACGCTGCCGGATCTCTGCCAAGAGGGCAGACAGGTCGTGCGACTGGGAGCAGAAGACGATCAGCAGCTTGGCGTCGTCACGCACCAGCGCGTCGTCCACCGCCCGCGCTCCGGCTCGCGCTTCGAGACCATGGGCGGATCCGACTGCCATCCACCGTTCAGGCTGCACGCCACCCCTCTCCGTTTCTGACGCTACAAGAGGCCCTGCCGCCGGTCCATGCGCCATCCGTGCGGGGCGGAGCCGAACTCGCGGAGGTACGTCGTCGGCACTCCAGGTAGCCGGGAATCGATAGAAAGGTCCAGTTAGCCGGAATGCGTGACGCTGTGTCGGGCGCAATGCTGGTGCCATGGTCTTGCGCTGCTTCATCGTCGACGACAGCCCGCCCTTTCTGGCTGCCGCCCAAGCCCTGCTGGAACGCGAGGGATGCGCGGTGGTGGGAGTCGCGGGCACCACCGAGGAGGCGCTGCATCGGGTCCGGGAGGCAGCGCCCGATGTCGTCCTGGTCGACGTGGATCTGGGCCGGGAGAGCGGCTTCGACGTGGCCCGGCGGTTCCAGCAGGAGACGACCGTCGACCAGTCGAAGGTGATCCTGATCTCGACCTATGCCGAAGAGGACGTGTGGGAGCTGCTCGGCGGTGCCCCGGCGGCGGCGTTCCTGTCCAAGTCCCAGCTGTCGGCGGACGCCATCCGCCGCATTCTCGACGGCGGTTCCAACGGTCCCTGACGTACCTCATAGCGGACGCTACCTTGGGGTCATGACGATCAAGTCGTCCGTCGAGCTGCCGGGGAACACCCGCGTTCTGCTGGCCGAGGACGACGTACTGCTGCGCGAGGGGCTGGCGAGTCTGCTCGAGCGGTCGGGGCTCGAGGTGGTCGGGCAGACCGGGGACAGCGCGTGGATTCTCCCGCTGGTGCGTGAGTTGGCGCCCGACCTGGTCGTGCTCGACATCCGGATGCCGCCGACGAACACGACGGAGGGACTAGACGCCGCTCGGGAGATTCGCCGCGACTACCCGGAGACCGGCATCCTGGTCCTTTCGGCCCACACCGAGGTCGAGCACGCAATGGAGTTGCTGGCGTCGGGCCAGCGGATCGGCTATCTGCTCAAGAGCCGCGTGACGGACGTGAGCGACTTCATCGAGACGCTGGGGCGCATCGTCAGAGGCGGCTCGGTGATGGATCCCGCGCTGGTGCAGGAGTTGGTGACCGCCAGGCGCCACAACGATCCGCTCGCCGAGCTCAGCCCGCGGGAGCGCGAGGTGCTGGCACTGATGGCGGAGGGACGCTCGAACGCCGGCATCGCCCGCCGCCTGTGGGTGACCGAGGCGACGGTGGAGAAGCACGTCCGGCACATTCTCGCGAAGCTGAGCCTCCCCGAGACCGGCGACGACCACCGCCGGGTACTTGCCGTGATCACCTACCTCGAGACCCGCTGAGTCACCCACCTGCGAGACCCAGGAATTCCGGCTAGCAGGTAGGCGGTGTGGGCGCTGGCGGTGCAGACCGGACACGCCTCGCGCGGGATGGTTGCATCACGATCTCCGAATGGCCTCCTCCAGCCAAAGGGACTGATGGCAATGCACACCACCGCGGCAAGCATCCGGCACGGCGCCGGCTGGTGGCGCAGCGCCGTCATCTACCAGGTGTACCTGCGCAGCTTCCAGGACTCCGACGGCGACGGCATCGGCGACTTGGCCGGCGTTCGGGCCCGGCTGCCGTACCTGCGCAGCCTTGGCGTCGACGGCATCTGGCTGAACCCGTTCTACCCCTCACCGCAGCACGACCACGGGTACGACGTCGCCGACTACTGCGCGGTGGACCCGGCGTACGGCACCCTCGACAGCTTCGACCGCCTGGTCCACGACGCGCACCGGCTCGACCTCAAGGTGCTCATCGACATCGTCCCGAACCACTGCTCGACCGAGCACCCCTGGTTCGCCGCGGCCCTCGCCGCCGGCCCGGGCAGCCCGGAACGCGAACGATTTCACTTCGCGGACGGTGATGGCGACGAGCCGCCGAACAACTGGCGCTCGATCTTCGGTGGATCCGCATGGCAGCGAGTCCCTGACGGCCAGTGGTACCTGCACAGCTTCGCGCCGGAGCAGGCCGACTTCAACTGGCGTCATCCGGACGTGGCGTCGTATTTCGAGCAAGTACTGCGTTTCTGGCTCGAGCGTGGCGTGGACGGCGTACGGATCGACGTGGCACACGGGCTGCACAAGGCCGACGGGTTGCCCGACCACGAGAACGCGATCGACGACGAGCTCACCGGCGATCCGATGAACCCGCATGCCTGGAACCAGCCGGAGGTTCACCAGGTCTGGCAACGATGGCGGCGGGTCGCGGAGGAGTTCACCGCGACGACCGGCCGTGAGCGCGTGCTGATCGGCGAGGTCGGCGTATTGGATGCCGAGCAGCTCGCGCTGTACCAGCGCCCGGACGAACTGCATCAGAGCTTCTACTTCGAGTTCCTGCGCGCGCACTGGGACGACCAGACCCTGTACGACGTGGTCGACCGGGGCCTGGGCACGATCGCCGACTCGGGTTCGTCGGTCGCCTGGGTGCTGAACAACCACGACATGCCGCGGTCAGTGACCCGCTACGCCGGTGGTGCGCCAGGTATCGATGCCGGGGACGTCGATCTCGGTACGGTCCGCGCGCGGGCGAGCGCTCTGCTCATGCTCGCGTTACCGGGATCGGCGTACCTCTATCAGGGTGAGGAACTCGGGCTGCCCGAGGTCACCGATCTGCCGGTCGAGGTTTTGACCGACCCGATGTTCCACCGCAGCAACGGAGCCCGCCGCGGCCGGGATGGTTGCCGGGTCCCCTTGCCCTGGTCCTCCCACGAGGATGGCTTCGGCTTCTCCACCGCCGACCCGTGGCTGGAGCAGCCGGACTGGTTCGCCGACCACGCCGTGGACCGGCAGTTGCGCTGGGGCGAGTCCATGCTGCACCTCTACCGCGAAGCGCTCAGGCTGAGGCACCGCCTTCCCGGGTTGGTCTCGAACGAGTTCCGCTGGTTGCGGACCGAGCCCGGTGTCCTGGCCTTCACCCGCGGCAACGGTTTCTGCTGCGTCGTCAACTGCTCGTCCCGGGTCGTCGCAGCACCGGTCGACGGCGAACTGCTGCTCGCCAGTCACCTCGAGGCCGGCGACAAGCTTCCCCCGAACAGCGCGGCCTGGTACCTGCTGGAACCCGCGGCTGCGCTGCCCCACCAGGCCGGCGGACCTGGCGTCTCGAGCCCCCTCCACCCCTCGGCGCCAGGTCTGCCGCACCACCTTCCCCTCCCGAAGGCAGGCAGTTGAGATGCGACAGATCCAGATGACGAAGGTCAGCCGGACAAGCCGTCGGCGCCGGGCCTCGCTGCTCGACGAGTTGCCCCTCGATCCGAGAGATCCCGAGATCACCAGAGCCAAGCGCCTCCGGCGAGACGCTCAGGACGCGGCTGTCAGCGTGGAGACGAGGTGAGCTGCGATCGGTAGTGCGGACGTCGCAGCCGGGGAGGGCGCGTTCAGGACGTGCAGGGTGCGGTCGGTCCGGCGGAGCAGGAAGTCATGCACGAAGCTTCCGTCCCGCATGACCGCCTGCGCGCGGATGCCGGCCTCTCGCGGGGTCAGGTCGTCCAGGGTCAGTTCAGGGCAGTATTTGCGGCATTCACGTAGGTAGCCGCGTTTCCACAGTGAGTTCTTGAGCTCGCGGGTGCCGACGCGGACGTTGGATCGCGCGACCCGCCACATCCCGGCGTACGTCGCCAGATCGCGAACGTCACGCCAGTTCACCGAGCCCTTGCGGTAGCCCTCGCGGGCCAGGCCCAGCACCGCGTTGGGGCCGACGTTCAGTCCACCGGTCACCGTCAGGGTGAGGTGCACACCGAGGAACGGCAGCGAAGGGTCGGGGATAGGGTAGATCAGCGTTTTGACGAGATCGGCCTTCTCCGGCACGACGTCGTAGTACTCGCCACGGAACGGCACGATCCGAACGTCGGGGGCCAGGCCCGCCATTCGCGCAATCCGGTCAGCCTGGAGGCCGGCGCAGAACACCACCCGGCGTGCCTCGATGGGTCCGTGGTCGGTCTGCAGTGTCACGGCGGAGGTCGTTTCGCGGACGTTGGTCACGGTGACCCCGGTCCGGAGTTCGCCGCCGGCCTCGATCACCAGGTCGAGCAGTTTGGCGGCGATGGCGGGGTAGTCGGTGATCGCGGTCTCGCGGACGAACAGCGCGCCCAGGCCGACGATGTGCGGTTCGCGCCGGCGGAGTTCGGCGGCGTCGACGGTCTCGGCGTCGATGGAGTTGATCTCGGCGCGTTTCTGCAGCGCCTCAAGCCGCTCCAACTCCAGCGGGTTCGTTGCGACAAGCAACTTTCCGCAGGTCTGCACCGGGATCCCGTGCTCGGCCGCGAAGGCCTTGGTCGCGGCCGCCCCCTCCCGGCACAGCCTCGCCTTCAGGCTCCCCGGTTCGTAGTAGATCCCGGCGTGGATGACACCGCTGTTGTGACTGGTCTGATGCCGGGCCACATCCTGTTCCTTCTCAATCACCACGACCGGCCCGTACCCCTGGGACGTCAGCTCCCAGGCAGTCGCCGCCCCGACGATGCCACTCCCCACCACCGCAACCTCGTACATGACGTCCCATCCTCGTCGAGAAAGCCGTCCGAACTCCGGCACGTGCACCCAGTCTCCACATCGCTCCACCAGAAGCAAGCGACGAAGCCGCCGCCGCCAGGTGCCGTTGAGGGGGAGTGTCACTCGGCCGTGGGTTGGCGGGTACGGCCGGTCGCGTCCGGCTGGCGTACGACATTGCCGGCGGCAACCGTGAGTGGTGTCTTGGTCTGCTAGTCGGTGGGGTCGCTAGAGTTGGCGTATGGGTGTGCCCGCCGTCGATGTGTGGTGGGTGCGGCTGTCGGAGGTGCGGGCGGACGTTGAGGGGCTGCTGTCGTCGGTTGAGCGGGCTCGGGCGGCTGCCTACCGGAGGGCGGAGGATCGGGTCCGTTTCCAGCTCGGCGTGGCAATCATGCGACTGGTGTTGGCTCGTGAGTTGGGGTGTACGGCGGGCGACGTCGAGCTCGATCGGACCTGTCCTGACTGCGGCAAGCCGCACGGCAAGGTTCGGCTTGTCGGGCCGAGGTCCGGTTGGGAGCTGTCGGTGACTCACTCCGGTGACCTCGTCGGCGTCGCTGTCGGCACTGTCGCGCCACTCGGTCTCGACGTGGAAGAGGTGCGTGCCGTCGACGTGGAGAGCATGGCTCCGCTGGTCCTCACGCCAGACGAGTATCGCCCTGGCATGTCACCGACCGACTTCCTGCGCTACTGGACCCGCAAGGAGGCGGTCGTGAAGTCCACCGGCGACGGCCTCCGCCAACCACTGAACCTGCTCTCGGTCACCCCACCGACGCATCCTGCCGCGCTCATCGCCTGGCCCGGCCGCGAAGAAACCGCCGTACGCCTCTACGACCTCCCCGACCGCGCCGGCCACCTGGCCGCCCTCGCAGTCCTCACCACAACCGACGTCACCATCACCGAGCACGACGCCAAGAAACTCCTACACAGCTGACGCGTCGGCTTTGGTGCGTTGGGAGGTGAGGTGCCGGGCGATGTGTTGGGCGTCCCTTGCGACGCCGCCGATCAGGGACGAGGTTCCGGCGGACAGGAAGAACAGGCCGATGAAGTAGAGCCCGGGCTCGGAGCGGACGATGCCGCGATCGTGCCTGGGGCGGCCGTCCGGGTCGAACACGGGGAGCTGGATCCAGCTGAGGTCGTTGACGAAGCCGGTGCACCAAACCACGGTGGTGACGTCGAGGGACTCACCGTCTGCGTGCAGCGGCAGACCGTCGCGTACGCCGGTGATGCGCGGCACCCGCCGGATCCCCGCCTGGACGAGGTCCTTCCGTCGTACTCGGGCGAGCGGGAGCCCGTGGCTGGACAGTTGCTGCTCAACCTTTCGGCCGAGTGACGTTCGCGTGGTGAAGACGTGCGAGAGCAAGAACCAGAACGGCGGTGTGAACAGCCGGTCCAGGAGGGCACCGGCGCGGACCGGCTCCTGTCCCGTGTCTCGACCGGACAGCCAGGTCGGGTGATTCCGGGCCGATTCGACCGCGATCTCGGCTCCCGAGTTGCCGGCGCCGACGATCAGGACCGCGCCCTCCTGGAGTTGCGACGGATTCCGGTACTCACTCGAGTGGAGTTGCAGGATGGCCGGATCGAGTTCGGCGGCGAACTCCGGGATCCGGGGCGCCTGGTAACCACCCGTTGCCACAACGACGTTGTGCGCGACGTACTGGCTCGTTCCGGACGTGACGACGTACTCGCCGTTGTCCCGCGTCAAGCCGTCGACGCGCACCCCAGTGCGGACCGGAAGCCGGAACCGGGCTGCGTAGGACTCGAGGTAGTCGGCCACCTCGTCCTTCGTCGGATACGACCATCCCGGCGCCGGGAACGGCCAGCCGGGCAGCCCGTCATAGCGGGCAGGCGTGAACACCCGCAGCGAGTCCCATCGTCGACGCCACGAGTCCCCGATCCGCTCCCCGCGCTCCAGGATCACGAACGACCGCTGCCGCGCCGCCAATTCGTATCCGACCGCAAGCCCGGCCTGCCCGCCCCCAACGATCACGGTGTCAAAACGCTCAGTCGTCATACCTCCACGCTGGCGCACGCCACAGCACCCCAGCATCGGAAGAACCACGCAACCAGCTCACGGATGGACGTGCGTGGTTCTACCCAGTGCTGAGTCAGGCCGAGGTGGATGCGAGTGCGACGGCGACGCGGGCTGCGATGGTGGCGTTGTTGCGGGCGAGGGACAGGTTGGCGGGGATGCTTTGGCCGTCGGTTTCCTTCTCGATTTGCTCGAGGACGTACGGGGTGACGGCGGGACCGGTGATGCCTGCCTGAGTGCTCGCGTCCAGGGCGGCGGTGAGTACGGCGTTGATGCGCGACTCCGGGATCTCGTCGTCGACGGGGATCGGGACGGTCAGGAGGACGCCGGTGGTGGGTCGGGTCCGGAAGCGGAGCACGTCGCAGACCACTCGCTCGTTGTCGACCCGGTGCGGAACCGGCAAGCCACTCGACCGCGTGTAGAAGGCCGGGAACCAGTCGTGCTGCCAGCCCAGGACCGGTACGCCGACGGTCTCGAGGTACTCGAGGGTTCGCGGCAGGTCGAGGAACGCCTTCGCGCCGGCGGAGACGGTGATGACCGGATGGTTGGCGATGGCGTCGAGGTCGGCCGAGATGTCCCCGGTGATCTCGGAACCGCGGTGGACACCACCGATGCCGCCGGTGGCGAAGACCGAGATCCCCGCCGCATGGGCCAGCGCGACCGATGCCGAGACCGTGGTGACGCCGACGTCCCATCCTTGGGCTTGCGCCACCGACAGATCGCGTTCGGCGACCTTCCGCGTGCCCTGCAGCACGCGCTTCTCGTCGTCCGCCGTGAGCCCGACATGCGGCCGGCCGTCGAGGATCGCGGTGACAGCCGGTACGGCGCCCTGATCGAGAACAGCCTGCTTGCACAGCTCGAGCGCCTCGGCGTTCGCCGGGGCGGGCAGCCCGAGGTTCGAGAAGATGGTCGACTCGAGCGCGACGACCGCACGGCGTTCGGCCAGGGCCTGCGCCACGTCGTCGGACACGATCGGGTCAGTCACAAGCGGCTCCGTTGTCGTTGGTGAGAGTGGCGCCGGGTTCGGTCAGCACCTTCCTGGCCAGATTGTGCCCGGCCTCGACCGCCTCGACGGCATCGGCCTGGTCGAGTACGGCGGACAGGAATCCGGCCGCGAACGCATCACCGGCGCCGGTCGTATCACGCACCCCGTCCACCGGCGAGACCCGGACGATGGCTGACGTGCCGTCGGCGAAATGCACCTCGGTCGGATCCACGCCGTTCTTCACGACAACCGTCGTACCGAGCTCTCGAAGCGATCCGACGTCGGCTTCGGTTCCGTTCGCGAAGACGTACGTCGGCTGGAGCGCGCTGACCAGGGAGCGGAAGGTCTCGGCTCCGATGGAGTCGATGAGAGCGACCGAGGACGCGTCGACGGTGAGGATGGCCCCCTCGGCGTGAGCGATGTCCGCGGCTTGCCGGAGCACGGCCCGGGCCGGCCCGTCGAGGGAGTACGCCGAGAGATGGACCGCGCCCGCACCGGAGATCCAGGCGTCCGGTACGTCGGCTAACTGGGCCGCGGCGGCTCGGTCCGGGTACATCGTTCGTTCGCCGGCGTCGTCCACGATGAGAACGATGGTGCCAGTCCGCCCCTGCCGCTGAACGTGAGCGTCGACACCCGCCCGGGACAGGTCCCGCACCAGCCCGTCGCCGACAGAGTCCTCTCCGACGCGGCCGATGAAGCGGGTCGGCGTACCGAGGCTGCTCGCGAAAGCGGCGACGTTGGCGGCGCTACCGCCGCGAGAGTGATGGATCCGCGACGGGTTGTCGGTTCCGGACCGGGTCGCACCAGCCGGCCAGACGACGATGTCCTCGACCAGGTCGCCGATGCACACCAGGATGCCCCTCGCGGATTCGGACATCACGAGAGTTTCAGCGGCCCTTGGTGCGGTCGTCGCGTTCTGACTTCCGCTGGACCGTCTTCGGTGCGGGTTGCGTGCCGGTAGTGGAGGCCGGGGTGGATCCGCCGGGCGGCGGATAGTCCGTCGCGGCGAGGGACTGGATCTTGCGGAGGTTCGCGTCGAGGGTGTTCTTCTCGCCGAGGTCGGCGCCGGGTTTGCGGTAGACCTCCTCGCCGGACTTGCGGCTGAGGATGCTCATCGTCCCGTTCGGGGAGATGTTGACGATGTTGCCGCGGGTGGTGGCCTGCAGCCCACCGTCCTCGGTGCGCTCGGTGAAGTCCTCGCGCGGCGGGTACATCCGGCCGTCGAACTTCAGGCCGGGGTCGGGGTTCCTGGGGACGCCGCTGAACTCGTCCTCGACCTCGTCCAGGGTGGTCGCGAGCTGCTTGAACGCCTCCTCGGGTTTGGACACCGGGGGAAGCTTGTCCAGCCGCTCGTACACGAGGGCGAGGCGCTCCTGCAGGGACAGCCGTCGCTCGTCGCTCTGCTCATCGGGCACGTCGGGTGTGCTCCTTCAGCCGGTCAGCCGCGGATCGCGGCGTGGGCTGTGCGCAGTGCGTCCGCCAAGGACGTCGTGGTCTCCGGATGACCACTGAACGCGGCCGAGTCATCGGGGTCCACCGAGACGCCCCACTCGGTGTGCGACGCCGTACCGTCGATCATGATGACGTGCTCCGCGACGCTGATGACGATGGACACCGCGCCGGACGAATGGACCGTCACCGTGCGCGGCGTGCCCGCGCCGAAGGTCTCGTCGATAGCTTGATCGATGTCGCTGCTCATCCTGTGCCCCCTCGATTGATCGGGTCACGAAGTATATGGGGGCAAAGGGCCGGTCCCACCGTGAGCAGGACCGGCCGGCGACCGAAACTTCGCCGCAGGTGTCACAGGTGAGGTGGCCACCTGGTCCTCATGGGTGAGCGGTTGGTCCGCGTCGTGGCCTGGAAGGGGGATCATGACTACTGCTCATCGCCTGGTAACCGGAGCGCTGGGCGCCCTGCCCCGTCCTGTGGCGGTGGCGGTCGGCGGCGGGGGAGTGCTTGGAGCAGCGCATGTCGGTGTCGGGTACGCGCTGGAGCAGCGAGGGTTCGTCCCGGACCTGATCGCCGGCACCTCGGTGGGCGCTCTCACGGGAGCGATCGCGGCCGCCTACCCCGACCGCGCCGCACAATGGCTGGACGACGTGTGGAGCCACTTGCGCCGCCGTGACGTGTTCCCCTTCGGCTACCTGTCCTCGCGCTCCAGCATCTTCACTGATCGCGGCCTACGCCGACTGATCGCCCGGGCCGGTCTGCCGTCGCGGGTCGAGGAGTTGGCGGTGCCGTTCACCGCGGTGGCCATGGACCTCGTCACCGGCGCCGAGGTACGGCTCGATCACGGTGAGCTCGAGTCCGCGTTGCTGGCCAGCACGGCCATTCCGGGCGCCTTGCCACCGGTGGTTCGCGACGGCCGGACGCTCGTGGACGGCGGATTGATCGCCTATGTCCCGGTCCGGGCGGCGGAGCAGGCCGGGGCAGCCAGTGTGGTTGTGCTGTCGACCGGTCCGGCGAGCTGGCCATTGCGCCGTACCCTCCCGCGTTGGCGTCCCGGTGCGATTGCCTCGAGGGCCGCCGTACTGCAGGTTCATCATCAGATCGAGTTGGATCTGCACGAGGTGGCCGAGCACATCCCGGTCGTCGTACTGCCGACCGGTGTTGAGGAATGGCCTGCACCGTGGGACTTCAGCCATTCGCAGCGTCTGATCCGCACCGCGTCCGTCACGGCAGGGCGGTTTCTCGACGAACTGCACATCAGTGGGGCTGGGCTCTATCGAGCCGACTAGAACCGGCCTGTGCTGCGGGCGGTGCTCAGGCTGATGGCTTCCTGGAGGGCGGTGAGGATGTAGGTGGGGACTTTCAGGCCCTGGTGTTGGGCCCAGAGGAGTTCGCGTTCTACTCGGCTCACTTGCCGGGCGACCTCCAGGAGGTCCCGGTCGAAGTCGAGGGCGCGGGCGACGTCGCCGAAGTCGGCGCGTTGGCGGCGGTTGTTCACGCCGACGAGTTCGAAGGACCGGCGGCGCAGGATGCGGGCGAGCTGGACTTGCCAGTCGCTCAGGCCTTCTTCGCCGACGAGGGCCTCGGCGGACAGGCGGTAGAACGCGAAGTGCCCTGGCTCCTGGCGCCTGATCGGTGCGATCACGGTCTCCGCGATCGCGTGCTCGCCCATCGCGCGAAGGCCGTCGACCAGGCGCGAGTACGCGACCACCGCCGACCGCTCGGTCGCTGCGCCGGTCAGGTAGTAGAGCAGGCGTACGACGGCGAGCATGCCAGGCAGATGCGAGAGCACCCCGACCAGCCGGATCTTGGCGCTCACCTCCAGGTCCGTTGCCGCGGGCACCATTCCGAATCCCTGTTGGACCGCGTCGAGCAGGATGCCGTGCTGCAGCTCCTGCGGTGACCACACGTCTTCGTAGAAGAGCCGGTCGATCTCGGTGGCGTCGGGCATGAGGGCTCGCAGTTCGAGCACGTTCCGCTCGACTTCGAGCTCGACCCGGGTGAGGTAGTTGAAGACACCGCCGTACCGGCGGCGTACCTGCTCGGGGTTCTTGATGGTCAGATCGGCGGCATCGAGCGACAACGGCGGATGTTCCTCGGCGAAGGTCTCGACGAACCGCCGGAGCCCGTCCTTGGAAGCGCGCTTGGGCACAGCGCTCGGTCCCACCCGGCCACTCACCTGGCTCATCACGTCTTCTCTTTCGTGGGTTTGGTCACCCACTAGGACCGCGCGAGTCCCCACCCTGTGACACACCCAGCCCATTGGGGCGGTCACAGACCAGGTGCCTGTCCGGTCTCTCTTTCAGGATCAGATCGCGTCCGTCGTCGACCGAGGAGGCCTTGATGAGTACTACCCGCCAACGCAGGGCCGAGCTGTTGGTGCTGATGTGGTGCCGGCGTCTCGGGTTCGGGCGCAACCCGTTGCGTCGAAGAGTGGACCGGATCGAGTCCACGTTCCTTCTCAGCGCGCTGGTGGCGGGTTTGCTGGTTGTCCCTGCCGCCGCGGCTCTCGGTACGACGGCTTGGGCCAGAAATGCTGCTCTTGGTATCGCCGCTGGACTCAGCCTGCCGATGTTCGTCTGGCCGTTGCTGTTCGGCTTGTTCCGGTTGGCACGCCGTCCGCTCGACCGCCGCCGTACCCAGGACTGGGCCCGCGATTGGGAGCAGGTCGGACCACGATGGACACGGCACCAGCCCTGAAACAGCGCTGGTCTCGCGATCGGTTGCCCTGCGCAACGTTTGCCGCGTTGCGCAGGGCAGATCTGTATCAGTCGCGGGCTTCGTTGATCTTGACGGCGAGGACGGGGATGGGGGATTCGAGCAGGAGGCGTTGGCTGACGCTGCCGAGGAGGGCTTTGCCGACGGGGGAGCGGCGTTTGATGCCGATGACCAGGCGTTGCGCGCGATGCTCTTCGATGTCGGCGAGGACGGCGTCGGCCGGGTCGCGATCGGATCTGCCGTGGCGTTCGACGACGGTGACCTTGATCGTCGAGGGAATTGCGGAGGTGTCGAGGGGTTTGAGGGCCAGGTTGACCGCCACCAGGTCGGTGCCGAGCAGTTCGGCTTCGGCGGCGGCCGCGGCCAGGGCGGCGACGCCTTCGGGGCTGTCGGGTACGGCGACCATCACAGTCATCGGGATGAGCCTTTCTCCGCGTGGGCGGCCTTGAAGGAGTCTTCGAACTGCTCGAGGGTGACGCCGCGGGTCTCGGGGACCGAGGTGGCGATGAAGACGAGGGCGAACAGGCCGAGGCCGGCGAAGATGAAGAACGTCGGTGCGATGCCAACCGAGGCGACCACCGGCGGGAATCCGAACGCCACACCGGCATTGGCGATCCACAGGCAGAACACGCACACACCCATCGCGAAACTGCGGATCTTCAGCGGGAACATCTCCGCCAGCAGCAGCCACACCAGTGGCCCGATGGTGCCCTGCATCGAGAACACGAACAGCACTGCGAACAGCAGCAGCGCGTAAGGCTTGATCGAGTTGTCCGGCATCAGCAGCGCCGCCAGGCCGACCAGCAGGTGGAAACCGGTGGTGAGTCCGAAGCCGGCTAGCAGCATCGTCCGCCGGTTGATCTTGTTCATCACCAGGATGCCGACCGAGATGCCCAGCACGCTGGCCAGTCCGAACAAGGTGTTCCCGAGGATCGCGGCCTCGGCCGAGAAGCCGGCGTCCTCGAGTAGCTGGCTGCCGTAGTACATGATCGAGTTGATGCCGGTGAACTGCTGGAACACCCCGAGCCCGATGCCGATCAGCAGCAGCCGCCGGATCCAGGGCACCGCGAGATCGGCCCAGCCGCCAGTCTGGGCCGCCTTCTCCTCCTCGGCCAGCGCCCGTACCTCGGCCAGTTCGGCTTCGGCACGCACTGGAGACCGCACCTGCTTGAGTACGGCGAGCGCCTCCGGATCGCGGTCCTGCGAGGACAGCCAGCGCGGACTCTCGGGCATCCGCAGCATCCCGAAGAACAGCAGGATGGCCGGGAGTACGGCGACCAGCAGCATGAACCGCCAGACCGAGTCGTGCTCACCCCATAGCTGGAAGATGATCGCGTTGACAACGAAGGCCGCGAACTGGCCGGACACGATCATCACCTCGTTGCGGGTGACCAGGCTGCCGCGTCGTTCGTACGGCGAGACTTCGGCCAGGTACACCGGGACGGTCGCCGAGGCGCCGCCGACCGCGAGTCCGAGCACGAACCGGAACAGGGCCAGCACCTGCCAGGTTGGCGCGAGTACGCAGCCGAGTGTGCCGAGGGTGAAGACCAGGGCCAGCATCAAGATGTTGTGCCGCCGGCCGTACCGGTCCGAGAGCCGGCCGCCGATGAGGGCCCCGATGGCGGCGCCGAAGATCAGGATGCTGACCACGAAGCCCTCGGTGAACGGGGTCAGGCCGAGGTCGTCCTTCATCGGTGCAAGGGCACCGTTGATGACACCGGTGTCGTAGCCGAACAGCAGGCCGCCGAAGGTCGCGACGACTGCGATCAGCCCCAGGCGCCGCGAATGCGGGCCTGGGCTGTCGGCGGGCAAGGTCGGATGGTGCTCCCCGGTTGCGCTGGTGGGATGTGACATGGCGAACCTTTCGTCCGGCGACTGGCACGTGCTAGGGGGTGGTATGAACCGGGACAGTAAGGCGGGGGGATGTCCGCGTCAAGAGCGAACGCAGACCGGATTTAGCACGTGCTAGCGCGAACTCTTGACAGTCACTAGCACGTGCTAGTTCCATGTCACGGGTGACCCAACTGTCCAACCTTCCTTCCCCACCCCTCCGCCCCGGTCTGGCCAAACTTCGCCTAGGTACTGCGCCCGACTCGTGGGGGGTGTGGTTCGCCGACGACCCGCACCAGGTGACGTGGGACGTCTACCTCGACGAGATCGCCGCAGTCGGCTACGTCTATACCGAACTCGGCCCACAAGGCTTCCTGCCGCAAGACCCCGAACGAGTCAAGGACGAACTGGCCAGGCGCGGGCTCACAGCCTGCGGAGGCACAGTCTTTGCCGGCCTGCACAAGGGCGCTGAGGCGCTGCAGAAGGCGAAGGCTGACTTCGGCCGGGAAGCCCAGTTGCTCGCCGCACTCGGCGCCGAGTACCTCGTCCACCTCCCGGAGCAGTACACCGACATGCACACCGGCGAGGCGAACCAGACTGCCGACATCGACCCCGAGCAGTGGAAGAACCTGGTCACCGGCACCGACGAGCTGGCCAGATTCCTGTTCGAGTCGTACGGCGTGAAACTCGTCTTCCACCCACATGTCGACACTCATGTCGACACCCAGCAACGCATCGAGCGATTCCTCCAGGACACCGACCCGGACGTCGTGAACCTCTGCCTGGACACCGGTCACGTCGCGTACTGCGAAGGCGACAACCTCGAGATCGTCCAGCGATTCCCCGAGCGGATCACCTACGTCCACCTGAAGTCGGTGGATCCCGCGGTCCGCGCGCGTGCCCTGGCCGAGCACCTGCCGTTGTCGGAGGCCGTCAAGCTCGGCGTGATGTGTGAGCCGCCGTACGGCGAGCCGGAGATGCCACCGCTCCTCGAATCGCTCGGCTGGTTGGACCGCGACATCTTCTGCGTCATCGAGCAGGACCTCTACCCGGTGGAGTCGCACATCCCGCTTCCGATCGGCGCGCGGACGGCCGGCTACTACGTCGGCTGCGGCCTCGGCCCGGTCCGCCGCTGGCCCTATGAGCAGGAGCAGGTATGACACTTCGCATCGGAGTCATCGGCACCGGCATGATCGGTACGGCGCACATCCGCCGGATCACCCAGGTCCTGTCGGGGGCCGAGATCGCGGCCGTGACCGACGCCGACCTGGACCTGGCGAAGCAGGTTGCCGAGGATCTGCCGAACGCCGAGGTGTTCGACAGCGGTCAGGCGCTGATCGGTTCCAGTCGCGTCGACGCCGTACTCGTCACCTCCTGGGGACCCACGCACGAAGAGTTCGTCCTGGCCGCGATCGCCGCCGGCAAGCCGGTGTTCTGCGAGAAGCCGCTCGCCACCACGGCAGAGGCGTGTCGACGCATCATCGCGGCCGAGCTCGCGGCTGGTCGCCGCCTCGTCCAGGTGGGGTTCATGCGCCGGTACGACGCCGCCTACAGGGCTCTGAAAGCGGAGATCGAAGCGATCGGCTCCCCGCTCATGTATTACTCGGCTCACCGGAACCCCGCCGTACCCAGCACCTATACGCGCGACATGGCGATTGTCGACACCGCCGTACACGACTTCGACATTGCCCGCTGGTTGCTGGGCGAAGAACTCGTGGCGATCAGGGTCCTACCGGCCAAGCAGAACAGCCTCGGCAGCGGTCTCCAGGATCCGCTGCTGATGATCGTGGAGACGCAGAGCGGCGTACTGGTGAATGTCGAGACGAGCGTCAACATCCGCTACGGGTACGACATCCGGGGCGAGGCCGTGGGGGAGACGGGCACCGCGTCCCTGGCCCGTCCCGATCGGGTGCCGGCCGACTGGCGGGAACGCTTCACCGTTGCCTTCGACACCGAACTGCAGGAGTGGATCGACACGATCGCCTCCGGGTCCGCACCGACCGGACCGACCGCGTGGGACGGGTACGCCGCCACCGTGGTCTGCGACGCAGGCGTGCAGTCGCTGGACACGCAGGAGCGTGTGCCAGTCGTCCTCGGCGACAAGCCGGCGCTCTACTGAAAGGCATCACCGTATGAAGATCGCGCTCGATCCATATATGTTCCGTACGACGCCCCTACTCGAGCTGCCCGGGCTCGTCGCCGACCTGGGCTATGAGTACATCGAACTGTCGCCGCGCGACGACTTCACGCCGTTTTTCCTGCACCCCCGCGCGGACGACGGCACGGTGAAGGCGTTCAAGGAGGCGCTCGACGCGGCCGGGGTGAAGATCGCCTCGCACCTGCCGCTGTACCGCTGGTCCGGACCGGACGAGGACGAACGCCAGGCCGCGGTCCGGTACTGGAAACGCGCCATCCAGCTCACCGTCGATCTCGACTGCCGGGTGATGAACTCCGAGTTCAACGGCCGCCCCGAACAGGCCAGCCGCAGCGAAGCCATGTTCTGGAAGTCACTGGAAGAACTGTTGCCGGTCTTCGAACGCGAGGCCGTCGAGCTGCGCCTGGAGCCGCACCCCGACGACTTCGTCGAAGACGGCCTGGTCGCGATCGACATGATCCGCGGCATCAACTCACCCCTCGTCTCGTTCCTGTACTGCGCCCCACACACCTTCCACATGGGCGGCAACATGGTCGAGATCCTCGAATACGCCGGGCCGCTGCTGACCCAGCTGCACCTGGCCGACTCCTTCGACCACCGCGCCTCGTCCGGGCTGCGCTACATCGTCAACCCACCCGGCTCGACCGCGCGGATCCACCAGCACCTCGACATCGGTCAGGGCGAGGTCGACTGGGACACGTTCTTCACCACGCTGGGCAAACTCGGCTTCGGTGATCGCGATGACACCATCATGACCTCGTGCGTGTTCGCCTGGGAGGACCGCGCCCGCGACTCGGCGACGTACATGCGCGAAACCATCGACCAGTACGTCGGGGCTTGGTGACGAGGGGCAAGCGTTAGTCTTCACCGCAGAAGGCGGGAGCGAAGGAGGTCCGATGGTCAGCGACGCCGCCGATCCGGCGGGCAATCTTCGTCCGCCGACCATGGCCGACATCGCGGCCCACATCGGCGTCTCCCGGCAGCTCGTCTCATTGGTACTGCGCGATGCACCGGGAGCCAGCGACGAGACGCGGCGGCGGGTCCGCGAGGCGGCACAGGAGCTCGGCTTCAGTCCGCACGTGGGTGCGAGGTCGCTGCGCCGCGCCCGGAGCAAGGATCTCGGCGTGATCTTCACGCCGGCCCACTCGACCGAGCCTGAGATCGTCGAGGCGATCTATCCGGCGGCTGCGGCCCGCGGGTACGACGTGGTGCTCAGCGCGCAGACGGCCACCCGGAGCACCGTCCAGGCGGTGGAGGAGTTGCTCGGCCATCGATGTGCCGCGCTCATCGTCATCGGGTCCAACCTCGACCACGCCGGGCTCAGGGCTGTGGCCGAGCGGAGCGTCCTGCCCATCGTCGATGTCGGCTACGGCCGACGGAATCAGTTCTACGACGTGGTCCGGTCGTCCGGCGACAAGGGGATCGAGCAGCTGGTCGACTACCTGGCGGAGCTGGGCCACAAGGGGATCACCTATGTGGATCCCGAGTCGATGCCGCCGAGCACCCTGCGCCGGCGAGGTTACGAGCGCGCCGTCAAGCGTCTCGGTATGCCCAGCGACATCCTGTCCATGCCGGGCGACTACACGGACGGGAGCTACTTCGAGGAAGCGGGCTCGGCGGCCGCGGCCATGCTGCTGCGGCGGCGCAAGCTCCCGACTGCCATCGTCGCGCCGAACGATCACGCGGCTGTCGGCGTTCTCCACACGCTGATCCGCAACGGAGTACGAGTTCCCGAAGACGTCTCCATCGCCGGCTTCGACGACGCCCCGATCGCACGGCTCTCCTCAGTGGACCTGACCAGTGTGAGACAAGACCCCGAACTCATGGGCGTGTCAGCCGTCGACGCGGCAGTCCGCCGAGTGGAGGGCCAGAAGCTCCGACCACGTGAGACCGTCGTCGACACCTCCGTCATCATCCGAAGCAGCACCGCCCCACCCCGGGCCAAACGCTCACCGACCGCCCGCCGCTAGCGACCGACGTTCGCGGCGCTCTGCAGGTGTTGCCGGGCTGGGAGGCGGGTACCGGGGTGGGGTCGTCCGGCAGTGGGCGGGAGTGAAGGATCGGTCTACCGGAGGCCACCGTGGTCACAGTGGGCGGAACAGATACGTACTACGACTACGACGAGCAGCGCTGGAAGTACAGACGCCTGGGCGGCGGCCCGGTCCACGACAAGCCCGCCTGCCCGATGCCGGAGGAGTCGAACGCTGACGACGTACGGGCGGGGAAGCGGCGTGGTCGCCCGGCCAAGCACCAGTTGGAGTCGGCACGCCGATAGTCAGTCGGTCGGTTCGACCGGGCTGCCCTCCGTGCCGGGGGTGACGTCCTGGTCGCGCGGCGGGCGTCGTCCGGGGTTGGGCTCGGGACCGGACGATCGCTCGCCTTCGTCGTGCTCGACCTCGTCGAAGTCCAGGCCGCGCTTCTCGAGTTCGTCGTTCTCCAACGCCTCGTTCAGCTCGGTGTCGCTGACGGTCTTGTGCTTGTGGTCCAGTCCCGGTCGATCGAAGCTCATGATGGCCTCCAGGTTCGGTCACCACCCCGGTGACCCGGCAGGCCGGCCATCAATCGCGCTGATGTGTTGTCTTGTCGATCGTTATTTCCCGAGCGTGGCTGTGAAGCCGAACACTGGTGGCTCCGATCATCGGGATCGGTGCAGATCACATCGGAGCACGCCGTGTCCCAGAACGCTTCTGAGTTGCCCCGTGTCGACGACCACGCTGCGAACGAGGTCGCGGTCGACCCCGCCAGCGGCCGGCCCGCGGGACCGATGCAGGCCGCCGTCCTGCTGCTGTCCAGTTGTCTGTCGGTGCTCGGCGCCGTACTTCTCGCGCCAGTGCTGCCGCGAATCGCGAGTGCCTTCCACACCACGCCCGGCGTCGACGCGCTGACGCCGATCCTGCTCACCGCCCCGGCCCTGGTGATCGGACTCACCGCGACGATCGCGGGCCGTATCGTCGACCGGTTCGGTCGCAAGCGGCTCCTGGTCGGGGCCTTGAGCGCCTACGCCGTCTTCGGCACCGCGCCGCTGTGGTTGCCTTCCCTCGAGCTCATCGTCGCCAGCCGAGTGCTGGTCGGTCTGACCGAGGCCGCGATCATGACCTGCTGCACGACCTTGTTGGCCGACTACTTCCACGGTCGCCGACGGGAGCGCTACTTCGGCCTGCAGATCGTCTTCACGACCGTCTCCGCGACGCTCTTCTTCGCACTCGGGGGTGCTCTGGGCAGCACGAGCTGGCGCGCTCCCTTCTGGCTCTACGCGGTCAGCCTGCCGTTGGCCCTGCTGGCAGCCCGATTCATCTGGCAACCGGCGGGTCTCCGGGAGGCCCGCGCGAACGAGCTGGTCTCGCTGCCGTGGCAGTCGTTGCGGACACCGATCGTCGTCACGCTGGTCGGCGGGCTCGTGTTCTATGTCCTCATCGTCGAACTGTCCTTCAAGCTCGACGACCTCGGAGTCGTTGCCACCTCGACGATCGGTGCGGTCAGTGCGATCGCGTCGCTGGGTACGGCGATCGGCGCGTTCCTGTTCAGTCGGCTGGCCGCGCGGGGCGCGTCGTTCACCGTCCCGGTGGCGTTCGCCATCTCCGGTGCCGGCCTGATCGGACTGGGGCTGGCCGGCAGCGTTCCGGCGGTCGTGGTCTGCGCCGTGGTCACAGGCTTCGGGAACGGTCTGCTGCTGCCTGCGGTGCTCACGTGGACACTGGGCTCGCTGACCCTGCAGCAGCGTGGCCGTGGGACCGGCGTCTGGACCTCGGCCGTGTTCATCGGCCAGTTCGTCTGTCCGCTGGTCGTGCTTGCGCTCAGCGGGGCGATCAGCGGCCTGAACTCGGCGCTCCTGGTGCTCGGGGCAGTCGCACTCGCCGCCGCGGCGGCGGTGCGAAACATTCGCCCGCATGCGGTCGACCCCACCCCGGCAGCAGGCTGACTCACACTCCATCGTCGAGCCCGCGGGCAACCTGTCGCAGCGTACGACGAAGCCACTGGTGGGCAGGATCGTTGCGGTGCACCGGGTGCCACCAGAACGCCTCGACGATGGGTACGGCGTCGAAGGGGAGAGCGACCATTCGGACACCGGCCAGGCCGGCCAGCCGCAGCGCCAGCCGGCGCTGGACCATGGCGACCCGGTCGGTTCCCATCACGAGGAAGGGGATCGTCAGGAAGTTCTCGACGACGATCGCGGCACGAGCCTCCACGCCGATCATCCGCAGGTGCTGCTCGGCGGTGTGAACGCGGTGGGCCGGTTGTACGTCAGCACCCACGGCAGTGTGGCCAACTGGTCCATCGTCAACGAGCTGCCGACCTCCGGATGTTCGGTCGCGACCAGGCCGACCCAGTCGTCATCGAACAGATCGACGCTGGGAAAGTCGGAGATGAAGCCGTGCGGGAGCACGATGCCGTCGACGACCCGCAGCGTCTCCGCCGCATGGTCGACCGCGTCGGGGGTGTGCATCGGGAGACGCAACCGAACGCCCGGGGCCTCCCGGGCGACGGCTGCGGCGAGCGTCGGGCCCAGCACCGCTGCCGCATAGTCGGACATCAGGAACGTGAACTCGCGGTCGGCCTCGGCCGGCTCGAAGTCGGGGGACGCGTCGAACACGCGCTGGACCGAGGCCAGCGCGGTCGCGGTGTGCCCCCGCAGCTGGAGCGCGAGCGGAGTCAGTTCGTAGCGGTTTCCCACCCGGCTCAGCAGCTCGTCACCGAAGTGCCGTCGTAGCCGCGCCAGCGCGGCGCTCACCGCAGGCTGGCTGACGCCCACCCTCGCTGCTGCCCTGGTCACGTTTCGCTCCTCGAGCAGCGCGTCGAGCGTGAGCAGCAAATTGAGGTCCAGGTTCGCCAGGCTCTGCGGCACGCGGCAACCATAAGGCCGGATGATGAAGAGCATCAACAGATCGCTCTTCCCTGATAGTCGGCAGTCGCCGACGCTGGTGTGACCCATCAGCCAGCTGTGCGAGGAGTTCCCGATGCCCGCCGTTGCGAACGTGCTCGTCGTCGGTGCCGGTGCCGCCGGTGCCGCCACCGCGATCCTCCTGGCCCGCCAGGGCGTCTCGGTCCACCTCGTCGACATCAAGCCCGATGTGAGCGCGGTCGGCTCCGGCATCACCCTCCAGGGCAACGCGTTGCGGGTGTTGCGCCAACTCGGTGTCTGGGAGCAGGTGGCCGCGCACAGCTTCGCCTTCGACACGCTCGGCCTGCGTGCACCTGACCCGGCCGGCACGCTCGTGGCGGAGCTCGACGACGTTCGTACCGGCGGTGTGGACCTGCCCGCGACGATCGGGATGTACAGACCGACGCTCGCCCGGATCCTCGTCGACCAGGCCCAGGCCGCGGGCGCCAAGGTCGCCTTCGGTACGACGTACACGGAACTGCGGCGGGACGACGCCGGCGTCCAGGTCACCTTCGCCGACGGCTCTACCGGTCGCTATGACCTGGTCGTCGGAGCGGACGGGATTCGCTCCTGGACGCGCCGCCAGCTCGGCATCACGCTGGAGACCCGCTGTACGGGCATGGGGATCTGGCGAGTGTTCGCGCCGCGACCGGCCAGTGTGACCCGCACCGACCTCTTCTACGGCGGACCGAGCTACATCGCCGGCTACTGCCCGACGGGCGAGGACTCGCTCTACGCCTACATCGTCGAGAAGGCACAGGATCGCAGCACCCTGTCCGCAGAGCAGCGACTGGAGGTGATGCGCGAGTTGTCGGAGGCCTACCACGGCCCATGGGACGAGATCCGCGCCGGACTCACCGACCGAACCGAGGTCAACTACACCTGGTTCGAGACTCACCTCCTGGACGCGCCGTGGCACCGCGGCCGCGTGGTTCTGATCGGGGACGCCGCGCACTCCTGCCCTCCGACTCTGGCCCAGGGCGCCGCTCAGGCGTTCGAGGACGCCGCGGTGCTGGCCGAACTGCTGTTGTCGGCTGACCGGGTTGATGCCGACCTGTGGACCGCGTTCACCGCACGCCGGTTCGACCGCGCCAAGACCGTGGTGGATGCCTCGGTGCAGCTCGGCCAATGGCTGCTCGACGGGGAGCGCGGCGATGTCCCCGGACTGATGGCGCGCATCGCGCATCTGCTCACAGAACCCGCCTGACGACCCAAAACCGTTGAGACAGGACCAACCATGACTGATCGACTCATCACGCACCTGCGGCACGTCGACCTGGCAGTGCCCGACTACGACCGGCAGCTCGAGTTCTACACGAGCATGTGGGGGCTGACCGCGGAGAACACCGACAGTGGCATCGCGTTCCTGGCCGCCGAGGGCTCACCGGAGCAGTACTCCGTCCGGTTACGTCGAGCCGACGAGAAGCGCCTGGATCTGATCTCCTTCGGGGCCGCCGATCAGGACGACGTGGACACGCTCGCACAGCGGCTGGGATCGGACGGGGTTCAGCTGGTGACCGAGCCCGCCAAGCTGCAGACCCCTGGTGGCGGGTACGGATTCCGCTTCTTCGACAACGACGGCCGCACCATCGAGGTGAGCTCCGACGTCGAGGTACGACGGCATCGCAAGATCGAGGCGGGGGAGTCCATCCCGGTCAAGCTGTCGCACGTCGTGATCAACTCGCCCAACCCCGAGCAGACAGTTGCCTTCTACAACAAGCACCTGAGCTTCGCGCTGTCGGACACCCTGTACTCCCGGCACATGGGCGAGGTCATGTGGTTCCTGCGCACGAACAAGTACCACCACAGCATGGCGATCGCCAGGTGCCCGCACGTCTCCCTGCACCATGCTTCATTCGAAATGCGCGGCATCGACGAGTACATGCGCGGCACCGGCCGGTTGCTCCGGGCCGGCGTCGAGAAGGTCTGGGGACCCGGCCGTCATATGGCCGGCAACAACACCTTCAGCTACTTCCTCGACCCGCACGGCAACACGATCGAGTACACCACCGAGCTCGAGGAACTCGACGAGGACACCTGGCACCCGCACCTGTACGACTTCTCGGACCCCGAGGTGACCGATCAGTGGGGGACCGCGAACCCGATGAGCGAATTCGTCGCCAAGCAGTCCTTCAACGACCCCGACCGCGGCGTCTTCGTCGCGCCACCGGTCTGAGCCGTGCGTCTCGCGACATACCGCGATCCGGCCGGCCTGACGCAGGTCGGACTGGTCGTGGACGACCGGATCCATCCGTTTCCCGAGCCGGTGACGATGCTCGAGGTCGTCGAAGGCGGCCTGGACGCGGCGCACGACCTGGCGCGTCGCGCCAGCGCCGTGACGGCGATCCCGCTGGCGGATGTCCGTTTGCTGGCCCCGCTGCAACCGGCCAGTGTCCGGGACTTCGTAGCGTTCGAGGAACACGTCGAGGGTGTACGCCGAAGTGTCGACGGCGCTACAGGTGTCCCCGAGGCCTGGTACGACGCTCCGACGTTCTACTTCACCAACCCGCACGCGATCCTCGGGCCGGACGACGACGTCGCGTTCCCGAGCCGGAGTGTGGCGCGCGATTTCGAGCTGGAGGTCGCCGCGATCGTGGGTCGTTCCGGTCGCTCGTTGACCCTCGCACAGGCATCTAACGCGATCTTCGGCTACACGATCATGAACGACTGGTCCGCCCGCGACGTCCAAGCTCGCGAAATGCAGGTGGGGCTCGGACCGGCCAAGGGCAAGGACTTCGCGACCACGCTCGGGCCGTGGGTCGTCACCGCCGACGAACTGGCGGACCATCGTGACGCGGACGGCTTCCTCGACCTCTGGTGCTCGGCCAGTGTCAATGGACGTGAAGTAGGGCGCGACCTGCTGTCCAACGCCGGCTGGACTTTCGAGGCGATGCTCGCGTACGCCTCGCACGACAGCCTTGTGCGACCTGGCGACGTGCTCGGCTCCGGGACCACAGGCAACGGTGGCTGTCTCGCCGAGCTCTGGGGCCGAAACGGCCGGAACGACCCGCCCGCCCTGCAGCCCGGCGACGTCGTCACGCTGTCGGTTGAGGGCATCGGCAGTATCAGTAACCGGGTCGCCGTCGCACCACCGTCCCCGGATGTGCCGGCGCCTCGACGTCGTGAGCCTGCTGAGGTACGACGAGCTGTCGGCAAGCGGCAGGTGGTGACGCCATGACCAGCTTGGCCGGCCGGCTCGTCGTAGTGACGGGCGCGGCATCAGGCATCGGCGCAGCCGTCTGCCACGCAGCGGCATCGGAAGGCGCGGACGTGCTGGGGCTCGACGTCGAGGCGGGGGCTGACGGCGTGCAGCCGCTCGACGTTCGCGACGAGAAGGCCTGGGCAGCGCTCGCCGGTCGGCTCGAGGGCGAACGCCGTACCGTCGCCGGCCTCGTCTCGTGCGCCGGGGTCACGTGGCGCGCTCGCCTGGGCGACGTGGCGGCCTCGGACTTCATGCGCGTACAGCAGGTGAACGTGCTCGGGCCGCTGCTCGGGCTTCAGGCCCTCGCGCCGCTGATGGCTGCCGGCAGCTCGGTCGTCAATGTCGGATCCCTTGCGGGCCTCCAGGGTCACTATCCAGTGGCCTATACCGCCAGCAAGTGGGCGTTGCGGGGTCTCACTCATGCGGCGGCACTCGAGCTCGGCCCGCGCGGCATCCGGGTCAATGCCGTCCACCCCGGTTTCACCGACACTCCGATGACCGCCACCGCGCCCGCGGACTTTCGTCGTACCTCCGTCGCCGCGACAGCGCTGGGCCGTCCCGGTACGGCGGCGGAGGTGTCGGCCGTCGTGGTGTTCCTGCTGTCGGACGCGGCGTCGTTCGTCACCGGCGCGGACGTGCCGGTCGACGGCGGAGCCAGCTCGCACGGCGGCGCGAAGGCCATCAGTGACGCCCTGCGGTCAGCACCCCGCTGAACCCAGACCACGCACACCAGCGAAGGAACGAGAGATGTTCGAGTACTTCCCCGGCAACTACGTCTGGAACCTGGGGGTCGTCGCGGCCCTGAACAGCGGTGGGCTGATCGACGAGGTCGATCGCGCCTGCCGGCCGATCCGCGAGCTCGCTGCCCAGGGGGCGGACGTCGGCACCAAGGAGTTCATGGCATCGTGGGCGGCGGTCGCCGGCCAGCTCGAACAGCAGGCGCTGGAGGCCGAGAAAGCGGGCCACCGCCGTACCGCCGGCCAGAAGTATCAGCGGGCCGCCAACTACCTCGCGCAGGCGGAGCGGATGCAGAGCGCCAAGGATCCGGGTCGCAACGCCGTCTATCAACATCTCCTCGAGGTCCAGCAGAAGGTGTTCGACCTGATCGATCCCGCGACCACGCGGGTCGAGGTGCCGTTCGAGTCGGTGTCGCTCCCGGCGTACTTCACCAACGCCTCACCGGACGGCAGCCCCGTTCCCGTGATGGTGATGTGGAACGGGCTCGACTCCACCAAGGAGCACATGTACAGCTCGGGTTTCGCGGCCGAATTGGCGGCCCGCGGCATCTCCACGCTGATGGTCGACTGCCCCGGCAGCGGTGAAGCGCTGCGGCTGCGCGGTCTGAAGTCCCGGGTGACGACCGAGGACTGGGCGGCGGCCTGCGTCGATCACCTGCTGACGCGAGACGACGTCAGACCTGACCGCATCGGCTTGGTCGGCTGGTCGCTCGGCGGCTACTACGCTCCGCGCGCCGCCGCCTTCGAGAAGCGGCTGGCGTTGTGCGTCGCCTGGGGTGCCAACCACAACTGGGGCGCCGTGCAGAAACGCCGGCTCCAGCGCGAGGGCGAGAACCCGGTGCCGCACTACTGGGACCACGTGCTCTGGGTCTGGGGCGAGGACGACCTGGACAGCTTCATCCGTACGGCGGAAGCTGTGCACCTCGACGGGATCGTCGAGAACATCACCGTGCCGTTCCTCGTCGCCCACGGTGAGAGCGACCGTCAGATCCCGCTCGAGTACGCCCACCGCTCCTACGATCAGGCGGTGAACAGTCCCAAACGGGACCTCCGGATCTTCACCCCCGAGGAGGGGGCGACCGAGCACATCGGCCTCGACCACCTCCCGCATGTGGCGACGTACATCGCGGACTGGGTGGCCGAGACCTTCACCGAGCTCGACCCGGATCCGATCCCATGACGATCGATCGGCGCGACCCCGAGGGAGAGATCGCCGCGGTTGCCAAACGCGTGTCCAACTGGAATCGCTGGGGTGCCGACGACGTCCGCGGCACGATGAACTTCCTCACCGCGCGGAAACGACGCGAGGCAGCGGCGCTGGTGCGGACGGGGGAGTCCTACTCGTTGGCACAGGCCTTCGACATGGACGGGCCGCAGAAGGGCTGGCGGCGCCGTACGAATCCCGTGCACACGATGCTCGACACTGGCACCGACGCCGTCGCGGGTCGGCAAGGGTTCCCGCACGGTTTCGGAGGCGCCGACGACGTGGTCGCGATGCCCCTGCAATGCTCGACGCAGTGGGACGGCCTCGGCCACATCTTCGACCACGGCGTCGCCTGGAACGGCCGCCCGGCCGATCAGGTCGTGACCAGCCTCGGCGACCACGTCACCGGTATCGAGACCGTCGCCGACGTCGTCGCCGGCCGCGGAGTGCTGCTCGACGTCGGCCGTGCGCTCGGTACGGACGGCGAACTGCCCGATGGCTTCGCCATTACCGAAGCGCACCTCGAGCAGACAATCGCCGCGCAAGGGGAGACCTCGGGAGTCGGACGCGGTGACATCGTGGTGGTGCGCACCGGTCAGTTGACCCGGGTCCGTCGGCAAGGTTGGGGCGACTACGCCGGCGGAGCCGCCCCCGGACTCTCCTTCACCACGGCCGATTGGCTGCACCGTACCGAGATCGCCGCGATCGCCACCGACACGTGGGGCTTCGAGGTCCGGCCCAACGAGTTCGAGGCGGCATTCCAGCCGCTGCATCAGGTTGCGATTCCCCATATCGGACTGTTCATCGGCGAGATGTGGGACCTGGACGTTCTCGCGGACGCCTGCGCCGCTGACGGTCACTACGACTTCTTTCTCACCGCCGCACCGTTGCCCGTCACCGGTGCCGTCGGCTCACCACTGAACCCGGTCGCCGTGCGCTGATCGGACTCCGTGCGTACGACGAATACAGGGTGTCCAGTGGGGCACAGAGGGGGTAGGACGGCCCCGGGTTCTCGAGGGTCGGGGTTGTCCGAGGTTCCCGGTGTTGAAGCATCCAGCACCTGGGACCGCTCACAACGTCGGCGCGGTTGTGCAGGAGAACTAGGAGTCCGAAGATGACGACCGTACGTGAGTTGATGACGGCCGGTGCCGAGTGCGTCGGTGAGCACGAGACGCTGGTCGACGCGGCCCGGAAGATGAGGGACCTGGACGTCGGTGCGTTGCCGATCTGTGGCGAGGACAACCGGCTGAAGGGGATGCTGACCGACCGCGACATCGTGGTGAAGTTCATCGCCGACGGCGGCGATCCGGCTTCGGCGACGGCGGGGCAGTTCGGCGAGGGCAAGGTGGTCACGATCGGTGCCGACGACAGTGCCGAAGAAGCGCTCGCCACGATGAGCAAACACCAGGTCCGCCGGTTGCCAGTGATCGACGGCCACGACCTCGTCGGCATGCTCGCGCTGGCCGACGTCGCGCGCAACCTGGGCAAGTCCGACACCGGTGACGTCGTACAGGACATCTCTCAGCCCTGACCACCTGCTGAATGCGTGGCCCGGATTGGGCCGGGGTACCGCACATCACAGGGGAGCCTGGGACGACCTCGCCATGGTCAAGACGGTGCCAGTTGTTGGGCGATCGACCGTCCCAGGTCAATCTGATGACCAGTCGCTTGGGGCCCGCATCGCTCGTGGCCCGGGAACAACAACGCACACTCACCGAGAACCTGCTTCGCGAGGCGTCCAACGCTGTCGGTAGTCGCCGCGCCGACCTGCTCTGCCAAGCGATCGAGCAGAGTACGGCGATGGCACGGTCGCTCGCGTTACGGTACGACGGACGCGGGGTGGAACGGGAGGAACTGTTCCAGGTCGCGTACGTCGGACTCGTGAAAGCCGTCCAGGGATACGTACCGGGACCGGACACGGACTTCCGGTCGTACGCTTTCCCGACCATTCGAGGCGAGCTCAAGCGGCACTTCCGTGACAACGCGTGGAGTGTCCGGCCGCCGCGGCGAATCCAGAACCTGCAGGCGTCCATCAACGCCGTCGAGGGTGAGCTGGCTGCGCGGTTGCACCGCTGGCCGACCGACCAGGAGCTGGCCGACCGGATCGGCGTACCGCTGCGGGAGGTCAGGGACGCGCAGCGTGCCTTCGGCTGCTTTCGTCCGGTCTCGCTGGACGCTCCGGTGGGCGGCATCGGGTCCACGACCTCGCTCGGCAGCCTGATGCCGGACCGGGAGAACACCTTCGAGCTGGTCAACCAGCTCGAGACGCTGCGCCCGGCGGTCGAGAACCTCGCGGCCCGGGACAAGCTGATCCTCCGCCGGCGAATGGTCGATCACTGGAGCCAGGCCGAGATCGCCGCCGAGATCGGGGTCAGCCAGATGCAGGTCTCGCGACTTCTTCGCCGGATCATGAGCATCCTCCAAGACGCTCTGGCGGCCTGATGCCTCCGGCATCCATTCAGGCACAGCAGGTTTGTTGCGGCGGGGTTGGGTTACCCAGGCGGCCGGATCGCAAGGGAGGCGTCAGATGACATCAACGACCGCGAAGGAGCAGGTGGCCGACGTTGCCACCGATGTGCAGCACGAGACCCAGCGCCTGCTCAGGGAAACGCGGGACCAGGTCGGGCAACAGGCCGGGCAGCAAAGGGATCAGGCAGTGAACGGACTGCGTTCGCTGTCGGACGAGTTGCGAAAGATGGCCGAGCAAGGCTCCGGCCTGGGCGCCCAGTTGGCGAGGCAAGGGGCCGGCTGGTCCGATCGCGCTGTCGGGTTCCTGGACGGACGGGAGTTCACCGACATCCTGGACGACGTCCGGACCATGGCGAGGCAGCGGCCCGGCCGGTTCCTCGTCGGCGCAGCCGTGGCCGGGATCGTCGCCGGGCGGATGTCCCGCGCGATGGCCGCCGGTGCGCCGGAGCAGTGAGATGAGCGGACCATCCACCACCAGAGGAGACGACGAGCGAGGTACGACGTACGCGGGCGGCTCGGCGACGGGGAGTGCTCCGGCGCCGACGTACGACGCGGCCTCGCTCGGCCAGCTCGTTTCCCAGCTCACTGGCGACGTCGGAACTTTGACCCGCCAGGAGCTCGCACTCGCGAAAGCGGAGCTCCGCGAGGAGGCCAAACAAGCCGGCAAGGGCGCCGGGATGCTGGGCGGCGCCGCGCTCGCGGGCTGGATGCTGGCGATGTTCGTCTCGCTCACCGTGATGTGGGCGCTCGATGAAGTCATGCATCTCGCCTGGGCCGCCCTCATCGTGGCGGCCGTCTGGGGCGTGGCGGCCGCTGTCCTGGCGGCGTCTGGACGCAAGGCGCTGCGCGATGTGAGCCCGATACCCGAGCAGACCGTGGAGACCCTCAAGGAGGACGCAGAATGGCTGAAGACCCGCAAACCCTGAGACGAGACATCGAGCAGACCAGGCGCCATCTCAGTGACGACGTGGACGCGCTGGCAGACAAGGTCAGTCCACGGCAGATGGTGCATCGGCGGACGGACGCAGCCCGGCACCGGCTGCACACGATGAGGCATCGGGTGATGGGGACGACCGAACACGCCAAGCAGGCCGCCGAGTCCGTACCGGACAAGGCAAAGGAACAGACTCGCGGTGCTCCGTTGGCCGCGGGAATGGTCGCCTTCGCGGCCGGCTGGGTGGTCGCGGCAGCCCTGCCGCCGACAACCCGTGAACGCGAGCTGGCTGTCAAGGCGAAGGAGAGCGCCGCTGAGCCGGTCAAGGAGCGCGTCGGCGAGCTGGCTCAGGATCTGAAGGAGAATCTCCGCGAGCCGGCGCAGGAAGCCGTCGACCATGTCAAGGAATCGGCCGATTCCGTCGGTCAGCGCCCCTGACTGTGCCGCTCACGCGGAGCAACCGGCGCGCGACAGGACTCCTGTCGCGCGCCGGCTTTCTGGCGTCTCGGGTCAAACGTATGGATGAACGCCGTGGGCCGGGGATCGACCGATGTTCGTGCCTATGGGGCAGTGCTGGGGGCATGATGGGGGCATGGAGGAGGCTGCACAGGTGACGCCTGAGGGCGGTGTCGGCGTTGACCCGGCGAGATCCGGGCCGGACGACGCCGCTGGAGCGATGGCGGAGGTGTTCGCACGGCTCGCGGTCGAGCTGCACGATTCCGGTGGGGTCGGAGAGACCGTGGAGGCGGTGGTCCAGTTCGCGCTGGATGCGCTGAACTGTTCCCATGCAGGCGTCGCACTCGCGACACGTGGCCGGCCGGAAGTGCCGGCCGCTACTGATCCGATGGTGGCTGAGATCTACCAGTGGCAAATGGCCGGAGGCTGTGGACCGCTGGTGGAGGCCATGCGCGGCCACGAGACGGTGCTGGTCCGCGACACGGCGGCTGACGAGCGTTGGCCGGACTGGGCGGCCAAGGTGCTGTCCCTCGGCGTCCGCAGTGTGCTCGACGTTCCACTCACGACGGCAGCCGGAACCGTCGGCGTACTCGGGCTCTACAGTGTCGAGCCGGACGCGTTCAGTGCCGACGACGAGGCAGTCGCGGCCATCCTCGCCCGGCATGCCTCGGTCGCTGTCGCGACCGCGCGCAACGAGGCGAACATGGCCCAGGCGGTCGACGCACGCAAGCTGGTCGGACAGGCGATGGGGATCCTGATGGAGCGGTACGACGTCGATCCCGACGGGGCGTTCGCCATCCTGCGGCGCTACTCCCAGGACACCAACACCAAGCTGCGCGACGTGGCCGAGCAGTTGATCAACACTCGCCGGCTGCCGCACTGAGCCCAGTCGATTCGGTGTCGGGCTACCGGGTACCGGGGCTTTCATGGGCAACGAGCGATTGGTCGAGACGATGCGGCGGTTGTCGGCATCGCTGACTCCCAGTGCATTGGATGAAACGCTGAGCCGCATCACGGCGGCCGCCGTCGAGCTGTTGCCGGACGTCCAGTACGCCAGCATCACCATCCTGCACGAGAACAACCGGCTCGAGACGGTCGCGCCGACAGACGACCTGCTGCTGGGCCTGGACGCGGCCCAGTACCAGTTGCGGGAAGGCCCTTGCTACCAGGCTGCCGTGGACACGGTGCACGTCATCTCAACCGACCTGGCCGCCGACAAGCGCTTCCTGCAGTACGGCGCTATCGCGGTCGCGGCAGGTATCCACGCGCAGGCCGGCCTGCGACTGTTCGACGCGCCGAAGTCGAATGGCGCGCTCAACCTCTACTCCCGTCAGACCGGATCCTTCGAGGACTTCGAGACGCTCGCTGCCCTGTTCGCCCATCAGTCGGCGATGGCGATCGAATACGCGCGGGAGATCCAGAATCTCGAGGAAGCGCTGCGGACCCGCACGACGATCGGCCAAGCTGTGGGCATCGTGATGGAGCGCTACTCCCTGACCGACCAGCGGGCCTTCGCGTTCCTGACCCGGCTGTCCCAGGACGGCAACATCAAGCTCCGGCAGGTGGCGCAGACCATCGTCGACGAGACGGAGCACCAGAGCACGAGTCGCTGAGGCCGCGACCGTTCAGCGGTCCAGCGCCCGCAGTTCGTCGATGCTCTGGTCGATCAACTGCGCCGACGGACCGAGGCGTGAGCCGATCCCCTTGGACGCGGTCTCGGTGTTCACGTGGGCTGCCGGGCGGTTCGCCGTACGGGCAACCTCCGCCGGTGGGACGTCGTACGAGAGTGGCGACAGCAGAACCGTCCCCTCCACGGTCAGCAGGCGCACTCCGAGGAGCCGCGCGACCAGTGAGGTGTGTACGACGGCGCCGCCGGCCAGGGTGCTAGTTCCGGCTGGTCTCGTCCAAATAGCTGTCCAGCCCGTCGCTCGGAGCTCGGGAAGGCTTACCGCTGCGTTGACGCCGGGCCTCGTCGAGGCGCTGCGACGCCTTCTGGGCCGCTTCGACAATCTGCGCATAGCGTTCACGTCCAGCCTTGGCCCCGAGCACGTACCCCGCGCCGAACACCGCGAGAGTCCGCAGCTTCATTTCTTGTCCTTCTGCCGTCGCGAGGACACCACCGCGCTCGCGGCACTCATCCCGATCGCCGCGGCTGCGGCCGCGATGCCATTACGCACCGCGGTACGGCGCATCGCGTGCGTCGCGCCGGTCGCAATCGGCTCGACCATCCGCTCCCAGCGGCTCTTCCGGTGCAACAGTCCCATGGTCATCTCCACTCCCTGACTAGTGCCGCTTCGATCCGGACGAGCGTTTGAGGGCGGTCACCAGCTCGTTCTTGCTCATCCCCGACCGGCCCTTGACGTCCTCGGCCGTGGCAAGGTTCAGCAGGTCCGTCTTGGTCATCTCGTTGAGGTCCACGGTGACCTGAGTCCGGCCGTTGCGCTTCCGCTGTGCGGAGGCGCGGACCTTTTCGGCCTCACGCACGCGCTCGTCGGCACTCTGGGCCTCGCGATCGGCGTTCGCGGCGAGCTGCGCGGCCTGTCGGTGTGCTTCCTCGGCGGCCGCCTTCGTCGCCTCGGTGGCCTCGTCGGCCAGCCGCCTGGCCTCCGCGAGGCTGGCCGTCGCGTCGGACATCGCCTGCTTGGCCTTCGACTGCGCCGCCTCCGCCTCCTCGCGTGCCTTCGTGACCCGGTCGTCGGCCTCCGCCTTCGCCCGTTGCACCACGCGATCGGCGTCGGCCTGCGCCGCGGCACGAGCCCGCTCGACCCGCGCATCGGCATCCCGGCGCGCCTCGGCGACCTTGTCGCTGACCTCTTGAGCCTGCTCGCGTTCGACGTCCCGCACGTACGCCTTGCACCGCTCGACGACCTGGCGCGCCTCGTCGCTGCGCGCCTTCGCCTCCTCGGCCTCGCGTACTGCCTCGTCCTCCGCCTGCTGGGCCTCCTCGGCCGCAGCCCTGGCTCGCTGGAGCCTCAGCTCGATCGAGTCACCCACGGGCAGGACGTCCATCACTGAAGCCCCCGCATGGCGTGCGATGTCCACCAGCCCGCTACCCGCTGCCTGTGTCGCGCTACCGGCCGCGTCCTTCGTCGCCTCCAGTGGCGTCAACGCCTTCGACAGCAGCCAGGTCGTGTTCCGCGGTAGGTCCTTGACCCCGGTTCCCCAGGCCTTCACCAGTCTCCCCGCGACGCCTGTTCCCGCCATGTCGCTGCCTCCCTGATCCTGATCATGCTCGACCACATACCAGGCCCCCAGCCACACCGCAGGTACCCGGCAACAGCCCCCACAAACTGACGCAAGCCCACCTATCCGCGCGTGCGGTCCAGGCCGGTGGGATGGCGCGAGCTAGGCCGGCGGTAGTGGCGGGAGCTGGGCCGGTGGGGTGGCGGGAGCTAGGCCCGCGGTGGTGGCGGGAGCTAGGCCGGTGGGTGGCGGGACGGGACCTGCGGGCGGGCCTCGACCAGGCCCTCCTTGACGGCAGTGAGCAGGGACAGGGCCGCTTCCAGGTGGGTGGCGTCATCGGCGGCGGCTTGGCGGACCGCGGTGGCCCATTCGCGGCGGACCCGGACGTAGTTGGCGCGACCGAGGTCGGTCGGGCTGACGGTGACGCCGCGGCCGTCGGCGGGGTTGGCCTGGCGTTCGATCAGGCCCTTGCTCTCCAGACCGCGGAGGGTGGTCGAGAGATTGGTGCGCTGTAGACCGGTCGCAGCCGCGATCTGACTGGGCGCGACCTGGCTGGGCGCCGTCTGACCGCGACCGGATTGGCTGGGGTCGGTCTGGCTGGGGGTCGCGGCTGACTCGGTGTCGAGCAGGTGGCGCATCACCATGCCCTCGGACTGGGTCAGTCCGATCGCCCGCTCGTCGGTGTAGCCGCGGTACTGGAGTTCGCGGCTGATGATCAGCGCCAGGTCGGCCAGGTCGGCCCAGCGGTCCACTCGCGATGGCTGTTTCGTCACATCGCCAGCCTAGATGATTGTCGCCTCATAGTTATGAGCGCATACTGGTTTCCGTCAGATAGTTATGTACTCATAATCATTTGGAGGAGACATGGCCGTCATCCATGCCGCGCGGCCGGCGTCGCCACGCGCGGTCGCACTCACCGGCGGGCTGCACCCCGTCGGTGTGTTCTTCCTGCTGGCCGGTGCGTTCCTGCCGATCATGGATTTCTTCATCACCAACGTCGCCCTGCCGAGCATCGACGCGTCGCTGCACGCGTCGGCCTCCGAGCTCGAGCTGGTGATCGCCGGGTACGGCGTCGCGTACGCCGCCCTTCTCGTGCTCGGTGGCCGGCTCGGCGATCGCTTCGGTCGCCGCCGCATGTTTCTCGGCGCACTCGTCGGCTTCATCGTGGCTTCGGCGATCTGCGGCTTCGCGCCGTCTGTCGGCGTACTGATCGCCGCCCGCATCGTGCAAGGCGCCACCGCCGCACTCCTCGTCCCACAGGTGCTCGCGACCTTCCATCACACCCTCGAGCACGAACGGAAAGCGCGAGCCCTGGCCCTGTACGGCGCCACGTCCGGTATCGCGGCCGTGGTCGGTCAGTTGGTCGGCGGCTTGCTGGTCAGCTCGGACATCGCCGGCGCATCGTGGCGCCCGATCTTCCTGGTCAACGTGCCGATCGGCATGGTGGTGCTGGTCGTCGCCGCCCGCATCGTGCCCAACACCCGTTCGGATCACCCGGTCGGGGTCGACCTGCCTGGCACCGTGTTGTTCGCCGCCACGCTTGCCGCTCTGCTGGTTCCGCTCACCGAGGGCCATTCCCTGGGGTGGCCGTGGTGGACCTGGGCGATGATCGCCCTCGCGGTCGTACTCGGCATCGTCACCTTCGTAGTGGAACGGCGCGCTGAGCAACGTGGACAGATCCCACTGCTGCCACCGTCGCTGCTCAAGCTGCCGTCGATGGCACGCGGCCTGGTCATGCTCTTCGCGTTCAGCATCGGCTTCGGCGCGTTCATGTTCGTCTTCGCTCTGACCGTCCAGGACGGACTCCACCAAGACGCACTCCATGGCGGCCTGGCGATCCTGCCGATGGCGTTGCTGTTCTTCCTCGGCTCGTTGTTCGCGCCGAAGGTCATCGCTCGCTTCGGACGGGCCGCGCTGTCTGCCGGTGCGGTCATCCAGCTCACCGGTCTCGCCGCGCTGGTCGCCGTCGTCGTCGGCCGCTGGCCGCACGTCACTCTCTGGGACATGGCCGCGCCACTCGCGCTGGCAGGTGCAGGGCAGTCGATGCTGTTCGCCGGCCTGTTCCGCAGTGTGTTGGCCGACGTACCGACTCATCTCGGCGGTGTCGGCAGCGGCGTACTGATCACCTTGCAGCAGAGCGGTCTCGCGCTCGGCGTGGCGACTCTCGGCACGCTGTACCTCGCCCGTGCGGAGCACAACACCGCGCACGCCTTCGCCACCGTCGAATCCGTGCAGATAGTCATCATCGCCCTGCTCGCCATCGGCGCCGCCGCCCTGCCGCGGTTCACCAAGGCGGCCGCGGACGCCCCCGTACTCGACGCCTGACGGGAGAGCCGACATGAGTCTGCTCGATCTGTCGCGGTGGCAGTTCGTCATCACCGTGATGTTCCACATGACGTTCCCGGCCATCACGGTGGGACTGGCGATCCTGCTGAGCATCCTCTACGGGATGTACTGGAGGACCCGCACAGCGGTCTATCTGCAGATGTTCCGGTTCTGGCGGCGCGTCTTCGCGGTCGGGTTCGCGATCGGCGTGGTGGCCGGCATCGTCATCACCTTCGAGATGGGACTGAACTGGGGCGTCTACGCGGCCAAGACCGGTCCGATCATCGGCCCGATCATCGGGATGGAGGTCGTCACGGCGTTCTTCGTGGAGGCCGGGTTCATCGGTGTCCTGCTGTACGGCGACGGCCGGGTCAGGCATGCCACCATGTTCGTCTCGACGGTGATGGTTGCCCTTGGCACGATCCTGTCCTCGACCTGGATCATCGCCGCCAACTCGTGGATGCAGACACCGGCCGGGTTCGTCGTCCGCGATGGGCGGTTCGAGCCGACCGACTGGGTGGACGCGATCTTCAACCCGTCGTTCGTCTGGCGGTGGCCGCATATGGTGCTCGCCGTACTGATCTCCGCCGCGTTCTTCGTGGCCGGCATCGGCTCGTACTACCTGGTCAGGGGCCGGGCGCTGCCGTTCGCCCGTCGGTCCGTGTCGATCGCGCTGGGGGTGGCGGCGATGCTGGTCCCGGTGCAGGTCTTCGTCGGTGACCACACCGCCGGCGCGGTGCTGCCGCATCAGCTGTCCAAGCTGGAGGCCCTGGAAGGCAACTGGACACAAGGCAACACCGGCTTCGTCCTCTTCGCGATTCCCGATCAGCAGGCCGAGCGCAACCTCGTTGAGCTGAACATCCCGTGCCTCGGCAGCGCGATCAACCGCGATCTCACCTGTCAGACGGCGATCCCCGGGCTCGACCTGACGCCGAAGGCGGACCGACCGGACATGGCCCCGGTGTTCTGGGGGTTCCGGGTGATGTTCCTGGCTGCGCTGCTGATGTTCGGCACCGTCTTCTACGCCACGATCCTGCGGTTCCGCCGGAAACTGTGGACCTCCAGACGCTTCCACCGGTTCCTCCTCTGGACGACTCCGGCAGGCATCCTCGCGATCCTGGGCGGCTGGGCCACCGCGGAGACAGGTCGTCAGCCGTGGGTGGTGTTCGGTCAACTGCGCACCGCGGACGCCGTCTCGCACCTGGCTCCGGGGGAGCTCGTGTTCTCCGTGGTCGGCTTCTCGTTGCTGTACGTCGTGATGCTGGTCGCGTACGTCGCCTACATCGTGCACACCGTCCGGATCGGCCCAGACCAGGTCGATCCCGACGATCGGCACCCGGTTCTCGACTCAGTCCCAACGGCGAGTCTGGCCGGCGGGAGGGCGAACTGATGGCCACGATCTGGTTCCTGCTCATCCTGCTGTGTCTGCTGATGTACGTCGTACTGGACGGCTATGACCTGGGGAACGGCATCGCCTCCCTGGTCGAACCGGACGCGAGCCATCGGCACGAGCTGCTCGAACACGTCGCCCAGGCGTGGGACGGCAACGAGACCTGGCTGGTCCTGCTCGGGGTCAGCCTGTGGGCCGGCTTCCCGGCCGCGTTCGGCACGCTCCTCCCGCATGCCTATCTGCCGGTGATCGTCATGCTGTTCGGCCTGATCGTTCGCGGGGTCAGCGTGGAGATGGCGTCACAGGCCCACCCCGCGCCCCGCTGGGAACGAGCTTTCGGCGTTGCCTCCCTGATCACCGCTCTTGCCCAAGGCGTCGCTGTTGCGACGCTGACAGCTGACGTGAGCATGGCCTCGCCGTTCGGTGCGATCAGTTGGTTCTCGGCGCTGTCCGCCGTGACGGTCGTCTGTGGCTATCTGGCACTGGGGTACGCCTACACGAAGTGGAAGGCGACCGGTGAACTCCGTGCCCGAGCGGGACGCCGCGGCGCGGTCAGCGCATTGCTGGGGGCGTTGCTGGCCATCGGGTGCTTGATCGCCGTGGGCGCTACCGCCACGCCGCTGAGCGTGGACGGTCCGGCGCGGACCATCGCCTTCAGCGGGCTCCTGCTGTTCGCCGTGGCCGGCGCGGTGATGAGCGTGATCACCTTGCGGCCGACTTCGCCGTACGACGGCCTCCCGCTCGCCGGCCTGGTCACTGCCGTCGTGGCGCTCGTGATCGCCTTGGTGGTGGCCCGTTATCCGGTGCTGGCGCCGGGAGGTCTGACGCTCGCGAACACGGCGGCTCCGCCCGGCACGCTGAGGTTTCTCGCGGTCGGGATCGGGCTCAACGTGCCGCTGATCCTCTTCTACAACTGGTTCGCCCACTACGCCTTCCGAGGCAAGGCGCCAGCGAACCATCTACCAAACGGGACAGGAGCTGCCCGATGAGACTCGTCACCCGGACGGTGCTGACCGTCGTCGGAGTCGTCGTTGCCTGGACGCTCTACTGCGTCTGCCAGGGGATGTTCTCCGGCTATCCGAAGTACCACAGCCAACTCCTGAGCATCGTGGGCATGGTTCTCATCGCCCTCACCGGCGGGATCGCCTGGATCATCGACGAACACCGGATGCACGATGACGACTGACGAGGCCGGGCCGGGGGAGTGGCTCGCCGCAGCCGCGTCACCGGGCCGGCGGTGGCTGCTGTCGGCTGCCGGCTGCCAAGCGCTCGAGACGGCGTTCACCATCGTCCAGTGGGCGGGTCTGGCCTTGATCGCAGGTGATGTTCTAGACGGCAATCGGCCAAGCTGGCTGGGATTGGGCGCCCTGCTCGGTGGTGGCCTTCTCGCGGCGGGAGCGACCTGGAGCACGGCACGACTCCAAACGGCGGGCCGCCTGCGGATCGCCCACGCGATGCGGCGTCAACTGGTCGCCGGACTACTGCCGGCCGGACGGCGGGACGTTGAACCAGACCCCGCAGCTGCTGCTCTCGCAGTAGTGGAGTCGACCGACGACATCGCCGACTTCCATGCGCAGGCCCTGCCTCAGCGAGTGTCTGCTCCGGTCTCGATGGCGCTGATTCTCGTCACCACAGCGCTCGTGCAATGGCCTGCCGCCGTGATCCTGCTGCTGGCCAGCCTGCTCCTGCCACTGAACCTGCGGCTCGCGGGTCTGTTCGCCAAGGAGGGCGCCGACGAGCGAATGGCGGCCAGTACCAGGCTCGCCGCGGTCGTCCTCGAAAGCTTCCGTGGCATGCCGACGCTCCGAAGCATCGGGGCGTTGACGCGGCGCCGTACCGAACTGGCTCGCGCAGCCGACGAGCTGAACGGTACGACGATTGCCGTCGTACGGCGGGCCGCTCTGTCCGGCGCGGTGATGGATGTCGTGATCACGTTCTCCATCGCGGCCAACGCGACGTACATCGGTCTGTCGCTGCTCGGGTATGTGCGGGTTGGTGCCGGCGTGACGCTGTTCCGTGGCTTGCTTGCGCTGCTGATCTGCCCGATGTACTTCCAGCCGATGAGGGCCATGGCTGCGACCTTCCACAGCAAGGAACGAGCGCTGTCGGCGGTACCTGCGATCCGCGCACTCCTTGTCGAAACGTCTGTAGCGGGCGATCGGGTAAAGCCTTCGAACGAGCCGGTGACCGTTGTCCTGAGCAACGTCTCTCTCCAGTTCCCTGCCGCGGAGGAACCGACTCTGCACGACGTGGATCTGACCATCCCTGCGGGAGGTTGGACGGTCGTGGCCGGACCGTCGGGCGCCGGCAAGACCACGTTGCTGTCGCTGATCGCCGGCGTGCGCGCGCCAAGTCAGGGGACCGTCCGATGGCTGACCCCAAGCGGAGCGTCGGAGCCGCGTCTCGGTGGCTGTGCCTGGATCGGTCAGCAGACGGTCCTGCTGCCGGGATCGGTCGGCGACAACATCCGGATCGGACGATCGGATGCCAGCCGGGCGGACATCGACCGGGCAGTCGCCGCGGCCGGGTTGACCGAGGTCGTCGTACGACTTCCGAAAGGACTGGACACCCCGCTGGGGGAGGGAGGCTGGGGGCTGTCGACCGGCGAGGTACGACGCATCGCGATCGCCCGCGCGTTCCTCAGTGATGCGGATCTGTGGGTCCTGGACGAACCGACCGCGCATCTCGACGCGGACACCGAGGCCAAGATCATCGTTGCCCTGCGCAACGCAACCCACGGTCGAACGGTCATCGTGGCCACGCATTCGACGGCTCTCGCCAGGTCAGCCGACGTCCTGCGCAGTCTGACCGACGGGACGATCCACACCGTCCAGGAGGCGACGCGGGTATGAAGGCTCTCGCACCCGTCGGGCTGCTGCTGGCTGTCGTCGCGGAGGCCTGCTCCGTCGGCCTTCTAGGACTTTCGGGATGGTTCATCGCCGCTTCAGCCGTGGCCGGAGCCAGCGCCTACAGCGCGTTCTCCTACCTCGCCCCGAGCGGCGGGGTGCGCGCACTCGCGCTGGGCAGGATCGCGAGCGGCTATCCCAACCGGGTGGTCCTGCACGCGGCGGCTCTCCGCCGGATCAGTACTGCCCGGCTCGCGGTCTACGACCGCGCAGCTGGATCCGAGGGTGCTGCATGGTCCGGGCAGTCGCTGGACCGGGTCATGGCCGACGCGGACACCACCGGCATGGCAGTCATCCAGGCCACTGCACCTGTGGTCGTGACCGCCGTGATGACAGCCGGCGGCTGTGTCGCGATCGTGCTCGCCGGCTATCCGCTCGTGGCGCTGACACTCGCCGTCGCCGTGATCGCCTGCGCAGGGCTCGCCGCGACCGCGGCGCGTCGAATGGATGACACCGGCCGCACCCGGAGCCTGCTGCGGACCGAACTGGTGACCGCAGTCGAGGCCTGGCCCGAGATGGCGTCGCTAGGCACCACAGACCAGCTCGTGCAGCGCACCTTGCGACGCCTGTCCGCCTTCGAGGGCAGCCGTTTGGCGACGACAGCGCGCGCTGTGGGCGGTTCCCGTGCAGTGACGGCCGTCGCGTTGCTGCTCACGGTCCTGCTCACCGCGCGGGCCGGCGGCTCGGTCGCGACGCTGGTCTTCGTTGCCTTGCTGGCCGCTGGTGTCATGGCCAACGCCGAGCGTCTGGTGAGCGCAGCAACGGCGTGGGTCCAAGCTCGCCAGGCCGACACTCACCTCGAGTCGGTCGGCGAGGAGGCGCGCCGTCGGCCAGAGGTCGCGAAGACGCTCCGTGCCGAGTACGACGGTCGTCGCCTCGAGGTCTCGGGATACCACCTGCCCGAAACCCCTACGCGTGAAGCGCGCGAGATCGGGTTCACCGTGGCCGCCGGCCAGACCCTCGTCATCACCGGCCCATCCGGCAGCGGGAAGACCACGCTCCTCACCGCCATCGCGTCAGCGCTGCGGCGACACCCCGGTCCGGCCGTCGTCACCGCCATACTGGCCGACGACTATTTGTTCACCGGGTCGATTGTCGACAATCTTCGACTCGCCGACCCCACCGCTCAAGCCAGCGACATCGCGGACCTGCTCACCGAGCTGGTGTTGGACCTGACGCCGCAGACCAGCATCGGTGTCGGTGGGCGGAGCCTGTCCGGCGGCGAGCAGCGCCGCCTCCACCTCGCCCGGGCGCTCGCCACCCAACCCGACGTACTGCTCATCGACGAGCCGACCACCGGCCTCGATACGGACACGGCCAGGCAGGTCCTGCACGCCGTACGGCGCCGGCTGCCGCAGGCGGTCCTGGTCATGGCGATGCACGGCCCGCCGGCGGATCCTCGCTGGACGCCTGTGTCGGTCGGATCAGCACAGACGGTTCACAGGAGGCTACTTCCGAGTAAGACTGGTGAGTAGAGTCGGCCGGAAGGAGTTCGCCGTGACTACGCAGCAGCGAGACGTGAGTGAACGGGAAGCCCGGGAGACCGCGGAGGCGGCGCGGGAGACCACTTGGGTACGGCCGAGCTTCGCCAAGCAGCTCTATCTGGGGAATTTCGACCTGTCGCTGATCCACCCGCATCCACGAGCCGCGGCCGATGACGCCGTACGGGGTGAGGAGTTCCTCGGCAAGCTCGAGGCGTACTGCAAGACACTCGACGGCCTGTTGATCGAGCGGCAGGCACGGGTCCCCGACGAGTACCTGACCGGGTTCGCCGAGCTGGGCGTGTTCGGCATCAAGGTCCCGGTCGAGTACGGCGGACTCGGCCTGTCGATGTCGTACTACGGTCGCGCGCTGATGCTGATCGGGTCGGTGCACCCGAGTCTGGGTGCCCTCGTCTCGGCGCACCAGTCGATCGGTGTGCCGGAGCCGGTGAAGATGTTCGGCACCGACGAGCAGAAGCAACGGTTCCTGCCGCGGTGCGCCGCTGGTGCGGTGACGGCCTTCCTGCTGACCGAGCCCGATGTCGGCTCCGACCCGGCGCGGATGGGATCGATCGCGACACCGACCGACGACGGCGCGGCCTACCTGCTCGACGGGGTGAAGCTGTGGACCACCAACGGCGTGATCGCCGAGCTCGTCGTGGTGATGGCCCGAGTCCCCGAGCACGACGGTCAGCGCGGCGGCATCACCGCGTTCGTGGTTGAGACTGATTCGCCGGGGATCACCGTGGAGAACCGGAACGCGTTCATGGGGTTGCGTGGCCTCGAGAACGGCGTGACCCGCTTCCACCAGGTCCGGGTGCCGGCCGAGAACCGCCTCGGCCGTGAGGGCGAAGGCCTGCGGATCGCGCTGACCACGCTGAACACCGGCCGTCTCTCGATTCCGGCCCTGTGTGCGGCGGCGGCCAAGTGGAGTCTGAAGATCGCCCGCGAATGGTCGTCCGAGCGCGTCCAGTGGGGCCGTCCGGTCGGCAAGCACGACGCGGTGGCCGAGAAGATCTCCTTCATGGCGGCGACGACGTTCGGCCTCGAAGCAGTGCTGGAGTTGTCGGCCCAGCTGGCCGATGCCGGCAGCAAGGACATCCGGATCGAGGCGGCGCTGGCCAAGCTTTGGTCCAGCGAGATGGCCTGGAAGGTCGCCGACGAACTGGTCCAGATTCGCGGCGGACGGGGCTACGAGACAGCCGACTCACTCGCGGCCCGCGGTGAACGCGCCGTACCGGCCGAGCAGATCCTGCGCGACCTGCGGATCAACCGGATCTTCGAGGGCTCGACCGAGATCATGCATCTGCTGATCGCTCGCGAGGCCGTCGACGCGCACCTGGCCGCGGCCGGCGATCTCGCCTCGGCCGACGCCGACCTGCGGGCCAAGGCCAGAGCCGCGGTCAAGGCCAGCGGGTTCTACGCGAAGTGGCTGCCACAACTTGCCGTCGGCAAGGGAACTGTGCCGACGTCGTACACCGAGTTCGGACCGCTCGCCAACCACCTCCGGTACGTCGAACGCGCGGCCCGCCGGCTCGCCCGGCAGACGTTCTACGGGATGAGCCGCTGGCAGGCGAAACTCGAGTACCGGCAGGGATTCCTGGCTCGGATCGTCGATATCGGCGCGGAGCTGTTCGCGATGGCCGCCTGCTGCTCGCGGGCCGAGATGCTGCGGACCGACGATCCGGCTCGCGGCGAAGCGGCGTACGAGCTGGCCGGAGTGTTCTGCGAGCAGGCGCGGCTGCGCGTGGATCGCCTGTTCGACCAGCTGTGGTCGAACACCGACGACAGCGACCGACGGTTGGCCGACCGGGTACTTGACGGCCGCTACAGCTGGCTCGAAGACGGCGTCCTCGACCCATCCGAAGACACCGGTCCCTGGATCGCCACCTGGCAACCCGGCGAGTCCAAAGCCGCCAACCAAGCCCGCCGCTACCGCTGACGATCAGCTCAGTCGTCGGGCTGGAGCGGACTGTCCTGGTGCTGTTCGAGCAGGTGCAGCACCGGTACGCCGAGATGCCGGCGGGCCTGGGCCGACCAGTCGATGTGGAGTAGCTCGGCCACGATGTGCGGCCGCGTGAGGACGACGACCTCCTGCCCGTTGACGCGCTTGATCTGTTCGACCAGCTCGTCGACGGGCCGCCCGTGGGTGATCAGGCCGTCCGCCTCCCGGTCGAACGACCGCAGTCGGCCGATACTGCGCTCGAGCGCTGCCGTGGCCTGCGCTTCGATGGCGTGCTCCGCGTTTTGCTGAGCCTTGAGCGCTTCCTCGTCGGATTCGATCGAGTACCGCTCGGCAGTGATGCCGTAGAGCTCCGTCCCGGCGAGACTGGCCGGTGACGCCTCGACCTTGGCGTGCCCGCACGGAATGATCAGGTGAAACTTGACCTCCTCCGGCACGCTCGCGTACAGCTCGACCACCCGCTGCGCATCCGGCACACTCAACTCTTCCTCGACCAACAGGACAACGTCGTACATCAGAACCACCTACCCTCGACGCAATCCGGGCCACCTACCGGTACCCACAACCCCAACAATCGATCGGACCGGGCGCCGTCACAAGGTGGCGGTCCCGCGGAAGCAGGTGGTTGTTGCGCCGCCGACCCACACGTTGGTCCACCGCGCAACCCGTCGCGTCGCCTCGTCGTCCAGCGGTTGCTGTTTCCACCGCGGCGACGGCAGGATTTTCTACTTCAGCCCCGGTGACCAGCTGTACCCCGTTTACCGGCAGGCCGAGGTGCGCAAGGTGATAGCCAACGCGGTCGGGTGGGCGGCACCACGCGGCCTACCCGCCACAGCATCGGAGGAACGTGTATGAGAGTCGCTCTGATCGGCGTCGACCACTGGTACTCGGCGTTGCCACTCGCGGACGGAGTTCGCTCGCGCGAGTGGCTCAGCCTGGCCGGCGTCTGGGATGCGGATCCCTGGCGGGCCACGCAGGTCGCACGCCGGTGCGGTGTCGACCGGGTCGAGCCGGATTGGCGCACGCTTGTGGATGATCCGGGCATCGACGCGGTGATGAGCTTCGTCAGCCCGGACCTGAACCACACGGTGTGCGTCGCCGCGGCCAAAGCGCGCAAGCACATCATCGCCAACAAGCCGCTCGCTCTGCGTCTGGACGATGCCTCCCAGGTGGTCGCCGCCGTACGTGGTTCGGGAGTCTGTTTCCTCCCGGCCGAGTCGCGGCAACGGCTGGGGCCAGGCATGGAGCTGCTTCGGAAATTGCTGTACGACGGCAGGATCGGTGAGCTCACCAGCGCGTCGATGACGACGTGGGCCGGGCTGCCGCAACGATGGGTGGATGATCCCGATCCCGGTTGGTTCGCGGATCCGTCCCGCACGGTCGGCGGCGGCTGGGTCGACCACGCCATCTACCAGATCGACGTACTGCGTTGGCTTCTCGGCGAAGAGGTGGTCGCGATCGCCGGCCAGACAGCCAATCTCCGGCACCGGGAACTCGGCGTCGAGGACTACGGGGTTGCCACCGTCACCTTCTCCGGGGGCGCGGTGGCGACGTTGGAGGACACCTGGACGGCGCCCGACAACAGGTTCCAGTCGAGCTGGACGATGGTCGGCAGCGAGGGTGCGGTGCGGATGGACGGGATCCTGGGACGGTTGCTCGTCCTCGCGGATGTCGCCCCGTTCAAGGGATGGGTGGAGGTGGAGCCGCCGGGCAAGCACGACCAGGCCGCTGACCTCGACCACTGGGCCGCAGTGATCAAGGGGGAGGCGGAGCCGGTGGCGACCGTCGAGGACGCATGGCACAACCTCGCCGCCTGCGTCGCCTTCTACGAATCCGTCGACGCTGGCCGGCAGCGCCGGCCGCAGGAAGGACCTGCATGAGGCCGTTGAGACTTGGTGTGCTCGGAGCGGGAATGATCGCGACCGGTGCGGTGGGGGTGTTGCCCAACCTGGCGTCGATCCGGCACAAGGTCGAGGTCGTCGCCATCGCCGACATGGTGCCTGACTTGGCTCGATCCGTGGCCGCGACGTTCGGTATCCCGCAGGCTTTCACGAGTCTGGAGGCCATGCTGGACGGCGCGGAGCTGGACGCCGTACTGAATCTGACTCCGATCCCGGCGCATGGCGAGACCTGCGCCCGGATACTCGAGGCGGGTAAGCATCTCGCGACCGAGAAGCCGCTGGCGACCTCGATGGCCGACGCGGACCGGATTTGCGACCTCGCCCTCGAGCGTGACCTGACCGTCGTCTGCGCGCCGTACAACATGCTCTATCCGGACCGTGCCGAGGCTCGGCGGCTCGTTCGGGACGGGGCCATCGGCAAGGTGGCTTTCGCGCGCGTCCGGTCCTCGCATGGCGGGCCTGCGTCCGGAGCCTGGCCGGCGGATCCGACCTGGTTCTATCAGAAGGGTTCCGGCCCGTTGTTCGACATGGGCGTCTACGGCATCCACGAGATCACCGGCATCCTCGGTCCGGCCCGGCGCGTGGTCGCCTTCTCGGGGATCACCGAACCGACCCGGACGGTCCGCGGTGGGCCGTTCCAGGGAAAGCAGATCGACGTCACCGCGGACGACAACGTGCTCATGCTGCTGGACTTCGGCGAGTCGACCTTCGCCGTGGTCGACGGCACGTTCAACGTGAACGCCGGCCGGGGCCCGAAGCTGGAGATCTTCGGCCGGGAAGGGACGATCAACCTCAGTGGGCGACCGTTCGGCGGTGAGGGGCCCGCACTGGAGATCTTCCGGTTGGACGCGGTCGGTGGACTGCCGGGCTGGCTCACTCCTGACCTCCCCGACGGTGATGCGCCGATGCGGCGGATGATGACGCTGCACCGGGCTGTTCTGGTCGACCACCTGGCTGACTGTGTCGCTGCCGGGGCTCGCCCGACGCTGAATCTCGAGCACGCACGGCACGTCTTGGAGATCATGCTCAAGGCCGATGAGTCGGCGCGCAGCGGCCGGGCGGTGGACCTCAGCACGACGTTTTCGCTGTCCTACTTGGGAAACAGTTCGTGAAGCGTCCGATCGCAGTCCAGCTCTGGTCGGTGTACGCGGCGGCGCGGAAGGACTTCTCGGGCGTACTGCGACAGCTCAGCGAGATCGGCTATGTCGGAGTCGAGACCTTCGACCTGCACGGGCTGGAGCCCGCTGCCGTATGGCAGTTGCTGGACGATCTCGGGCTGACGCGGTGCAGCTCGCATGCGCCGTACGACGTACTGCTGGAGAGACTCAGCCCCGACGTTCTGATCGAGCTCGACATGCGTCACCAACAACCTCTCATCCGGCAGACAGCCGGCACGGTAACGAACCTGGGGCCGCCGCCGATATGTCGGTAGACGACCGCTTGGGGGGCCTGGCGGTCGATGGGGGGAATGCATGAGCGGGGGCGTTAGGCGGCTTGTAGCTGCTGTGGTGGGTGTATGTCTTCTCGCTAGCTCGGCGTGTACGTCGGACGGCGAGACCGCTTCGCCTGCGTCAACTCCGTCGTCTGGCATCGAGGTGCACGGTGGTACGGCGGCCAAGCTCAGTCACGGTGGCGTCACCGTCGCGCTGCCTGGATCGTCGGTGACCGGCGAGGGCCGGCTGAACGTTGACGCCGATGAGCAGGTGCCGGCGACCGCGGCTGGTCTCACGCGGGTCGGCACTGGGGTGCGGGTCGAGTTGTCCGGAGCCCAGCTGAGCGGTCGTGCGACGGTCGAGTTCACCGTGCCGCCTGGATGGGACCCGAATCTCGTGCCGGTTGTCGCCTGGCAGGACGGTCGTGGTGGGTGGCGATGGTTGCCGACGTCGCCGTGGAAGCCCGGTCAGCCGACGGTGACAGCGCAGACGGATCACTTCTCGTCCGGCTTCCTGGGCGGGTTCGACGTCACCGCTGCCGCGAAGGACGCGCTCGGCCGGCTGGGCAATTGGATGACCGGGCGAGCGGGAGTGGCTCAACCTCAATGCAAGGGTGAGGCTTCGCTTCGTACGGCGGTCACTGTGTCGTCGGACGGTGGAGACTCGGTGAAGTGGTGCGCCGGCGTCGAGTCGGGACGCACTGTGCTGCGGATTGCGAACAACCGGTTGGCCTACACGCAGGTGACCTACCCGACGGGGTGGAAGGTTGTCGCAGGCAACAGGTTCGGCTTCAGCGCGGATGCCTTGATCCAATTCCTCGGAACCCAAGCTGAGCAGATCCAGAAGCCACGCGGGCGGTCCGTCGTACTGATCCGAAGTGGCGAGAGCATCACCCTGCAGTTGCCGGCTGTGCCGGATGCCAAGGTACTGGCTGAGATCAGTCAGATGGCGTACGGGCTCCAGATCCTCGAGTTGGCGTCCGCGGTGCGCGGCGCGGTGATGAGGGCTGCCGGACAGGCGGTCAAGTCTGATGGCTGGGTCGAGCGGCTGGCCAAGACTGTGACGAGCGGTGATCCGTCCAAGGCCTGGATCGACACAGCCAAGACCTGCCTGGACGCCTTTCGCAACGCCTACACGGACAACATCTTCGACGTCGCAAAGGCTGCCGACGTGGTGAAACAGACCATGTCCTTCACCATCAAATGCACCGGAGCCATGGCGCGAGTGTCGCTGGCCGAGTCCGGTGTCGGACTGTTCCTGGGCGGGTTGGTCCTCGGCGTCGTCGACCTGGTCGTTTCGACGATCGGTACGGCGCTGTCTCTGATCATCCTGAGCGCGCGGGAGATCTGGGACTCGGTCGCGAGTTTCGGCGGCAAGAGCAATCCGATCTACGGCATCCACTTCGTACCGAAGCTGGTGCCGACCGAAGTGATCCGGGTGAATCCGCTGGCGGCGTCAGGAGAAGTGAAGCCAGGCTGGCAGATCGAGGACACCGGCGAAGGGCTGGAGTGCGCACCGTTCGACGAGGGCTACCCGTCGCCGGCGGCCGTCAGCGCGAACATCTACTCCTGTGGATCGGCTGCCTCCGGCGCTGATGTCTGCTGGGTTGCCGCCGGCGGTCCGGCGATCTGTGGTGGCGAGCCGTGGGAGAAGAAGGTCTATCGCTGGACGCTGGTCGACTCGGCACTGCCCGCGGTGAAGCCTGAAGCCGATCCGTGGCCGTGGGGCCTGCAGTTGGCCGACGGCACCCGCTGCCGCCTGCGCAACGGAGGCTCGTGGTCGGGACGCCCTGATGGCTGGAACGGCGCCTATTACTGCAAGGGCGTCGACTTCGTCGTTCTCTCCGACAGCAACGACAACTACCGCCACCTGGACAGGAGCTCCCCGACCTGGAAGGTCTGGATCGGCAAACTCGACGACTCGGCAACCTCCCTCCCAGCACCCAAACTCGTCCCCGTAGCCAAGGCCTACTTCGCCTCACGCTAGGGCCCACAACCGGCAGTGCCGGTAGCGCGGCGCCGGTGCGCCAAATACCAGAAGCCGATACCGAAATCAATAGTTGACTGAGTTAACTAATCCGTCTAGATTGCTGGGCACAATCACAGTGGCTTCATCCGGTGGCGGAGTGTGACGTCTGGGGTAAGCGCTTTCCCGCCTGGGTGTGTTGAGGCGCCGACTGAGTGACCGCCTGGGCGCCGGCATGCCTGTGAGGCCCGTGGTGGCCGATGTCCACAGATGAGAGGTCGCACCGATGAGGCACCAGCTCAGTGAGAATCTGCGGCAGTTGGATACGACGGGAATGTCACGACGTCAAGTTCTCGGTCTGGCCGCGATGGCGGCGGCAGCCGTTCCGCTGGCTTCGGGTTGCAGTGGCGAAACCGGCCCTCTCGAGCCGCTGAAAACGCCGCCTGAGAACGAGATGTACCCACTGGCCGCGGCCAAGGAGCTCTTTCACTCCTTGGACTGGCCGAAGACCGACGTACCGGAGCCGACCAAGCCGGTCACGGTCACGATGGCGATCACGGCGGACAAGAACGCCGAAGTACGGCATCAGCAGTTCGCCTACTTCTTCCGTGAGCTGCACCCGAACATCGAGATCAAGCGGGAGGTCACCTCGTTCGCCGACTTCCTGACCAAGTACCTGACCTCCGCGGCCGGCGGGTCGCTGCCCGACGTGATGTATTGCCAGTACGCCTGGGCCTCGAACCTGATCCAGAAGAACATCCTCGCGCCGATCGACGACTTCATCGCCAAGACACCGGACTTCAAGCTCGACGACTTCGCGCCCGAAGCGATCAGCTATTGGGTCAAGGACGGCAAGCACTACGCCGTACCGTCGGACTCGGCGCCGAAACTGCTCTTCTACAACAAGGACATCTTCGACAAGGCCGGGATGAAGTATCCCGACCCGACCTGGACCTGGCAGCGCCTGCAGGAGACTGCCGTCGAACTGACCTCGGGTACCGGCGTGAACAAGATCTTCGGGTACACCCCGATGCCGAAGATGAGCGCCGACCTCACCGCGACCCACCTGCTGTCCTACGGTGGCCGACTCCTGAATCCGGACGAATCGGCGGTGCTGATCGACCAGCCCGGAGCGCACGACGCGCTGGCCCCTTGGGTCGAGCTGGCCGTGAAGCACAAGGCGGTGCCGAGCAATGCCGAGATGCTGGCCCTCGAGGCGGCCGACCCGTTCCGCCGCAACCATGCCGCGATGTCGGTCAACGGGTTGTGGATCCTGTCCGAGATGCAGACCTTGCCGAAGAAGGATCGCTTCCGCTGGGGCCTGACGCACATTCCGAGCGGTCCGGAGGGTCGCTTCTCGCCGCTGATCGGCAGCTCGTTCGGTATCACCAAGCGGGCCAAGAATCCCGAGGCCGCCTGGATCGTCCTGAACGCCTTCATGTCCGCTGCCGGGCACCGCTACTTCCGGGTGACACCGCCGTCGCGGTTGTCGACGTTCGAGCAGAACCTGGCCGACCTGAAGCTGCCGGCCCAGGTCGTGAAGGACGGAGAGTCGGCGGTCAAGACGTACGGAACCTCGGACGGGGTGCTCCGGGGACCGGCGACGACGAAGATCACGGACGCGGCGACGGTGACCTGGGACAAGGTGCGGGCCGGCACGATGCCGCTCGCCGACGGCCTGGCGGAGATCAAGGCCACCGTCGGGCCGATCCTGAAGGAGAATGCATGACCGCCGTGGCCGCTCCCGAGCGGGTACGGCGGCCGAGCATCGCCGGCCGTCGGTCGCCGTTGGCCCGGCGTGAAGGACGGCTGTTCCACCTGTTCGCGCTGCCCTGGCTGATCGGATTCATCTTCTTCACCGGCGGCCCGATCGTCGCCTCGCTGGTGATCAGCTTCACCAAGTGGGAACTGCTGTCTCCACCGGAATGGGTCGGACTCGGCAACTACCGGGAACTGCTGGCCGACGCGAACTTCCTCATCGCCGTCAAGAACACCGTGTACTTCGGCGCCGGATCCGCGATCTGTGGCGTGATCTTCAATTTCGTGCTGGCGCTGATGCTGAACGCGAAGGTGCGCGGGCAGGCGATCTTCCGGACGATCATCTACTTGCCCTCGGTGCTGTCGGGGATCGCCACGGCACTGTTGTGGGTCAACGTACTGCACCCGGACTACGGTCTGGTCAACCACTTGCTGGCCCAGATCGGGATCCAAGGGCCGGGCTGGCTGATGGACAAGGACTGGGCGATCCCGGGCCTGATCATCATGTCGGTGTGGACCACCGGCAACGCGATGGTGATCTTCCTGGCCGGACTGCAGGGCGTACCGGTGCAGCTGTACGAAGTGGCGCAACTCGACGGGGCGGGTTGGTGGGGACGGTTCTGGCACGTCACGGTGCCGATGATGTCGCCGATCATCTTCTTCAACCTGATCGTCGCGTTCATCGGCAGCCTGCAGGCGTACTCGCTGATCCTGTTCATGACCGACGGCGGTCCGGACAACTCGACGTTGGTGCTGGGGCTCTACGTGTATCGCTACGCCTTCCAGTACTTCGAGATGGGGTACGCGTCGACGATCGCGTGGGCGCTGTTCTTCATGATCATCGTCTTCACCGCGATCCAGTTCGCGGTTGCCCGGCGCTGGGTCCACTACGAGAACAAGTAGGCGGAGAACATGACCGGAGTCGACGTCCAGTCGCGGCCAGTGCACCGTCGCGACCCCGAACCCGAGTACCAGAGCGACACCCGTGGGCACGTTGAACGGGTCCAGCGGATCCAGCGGACCGGTGCCTACATCCTGCTGATCCTCACCTCGGCAGCCTTCATCCTGCCGCTGCTGTGGATGGTGACGACTTCGCTGAAGTCGGAGGGCAGTGTCATCCAGTCGCCGCCGCAGTTCCTGCCCGATGAGATCCACCTGGAGAACTATCCGCACGCCTGGACCGCGATGCCGTTCAACCGGTTCCTGATGAACAGTGTGCTGGTGACCACACTGTCGGTAGTCGGGAACCTGATCTCCTGCGTGCTTCCGGCGTACGCGTTCGCCCGGCTGCGGTCGCGGTTGCGCGGGCCGATGTTCATGGCGCTGCTGGCCACGATGATGATTCCCGGCCAGGTGACGCTGGTGCCGAAGTACCTGATGTTCTCCAAGCTGGGTCTGGTCGACACCTACGTCCCGCTGGTGCTGCCGAACTTCTTCGGTACGGCGCTGCTGATCTTCCTGCTCCGTCAGTTCTTCACCAGCATCCCGGAGGCCTTGGTCGACTCGGCCCGGATCGACGGTGCCGGTGAGTTGCGGATCCTGTGGTCGATCATGATGCCGCTGTCCCGGCCGGCGATCGCCACGGTGACGTTGCTGTCCTTCATCGGAACGTGGCCCGAGTACCTGGATCCGCTGATCTATCTGCGGTCGCCGGAGAAGTTCACCATTCCGCTCGGGATCGCGATGTTCCGGGGCCAGTACGACGACCAGTACAACCTGATGATGGCGGTCTCGTTGCTGGCCCTGATCCCGTTGATCGTCGTCTTCCTGGCGGCGCAGAAGTACTTCATCCGAGGTATCACGATGACCGGAATCACCGGCCGGTGAGTCCGACAAGGGAGAGTGATTCATCCGTGCGCATCACGGTATGGAACGAGTATTACCAGGAACCCAAGGACCCACGAGTGTCGGCGGTGTATCCCGATGGGATCCATCGCGTATTGGCCGAGGGCTTCGAAGCCCAGCCGGATTGGCAGGTTCGTACGGCGGTACTGGCCGATCCTGAGCACGGCCTGACCGAGAGTGTGCTGGCCGAGACCGACGTACTGGTCTGGTGGGCGCATCTGAAACACGGAGAGGTCTCCGACGAGGTCGTCGAGCGGGTCCGGCTGCGCGTCCTCGGTGGCATGGGCTTGCTGATCTTGCACTCCGCGATCGAGTCGAAGATCGCCCAGGCGCTTCTCGGTACGACGTGCCGGATGAGCTGGTGGCGGCACGGCGGCAGAGAGTTGATGTGGACCGTCGAGCCTGGTCATGAGATCGCGCAGGGCGTGCCGAACCCGCTGGTGATCCCCGAGGGCGAGATGTACGGCGAGCCGCTGCACGTACCGACTCCCGACGACCTCGTCTTCATCACCGCATATGAAGGCGGTGAGGTCCTGCGTAGCGGTTGCGGCTGGAAGCGTGGCCGAGGCCGGATCTTCTTCCTTGCCGCCGGCCATGAGGAGTATCCGATCTACTACCGGGACGACGTTCGCCTGGTGTTGGCCAACGCGGCCCGGTGGGCGAAGTCGCCGACGCCGGTTGAGCCGGTCGCGGCCAGAGTGCCGCAGCTGCCCGAGCACTGGTGGGAATCGACGGAGGTCCGTGCATGAGCCAGACGATCAAGGTGATCCAGATCGGCCTCGGCAATTGGGGAGCGGACTGGGCAACGAAAGTCCTGCCACAGCTCGAGGACCTGGAAGTCGTCGGTTGGGTCGACCGCTCACCACAGTCGCAGGCAGCGTTCATCGAACGGGTCGGAGTGGCCAAGGAGACTGTGTTCAGCTCCTTCACAGAGGCTCACGCCGTACACAGTGACGTGCGGGTCGTCTTTGCCCCGGTGGCGTTCGGGGCGCACGTGGACGTGGCACGCGAGGTTCTCGAGGCGGGCTGCCATCTGCTGCTGGAGAAGCCCATGACCCTGGACACGGACTCGGCGCGCGAGCTGATCAGGCTGGCGGAGTCCAAGAACCTGGTCTTCGGTATCGATCAGAACTACCGGTGGGGCGCTGGCGTGCCGGTGATCCGCCGGCTGCTGACCGAGGGGGCAGTCGGTGCCCTGCGCAACGTGTCGGTCCGGTTCCATCGCGACCACGAAGGCGTTCGGAACGACGCGCTCACCGAGATGACCATTCACCACCTCGATCTGATGCGGTGCTTATTCGACGCCAACGGCACCGCGGTGACCTGCGTACCGCACACACCGATCAGCACCCGGGATCAAGGCACGGACGGCGCCGACCTGATCATCGAGCTCGACTCCGGCCTGGTGGTCAACTACCACTTGTCGACCAACGGCATCTCGCCGAGTACGCCGTGGTCCGGGTACTGGCAGATCAGCGGCGACGAGGGAATGCTCACGTGGGGCGAGGCGACGTTCCACGGTCAGCCCCAGGCTCCGGTCAGGATCATCCGGTACGACGGTTCGGTGGAAGAGATCGACGTACCAGAGCCGACTGGTCTGCGGGATCGGGCCGGCGTCATGCGGATGTTCCTGGATGCTGTCGGGGGACAGGGGAGTCCGAGTTCACCGGCGGCCGACAACTTCCACAGCGTCGCGTTGCTCGAGGCGGTTCTCGACTCCGCGGCCAGCGACTCCAAGGTCGTTGTCGTGGGCAAGTAGAGGTTCACCACTCGCACCCCGACCAACTCGGAAGGCCAGATCGTGACCCCTTGGACCCTCACCTTCGCCAACCTCACCGCAACCATCACCCTCGACGGCCAGGGCCGGCTGACCCTGGCCGTCGATCGGGCCGGGCAGCCGGTCATCTCACCGTCCCGACTCGGCATCCGGACCGCTCATGCCGATCTCAGTGAAGGCCTGAGCTTCGATCAGCTCACGTCGGAGGAGGTCCACGACTCCTACGTCACTCTGATCGGCAGGCGTCATGATCACGAGTACGTCGCCACCGGCTGGACACTGTCCTTCACCAAGGGGGCCGACCGGCTGCAGCTCGAGGTACAGCTCAGCGAGCAAGGCGTTGCCTACCGGTACCACGTGCCGTGGAGCGGTCCGGTCACCGTGACGGCCGAAACGTCGGAGTACGTGCTGGCGGGTGATTCGCGTGCGGTGTTGCTGCCCTATGACAACGGCAGGTGTGACTACGAAGAACTGCATCTCCACACCACCGTCGCCGCCGCCGAGAAGATGCGCTACGGCTATCCCGCGCTGTTCAAGGTCGGCGAGAGTTGGTTGCTGATCACCGAATCGAACCTGGACGCGACCTATGCCGGATCTCGCCTCGACTACGACGGCGCATCCTTCCGGGTCGACCTTCCTGACCCGTACGTGACGTCGGCCAGCCCGTTGATCACGCCGTGGCGAACTGCGATCATCGGCGACCTGGCCACCATCGTCGAGAGCGACCTGATCACCAGCCTGGCCGCTCCCTCGAAGATTGCCGACACCTCCTGGATCAAGCCCGGCGCGGCAGCGTGGTCCTGGTGGTCGGACGGTCCGTCGACCCGGGATCTCGAAGCACAGAAGAGGTGGGTCGACTACGCGGCGTCCCAGGGCTGGCCGCATCTGCTGGCTGACGCCGGCTGGAACAAGGAGTGGATGCCGGAGCTGATCAAGTACGCCGCCGACCGGGATGTCGGCATCTTCTTGTGGTCGCACTGGCAGCACCTCGACTCCGAGATCGAGCATCGGGAGAAGCTTGCGCTCTGGAAGGAATGGGGTGCGGCCGGCGTCAAGATCGACTTCACCGAGTCCGACGGCCAGGATCGGATGCGCTGGTTCGACGCGATCCTGGCGGCGACCGCGCGGCTGCAGCTGATGGTCGTGTTCCACGGCGGCACGATTCCCCGCGGTACTGAACGTACCTGGCCGCAGTTCCTGTCCGCCGAGGCGGTGAAGGGTGCGGAATGGATCAAACCCAAGCCAGGTAAGCAGCCCTACCCGGCCGAGCACTATGTCGCCTTGATCTTCACCCGTAACGTCCAGGGGCCGATGGACTTCACTCCGGTGACCTTCAGTTCGGTCCGCTCGATCAGTGCCGGACACGAACTCGCGCTGGCCGTGCTGTTCGACTCCGGCATCCAGCATTTCGCCGACGACTATGCGGCGTACCAGCAGCGTCCCGCCGCACAGCGACTGTTGTCGATCGTGCCGACCGCGTGGGACGAGACCCGGTTGCTGTCGGGGGATCCGGCCGATCATGCGATCTTGGCTCGCCGGTCCGGTAGTCAGTGGTTCATCGGGGCCGGCGTCGCGGGTGAGGCCCGGGCGGTTTCGGTTCCGCTGGACTTCCTTACAGCCGGGACTTGGCAGGCCGAGCTGTTCATCGAGTCGCCGGAGGATCCACACGACCACGTGGTCAGCTCGGCCGTCGAAGTGGTTGCCGGTGACAACCTGACCGTCGACGTAGTCGCCAACGGTGGCTTCGTGGTGGTGCTCACAAAGTGAACAGGGTCTGGATCGCGACCGCCGCGGCGCCTCGGGCCCAGGCCTCGAACGGTCGATAGCCGAAGATCAGCTCACAGTCGGCCGCGGCACCGAAGGCCTGGCCGGCGAACGCCGTACTCGCCTCCTGGTGGAAATGCTCGTAGGAGGCGAGGTCGGCCAGGTCGGCGGTGACGATGATGCGCTCGGGGCCGACGAGGTTCGCCATCGCCGCGACGCTCAGCCCGATCGCCTGCCCGGCCCGCCCCACCGCGCGCCGGGCAGGCCCATCACCGTCGATGGCCAGCCGCAGTACGTCGGGAAAGTCGATCGACTCGTCACCGCTGGCTTCCCGGACCGCCTTGACGATCGGCCCGGAGGCGGCGATGGCCTCGACACATCCGTGGCCGCCGCAGTGACACAGCGGTGAGTCGCCTGCGACCGGGACATGGCCGATCTCGCCGGCGACACCGTGGGATCCGCGATGGACCCGATTGTCGATCACCAGGGCACAGCCGATCCCGATCCCGACGGTCACCACGGCAAAGCAGGTGGTGCCGACCCCGGCCCCGAACCAGTGTTCCGCCACGGCCAGCGCCTTGACGTCGTTCTCGATCGACACGGTCAGACCGGTGGCGGCTGCGGTCAGCTCGGCCAACGGCACCTGCCGCCAGCCGAGAAAGGGGGAGTAGCGAACCACGCCGGTGTCGCGGTCGATGTCACCGGAGATCGCCAGCCCGAGGCAATGGCTGCGCTCCTTGTACGCCGGCTCCGTGTCCCGCAGGACGGCCACCAATTCGGCGATCTGGGCAATCGTCTGATCGGCATCGGCCGACTGCAACGGCCAGGTCTGGGTGGTGACTACCCGGGCCCCGAGGTCGGTCACCACACCGACCAGATGGTCCTCGGTCACCTTGACGCCGATGAAGAACTCCCGATCCGCCTGGATCTGCAGTGGACTGGAAGGCCGGCCAGAGCCGACTGCCTGCCGACCTTGATCCAGGAGTTCCTCCAAGTAGCCGTGAGCAAGCAGCGGCTGAGCGGCTTTGGTGACCGCGGCCTTCGACAGCCCGGTCTGCCGGGCGATGTCGGCTCGAGAGATCGGACCCCTGGTCAGGACCATCGCGAAGACTCGCTCGGACGCCCCGTTGGTCACCGGCTTCGATCTGTGTACGCCGGCCATGAGACGCACTGTACTAGTCAGTGCAGCCGGTGGAGTCAGCGTGAGTCGAGCAGCCGGAGCGCTTCTTGGACTGAGTCGGTGACTGGTGCGCCGGTGGTCTCCAGGGCGGCGCGGTTCATGGCGCCGGTGTTGACGAGGATGCAGTCGGTGCCGGCCGCCTCGGCGGCGACCGCGTCGTCGACCACGTCGCCGATCAGTACGACGTCGGCCGGGTCCAGCGACTGTGCCTCGAGGTGTAGCCGCAGGCTGTCGGACTTGGAACCGCCACCGACGTCTCCAGGCAGTCCGTCGACCCGGCTGAAGTAGCCGGTGAGGCCGAATTCATCGATCGTCGGCACGAGTCGTGCGTGGAACCACATCGACAACAGGGACTGGGTCCGGCCGCTCTCGGCCCAGCGCTGTAGTTCGGTTTGTACTCCCGCTGCCAGACCACAGGTGTGCAGGAGGGCGTCGTACCGCTCGTGGAAGAGCTTGTCGACGCGGGCCCACTCCTCGTCGTCGAGCAGGCGTTGCAGGACCTGCTCGTAGGTGACCCGCAGCGGCCGCGCGTACACTGCCTGCCACTCGGCCCAGGTCAGGCTCGGCCGCCCGAAGTCGACGCAGACCGCGTTGACAGCGGCCAGTACGGCGTCGTTGTCGTTCAGCAGCGTCCCGTTCCAGTCCCACACGACATGCGAAATCACCCCGCCACCTTAAACGGCGGCGTCGAGATGCCGGGCGGGCGGTCCGTGAGTAAGATTCCTTCGTGCGGCAGCTTGCGGAGGGGGTAAGTCAGCTGTTGGGGCGGCCGCCGCATTTCATGAACGCGTATCTGGTCGACGACGTGTTGGTGGATGCGGGGACGCCCGCGGCGGCGGGCCGGATTGTCCGGCAGTTGCGGGGGCGGGAGGTGGCCGCCCACGTGGTGACGCATGCGCATCCGGATCATTTCGGGTCCAGCCATGCGGTGTGCGAGGAGTTCGGCATTCCGTTGTGGGCGGGTGCTGGGGATGCCGAGGCGATCGAGACGGCGAAGCCGGTGCCGGCGCCCGGGCGGTTGCCCGCGTTGCTGGCCCGGGGGAAGATGCCGCCGCCGCATCCGGTCGCGCGTCGGCTGGTCGAGGGGGATCGGGTCGGCAGCTTCACCGTGCTGGACGTGCCGGGACACTCGCCCGGTCACATCGCGCTGTGGCGGGAGTCCGATCGCACGCTGCTGTGCGGTGACGTCTACTTCCGGCTGTTCACGCTGTCCGCGCCGTGGAACTTCCTGACCTTCGATGTCGAGCGCAACCATCAGGCGATGCGCCGGCTCGCCGGGCTCCGGCCGGAGCTGGTGTTGTTCGGCCACGGCCGGCCGCTGCGGGATCCGGACCGACTCTCCAGGGTGGCCGCCGCGCTGCCGTCGTACCAGGCGAAGAACCCGCGGTCCTGAATGAGCGGAATCCTCGAGCGGCCGGACGAACTCGGCCGGATCGCCGCTGCGCTCGACGCAGCCAGGCAGGGCGACGGCAAGGTCGTGGTGATCGAAGGCGAGGCCGGGATCGGCAAGTCCCGGCTGGTCGCGGAGACCCGGGCGATGGCGAAGGAGCGCGGGTTCGTCCGGATGCAGGCGATCGGTGACGAGCTGGAGAGCGCCCTCTCCTGGGGGGTGGTCCGGCAACTGATCGAGCGGTCGATCTCGCGGTACGCCGGTGAGACCCGGGCGGCGATCATCGCCGGGCCGAGCGGACGCGCGATCGAGGCGCTCGACAAGGCGACACCGGACGCCGGGGACGCCGAGGTGGCGCGGACCATGCACGCGCTCTGGTGGGTGGCCGTCGATCTCGCCTCGCCGCGGCCGCTGCTGATCACCATCGACGACGCACAGTGGTCCGATCCGCCGTCGCTGCGGTTCCTCTCGTACCTGTCCAAGCGGGTCGCGGACCTGCCGATCGCGCTCGTCGTCGCGACCAGGCCGCCGCCGGACCGGCTGGGTCCCCTCGCCGAGCTGACCGTCGCCCGGCACGTCGAGCGGCTGCTACCCCGGCCGCTGAGCCGCGACGGTATCGCGGCCCTGAGCGTGGAGCGGGCCCCGGCCGAGGCCGTCGTACCGGCGGAGCAGGTGGTGGATGCGTTGCTGGCGGCAAGTGGCGGGAATCCGTTCCTGGCCGAGTCGCTCCTCGACGAGCTGACCGTCCTGGACCGGCCGGTGACGGACCCGGCCACAGCGGCAACGATCCGCGGCCTCGGTACGAGTGCCGTCAGCCGGACCTTGCTTGCCCGGCTCTCCCCGGAGGCGCTGGCGTTGGCGAAAACGGTGGCGGTTCTCGGCACCCGCGCGGACATCTGGGCGGCCGGATCGGTGGCGCAGTTGGCCGAGTCCGCACTCGCGGCGGCCGTGGAGGAGCTTGTCGCCGCGCATGTCCTCACCGTCGAGTCCTCCCAGCTGGGCTTCGTCCACCCGGTGATCCGTGAGTCGGTCAGGTCGACGCTGGGTCCGGTGGACCAGGCCGCGCTGCACGGTCGAGCGGCAGAGGCCCTGTGGGCTGCGCGTGCGTCGGCCGATCGAGTCGCCGCGCACCTGGTCCAGGCACCGGCCGGGACTCTCGACGAGGCTGTGGCCATCTTCGGCGAGGCAGCGACCATGTGCGCGACAGCGGGCGATCCCCAGAAGGCGGTCGACTACCTGACCCGTGCGGTCGAGGTGGAGCCGGGCAACGCACAACTCCAAGGCAGGCTGGGGAAGATGCTGCTCCGCGCCGGCGAGCCCCTCGGAGCCCGTCGGCATCTGCTCGCCGCCGCCGACGCGAGCGCCGGCCGGGATCGAGCCGAGTTGCTCGGTACGGCGGCAACAGCGACAGCCGCGGTCGACGGCCCGCTCGCAGCTACGGCCGAGCTGGTTCAGGTCCTGGACGACTGGGCTAAGGACGACCCGGCGCGGTTGTCGCTGGACGCACGGCTCGGGATCGTCCGGTCCTACCTGCCGTCCGAGCGGAAGAAGGCGTCACAACACCTCCGCGGTTTCGCCGAGTTGCCTGGGGACACGCCGGACGAGCGGATCCTGCTCGCCTTGCTCGCGCAGTGTGGCCGGTACGAGGTGAGTCCGTCGGCCGAGGTACGGCGTACCGCGGAGCGGGCGTTGCGACGCGGGGCACTGTTCAAGGACTCGGTGGGTCAGGCAGACCCGCTGGTCGGCTGGCTGCTGGCGATGATGTCGCTGATCGCGGCCGACGGGGTCGACCCGGCTCGCGACGAGATCGCCGGCGCGCAGGACTGGGTCCGCCGTCACGGTTCGCCGATCGAGTTCGCGATGGTCGCCAACGTCGCGGACTTCCTGGCCTGGCGGTGTGGCGATCTGCCCGCCGTCGAGGCCGACGCCGACGGGGTCCTGGCCGCGGTCGCATCGGAGGAACTGACGCCTCAGGTGGTCGCGGTGCGGGCGACGGCCGTGACCTTCGCGGTGTACGCGCTGCTGGAGCGCGGCGATCTCGCCGGCGCGCAGGCGATCCTGGCCGACTTCGACGAACAGACCCGGACCGCGCCACGGGTGATCGCCACGATGTGGTTGCAAGGACCCCGGGCCCGGATTGCGTTGGAACAGGACGATCCTGCCGCGGCGTTGGACCATGCATACCGGCTGCGGGACGAGATGGTGGCGGCAGATCTGGATCCGCCGGCTGTGCCTTGGCGTACGCCGGCCGCGCTGGCTCAGTTGAGGCTCGGGGCCGAGGTGGAGGCCCGGGAGCTTGCGGCCGATCAGCTGGAACTGACCCGGCGCTGGGGTGCTGCCACCGACTTGGGTGCTGCCCTGCGGCTGACGGCAAAGGTCGACCTGGGTCAAGGTGCCAGGCGGGTGGAGACGCTCACCGAGGCGGTCGCCGTACTGGAGAAGTCGCCTGCTCGGCTGGAGCTGGCTCGGGCGCTGGTGGATCTTGGTGAGGCCTATCGCGTCGTCGGGCGGCGTTCAGATGCGCGGGAAGCGCTGGCCCGGGGTGGTGAGCTTGCGGCCGGTTGTGGGTCGGCCGTGGTTCGGCAGCGAGCCGCGGAAGCCCTGCAGGCATTGGGGGATCGACCTCGTGCGCTGGTGGCTCCCGGGCAGGACTCGCTGACGGCCAGCGAGCGCAGAGTGGCCGGGCTGGCCGTGAGCGGACGTACCAACCGGGACATCGCGCAGGAGTTGTTCGTGTCGCCCAAGACGGTGGAGAACCACCTGGGCCGGATCTACGTCAAGCTCGGGATCACCGGTCGGCGCGAGCTCGCCCGGGCCCTGACCTGACCCGTCGTACCTGAGACAGCGCGAGGTCCGAGCGGCACCCTCCCTCCAAGGGCCGCTCGGACCGTGCTGCTCAGCTGGTCATCACCCGACCGGCGGAGCCGCCGCGTACCACTGGAAGGCCTCGGCGAACTTGTTGGCCCCGTAGGTGTCGCCGGTGAGGTGCCAGTAGATCCGCTTCCGCAACGTGATGACTCCGGTGTCCTTGTTGGTGTGCTTCACCCAGATCGTCGACTTGGTCAGGGTGACCTTCTCGTCCCGCACCGCGGACTGCGTGTCCGTGTCGCTGTCGGCCGCGAGGGCCGGATCGTGCACGGTCAGCTCGACCTTGCCGGAGCCGACGTCCCCCTTGGCCTCGACCACGGTGATGGCGTGGCCGCCGTTGCGGGTGTAGGTGTTGTCGGCGTTCTTCGTGTAATGACCGAACCAGAGGTGCACCGGCGCGTACCTCAGCCGGCTGGCGATCTCCCGCCCGAACTCGGCGACACCGTTGACGTCGTCGGAACCGGTCCAGTTCCGGTCGATCCCCCAACCGGCCTGCTTCGCGCCGGCGGTCGCGGCGTCGAAGGCGGCGATGTTGCCCCCGACGCTGGTGCTCTTCGAGTCCGCCTTCATCCCGGCCTTGACGCCGAGCCAGCCGACCCACTCGGTCGCCTTGGCGTAGTCGGCGGGTTTGTGCGGGTCGTGCGCGGTCAGCAGTTGCCCGTTCGGCGTCATCCGCATCGGCAGGCCTTTGTGCTCGCCGAGGTAGTACATGACGTTGAAGAGCGTGGTCGGGCCGCAGTGATAGTTGCCGCCCAGGTTCAGAGCGGTGCGGTGCTGGTCCGCGTCGGTCACGTCGCACAGCTTGACCAGGTACTGCGCACCTTCGACGTCCCGCTGCTCCGTGCACGGCACCTGGATGGGCAGGTCGGATGCGGCCGCACTTCCCGCCGGCAGCACAGACCCGGCAACCACTGCCGCAACCCCCGCGAGTACGGCGATCCCCTGACGCTTCATTTCCTGCTACCCCCAGCTGTTGTGATTGGTGTGTGTTTCCCCGTGTCACCAATCTCCCGCGCGGGTGACCCCCCAGGCATGAGGGTCAATCCCTCATCTTCGCCCTGGGGGTCTGGGGGTCACTTGACGGCGCCGCCGGTGACGCCGGCGATGATGCGGCGCTGGGCGACCTGGAACAGGTTCAGCGGCAGCGTGTCCATCCGTCCGCCGATGACGAAGAACGCGAAGAAGACGTCGTTCCAGATGTAGAGGCAGATCAGGATCGTCGCCGTGGCGAGGACCGGGCGCAGCAGCGACAGGATGATGGTGAAGAACATCCGGACCGGGCCGGCACCGTCGACGCGGGCGGCCCCCTCGAGCTCGTGCGGGATGGTGCGGATGAAGCCGGTGATGAAGAAGATGGCCGTCGACGGCGAGCCAGCACCCACGGCGCCATGGAGCCGAAGAGCAGCACCAGCAGGACGGCGGGTACGACGATCGACGCGCTCCCCAGGAAGGCACGGACGCCCCGTCCCTCGGGGCGCCGGGTGGTTGGAGCGTCGGGTGGATCCGGCATTCTGGAGTTGGATGCTCGCGGGTGGTCTGCGAGGAGGATCGATGGGGAACGTCGTACGGTCGGCTGACGCGTTCTTCCTGCATGTGGAGACCGCGGGCGCGCCGCAGCACGTCGGCGGTCTGGTGGTGTTCGAGACGACGGGTGACGACCGGCCGTCGGTGGATCAGGTGCGTGAGGTCGTGCGGAACGAGCTTGTGCGGCTGCCGCGATTCCGCCAGCGACTTGCGCGATCGTCGTACTGGCGACGTCCCCGTTGGGTGGAGGCCGACGACATCGACTGGTCGTCGCACGTCATGGAACGGCGTACGTCGGGCGGCCGGGTCGGTCTGTGCCGGGTTGTCGCAGATGCTGCGGAGACGGCGATATCCCGTGACCGGCCGATGTGGCGGATCATGTTGGTCACCGAGAACGGGTCGCCGCGGGAGCGCGCCAGTCAGATGGCGATGGTCCTGCTCGTTCATCATGCGATTGCTGACGGCAACGGGATCGTGAGTCAGGCGCTGAATCTGCTCCGCCCCAGGATCGAACTTTCCAGGCCGTCCGGCACGGCGCCGGGCCGCGTTCGGTTGGCCGCGGCAACGATCGCCGGCCTCGCGCAGCTGGCTACAGACGGGGGAGCGGGGTCGTCTCTTGCCTCGTCGCCGCGGCGGGAGTTCGCGACCGCCGATCTCGACCTGGCCACGGTACGGCGGGTGGCCGCTGCCCGCCACGTCCGCGTCACCGACGTGGTGCTCGCCCTCGTCGGCGACGCCGTGGCCGCGACCCACCGTGAAGTCACCGCCCGGGTCCACGGCCGATTGCGGGTCGCGGTGCCGCTGACGGTACGCCGGGTCGGGATCGCCGCCGAGACGAACGCGACTGCTGGGGTGATGGTCGACGTGCCGGTGGACGGCAGGCCGATCGAGGACCTGATCACCGAGGTAGGTCGCCGTACCACTCGCATCCGCACGCCGAGCAGGGCGGCGGCGTCGCGGTTCGTGCTCGCGACCGGTCTGCGAGCCCTGCCCGAGCCGGCGGCCGCGTGGTTCGCGAGAACGGTCTACGGGCGGCGCTTCTTCCACGCGATCGTGTCGAACATGCAGGGCTCACCGCAGCCGCTCTCGATGGCCGGGGTCGGCATTGCCCAGGTCTATCCAATCCTCCCGCTGGCTCCCGGAGCACCCCTGGCGGTAGGCGCCTTGAGTTGGTCAGGCTCGCTCGGCATCGGCATCACCACTGACCCGGCCTCCATGCATGCCGCCGCCCTCGCCACCCACCTCGAGTCAACCTTCACCCGGCTGCCCTCGTAGCCCGGCGCAGATCCGACGAGCATCCAATCCTTGACAGAGTTAAGTAAGTATTCCAATATCCTATCTGATCCGGTTCTCGGATACGTGTCGAGGGCCACGGATGGCCGGGGTCTCGGCGGTCACAACGTCAGAGAGGTCACCGCTCATGACCAGATCGGTGCGGAGCAGGGCACTACGAGGAACAGTCGTGGGTTTGGCGGTCGCCGGGCTGCTGGCCGCCGGCCTGGCTGTCACGTCTTCGGCCGTAGCGGCGCCGCGCGGGGTGACCGCGACGGCGGGCACCACGGGCGGGCCGGCGGGGGAGAAGGCGCTGAAGCCCTACATGGGCTGGAGCAGTTACAGCATGCAGGTCTACAGCGGGAATGGCCAAAGCTGGATCTCCGCGGACCGGCTGAAGGCTCAGTCGGACGCGATGCACGAGAAGCTCCAGCCGTACGGGTACGAGTACATCAACATCGACGCGGGCTGGAACGGCAGCACCGACGAGTACGGCCGGCCGGTGCCGAGCAAGACGTTGTACCCCGATGGCCTGCAGGCGGTGATCGACCACGTCCACGGCAACGGCCAGAAGGTCGGGCTGTACGCCATCCCGGGAATCAGCCAGTCACTGATCGACGCCAACCTTCCCGTGTACGGCGCCCCCGAATGCCGGACCGGAGACCTGCCGGTGCAGCCGCTGAAGAAGGCGGACTACTGGGGTCTCGGTTTCAAGATCGACTTCTCGAAGCCGTGCGCCCAGAAGTACATCGACTCGATCGCCGAGCTGTACGGCGCTTGGGGAGTCGACTTCCTGAAGTTCGACAGCGTGACTCCGGGCTCGGGGATCAGCGACCTCTCGCTCGATGCCCGTGACGACGTGAAGGCGTGGTCGGAGGCTCTCGCCCGTCACAGCATCTGGCTCGAGTTGTCGTGGGCGCTCGACATCAACCACGCGGACTACTGGAAGCAGTACGCCAACGGCTGGCGGATCGACTGGGATGTCGAGTGCTACTGCCCCGGTCAGGCGCTCACCACCTGGCAGAACATCGCGCGGCTGTTCCCGAAGCTGGCCGACTGGTGGCGCCAGGCCGGACCGGGTGGATGGAACGATCTCGACTCGCTGAATGTCGGCAATGGCCAGATGGACGGTCTCACTCGCGACGAGCGTCGTACCGCGGCAACGTTGTGGGCGGTCTCGGCTGCTCCGATGTACATCGGGAACGACATGACCAACCTCGACTCGTACGGCCTCGAGTTGCTCACGAACCGCGAGGTGATCGCGGTCAACCAGGCCGGGCGTCCCGCGCAGCCGGTGTCGACGAAGACGAACCGGCAGGTCTGGTTCTCGCTCAATCCCGACAACACCTACACCGTTGCCCTCTTCAACCTCGGGCAGACCGACGCCGACATGACGGTGAACTGGGCGGATCTCGGACTGGACGGTGCTGCGCAGGTACGCGACCTGTGGGCGCACAAGGACCTGGGACAGTTTGCCTCCGGCTTCACCGCGACGGATGTGCCGATCCACGGCGTACGCCTGCTCAAGGTCACGCCGCAGAAGAACTCGGGGATCCGCGTCAACGACGACGACCTGCGGGTGTCGTACGACGGCACCTGGCAGCGCAACGGCAACTACGAGGTGCCGGCGGTGTCGGAGCCGTTGACCGTCGCGGTGACTGACGCTGCGGCGAAGGCGAGCGACATCGGCACTCGGACCATCGAGGTGAACAACGACAATGCGCAGATTGTCTACACCGGTTCGTGGAGCCGGAGCACGGGCCGCGGGCTCGGCGACTATCAGGACGATGTGCAGTACACGGAGACCAATGGCGACGCCTTCTCGTACAGCTTCGTCGGCACCGGCGTCGACTACGTGACCGAGACCCACAACTCGCAGGGTGACGTCGACATCTACATCGACGGTCAGCTGAAGCAGACCGTGAGTACCTACCGCGAGGACGGGCGCGGAGCGCAGCAGGTCGTGTACAGCATCTCGGACCTCCCGAACGGGAGTCACACGATCCGCGGAGTGAAGAAGTCCGGACAGTTCATGCTGCTCGACAAGCTGAACGTGCGGCAGCAGAGCCTGCTGAACCCGGACAGCGCGACGTTCGACAAGACCGCTCCGGCCGACGTCAGCGTTCAGATTGCGCGCGACCCGGGCGAGTTGGTCGCGGTCTCGAAGGGAAGCCAGGCCCTTGTCAAGGGGACGGATTACACCGTCGACGGAAACGTCGTGACGATCAGGAAGGAGTACCTGGCAGGTCAGGCGGTCGGTAACACAGCGCTCGACTTCCGCTTCCGTGGCGACTATCGCGACGACGTGCATTACGCGACAGCGAACGACGCGGCGATCAACTTCAGCTTCCAGGGCAACGGAGTCGAGTGGATCACGGCGCTCGGTCCGGACCAGGGCGAAGCCGATGTCTACGTCGATGGCAAGCTCGTCCGTCGGGTGAATCTCCACAACGATGCCCGGGTCACGGCACGGCAGGTGTTCAGCTCGACCGGTCTGAAGAACGGGCCGCACACACTGCGGGTCGTCAAGGTCTCGGGCGACGTACTGCGGAACGACACGATCCGCTACACGATCGCGAAGTAGCGCTGACGAAGGACCCGGCGTCCGCGGTACGGCGGACGCCGGGTCTGGTGGTCAGAGGATGCTGAGGTTGATGGTGCCTGGTGCGAGCCTGCCGCTGTTCACCCGGTCGCGGCCGGCCCGGGTGTCGATGGTCAGCTGATCCGCTGATTCGGCATCCTTCAACTGGACGGTGGTCCGCAGGCCCGACACCCGCACGTTCCCGTCGGAGCCGGACACCCGGATGTTGTCCCTGCCGTTCGTGCCCTTGACGGTGACCGCGTCGACCGCTGAGTCGCCGCCGCTCGCGTTGAGCTGTCCGCCGAGGTCGACCTCGACCTTCCGGACATCGGTACGGCGCAGGTCGCCAACCGTCACCGTGTCGGCGCCGCCCAGGGCGTTGAGCGCGACCCGCTCGACGTCATCGGTGTCCATCACGATGTTGCCCACGTCCCGGGTGAACCGCAGTCGCGAACCGTTGGCCTCGGCAACGAACCGCTCCGCGGCCGCCGAACCGTTGAACAGCATGGTGTCCGGACCGCGACCGCCCTTGATCACGTCGCTGCCGTCGCCCGGATCCCAGATGAACTTGTCGGTGCCGTTGCCGAGCAGTGCCGTGTCGGTGCCACGGTTCCCGTCGACGACGTCGTTGCCGTTGCCAGTGCGGAACAGTTCGTTGCCGCTGCCACCGAAGGCCCTGTCGTTGCCGTTGCCGGTGTCGACGATCGTGGCCGGCTGCACCTCGGCGCCGAAGTCGATCCGCACGACGTCGTTGCCGCCCCGGCTGTTGACCATGATCTGGGTGAAGTCACTCCGGTTCACCGTGCGCTTCCCCTGACCTGGACCGAAGTCGACCTCGAGCTTCGACGTGTCGGCGGCCGGCACGCTCAGGCTGATGTTGTCGGCGCGGTTCGTGCCGGTGACGATGAGCTGGCCGGTGTCGATCACGACGCGGCGGTCAGGCGCCGCGGAGGCCGTCCCGGTCAGACTCAGGGCGATGCCGGTGGCGACGGCCGCGACAGCCGCCGCGCTCAGACCCCGCCGCACCCGTTTCGTCATGGTGTTCATGATGTGCTCCTCCCGGTTGGTATGTACGGGGCCTACACGGCCACCAGCGCGGGCGGGTTCAAACAAATTCGAGCGCTCATTCAAATAGTTGCCCAAGGCATCTAAAAGGAATTTCTGCCGACCAGTGAACCGGGTTGGCCCGGGGTCCGTGTAGGGAGCACCACTCAAGATGGACCCCGCAGAGGCAGGCGATCATGGCACCAGTCGCGATGCAGTCAACACCGGCGGTCGTCGGCTCAGCGCGCCTGGTGACCGGCCGCTACCGCTTGAAGGCGTTGCTTGGCCGCGGTGGTCGAGGCCCGGCCAGGCCCGTTCGTGCACGCCGGACCACTGCGCCGGATCATCGAGGCCCTCCTCGCCAAAGCCCCGGCCGATCGACCGACTGTTGATCAAACGACTGCCGTCCTGCACAACCTGGGGTACGGTCGTCTTTCGGTTTCGTCCGCTGATCACGGGAGTGCGCGTGGCTGGTGAGGTCAGGCTGATCGTTCAAGGTGACGACTTCGGCATGTGTCATGCCGTCAACGTCGGCACGATGCAGGCGTTTCAGGAAGGGATCCTGACGCAGACCTCGACCATGGCCGCGTGCCCGTGGTTCACCGAGGCTGCGGCGCTCGCACGCGAGTCCGGAATTCCGCTCGGCGTCCATCAGACCCTGACCTGCGAATGGGACTTTCTGCGCTGGCGGCCGCTGACCGATGGACCCTCGCTCGTGGGTGATGACGGAACGTTCTTCCGGACAGTCGCCGAGGCCCGGGCTTCGATCACCCACGACGACGCCGTACGCGAGCTGTCCGCTCAGGTAGCGAAGTTCGCCGCGGAGGGGCTCGCTATCGACTACCTGGACGTCCACATGGGCGAGAGTGCACCGGATGCGTACGCCGAGATCTCGGATGCCGCCGGGAAGCCGTACATCTACGGGCCCGAGGAGTCGCGGCGATTCGCCTCGATCGAAATCCTGAGCGACCGGGAAGCCGCAACCAAGAAGCCCTGGATGCTCGCCTACCTGGCCGGCCTGACACCAGGCGTCCACCTGCTGGTCACCCACTGCGCCGCCGCCGCACCGGAACTCGCCGCCCTCCACGCACCCGGCACCGAAACCTACCGCTGGGCCGAGGAATACCGCCTCTCAGACCAGGCCATAGTCACCGACCCCGAGATCCGCAAGACAATCGAGGAGCGAGACATCGAACTGGTCTCGATGCGCAACGCCTTCGGCTGACGGCGAGCGGTTCTTTCACGAGTCCCAGATTGGGCCGAGGGCGGGGATGCCCAGGCGCTCCATGCCGTGGACGACTGACCAGGTGACCTTCTTGTTGGACACGCAGATCACGGCTTCCGCGCCTGAGGACTTGTACGCCGAGTAGGCCAGCTTCACCATGTCGGGTTTGCCGTGGGCATCGGTGTCCCAGATCAGGGTGTCGGGCTGGGCGGTCAGGATTTCGTCAACCAGGTCCTGCCCGTAGGTCTTGACCGGGTCGCGCGTCACCCACACCAGCTTGTGCGGCACTCGGGCCGCCAGGACGTGGGCGAGCACAGGGCCGATGCCGCTTCCGGTCACCACGTAGACCACTCGGCGGAAGACCGTGCCGTAGTTCGCCATGCCGGCGGTCGCGACGCCGCGCACCCAGATGTGCGACGGCGGGTTGTCGATGAAGTCGCCGGTCCAGTCACCGGCCCGGGACACCGCCATCCGGAACCCTGGTGCACCGGGCGTTGGGATCACGGCGAAGCTGTGCCACTGCCGCAGTGGATGACGCGAGATCGACCGCGTCGAGCCCGCCATCGGCCTACTACGACCAGCCCGCACCAGAGCGACGTGCGACGACGGCCGCACGACCTCGATCGGGATCCGTCGCAGCAACATCCACGGGACCAACGAGCTGAATGTCGTCAGCGTCAGCACCCACACCGTCGGCGTTCCCGCCAGTGCCGCCGGTAGAGACTCGTCGCCGCGCTGCTCGTCCACGAGCAGCACCGCGCCGGTCCAGAACAGGACTGACAGTCCCCACCCTCCGAACCGGTGAACCTTCTCGAACAGGTCGTGGTGCTTGGCCCGAAATCCTGGCCGGGCAGTCATGACGATCCCGAGCAGCAAGAGAGATTGCACGCAGTACACGAGCAGTAGCCCTGAGGCCACCTCTCCAACGGCGATGACGGTCAGGCCCAGAAACCACAATGTCCCGCACGCCGCGCCACCTATGTGCAAGCCACCCAGGTGGTACCCCTTTGCCAGCGCCCACCGCAGCCGAAGTGGCCACGACTTAGGCACTCTCATCACCACCCGAGAAAGACAGTTCACGAAGAACTGCTGTCGCACCAGAATTCCCAGCGCGAAATTCAGCTGCGCTATCAGAGTGACGTTTGGCACGTCGATCCACCATTGATTCCTCAGGCCGCACCCGAACGCCACCACGTTGGCCGCCAGCACGAACGCGGCCAACCGATTGCTCTGCATCAGCCGCGGATGCTTGAGAATCCGCCTCCGCCACGGCAGGACATCCGGCAGCACGACCTCCGGCAACTGCGGATCCCGCCGAGCAGACGGCAACATACATACGGCACCCATGAAATTCCCCCAGAATTTCCCGAAATTCGCCGCAGCTCATCGAATCCCCGCCCCGGCGCCGAGCACGAATCAACTCGGTAATGCAGGCTGAGACGTCACCTCGTCCATTCCGGTTCGCACCCACCCCCGTGTTTGACCGCACTGCAACAGAACCTTCACGTTCTCGAATGGCTGGCGCATGATGGATGAAGCGTGAGCGGGGAAGTGGGGGACTGTGATGACAGTGGGGGAGGGGCGGACGCCCGATCGGCAGGTGGTTCGTCAGTTGCATCGGCTGGTCACCGGGTATCAGGTGTCGCAGGCGGTGCATGTGGCTGCGACGCTCGGTGTCTGCGATTTGCTGGCTGACGGTCCGAAGAGAGCAGGGGAGCTTGCCGCGGCGACCGGCGCGGATGCGCGGTCGTTGACCCGCCTGATGCGGGCGTTGGTCGCGATCGGCGTGTGCGCCGGCGACGACGAGGGCTTCGCCAACACCGAACTCGGTGACGCCTTGCGGACCGATGCGCCGTACTCGATTGCCGGCTGGGCGCGGTATGTCGGCCGGCCACATCACTGGCAGGCGTACGGGGCGCTGGAGCACAGCATCCGGACGGGCGAGAACGGGTTCGCGGTCGTTCACGGGCGGTCGGTCTGGGAGTACCTCACCGAGCAACCCGAAGAGCAGGCGGCTTTCGATGCGGCGATGACGAGCCTGTCCCAGGCGGTTTCGAACGCGGTCGTCGATGGCTACGACTTCGGGCAGTTCGGCACGGTCGTGGATATCGGCGGCGGGCGGGGACTGCTGATGTCAGCGATTCTGTCGCGCTATCCCTCGGTCCAGGGTGTCCTCTTCGACCAACCCGGTGTCGTGGCCGGCGCCGGCGAGATGCTGGGCGTGTTGGATCGCTGCGAAGTGGTCGGCGGCAGCTTCTTCGAGTCGGTTCCGCCGGGCGGTGACGCGTATGTCCTCAAGTCCGTGATCCACGACTGGGCGGATGCGGAGTCGGTCGCCATCCTGACCACCTGCCGGCGCGCGATACCGGAGCATGGTCGCTTGTTACTGGTGGAGCAGTTGCTCGACGACTCTCCGGATCCGGTGCGGACGGCCTGTAGTGATCTGACCATGCTGGTCGTCGCGGGCGGTCAGGAGCGTACGACGGATGAATATCGCGCTCTCTTGTCCGAGGCCGGCTTCGACCTGATGCGCGCCGTACCAACTGCCAGCAACTTCTTCATCCTCGAGGCGCGACCTGCGTGACCAATCTCGACCTCGCCACCACGAGGAGTCCGACGAGCGAGGCGGCAGCGCCGGCGATCATGAGGGTGGCCATGGGTACGGCGGTGTGCTCGCCACCCAGGCCGGCGATGGGGGCGATCGTGCCGGCGGCGACCCATTGGACGAAGCCCTGCACGGCCGCTCCGGTGCCGGGATGCTCTGGTACGGCGGCCGACGCGAGCGCACCGCCGTTCGGGATCATGAGGCCTTGGGCGGTCATCAACACGAAGAAGCACACCATGGCCACGATCAGTGGCGTATCGAACCAGAGGGCGCCGGCCAGCATCACGACACCCGCGGCGAGAGCGGCGAGCTGGCCGGCGAGGATGAGCTTGCGGGTGGAGACCCGCCCGGCGAGCCGGGCAGCGACGAGTGCGGCGATGGTCATGCCACCGGCGTTCGCGGCGAAGTCGATCGAGTATGCGACGGGGGACAGGCCGTTCATGGACTGCAGTACGAAGGCGGATGTGGCGACGTACGCGAACAGGGCGCCCATCGCAGCCCCGGCGACGATGACGTAACCGACGTATTCGCGATTGCCGAGAACGACCCGGCCGGCGGTGAGGAAGCTGCGCAGACCACCCCCGTGGCGGCGCTCGCGCGGTAGCGATTCGGGTACGGCGATCAGGACCGCGACCGTCATCGCGATCCCGAGCGCGGCGATCGCCCAGAACGAGACCCGCCAGTCGGACACCTGAAGGATGACCGCGCCGAGCAATGGGCCGACGATCGGCGCGATGCCGCCGACGGCCGCGATGACGTTCAGCACGCGGACGAGCTGGGCGCCGCGGGCCAGCTCGACGATCACGGCCCGGCCGATCACCATCGCCCACCCGCCGGCGAAACCTTGCACGAACCGAGCCACCGTCAGCACGCCGACCGTCGGCGTGAGCGCGCACACGACCGAGGCCGCGGTCATCGCCAGGATCGCGGCCAGCAGCGGGAACCGCCGGCCGCGTTGATCCGAGATCGGCCCGCCGACCAGTTGCCCGAGCGCCATCCCGACGAAGAACGTGGTCAGCGTCAGCTGGACCTGGGTCGCGCTCGCGGTCAGCTCACCGGCCACCCGCGGGAACGCCGGCACGTACATGTCGGTCGCCAGGGGTGCGATCGCGGTCAGGAAGATCACGGTCGCGACCAGCCCGGCAGTCAGCCGGGCCTGGCGACGCGAACTGGGAGCGGACGGCGAAATCAGCAGGTTGTTCAAGGCCGGAGCAGCACCTTGATCGCCTGGCGGGTGTCCATGGCCTGGTAGCCGGCGGCCGCCTCGTCGAGCGGGAGTTCGAGGTCGAAGACTTGGCCGGGACGGATCGTACGGTTCCAGATCCGGTCCATCAGGTCGGGCAGGAACCGCCGTACCGGGGCCGGACCGCCGTGCAGGTGGACGTGGGAGAAGAACAGCTCGTCGCCGTTCAGGGACACGTCGTGAGTCACGCCGACGTACCCGACGTGACCGCCGGCGCGGGTGGAGCGGATGGCTTGCATCATCGACTCCTGGGTGCCGACGGCCTCGATCACCGAGTGTGCGCCGAGCCCCTTGGTGAGCTCCTTGATCCGCTCGACTCCGGCGTCGCCACGCTCGGTGACGATGTCGGTGGCGCCGAATTCCAGCGCGAGCTTCTGACGCTCCGAGTGTCGGCTCATGGCGATGATGCGCTCGGCGCCGAGTTGCTGGGCGGCCATCACGCCGAGCAGTCCGACCGCGCCGTCGCCGACGACGGCGACGGTCTTACCGGGGCCGACCTCGGCAGCGACAGCGGCGAACCAGCCAGTCCCGAGTACGTCGGAGGCGGCCAGGAAATCCGGTACGAGGTCGGCGTCGGGGACTTCGGGGGTGGCGACCAGGGTGCCGTCGGCCAGCGGGACCCGCATCCGCTGCGACTGTGCGGCGCCCGACGTACCGAGGATCTCGCGGTGGACGCAGGAGGTCTGGTAGCCGGCCAGGCAGATCTCGCAAGTGTTGTCGGAGGCGAAGAACGAGCCGACCACGAACTGCCCCGGCTTGATCGTCGTGACCGCCGAGCCGACCTCCTCGACGATCCCGGCGTACTCGTGGCCCATCGGCATCGGTTCGTCGACCTTGTCCGCGCCGCGGTACGGCCACAGGTCGGAGCCGCAGATGCAGGTCGCGGACAGCCGGATGATCGCGTCGGTCGGCTTCAGGATGGCCGGCTCGGGCCGGTCCTCGACCCGGACATCGCCGGGGGCATGCATCACTACACCACGCATCGGTGGAACTCCTCGCAGAACTGGGGGTCGTCCGTCCAGTGAACGGGATGCCTGCGGGCTGAGGGAGTCTCTTTCGTGAGGTGTACTGGTAGTGCATCCCTTTCGGGTGAGGTACGTCGTACCGTCGTTGCTATGGACAACCGTGCCGAGGTCCGCGAGTTCCTGATCTCGCGGCGCGCCAAGGTCACCCCGGAGCAGGCGGGGCTTCCTGTGGTCGGCAGCCGGCGGGTGCCCGGGTTGCGCCGCGGCGAGGTCGCCACGCTCGCCGGAGTGAGCGTCGAGTACTACTCCAAGCTCGAGCGCGGGGCGCTGGGTGGTGTGTCCGCCTCGGTGCTGGATGCGATCGCCCGCGCGCTGCAGCTCGACGACGCGGAGCGGGCCCATCTGTTCCACCTGGCCCACGCCGCCGACGGCACCAGTGCCGGTATGCGCCCTCGCCGCCGCGTCGGCAAACGCTGGACCGCGCGGCCGAGCCTGCAGTGGGTTCTCGACAGGTTCACCGCGCCGGCGATCGTCCGCAACGGGCGGATGGACCTGCTCGCCTGCAACCACCTCGGCCGGGCCATGCATGCCACTGTGTACGATGCCGCCGGCGCGGAGCCGAACTTCGCCCGGTTCACGTTCCTCGACCTCGAGGCCGCCCGTGACTTCTACCCCGACTGGGATGGAGCCGCAGACATCTGCGTCGCCATCCTGCGCACCGAGGCCGGCCGCGACCCGCACGACAAGGAACTGCACGACCTGGTCGGCGAGCTGTCCACCCGCAGCGAGGAGTTCCGCCGCCGCTGGAGCGCCCACAACGTGCGCACGCACGGGACCGGCACCAAACGCTTCCATCACCGCGACGTCGGCGACCTCGAACTCGCCTACGAAAGCATGGACATGATCTCCGACCCCGGCCTCACCCTCACCCTGTACGCCGCCGAGCCCAGCTCACCGACCGCCCAAGCCCTCGATCTCCTCGCCTCCTGGACGTCTCAGACTCCTACCCGACCGTGATGACGACACGTTGATAGTGCGTCAGGGCGGGGCTCCCGTGGTCCGTTGCCTCGAAGATCACATGGATGGTCTGGCCTGGCTCTGCGTCGTTGGGGATCTGCAGAGTCGTCGAGTCGCCGTCGATCGCTAGGGTGACCGTGCCTGGATAGGTGCCTGCCTCTTGGTACTGCCACCAGTTGGCGGTCACCGCGTGGCCGTCCGGGTGGGTCACCTTCGCGTGCAGTGTCACGGTTTCACCCGGCTGCCGGACGAGGTCCAGGCCTTCGACCACGGACGCCTGTGGGTGATGGTTGGCCTGGGCCGGATCGCTGGTCACGCTCCACTTCAGTCGTGCGGCGAAGTCGTTCTGGATCGCCGCGAAGAACCTCGCGCTCGAGTAGTCGATGGCCGGGGTGCCCTCCGGGGTCGCATCAAGCGCGTCCTTGTTCGACCAGCGCTTCGGGTCAGCCGGGTCGACGGCCTGGCGTCCGCCCCAGCCGCCCCACGCCGGGTCCTGCCAGTTGCGCAGGCCGTTGTCGATGAGCAGCGCGAGGTTCGAGGAGTCGCCCTCGGAGATCCAGGAGTCCTTCGGCTGTGGCGGGGTCCAGACCTTGTACCCCATCGCGGTGAGCTGCTCGACGTCGTACCCGGAAAGACCGAAGTAGTCCTCGTCGTCGAAGCCGTCGGCCATCTGTTTGCCGTCGCCCCAGACGCGGTACGCCGCCCCGATCGGGCCGACTCGGGAGACGTTGTCCCGCGTCCAGTCCGCGGAGAGGTACTGCGCGTCGGACGGTGGTACGACGTTGCGGGCGCCGTACCCCCAGGTGTGGGTGGCGACCTCGCGGAGCTCGATTTCCGGCCAGTGTGGCTTGATGTAGTCGAGGTACGTCGAGTCCTGCTGAGCGAAGCTGGTGATGACCGCCTTGGCCACGATCTTGGCGTAGATCGAGTCCCAGTGAGGTGTGCCTCTGAAGTCGTCCTCGATCGACTTCAGGGCACGCGCGATCGTGTTGGGTCCGCCCCACGCCTGCAGGAACACCTGACCAGGCTCGTCGTCGAGCAGGATGTCCTTGATCAGATCCGAGCCGGCGGTGTCCGCTCGCATGTCACCGACCTCGATCACGTTCCCCTCTCGGATGAGGGACCGCAGATAGTCGGGGGTGGGATACCTGGCGTCGTGCTTCACGAGGTTGGAGTAGACCTGCGCGTAGGCGTCAACGGCCTCGTCGATGTGGAGCCGAGCACCCGGCGCCGGCCACCTGTGGGGGGCGATGCCCAACGCGGCGTCGCCCTTGTGGTGAAACATGCTCGAGGAATAGATCAGCCCGACGATGCTGATCTCGTTGCTGTACAGCAGCAACCGCAGCATCGAATTCAGATCATCAAGCTCCGGATCCGTCGTGATCACCGTGCGCGGTGCGGTCGCCCTCATGGACGGACCCTTTCACGAAAGACCCGGAGCCAAGATCCTCCAGTCTCGGTGAGCGGACCGGTCGTCAGCGGACGATTGCTACAGTCGCTTGCCGGCCTTCGATGCTCCGGTCATGAGCGCTTGTAGGTGACGCGCCAGCCCTCGGCCGGGTCCGGCGGGGTGAGGACCAGGGTGTCGCCCTTCACCTCGAAGACGCGGGTCAGTTTCTGGCCGATGAGGGCGCGTGCCAAGGACGACTCGACGGTCACTTCGAACGTCCCGGCAGGTCGGTCGACATCGACGGTCCCGTAGAAGGCTTCGTACCCGTTCAAGGTGTACGGCGTGTCCGGAGCGTTGGGGTCGGGGTTCATGGCCTGCACCGACATGGTGCCCGCCGTGGTGAAAACGATCTGCCCGGAGTACGGCACGGGCTGGAGGTTCCCCTCGGTGCCGACCTCCAGCGACGTCATCCGCCACGCACCGATGAGGGGACCCGCGCCGCGATCAGCCATGCTCTGCTGGGCGAACGGCGCGGACATCAGGAGGGCCAGCGCGAGGGCAAGCGCCAGCGCGGCGACTTTGAGCTTCGTCTTCATGTGTCGTCAGTTCCTCTTCTGCGGGGACGGGTACGGCCTTTCCGGCCGATTGCAGTCAATCCCGCGTGAGGCGCCTGAGGGAGTCTCCTTCGTGACGTGTACTCACAGTGCATGCCAGCGGAATCAGTCAGCCGCAGCAGAGGAGAAGGTGCTTCGCGCCGGGCGCCGAACCCGGATGCCAGGCGAGACCCGGCTTTCGAGCTTGGCTGCACTCGGCCTGGCCGGTGCGGCCCGGCGCGAAGCGCTCTGTGACAGACAGCCCCCCGGTACCCGCCAACGGACCTCCCAACGCCTTGACGGTCCAACCTGAGTGGTCAGGGCTGGGAGCAGGGGCCGTGGTCGAGCTGGCTGGGCCGGACTCGACCACGTCCGGTGACGCCACTTGGCCGGACTGTCAAGATGGCTCGGTGTGCGACGGCCGGTGGGGGTGGTCAGCCAGGGCTTGCTTGTAGAGGCGGTGCGCCCACACTTGCAGCCCGAGCATCGCCTCGACGTAGTCACGAGCTCCGGGCAGGCTGCTGTGAGCTTGTTCTTCAAGTGCCATGACGCGCGCATGGCGTAGTTCGACCTGCTGACGCACGATGTCACACAGTGCGTCTTCCAGGGGCTGCGCCGATCCGAGCGTGATTGCGCGCTCGGCCGCGGGGATCACCGGGCCGACATCGAGTCCCGCGGGCTTCAACCCTGTGAACGGTGCACCTTCGCCTGCTCGGTGGATCCGGACGACGGTCTCGAAGAACCAGCGGTCTGCGACCTCGCGTGACTCAGGACCGTGCGCTCGTGCCTTCAGAACCAGCGCGAAGGCTTGTCGCACCTCTTCCTCACCGTCCGCGGCGACGTACGGGAGCACGACATCGACCTTGCCCTGATCGAGGGCCGCGCGCGCCGCGGTGACGACCGGACCATCCAGAGAATCGCAATGCGGTGGCATACCTCCCACCTCCATTCATCACCTCGATCCTCAGCGCCGGCGGGGACGATCGCCCAGGGCCGATCTGCCTCAGGTTCGGCGCCAGAAGGCACAGCACCAGTGGGGTTGTCTGGTCACATTGGCCCGGCTGGCGAGGCTCGTCTCCGTGCGCTTGGACTCTGGGCTCGAGGGACCTTCGTCCCTGCTGGGCGCCTGGCCGGGCTGCGACGCTGAGCGAATGGACCTGGACATCACGACCCATCTGCGCGCGTCGTCGCCGGATCTCTCGGTCGGCACGCGCATCGATCTTGACGACGTGGTGAAGCGGTACCTGGTCGGCGACACCACGGTGACAGCGCTGACCGACGTGAACCTTCACGTCGACGAGGCTGCCTTTGTCGTCGTTCTCGGCCCGTCCGGGAGTGGGAAGACGACCCTGCTCAACATGATCGGGTTACTCGACACGCCAACGGCGGGCAGAGTTGCCCTGAACGGCAAAGACGTGACCAGATCGTCGCGAGGTGAGCAGTTCGCGCTGCGGCGCCACACCGTGAGCTTCATCTTCCAGACCTTCAACCTGTTCCCCGGTCTGACCGCCTTGGAGAACGTCCAGTTCGGCGCCGACGTGGCGGGTCGGCCGGCAGCCGCCGAGGTTGCCCGGGACGGGCTCGCGCTGGTCGGCCTCGCCGATCGACTGCATCACTTCCCGCACCAGTTGTCCGGCGGAGAACAGCAGCGGGTCGCGATCGCCCGGGCATTGGCCACCGACAATCCGATCCTCCTGGCCGACGAGCCGACCGGTGAGCTCGACTTCCGGACCGGCGTCCAGATTCTGGAACTCCTGCAGGCGCAGGCCGAGGCCGGCAAGACAGTGCTCGTCGTCACACACAATCGTGAGTTGTCCCGGGTGGCGGATCGGGTCATCGAACTGTCGAGCGGTCGCATTGTCAGTGACGACCGGCCGAGCGGTGGGAAGAGCCGCACGGACGAACTGCGCTGGTAGCCGGCATGAGTACGGGCTCCCTTCGTCTCTGGATCGTCTGGTCATGGCGCGACCTGCGGCGGCGCTGGCTCTTGGTCACGGCGCTCGCCCTCGTGATCGCTGTCGGCACGGGGGTGTACGCCGGCCTCGGCGGGACGAGCGCCTGGCGAATCCAGTCCAACGACCACAGCTACGCCAGCCTTCGGATGCACGACCTGCGGGTGCAGCTGCCGGAGGGAGGGTTCACCGCGGAAGGGTCGCTCTTGCGGGCGGTGTCCGATCTCCGCGATGCCTCTGTGGTCGACGCAGCGGTCGAACGACTCGTCGTACCCACGCTGGTCGAGGTGTCGACCGGCGCCGACCCGTTGCTCGTCCCCGGTGAGGTCGTCGGCATGCCGGCCGGCCAGGCACCTGTCAACGACTTGTACGTCGACAGCGGGCGTGGCCTGCGTTCGACCGATGGTCGCAACCCGGTCGTCGTGCTCGAGTCCAAGTTCGCCTCAGGGCATGATCTTCCCGCGCAGGGCAGCCTCCTGCTCAATGCCGGTACGCGTCTGCAGTACGTCGGCACCGGCTATACCCCGGAGTACTTCCAGGTGACCGGGCGCAGCGGGATGGTGCTCGGCGAGGAGGGCTACGCCGTGGTGTTCATGCCACGCGTGGCGGCGCAACAGGCGACCGGGCACGTTGGCCAGGTGAACGACCTCGTCCTGCGCCTGCGGGCGGGAGCAGACTCCGAGTCCGTTCGCCGGGAGCTGGCCGCCGCGGTCGCGCCGGCCGGCGGGACCGTCACCACCCGGGCCGAGGATCCGGTCCACCGGGCGTTGTACGAGGACGCTCACAACGACCAAACCACCTGGAACGTCTTCGCTTTCCTGATCCTGTTCGGTGCGGCCGTCGCAACCTTCAACCTGGTCAACCGGATGATCGAGTCGCAGCGCCGGGAGATCGGGGTCGGGATGGCTCTCGGAGTCCCACCGCGCAGGCTCGCCATCCGTCCGATGCTCGTCGGTGTGCAGATCGCCGTCGTCGGGGTGGTCGCCGGGATCGGTGTGGGCTGGCTGGTGGGCGTGGCGATGGGCAAGGTCATGGCGGACCTGCTGCCCCTGCCGATCTGGATGACACCGTTCCAGGCCGGCCGGTTCGCACAGGCCGCCGTACTCGGACTGCTCATCCCGGTCCTGGCCACGATCCTTCCCATCGTCCGGGCGGTCCGCCTGCATCCGGTCGATGCCATTCGCACCGGCGCGTACGGGTCGGCGCGGCCGGCGGGGCGCTTGCTCTCGTTGCTGTCCAAGGCCCACCTGCCCGGGCGCACCTACCTGTCGATGTCACTCCGCAACCTCCTCCGGGCACCACGCCGTACCGCGCTCACTGCGCTCGGGGTCGCCGCTGCGATGACGTCGCTGGTCGCGGTTCTCGGCCTCCTGGACACCTTCTCCGCCGCCGGAGACGCGAATGCCGCTGAGGCCGGGCGCAGCAGTCCCGCGCGGCTGGTAGTCACCCTCGACAGCTACTACCCACTGAATTCCGCGGCGATAGGAGCGGTCACCGGGACGACCGCAGTGGCCGCGTCGGAACCGCAGCTGGCTGTCCCGGCGACACTCAGCGACAAGGGAACCACGGTCGACGGGGTGGTCCAGGTGATCGATCTCGCCAACAAGATCTGGGCTCCCACGCTGCTCGACGACCACGGTCCGAAGAACGGGATCGTGTTGTCGAAGAAGGCGGCCAAGGACCTTGGCGTGGCACCCGGCGACATGATCGACCTCCGGCATCCGTTGCGGGCCGCCGACAGTTTCCGGCTGGTCACCAGCCGGGTTCCGGTCCGCGCGCTCCACCCGAACCCGTGGCGCACCTTCGCCTATCTCGACGTGGGCGAAGCCGGGCTCTTCGGCCTGACCGGCAGCGCCAACCAGGTCGTCGTCGTTCCGTCCGCGGACGTCGACGAGCTCAGGCGCAGCCTGTTCCGCCTGCGGGGTGTTGCGGCGATCGATGCGGCGGCCGGGTTCGCCGAGGTTCTCGACAACGCGCTCGCCCAGTTCACCGGAATCCTTCGAGTCATCGAGGTTGCCACCGTTCTGCTGGCGATGCTGATCGCTTTCAACACGGCCAGCATCAGCGCCGACGAACGGACCCGCGAACACGCCACGATGCTCGCCTTCGGGCTCCCACCACGAGTCGTGACGGGTATGGCGGTCGCCGAGAACGCCCTGATCGGACTGATCGGCACGGTGGCCGGCCTGGCCGGCGGATATGCCGGACTCAGCTACATCGTCTCCGGATTCGATCAGGTGACTCCCGAGCTACTGGTGGAACCCACCTTGTCCGCCTCGACCGTGGTGACCACGCTCGCAATCGGCATCTCGGTGGTGGCACTCGCACCACTGCTCGCCATCCGGCGCGAGCGCCGGATGGACATTCCTGCGGCCCTGCGAGTCGTCGAGTGACCCGTCCGGCAAGTTCACCCTCAAGGCGCTGCCGGCCACCGACAACCCAGGTGAGTTCCTGATGCTTGCCGCGGCCGGTGCCGGGTACGGTGTGAACGCCAAGGCGAAGAACAAGGAGCTCGCACTGAAGTTCGTCAACTACGTGATGTCGCCCGAGGGCATGAACCTGTTCGTCAAGAAACAGGGCGGCCTTCCGTCCCTTCCCGACACCGGGTACACGCCTGACCAGGCGATGGACACCGACTACAGGGCCGGTACGTGACGGAGCTCGTCGGTCGGGTCGCTCTCGGGGTTGCGAGCTTCTCGTTCGCACCCCGGGACCGGTCTGCCGATCTGGCCACGATCCGGGCCGGCATTGCCGCGGGTACGACGATCCTCGACACCGCGCGGGCGTATGCCCGGGTGGATGCTCCGTTGTACGGCGAGGAGCTGGCTGCGGAAGCGGCCCGGGAGACGGGCGTGCTGGTCGGGACGAAGGGTGGTCATTCGCGGACCGGCCAGACCACGTGGGATGCGGACATCAGTGCGGGACGGATTCGGTCCGACGTCGAGACCAGCCTTCGGGTGTTCGGGGGAGAGCGGCTCGATCTCTACTACCTGCACCGAGTCGATCTCGCCGAACAACCGGTGGAGGAAGGCGTGGCGGCTCTCGCGTCGCTGCATGACGAGGGAAAGCTGGCCCGGATCGGTTTGTCGAACGTCAGCGTCGCTGAACTGGAGCGGGCGACCACAGTCGCCCGCGTCGACGCCGTACAGAACAAGCACACCGCGATGGGGCGTGAGTCGCTCGATGTGCTCGCGTGGTGCGAGGCCAACGAGGTGCCGTTCTTCGCCTACTCACCCCTGCGTTCCCCAGCCGAGGCCCCGCACCTGCAGGCGATCGCGGACGCCCGTGGCATCTCCCTCCAACGTCTCCAACTGCGCGCCCTGTTGGCCTCGTCGCCCGTGTTGTCGGTGGTCTCGGGCGCGACCCGGCCCCAGACAGTCCTCGACTCGCTCGCCGCAGAATCCGACCCCTGGGACGAACCCCTCCAGACCGCCTACACTGCCGACCTCGCCTTGACCGCCACCCGCTGAGCTGGCGGTGGGTTGGGTCGTGGCGGCGGTGGGTACCGTTGTCGGAATGCTGGTTGCTAAGCGATACAGGTTGGGTCCCTCCATTGGGCGGGGCGGCATGGGAGAGGTGTTCCGTGCCACCGATGAACAGCTGGGACGTCTGGTCGCGGTCAAGTTGCTGCTGCCGTCCGATCACGCTGAGCGAGCGGCCGAGCGATTCCAGCGCGAGGCGCGAGCCGCCGCGAGGCTGAGCGACCCGCATGTCGTCTCGGTATACGACTTCGGCAGCCACGGCGACGGGTTCTTCCTGGTGATGGAGCTGGTCGAAGGCCGGAGTCTCGCCGAGGAACTCGCCGAACTCGGACCTCTGCCGAAAGATCGTGCGATCGACCTCATCGAACAGGCTGCCGCAGGCCTGGCCGCGGCGCATCGGGAGGATGTCGTCCATCGTGACGTGAAACCGGGCAACCTGCTGCTGACGACGGACGGGACCGTCAAGGTCGCGGACTTCGGTATCGCTCACCTTCCAGGAGACGGAACGACCACGCTGACGGCGACCGGTCAGATCATCGGCAGCACGCACTACCTCTCGCCCGAGCGAGCACGAGGCGGGCAGGCCGGCAAGGCGGCGGATGTGTACGCGCTGGGGTGCGTGCTCTACCAGTTGGTCACCGGTCACCCGCCGTTCACGGCGGACCACCCGGCAGCGATTCTCTACCAGCACGTCGACACTGCACCGGCACCTCCGAGTCTGGTCCGCCCCGAACTGAGCGGACCGTTCGAGAGCGTTCTGCTCCAGATGCTCGCCAAGGAACCCGCTGACCGTCCGTCCGCCGCCGAGATCGCAGCCGGCTCCCTCCGTGCCCAGCACCTCGCCCCCGCCGCTGCGGCTCTCGACGTCGAGCCGGGCGACGGCGAGAGTCTGCCGGAGCCGCCGAACCGGATGCGAGGCAAGGCTCTTGTGGCCGGAGCGATCGCCGTCCTCGCGACGGCGGCGGCTGTGCTGGCTGGGGTCTTGCTCAACGGCAACGAGCCGAGATTGCCCCCGACGACCGACGTCGGTCCGCAACCGAGCGGCACTTCCAGTGCGCCGGCGTCGACACCTGCCGCGACGAGCACTGCATCCACGACAGGCCCGCCCCAGACCAGGACAAACCCGACCACGACTCAGCCGACGCAAAGCCCCTCTCAGCAACCAACGCAATCGCCCAGTCCTACCTCGACGGGTACGACGTCGCCGAGTGCATCGCCCCAGAGCAGCACCACGCCCAGCGCTCCCACGTCCGGGACGCCCTCGACGACTCCGTCGAGCCCGCCGCCGACCGTGACGAGCACCCCGGTGACGGGTACTCCGTCACCAGGCGGCCAGGGCACAGGAACCCCGCCACCAGCTGACTGACCAGGTGCACGGTCAGAGGAGTTGGGTGATGAGGCCGTAGTCGTGGGCCTCGGGGGCGGTGAGGACGCGGCCGGGTTCGAGGTCAGCGGCGATTTCTTGCGTCGTACGGCCGGTCGCGTCGGCGATCAGGTCGTGCAGGCGGGCGACCTGGCGTTCGTGCTGGTCGGCGAGGGTGGCGAGCTCGTCGGCCGTGCCGTTGGCGGTGAAACGAGGCGAGACCAGGATGAACATCGTGTGGCGGTGGGCGGCTCGTTGCTGGGTGGCGCACAGTACGGCGATGGCCGGGCCGCGGAGTGTTCCACGGGCGACGGCGTGGACGGGTGACTCGATGAGGTCGATCGCGGCGGCGACCGCGAGGGACGGCTCGAGGTCCGCGTCGGAGCAGGCCAGGTGCAGCGTGATCGGGGTGGTGTCGCGGGTGTCGAGGAGCAGCAGTTGCGACGCAACGCGGTTCGCGACTGCGTCGTCGAGTCGCCCGCCGACGATGATCACTCGCTGGTCGAGAAGCCGGTCGGCCAGGTCTTGGTCCAGTCCATAGGGAGCGGGTTCCTGCCATGACGGCAGAATCGGCTGGGGCGTAGGTGGCTCCGACGGCACCCGCGGCTGCCACGGTGGTGGTATCTCAGGCCGCCCGGGCGGCCAAGTGGCAGCCGGTCTCTCCAACACCATGGGGTCCTCCTGTCGACTCCACCAGCGTGCGCCGCAGATCCCGGCCGCGAAAGGCTCATTCGCTCAGAGCAGACGGTACGGCGCACGGCGGTCAGGCGTCGCGGCGGTGGAGTAGGGCTGCGGCGGCGCCGAGGAGGACGATCACCCAGCCGGCGAGGACGGCGGCGCCGGCTCCGTCGGGTGGGACGACTGAGGTGAATGATGAGCCTGCGTTCGACGGGAGGTAGGGGAGGATGTTGTCCTCCCAGCTGGACGGGAGGATCGCACCGAGCAGGGTAGGTGCCAGCAGCAACAAAGCGCACAGGGCGCCGCTGAGGCTGAGGCTGGTCGGGGACGACGGACTCGGGGCTGGATCGGTGGAAGGAATGATCGAACGTCCATAATCCGTCCTCGAGTGATGATGGCTACGAGTCTCGCACAGCCCACACCGCCCCAGTCTGACCTCCACACCCGATCCCCGCGTCACCCACCCGCACTACCCGCCATACCCCCAGCGCAGTACGGCGCCAGCGGCTGGGTTACTCGCGCCAGCCGGTGAGGTTTACGGATTTGGCGGTGTCGACGCGGAAGGCGAGCTTAATCGCGACCTCTTTGCCGGGGGTCAGGTCGAGGGTCCAGGTGATGACGCCTAGGTCGGTGGTTTTGGTTGGTTCTGGGGTGGTGGTGATGGGTTTGACGGTGATTTCGTGGTCGCGGGGTACGGGGAGTTGGTCGAGGACTGTGATGCGGGCTGGGCGGGGGGTGTGGTTCTCGATTCGGGTTTCGTACTCGACTTCGCGGCGGCGTGTGGATCCGAGGGTCGCCTTGGTCGCGGTACGTCGTACCAGCTTGCGCTCGACGCGGATCCGGTCGTCCAGACCGAGGGCGAGTTCGACGTCCTCGCCGGGGGCCCACAGCGGCAGTGCGGCCGAGCCGACGAAGTCCGCCTCGTGGAAGACCGCGGCTTTCCCGGCGGGCAACGTGTGGGTGGACGAGTTCACGACCGTGGCCCGTAGGTGGACGTCGGCTGACTGGACCGGCGCGGTGACGTAATCCAGCTCGGCGTCGAGGTCGATCGAGGCGATCGTCGCGCGGTGCGAGGCGCCATCCGCGGGTACGGCGACCGGCCGGGGCGGAGTGTACGTCGCTGCAGTGATGCCCTGCTCGACGGTCGCGGCGAGGTCCGCGAAGGCCGGTGCCGCAGCTGACTGGGGCTGGACCGCCCCGGCGTACGCCTCCATCCCGTCTTGGCGACCTCGCTGGACGCCGGCCGGCGCGACAGGGACCGGCGGGTGGAAGCGGTCGAGGTACCAGGGGTCGAGCTCGGGTACCTGCGCGGTCTTTGTGGGCCGGGCTGTCGACAGCGTGAGGTCGCACTCGGGCCAGTCTTCACCGGTGTGCTGGGTGATCAGGCCGTACCAGTTCAGCGTGAGCTGGTCGCCCGTGAGACGAACGTCGTACGCGCTGGTCCAGCTGGCGGCGGGCACGACGTAGGAGAGCTCGATCTCCACCTCGGCCTCGGACTCCAGCGCCAACGCGACGGCGGCGGAACGGCGGTCGGGTTTGCGTTGCTGCGCGATCGCGGCAAGCCGGCGGTCGGCGGCCGCGAGGCGTTCCTCGGCTTCGCGCCGCTGCGTGGCCAGCTCCCTCCGCTTCGACCGTACGGCGGACAGCCGGGCAACGAGCGAGTCGGTGAACTCGCCCAACTCGCCGCCTGCTTCGCCGGAGGCCAACGTCCGGGCGAAGCTGCCGCCGCCACGCCGGGCCAGCTGTGCCAGGAACACGTCGAGCTGGGCCTGGACATCATCCGCGTCGATCAGTTCCACAACCTCGGCCTCGGCCTCGCGACGTTGTCGCTCGAGCTCGGCCACGGTCTCATCCGGGGCCTGTGGATGGTGCGACGTCGCCAGGTCAACGCCGAGCACGGTCGCCGGTCCGCGTCCGGCGACCCGGACCGAGTCCTCCTGCAGTGCGAGCGGCAGCGGCTCGACGTACACGGTCTGATCGCCGGCCGGCACAGTGATCCTGCCGCGACGAGTGATCCGCGCGCGGTCCGGATAGACCGTGACGGCGGCAATCGGAGCATTCACCACAAGTTGCGTCATGACCCGACACTAGCCGCCCGACAGGACCCGCCCCGAGTTCCCGATGGAGACGCCCGACGGTGCACCCGTCGGGCGTCTCTGCCATGAGTCAGCGGAGCTGGCTGAAGGCGGCTCGCAGTTCGGTGACGAAGAGGCCGGGCTCCTCCCAGGCGGCGAAGTGGCCGCCCTTGTCGACCTGGTTGAAGTAGTCGAGGCCGGGGTAGACCGTCTCGACCCAGCTGCGCGGGGCGGCCCAGATCTCGCCGGGGAACGTGGTGAAGCCGACGGGAACCTTGACCGGCGGGGGCGTATGGCCGGCCGCCGCGTGCAGGAACTGCCCGAACTCCCAGTACCACCGGGCCGCCGAGGCGCCGGTGCCCGTGAGCCAGTACAGCGTGATGTTGTCGACAATGTTCTCTCGGGTGAGGTTGCCGACGGGTTCGCCGTCGACGAACGCGCGGGACATCTTGTAGTAGCTGTCGGTGTCGTGGTCGAGCATCCAGGCCGCCAGCCCGATGGGTGAGTCCAGCAGGGAGTAGCCGACCGTCTGCGGCCGGGTGGACTGCTCCAGGAAGTAGCCGAAGCCTTCCGTCGTGAACGTCTTGAGCGCGGCGTGCGCGGCACGTTCCTGCTCGGACTCGGCCGGCAGCAGATCGACGATGCCCAACGCCGTCGCGAGCAGGTTGACGTGGATTCCGACCAGCCCGTCGGGACCTTGGCGGCCCATCGCGTCCGTGACCGCGGCACCGACGTCGCCTCCCTGGGCGACGTAGCGCGTGTAGCCGAGGCGACCCATCAGCTTCGCCCAGGCCTGTGCGATGGGGCCGTTCTCCCAGCCGAGCTCGGTCGGCTCGCCGGAGAACCCGTACCCGGGCAAGGACGGCAACACGACGTGGAACGCGTCCTCGGCGTCGCCGCCGTGCGCGGTCGGGTCGGTGAGCGGACCGATGGTGTCGAGCAGTTCGAGGACCGAGCCGGGCCAGCCGTGCGTCATGATCAGCGGCAACGCGTTCTCGTGCCGCGATCTGACGTGGATGAAGTGGATCTGGACTCCGTCGATCTCGGTGGTGTACTGCGGCAGCGCGTTCAGTCTCGCCTCACACTTGCGCCAGTCGTATTCGTTCGTCCAGTAGCGGGCGAGTTCCTGCAGCGTCGCAAGCTGCACGCCCTGTGAACGGTCTTTGACGAGCTCCTTGGTCGGCCAGCGCGTCGCCGTGATACGGCGGCGCAGGTCATCGATCCGCTCCTGCGGAATCTCGATGTGGAACGACTGGACTTCGGTCGTGGTGTCGAGGGTGGTGCTCATGACGCCTCCTGGGCTGATGCGGTTGGTGACGCCACCGAGCCTGCTCTTGTCTCCTGTACGGCGCGCCCGTGGAAAGCCCTGGTCTGCTCCCGGGTCTGCACGGTGCGCCAGGGGCAGGGCCAGGGTGCTTCCCTGGTTCGGTGCGAGGGTGCCAACGGCGATCGTGCTCTTACTGTCGATCGAGAGTGGGGACACGATGAACGCCACGAGTACTGCTCCTACAGAGCTGGATGCGTCGACCGCCGACAGCAAGCCGAGGGTTTCGGCCGTGCCGATCACGTTGTTCTCGATCCCGCTGGGCCTCGCCGGGCTGGGCGGTGCGTGGGAGGCCTCGGCCCAGCTGCTGCGCGCGTCCGCGGCGCCCGCCGATCTGGCCTTCGCAGCCTCCACCGTCGTTTGGGCGATCTTCACCGGCATCTATGTGGTCAGCGCCATCCGCCACGATTCGGGCCGGTTCAAGGTGGACCTACGCCACCCCTTGTTCGGCCCGCTGACTGCCTACATCCCGGTGATCGCGATCCTGCTCGTTGCGCACTACGCGGCCGGCCTCGGCCAGGCTGCACGGTGGCTGATCTACGTCGCGGTGGCCGCGCTCGCGGTCAATGCCGCGGCGCTGGTGGCGCACTGGCTGCGCGCACCGTTGGACGAGGAGGCCGTGCACCCGGGCTATTTCCTCCCGGTCGTCGCAGGCCCGTTCATCGCGAGCATCGGGCTGGCCGCCGTGGGCGACCGGATGGCGGCGGTCGGGGTGTTCGGCGTTGGCGTGTACTTCTGGCTGCTTCTGGGAGCCGTCATCACCAGTCGCCTGTTCTTCCGTACGCCGATGCCGCAGCCTTTCACGCCAGTCCTGTCGATCCTCCTCTCGCCACCGGGAACAGCCAGCCTGGCATGGTTCGCGATCAGGTACGGCGAGATCGACCAGCTGCAAGCCGCGGTCGGTGGGATCACCTTGTTCACCCTGCTGATCCAGCTCTTCTTCCTGTCCGACTACCTGCGCCTGCCGTTCACCTCCCAGCACTGGGTCTTCACCTTCCCGCTGGCGGTGCTGGGCAACATCGGGATCCGCTGGTCCGCCGGCCTCGGCTTCGACGGCTGGCAGGTTGTCGCCTGGGTGATCCTGACGATCTCCACGGCATCGATCCTGGCCATCCTTGCCGGCACCGTCCGCGACTGCCTTCGTGCGCTCGCCAGACGCCGGACCGTCCTGCGGTCATGAGTTTCGGCGCACCAGCAAGGGGCTGGGGCGGTGGTGGACGAAGGTGATGGGGGCCGGGATGTTTTCGAGTAGGCGGCCGATGGCGGATCTGGATCGCCAGCGGGCGACTCGGCTTTCGGGTACGGCGAACACGACGAGGGCCGCGGACCGTGATGCGTGCGTGAGAAGGGAACCGCGCGGACCGGTCAACGGCTGTCGCTGCAGATCGACGTCGACGAAGACGTGCACGTGCTGCTGCAGGAGATCGTCGATCGACGGTGTGTTCGCCTCGGGTACGTCGACCAGCACGGTGACTCCGATCCCGCGTCGGTGCGCCGCGTTGAAGGCAGCGCCCAGGACGGCCCACGCCGCGGTGGGATTGTGATCAGACGGCATCACGGCGACCACCCGGCCGGCGCCGCGCCCGGGGACCGGCGTACCTGTGAAGCCAACGACTGCGACGGGCCGCCGGGACCGGGCGGTGACCTGCACGGCCACCGGCCTGCCCCAACGCTGGTGTGGGCGGCAGGTGGCGTCGCGGCCCAGCACGATCAGGTCCGCGTCGTCACCCTCGACCGCGATCGAGTGCGAGGGCTCGCCGGTATGGATGTGAGTGGTGACCGCGACGTGTGGCGCGACCTGACGGGCGCGCTCCGCGGCCGTGTCGAGCAACCGTTGGGCCGCGTCGTGAGCGCCGGCGTCACCCGGTCCCACGTAGGTCAGCGCGAACGAGTTCCAGGGGATGACATGCAGAATATGGAGCCTTGCCTGCCGAGCCGCCGCCTCGGCTGCTGCCCAGGCCACGGCGTCCAACCCGTTCGCCGGGCTGTCGACGGCGACCAGGACAAAGGCGGCTGTTCGAGACCCTTCGGGCAGGGCGCCCAAGCGATGCATGAGTGGCTCCCCTTCGAGAGGTCGCGGACTTAGCCGGCGGCCGTCCGATAGGGGGCCAGGAAAGTGCCCAGTGCTGCGAGCATCTGCGCGGGAGCCTGCTCCGCGACCCAGTGGCCGACCCCGGGAATCACCAGGGTCTGGACATCGATCGCGGCCGGCTTGATCCCGCCTGCCGCGGCAGCACCCCAGCTGTTCTCTCCACCGATCCCGAGAACCGGAATCGTCAGCTTCGTCTGCTGGCGGTCCGCGTTCTGCGCCAGGATGGCGTCCCAGGCACGGTAGAGACCGAAGCTGGCGCGCAGGGCGTTCCGGTCGCGGTTGTAGAGGCTGACGTAGTACTGGATGGCGTACTCCGGCAGCGTCGCCCCGCCGCCCTGGATGGCGAACTCGTAGCGGTAGTAGGCGTCCGCGTTGCTTCTGACCATGTCAACGATCAGCTCGTCGTTGACCCGGTTGAACGGGATGTGCCAGAGCCTGTTGTTGAGGAACTCGGGCAGGAAGAGTGGCGGCGGAGCGTGTTCGGGATCCACCAGTCCTGGTGGGCCGGGGATCTCGGCGACGACCAGGCGGTCGACGCGGTCGCGGTGGTCGGCGGCCAGCGCGTAGCTGATGATGTAGCCGGTGTCGTGACCGACGACAGCGAACCGCTGATGGCCGAGTGCGGTCATGAGTTCGGCGAGATCGTCGGCCAGAGTGGCGGTGTCGTACCCGGCTCGGGTCTTCTCGGTCAGGCCGATACCGCGCTGGTCGACGGCGATGACGGTGAACTCGCGAGCCAGTGCCGGCATCAGGAAGCGCCAGGCGTACCAGTTCTCCGGCCAGCCGTGCACCAGCAGCAGCGGGGGACCGTCACCGCCGATGACCACGTGCTGGCGGATGCCGTTGGCATCGACGAACCGGCTCCTGAAGGTCCTGGTGAAACCGGCCGGGAGCTTCGGAGCGGTGGAGACCGAGCCGATGCCGTCCCGCGCCCGCTGCGGCGCTGCGGAGGCGGTGGACGCCGCGCCGAACAATGACACCCCGGTGGCAGCTGCGGCAGTACCGACAAAGGCCCGGCGGGAGAAAGGGCGCGGCGGATCTGCGGGAGAGATGCTCATGGGAGGGACTCCTTCGAAAAGGACAGATCCGCTGTGGTCTGTCGACCTCACCGACACTGCTCGCGTCCGCCGACCGTTGCGCCAGTGAGCGCCACTGGTCCTTTCCCTGGTTCACGGGCCGCACCGTTCCGGCCCGTGTTCTCCCGTGGCGGGACCAGGGACTGTGCCGGGTGCGAGATGTCCGTCGAACGATCGACGATGAACGAGTCGGACACAGCTGGGAACTCAAGGGAGATGGCCATGCGGGTCTTCGTCGCAGGAGGAACAGGGGTTGTCGGCCGGCCCGTCGTCGAGGCGCTGGTCGACCACGGCCACCAGGTCACGGTCAGCACCCGCCGGCGTGACCGCTTTGGTCTCGTGGAAGGACTCGGGGCGCGACCGGTCGTGATGAACGGGCTCGACGAGGTCGAGGTGGGACAGGTGATCATCGAGGCTCAACCGCAAGTGATCATCAATCTGATGACTGCGCTCGCGGTGCCGGCTCCGGACTACGGGACCTGGCTGGAGGTGACCAACCGGCTGCGGCGCGAGGGCACGAAGGTACTGATGAACGCGGCGCGTGAGGCCGGCGTTCTGAGGGTCGTCGCACAGAGCGCCAGCTTCATGACCCGACCCGGCTCAGGTACGACGGACGAGTCGGCGCCGCCGTACCTGGAAGCTCCGGGGCCGATCGGAACCCACGTCGAAGCCAACATCGTGGCTGAGAACCTGGTGCTGGACACGCCGGGTATCGAGGGCGTCGTTCTTCGGTACGGATTCCTGTACGGCGAGGGCACTGCGATCGGACCTGGTGGCGACATCACCACGGCGGTCAAGGCGGGTGAGCTGCCGATCGTCGGCGACGGCGCCGGGCGGTACCCGTTCGTTCACGTTCACGACGCGGCGTCGGTCACGTTGCAGGCCGTCGACCGCGGCAGCCCTGGTGTCTACAACATCGTGGACGACGATCCCGCTTCGCAGGCCGAGTGGCTGCCGTACCTGGCCGAGCTTCTGGATGCCCCGCCGCCGCGGCGTATCTCGGAAGAGGAGGCCGAGCAGCAGATCGGCGTCCAGGCCGTGTACTACGGCAACCACCTTCCGCCGGCCAGCAACGCCAAGGCGAAGGCGGAGCTGGGGTTCGCCCTCGACAGTCCGTCCTGGCGGGACGGATTCCGAAAACTCTTCGGCTGAGGGATCAGACGGTGTGGGGCGACTCCGGGAGGGACTGGCGGAGGTCTCGGCGGGTCTGGACGCCGAGCTTGGAGTACACCTTGCGCAGATGCCATTCCACCGTCCGGGCGCTGAGGAAGACCGCGTCGCCGATCTCGGAGTTGGTGAGACCTTCCACGGCGAGCCGAGCGATGTGCGTCTCCTGAGCGGTGAGGTTCCCGGCCGATTCGACCGTTCGCCGGCGAACGGTCTCGCCGGTCGCGGCGAGTTCTTGGCGTGCACGCTCGGCGAATCCGCCGAGACCCATGGCGCTGAACGTCTCGAACGCGAGGCGCAACTGAGTGCGTGCGTCCCCGCGACGGTCCTCCCGTCGCAGCCATTCGCCGTACCGGAGCTGAGCCCGGGCGCGCTCGACTTGAAGCGTCGTACGCGCCAGCCTCTCGGCTTCTTCTCGATAGCAGTCTTCGGCGGCGCGGCCCGAGTGCAGCAGGGCTCTCCGGCCGGCCTCGACTCCCAATGCCGCATCGGTCCTGCTGGCCTGGGTGAACGACGTCAGCTGTTCGAAGGCCTGGGCGGCCTCCTTGGTGTCCTCGCTGTGTACGCCGGCTTCGACGAGCTCGGCGAGGGCCCACTTCGGCGGGCCGAGTTCGAGAGGTGAGGCGGCGGCCAGCTGGGCGGCGGTCAACGCTTCCGCGTGGCGGCCCAGGCCACTGAACATCACAGCCTGGAACCAGCCGATCATGTTCAGGCCAACGCCTTCACCGCGAGCTGTCACATCGTCGAGCAGTTTGCGGAAGCGCGGTTCTGCCCGTCCCGCGTCGCCGCGGATGGCGTTGAGGCAGACCTCGCCGTACGGCGTCATCGTGTTCTGCCCGCCGGTCACTTCGGCGACCCAGGCGCATTCGGCGACCAAGGCCTCCGCCTCGGCCAGGTCGCCGCTGTACAGGTCGTAGATGATGCGGCTGGTGAGCGCGACCGGCAGCACGCTCAACGCGCCGATCTCGCGAATGGCAGCCAAGTGCCTTCGGGTGAGGACGTCCCAGTTGCCGTCGTCGAACAGATCTGTCGCCGCACAGGCCGCAAGCCAGGCGAAGCGGACGGACTCGTCCAGAGTGAGCTCGTCGGAACCGAACGCCCGGACGGTGTCGAGCAGTCCGGGAGCCGCCGCCGTGTAGCCGTCGGTATAGAGCTCCCCGATCCGGCGCAGCATCACATCGGACTTGCCGATCACTGCCGGCAGTTGAATCTCACGGATGGCCTCGGCGACCTGACGCATTCCGATGCCGGAACCGGACGCGAGCCGGCCGGCGAACATGGCCGCGGCGAAGGCGTCCAGGTAGGTCTCCCGGGCGAGCTTCGGGTCGAGCGGCTCGAGCCGGGCAGCGGCGGCGAGGAGCAGTGGAAGCCCTTTGTTTCCACCTTCGGAATAGTGCGAGATCTGCGCCTGCAACAGGTCCACCAGCGCACTCTGTGTCTCGTCGAGCGGTCCGGCCTGTGCCTCGGCGAGCAATGACAGAGCGTCGTCGAAAGCACCGGCTGTCGCCTTCGCCTGCGCGGCTGCCAGCGATCGCTGAGCTCGGTGATCGGCCTCAGGTGTGAGCGTCGCAGCAGCTTCGAGGAATGATGCGGCGGCCGTCAGTCCACCGCGGCCGAGGGCACGGTCCGCGGACTGCTCGAGTGCGGTCGCGACTGATTCGTCGGGACCGGCGGCCGCGCGGGCGCGGTGCCAGGCCTGCCGGTCCGGGTCCGTGACCGGATCGGTGACCTCGGCGAGCGCCTGATGGACGGTACGTCGCTCTTCCGGAGCAGCCGCACGATAGACGGCCGACCGCACGAGTGGATGCCTGAACTCGACTCTGTGACGCAGTTCGAGCAGGCCCGTCGCCTCGGCGGCCGAGATCGCGTCGTCGCCGATCCCGAGTCGCTGTCCAGCCCGCCGTACCAGGTCGATATCTCCCACCGGGTCGGCGGCCGAGAGGACCATCAGCTGCCGGGCTTGGTTCGGTAGAGATTCCAGCTTGCGGAGGAAACCTTCCTCCAGGCGGCTGGCCAGACTGGTGCTTGGGCTCTCGCCGTCGGGCGCCCTGCCTGCCAGCTCGCGGGGGAGTTCGAGCAGTGCGAGCGGGTTTCCGTGCGTCTCGGCCACCAGGCGCTCCCGGACCTCGGCATCGAGCCGGCCGGCCAGCACGGAATCCAGCAGGTCCGCGGCATCGCGGTTGTTCAGTCCGGGCACCGGCAACTGCGGCAGTGCGGTCAGTATCGGCTGTTCATCCGTCGTACGGAGAGCGAAGATCATCGCAACGGGCTCCGCGTGCAGCCGACGGGCGACGAACTCCAGTGTTTGCGCGGATGCCTGGTCGAGCCACTGGGCATCGTCGATGACGCAGAGCAGCGGCTGCTCCTCGGCTGCGGAGCTCAGCAGATTGAGTACGCCGAGTCCGACGACGAACCGATCGGGCGGAGGGCCGGACGCGAGGCCGAACGTGGTGTCGAGTGCCGTCCGCTGCGGAAGCGGCAACCGATCCAGCCGGTCGAGAAAGGGAACACACAGCTGGTGCAAGCTCGCAAACGCGAGCTCCATCTCCGACTCGACACCGGCTGCCCGGCTCACGCCGTACCCGTCGGCGTTGTCCAGCACGTATTGCAGCAGGGCCGTCTTGCCGATTCCGGCCTCGCCGGACAGAACAATGACCTGGCTTTGTCCGTTGCGAGCAGCAGTGAGCAGTGAGATCAGCGATTCGCACTCGGAACGACGTCCACGGAGGCCCGGCCATCCTGAGCTGACAGTCATGACCACCCCATCGTCTTAGGCCGCATGGCGGATTGGCCCTCGGCATGGGGCGACGTCGGAGCCTGGCGCAGGTTTCACTCTGGCACTGACTCCGGCCGCGGGCAACGATTCTCAGCCGGAAGCCTGACTGTTCGGGTAGACACCGTTCGGTGGCGCCCCGGCCGCACCGACTGCCCGGCCGAGGTCGAGTTCGGCGCCCTTCGGCGTCTGCAGGCCGCGTTCGAGCAGGTAGCGCATCCGTGCGGCGTTCACCGGGCGCCACGCTGTCTGGAGGAACGCGATCATGCCCGGCCCGAACTCGTCGTCGGCGGGCAGCGACGCCAGATCCAGCAATCCTTTGGCGGAGACGATCGCGGTCTTGTCGAAGCCGGCGATGCGTCGGGCGAATCGATCGACGAAGTCGTCGAGCTCGCTGTCGGGGACGACGCGGTTGACATAGCCGTAGCGCTCGGCGAGCGCAGCCGGGAAGTCGTCCGCACCGAGGACGATCTCGGCGGCCCGCGACCGGCCGACCAAGCGAGCCAGGCGGGCCATCGCGCCACCGCCTGGCACAGCACCCATGCCGACCTCCACCTGACCGAGTACGGCGTTGTCGCCAGCGAACCGGATGTCGGTCGCCAGCAAGAACTCGCTGCCGGCGCCACGGGCCCGGCCCCGGACGGCCGCGACGGTGACCGCAGGGACCTTGCTCAGCCGGATCAGATTGTCCACATACGGATGCAGACCGGTTGGGCCTGGCCGCATCGCCGCGACCCGGGACCGGTTGGCAGTGATGTCCCAGTGCGCCATGAAAAAGTCCGGGTTCAGGCTGTCGAAGACCACGACCGTGAGCGCGGGAGCCTCCTCGATCCGGGCGACGAGGTCGCTGAGCTGCTCGATCGTGTCAGGATCGATCAGGTTCACCGGTCCGTTGCCGAACGACGCTCGCCAATAGGCGTCCGAGACCTCGGTGACGTGGAACTGCTGAGTGTTCATCGAAGGTCTCCGATCACCAGACCCGCGTGGGGCTGACGACTCGACCATCACTCACCGTGCACGTGATCGCGCCAGTACCACGTACTGGCCGATGCACTGGTGCTTCGGCCAGGTCTAGCCTGAAAGCCGTGTCCGGGAGAACCAACCGTCCACGGCTGTCCTTGCGAGGTCGGCGCGACGAGTGCGAGGTGCTGGACCGCCTGGTCGCATCCGTGCGGTTGGGCGGTCACGGTGTTCTCGTCCTGCGCGGTGCGCCCGGCATCGGCAAGAGCGCCCTGCTGGAGTACGTCGAGGCAGCGGCAACGGACTGTCGCACCTTGCACGTTGCCGGCGTCGAATCGCAGATGGAACTCGCGTTCGCGGGCCTGCATGAGCTGTGCACGCCGGTACTGAACCTGCTCGATCGACTGCCAGGGCCGCAGGCGGACGCTCTGGCAACGGCGTTCGGCCTGCGGGAGGGAACTCCTCCGGACCATTTCCTGGTCGGGCTCGCCACCTCGACATTGCTGTCCGAAAGTTCCGGGGACAGCCCGGTGGTGTGCATCGTCGACGATGCACAGTGGCTCGATCAAGCCTCCGTTCGGACGCTCGCGTTCGTGGCTCGCCGACTGACGACCCAGTCGATGGTCCAGTCTGTCGCTTTGGTCATCTCGGTCAGAGCAGGCGAGAGCGCCAAGACCTGGGCGGATCTCCCTGGCCTGTCACTGCGTGGTCTGGCTGCGCCGGACGCTCGGGAGATGCTGGAATCGGCCGTGAGCGGCCACCTCGACGAGCGCGTGCGAGAGCGCATCCTGGCCGAGGCGCACGGGAACCCGCTGGCATTGCTGCAGCTGCCGCGATGGTTCACGGCGGCTGAGCTCAGCTTCGGGCCGGGGCCTGACAGCACGATCGGGAAGAGATCCCTGACCGGCCGGATGGAGGAGGGGTTTCGTCGTGAGCTCGAGTCGCTTCCGCACGAGTCGCGTCTTTTGCTGCTCACCGCGGCCGCAGAGCCGCTCGGCGATGTCCGCCTGCTGTGGCGGGCGGCCCAGCGACTCGGCATCGGCGTCGATGCCGCCCGCTCGGCCGAACAAGCAGGGCTGATCGAGCTCCGCCAGACCGTTCGGTTCCGTCATCCGTTGGTGCGTTCGGTTGCGTACCGCTCGGCCACCGTAGTGGAGCGTCAGGCGGCACACCAGGCCCTGGCTGAGGCCACCGACCAGCAGGCGGACCCTGATCGGCAGGCCTGGCATCGCGCAGCCGCGGCAACCGGGCCGGATGAAGCCGTCGCGGCGCAGCTCGAACGCTCAGCGGATCGCGCACTGGCACAAGGCGGACTGGCCGCTGCCGCTGCGTTCCTCGAGCGGGCGGCCGTGCTGACGCCCAACGCCGCGGACCGCGTCCAGCGTCGACTCAATGCGGCCCAGGCCATGATGCACGCCGGCGCTCTCGAGGCGGCTTCGCAACTGCTCGCGGTGACCGAACACGGTCCGCTCGACGAGCTCCAGCGTGCCCGCATCGACGTACTGCGCGCTCAGATCGGGCTGGCGGCTAATCAGGGCCGCGAAGCTCTCCCGTTGCTGGTGAGTGCCGCTCGCCGATTGGAGCCGCTCGACGTCGAGTTGGCTCTGGAGAGTTATGTCGACGCGTTCACCGCGGCCTGGTTCGCCGGACACCTGGCCACCGAGCCGGGGCCGATGGCAGTTGCCTTGATGGTGCGCGACGTACCGAGACCATCCCCGCCGCGGCGGGGAGATGATCTGCTGCGTGCACTCGCAGTGCTCTTCGGCGACGGTTATCAGACGGCGGCTCCAACGCTCCGAGCCGCAGTTCAGGCGTTTGACAGCGACGACATCCCTGTCCAGGAGGCGGTCCGGTTCCTCTGGCTGGCGACGGTGATCGCGATCGAACTGAGGGACGGCAGGGCCTGGGATCAACTGGCCAGCCGGCACCTGCGGATCGCCCGGGACTCGGGTGCGGTGAGCGCTTTGCCGCTGGCGCTCAATTCCCGTGTCTTCGTGGACCTGTTCTCCGGCGACCTGCAAGCCGCGGCGGCCCTGGTCCAGGAGGCGGAGGCCGCGACCGAGCTCGCGCAGATCAGGATGACGCCGTACGGCGCCATCGGCCTCGCCGCGTTCGAGGGACGTGACGATCACACGACGCGGTTTCTCACGGCGGCGCGGCGTGACGCTGAGGCGCGTGGTGAAGGGCTCAGCGTCTCCCTCACCCACTGGGCGAACGCGTTGCTGAGCAACAGTCATGGCCGGTACCCAGCGGCTCTCGAATCCGCCCGTGCGGCCGCCGCTCACCCCGAGGAGATGGTGGTCAGGTCCTGGAGTCTTGTCGAACTCGTCGAAGCAGCAGCGCGCACCGGTGACTCTGACACTGCCGCGGATGCCGCCGAGCAACTGGCCGAGGCAGCCCGGGCGAGCGGAACGGACTGGGCTGCGGGTGTCGCGGCGCGTTCGCAGGCTCAACTCGACGGTCCCCGCACCGAGGAGCTTTACCGCGAAGCGGTTGACCGCCTCGAGCGCACGAACCTGCGCGTCGAGTCGGCCCGGGCCCGGTTGCTGTACGGCGAATGGCTGCGACGTGCCGGTCGCCGGCTGGAAGCACGTGAACAACTCCGATCGTCGTACGACGCAATGGCTGCGATGGGGATGGAGGCGTTCGCCGGCCGGGCGCGCCGCGAGCTCAATGCCACCGGCGAGACAGTCCGCAGACAGACGGTCGACACGCAGCAGGAGCTCACGGCGCAGGAACTGCACATCGCTCGCCTCGCGGCGAGCGGCCTGACCAACGCCGAGATCGCCTCGGAGCTGTTCATCAGTCCCCGCACTGTCGAGTGGCACATCCGCAAGGTCTTCACGAAGCTCCACCTCACCGCCCGCCGCCAACTGACCGACGCGCTGCGCGGAATCAACCCGGAGTCCTGATGGTGGTCCGGCGCTTGTCGTCTCCCGTGGCAAGACCCGTGGGCTCGACTGGGTCCACCGAGGGGGCTTCTGCTGGACGATGGGAGCATGCCGACCAACGGAGCCGACCATGAGTGACCAGGATCAGGAGCCGCTGCCACGGGAGCGGCCGGCCGCGAATCGGGACGAGCGAGCCGATGGCTCGAAGCGATCCGCCGATCCGCCCTGGCGTACCGAAGGTCTCCCGACGGGGAAGGGCGAACGGCCTCGCCGGCCGCGCTGGCTGAAGCTGGTGGGGTGGATCGTCGGCGGATACCTGGTGCTGTTCCTGCTGACCACGATGCAGGACCAGATGTCCGGGGGAGTGGAGACGATCGCGTACACCGAGTTCACCACGCAGGTGGAGAAGGGGAACGTCGCTGAGATCTTCGCCCGTGGGGACACGATCGAGGGCCGGCTGAACGAGGCGGCGTCCGTCCCGGGCAAGACGGACACGTCGTACACGAAGTTCACCACCGAGCGACCGACGTTCGCCAACGACGATCTGTACGGCGCCCTGGAGAAGAGCGGCACGACCGTTCGGGCCACTCCGGTGGTCCAGGAACGCGGTGCGCTGTGGAATCTGCTGATCTCGTTCGCGCCGATCCTCCTGCTGGTCGGGTTCTATCTCTGGTTGTTCCGGCGCCAGCAACGCGCGGCCGGGGGAGGGCTCGGCGGTCTGCTCGGTGGCGGACAGAAGAAGCCGGTCGATCCGGAGAGTGTCCGGGCGACCTTCGCCGACGTCGCGGGCATCGACGAGGTCGAGGCCGAGATCACCGAGATCACCGACTACCTGAAAGAGCCCGACAAGTACCGCCGGCTGGGCGCGCGGGCGCCGAAGGGCGTTCTGCTCGCCGGTGCGCCGGGCACGGGCAAGACGTTGCTCGCCCGGGCCACCGCGGGTGAGGCCGGCGTCCCGTTCTTCTCGGCCAGCGCCTCGGAGTTCATCGAGGCGATCGTCGGGGTGGGGGCCAGACGGGTGCGTGAACTGTTCCAGGAGGCTCGGAAGGTGGCGCCGGCGATCATCTTCATCGACGAGATCGACACCATCGGCCGGGCGCGCGGCGGCGCCCGGTCGATCGGCGGTCACGACGAGGGGGAGCAGACACTGAACCAGATCCTGACCGAGATGGACGGCTTCTCCGGCACCGAGGGAGTCGTCGTCCTGGCGGCCACCAACCGTCCCGACGTACTGGATCCGGCGCTGCTGCGACCGGGCCGGTTCGACCGCACGATCACTGTGCATGCGCCGGATCAGAAGGGCCGCGAAGCCATTCTGCGAGTGCACGCGCGGGGCAAGCCGCTTGCCGCTGACGTCGACCTCGCCGCGATGGCCCGATCCACTCCGGGAACGACCGGCGCCGACCTGGCCAACCTGCTGAACGAAGCCGCGCTGGCCGCCGCGCGCCAAGGCCGGTCGGAGATCCACCAGTACGACCTGACCAACGCCCTGGAGAAGATCCAACTCGGTGCCGCTCGCAACGTCGTCATGCCCGAGGAGGAGCGTCGTCGTACCGCTTATCACGAAGGCGGTCATGCGCTGCTGGGCATGATCCAGGTCGGCGCCGACCCCGTGCGCAAGGTCTCGATCATTCCGCGTGGACGCGCGCTCGGCGTCACGCTGTCGACGCCGGAGATGGATCGGTACGGGTACGACGCCGGCTATCTGCGCGGCCGCATCATCGGTGCACTCGGCGGGATGGCGGCCGAGCAAGAGGTCCTCGGCGTGGTCACGACCGGCGCCGAGAGCGACCTGGAGACCGCGACCCGGATCGCCCGCTCGATGGTCGGCCGGTGGGGGATGTCCGCGGCCGTCGGCCCGGTCTCGGTCCTCCCCTCGGACGGCGACCCACGGGCCATGGCCTCGGACTCTCTGCTGAACATCGTCGACGACGAGGTACGACGCCTCATCGACGAGTGCTATCAAGAGGCCCGCCGACTCCTCCGCGAGAACCGCACCCGCCTCGACGGCATCGCCGAACAACTCCTCCAGCACGAAACCCTCGACGAAGCCGACGCCTACGCCGCCGCCAACATCCCCCACGACACCAAGACCTGACTCGCCTCAGTGGATTTAAGGCTGTCTGAAGACCACGGCGCACGCTGGTGATGTCCGGTACCACAAGGAGGGGGAAGAACCATGAGCACTCTGGAGACCGAGGAGACCGCGGTGAAGCAGGAACGGCCGAAGCTGCGGTTCCCGATGATGGCGAACGATCAGGGTGGGATCGGCGGCGTGCACCTCGGCGACGTCTGCCACAACCACGTCCTCACCGAGGTCTACGCCGACTTCGACGGCGAGGGCCACCTCGTCCACCTACACACCCACGACATCGGCAGCTGCTGACCACAGCACCCAGCAAGCGATCCGGCGGCCATCAAGGGCCGCCGGATCTGTAGGAAGGCGCCCGCCCCAGAGATCTCTTCGTCAACTGACCCAGCCGAGACCGTGCTGACAAGAGTGTCAAAGTATTGACGCGAGTGTCAGGCTGTGTCTACGTTGGGGGTCTCAGCGGAAGAGAGAGGGCGCCATGGCTTATGTCATCGGGGTGGATGTCGGTGGGACGTTCACGGATGCGGTGTTGGATGACGATGCGGGGACGGTTGTCGCGGCCAAGGCGCCGTCGACGCCGGATGACTACTCGCGTGGAGTCATGGAGGCGCTTGCCGGGCTGGCCGAGCAGTTGGCCGAGCCGGTGGAGGAGATGCTCGGAAAGACGCATCACGTCGCGCACGGTACGACGTCGTCGCTGAACGCGCTGGTGATGGGCAACGTGCCGCCGGTCGGGTTCCTGACGACGGTCGGGCACCGCGACTCGATCTTCATCATGAACGTCGAGGGCCGCTATCTCGGGTCGTCACCGGACGAACTGCAGAACGTGCTCGGCCAGAGCAAGAACCACGGCCTGATCCCGAAGCGGCACGCGCTGGAGGTGGTCGAGCGGATCGACCGGGACGGCAACATCGTCGTGCCGCTGAACGAGGATTCCGTGGGTACGGCGGTGAACAGCCTGCTCGCGGAAGGGATTCGCTCGGTCGCGGTGTCGCTGTTGTGGTCGTTCAAGAATCCGGTGCACGAGCGGCGGATCCGGGAGCTGATCCACGCGATCGATCCGGACGTGTTCGTCGCCTTGAGCTCGGAGGTGAGTCCGCGGATCCGCGAGTTCGCCCGCAACGCGACGACGATCATGAGTTCGCAGATCGGTCCGGGCCTGGGCGAGTACCTGGGAGTTCTCGAAGGCCGGCTGCGTGCGCAAGGCCTCGCCGGTCCGCTGCTGGTGATGCAGAGCAACGGCGGTGCGATCGCCGCGAGCGAGGCGCCCTCGACCGCGATCAGCACAGTCGGCTCGGTGCTCACCGGCGGCGTCGTCGGTGCCGTGTCGCTGGGCCGGCAGCTTGCCCACCGCAACATCATCACCACAGATGTCGGCGGTACGACGTTCCTCGTCGGCCTGATCGTGGACAGCGAACCGGTCCGGGCCAGCACCACCATCATCAATCACCACCCCGTCAACGTGCCGACGCTCGAGGTCCACGCGATCGGTTCGGGCGGCGGCGCGATCGCCTGGATCGATGCCGGCGGCAACCTCCAGGTCGGTCCACGGAGCGCGCAGTCGGTGCCTGGTCCGGCCTGTTACGACACGGGAGGCACTGAGCCCACCAACACCGATGCCAATCTGGTGCTCGGCATCCTCCCGGAGTCCGGGCTTCTGGGTGGTCGCAAGGCGCTCAACGTCGATGCGGCCAGGCGGGCGATCCGGGAGAAGATCGCCGGTCCGCTCGGCCTGAGCGTCGAGGACGCCGCGGCCGCGATCTACGCGATCCAGAACGCCCAGACCGGTGACCTGTTGCGCAAGACAGTCGTCGAAGCGGGCCATGACCCGAGGTCGTTCGTGCTGTACGCGTTCGGTGGTGCCGGGCCGGCGTACTGCGCTTCGTACGCCGCCGAGGTCGGTGTGCGGGAGGTCGTCGTACCACTGGGGCCTGTCGCATCGGCGTTCTCCGCTTACGGCCTCGCGTCGTCAGACGTCGTACTGGCATCAGAGCTGTCCGATCCCGGGCCGATGCCGTTCGATCCGGTCCGGGCCGCGGACAACTTCGCCGTACTCGAGGAGCAGGTGCGGTCCGCGCTGGACCGTCAGGGGCTGAGTTACGAGCGGATCGAGTGCGTGCGGTCGCTGGATCTGCGCTACACCGCGCAGTTGGCCGAGGTGTCGGTCGAGGTCCCGAACGGGCCGCTCGACGCGACCACGATGGCCGACACGGTCGCGTCGTTCGAGAAGCGGTACGCCGAGTTGTACGGCGAGGGCACCGGCTTCAGCGCGGCCGGGATCCAGGCGATCACCTTCCGCGTCCGGGGGACCGGCGTGCTGCCGTTCTCGCCCACGTTGCCAAAGCTCGCCGATGCCGAAGGATCCGATCCGTCCGAGGCGTCGTACTCGACCAGGAAGGTCTGTCTCGATGCCCGGGTCGGGTACGTCGAGACGCCGATCTACGACTATCGCGCACTGAAGGCGGGCCACGTCATCACCGGTCCGGCCGTGATCGAAGTGCCCACGACGACTGTCGTCGTACCGCCGGAGATGACCGGGGTGGTCGACCACCTCGGCAACCTGACGATCGACACCCAGAAGAGGTCCTGACCATGGCGATGCAGATTCCCGGTTCGGAGTACTTCTCCAGCCGTCCCGTCGACCCGGCGGTGCTCGCCTCCGCGTTGCCCGCGTCCCTGCCGGTGCACACCGTCACGCAGGAGCAGATCGACAACCTGGATCCCTTGACCTACGAGGTGATCCGGCATCGCCTGTGGTCCGTCACCGAGGAGATGGGCGAGGCGCTGAAGCGGATGTCCGGCTCCCCGATCGTCACGGATGCGAACGACTTCGACTTCGCGATCTGCGACGAGGTCGGCCAGGAGGTGCAGGTCGGCCTCTACAACACGATGCTCGTCGGTGCCGTCGATCTGGCGATCTACTGGACTCTGCAGCACCGGGCCGACAATCCCGGTATTCGCGAGGGCGACATGTTCCTCTGCAACGACCCGTGGGTCGGCGGCGGGTTGCACCAGAGCGACGTGATCGTGTTCCAGCCGGTCTTCCACGAGGGCAAGCTGTTCGCCTGGACCAGTGCGATCTGCCACGAGCCGGACCTCGGCGGTGTCGGGCTGGGCTCGTTCTCCCCGGCCGCGCAGGACGTCTTCGCCGAGGCGCTGCCGACGCCACCGATCAAGGTCGTGCGCGACTTCGAGCTGCAGAACGACGTCGCCGATGCCTGGGTACGACGCTCGCGCGTACCGATGCTGGTCAACCTGGACCTCCGGGCCAAGATCGGCTCGAACTCGGTCGGTCGCAAGCGTCTGGTCGATGTCATCGAGCAGTACGGCGCGGACACGGTCAAGGCGGTCATGAAGCGGATGATGGCCGACGCCGAGAGCCGGCTGCGGCGCAAGCTGACCGCGTTGCCCGACGGGACCTGGCGCGCGACCGGGTATCAAGACCAGTCGCACGAGGGCGACCGTGGCGTGCACAAGATCACCGTCGCGATGACCAAGACCGACGATCACCTGACCTTCGACTTCCACGGCACCGATCCGCAGACCGGCGTCATCAACTGCACCTTCGCGGGGATGCGTGGTGGCGTGATGCTCGCGTTGCTGCCGATCCTGGCGCACGACATCCCCTGGTCGGCGGGCGGCCTGATGCGTTGCTTCGACCTGGTCGCGGAGGAAGGGACCATCAACAACGCGACCTTCCCCGCAGCCGTCAGTCGTGGTCCGATCGGACCGGCCTGGCTCACCGGGACGTTGGTCGCGGAGTGCCTGTCGCAGTTGCTCGATCGGTCGGTGGACCTCGGCAAGAGTGTTCAGGCGGCCTGCTGCGGTACCTGGGACACGGCGGTCGTGGCCGGGCTCGACGAACGTGGCGAGTTCCCGATGCCGTTCCTCAACGTGATGATGGAGCCGATGGCCGGCGGGTTCGGTGCCCGGCCGCAGGCGGACGGTATGGATACGGGCGGCCTGTTCTGCATCCCGATGGGGCGCATCCCCGACGTCGAGATGACCGAGTTCCTCTATCCACTGCTCACGCTGTGGCGGCGTGAGGAGCCCGACTCAGGCGGTCCCGGGCGGCAGCGTGGCGGCGTCAGTGCATCAGTCGCGGTGACGCTCTACGGGTCCAGCAATCCAGCCGGCCTGGTGCTCGCCTCCGCCGGCAAGGCGGTCTCGCAGAACAACGGGCTGGCCGGCGGCTATCCCGGCAACACGGGTCTCGACGCAGTCGCGCGTGGTGCCGACGTACACGCGCTTCTCGAGCAGGGCAAGGTTCCACAGTCGCTGGACGACTTCGGCGATGGTGTTGAACTCGGCAACTGTTATGCGCAGTCCTATCTCGCGCCGGGGGAGGTGCTGTATCTGAGCTGGCAAGGCGGCGGCGGGTACGGCGATCCGCTGCATCGCGACCCGGCTGCGGTGGCTGACGACGTACGAGAGCAGAAGGTCTCACCAGAGGCCGCGCATCAGGTGTACGGCGTTGTCCTGCGGGACAACGTGGTCGACGGTGAGGAGACCGCCGTACTGCGTGATCGGTTGCGGGACCAGCGACGTGAGCGTTCCGTTGTGCCTGAGACATCCGATGCGACGCGGATCGGTTTGGAGAGTGCGCGACGATTGGACGACAACCTGGTTGTCGCGGGCAACGAGGTTGGCTGTGCGCACTGCGGTCACCGGCTCGCCGACCTCACCACCGGCACGCAGCTTCAGCTCGCGATCTTCGAGGGACCGTCGAGCGAGGCCGGTCCGCAGATCACCTCCGATCCGGCGACGTACGTCGACGACGAGGTCCTGTTCCGGCAGCTCTGCTGCCCGGGGTGCTGGACAGCTGTCTACTCCTCGGTCGTGCCCAAGGATCACGCGGACCACGTGTCCGACGTCGGCCGGTTCGCACTCGCGGGTGGGCCGCAGTGAGGCTTCGCTCCGTGGACGTGCTGGGCGGTGGGCCGGGCGGACTGTACGTCGCCCGCCTGCTCAAGCTCCGGCATCCCGACAGTCGCGTGCGGGTCTTCGAGCAATCGGAGCCCGCCAGTACGTTCGGCTTCGGTGTCGGTCTGGCGACTCGCACGCAGCGGAACCTGGAGGCGGCGGACCCGGAAACCTTCGCGGCGATCGTCGCGAACTCGTGGTCGCACGAGATGTCGATGACGGTCGGCGGCCGGGAGGTGAGTCTGGCGCTGGACAACCTGATCGCGATCGGCCGGTCGACGTTGCTCGACGTCCTGCGCGGTCATGCGGCCGATGCCGGCGTCGAGTTCAGCTACAACTCGCGGGTCTCTGCGGATGAGCTCGATGCCGAGCTCGTGATCGCCGCCGATGGTGTCAACAGTGGAACCCGGGATGCCCGTGCTGAGGTGTTCGGCGCTCGGATCGACGTACACAAAGGCCTTTATCTTTGGGCCGGGACAGACGTTGCGCTGCCGAGGGCGGTATTCGCACCGGTGCGGACGGAGTACGGGACCTTTGTCGCACACGCCTACCCCTATGCCAGTGATCGGAGCACGTTCCTGATCGAGACCGACGAGGAGACGTGGCGCCGGGCCGGCTTCGACGTGACCACCGAGCGGCTGCAGTTCGATGGGAGTGACGAGGACGCGCTCGCGTATCTCGGCGAGGCCTTTGCCGAGCACTTGCACGGGCATCGGCTGATCGGGAACCGCACGCGCTGGCTGCGGTTCCGGACGGTCAGCTGCGAACGCTGGCACGACGGCAACGTCGTACTGCTCGGCGACGCGGCCCACACCGCGCACTACTCGATCGGGTCCGGCACCAAGCTCGCGATGGAGGGCGGCATCGCGCTGGCCGCGGCGATCGACGGCGCGAGCGACCTCGAGGAGGCGCTGGCGGAGTACGAGCGGGTACGGCGGCCGGCCGTCGAACATCTCCAGGAGACGGCGGCCCGGAGTATGAGCTGGTGGGACTCGTTCCCGACGCGGCTCGACCTGCCGGTGGAGCAACTCCTCGTCTCGTACATGACCCGGGCGGGGAAGGTCTCTGTCGACCGATTCGCTACGTCGGCGGTGGGCGTCGTACGGATGGCTCTTGCTCAGTATGGGCGGTGCGAGGTGTCGGAGGTCGATGACGGCAACCGCACTGAGTGGGTGTTGCGGCAACCTCTCGGTACGGCGTTTCCGTCGCGTCGCGTGCGGGCTTCGGAGATCGCTGGCCTGCGTCCGGTGCACGTGACGCTCGGCGATCCTTGGGGGTTCGCCGCCGACACTCTCGTGAAGGAGATCGGGGCCGACGAGGCGCTGTCCGGCGTACTGCTGAGCACTGCTGCTGATACTGGTTCCGTGTTGACGATGTTCGACCTGGCAGAGCGGATCCGGCGCGAAGCGGGCACGCTGGTCGTGGCCCGACTCGACGCGAGTGCGACCGACCTCGCCGTCGGCGCTCTCGTCACCGAGCGCGTCGACCTGGTCGACCTGGGCGGTGCCGCGTGATCACGGACGAGCTGGTGCCGCCGTTCCGGCCGGAGCTGGCCGAGCGCTACCGGGAAGCCGGGCTGTGGGGCGATCGTTCCATCGCTCGCGAGTTCACCGCGGTGGCGCAGCGGCATCCGGATGGGATCGCCGTCGTGGCCGAGCAAGGGAGTCTGACGTACGCCGAACTCGACGAGCGGACCGACCGGATCGGCGCGGGCCTGCTCGAGCTCGGTGTCCAGCCGGGCGACCGCGTGATCTTCCAGGTGACCAACCGGTTGGAGACCGTGGTGGCGTGGTACGCGTGCCTCAAAGCCGCTCTCGTCCCTGTTGCCACGCTCGCCGCTCACCGTGCGCACGAGATCGCCGAGATCAGCCGGCAGTGTGCGGCGACCGCTCACCTGGTCGAAGCCGGCCTACCGTTCGACCTGGTCGCCTTCGCCCAGGACATCGCCACGGACCACCCGAGCCTCCGCCACATCATCACCATCGGCGCAGAGGTGTCGTCGCTCGAGACGCTCGGTACCGACCTGAGCGAAGCGGCGATTCGCGCCCGGATCGACGAGGCGCAAGGCAGCACCGGGCCGGACGATCTGGTGGCGCTGCAGCTGTCCGGCGGCACGACCGGCGTACCGAAGCTCATACCGCGGCGGCATGCGGAGTACTGGTACAACGCGGCGGCCTACGCTCGCCGGCTCGGCTGGACGAAGGAGACCAAGGTCGGTCACCTGATCCCGGTCATCCACAACGCCGGGATCACCTGCGCGATCCACGCCGCCCACAGCTGCGGAGCCACCCTCGTCCTCGGAACGCCGGACGCCACGGCCTCGATGGACCTGCTGGCCCGCGCCGGCGTCGATTCCGCGTTGATCGGGCACGGGCACTTCGGCGCTCTCCGGCAGCCTGGCTTTCTCGATCAACTGCCGACCTTGCGGCAGGTTCTGCTGTCCGGCACGAAGGTTCCCGAGACCTTGTTCGACGAGCTCGAGCGGCGCGGGATCTGGTCGGGACAGCTGTTCGGCATGGGGGAGGGCCTGTTCGTCATGAGCCGGCTCGACGATCCGCGCGAGGCACGGCTGCGGACCGTCGGCACACCGCTGAGCGAGTACGACGAGGTGCGCATCCTGCTCCCGGGCAGCGAGGTCGAGGCGCCGTACGGCGAGATCGGCGAACTGTGCTGCCGCGGTCCGTACACGATCCCCGGGTACTACGCGGCCGGGGAACGCAACGCGCTCGCCTTCACCCCGGACGGGTTCTACCGCACCGGCGATCTCGCTCGCTGGGAGACGTACGACGGCAGGCCGCAGCTGCTGATCGAGGGTCGCATCAAGGACGTGATCAACCGTGGCGGCGAGAAGATCAACGCCGAGGAGATCGAACTGCTGCTGCTCAGGCACCCCGACATCCAGCAGGCCGCCGTCGTCGCGATGCCCGACGCCCGGCTGGGCGAGCGGTCGTGCGCGTACGTCGTCGCCCGCGGAGCCGTCGACCTGCCCACCGTCCAGCGGTACCTGGACTCGCTCGGCGTCGCGAAGTTCAAATGGCCCGAACGGGTCGAGCAGCTGGACGACCTGCCGCGGACGAACGTCGGCAAGATCGACAAGTCGCGGCTCCGCGACCGTGTCGCCGCGGCGCTGCGGGCCGGGACCGGCGGTTAGAGTCGGCCCATGACGTCAGCGAAGAAGCCCGCCGATGCCGACGAGCGGGTGCGGAGCAGTACCCGCCGCGATCTCGTCGAGAGCCAGATCATCGCCGAGGCGACCAGGCTCTTCGCCGAGCGTGGGTTCTCCGGGACGAGCCTGAAGGACATCGCGGACGCGACCGGACTGACCCGGCCGGCGCTCTATCACTACGTCAAGAACAAGGACGAGATCCTGGCCAAGCTGGTCAGCGAGCTCGCCGAAGGACCGGCGCGTGCGCTGCGTGCCATCCGCGCACAGAGCGAGCTGGGGGCCGCCCAGAAGCTGCGCGAGATCGCCCACGCGATCGCACTGCAACAGGCCGGCGAACCGGCCAAGTTCCAGCTACTGATCCGCTCCGAGGCAGACCTCCCCGAGGAGCTCGTCGGGCCGTACAACCAGAGCCGTCGCGACGTTCTCAACGAGATCGTCGCCGTGATCGAGGCCGGCGTCGCCTCCGGCGAGTTCCGCCCGGTCGACGCCCGGATCGCCGCGCTCGCGGTCATCGGCCAATGCAACTGGGTCGCCTGGTGGCACCACCCCGGCACGCCTGAGGAGAACAGCCGGGTCGCCACCACCATCGCCGACCTGGCTGTCGCTTCCGTCCTCTCCTCCGACGACGCCGACCCGGGCGTGGACCCGCGGACCCGGGCGATCGAACGCCTCAAGCAGGACGTTCAGCACCTCGAGAAGATCCTGACCGACGATCAGGCGTGAGCCTTCAGCCAGCTCTCGATCCGCTGGGCCGCCAAGGACGTGCCGGTCGCGGCGCCCTTCCTGACCGGGCCGCCGAAGTGGGTGCCGGGGACGGACTCCACGGTCAGGTCCGAGGCGGCCAGCGCGTCGCTCATCGCGGTGATGTCGGCCGGGTACGACGCTTGGTCGCCGGTGAACTCCAGGAGCAGTGTTGGGACGGTCACGCCGGGGGCGCAGTCGAGGAAGGTCGCGTTGGTGGACAGTGCGGACCAGGTGGACAGCCACGCCTCCGCCGTCGACAGGCGGCCGAAGCCGACCAGACCGTAGTTGGTCAGATCGGGGCGCCGGCCGAACAGTGAGCCGTACAGGCGATCGTTGGGATCCAGCGAGAGATCGACGTTGCGCAGATCCGCGTCGGTACGGAAGACGGTCATCACCCGTGGGGCGATGGCTCGGCGACGATCGGCCGCGTCACCGCCGGACTTGAAGGCACGATTCGCCTGCTGGGCATCCGATACGAGTTCGCGAGCCTTTGCGTCCAAGCGTCGTACCCGGTCCTGTTGGGCGGCCCGATAGCGAGTGATGAAGGCTTCGTCGTACTTGCTCGACTGGGGTGCCGGGCGGAATCCGTTGGCGGGGTTGAACGGGTCGAGATCCGGATCGACGGAGAGCGGGTCGGATTCGTCGACCACGGACGGGTCGATCAGTCGCTGCAGGAGGGCGCCTTGGCCGGGATGTGGGGCGAGGAAGATGCATCCGTCGGGAAGCGGCATCGCGGTGTCTGCCAACGGGACCGGCCGGCCGGACGGCGTTGTCGCGAGACGTTGATCGGGAGGTAGGTCGGCTTGCCGGCAGTAGAACGCGGCGAGGGTTCCACCACCGGAGTGACCGAGCGAGTAGACGCCGAAGCCGTTGTCGCGCAGGAACGCGTGACCGGCGGCGAAGTCGATGATCGCCTGCTCGTGCAGCAGGTTGAGGTCGTTGTTCGGCGATCGGGCGCCCTGAGTCCATACGCCGTACCCCATGGTCAAGAGGTACGGAACGAGCGGATGGTGCGTGACGTCCTGTCGCGGATGCATGATCGTGACGACTGTCGTCGCTCCTCGGGGCACGCGCAGGACGCCGGTGATCTTGGCGTCGTCGCTGGTGCTGAGCTCGTGCACACTGGTCGCGACACCGTCAGGGCCCTCGATGGTGGACGAGTAGCGTCCGGCCCCCAGTTGTGTTGCCGTCATCGCGGGTCCACTCGCAGCGCGTCCTTGTCCCACTGGACGATCCGGCCACCGGCCAACCCGGCGACACAGCTGTACCAGACCGCGTGACGACAGCCGGTGGCCCGACGGTCGATGACGATCGGGCCGTCGTACTCGATGACGAAGTACGGACCGAGCTTGTCCACCTGGACGCCGTCCGACTCCCCGGCGACTCTTGCCACGGACGTGTTCTCAGGTACGTCGAGCACGTACAGCCGGCTCATATACGCACCTCCCACGACGGGGCACGTTCCACGATCAGCTCAGCCTTGCGGGTCAGCAGATCGTCCATCGTGTGCCCTTCGCGCTGCGCGATGTCGACGAGCGCGTCGATGGTCAGGTTGGCGTCCAGATCCTCCTGCGGAGTGACCGGACGCAGTGCCCGGGTGATCTCGACCATGTAGCCGTTCGGGTCGTGGGTGTAGATCGACTCGATCGTCTCGTGCTGGATCTGCATCTCGACCGGCCATTCGCTCAGATCGAGCCGGCGACGGTACTCGGTCAAGGCGTCCTCGGAGTCCACGTGGATCGCCAGGTGACGCGATCGCACGAACCAGTCCGGCGTACTGTCGTCGAACCGCGCATAGACATCACCTTTCCCGTCCGACGGCCGCGGCAGCCCGAAGTAGTAGAAGAAGGCGATCCGGTCGTCGTTGCCGATGTCGAAGAAGAAATGGATGAAGTCCGGGTGATCGTCCGGCCCCCAGCCGGCCGCACAGATCGAGTGGACGACGGGGAAGCCGAGGACGTCGCGGTAGAACCGGACGGTCCCGACGGGATCGAAGGTAGGGAAGGCGGCGTGGTCGACACCACGGGCGAGGTGACGTCCGGCGAGATCGTTCATCGGGAGAGTCCTCCTTCGCGACGGAGCAGCGAACCCGCTCCGGGAATGTCGATCGGCAAACCAGCGGCCTTGAGGACGCTGTAGGCACCGGCCGTCGCGGCCGAGAGCACCGGAAGCCCGAACTCCTGTTCGGCGGATTCGACCAGCGGCAACGAAGGCATCTGCACACAGGCCGAGATCACCAGCGCGTCCGCGCGAGCCAACTCCAGCGAGCGGGCGGCGGCCATCACCTGGTCGCCGGGGATGCAGCCGACCTGACGGTTGTCCTCGACCTCCAGCGTTCGCCAGTCCACGACCTCGAAACCCTCCGCTTCGAGGTACGCCACGACCTGCTCGGCTAGCGGCTTCAGGTACGGGGTGACGATCGCGATCCGTTGAGCCGGAACAGCCCGAAGCGCCTCGACCAGCGCACCGGCACTCGACCGCACCTTCGTCCTGGACCCACCGGTGGCGAGCTGCTCGGCGATCAGCCCTTCGACGCGCTGATGCTCACCAGGACCGACGGACATCAACGCGACGAGGCACGCGTAGAGCAGCACACCCGGATCGGCGTCGCCGAGCTCCATGACGCATCGCTCCCGCTGCGCGTTCATCGCGGCGAGCTGGGCGGGGGAGACCTTGGCCATCCGCATCCGGCTGGCATGGAAGGAGAACGTCGCCGCCGGATGCCGGCCGAGCAACGCCGGCAGCTCCGTCTCGACAGTGACATTCGAACTGGGCACCACAAGCCCGACACGTACGTGACTCATCCAGATCCTCTCGTCTCCCTTCCAGGATTCGACGGATCCGACGAAAAGTCAACACCAGCGTCAATCGATCCGACTTATTGCTTCGCTGAGCTTGGTCCAGTACTTGGATTGGTCGAGGTCGATCGCTACGCGCGCGTTGGCTGGGCGGCCGGTGTAGTGGTGGAGATCGACCGCTGTGGCGCCGGCCGTCCATTCGCCGGTGGTCTCGATCACCACGTTGGCGTCGACGCAACCGACGATCGCCGGGTCGATGACTCGGGCGACCGCGACCGGGTCGTGCAACGGCGGGGCGGGGAATCCCCACAGCCGTCGGTACGTAGAGGCGAAGAAGGTCATCCATTCGACGCAGATGCGTGCCAGCGGCGTACCGATTCCGGCGAACGCTTTGAGAACCTCGTCGGTCACCAGTGCCTGGTGGGTGACGTTGAGCCCACACATGGTGAACGGGATCCCGGATCGCAGGACCTGGTCGGCGGCTTCGGGGTCGACGAAGCAGTTGGCCTCGGCGTACGGCGTGACGTTGCCGCGTTCGGTGGATCCGCCCATCCAGACGATCTGCTCGATGCGTCCGGCCAGGTCCGGGTGACCGGCGAGCAGCATGGCGATGTTGGTCAACGCGCCGGTCGCCACGATCGTGACCGGCGCCTCGTGCTTCGTCAGTACGTCGACCAGCAGCTCCTCAGCCGTGGTCGTTGCCTCGGGCACCTTTGGCTCGCCCTCGAACAGCGGCCCGTCCAGCCCGGTCTCGCCGTGAACATCATCGGCGATCCGCAACGGCCGAACCAACGGCCGCTCGGCCCCACGCGCGACCGGGATGTGCGACACACCGGCAAGAGACAACACGCGGCGAGCATTCAACGTGCACTTGTCGACCGTCTGATTCCCGGCCACCGTGGTGACCCCCAGCAACTCGACCGCCGGATCAGCAACAGTCAGCAACAACGCCATCGCATCGTCATGCCCAGGATCACAGTCGAGCACCACCGGAGTCGCCATCCGCACATCGTAGTTTCGGCTTCGGCGTTGGTGTTCGTCGTGCGCCTAGCGTTTCGCGGGTGCGATGTCCTCGTCGACGAGGTGGGTTGCCTCGCGTTTGCGGGGGAGCAGGAGGGCCGGGACCAAGGTGAGGGCGACCAGCGCCCAGGCGACCCAGTAGGTGTGCGAGAAGGCGGTGGCGGCGTCGACCAGCCCGCGCGCTATCGCGGCGGGGTCGATGTGCAGCGGGGCCAGGTTTTCCGGGCGGGTGTTGGACAGGATCGCCGCCTGGGTCTCGCGCAGTCCTTCGCCCACCCCGGGGACGCGCTGCGTACCGGGGATGATCGGCGAGTCGTTCAGCTGGTTGGTGAGGATGACCGACATCGTCGCCACGCCGCAGGAGGACGCGATCTGCTGGGTCAGACTCACTGCGCGTAGCGGGCGACCAGGAGGTTCATCGCTTCGTCGATGCTGTGGTCGATCTGGTGCCGGGCCGGGTCTTCGTCGTACCAGGCGATGATTTCGCGGGCGCCTGTTTCGAACGGGATGGGGGCGACGAAATCCGGGACCACCTGGCGGAGTTTGGTGTTGTCGAAGACCGCCGAGTGACTCTTGTCGCCGAGGAGCCCGTCGCCCCAGGCGGGATGTACGGCGGCGATGGCGTCCGACGGGACGTGGACGATCTGGGCCGACGTCCCGGCCGCGGTGGCGAGCGTGTTCGCGATCTGGTCCCAGGTGAGGACGTCGTCCGACGTGATCTGGAAGGCCTCGCCGATCGTGCGGGGGTGGCCGAGCAGCGGGACGAAACCGCGGGCGAAGTCGCGGTGGTGGGTCAGGGTCCACAGTGAGGTTCCGTCGCCATGCACGACGACGGGCTGGCCACGGCGCATCCGCTCGACGATCGTCCAGCCGCCGTCGAACGGGACGAGGGTGCGGTCGTAGGTGTGCGAGGGGCGCACGATCGTGACCGGGAAGCCCTCGTCACGGTAGAGCGCGGTCAGGAGGTCTTCGCACGCGATCTTGTTGCGCGAGTACTGCCAGAACGGGTTCCGCAACGGCGTCGACTCGGTGATCGGCAGCCGGGACGGCGGTGTCTGGTACGCCGAGGCGGAGCTGATGAAGACGTACTGGCCGACATGTCCGCGCAGCGCGCCGGTGCGAGCGCGCACCTGATCCGGCGTGAACGCCAGCCAGTCGACGACGACGTCGAAGTCCTGGCCGGCGACTGCGGCGAAGGCCGCTGGGTCGTCGACGTCAGCTGTGAGCTGCCGCGCCTCCGCCGGGAGGGGGCGAGTGGAGGTCTTGCCACGGTTCACGACCGTGAGGTCGAGTCCCGACTCGATGGCTCGCCAAGAGCACGCCGAGCTGATGATGCCGGTCCCACCAAGAAAGAGAACACGCATCCGAAGTACTCCTCGAGATCGCAGTACAGAGGGGTCAGTGGTTGAGCAGGTCGGCGGCTTGGAGTTGTTGCCAGATTTCGGACTGGTCGACAACGGTGACGCCGAGCTTTTCGGCCTTGGTGAGTTTGGCGGCGCCGACGTCCGCGCCGGTGATGAGCAGGTCGGTGCTTGCCGAAACCGATGAGGCGATGGTCGCGCCGGCCTTCTCGCAGAGTCGCTGGAAGGCCGGGCGTGCGACCTTCTCGCCGGACCGCGGGTCGCTGATGGCACCGGTGACGACCACTGTCTTGCCGGCCAGCGGTGCACCGGCCGCGACGACCGGCGGGAGGTCTTCTTCGCGTACGTCGAGCGAGACGCCGGCCGCGCGGAGCCGTTCGAGCTCGGGTCTCAGCCGGGTCAGGTGTTCGATCAGCGAGGCGGCGACCTTGGGACCGATGTCGTCAACGCCGACGAGCCCGTCGACACCTGCGTCGGCGACCTCTTCCAAGGAAGCAAATCCGGCTCGGCACAGCCTGGCCGCGGTGCCTTCGGATGCGGTGGGAATCGCGAGGCCGATCAGTGCTCGGCGGAGGCCGACCTGGCGGCTTGTGTCGATCGAGTCGATCATCCGGGCGGCCGAGACCTCGCCGATGCGGTCGAACTCCAGCAGCCTTTCCTTGGTCAGCTGGTAGAAGTCCGACGGCCGTTCCAGGATCCCGGCCTCGGCCAGTCGCTCGATCCAGACCCCGCCGATCGCGTCGATGTCGGCCGCCGCTCGAGATGCCCAGTGGATCAGCCGCCGTACAGTCTGGGCGGGGCAGGAGACCTTGGTACAGAACAGTTCGCGGCTGTTGCCTTGCTCGGTGAGCGCCTGCTCGCACGACGGGCACACGCTCGGCGGCACGATGTCTCGCTCGGCGCCCGTGCGCTTGGACGCGTCGAGTACGCCGGCCACGAACGGGATCACGTCACCGGCGCGGCGGACCAGGACCGTGTCGCCGATCTTGATGTCGCGGGCGCGGATCACTTCCTGATTCGCCAGCGTTGCGCGCGTGACCGTCGTACCCCCGACGAAGACGGGCTCCAGCCAGGCGACCGGCGCGATCTTGCCGGTCTTGCCGACGTCCCAGACGACGTCGGCCAGCACAGTGGTCTTCTCCTCGGCGGCGAACTTGAACGCCAGGGCGCCGCGAGGCGAGCTGGAACGGGTACCTGCCGCGGCAAAGGCGTCGCGATCGGCCAACCGCAGTACGGCGCCGTCCAGGTCGTAGTCGAGCTCGTTGCGTTGCTGCTCGATCGTGGTGATCACCGCCTGCGCGGCACCGGCGTCGTCGCAGTGCGACATATCGGCGACAGTGAATCCCATCGTCTGCAATGCGCGCTCGAGATCGGCGTCGGCGTTGTTGGAGTCGCTGAGCAGGTCGAAGGCGAAGAACTGCAGGCGCCGTTCGGCGACAGTGGCCGGGTCCTTGGCGCGGAGAGTGCCGGCGGCCGCGTTTCTCGGGTTGATCAGGGGCCTGTCGAGGTGGGCCGCGTTGTAGGCGGCGAACGTGGAGCGCAACATGACCGCCTCCCCGCGGACCTCGACGCGGTCTCGTACGTCGAGCCGGTCCGGGACCCCGTCGGTGAGCGCCCGCACGAGAGGGGTCACGTCATCGCCGGTCGTCCCGTCGCCGCGGGTGACCGCTCGTGCCAGTTGCCCGTTCTCGTAGACCAGGGCCAGTGACAGGCCGTCGAGCTTCGGCATGACCACCACCGATTGGCCGGGAAAGCGGCTGAAGAAGGCCTCGACCTGCTCCGGGCGGGTCGCCTTCTCCAGTGACAGCATCGGCCGCGAGTGCCGGACGGGCGCGTGCAGTACGGCGGGCGCACCGACCTGATCCAACGGGTTCGGGTCGGGCGCCAGCTCCGGGTTGGCTTCGATCAGTGCCCGCAGCTCGTCCTCGATCGCGTCGTACTCCGCGTCGGCCACCGCCGGCGAACCCCGGTAGTAGGCGTCCCGCAGTACGACGATCCGATCGGCAATTTCCTGAATACGCTCCCCAACGTCCACGGCCCAGGACATTACCTGTCTGCCCCGACAAACCGCCTCAGTCCGTGGTCTCGGCGAGGGCGAGTCATCCGTTGCCGGCGGACGACAGTGGTGGTGACTGGCCGAAGTCGTCGAGGACGAAGGGCGGGATCAGGTCGGCGACGCCGTTCAGAGCGGGGAGGGTCGCGAGGGTCTGCGGCACGGTCCAGGGCGTGGGGGAGTACGCGACGAGGAGGTTGCCGACGATCCGGAAACTCAGCTCCGGATGGGCGAGCAGCCACTCCATCATCCGGGGATGCAGCATGGCGGAGGAGTACCGGTGATCCGGGCTGGCGACGGAGTACTGCCGGTTGAAGGCCCCGCTTTCGCCTTCGAAGCTCAGCAGTCCGGGCTCGGCCACCGGCTGCCGGCTGACGACGAGCTCCGGCAGATGGACAGGCAGCTCGATCGCGACCAGGTGGTTGACGTAGGTCGTGGGGAAGTAGCGCGACCTGACGATGTAGAGGAACTCGGCCATCCGGATCTGGCGGCCCTCGTACTCACCGACCAGCACCCGGCGCAGCCTGCCGTCGCGGCTGAAGCACCGGCGTCCAGCGGAGGTGAGCATCCCGTCCGTGTCGACGCCCGGCCGCCAGCCGTACCGGTCGGCGCCGGCCTGGTTCCGGGCCAGCCGAGCCTCGGATCTGGCGACCCAGGGACCACCCACCCGGGCGATCAGCCACCCGACGAACACGGCAAACCCCACGAACAGGCCGAGGCCCAGCTGGAACTCGAGAAAGGCTTCCAGCCAGCCCGGCAGCGCGAGACCGATCACCCCGGCAACCTAGCCGACCGCACGTCCAACCCGCCGGACCATCCGGCGCGCGTGTGGTTACTCAGTGTGCGCGCCGGGATGTGCGTGCACACTGGTCGTATGCGGTACGTCGAGTTGCGTCGGCACACCGACAACGATGGCGATCGTCTCACGGTCCGCGGGGTGGCGGATGCTGAGGCAATCAGTGGTCGGCTGCATCCGCCGTACGCGGCGTTCGTGTCCACCGGTGCGGCACGCTGCACCCAGATGCTGGAGATCCTGCGCAGTTCGGCTGGTCAGGACGAGGTCGCGATCACGGAGGCGCCTGGGTTGCGATCTTCGGTGGAGGATCGGTGGCGGGCGGCGGCCAAGACGGCGGGCAAAGGTGCCGATGTCGAGGGCATGCGGGCGATCGATCCGGATCTCGTCGAGCGGGAGTCGTGGTTGCTGGGGTTGGCGTTGCGACAGGTGGTGGACGGACTGCCGGAGGGCGGTCGGGCACTCGTCGTGGGACACAGCCCGACCAACGAGGCCGCCGTACTCGGACTCGCCGGTGAGTCGATCCCCCCGCTGGGCAAAGGGGAAGGCGTGCTGCTGATCGAGGACGGCGGCGACTACAGGGTCGAGCCGCTGCCCTGAGGCGGACAGGCTGGAATTGCGTCCGCGGTGAGCCGTTGCCGCGGCTCGTGGGCGTTACTAGGGTCGGGAGCACAGTCTCAGCTGCCGTTCCGGGAGGTGCCCGCCATGCGCCGATTGATCCCTGCGTTGCTGGTGATGGGGCTCGCAGTGGCCACCACGGCCACCGCGACCGCTGATCCGCAGACTGTCCCGAACGGCCCTTGGGTGCAGGACTCGCAGCAGGTCAGCTTGGAGCGCCTGCATTCGTACGACGAGATGGTCAAGGCGCTCCGGCAGATCGAGCGCAGTTCCAAGGGCCGCGTCTCACTCGAAACCGTCGGTCGCTCGAACGAGGGCCGCGACCTGTACCTGGCGAAGGTCGGCACCGGCCCGACCAAGGTCCTCTACATCACTCAGCAGCATGGCAACGAGCCGCTCGGCACCGAGGCAGCGCTCCAGTTGCTGCAACGGCTCGGGAACGGCGGCGCGGGCTGGGACGAGATTCTCAGCAAGGTCACCCTGCTGGTCATCCCGAAGGTGAATCCGGATGGCTCCGAGCGGTTCCAGCGGGAGAACCACGATCCGGATTGCTCCGGCGCGTTCTGTACTCCGGGTGTCGGGTTCGATGTGAATCGCTGGCACGATCCGGCCGTCGCGCCGGAGGTGAACCCGGTGCCGGAGGCTGCCGCGGTGCAACGTGTCGCCATCAGGTATCAGCCGAACATGGTCGTCGACTACCACCACCAGGGTTCCTACCGCAGCGCCGATGGTGACCTGATCACCGCGTCGATCTTCTGGCCGAACCACCCGGACGCACCGGCCTCGGCGGTCGCGCTGTCGCGGCAGATGTGCCTGGTCATCTTCGACACGCTCATGCACTACGGGTTCGCCGAGGTCAGCCAGTACCCGGGCACGTTGCCGCGTGGGATCGCGCGCAACTCCTACGGCATCCGCGGCGCCGGCAGTGTCTTGGTCGAGCTGCGCGGCGACATCGGGCAGAAGAGTGCCGGGATGCTGGTCCGGACGGCGTACGCGTCGATGGCGGCGCTGCTGGAGTCGATCGCCGAGGGCACGGTCTTCACACTCGACCCGGCCCGCGCCGACACCATCCCACTGCGCGGCGCCTTCGTGGACAACCCACACGAGGAGTAGCCGCGAGGACTCGAATCAGTTTGCCGACGGCAACCATACGAGGTGGTAAGAGCACGCAAAGACGCAGGAAGTGCGCGGGTGGGCTGTGACGACAGGCCTGGTACTACGCTGAATACGACTGCCACACGCTGGTCCGGATCACGCGCTGTGTGTCCGGGGGTGAGGAACCACCATGTCGTATCAGGACTGGGGAGAGCCGCCCGGAGCGCACCCGGCGCCGGGGCCGTTGCCCGACGGATCGATACCTCTCTATGTCGGTTATCTGCGGTCGGAGACGCCGCGCGATCTGACCCGGCTGGACATCGGCTGGGGGCCCGAGTTCGACAGTGGCCACCGACCCGGCCGCCGGCCACGACGACGCCGTACCGGCCTGGGTTTCGCTCTGTTGGGCATCGCCTGCCTCGCCGTCGTGATCGTCGCTGTCGCCGGCCGCGGGGACAATGCGACCACGACGGCCCCCGCCCCAAGCCCTGCGCTGACGAGCGCGAGCACGCCGTACCCTGACGACAACTCCACCGCCGGTCCGCAACCGTCGGCGGATAGGGCGACGGCGAATCCTCTCTACGCCAGCGGTGTGCAGAGCTCGGTCAACTGCCGTGAGCCGCAGATCGCCTTGTCTCGCCTAGTCGCAGTACGGCGGTACTACACCAACCTGATCGACTGCCTGAACCGCGCGTGGGAGCCACACGTCCGCGCTGGGCAAGACGCCTTCGCCGCTCCCCGTGTCGTGTTCTGGGCCGCGACCATACAGTCGCCCTGCGCGAGCGGTCCGGCGGTGTCGTTCTACTGCCCCTCGAGTCAAACCCTGTACCTGAAGTTCGACGACGACAGCAAGCGGTGGAACCGATCGGCCGGCAGCGTCGACCGAGCGTTCACCCGGATGTGGGCCACGTACACGGCTGGGCGGGAGTTCGGCCACCACCTGCAGCAGCTCACCGGGATCCTGCCCGCCGCAACGAGACTCCGGTACGACGCACCGAACCGCGACGCGGGGCTCGAAGTGAGCCGACGGATCGAGTTGCAGGCGTCCTGTCTCGGGGCAATCTTCTTGGGAGCCAACCGGATCTCGTACGGCATCACGGGTCTCGATCTGACCGTCTACCGACGTTATGTCGAGGGACAAGCCGGGACTTCGACCGATCGCGGCGAACCGCCGGATCACGGCTCGCCGGCCAATCGGCAGTATTGGACCGCACGCGGCTTCGGCACCCTCGACCCTGCGTACTGCACCACGCTCACGGCCTCGCCCGGCAGAGTGTCGTGAGAGCGAGATGGCCGGGGCTCAGGAGCCGTAGATCCGTTTGGATCGTACGAGGACGGCGGCGCGGCGTTCGGCGGCCATGACTCGGTCGTACTCGGCCCAGTCGTCGTGGGTGCCGCCGGCGGCGGTGAAGATCTCGCGAAGGAGTAGGCGCAGGCGTTCGGCGTCCACGGCCGGGTGCGGGTCGTCCGGTCCGATCAGCTCGCCGTTCCCTTCCGCCGCCACCCAACGCCATCCGGAGCGCACCGTCAGCGTGACCTGGTGACGTGCACGGAGGTTGGCGAGCTTGACCTTGCCGTAGGCCACGAACGCGATGACGGGCTCGCCGTCGATCGGGTGCTCCATTACGCCGAGATTGACGACCGACGACTGGATCGTCTGATCGGCGCGCAGGGTCGATACGACAGCGAGACCCTGTTCCGTCCTGGCGAGGTCTGCGAACTCGTTCAAGGTGGTCATGCCGGGCTCCTGTCGGTGGAGAGTTCGTGACAGTCAATCCGGTATCACACGACGACATTCGGTCACCAGACACGCGCCCCGCTGCACAGCCGGCCGGGGGCGACTCGCGTGAGGTTGGCAAGCGTTTGCCGATCAGGCATAGGCTGAGGCAGTCGAGATATTTGCCGAGTTGGGAGGAGTACGGGTGACTTCCACCCAGGCTGTCAGGTTCGCCGCTGTCGGGCTTGATCACGCGCATATCTTCGGTCAGATCGCGGGCCTCGTCGGGGCCGGTGCGGAGTTCGTCGGGATGGCGACCGACGATCCGTCGGCCGCGATCGCTAGCCGGGTCCGGGAGCTGTATCCGGAGGTTCCGGTGGTCGAGAGTCCGGACGACTTGGTCGGTCGGGACGGAATCGACTTGATCGTGACTGCCGCCGTACCGGATCGAAGGGGGCCGATCGCCGTCGCGGCGTTGCGGGCCGGCAAGGACGTCGTGACCGACAAGCCCGGCTGTGTCTCTTTCGAGCAGTTGGAGGAGATCGAGAAGGCTGTCGGCCAGAGCGGGCGGTTCTGGTCGGTGACGTTCTCGGAGCGGTTCGAAGTCCCCAGCGTAATCAAGGCCGGGGAGCTGGTTCGCGAGGGCCGGATCGGGACGGTGGTGCAGACTCTCGGGATCGGGCCGCATCGTGTCGGCGACCGCGGTCACCTCGGGGGTGGGGCCGGCCGCCCGGACTGGTTCTATGACAAGTCCCGGTACGGCGGCATCCTGACCGACCTCGCCTCCCATCAGATCGACCAGTTCCTCTGGTTCACCGGCGCCCGGACCGCCGAGGTCGTGGCCAGCACGGTGGGGAACTTCGCCAACCCCGATGAGCCCGGCCTGCAGGACTTCGGCGAGATCCTGCTGCGTAGTGACAATGCCCAGGGCTACATCCGGGTCGACTGGTACACGCCGGCCGGTCTGCCGACGTGGGGCGACGGTCGCTTGATGATCCTCGGCACCGACGGCTACATCGAGTTGCGCAAGTACGTCGACATCGCAGGCCGGGATGGCGGCGACCATCTCTTCCTGGTCAATCAGGAAGGTACGCAGTACATCGACTGCTCGCAGGTCGAGACCACCTACTACCCCGACCTGGTTCGCGACGTACGGGAACGAACCACCTCGGCCGCGCCGCAGGAGCACACTTTCGAAACCATGCGCCTGGCCCTGACGGCCCAGCAGCAGGCGACCGTCCGCGGAGCGGCGCAATGATGTAGCCCTGCTCGGAACATCACCCGCCGGCCGGCCGTTTCCCAGCCTCGACTCTGCGGCGTCGCGGCGTACGATGCCCAGACGGCAACCAGTGGGGGAACACATGGCACAGGCCGCGGGGTACAACTTCAATCCAGAATCCGTCTCGGGCGACATGGTCAGGGACCTCGCCGGGTACGGGCTGCACGGCAGGATCCTCGGATCGGCAGCCCTCGTCGCCGCGAAGTACGGCGACGGCCTGAACTGCACCGGCGGCGCCATGCGCATCGTCGCCGCCGACGACACGTACCCGGTCAACACCGATGGTGGGATCAGCTTCGCCGGCTGGGTGAGGCTGAACGACACCACCGCGGCGGCCCGCTGCCTGGTGTCGGTCATGAGCGACGGCGACCTCGACGTGGCGCTGTACGCCTCCAACTCGGCCGGCAACGTCGAGGCCTGGATCGAGGGTACGACGTACGCGACGACCACCAGCATCCGCGACGGCGCTCCCCATCACCTCATGCTCGTGGTCGACCGGACCTCCGGCCCCGGAGCCGAGACGGTGAAGATCGTCGTCGACGGGACCGCGGTGTTGTCCGAGAATGCGCTGACCACCGACCTCGACTACACGGGCGGCGTCACCGTGGAGGTCGGCCGGAACGTACTCGAGGAGAACGAGCCGCTCCACGGCGTCGTCGATGACTTCCGCTGGTGGAACGATCCGATCGAATCGTCGTACTGGGCAACCGTCGTCGAGCAAGAGCAAGTCGACCTCCAACTGGCGATCTACCCCTTCGACAACGAGGCCACCGATCGGGGCAGGTACGGTCGCCACCTGACCCCGGCTCGGTCTGCGGCCTACACCTACGGCATGTACGGTCGCGCGCTGGTTTCGACCGCAGCCGCGGCCGCGGCATCTGGGACCGTCAACCTGCCCGACTGCGACCGGCTCGCGATCACCGGCTGGGTCCGGCTCGACGCCACACCGAGCAGTGCGGCGCCGATCCTCGCGATCGACGACGCCGCCGCGAACTCCCGGGTCCGTGTGGTCGTCAACCCCAACCGCACGGTCACCGCGACCTGGGTGACGATTGCCTACGGCACCAAGTCCGTGACCAGCTCGTCGGCCCTCGTGGTCGGCCGATTCACCCCCATCCACGTCTCCATGAACCCGACGTACGTCGGCATCCAAGTCGGCTCCACCGCTCAGGACACCACCTCGACCGGCAACAGCTTCCCGCACCTCACCCCGACGGTCGACGGGCTCAAGGTGCTGCACGTCGGTGGCGACAAGCTCGTCGGTGGTCAGGTCACCTGGGACTACCTCACGCTGACCAGGAACTTCCTGAACGAGGTCGCCGACCTCTACTGGGCCGGGCCGCCAACGGCGTACCCGGCACGGCCGCTGAACATCGCCCGGGCCGTCTTCGACTTCAATGAGAACAGCGGCAGCACGACCGCCGACAAGTCACCCGCGGCGAACAGTCTCGCGCTCACCCCGTCCGGTTGGTGGACCAACGGCGTGCACGGCTCCGCCCTGGCCTCCAACGGCACCGGCGGCGGCGCATGGGGCCCGATCGACTGGCCGGCGAACCCCAAAGGCTGGGCCTTCAGCGCTTGGGTGAGATGCCGGGAGGAACCATCCGGCGCACGCTTCCTGGTGCTCCGCAACGACAATGATGAAGTTGCGCACGCCGGCCGCCTCTGGGGCAACCTGTGGACCCGGCTGTACGGCGCCGACGGCAACACCGGCGCGGTATCGATCACCTCGGCACCCATCCCCGCCGAGACCTGGACCCACGTCGCCGCGTCGTGCAACGGGTACCGGACGCAGTTCTTCCTGAACGGCAGGCGAGTCACCGCGCTCGCCTACGACGTAGGCGCTCTCCGGGTACCAACCCAGCTCGTGATCGGTGGAGACGACCCGGACGATTCCGTCGCCGACATCGACTGCCTCCGCCTGTTCGACACCCCCGTAAGCCCCGCCGCCATCACCTGGATGTACCAAAACCCAGGCCAGTTCTACGACACCGAGGGCACCGTCATCCTGTAGACGTCGGCGGGCTTGCGCTGAATCCGGTTGTCGGTTGTCTCTATCTGGGGAGGGCGACTTCGGTCGTGGTGGTTGCGACCTCGCTGCCGTTGTGGAGTGCGGTGGCGGTCAGGCGGGAACCGTTTCGGCCGGCGTTGAGGTGGAGGACGAATGAGCGCCAGCGTGGTTGGTAGCGCATTGGCCGGCTCGGTTGCTCGTCGTCGAGGCCGACCAGGACCTGGGCGCCGTCGTCGGGCGTGAGTTCCTTTCCAGGCAGCGAAAGGCGGGCGCGCACGATCCACCATTGTCCTCGCCAGCGTTCGGCCCACAGCTCGAGAGCATGGGCGGGCTCGGGTTCGGGTACGAGCTCGACGCGGAAGTCGAAGCCGCCGATCATCTCCTCCTCCGTGGCATCGAACTGGCGCACGCTGAGTTCGGTTGCCTCGCCGATTTCTCCATCCCGCGGACAGTCGATGACAAGAAACACGGTGTGGTGACTCTGGGATGGCATCACTATGCCGCGGATGCCCACCGCCGTACCGTCGACGACCTCGAGCCCAGTGCCGCCTTCGATCGCTCGCGTGATGTCCTCGACCTGTTGCCGGGTCCATTGCGGGTCATAACCATGATCGTCTGACTGCGCAACCTCGACTTGCTTGCGCGCCCACTCCCGAACGTCGTCGAGGTCGTGGGTGACCTTCAGGCCCTGCACGGCGTCGAGCAGCTCGCTTCGGGTCTCCAGCGCTGGGATCAGCAGGCGGATGCGTCCCCGGTATCCGGCCACCTGCACACCCAGATCGGTGATGAGGATGTCGTCGTGTGGGTTGTTGAGCCGTACTGGCACGACGATCGGCCGGACGGGCGGCACACTGCCGGTGAACTGCACGACACGCAGGTTCTTGTGCGCGGCTTTGCGATCTGTCCTGCTGAGTGTGTCGGTCACAGTCGTCGTGCTGGTGAACTGATCGTCGGCATGGTGCACCAGCGCAAGCACACAATGGTGATCGTTTCCGGCCAGGTTGGCAGGGGGAGGGAGGCTGCTCGACGGCAGATCCACTGCTGCAACCTTCGGGAAGCCCGCACGGACCCCGTTGAGGTTCACGATCCCGAGCGTCCGCCAGTTCGCCGTCGTGATCGGCGTACCTGTTCGGACGTTGGATTCGTAGCCTGCCGGAAGTGCCGGCAGACCTGCGGATGCGTTCGCCAGGAGCACCATCACCCGGACGTTGTCGGCTGGAACGACGCCCCGGTTGTGCACCTGGACGTAAACCCGCGTGACGATGGTGCTGGTGGCGTGCGTGGCGACGTTGCGGAAGTCGTCGGTCAGGGTGTCGACGAAGTCGTGGAAGTCGATGTCACCGGTGAGTGGGAACTGGTAGTTGCCGCCGGCATCCGGGGTGTCTAGCTTGATGTCCGGCCCACGCCAGTGCACCACCGTGCTGCCCGGGTCAGTGGGGTCGGCCAAACCGTTCACCGTGGGGAACCGGCCCTGGTCGAGCTGGGTGTCCCGGACGTACAGTTCCACCCCGGCTGCGGATCCGCTGTCGATCCGGCGCTCCCAGACGCCACGTCCGTGGGTCGAGGCACGCAGCAGGCGTCGGCCCTGATGTAGACGGAGGTCGAGTACGGCGGCGTCCGGGAGGCCTTGGGAGTACGGCGTCCAGGTGGTGCCGCCGTTGACGGACCGCCAGATTCCGATGTCGGCGCCGACATAGACGTGGGTGGGATGGTCCGGGTCGGTGACGATCGCGTTGGCCTGGATGTCGAGCAGGCTGTCGAGGCTGCCCGCGGCCGGGCCGCTGCGCTGAGTCCACGAGGTTCCGTTGAAGTGCCACACGTGCCGGTAGTCCCCGGCACCGCCGAACGCGATGTAGATCGAACTTCCGGTTGCGTCGGCGGGGTCCACGGCGATATCGGTCACCACGCCGGCGAGGGGAAGTGCTCCGGCGCCGCCGAGGGTGTTGATCTGCGTCCTGGTCCAGGTTCCGCCGGCTTGGTCGAACCGGTACACGCCTCCGCTCATCGTGCCGGCATACAGCCGACGTGCCGAGGCGAAGACCAGCGAGCGTATCCGGTCGTTGAGCTGGTCACTCGCCAGTGCACTCGGCAGGCCGCTCGGGATCGGTGTCCAGCTGGTGCCGAAGTTCGTGGTGATCCACGGTCGCACCGAGCCGAAGGCCACGATCTCGGCCTCGGCAGCAGCTGCCGGGTTCGGTGCCGTGCCGGCTATCGGCGCGTAGAAGAGCGCCGTTTCGCCCGTGACCAGTGGGACCGAGGCCGGATCGTATGAGCCGCGCGAGCCGCCGTCGGTCGACCGACGCACACCGCCGCGGACGTAGCTGCTGAGTACCCGGTACGGGTCCGCCCAGTTGACCACCGCATGGCCGCCATCGCCGCCGGACGAGTACAGCCAGGCTTCCTCGCCGGTGTACCGGACGCCGCCGTTGTCCTGCGTGCCGCAGAACAGCACAGCGTCTTCGGTCGGATGCTGCCCGAGATAGTTCATGGTGAGGGTGGACAGTCCGGTGTTGCGCGCCGTGAAGATGTCGCCTGACCCGGTCGGGTTGGTCGTGGAATAGACACCGCCGTCGCAGCCGACCCACAACTTCGTTCCGTCGCCGGGCGCGAACGTGATGGTGTGGATGTCGCCATGCACCGAGTTGCCGATGTACGTCGCCGACATGCTGATCGACCCCGGTGCGACAGTGATCTGGCACCGGTAGAGGGATCCGGACCAATCTCCGCCGGAGAAGACGATCGATCCACCGAGGTAGACGCGGTTCACATTCGTCGGGTCGACCGCGATGGCCAGGTCGTACGTGCCCTGCCCGCGCTTGCCGAGGTCCGGGCCGAACAGAGTGATCGGAGCACCGGTCACCTGCCGCCAGTTGCCCGCCGACGTGTCCAGCCGGTACACACCGTGCAGGTGGGAGTCGCTGGCTTTGGCAACCAGGGCATAAACCACGCCTGGGTTGGTGGACTGCACAGCCAGCCCGACCCGGGCGACATCGTTGGCGGGGAAGCCGGTGCCCGCCGTCGTCCAGGTATGGCCGTCGGTGGAGGAGTGGACGGGACCGGTCGACAGCGACGCGTAGAACGTGGTCGTCGCGCCGGCGCTGGCCACGACAACACTCGACCAGCGGCCCGAGAGCTTCCTGACCCAGTGGAAGCCACCGGCCCCATTCGGCTCGCGCCGGTAGAGGCCGACGTAGGTGGCGGCGACGACGCGGTCAGGGTTGTTCGGGTCGATCGCCAGCGCGTAGAAGGCGCTGCCGGCCAGAGCAGGGCTGCCCGGTGCCGTGAACTCGGTCGCCCAACTCAGGCCGCCGTCGGTGGTCAGGATCGGCCCGACACCGAAGTACGCGCCGCCCGGCCCCTCGCCGGAACCGACGAAGAGCCGATCGGGGTTGGTGGGATCGAGGGCCAGCGCACCAACGGACAGCGAGTCCGATGCGGCGTTGACCGGGTTGAGATCGAAGGCGTCCATGGTGCTGTGCCAGGTCCGGCCGGCGTTGTCGGTTCGCCAGACTCCACCGTTGGCCGCTCCGACGTAGACGCGGTCTCCGCCGGGAGCTACAGCGATGGCCGGTGTGCGACCGCTGGTCGCCGGCCGGGCACCCGCCTGCCCTTGCCGCAGCACCGACGGACCGATCGGAACCCAGTTCTCGGCCGGTGGTGGAACAGGGGGCTCCGGCGGCTCGGGAGCCCCCACGTCAGGCGGATCGGGTTCCTCCAGAGTCGACGCCTCGTCGTCCGATTCGCCTGGCGCAGTTGGCGGCTCCGCTGAGGTCGCCACGTCGGCACTTGCGAGGCTCGGGTCCTGTGTTCGCTGTGCGCGGCGGAATTGACCGAGCCGTCGGAGCCGGAAATCCTCCGGCACGGCACGGGACGCCGCGTCGAACAACTCCTCATCGTTCGTCGCTCGTGTCTGTCCGGCCGGACCTTCAAACGGACCCACCGCCTCCTCGAGGGATGGTTCGCCCTCAACTGGCGTCACCGGACGCAGGGCGGTCATCCGCTCCTCGAGGAACGCCTCCTGTCGCGCGAGAGGGCCGCCTTCGGGCTCACCCGGCGGCTCGGTGCTGTCCTCGCGATCTCGGTCGTGCCGGGTGTCATCGTCGGACATGGCTTCCCCCTGCGATTCCTATCGGCCTTCTACCTGCCAAAGTAGATGCGATCCTGAGAAATTGAACTGTTCGACTTCAGCGTCGGGTGGAGACTCGGGCTACACGCAGCGCCGCGTAGGGCCAGCGGCGGACCAGGTCTGCGGGCGTGGGCGTCGCGGGCAGCCCGACGGGCGCAGTGCTGCACGGGTCGACGTTCGAACCTGCGATGGCGAGGAACATCACGAAGTTGCCGTCCGGCACCACGGAGAGGTCGACGTCGATCGGGACCGCTCGCGGCATCCGGGCGTCCAGTGGAGCCGGCAACGGGATCCGTGGCGAGCCGGCCCCGGTCAAGGCCCGGTTCCAGCCGGCTGGCACGGCGGGCACCGGGCCTCCGGCCAGCACCGCGCCGACGTAGCCGGGGATCGGCGAGACGTCCACGGTCAGCAGCCCGCTCCGGGACGTCCCGAATCGCCAGAGCAGCAACGCGAAAGCGTCGCCGGCCGCGACCACTGTCGTGTCCCGGTGGTGGATGAGCACGTCGACGACGCTCGGTTCCCGGAACACCTGGACGACGTCGCTCAACGTGCGCGGTACGACGACGGTCTCGAGCAGATCGATCTCGGTCGCCGGCGCGCTCATCGCCAGCGGCGACTGCCACGGCGGCCGGTACACCGCCAGCGGGTCGGCGGCGTTCGCCGTGACCGCTCCGGCGGCGTCGAGATGGGTGCCGCCGACCACAGCGTCCCAGAGCGTCTTGTTGATCTTGGGCTCCACCCGGCCGAGAGGGGCGGCGGTGCTGCGGTGGAACTCGATCAGCGCCCCCAGCGAGTCGGACCACTGACCGTCGGCCAGGACGGACGGGTAGATCCAGCGAAACGCCGTCTGGAACGTCCACAACTGGTACTCGGGAGCGTTGCCGGCGGCGATGGTCGCACCAGAAGCGAGCTGCCAGGTCGGTGCGGTGGCCGGGTTCGGGCGCGGCCGGATGCTGATGTCCCGGCTGGCGAACGGCACCACGTCCGGCCGGACTGGGGCGAGCCGGGGGTTCGCCATTGGAGTCGGCAGCCGGCGGCGGTCGTCCCGGGCGTGCACCCGCAGGTAGGTCCGCTTGGGTTCCGACGCGGCCTTGAGATCCCGCTCCCAGACGCCGCGTGACTGAATCGCCGCACGCAACAGGCGCGGGCTGTCGGCGGCACCGGTCGGATCCACCCAGATGCCAAGGTCCTGTACGGCGGCCTGCGGCAGCCCGTTCACGTCGGTCGTCCAGGTGTGGGGCCAGGGCAGTCCGGCGCCCGGCGGCCCGGCGCCTTGGACGCCTCGCCAGACGCCGGTGACGGTACCGACGTACAGATCGGTGACGGCTTCGGGATCCACGACGACGGCGTACGCCGGATCGAGCGGTCCGAGCTGGGCCCGCAGCGTGGTCTGGAAGAACCTGCTGCTCGCGTCGTGGAAGAACAGGCAGGTGTCCAGACCCGCCACACCCGAGCGCGGCGCTGTCGTCAGGTAGAAGTCGTTGGTGCCGGGCACCGGCGCCACGTCGCTGAGCATGCTCACCGCGGGGTCCGGCGCGTCGGTTACCGGGGGAGCGAGGACGACGCCGGCCGGTGCGACCAGTAACCTGGCGGTCCACTTGCTGTCCGCCGGATTCTGCGTCCACCGCACCAAGCCGTTGGCGAACACCACCAGGACGACGGTCGGCGACACCCACTTCGCGGTGATTACCTCGCCGAGCGGCCCGATGCCACCCACCACCGCCGGCAGTGGAGCGCCGCCGGGCACGCCGACGTTGCGGCTGGCCGGCGCGTCGCTGCCGCCGGACCGGGGGTTGGTCACCGGTCCGGGGCCTGGATACGGCAGCACGTTCCAGGTGTTCGGGAAGCCGATGCCCAAGTCGTCGGTCAGCCAGACTCGATTGGTCCCGAGCGCGAGCCGGGCGCCGGACGGCGGGCGTCGGATCGCGGACGGGCCGGAGTAGAACGCGGCCAATGCGCTTTCCCGGTCGGTGATCTGATTCACCGAGCCCGAATTCTGGTCGAGTGGGTTGGCGAAACCGGCGCTCGGGTCCGCGTCCCAGGCGGCCCGGAAGAACTGCGACACGATGATCTGCGACTGGTTCGGATGGAAGGCGACGCCGCCGCCGTCGCCGCCCATGGTGTCCTGCCAGACCACGTCGCCGACGCGGGAGTGCCGGCCGTTGTCCTGGGTTCCGATCGCGGTGAAGTGACTGGATGTCGGATGAGAAGCGAGGAAGTTGACCTCCAGTGCGGCCAGGCCGGTGGCCCGCGGCGCGAACGTGTTGACCCGGCCGGCCTGCGTGGAGACGAACACACCGCCGTCCGTGGCGACCCACACCTGCCGGTTCGGATGCGTGCCGGCGAAGCGGATCATGTGCACGTCGGCATGAATGTCGTCCCCGACCAGCCCGCCGGTCGACGCGCCCTCGCCGCCCGGCGGCGGTCCGGTCCTGGACACCCCGGCGGTTGGTACCAGCGCCGGGCCGACGCTGACGTCGAGGCACCAAACCGAGGCTCCGGATCCAGCCACGTTGCCGCCCAGGTAGACCCGATCCACACCGCCGACCACATCGACCGCGATGCACTGGTCGTAGTCGCGCTGGTTCTTGCCGAGGGAGTTGCGACGCCAGACCGGTGGCACGCCGGCGATCGCGTCCGCGGACGGCGCCGCGGCGGCTGCCGCCGGGATCAACCACAGGCTCGCGACCGTCGCGTTCGGCAGTCCCGGCTGCTGGTCGCCGAGCACGTAGACCCGGTCGGTGTCCGGGTTCGCGAAGCTCATCCGGCCGACGATCCGGGCCGGCGTCGGAACCGCGGTCGGGTCGAGGTTGGCCACCCAGTGGAAGGTCGCACCGAGGTCGTCGGTGAACGCGACGCCGCTGCCGAGCGGCGCGAACCCGGTCGGTGTCTCCAGCCCGCGCGCCACGGCGCACACGATGCGGCCCGCCGGATCCGCGCCACGGGCGAGCCACAGGACATCGGTGACGATCGGCTGTTGCCCGGCCGGGAGGCCCATGAAGGAACCGAGCGCCGGGATGGCGGTCCAGGTGAACTTGCCGTTGTGTGGCGGCCCGTCCGGGCCTCGGGTGCCGAGGAACAGACCGCCGCTGGTAGCCGCGACCACCCGGTCGAGACCCGGGCCAGCGGTCGTACCGGCGGTCGCGCCCGGGTCACGGGCCAGTTCGAAGACGCCCAGTCCTTCGAGGACACCGAGACCGGACTCCGGCTCCCACGGGTCGCCGCCACCTCCGGCGGTCAACGCCGGTCCCTTGGCTGCGAGGACACCGCGGCCCGCCAGCGAGGGCCTGGCCGGCGGCCGGCCGAAGCCCTGCAGTTCGCCGGTCCCGACCATCACGAAGTCGTCCGCGGACGACAAGCCCGGCGGGGTAGGGAACGACACCAGAAGGCACCCGCAAGCCTGCGCGTTGTGCACCCCGCCGGTCACTCCCGGCCGGTCCGCCCAGCCGCCCACGGGGGACCAGAGGGCACCACCGTCGTCGGTGTACCAGAGCCCACCCTTGGCGGTCGCCGCATACGCCCGGCGCCCGTCGCTGCTCACCGCGATGTCGCGGACCCGGCCGGTCGCGCGCGGGAACGCCGCCGGGAAGACACCGGTGCGCTTGGACCTGATCACCGACGGGCCGATCGGCACCCAGCGCTTGACGTCGCCGACCGCGAAGGCGCGCAGCGAACCATCTGTCTCAGCAGCCTCGGCGGTCGCGAGTTCCGCCTCGAGCCGTTCCGCCATGGCGGTGGTGAGCGCGACCTCGTCGTACTCGCCCGACCGGCCGGCCACGAATGCCTGCCGCTCGGCCGCCCGCCCGGTACGACGCCGGGCCCGGGGCATCTCCGTCACGGGGCGACTCCTTCCGGGCCGTCCTGCTCGGCCGGCGTGACCCGGATCCAGCCCTCCTGAGCCTCGTGTGGAAGCCGCGGGAGGTACGCCGCCTGGGTGGCCGCGATGATCGGGTCGTCCTGCCAGGTCAACGGCCCGGTCCGCCGGGTGAACGTCTGCTTGTCGCCGAGGAGCGTTACCAGCGGCAACCGGATCTCGGCCGGGTCGACCAGCAGCGGGCCGACCCGCACCGACGGCACGAGCCGCCGCAACCCGGGCGTGACCCAGTCGTCGGACAGCGCCAGTTGCTTGCGCGGCAAGATGCCCGAGGTGAGGTGGACCCGGCCGATCGGCAGCATCAGCAGGGTCAGCAGCACCGTTTGGCCAGGTCGCAGCGTGATGGTGCCATCCGGAATCAGGTAGGGGTGGGACAGCGGGTCGAAACCCGGCGTGGTGACTTTGCCCAACAGGCCGAGGTGACCTCGCTGCCGGCCGCTGTCGATCGCGTTCGCTGCGATCACCCGGTCCACCAGATGCAGATGCGCGTAGTCGTCGTCGAGGTAGAAGCCGAGAAGGGCGTCGTCGGCCCGGGTGAGCGCGCCGAGCCGGACCGTGAATCGTTGCTCGCGCATCGCCTCGAAGGCGGCCCGTCGCGCGTTCACGCCTCCAGGCGCGACCACCTCGACCTCGTCGAGGTCGTCCGGCGCGTCCAGCCGCAACGACGCCCGGACCACCGCCACCGGTCGGCCGACCAAGCCGGCCACGGTCGGCGAACCGACTGCAGCGAAGGTGTCCACGGTCCACAGCGTGGTGTCGATCGCTCGCAGCAGCGCGGACAGGGCGCTGGTCGTCGGTGGCGATGCCTGGTCCCGTGCCGCGGCGTCGGCCTGCACCAGGCCGGCCGCGATCTCCCCGGTGATCCGGGCCTGCGCGTCCAGGTCCGCGAGGGGTCCGGCGTCCGGCGGTAGCGGGCGGCCGGGTGCTGTCTCCCAGGTCACCGCGCCGCTGACCGCGTCGTGTCCGAGCTGGCCGATCGGCGAACCGGCGACGGTGAACGCTTCCAGGGCTTCGTCGATGTGGTCCGGCAGGAAGAAACCGGCCACCGGGTTGACTGCCCCCTCCGGATCGAGCTGGTCGACGAATGCCTCCCGCAACTCGGCTGGATCGGTTCCCGCGAGCTGGCCTGGGTCGACGAGGCGGAACAGCCATCTCGCCAGGTGCTGGATCCGCGGCCGCAGGCGCATCCCGCCGGTCAGGCCTGCCACTTCGAGGTCGAGCGTGGTCGCAGTGGCCTTGATCGCCGCTGCGGGGATGTCGAGCACCCGGCCGAACGCGTCGACCAGCCGGAGCGCGTCGACTTTCAGTGTGCCGCCGTACAGTGGCGAGGGCATACCGGTTGCCTGCGGCAACGGGTCGGTGCCGGTGCCACGGTCCAGGACGCCGACGTACGGGATGCCGAGCAGCTGCTCCCGGATGCCGTCCAGTGTCGCGGACACCAGGTCGAGCGGTGCGATCAGGTCACCGAGCCGGGCCAGTGCGTTCTGGTCGGATGTGGGCAGCGTCGAGCTGCCGGTCGCGTCGCGTTGCTTCTCCGCGTCGACCCATCGCCTGATGCCCTCGTGCAGTGCGCGGGACACTCCTTGGCCGATCGGGCTGCGGCCGACCAGCGTCGTCGTCACCTGGTTGCCGGGGTTGGCCGGCGTTTCGGTCGAGGGCTCGAGGTCGAGATCAGCGAGCTCCCAGCCCGCGACCGCGTCCCGGCCGTCCAGGGTGACCTGCCATTCCAGCCAGAGCGGCACCCAGGGCTGCCGCCAGGTGGTGATCGCCACTGGGCTCGGCGGCGTGCCCTTGACCAGGGCGTGCCTGGCCAGCTCTGCGCTGATCTGCCGATCGACCATCGAATCCGCGGCCGACACAGCCTGCCAGGACTTGGCGGCCCGCTCGTTTCGGCTCGATGCGGTCAGCTTGCTGCCACCGTCGTACCGGCCGTCGACGCCGTACAAGCGGACCATCTCGGCGGCGATCCGGGTGCGGTACGCGTCGAGCACCGTGCGGGTCGGCGCGCCGGCCTCGGCCAGCCAGCGGTACCCGTACGGATTCAGCAGCACCGCCTCCCGCACCACCCGGAGGACCTCGTCGGGCACCGCGCCCGAGCCGAGCGACGGCAGTACGGCGGCGCCGGTGACGACGCCCTCGAGTTCGGGCACGCATTCGCGCGGATAGCGGCACCGCAGCCGCCCGCTCTCGTCGTACAGGCCGTCGCCGTGGTGTCGATGGCTCGGCCGGGCGCCGCGCAGGGCGAGGATCGGCGACTGTGGCCGGAAGAACCGTGGCGCCGGCCGCACCACCTCGCGAGACTCCGAGAGGGCCTTGCCCGCGGCGGCGAACTTGGTCTCCTCGGTACGGCGGGACGCGCTGCTGCGCCTGGTCGTGGCCTTGAGGTTGAGCTCGGTGTCGGCCCACTCCAGCTTGGTCGTCAGGCGGTCGGCGGGTTGTGCGGCCCGGCCCTTGCGGCCGACAGTGAGGGGTCCCATCGGCGCCGTGTCCTCGGCCCGCAGGCGGTCGGTCTTCGCGGCCGGCAGCGGCGTCCCGGGCAGGGACCAGAAGCCGTCGCCGTGTTCGCGTTCGGCCAGGTCCTCCAACCCGTCCGGGCTGCCGAGCTGCTCGATGAGTCCGCTGGTGAAGGCCGCGACCAGGGTCTCGGCCGAACGACGATGGGCGGTGTCCAGGCCGAGGACCTGCGCGCCGAACGCGGAGACGACGTCGTCGGTGTCCTGTCCGAGCGCGATCCCGAGCGCATCCGGAGGCGGCCGATCGTCGGCGGCCGGCAGCGCGGGACCGACCGGGACGCCCAGCACGCTGCCGTGGACCAGGGTCGCGTAGCGCGGCAGCGCCGGCATCACGATGACCGCGTCGGCGATCTTCACCGGGTTCTTCAGCTGGAACCCGATGTCGTCCAGCGCGCCGGACACGATCCGGGCGTCCGCTCCGGTGACCTTGGCCGGGGGAGTGTCCTTCGGTGAGATCAGGCCCATCCGGTCCCGCATCCGGACCAGCCGCGGGTCCTCCTCGATCAGCGCTTCGTCGTCACCGTCGTGCACCACGTACCAGCCGAGCTTGGCCAGCCGGGCGTCCAGTGCCTTCGCACCGGCCGCGGCACCGAGCGGGTCCTGGCCGAGTTCGCTCCACCAGCCGGCCACGGTGTACACGGCCTGATCACCCGCGTACTTCTCGGTGAGGTCGGCCAGCGGGTCGTGGAAACCGAACCGGCCGCTACTTGCGGTGTACGACGCGGTCCACAGCAGCGAGCCACCGGCGGCGCCGTCGAGTGGGTCGAGGACCGGGGTGCCCTGCGGAGCCGGGTCGGGCGAACCGGCGTACGTCGCCAGCGGGGTGACCGAACCGATCCGGGCGTCGATCACCCAGCCGCGAACGTGGACCTGCCGGCCGCCGACGGGCTGCAGGGTCCGGACCACGACCCATCTGTCCGGAAGCGGGGGCAGGTCGAGCGACTTGGTGGCCGGATTGTCCGCGCCGACGAGCAGCGCGTCCGGCATCGCCCAGTGCAGGTGTACGCCGACAGCCCGCACGGTGCCGGGGTCGAACGGCTGGGGGTCGCCGGCGCCTCCGGTCACCGGGACCGTCGGCTCGCCACCGCCGGCCGGTACGACGAAGGCCTGCACGTCGGCCGGAACCAGGATCCGGGTCCGCCGGGACAGCCGCCGGTCCCAGGTGCCGATCGTGGTCAGCTCGGTGCCGGCCCGGACCAGTCCGGCGAACCGCCGGTCGAGGACCGCCTTCCGCAACTGCTCCGGGTCGGGCATCACGGTCCCCCGATCTGGAACACGTCGTCGACCATCACCTGGTACGACACGGTCGGTTTGAAGACGAACCGCACCACGGTGGGTTCCGGATCTCCCCACACCTGCCGGAACGGGAATCGCACCAACTGCAGGGCGTACTCGGAGCTGTCCAGCCCATCCGCGGCACCGCTGCCGACCCGGTCCTTCAGCTTGCGCTCCAGCCGCTGGATGTCCACCACGCCCGAGGTCCCGACCCGGAACGGCACCGTGATCGGTGCCCCTGGCAAGTATTCGAACGTGGTCGCGTTCCGCGGCTTGAGCGTGGCGGTCACGTTGTCGTCCTCACCGCTGGCATCGAAGCCGAACTGCACCCCCTGGCGCGGCTCCTCCAGATGGACCACCTTCGGTACCCCGTCGAACAGGCACAGCAACACCGCCGGTGCCAGCCGCTCCAGCCGGAGCAGACGCATCCGGCCGGGCTGGTCTTCCTTGATCTGGGCCTGGTCGGCCTCCGGGCCGGGGTCGATGCTGAAGGCCCGGACGTGCAGCGCCGGCCAGCCGGAGACCGCTCGCGAGCGGAGCAGGAAGCCGCTGATCGGCCCGGACTCGCCGGCATACCGGTTGGAGCCGGTACGACGGCGGAAGTTGCGCTCCTCGTTGTCCAGCTCCGCCCGGACCTGCGGATACCGGTTGGCGAGCTGGGTGCGGTCGTCGCTGTTGACAGTTCCGACCGCGAGCACGCCTTGGATCAGCGCATCGGTCCAGCGGCGGTCGACGTAGAACCAGCGGATCGACTCCGGCGGCAGCAACTCGGTGTCCGCGACCAGGTAGGCGAAGGGCACCCCGTCCAGCAACCGCAGCCGCACCATCCACTCGCGAAGCTCGGCCGGGATGGCGCCGTCACCGTCGTCCTCAGTGGCGATCTTCACCGGTGGCAACTGGCTGAGGGCCAGCGGCATCTCCTTCAGCACCGTGACGCCGTCCGCCTTCATCGTTCCTCCTCCTCGGCCGCCGCCGCGCCGGCCTCGATCCCGTCGAGCAGCTGCTCCAGTGCGTCCGGTTCGCCGGCGGTGAAGGCCAGCGTGTCGGTGACCAAGCGGTCGAGCTCACGGTTGAGCGTGTCCGCCAGAGCGACCCGGATCTGCGGGCGCACGTCGGACTCGGGCCGCAGGACCGGGGTCTCGCGGAGCCGGTCGAGGATGGCTGCCGCGTCACCTTCCAGGATGTCCGCCGAGAGCCCGAATCCCTTCGCCAGCAGGGTTTCCGGCGTACCGTCGACCGGCACGGGCCGGCCGGCCGCGACCAGCGGCGCCGGCTCGCCGAGGAAGCTCTCCGGCTTGGTGATCACCGACTCGGCCAGCCCCCGGCCGAGGTGGACGCCCAGGTCGCGGTCGAGCACCTGGCCGACGCCAAGCACGGAGTCGAGGAAGCCTTTCTTGTCACTCCACAGCGCGCCCCGGCGCGCCACCTGGTAGCCGTTCTGTCGCCAGCGCATCAGCGCGGCGATCATCGACGGCCGGGACAGCGCGAGCAACCGGCCGATCTCGAACGCGGCGGCGATCGAGATGTCCTCCCGCCCGTCCGGGATGATGATCCGCATCTGGTCAGCGGAGTGCGCGAGCGGCAGCCGGCCGCCCGGCGGGTCCGTTGTCGGGTGCGGCACGAACGGTCCGCGGTACCAGCACCGCACCGGGTCGCCGCGCCGGGTTCGGTGGGCCAGTCCGGTGTGCCCGGTCTCGACCACCTCGATTGGCGACCGGCCGGACTCGTCCGGTTCCTCGGGCACGGTGCCGAGCAGGCCTGAATCGAGCCCTTCCATCAGCGATCGGAAGGTGACGCTGCCGTGCGAGGTGAAGCTCCAGTGCAGCAGCACCGGGAACCGCAGGATCGGGTCGAGCGGCTGCCCTTTGACGGCCCCGACCGTCGCCTCGATGAAGTCACGAGCCATCTCGACGTACACATCGCCGCCGTGCTTCCCGGCCGTGGCCGACCAGCCCGCCTGCTGCGCGGACTTGACCGCCGCGGTGCCGGTGTTCGGCACGGCGGTGACCGAGCCGAACGTGCTGCCGACCGCCCGCTCCTCGGCCGCGGGCTGCCCGCCGATGGCGCCACCAGGGAGGACTCCGTACGGCGTCAGACCCATCTTGGTGTGGTCCCACGACGCCTGGTTGGCCAAGACCTGAGCGGCCTTGACCGGCTGGACGGTGAACAGGGAGGGCTCGGGAGCGCGCTCGATCAGATCGTTGAACTGACCTTCCAGATTGACCAGGCAGGCCAGGTACTTCACCGGCGCAGCGTTGCCGTCGGCATCCTTTCCGGGCAGCGGCAGTCGGTTGGAGATCACCACGGCGAGGAAGCCGTCGTCGTCACCCATCAACAGTTCGGTGTCGTGGATGTCGACCTCACGGGCGTGTGCCAGCAGTGGCACGTCCAGCCGGGTCGGGAAGATCTTGTTCACCATCGACCTGCGGATGTGCAGACAGTTGCCCAACTCCACATCCGCCTTGCCGGGCAGGGTTTTGCCGGGCGTCACGCACTGTGCGACGGGCTCGTTCATCTTGAGCTCCGCCTCGCCCTCGGCGATCAGCACCAGGGCCAGCCACGGCGTGGATCTCGGCACTCCCTCCTGGACCAGCCGCTCCCATGGCAGCGTCCGGCGACGGATCACGACCTGCGGCAGCCGCGACCCGTACGCTCCTTCGCTGCCGGCCGGAGGGAACGTGGACAGCACCTGGTCGGGCGGGAGGGTGAACCGAGGCGAACGAACCGTGACGTACGCCGGAAGCTGGGCGACCGGCAACTGGTTGGTGCTGTGCCCGGTGGCGGTCAGGTCCTGGTTGGCCAGAAACCGGTAGTTGCCCGCCTGCAGGGGCGGTTCGATCCGCGAGTACAGCACGAACTTGCCCTCACCGACTGCCATCATGCCCTCCCTTCTTGGTGACCTCGATCCAGTTGAGCCGGCAGCCCTTGCCGGTGCCGCCGAGGAGCCGGCCGGTCACCGCGACGACGCCGTCGCGGACGACCGCCCGGGTCAGCTCGTCGATGCCGAACTCCGCGCCCAGGACGCCGGTGACCTGCCAGTCCCCACCGGACCGGACCCGGACCGACACCGGCACCTTGCCGGCCGCCTCCGGTACGACGGGATAGATCAGCACCGCCTGGTCACCGGTCAGCAACGCGGTCGGGGGCAGTTCGTTGCCTGCGGCATCCTTAGCGCGGTTGGCGCCGCCGAGCTCGAGCGCTACCGCGTCGAGGCGATCCGCGTCACCCTCCTCCAGCACGATCGCCACGGTGCCGACCGGCCGGCTGAACCAGGTCTGTACCGCCGCTGCTCCGGCCAGCAACTCCGCCGCTGTCACCCACACCGTGCCCTGAACCGTCGGGCCGCCGTCGGACGTGATCACGCACCCGTCGGCAAGTGCCGCTTGCGACCCGAGCGAGCACACTCGCGACCGAACGTGCCAGCCCGACACCCCGTCGCCACCCGCCACTACGCCATCGGCCTGTACGGCGACCATCGCGGCCCCTACCGGCAGCCGGAGCTTGCCACGGAGCGCCTCGGTCCCGGTGTCCACGACCACCTCGCCGTCGCCCCGCAGTACCGTGACCCGCGCCTGGCCGTCCAGCTGCAGCACCGGCCGCAGGTCGGCCGCAGTGTCCACAGCGGCATCCGGCAAGGCCAGAACGACCAGTTCACCGGCCGCCAGCAACCGACCCTCCGCGGGCGCCTTGGCCCGCGCATCGTGGGTCGCGAATCCGCCGGTGATGCCACCGACCAGACCGGTCAGACCGCTGGAGCCCAGTTGGTACGACCGGACCGTGCCGATCGCTTCGGTCCTTGGCACCCGCTCGAGCGCCAGCGTTCCGACCTGCTCGACCGACGGGGGAGCGGTGACCAACATCCGCACCGGCAGGTGGGTCCCCAGCCGGGCTTGGACCGAGTCGAGGGTCGGCGCCGTACGCCGCTTGATCCGGCCGTCGGAGACCGTCGTACCGGATGCCCGGGGGGCCACCCGACTGCCGGCGGCCAGATACCCGGCGATCACCGGCGGGCGGAGCGGGCGCGGTTTCTGGCCAGGAACGGGCTCGGTCCGCCCCGCCGTCGGGTCTGCCGCGTTCACCGCCGCCATGCCGTCTGCCAGCGTGCCGAACAGCGGCGGGGCCGAGACCTCGCCGCGGTACGACGCCCTGGCCAAAGCGCTCCGCTTACCCGAGGCGAGCACGCCCTCCGGGAGGGTTTCGGCTGACGCCGCGAACAGCCTCTCGCTGGCGGCAGTCAGGGCGGCGGCCACAGTGGTTGCCACCGGCACCGGCACCGTGTCGGCTGTCGCCAGCAGGGTGCCGCGGGCCGGGCCGCCGGCTTGTAGCGGCAGCGGGCGTCGCGTGGCCTCGACCCGGTAGTAGTCGATCTCTGGACCGGGCGGAGGCATCGCGGCCTCGGCCACCAGCCGGACCAGGTTGCCGGCCTGGACCACGTCGCCCTTGGGTAGCGGCGCGGTCGGCAGGCCTGGTGCATCGGGCGCTCCCCAGGCACCGATCGGGTACGAGTCCCGGCCGAACGAGCTGCCCTCCGGACGCGGCTGTGCTGCCGCCAGGTTCGCGCCCAGCAGCCGGAGCCGGTCCGGGATCGCGGACCACGCCTTGGTCGCCGGGTTCTGCTGTTCGAGCCGGATCCGCAACGTCGAGCTGAGATTGCCCGCCTTCATCGGCTTCAGCCCGAGCGTCGCCGGCAGCCCGTCGGAGCGGACCACCGGCAGGTTGACCGGTCCACTGGTCAAGGCCACGTCGATCCGGGACGTCGGCACCGTCGTCACCACGGTGATCTCGAACTCGGCGTACACCTCGAACGGCCGGTCCGGCGTACCGTCGGAGCTGGGCGCCGCGCGGTCGCCGCCCGTTGCCGCTGGCAACGTTCCCTTGCCGGTGACGGCCGACAGCGCGCGGGCGCTGCCGCCGCCGGCGTCCTCGAGGTACTTGGCCACGAACTCGGCCCAGCTCAGCGTGCGCGGCTCGACCGTGCGTTCGCTGCCGAAGCCGACCGTGATCTCGCACGGCCCGATCTCCAGCGTCGCTTCGCCGGAGAACTCCGGTCCCCAGACCTTGATCCGGGCCCCGATCGAGATGCTGAAACTGATCGTGCCGAAGAAGGTGTCGATCTTGATACCGGCCGAGATCCGGGCATACGCCATCACCTCGAACCAGAACGGGTCGAAGTAGACGATGCCGTGCGCGCCGAACGCGATCCGCGCCCAGGCCCAGCCGAAGTCCGCGGTCACCTCGACGTCGACGCCGGCCATCAGCGCCTCCGAGGTCAGGGCGAAGTACGAGCCGCCCTTGATCACGATCGCGTCGCCGATCCGCCAGATCAGCCCGAGCCGCGGCACCTCCGGGTAGCCGTCGCGGTGGAAGTCCGGGTGGTAGCCGCCCAGCGTCAGCACGAACTGCCCGGCCAGCGGCCCCTTCCACCAGATCGCGAACGCGAACCCACCGGTGAGCCGCACCTCCGGATAGAGCAGCCAGGAGTTCTCGGTCAGTGCCGCGCGGATCATGAAGACGCCCTCGCGGGTGGAGAACCGGGCGAGCAGGCCGAGCTCGATGGACACCAGCGCCGCCTGCGGCCTCGGCAGCGCCATCCGGGCCAGCCCGAGCAGATTGATCTCCAGCCCGTCGCCGAACGACACCGCGACGACCGCGATCCCGTCCACCAGGGCGAACGAGTTGAAGCTGATCCCGGCGGCGAACCAGAAGTTGCCGCGCTGCGGCGGGAAGTAGACGTTCAGCTTGCGCAGCTCGTCCATCGGGTCGTCGGGCGGCTGGGCCGCCGGGTCGAGCGCGGTGATGAACGGGAAGGTGTTGAACTGGGCCGGATCGTCCGGGATCCGCAGCCCGCGGTTGATGCCGAGCCCGCCGCCCAGGCCGGTGATGAAGAACGCGGGCGGGCCGCCGATCGGGCCGTTGATGCCGCCGAAGACGAAGAACGACGGGTTGCCGGCGTCGTCGGTGTAGCCGCCGAACACGGACAGGCCGTAGACACCGAACCGGCCGAGCAACATGCCGACGTACGACACCGGGCCGCCGGGGTCCGGCGGGCCGATCGTCTTGAGGATGCCGCCGGACAGCGAGATGCCGGACAGGTCGGCCGAGATGGCCAGGCCCATCAGGTCGACGGCCCAGCTGTCGATGTCCAGGACGTCGCCGCCGGTCCAGCTGATCGACAGCCGGTCCACGGCCGCGGTCAGCCCGAAGATGGAGACCCGGCCGTCGAAGAACAGCGAGATCCGGCTGACCGTGCCGCCGGTCTCCTGCGCGTCGAAGCCGATCCGCTCCAGGTACAGCGGGCCGAGCTGGCGCTGGATCACGATCCACCACGGCCCGGGCGGCGGTCCGGCCCGCAGTGACACGGAGGGGTCGAGACCGGGGTGCTTCTGGACGGCGATCGACGGCGAGAAGGCCGGCCGGCTCGCCGGTCCCGCCTGGCCGGCGTCGTTCAGGATGCTGTTCGCCACGCCGTTGCCGCCTGAGCCTCCGCCGGGCGAGAACGCCAGTCCGGCCAGCTCGAGGTTGACGCCACCACCGAACCCGGCCGGCGATGCCTCGCCGTACAGGTGGACCGCGATACCGTCCAGCGACACCGCACCGAGCGACAGCAGCGGCCCCATCAGCTTGCTGAACCGCAGTCCCAGGCCTGCGATCGATACCGCCGGGCTGATCTCCAGCGTCGTCGCCGACGTCCCGGACAGGACGTAGATCGACAGGCCGGCAGGCACGTCCGGCTTCACCCAGCTGGCGTCCACCTCGAGCTCCACCCGGGTATCGCCTTCGGCGATGGTGAACCGCTGCCCGGCCGCCAGCGAGAGATTCACGCCGAGCTGCTTGGTCGTCGTACCGATGCTCGCCAGGCCGATGGTGACCAGGCCGTCCAGGGTGATCGACAGCGCGGGCGCCTGAGCGGCGTTCCACAGCATCCGCTTCAGCCGGTCGAGCAACGAGTCCGGATCGAACAGGTCCAGAGCCAGGCCTGGATCGATCTCCGTGCTGCCCGGGCTGTCAGTGAAGACGACGCCCTGCAGAGTCGCCTTGGCCTTGGCGCTGAGCACGCTCTGCAGGCTGTCGACGACCACTCCGCCCGCAATGGACAGCGCCAGCGCAAGCAGCCACTGTGCTGCTTCGTCCTCGGTGCCGAGGGTCTCCCCGCTCACCGAGCGGTTGACAGCGGCCAGCGCCGGCGGGTTGGCGTCGAGACCCCAGCGGAACTCGACGGACCTGGCCGCGGCGTCGTCGAGCGACAGCCCGAGGCCGACCATCCGGCCGGATCCGAGCGCGCTGCCCGCCCGGACCACCAGCAGCGGCCGCAACGCGAACGGGCCGAGGTCCAGCACGATCGGCCCGAGCCGTGCCGCGACGTCCACCCCGGCGGTCGACAGCCGCAGCCGGTCCAGCGCGAACCGGCCGACACCGTCGATGTCGACGTCGGCCTGGAGCTCGACCGCAGGCAGCGCGCCGCTCGCGTCCAGAACCAGCTTGACCTTGCGGGCGGCGCCGAACTCGAGTGTCAGCTTGTCCGTGCCGGGCGTCGCGCGGACCACGGTTGCTCCCGGGTCGAGGGCGCCGGCGAGCGCTCCGGCTCCGGTCGCGACGAGCTGCGGCAACCGGGCGGCGAGCCTGGCCGCCGGGTTCTGCGCGAACGTCGTCAGCCTGCCGGCCGTGAAGTCCGTGCCGTCGCGCAGCTCGAGCGCGCCGCCGAGGTCGAACACCGCCTGACCGACGGACTTGAGCATCGAGGTGCCCACGTCGTCGCGATGACCGGCGATCGCGTTGAGCACGATCGGCAGCACGGTCTCGCCGGCCGCCGCCAGTGCATCGCCGAGCCCTGGCCCGCCGGGATAGATCTGCAGCGGTGCCGCCGGCGGCCGCAACAGGCTGAGCCGCACCAACGGATCGGTGCCCGGGGCAACCACCAACCGGAGGCCGCGCCCGTCGACGTCGACCGAGACCTCCAGCGACGGCTGCGGCAGCGCGTCTGGCCCGATCAGTAGACCGCCGGCGATGTGTGTCGTGACCGTCGTACCGGAGCCGGCGTCGACATCGAGCGCCACATCGAGAACCAGCCGCAACCGGTTCCCCGGCTCGACCGTGTAGTCGATGACCACCCCGTCGGCGATCGGCCAGCCTGCGGCCGATCCGCGGGCCGGCACGACCAGCGGCGCGAGTGCCTCCAGCAGTGCGACCGCGCTGGTGGCGGCATTCGCTCGCCATGACTCCACCGCGTGCCGCAACCAGCCGCCCGGGTCCTGGACCAGACCGATCGGTACGACGACAGACCGGAAACCCAATGGATCGGCCGGGGTGAGCAGGCCCACCGCGTCGAGTGCGGCGTCGAGAGCCGGAGCCGCTGGAGTCGATACCAGTTGGCGGAATGCACTGAGCAGGCCCTGAGCGGTGGCGGCCGGGAGGACCACGGTGGCCAGCTCGCGGAGTGCGGCGGGATCCGGTATCGGCAAGAGCGCGACGCTGCGCGTGGCAGCGCCCGGCGCGGCCCAGTCGACCGAGATGGCCGGCGTGGGTGCGGTGCCAGCGTGCAAGCGCAGCCCTCCGGCCTGCGGATCCAGGACGCCCAGTGAGGCGCTGGCCGTCGCTCCTGCTGGGCTGAGTGCCACGTCCACCTGGACAGGCGTTACCTCGAGCCCGGCGGTGATGGTGCCTGCCGCGAGGTCGACGCCGATGCTGGCTGGGCCGACTGACCAGTTGAGCGCTGTACCGGCTCCGGCAGCGGCCGGGATCAGGGCCCGCAGCCGCGTGGCGATCTCCTGCGCTTCCGCGGAGATGGCGCCGCGCAAGGTGACCGCTGTGTCGTGCAACAGCCGGTCCAGGCCGTCCGGATCCAGCCCACCGGCCCGGCTGAGACCGATCGACTCGAGCACAGCAGCCAAGTCTGGGGACGCGGCGCGCAACCGGGAGACGACTTCTGCGAGGAGCACCCGGACTTCGGGGACCGCCACCGTGATGTCCAATGCCGGTACGTCGGGGGCGGCTCCGCCCGGGTCGGCCCGCACCACCCAGCGCTCCCGGTCGATGCCGAACCCGGTTGCCTCGTGCAATACCAGCTCGGCGTCACCTGGGCGGCCGTCGAGCGGCACCTCGATCCGGGCGGACATCCAGCGCAGATCGCCGATGGTGCTCGACGACCCGGGACCACCGACGAGCCAGCCGTCGTGCACACCAAGGTGTACGTCGACGACCACGCCGCGGACCAGTGATGCGTCGAGACCCGGGCCGGGCGTCGCGCGGCCGATCCGGACCAGCTCCACAGTGGCACCGACGCCGACCAGCAGGCCGCCGAGGTCGAGATCGATCACCGGTACGTCGATGCCCGCGTGCAACGCGGTTCGTGCCGTGTCGCCAGTCACTCCGGGAGACGCGGCCGCGATCCGGGCCTCGATGCCATCCGCAACGTACGCCGCCAGGCCACGGCTCAGCGTCTCGTCGTCCAGGCTCCCGAACACCGCGTGTACGGCGAGCCCGGCACGCCGCGCCTCCGCACCGGCCGATGGGAGGTCGTTGCCTGGAGCAAGGATGTCCAGGCTCCGGCGGATGACGCCGTACGCCTGCTCGCGCGGTGTCGCCTCCTGCGCCAGCAGCCGGTCCGGCCACGGCTGCCGGTCCGGCCTCCGCAACCGTCGCAGCAGCTGCAATGCGTCGCCACCGAGTCCGGTGTCCAGGCTGTCGACCGCCAGCCCGGCCCACGGCGTACCGACCGTCACGGCGTCCGTCACGGCGGTCACCTCCGCCGCGGCGCGCAGCACGGCCGCACCGCAGGCGCCGTACCCGATCAGCACAATCGGGTCGGTGCGGCCGCCCAGGACCGCTGCCAACCGCGCAGCCTGCTCGCCAACCCCACCGCGATCCGGCCGCGCTGTCGCGGCCGCCTCCGGCGTGGGCAACCGGACGAACCACGTACCGCCGCCAGCGGTCGGCACGGTCTGAGTGCTGACCGCGTCCGGACCAGTCAGGTCGAACGCGGTACCGGCCGGCCGCAGGTCGCTCACCCAGGTCGGCTCGCACCCTACGTGCACGACCGCCGCGGGCGCAGGATCGATCACGTCGGCGATCAGCATCCCCGCACTGCCCAGCGCCACCAATTCGTCGTAGCTGAGCCCGCCCAGTTCGACCGTCGTCACGCCGTCCGGCATCGTTGCCGGGAGGCCGACCAGGCCGTCGGTCCCGGTCCAGCGGGTGAGGAGTAGACCGAGGCCCTCAGCGAGCGAGTCCCGCCCGACCAGCAGGTCGGCGACGTCCGGCAGTGCCAGCGCGGAGCCACGCAGTACGCCGGCGATCGCGGCCGGGTCCGGGAGTTCGCCGCCGGTCAGTGCGCCGAGCCGCTGGACCAGATCCTCGTATCCGGTCGCGCAGCCGGGATCGGTCCAGACCGCCAGCCCGGGCGCGCGGGCCTCGCCAGTGACCGGGCACCGGAAGGGGTTGCGGGCCGACCCGGTGCCCAGCGGGATGCTCCGGCTGAAGCCGCTCAGCAGAGCGGCGACCGGGCCGAGCCCCAGCCGGATCCGCTCGCAGTCGAGGACCAGGTCGGCCAGCCATGCCTGCAGGGCGGCGCCTGGATCGGCGCCAACCAGGCCGGCCAGTGACAGATGTGCTCCCGAGCCCTTCCAGCCGACCAGGTCGAGCAGGGCGTCGATCGCCGGCAGCCGCAGTTCGGCGAGCAGAGCGGCCGCCGCCCGTTCGAGTGCGGGCCAATCCGGCGTCGGCAGCACCAGGTGGCCGTCGGCGTCCAGCTCCGGCAGCGGCAGCGGGATCCCAGCGTCGTCACCGACCACGACCGCGAGCCGATCGGCGGCGACGGTCGCTCGCAGCCCGCGACCCGGTATCCAGCCGGCCCGGATCGCGAAGTCCGCGGCTTGTAGCGTCACTGGTCCGAGCGCGAGCTGGGCCGGCTGGGCATCCTGCCGACCCAGCGAGAGCGAGCCGTGTGCCTCCACGGCGAAGGCAGCGGTGCCGGCAGCCAGGTCAGCTCGCAGCAACATGATGCCGAGTAGCGCCGTCACGTCGTACTCGCCGAGTACGGGGGTGACGATCATGCCGACGAGGTCGACAAACAGTTGGTCGCCGTTCCGCCAGACGTCAAGCTCCACCCCGCTCACCAATTCGAGTCGCCACGGGTCGGACGCCGTACCGGATCCCGGCGCCAGCGCGACGGGGGCGTCGGTGACCAGCGCGCGCAGCCGGCCGAGCACGTCCGCAGCGGCGGCCGGGGTATCGGTGAGATTCCGCCAGTAGGTGCGGATCGCGGCCAGCGGATCGGTCAGCAGATTTGCCACGTTGAGCGCGGGGATGCCCGTCGGCGGATCGAGACCGAGCAGCCGGTTGATCAGCACGCCGGCCGGACCGAGGGCGTCGATCGCATCGGCGAGCGCGGCGTCGATCACCTGGGATGCGGAGTCGAGCGCCGCCGACGGCGACGACAGGTCGAGTACGTCGTGATGCGCCCCGCCGCTGGTGATATCCACGTCATGCAGGGTGAGTACGAACGCGGGCCGGCCGGTCGAATCGAGCGCGACACCGGTGTGCAGGCTGCCGACATGTGGTGTGGGACCGGGGAGCAGGGCCGCGCCGCCAGCGTCGGCGCCGAAGACCGCCTCGGCGCGCAGGTCGGGCAGCGCGGTGCAGGAGCCAGTGCCGGTGTCTGCCCGCAACAGGTCGGCGGCCAGCCGGGCCCGGGCACCGGCCTGGGTGTTCAGGCCGAGCTCGACCCACGGCACCAAGACCGGATGCCCGGCCGCGCCGGGCTGGACCCGGATGCCGGCAGTGACCGTGACCGGGCCGGAGGTGAACTGGACGGCGTCATCCGCCGGAATCAGGGTGCCTCCGACCAGGTCTGCCAGCTGGCCGAGCCAGGCGTCCCGCGAGGCGTCGGCGGCGAGCACCTGTTCGACCCAGCCGACGAGCGCCGACACGCCTTGACTGGGCAGGTCGGCCAGGGGGAGTGGCGGCAGACCGGTCACGTCCCGCAGGCCGAGCAGCCCGGCCACCGCCCGGAACGGCGCCAGCGCCGGGTCGATCCCGCTCAGCGCGTCAGCCTGGGCCCGGACCAGCCCGAGCAGCAGGTCGAAGACATCCGAGCCCAGCTCGGTCAGGCTGCTCGCGTCGAAGCCGAAGGTCCGGGGTTCCGTTGCCCCGGGCAACTGCAAGCCGCGGAGCTCGAACTCGACGCTGAGGTTGTCGCCGGCTGCGGTCGGGATGCCGAGCCCGACCGACACACCGGCCAGCGCCGCCTCACCCGGCGGTGGCGCGGCGTCGGTGAAGGTCGCGTCCACGCTGATCTCGACCCGGGCACCCGCGGTGCCCAGCAGGAGCCACGGCGGCAGTCCGCCGGAATCGGTCACCGCCGGACCGTCGCCGCGGACGAAACGGAACACCGGGACCTGGATCCGGGTGGACACGTTCGGCGGGCCGCCGGACGTCGTGTGTTCCACGCCGATGCCAAGGTGGACCAATTCGGACACCACCGAGACGACGGCGTACACCGTCACCCGGGGGTCGGACTCGGCGAACAGTGGCACCCAGGTCTCGCCGGTGCGCACGGCCCGCTCCGGTGGCCCCAGCACCTCGTCGACGAAGGCCAGCAGGGCGGCGCGCTGGTCGTCGTCCGCGAGCAGGTGGCGCAGGCCGTGCTGGTTGCCGGTGGTGCCGATCGGGTCGCCGAACCAGGACGCGTTCGGCGACCCGCCGCTGTCCAGCAGGCCGATCGCCTTCGCGAGTTGGCTGAAGGAGTCGAGACTGTCCGCGGTCAGGGTCATGCGTCTCAGCCCTTCTCAGATCCGGTGCCGTGCCATCGGCTGGATGAGCAGCACACCGCGTTCGGCCGCGATGTAGCCGGGAATCAGCGGGCTCCCCGCGGCGTCCTTGCCCGCGGCGGCACACAGTTGCTGGGCCAGGTGTACGACGGCCTCCCAGGCAAACGCGATCAGGGCACCGGACCAGACGTCGATGACAAGGTCCGGACCGACCGGCCGGGTCAGCGTCGACATGATCAGTCCGCTCGGCGCCTTCGCCGTACCGACACCGAGCGGGATCTGGACCGTGGCGTCCTTCTTCAGTTGATCGCACGTCACCGGGAGGGCGATGGTGATCAGGCCGCTGAGACAGGTCAGCCCGATTCCGCCGGTGCGGACCAGCAGTTCGCTGGCCCCTTGCACCCAGACCAGGTCGGGTGAGGCCCGCCGCGGGATGTCGGCGACCAGGCGCACGGTCTGACGCAGGATCCGTTGTCCGTCACCGGCCGGAACCTTGAGCAGGTTGGACGTCGCCCTACCGGGATCGAGCTTCGCCTGGTTGCCGGCCGGCCGGAACCAGGTGTCGTCGCGGACGGCGACACCCAGCACGGTGGGCGTTGCGGGCGTGGTCTGCTTGTCCTTCGACGAGCGTGCGCCGGGCATGGCCCGCCCACCCGTCAGGTACGACGATCAAAGCCGACGGGCCGGGTCAACGGATGGAAGAGTGGTGCCCGGACGTGCGGCCATGCATCGAGCTGGACTCTCGCGTATGCCTCGAAGAGCACGACGATTCCTCCCCCTCCAGGCCGCGTGCTACCCCCAGCACGCGGTTGGCCGTCTCCACCTCAAACCGAGAGTCCTCGCGCGGGCGCTCAGTGTCAAGGTCACAGCAGCCGAGCGGGTTGCCGGCTTCCACCTGGCAGAGGTAGCTGCCATTCTGAGGAACAGTTTGATGCTCACCGTCCGTCGAGGCCGCAGTCGTTTGGTCCGGGCAGTTCGAGACAGGCCAAGCGCTGCTCGATCCGGCGTTCGTTGCGCTCGTCGGACAGCGTGTCGATGAAGGTCCAGCCGCTCAGGAACAGCGACACCAGCGCGACGATCAGCGCGGTCCGCGTGCTGGTGGCGGCGGAAAGGTTGGTGGTGAAGGCCATCTGATCCCCCTAGATCCTCGGCCGGTCCGGCGGGCCGGCGCCCGGGAGCGGAAACGCCCCCAGCTCCAGACTGCTGCGTTCGGATCTGGCTGGCAAGTATCCGGCGAAGGACCTTGCAGTGCGGGCGAAAGTGCCCTCTGCCTGCGCCGAAAAGGTGCCTGGAGCAACCATGCACAAGGGGGGCTGTGTCAGTCGTGGCGGGGGAGCAGTTGAGCCTTGAGTGCGACGCGGGCCCGGCTGATCCGGGATTTGACGGTGCCGACCGGGATGCCGACCTGGTCGGCGATCTCGTCGTAGCTGAGCTCGTAGATATCGCGCAGCATCACCGACGTGACCGTCTCGGGCAGCTCGGCCTCCAGTTGCTCCAGCGCGTCGAGCAGGTCCAGCCGGGTGCCGGCCACGACGCTGGTGGTGCGCGGATCGGGACGGTCGTACCTGGCCGGGCGATCGTCGTCGTGCCAGGCCGCGGTGTTCTCGACGGCGCGGCGCTTCAACCGCCGGTAGGTCTCGCGAGCGGCGTTCGACGCGACCACGTGGACCCAGGTGGTGAACCGGCTCCGGCCGGAGAAGGTGCCGACCTTCGTGGCGATCGCCAGCAGCGCGTCCTGGCAGGCGTCCTCGGCGTCGGCGCGGTGTGGCAGGACGCGCTGGCAGATCCGCATCACCTGCGGCTGCACCTGCCGGATCAGCTCGTCCAGCAAGGCGGGGTCCTGTGCAGCGCGCCGGGCCAGTTCGTCGAGCGCGTCCCCGTCGTTCGCCATGGTGTTGAGCATAATGACGGCATGGTTCAGCCCTCTCACTTCGGCCGCTACGCCGTGATCCGGAGGCTGGGCAGCGGTGGGTTCGCCGCCGTCTGGCTGGTCCGGGACGAAGAGCTGGACGCCGAGGTCGCGGTCAAGGTGCTGGCCGAGCATTGGGTCGACGATCTCGACGTACGCCGGCGGTTCGTCGAGGAGGGGCGCTTCCTGCGGAAGGTCGAGTCGCCGTACGTCGTCGGCGTCCATGACATCGGCACCACCGACGACGACCGGCCCTTCCTGGTGCTCACCTACGCCGACCGCGGCACGCTGGCCGACAGGATCAAGGCCGGCCGGCTTCCGCTGACCAACACAGTGGACGTGATCGAGGACGTCAGCGCCGGCCTGCAGGAGCTGCACGACCGAGGCGTCCTGCACCGCGACGTGAAACCGGAGAACGTGCTCTTCCGCAGTACGCCGACCGGAGAGCGGGCCATGCTCGGAGATCTGGGCCTGGGCAAGTCGCTCGACGCGGTGTCGCGGGTGACGATGCCGGGCGGCACCCCGGCCTATGTCGCGCCCGAGCAGGTGCGCGGCGACGTACTCGACCCGCGAGCCGATCTGTACGCGCTGGCCGCCGTCACCTACGCCGCGCTGGCCGGCCAACCGCCGTACGGTGCGACAACCCTGGCGGCGGTGCTGGCCGTCGACGGGCCACCGGCCTCGCTGCGCACGGTTCGCGAGGATGTTCCGGCCGAGGTGGACGCGGTCATCCTGCGCGGGCTGCATCAGGATCGAGAGCAGCGCTGGCCCGACGTTCGATCGTTCGCCGAAGCGCTCCGGACGGCCGCACTGGCGAGCGTCCCCGCGACTTCTCGTCGGTCGTCGGCCAGGCCTTGGGTGGCGGCGACGATCGCAGCCGCGCTGCTCGCTGGTGCCGGTGGCTACCTGGGCTGGCAGTACGGCGTCAACCGCCAGTGGGTGCGGGTCGAGGACAAGCAGCAGGTCCTGTCGGTCGAGCTTCCTCGTGGCTGGACACGTACCCTGGCCGGCGACGGCTGGCAGCCACAGGGCTCGACCGGCTCGCTGCCCGGTCTGCTGGTGAGCGACGACAACAGCGCGTGGGCCAAGGCCGATGCGAAGGTGCCGGGTGTCTTCGCCGGAGTGCTGCCGCCGGGCGACCTACCCGCCGCCACCAGCCTCCCCGGTCCGGCGGGCTGCACGGTGTCGCCCGAGCAGATCAACAACGACTCCACGGCAACGGCCAAGTACACCGGTTGCCCGGCCGGCATGACGACGTACGAGCGAGTGAAGCAGTTCGAGGGACAGCTGGTCCGGATCCAGGTACGGGCCGAGGACGACGCGCAGGCCAGGAAAGTGCTGGACTCGGTGGACTACAAGCCAAGAAAATAAGGCGATGCGGCCCCTCGTCGGAGGAGCCGCAGCGCCTTGGCGTCAGTGGCCGAGCTGGTACGGCCGGTTGTTCTCGTCGCCGGTGCCCTTCTTCAGTGGGGCAGCCAGCTCACAGGTGCCGGTCTTCGGCGCGCACCGGGCGATGGCTGTCTTGCCGCCCTGCTCGGCGAGCACCAGCACGTGGTCGGCGTCCTCCATCACCGTGGAGATGATCGCGACCGCGGAACCGCCCGACCACTCGCGGACGGCTTTGCCGGTCTTCAGGTCCAGCGCGGCGAACAGTCCGTCGCCGTACCCGTCCCGATAGGCCGGCCCGCCGAGCGCAAAGTCGCTGCCGCTGAGCAGTTCGTCGACCGCGTAGGTGCAGGTTTGCCAGCGCTTCTTGGCCGATGCCAGCTCGACCAGTGCGGTGCAACTGCCGTCGTCGGCCTGCGAGACGACCGACGCCGCGAGCTGCAGGTCCGACGACACTGCGGACGGAGACGGCGCGGCAGTGATCGGCCGCGGCGCGGTGTCGCCGGCAGTCCAGCGATAGAGGGTCTGCTTCGAGCTCTTGGACAACGCGCTGAAGTAGACCTCGCTGCCCTGGACCGCGTGCACGATCGGTCCGTGCTCGCCGGTGCGCTGCAGCGACATCTTCTCGCCGCTGGCGTTGTCGCGCCAGGTCAGCGTGAAGCGAGGAAGCTCGGCGCCGTCTGCGGCGGTCGGCTGGACCGCATACGCGCTGGTCGAGTGATCAGCCGAGGAGAGTACCGATGAGACGTCGTTGACGGTTTCACCGCGGGAGCCTCCGCTCCAGGCGGTGAGAACGGCCCTGCCGTCGTCCTTCGGACTGTGCAGAACGAGTGCGCCCCCGGTACCTGCCTGCGCAACATCCCAGACCGGGCCGTCCGAGGCCGGCAGGGTGAACTCGATCTCTCCGATGCGCACCGTCCTGCCGTCGACGTACGCCGTGGCCGGTTTCGCACCCTGCTTGAGCTTCGTGAGGTCGAGCGTCTGCTTGACCGATCCGCTCGGCTGGGCCGGAGAAGTCCCAGGCGGCTTGCTCGGGGTCGTGGACTGTACCGGCGTCGGCCTGCGCGTCGTCGTGGACTGTGCCGCCGGCCTGCTGTCGATCGGGGTGACGCCGTCGCCGGACGCCGCCGCGAGCGTCGGTGTCTGCTGCGCGGCGACCAGTGCGCCCGCCACCACAGCAGCGACCGAAACACCCGTCACCAAGCCGGCCAGCTTGATACTCCGCTTCATGATGCCCTCCGCAATGAGTTCCTCAGTGTGTCCTACGGAAGGCTTCGATGGTCAGCAGACACCATCGGTTCACGACGTCCGGGCCGGATCCTGGGGGATCCGGCCCGGACGGGGCAGGCTGTTAGTTGACGATGATCTTGTCGACCTCGATCGTGAGGCCCTTGACGAGTGGCGTGGAGGTTCCGGTGGTGACCGTTCCGGTGCCCTTCTGCACACCCCTGATGTTCATCGAGTAGGTCATCGAGCCGCCGGGCGCACCCGGCGTACTCTGCACCCGGTAGTCCTCGACCGGAGGACCGGTGATCTGACCGCCGGCCGTCCCCTCGAAGTTCTCGGCGCCCACGGTCAGGCCGTACGCCGGACCCGGGTCACCGGGCAGGTTGGCCGGATCGTAGGCATAGGTGATGTCCTCGGTGCCGTTGGTGCCGATCCACTGCTGGAACACCTTCTGGCTGGTCGTGCCGAACAGGTTCAGCCGCCATTCGAGGACGAGCCACTCATCCACCCCGTCGGTCAGGCTGGCGGCGTAGATGCCCGGAGCTGCGGTCCCGTCGAGGTCGGTCCAGAACGGTGCGAGTACGTTGTTCGGACGCGCAGGATCGGGCAGGGTCTGCGGCGCGAACTGGATGTCGTCCCCGGATGACGTTCCGCCCACCACCGAGTAGCCGTTGGAGACGACGCCGATCCTGGTGTAGGTCTGCCCGGCGAACACGTACGGCGGAACGTTGAGATTCACCGCCTGCTCATCGCCGACAGGGATCGGCGTGATGCCGAACGCGTCCAGCGGGATGTAGCCGAACAACGACCCCGGCGCGATCGCCGGTGCGTCGGGTTGGCGCCCGGCCAGCGTCGCGGTCTTGGTGGCGATCTGGCTGCCGATCTTGGTCGCACCCGTGACGCTGTCGAGCCGCAGCTGCGAGCTCAGCGTGCTGACCGCGGTCACGTCCGTGGTCTGCAGGCTGTTGTTCTGCACGGTCACGGTGCAGGTGGACAGACCGGTGTTCCGCGCGATCGTGCTCGGAGCGCAGGTCTGGTCGATCGGCACGATGCCCTCCTGCCGGAAGAACGCCACCGGCAGGTGCAGGGCGCGGCTGCCGCCGATCTGCTTGAGGTTGACCTGGCCGAAGTACTGACCATCGGGCACGTCGGGTGCCGTGATCGTGATGGTCAGCTTCTGTGTCCCGCCGGCGGGAACCTCGAAGGCGGGCGGCAGGACCGTGATGCCGGCGCCGCTGACGGTGGTACCGCTCGCGGTGAAGCGGAGCCTCTGGTTGGTGACGTTCTTGACGACGCGCTCGGCGGTGATCGTGCCGGGCATGGTCGGCGCGTTCACCGACGGCAGGTTGAGGTTGATCCGGTTCAACGCGTCGGTGGCCGAGGCCGCGTAGTCGGCCGCCGTCTCATCCACGGTCAGACCGGGGTCGCCGGCCTTGGTCAGGTCGATCCGGCCGCCGCCGTAGTCGAACGGGTCGGCCTGCGTGACCCGGTCAGGCTTCGTGACGGTCGTCTTGGCCGTTGTCTCCAGCGCGGACTTGACCTGGCCCGGCGTCCACGACGGATGCAGGGCGATGATCAGCGCGGCCGCGCCGGCCACGTGCGGCGAGGACATCGACGTACCGGCGATCGCCTGGTAGAGGTTCCCGGGCGGTCCCTCGGCCGGGGACTCCGGAGTCGGCGTATGGCCGGCCAGGATGTGCAGACCGGGCGCGGTGACGTCGGGTTTGAGGAAGTCACCACCGGGGCCGCGCGACGAGAAGGACGTCATCACGTCGCCCTGCCAGGTGGTCTTCGTACCCTGCGTGAGCGTGGCGGTCGTGCTCGGGTGCGCCGCGAGGAACGCGAGCAGGGTGTCGGCGTCGGGCTTCTCGAGCTGCGCGGTCGGCAGCCAGTGGTTGTCGGTGAAGACGTCGGACGGCGAGGTGGTGTTGTACATCAGCATTCCGACGGCGCCGCCTTGCCTGACGTTGAAGCCCTTCATCACCCGGCCGGGCGTGAACTGGCAGGCGACGATCTTGCCGGTGAGCGTGCCCGCAGGTGCCGGCGTGTTGCAGGTCGCGTCGCCGTACCCGGCCGCGGATCCGGCCAGTACGACGGGCGCCGGCGTACTGATCCCCGCGGTGACCGAGGCGCCGGAGATCGTGGCGGTCGCGCCACCGTCGGACAAGGTGACCGTGGAGCGGAACGTCCGGCTCTGGGTGGAGGCCGCCACCGTGGTGACCCACGGACTGCGGTGATCGGTCGTGTTCGCGCCCGGACCGGAGTTGCCGGCCGAAGCGGCCACGAACACACCCGCGGCGTACGCGTCCAGGAAGGCGAGCTCGACCGGGTCGCTGTACGGGTCGCTGCCGCCGGAGATCGAGAAGTTGATCACCCGGACGCCGTCGAGGATGGCGCGCGCGACAGCCGCCGCCGAGTCGGACGGGAAGCAGCCCTCGGCACCGCAGACCTTGTAGACCGAGACCGCCGCTGCCGGTGCGATGCCACGGATCGGTCCGCGGCTGATGCCCAGCGGGTTCGCGTCGGAGACCGGACCGCCGGCCGACGTCGTCGACGTGTGCGTGCCGTGACCGTTCGAGTCACGCGCCGAGTCGGGGTAGACGTCGCCGCCGATCACCGCGTTGTAGGTGTCGAGGAACGGCCGTCCGCCGATCAGCTTGTTGTTGCACACGAACGGGTCGCTCGCCGGCGTCAGCGGGTTGTCGCCGAAGTCGCAGACTCGCGGTGTGCCGTCGGCGGTCGCCGGCGGCGCGGGCAGTGTGCCTGGATCGGCGTACGACGGATGCTCCGGCCAGGAGCCGCTGTCGAGGATGCCGACGATCACACCCTTGCCCGCTGCGGCCGAACCACCGAGCTGGTTGTAGATCGTCGGGGCGCCGATGAAGTCGCCGCTCGAGTCGGTCAGCAACTGCTGTGGATTGTCCTGCTGGACCGCGGCGACGCCGGGGAGCTTCAGCAGGTCGCGAGCCTTGTTCGCGGGCATGCTGAGCGCGATGCCGCCGTACACGGTGCGCAGTTTCTGTCCCGCCCTGGCGCTCGGAATCCTGGCCTGCAACGCAGCGAGGAAGTCGTTCTCCATCGTGGTCACGTGCCTGAGGTACCTGGTGGCGTTGGCGCTCCTGGGATCGAGACGCTTGCCGGTGACCGAGGGGCTGGTTCCGGGAAGGCCCTTGATGCCGCCGCGGTACGCGGCGAGCGAGTCGTAGTCGAGTTTGACGACCACGCGGACCTGCTTGGCCGACGTGCTGTTGATCAGAGCGGGGTCGCTCTTTGCGAGCTGACCGCTGGGCGATTTCGCGCCGTTGACCGTACTGGCGACCTGCAGCGGAGTCGCGGTCCAGTTCCGGCTGCCCGGGGTTGGAGTCGGGTCGGCGGCCACCGCGCCCGTCGGGGACAAGGTGGCGGCGAGCAGCAGGCCGGCGGACAGCCCGGCCATGGTGATGCGAGTAGTTCGTCGATGAATCGGTGACCTCATGCGCTGGCCTCCCGTGCAGGCGGATGACGCCGTCACCGCAGGAGGCAGACGTTGAACGTCAGGGTGACCCCCAAGGCCGACGCAGCAAACCCCTCAGTCCCGTGACCGATCCCCCCCACGGGTACCGGCGTACCGGCCGGCACCCCCACGGTGCCTGCCTGAGCCGAGGCTAAGCCCAAACCATCCCCACGGCCAGACCTCACAACCCCGTTATTCGTGGCTGATGGCAATCAGTCGCAGGTGTCGCAGATCCCGTTGGCCGGCGTCTGCAGGTTGCACCGGGGGCACTTGTTGATCGGGCGGTCGGCGATCGCGGCCCGGCGAGCACGCTCGCGGGCGGCGCCGAGCTTCGGCGGGATCATCGCGCTGCCGCCATCGGCCGGCATGCCGGCCGCCTCGAAGTGCCGGTAGGTAGCGAGGCGCTCGTGGGAGGCATGTGCATCCGGGTCCGGGGGAGTGGTACCAGTTGCGGCACCCACGATGGCGGCGTACCCGTCGAAGACGCTCTCGTCGGGGTTGACGCACAGCGCCGACAACATCGGCTCACCCCGCCGCAGGCTCTCCGCGGACACCTCGGCGAGCACGCCACCGATCCACTGCCGGGCCGGTTGCTTGGTGCGGATGCCGGTCAGCTCCTGGACGCCGGTGGCGATGTCCTTCTGCTGCACGAGCGCCTGGTACTTCTTGGCTGCGACGAGCAGCATCTCCCGCGCGGCGCCCGCCCACTCGATCCGTGCGGCGGCGACGCCGACATCGGACACATCGCGCCAGGCGCGTTCCGCTACATCCGGCAGTTCGTGGTCAGGGGCGGCAACATCGAGAATGGACACTCAACAGACCCTAACGGGGTCACCCCCGATCGGCGAAAAGCGCCGCCTGGTCATGGGTTGCCGAGTCTGGTGGTGAACATGACGAGGGCGGCCATGGCGAGGGTGGTCAGCAGGGCCGGCACGAAGAAGACCTGGGGAAGGCCGATGACTGCCACGCCGATGCCGCCGATCGTGCCGCCGATGGCGGAGCTGACGGGCATGGCACCGAGGAAGATGCCGGACGCGGTGGCGACGCCCTCGGGGTACAGCCGCTGTGCGATCGACACTCCGAGCCCACCGACGCAGGCCCAGAGGCCGGCCGTCAACGCTTGTCCGAGGAACAGTCCGCCGACGGAGGTGCTGGTCGCGTAGGCGAGGTTTCCGGCCACGCCCAGCGCGGTTCCTGCCGCCATGATCCGGAGCGGTCCGTATCGGTCGGCCAGCCGGGCCACCGCCGGGAGCAACAGCAGTTCCAGCAGCGGCTGGATCCCGATCACCGCACCGCGCAGGGAGTCGGAGATGTGGAGCTGTTCGGCCATGTAGATGGGCAGGTAGCCGAACTTGATCGTGTCGCCGGTCATCGCCAGGACGCAGACCGCGGTGTAGACCAGCAACGGCATCATGTGGTCGAGCCGTCGCCGGTTCTCGGGTCGTGCCGAGATCGCCGGGCCTTGGTACCGCTCCACTCGTTGGCGGCCGAGTGGGATCAGTTGGGCGAAGCCGCAGACGGCGGTGGCCACCAGCAGGGCGCGGAGCCCGAAGACCCCGCCGAACCAGCCTCCCAGCACAGGTCCGATGATCCAGCCGGTCGTGAAGGCCATCCGAATGGTCGCGATGACCCCGTTCTCGGCTTTTGTCGGGTGCCGGCTCAGCTCGTCTCGGCAAGCCGCGAACAGCACAGCCATGGAGCCGCCGGACAAGCTCAGCGCGACCGTGCTGATGACGAACGGGAGCCACACCGTGTTCGCGGCAGCCATGGCGAGCCAGCCGGCAGCCCCGATCAGCGAGCACAGCCGGAACCAGAGCAGTCGATCACGGCTTCGATCCGCCCACCGGCCGACCAGATAGCCGGCGACGGGTGCGGCCAGATTCGTGACGTAGTACAGCCCGGCCACGGGCAGGGGAATGCCCAGGTCACGAACCAGGAACAGGGCCAGCTGAGGAATCGTGGCCGACTGCCCGATGCCCGCGATCAACAAGGACAGGAGCGCCGAACGGTAGAGACGCGACCGTACGACGATGCGCAGCGCAGACTCGGGCCGGTCCAGCATCAGCTCCCACCCAGACGTGTCAACGCGTCGACCCCAGGAGTCGCCGGGTGGCGGCCTCGGCGCACACTCGGGCACTGCCGAAGGTCTGGATCCAGCCGGCGAAACCGGAGTAGTCCGTGCCCGGGACACCCATGTCGACGACGATCATGTCCGGGTGCCGGCTCTGCAGCTCGCCGATGAGCTTCTCTTGCCAGTCGAAGCGGTGAGCGCCCCGAACCGTCAGCACGACCTGGCTCCCAGCGCCGTACTCCGAACGGAACTCGCCGACGCCGGCGCGAGCCATTCCCGGCCCGTTGTAGGTCTGCCCCGACAACCCGATGCTCTCGACAACTTTCCCGGCATCGCGCAGCAGCTTCTCCACACCCCAGCCCGACGACCCGGCCGCGGGGGAGTGCGTCGGCTCCAACCGGATGATCAGTACGGCGTCGCTGCGCAGTACCGGATCCCCGTGGGTCACTGCGACCTGGTCGGCAAGCCGCTCACCCAGTGAGTTGTCCCGCAGCGCGACATCCGCCTTCGCCCTCGTCCCCAGCCGAGCCAGTCGCTCGTTGGCGTTCCGCAGCCGCTCCAGTGGCAACCGCCCGTTCTCGACCGCCTCGACGAGAGCAGCAGCCGCCACGTCCACGTCGTCGAGGAACGCCCACGACCCGAGGCAGAGCGCGTCAGCCCCGGCCTCGATTGCGCGTACGGCGGCCTCGGGCAACGGCGCCACGTCGGCGATCCCGTACATCTCCAGCGCGTCGGTGATCACCACGCCGTCGTACCCGAGCTCTCCGCGCAGGATGTCGGTGAGCAAGACCTTGCTGATGGTCGCCGGTACGTCGTCCACCTGCGGAACCAGGTCGTGCGACACCATGATGCTGTCGACTCCGGCCGCGATCGCGGCATGGAACGGATCGAGGTAGCTGTCCAGCAGCTCAGCCCGGGAGACGTCGACGAGTGGCGTCGCGAGGTGGGCATCCGTGCCGCTGAGACCGTGGCCCGGATAGTGCTTCGCGCAGGCACTGACCCCGGCTGCCTGCAGGCCTTCCACCCACGCGGCCGTGTGCCGGCTGACCAGCTGACGATCCGACCCGAAGCAACGAATCCCGTTCGGGCTGAGCGGGTTGACCGCTGTGTCGACCGCCGGGGCCAGGTCCCAGTCGATCCCGGCCTCGACCAGCGACAGCCCGATCTGGAACGCGGCCTGCCGGGTCAGCTCGACGTCGTCCAGCTCGCCGAGCGCCCGGTTGCCGGGCATCGAGAAGCCGCCGAGGTCTGCCAGCCGGCCGACGTCACCGCCTTCCTCGTCGATCGACAGCAGCACGTGATCGCGCAGGCCGTGCAACTCCGCGGCCAACCGCTCGAACTGCGAACCGTCGACGATGTCCTTGCCGAAGATCACGAAGCCGCCGAGACCGGCCTCGATCCGCGCCGGCACCCAGTTCGGCACCTTGGGCCGCCCGAGAGCGGGAAACAGCACACCATGAGCGAGCCGGTGAAGCTCTGAAGTGACAGCCAACGTCTTCCGACGTGTCATGTCAGTTCCTCTCTCGCGGATTGATCGACAGCGCAGCTGTCCAGCTGGGCCACGACGCCGAGGTCGGAGGTGGTGATCGAAGCGACCTGGTCGCGGGCCACCCCGATCGAGGTGTAGTAACCGCTCAGCGCGGCCGCCATCGCGCCCAGCAGGCCGCCGGAATCGCCGAGCACGGACCGGCGCAGGTCGCTGTGCACGCCGACGGTCTCGACCGTTTCGGCACCGACCGTCTCCAGCACGGAGTCGCTGAACGCTCCGGAGAAGCCGCCGGTGAAAACCACGGTGCCCGGCTCGTAGGCCAGGGCGACGATCGAGACCAGGTGGACCAAAGCCGCACGGATCTCGCCGACCAGCTCGCCGAAGCGGTCCGGGTCGGCGAAGACCTCGTCGGCCCTGTCGATTCGGTGCCCGGCGGACCGGGTGAGGGCGAGCAACCCTGCGCCGGACAACAGGTCCCGCAGCCGTTCCTTGCGGCCCGGCAACCGCAACCGGCCGAACTCGCCGAGCAGACCCTCCGGTCCGGCGAGCACCTGCCGGTTGAGGGCGACCGCCGAGCCGAGACCGGTGCCCAGGCTGAGTAGGACGATGGTCTCGTCCCTGGGCAGGTCGCCGTAGTACAGCTCACCCAGCAGCTCCAGGTTGGAGTCGTTGTCGATGATCGTCGGTACGCCGAGTTCGGCGCCGACGGTCTCGACGAACGCCGTACCGAGGATCTGTGGCAGGTTGAACGCGCCGACCACTCGGTCCTTGGTCGAGGCGACCACGCCGGGCAGGCCGATCGCGACCGACGTCAGCGGGATGCCGTCGCCGTACCGCTCGACCAGACCGTGTACCCGGGTCGCGATCCAGGACGCGAGTTCGGCCGCGCCCAGGTCCCGCGGGGTCTCGTCGCGGCAGCGGATGATCGCCGAACCGATCCCGTCGGCGATCACCATCCGGCAGTAGGTACCGCCGAGATCGATCCCGCAGACCAGCCCGGATCGTGGGTTGAACCCGAGCGCGGCGGCCTGCCGGCCCGGGCCTTCCCGGACGATCTTGTGCTGCTCCAGGGCCAGCCCATCGGCGAGCAGGTCGTCCACGATCCGGGCCACGGTCGCCCAGCTCAGTCCGGTCTGCTCGACCAGTTGCCGTCGGTCGATCCCGGCCTCGGACAGCAGCGCGGCGATGACCGCGCCGCGGTTGGCCGTCCGGGTCCCGGCACCGCCTCGTACCAGCTTCGTCATTTATTCTCACGGTGAATAGAATTGACCGAGCTGAGACAGTAGTCCCGTCGTACAAGCGCTGTCCAGCGATTCGGCAAACGCCGTCCCACGCTGGGAGCAATATGCTTCGAGGACCGGACCGAGTCTGGCTTTGCTGGACATCAAGGGGGATCTCATGACCGAGCCATCCACCGGCTGGCAGCTCGACGCCATCACGTACTCCGGGGGCACGCAGGACGGGCCGCACGCCGACGTGAACCTCTCCCGGGCTGGAGAACCGGTGCACGCCGAGGGTTCTGGCACCGGGCTCGTCGACGCGGTGTGCCATTCGATCTCGCAGGCGACCGGCGTGGAGGCACGGGTAGTCGCGTTCCGTGCGTACTCGGTCGGCCCGGGCAGCGAGGCTGTCGGAGAGGTCGAGCTCGAGGTGGAGTTGCCGGGCCGCAGGGTTGCGGTCAGGGCGTCGTCCACGGATGTCGTGGAGGCCGCCGGGCTTGCCTTCGTCGCGGCCCTCAACCAGTACAACGCGAAGCGGCCGGCACGAGGCTGAGGTCTGCCGGCCCGAGCGCAACGGTTCGGCCACGGAAGCGCGCCACTTCTTGGCGGGCCGTCGTGTCGACCGCGAAGCTCAGGTCGTGCGGACCGTCCACGGGCCGCGACTGCTCAGCGGCGCGCTGTTGGTTGGGATCCTCGGGTGCATGGCGCTCGGGTGTACGACGTCGACGCCCGAACCCCGGCCGTCGCCGCAGGGTTCATCGCAGTCGCCGACCATGCACGCGGGCGGGCTCATTGCCTTCGTCTCCGATCGCGAGGGCACCGACGCGCTCTACCTGATGCAGGCGGACGGCTCGAACGTACGGCGGCTGACCGGGGACCTGCCGCCGGTCTCGCACCCGGCCTGGTCGGCGGACGGGCGACGGCTGGCGTTCAACGCGGGGTCGTCGAGCGTGAGCGACATCTACCTGATCTCGCTGGACGGCACGGGGTTGCAACAGATCACCCGCGACGCGGCCGCGAACTTCTACCCGAGTTGGTCGCCGGACGGACGACGACTCGCCTTCAGTTCCAACAGGGACGGCGACTGGGACATCTTCGTGATGGACGTCGACGGTTCGAACGTCCGGCAGCTCGTCAACTCGCCCGGGCTGGACGACAAGCCGCAATGGTCGCCGGACGGCTCGCGGATCGGCTTCGCAACCACGCGCAGCGGCGCCCCAGAGCTCCGCGCGGTCGACCCGGACACCGGCGTCGAACAACTGCTCCTACCGCAGCCGGTCCGCGGTATCAACCCGTCCTGGACCTTCGACGGCTCGCAGTTGGCGTACAACGTCGTGACGCATGCCGGTTTCGACATCGCGGTCGTGGCCGCGGACGGGACCGGGTGGCGTTCTGTCGTGGCCGAGTCGGCGTCGGAGGAACGGCCCCGATGGTCGCCGAACGGCCGGTCGCTCGCGTACTACTCCGACGCGGAGGGCTCGTGGGACGTCTACGTGGTTGATGTCGAGACCGGTGTCAGCCGGGCTTTGACGCGGGCGCCCGGGTTCGACGGCCAGCCGGCGTGGCAGCCGACCGGTAGCGCGGCGACTCCCACCTCGTCATAGCCGTCAGGTGTGTCAGGACAGGGTGACGACTACTTTGCCGAGGGCCCGTCCCTCGCCGACGTCGGCGAGAGCGGCGGGGACGTCGGCGAGCGGATAGGTACGGTGGATGTGGATCTTGACCTCGCCGGTCGCGCAGAGGTCGGCAAGCGGCTCGAAGTGAGTCGGCCCCTCCTTGATCGCCAGGACCCCGATGGAGCGTCCACTGAAGCGGCCGACCAGCCAGCCGGCCGTCAGCAGGCGTAGCAGCGTCGGAACCGATCCACCCACGCAGCGGTACGTCCCGCCGGGCGCCAAGGCACGCCGGTAGGCGAACACCGACCGGTGTGCGACCAGGCCCAGAATCAGGTCGTATGGACGGGCGGTCTTGGTGAAGTCGTCTCGCTGGTAGTCGATCACGTCGTCCGCGCCGACGGACCGCATGAAGTCGAGTTTGGCGCTGTTGTCGACAGCGGTGACGTGAGCACCCAGGCTTTTGGCGAGCTGGATCGCGAACGACCCCGACCCTCCACCGGCACCGTTGATCAGGATCCGGCGGTCCGCGGCGGCCAATTTCGTTCCCTGCAAGGCGATCGCGCCCGCCTGCGGGATCGTCGATGCGTCCGCGAAGCTGAGGTGAGCGGGCTTGTGAGCGAGCGCGGACTCTGGCGCGATCGCGTATTCGGCGAATCCACCTTTCAGCAGAAGGTTGTCGCCGTACACCTCATCGCCCGGTAGGAACCGGGTCACGCCCTCACCCACCTCGTCGACGAGTCCGGCGATGTCCGATCCAAGCGTGCGCCGCGAGGGGGAACGCAGGCCTCCGATCCGCGCATAGGCGGGCGATCCACGCAGGCACTCCCAGTCGCTGAGGTTGACCGACGTGGCAACGATCCTGACCCGCACCTGGCCTGCAGCGGGCGAGGGCACCGGAACGTCCTCGACCCGCAACACCTCGGGCCCCCCGTACCGCTCATAAACAACCGCCTTCACGCCTACCCCCTCACCAGATCGTCTATCCCATTCAGCAACGTGAGGGTCATCACCGATTCCCCGGCCCCCGCAGCGGAGGCTACCGTCGTCCAGCCCCACCTGTAGACGTTGACTCCGACGACACGCGCACGCATGCGCAAGGCAAACCGTGCTGGTTACTTCTCTTGCTCGAGGTCGGTACGCATCTTTGACCAGCAGCGCGGCGAGCTCCGCCTCGGTGATGTCGTTTGCCGTCATCGCTCCGTAGGTGCTCCGGTCTGCCCAGTCGCAGCGGAGCTCGGCCCCGGCGGCGCAGCGCACTTCGCCACCCAGGTCACCGGCCGGGTACTCCATCAACCCAGGCTGTTCACCGCTGCTCTTCGCGAGACCGGCGAAAAGTCCTCGATGCCCTGCTCCGGGTCGGAGTTCTTCTGCTCGATGCCAATGAAGAGCACGATGGTGTCGCCGCCCTTGGGGTGCGCGTACCCGCCGTACCGCAACCTCCTTGGCCCGGTTCTTCGGCCTCTGCACGCCGAACGCGTGGGGCGCGGCTTTGTCGCGGCGGTGGATGCGGAGGAGCGTTATCAGCCGGCCGATCAGCAGGGCCAGCCCGAGCACGGCCGGCATCGCGGAGCCAAATCTTGTAGGCGTTGCTGTCTGCTGACAACAAGGCGACCACGCTCGCGATGTTCGGGATCACGGACCCCCTCCGGACGGATGCTCTCGGGGCTGTCCGGTCGCCCGCGCACATTAGCGAGCCCGCTTCGCGTGTCCAACGCCACGATCAGCGGTGCGGCGACCGTTCCTCAGAGCACGAGGTTGCCATACCTGGCGGACCGCGCAGCGTGAATGCGCGGCGGGTACAGCGGGGGCATGTTCGATGGATTTGTTGTGGATGAGGTTGATGTCGCGGGGATTCGGCTGCGGGTGCGGCATGGTGGGTCCGGTCCGGCGGTGGTGTTGTTGCATGGTCATCCGCGTACGCATACGACGTGGCATGCGGTCGCTCCTCGGCTGGTGGAGGCGGGGTTCAGTGTGGTGTGTCCGGATCTGCGCGGGTACGGCGGTTCGGCGAAACCGGTGACGGATGTGGACCATGCGCCGTTCTCGAAGCGGGCGATGGCTGGTGACGTTGTCGGGTTGATGGAGCTTCTGGGGCATCAGCGGTTCGCCGTTGTGGGGCACGATCGCGGGTCGTACGTCGCTTATCGAGCGGCGCTGGATCATCCCGGGCGAGTGTCGCGGCTGGCGGTTCTGGACAGCGTGCCTGTGATCGAGGCGTTGGAGAGGTGTGGAGCCGAGTTTGCTGCCGCGTGGTGGCATTGGTGGTTCTTCGCGCAGTCGAAGAATCCGGCGGAGCGGGTGATCTGTGCCGATCCGGAGACGTGGTACGGCGCCTGGACCACGAACACGCCGCAGGCGCTCGGGCCCGAGAATCACGCGGACTTCCTGGCTGCGATTCGTGATCCGGCGACGGTTCACGCGATGCTGGAGGACTATCGCGCCGGCCTCGGAGTCGATCGCGGCAATGACGCCGCGGATCGGGCGGCCGGTCGCCGGATCGAGTGCCCGACGCTGGTGCTGTGGTCGACCGACGATGACATGGAACAGCTCTACGGAGACCCGGTCGCTGTCTGGCGCGCTTGGTGCCGCGAGGTCGAAGGGCACAGCATCAAGTCCACCCATCACATCGCCGAGCAGGCACCCGTCGACCTGACCCGAAGCCTGACGCAGTTCCTGGCCGCGACAGCCCACACCGAGTGACGGCGGAACTTCTTGTCCAGGTCTTTCGCGACGTCGAGGAGTCTGGTCGGCCGCGGCTATTCGGTGACGATGTTGACGAGGCGTCCGGGCACCACAATGACCCGCTGGACCTGGACGCCGGCCAGCATGCGGACCACTTGCGCGTCGGCCAGCACCAGTGCCTCGGTGCTCGCCTTGTCGGCATCGGCAGGCACCACGGCGGTCGCCCGTACCTTGCCGTTCACCTGTACGGCGATCTCGACCGTCTCGGTCGTCAGCAGGGTCGGGTCGGCGACCGGGAAGGTCTCCCACGCCAGCGACTTTGCATGGCCCAGCCGCGACCAGAGCTCCTCGGCGACGTGCGGCGCCAGGGGGGCCAGCATCAGCAGCAGTGGCTCGACGACCTCTCGGGGTGCTCCTCCGGCCGCGCCCCATCGCGCGGTCAGGTGGTTGTTGAGCTCGGTGATGCGGGCGATCGCGGTGTTGAAGCGGAGCCCTTCCATCCCCTCGCGCACGGCCGCGATGGTCCGGTGCAGCTGCCGCCGCGTCTCCTCGTCGGCCGCGTCCGAAGAGACCCGCGGCGTACCGGCCTCCTCGTCGACGACGTTGCGCCAGACCCGCTGCAGTAGCCGGTAGACGCCGATGACCGCCTTGTTGTCCCACGGCCGGGACTGTTCCAGCGGCCCGGTGAACATCTCGTACAGCCGCAGCGTGTCCGCGCCGTACTGGGCGTACATCTCATCCGGGGCGACGGAGTTCTTCAGGCTCTTTCCCATCTTGCCGAACTCGCGGGTGACCGGCCGGCCCAAGTAGGTGAAGCTGCCGTCGACCTCGGTGACCTGCGCCGCCGGCACGTAGAAGCCGCGCTCGTCGACGTACGCGGCGGCCTGGATGTAGCCCTGGTTCAACAGCCGGGCGAAAGGCTCGGACGCCGACACATGCCCCAAGTCGTACAGCACCTTCTGCCAGAACCGCGCGTACAGCAGGTGCAGTACGGCGTGCTCGACACCCCCGACGTACAGATCGACGCCGCCGGCCGGGTTCTCGGCGTTCGGCCCCATCCAGTACCGCTCGACCTCGGGGTCGACGAAGCGGTCGTGGTTGGCCGGGTCCAGGTAGCGGATCTCGTACCAGCAGGAACCGGCCCACTGCGGCATCGTGTTGGTTTCGCGGTGATACGTCTTCAGCCCGTCGCCCAGGTCCAGCTCGACCTCGACCCAGTCCGCCAGCCGGGACAGCGGCGGCTCCGGCTCTGAGTCGGCCGCGTCCGGGCCGTCGTACGTACGCGGCGAGAAGTCCGTCATCTCAGGCAGCTCGAGCGGCAGCATCGACTCTGGCAGCGGCACCGGCAACCCGTGCTCGTCGTACACGATCGGGAACGGCTCGCCCCAGTACCGCTGGCGGCTGAACAGCCAGTCCCGCAGCTTGTAAGTGATCGCCGCTTCGCCACGGCCCTGCACCCGCAGCCAGGCCGTGATCCGGGCCTTCGCCTCGTCCTGATCCAGTCCGTTCAGCGAGACGCCGGCGTTCGCAGAGGCAACCAGGGCACCGTCGCCGGCATACGCCTCCGGCCACTCGGCCGACGGGGTGTGCCGGCCGATCCGGTGCCGCTCAGCCCACTCGGTCGGCGGCTCCACCACCTTGACGACGGGCAGGTGGAACTTCTGCGCGAACTCCAAGTCCCGCTGGTCGTGCGCGGGCACCGCCATGATCGCGCCGCTGCCGTACGCCATCAGCACATAGTCAGCGACGAAGATCGGCACTAGCTGACCGTTGACCGGGTTCAGCGCGGATGACCCGGTGAAGACGCCGGTCTTGTCCCGGCCCTCGGTCTGCCGCTCCACCTCGGAGCGCTGCGAGGCCGCCGTACGGTATTCCGCTACGGCCTCGCCCGGCGTCGCGGCGCCACCGGTCCACTCCGGACGTACGTCGTCCGGCCACCGCTCTGCCGTGACCCCGTCCACCAGCGGGTGCTCCGGGGCCAGAACCAAGTAGGTGGCACCGAACAGTGTGTCCGGCCGAGTGGTGAAGACCTCGATGTCGCCACCGGGCGAGCCGAAGCGGACCCGCGCGCCACTGGACCGGCCGATCCAGTTGCGCTGCATCTGCGCCACCGACTCCGGCCAGTCGACGGAGTCCAGGTCGTCGATCAGCCGGTCCGCGAACGCGGTGATCCGCAGCATCCATTGAGTCAGCGGCCGCCGGTAGACCTGGAAGTTGCCGCGCTCGCTACGGCCGTCGGGGGTGATCTCCTCGTTGGCCAGCACGGTGCCCAGGCCGGGGCACCAGTTGACGACCGCATCCGACCGATACGCCAGCCGGTGTGCGTCCACCACCTGCCGGCGCTCGACTGTGGACAGCTCGGGCCACGGCCGGCCGAACGGGTTGGTGCCCTGGGCCGGCTCCCGGACCCGGGCGTCCAAGTCGGTCCAGAGCTCGGCGACCGGGCGGGCCTTTCCCGCGGCGGCGTCGTACCAGGCGTCGAAGATCCGCAGGAAGATCCATTGGGTCCAGCGGTAGAAGTCGACGTCCGTGGTCACGACGCTGCGGCGCAGGTCGTGGCCCAGGCCGAGCCGGCGCAACTGTCGCCGGTAGGTCCGGATGTTGGCCTCGGTGGTGTCTCGGGGGTGTTGCCCGGTCTCTACCGCGTACTGCTCAGCAGGCAGGCCGAACGCGTCGAAGCCCATCGTGTGCAGCACGTTGGCCCCGGACATCCGCAGGTAGCGGGCGTAGACGTCGGTACCGATGTAGCCCAGCGGGTGGCCGACGTGCAGCCCATCGCCGCTCGGGTACGGGAACATGTCCAGCACGTAGCGGCGCGGCCGGCCGGCGACCTCGTCGAAGCCGTCGGACAGCGGGCCGGTCGGATTGGAGGCATGGAAAGTGCCCCCGCGCTCCCACCGCTCCTGCCAGGCGGTCTCGATCCGCTTGGCGAGCGCCGCGGTGTAGCGGTGCGAAGGGACACCGGCCGTCGGTGTCTCCGTGGTCCCGTCGACTGCTTCGCTCATCGTCGTCGCTCCTCGGTCCTGTGCGGATACGAAAGAGCGTACGAAGTCCCGTCACTGCGGCGCTTCTCCCGAGGTACGACGAACCCGTCGAGATCGTGTTGTCCGGCGCGGTACGCCGTCTTCGGGGCTGTGCGTCTGAGGATGCGCCGGCGGGGTAGTGTTTCCGCTCTGATGCCTCCAGCCCGCGCCCGCCGTCCTCGTCCGGCCGACATGACCGTCCCCGTCGGCGCGCGCTCGGTGTTCACCGACGGTGCCTGCTCGGGCAACCCGGGACCTGGAGGCTGGGCCTGGGCGCTGTCGACGACCGAGTACGCCGCTGGTCACGAGGCTGCCTCCACGAACCAGCGGATGGAGATCCGTGCCGCCCTCGAGGCCGTGCGGGCCAACGACGGTCCGCTGCTGGTCGTGTCGGATTCGACGTACGTCGTCAACTGCTTCCGCGACGGGTGGCACACAGGTTGGCTCGAGCGCGGCTGGCTCACCTCAGCAAAGAAGCCAGTCGCCAACAGGGACCTCTGGGAACCCCTGGTGGCGCTGGTGATCGAGCGCGGGGATGTCGCCTTCCACTGGGTTAAGGGCCATTCCGGCCACGAGATGAACGACTTCGTAGACGGCCTGGCCGTCACCGCCTGCTTCCCACAACACTGACCTCGACAGACACGCGGCATCCCCTGTGTGGTGACGATCCGGCGCGGGTGCGCTCCTGATCGTCGGGGTGCGTGATCGCGTGCACGGGGTTCGGAAGGCGTGTTGCCGGTTGGAGGGTGTGGTTGAGGTGGGTGGGCACTGGTGTGGGTGCCCACCCCGGGGGGCTCGGGTGGGTTAGGACGGGCCTGTCCAGGTTTGGTTTGGGCCGCCTACGCAGTCCCAGATGATGAGTTGGCGGCCGTTGGTGGTGTTGCCGGAGTCGAGGTCCAGACAGCGGTTCGCGGCGACGTTTCGCAGTTGTCCGTTCGACCAGCGCGTCCACTGCTGGTCGGGGTTGTTGGCGGTGCACGGCGCTGTCGTCACTCCGGCCCCGTTCGCCGGCGACGCGGGTTGCAGGCAGGTTCCGCCCGAGGTGAAGGTTCCGTTGGCGTTCAGGGTCCAGGTCTGGTTGGCCAGACCGGTGCAGGTCCAGATCTGCACCTTGTTCGTCACGACATCACGATCCGCGCACGACGACGTCGTACCCCAGGTGAGTGCTCCGGTGGCGGCCGTGTAGTCGGGGCCGACCCAGCTCTGGTTGCGGGTTCCGACGCAGTCGTAGATCTGCAGCCGGCGGCCGTTGGTGAAGTCGGCCTCGGGCAGGTCCAGGCACCGCCCGGAGGCCTGGTTGACGAGTGAGCCGAAGTTGCCTTGGCGCCACTTCTGGTTGCCACCGCCTGCGCAGGCCGAGACGCGCACCAAGGTCAGGTTCGCCGTCTGGCCGGACGGCACCTCCAGGCAGACGCCTCCTGTTTTCAGCTCTCCGAAGCTGTCGAGACTCCACGTCTGGTTGGAGTTCGCCAGGCAGGTCCACAGCTGCACGTTGCCGCTGGCAACATCACGATCGACGCACAGGTCCTGGCGCGTGGTCGACGCGATGGCACCGGCGGGAGCCGAGCCCGCCGGACCGGGCGTCCAGGTCGAGCCGATGGGAGAGAAGCTGAGCGAGGTGAGGGTGACCGCACCACCGACGGCGTACAGGCGAAGCCCGAGGCTCGCGGGGGAGGAGTCGAAGGCGGCGTTGTCGCTCACGACGGTCTTGCCGTCATTGCCGAAGACCGCTAGTTGCCCGCGGTCCACGAGGAGCCTGATCGTGACCCGGTTCGAGATCGGTGGCATCGGCGCGCCGTACAGGGTCTGCGCCGCAACGCCGTACGCGACAGTGCGATCGCTCGATCCGTCCGACCGCGCGTGCAGGCGGAATCCGAACTCTGACGCGGTGGCTCCGGTCAGGTCGAACTGTGCGCTGATCTCGTACGTGTCGGCCGAGATGCCGCTGAGCGGATCGGTCGCCGGATCCGTCGTGATCGTGCGCGTTCCCCAGGTCTGCGTCGACGTCCGGATGGTAGAGATCTCGCTGACCGGATTGCGGGTGAGGCGGATGCCCTCCGGATAGGTCTTCAGGGCGAGCTCGACCGGGAAGGACGCATTGCCGGTCCAGGTCACGCCGGCGTTGCTCGGCTGCCAGCCCAGTTGGACGATGCGGCCGTTCGGCAACTGGTTGAAGGTCTGGGGCGCGTACCAGGTGGACGGGGGGAAAGCCGCTCCGGAGACTCCCCATTCCATCCGCTGCGGGGTCGCCCAGTCGGCGACGAACAGTCCGCTCGCGTCGAGTGAGCCGGTGACGTACTCGCCGCTGGCATCCTGCAGGACCCACTTCCGGGCGTTGGAGTTGCCGTCGACCGGCAGTTGGTAGAGGTCGGGACATTCGGCGAACCAGGTGGCCGAGTAGGCGCCGCGATAGGTCCAGTCGAGCAGATTCGTCGAGGTGTAGAAGGCGGCGCCGGTCCCGGCCCGGAACGTGACGAGTACCCAGCGGTTGTGCTGCGGATCCCACTGCACCTTGGGGTCGCGGCTCTCGACCGGATCGGTGATGACCTTCGCGCCGCCGTCGTACATCTGGAAGGTCTTCGCCCCGTCGGTCGAGTACGCGATGCTGACGCCCTCGGTGTTGGTGAACAACAGGATCGGGTCGTCGGACCCGACCTTCAGGCCGGTCACGTTGTTCACGTCGACCCAGCCCGATCCCGACCAGAGATTGCCGCTCTGCACACCCGGTTCGAGGGAGATCGGTTGCTGCGTCCAATGCACCAGGTCCGTGCTCGTCGCGTGTCCCCAGTGCACCGCCGCGTCCCAGCCGAGCCCGTGGGGATTGTGCTGGAAGAACAGGTGGTACACGCCGCGGTAGTACAGCGGAGCGTTGATGTCGTTCATGAATCCGTTCTGCGGGCTGAAGTGGAACTGACCGCGGAACGGCTCGGTGTAGTCGGTGGCGGCGTACGGGTACTCCGGATAGTCCGAGGGCGAGCCGGCCACGGCGGCCGGGACCGCCGTGAGACAGGTGAGTGCCATGACCCAGGCCAGGAACGACGCGACCCGGGTCATGGCGTGGCCCGGAACCCGTACGTCGCTCCGCTCAGCGCCTGGAACTCCGCGGCCGTGCCGCAGTCGAGGACCTTCGTGTTGACCGTCGATCCGTCGAGTACGACGGTGCGTACGGCGACGTTCGCGGCCGTGTGATTGGTTGCGACGTAGTTGTTGCTCCCCGACTTCACCAGGACCATCGTCGGGGTCGCTCCGGACGGCGTGATGTTCGCGGGCGGGACGTCGAACGAGAAGTGATTGCCGACCACGGTGTTGCCGCTCCCGTTGAGCTGTACCAGCCCGAAGAGATCGTCGAGCCCGTTGTTGTAGCCGGTCATCGCCGGGAACGATTCGAGGTTGCGGAGGAAGTGGTTCGACCCGATCAGGTTGTTGTGGCAGGCACCTTCGAACTGGATCATCCCCGAATAGAAGGCGTGCAGGCGGTTCGCGCTGATCGTGTTGTTCGTGCAGTTCTTCAGGTGCACCGAACTCTTGCCCCGGGGGAAGATGTTGTTCCCGGAGACGATCAGGCCGAAGTGGTTCTCGGCGAAGATCGTGAAGCCGACATAGCCGGCGCCGATCAGGTTGTCGTTGACCATGCTGGCCTGCCCGGAGCCGACGAGCTCGATGCAGCTGCCGTTCTCGCAGACGAAGTTGCCCTGGATGTGCAGTGCGTCGGCGTCGGTGATCACGATCCCGCGCTGCAGGTAGACCAGGCCCATCCCGGTGATCCGCAGCGAGTCGGTGGCGGTGGTCGAGCGGATCCCGATCTTGCCGTTGAGGTAGCTGTTCTGGTGCGGGGTGAACGAGACGCCGTCCAGACAGAAGTCCAGCAGTTCGATCGAGCTGAGCCGGGGGTCGCCGCTGCGGCTGATCAGGATGGCCTCGGCGTTCCCGTCGGTGTTCTCGACCCGGATCCGGCTGCCGCCCGGCCAGATCTCGTGCCAGCCGGAGGTGTTGCCGGCGTTGTAGCGGATGCTCGACGACGTGAAGCCGTGTCCGGATCCCTTGAGCTGCAGGTAGCTGATGTCGATGACGATCCGCGTCTTGAGCGAGTAGTCGCCGGGTGGGATGTAGATGACCGCTCCGGGCTTCGAGGCCTGTGTCGGCTGGTTCGTCTTGATGTCGGCGATGATGCTGTTCACGATTGCGCCGATGTCGGTGTAGGCGGTGGTCGATGGGCTGCTGGGGATGGTCCAGGTGGTGACGTCGTAGATCGTGGAGGGCATCGTCTTCTCTTTCGTAGTGTGAGCTGCGGTGGGTCAGAGCACGCCGAGGAGCGTGTTGTGCGGTCGCGGCGCCAGGTCCGCGGTGACGGCCGCAGCCGCCGGCGTACTCGGCAGCTGGAGGTAGCCCGCAGCACTCACGGCGACCGCGGCTGCCAGGAAGACCCGGCGAGACAGGCGTGCGTCCGGAGGGGTGGAGGAGTTCACGGCGGCTCCTTCTCGAGATTGCCAAAAGGTTTTGGCAGAGCGGAATTGATCCGAAGGTAGGACCGCGGCCAGGCGGCGGCAAGATCGTGTCCGATGCCAAACGTCTTGGCAGCTGTTTGGCAGAAGTTTGGCGTTGACCAACCGGCCAGCGGAGTCCGAGCAGGTCCCCGGTCGCACCGGGCTCGCGGGTCGTGAGCGTCAGCGCCGTACTTTCAGCTTCTGGCCAGGTTGATGAGTGTGCTGGGCTGGAGCTCTTCGATCGTGACGTTCTGCGTGCCACCGGCTCGGTCACCTACAGCGTCCGGCAGTCCGGTACGACGTTCATCATCAACCTCAACGTCGATGGCAAGCCCGCCACGGTCGCGATCTCCGGCGGCGGTTCCCTCTACCGAGCCGGATAGCCATCGAAGGCTTGCACCGGCGACCAAAGTTGCGCCAAGCAACTATCAGGCCTTACCGGCGGGAAGCGTCCGGAGGCGGTCCACCAAGTGCACCGCCTCCGGAGGCACTGCCCAGCGCCTGATGGGTCGCGCGGCGATTCTGACGGGATTACGCAGCGTGATCTGTCAGCTTCCTTCGACGACCGGATAGATCTCGTCCGCGACGAGGCCATGCGCCTCCCGGTGAACTGTGATCGCAGACTCGGCGTCGGGTGCCTCGACGAGGCAGAACACCTTGCCGTCCTTCTCGTCCGCCCAGTAGCGCAGGTACTTCACGCCGTATTCGTCCTGCGTCTTCAGGTCGGCAAGGTGGGCGTCGGCGACGTCCTTGACCGTCGCGCCCGCAGGCAGACTTTGATGTACGTCCATGAAAAGGGCCATGTCAGTTCCCTCCCAAATCTCTGAGCTGGACTGGTCCAGCTCACGCTGTGTCATGATCAGTGTCATGGCCGACCGGGGTGCGCACCATGATCGTTCCGCCGCTCTCGCTGACCGAGAAGCCACCCTTTCGCGGGCTCTGTCGAGGCTCCACCTCGAGGGCGCGATCTTCCTTCGTGGCGAGTACACCGAGCCCTGGGCCTACGAATCGCTTCCGCCCCAGGACGCAACGGCCGTGCTGGCCCCACACGCCCGCCGGGTGATCCTGTTCCACGTCGTCGCGACGGGTCGAGCTTGGATCGAGACCGTCGAGGGTGAGCGGCACTGGGCCTCCGCGGGCGATGTCATCGTCCTCCCGTACGGCGACAGCCACCGCATGGGTGGCACCGAGCCGGCCGTGTGTGTCGCCGTGTCCACCCTGATCGAGCCGCCACCGTGGGAGCGGATGCCGGTCATCCATCACGGCGCCGGCGGTGCGGAAACGCACCTGGTCTGCGGCTACCTCGCCTGTGACGATCCGCTGTTCGACCCACGGATGCGCGCCCTGCCACCCGTGTTCGTCGTCCGCCCGGACGGTGCGGCGCGGCCCTGGGTGCGCGCGAGCATCGACTACGCGGTGCAGCAGACGGCGCTGATTCGCCCCGATCACTTCGAGGCTCCGACGCGCATCCCGGAACTGCTGCTGGCAGAGGTACTGCGACTCCACCTGGCCGACTCGCCGGCCATGGAAACCGGCTGGCTGCGGGCGTTGCGTGACCCGGTACTGTCGCCGGCGCTCGCCGCCATGCACGCCTCACCGGAACGGAAGTGGACTCTGCTGGATCTCGCCCGGGACGCGGGTGTCTCCATCTCGCTCCTCGACGAGCGGTTCCGCTCGGTCCTGGGCCTGGCGCCCATCCGCTACCTCACCGGCTGGCGCATGCACCTCGCGACCGATCTGCTGCGGTCGAGCGATCTCGGCGTCGCAGCAGTGGCGCGGCGGGTCGGCTATGAGTCCGAGGAAGCGTTCAGCCGCGCGTTCAAGCGCGAGACAGGCGAGGCGCCGAGCATCTGGCGCACCGCTCACCTCAGCCGCACCCCCAACTGATCGAATCGCCGCCCAGTCCAGACGCCACCCTCAGCGGCGAACAGCGCCAGGGATGCGCTCGTCCTGTCTGAGCAGGACGAGCGCGATCGCTGGGAAGACCAGGACGGACAGGAGTCCGGCACAGACCAGGGCGGCGGCGGTGATCGGTGCCATCAGTCCGGTCAGCACGCCGATCTGGGTCGCGGTGACGATGAATGGCAGGGACGTCGCCTGCAGGAGACCTACGGCCGCGGATGAGCGGCGACCCAGCGTCCGGATCGACAGCAGCGCCGGCACGCCGCGGACGACGAGCAGCGCGAGCAGGAACAGGGGGACCCGGGCGAGCGCCGCCGGATCGTCGAGGAGCCCACTGAGGTCGAGCCTCAACCCGCTGGTCACGAAGAACACCGGGATCAGGAAGCCGTAACCGAGGGCTTCCAACTTGATCCGGAAGCGAGGATGCGAGCTGGCGTCGCGGTCCACCAGCCCGACGACCGCGCCGGCCAGGAAAGCGCCCAGGATCGTCTCGAGCCCGAACTGCTCCGCCAGGGCGACGAAGGCGACGAGCAGCACGACGGCCGCCCGGACCCTGATCTCGGCCGTGGTGTCCTGCAGCCGCACCAGTACAGTGCCGATCCGCTGGGAACGTCCGGCGGTCGCGACCACGACGCCGGTGACGACCACGAGGACGGCGAACAGTCCGACCATGATGAGCCTCTCGCCGGTGCTCCCGCCTTCGGTCGAGAACACGAGCGACAGCACCAGTACGGCGGCGAAGTCGGCGACCGAGGCCGCGGCGATGGTGAACTGGCCGACCGGGCCCTCGGCCTTGCCCGCGTCCTTGAGCACCGGTACGACCAGGCCGAGTGAGGTCGCGGACAGCGCGACGGCCAACAGCAGCGGGCTCTGCACCCAGCCGGCCGCCGAGAAGCCAAGGCCCGCCGCCGTACCCAATGTCAACGTCACCAGATAGCCGAGCACCGCAAGTCGAAGGATCTGGCCGCGGAGCCGATGGACGTCGATCTCCAGGCCGGCCAGGAAGAGCAGGAACCCGAGACCGAGCAGGGCCACGATCTGTAGCGGCTCGTCCACTTCGACCAGCCCGAGGCCGTGTGGCCCGACCACGATGCCGGCCACGATCTCGAGGACCACGGCCGGAACCCGAAGCCACGGCGCCAATCCGAGCAGGAGTGGTGCGAGCAGGGCGATCAACGCGACCGCGAACAGGTTGGTGAATTCGACGTCCGGCATGAAGGTTCTGTGCCGCAGGCAGCGTCAGCGTTACAGACTCAGTCGCGGGGGAAGGTGCGGAAGGCTTCCAGCAGGCGGTCGCGAGTCTGCTCGGAGAGACTCTCGGGCTCCACCTGGCCGACCTCGGCGATGGTGCGGCGCATCTGGTCGACGTACGTCTGGCAGCCGTCGCAGCTCGCGAGGTGCTCGACGAAACGCTGTTCGGTCTCGGGATCGAGGGCCCCGTCGAGGAAGGCGGTGACGAGTTCGACCAGCTCGGCGCACGTCATGTCTCGACTCCACTCGTGGCGAAGTAGCGCTCGAGGTGGCCGCGGACCGCTGCCCGGGCTCGGTGCAGCAGGACCCGCTGGTTGGCCATCGAGATGTCAAGCAAGGCACACACATCCTCTGCCCTGTGCCCGTCGATGTCCCGCAGGGTCAGGACGACCTGCTGCCGGGGCGGCAGGTTCTCGATCGCTGCTGCCACGGTCGCCCGGACCTCGTGCGCGAGCACTTCGCTCTCGGTGTTCGGCCAGCGCTCCGGGAACGCGGCCCAATGCGCTGGGTACGGGTCGTCCGCGCCCCGGAACCGGCTCGGATCGACTGTCGGTCCCTCGTCCGGGATGAGGCTGGTCCACGGCACCGTCCGTTGCTCCCGGCTGCCGCGTTTGCGGGCGATGTTGACCAGGATCCGGTAGACCCAGGTCTGCAGCGACGACCGTCCTTCGAACCGCTCGATCCCCTGGAACACGGCCAGCCAGGTGTCCTGGACCACCTCTTCGGCGCTCGCGGCGGTGGACACGAACGACCGGGCCAGCCGCAGCATCGACCCCGACCAGCCGTTCAGCAGGCAGGCAAAGGCCTCCTCGTCCCCGGCCCGCAGACCGGCGACGAGGACGTCGTCCGACGGCAGAACCACCCCCACACGCCGACGGTACAACAGGACGGTCAGCGGTACTCCGGGTTCTCGAAGTCGAATCGGCAGCCCGCGTCCCACTCCGAGCGCTGGTTCCCGTGCGCCGGTACGCCGCCGGCGTCCTTCAGCATCCGGCCCAGGTGCAACAGGTTCCAGGTCATGAAGGTGGTGTTGCGGTTGGTGAAGTCGTTGTCCGGCCCGCCCGAACCTTCGTCCAGGTACGACGGACCTGGCCCGGCCTCACCGATCCACCCGGCGTCCGCCTGCGGTGGAATCGTGTAGCCGAGGTGCTGCAGGGAGTAGAGCACGTTCATCGCGCAGTGTTTGACGCCGTCCTCGTTGCCGGTGATCAGGCAGCCGCCGACGCGACCGTAGTACGCGTACTGCCCGTGCTCGTTGAGAATCGACGAGTTGCCGTACAGCCGTTCGATCACCTGCTTGGTCACCGAACTGTTGTCACCCAGCCAGATCGGCCCCGCGATCACCAGGATGTCGGCGGTCATCACCTTCTCCTGGATGGCCGGCCAGGCGTCGGTCTCCCAGCCGTGCTCGGTCATGTCCGGCCAGACGCCGGTGGCGATGTCGTGGTCGACGGCCCGGATCACCTCGACCTCGACACTCTGCTTCTCCATGATCCGCCGGCTGACCTCGATTAGGCCCTCGGTGTTGCTGATCGCCGGTGACCGCTTCAGCGTGCAGTTGATGAACAATGCGCGCAGGTCGTCGTACTCGGGCATCGTGGATTCTCCTTCAGCTCAAACGCTTCTGAAAGGATCAGTGCCTGCCCGCGCCCAGGCGTTACGGAAGCAGATGGACGTTCGTGTGCGGTAAGCGTTCGGATGCTCCACAAGGGCGGTTGGCCGGGTTGTGATGGAAGCATGAAGCTGCCGGCACTTCCGACCGAGAGGTCCTTCCCATCTCCGTTGCGCCATCCGCGGGTGGCGACCGTGATCGGCCGTTGGCTCGGTGTCGCGGTGACGATCTGCTTCCTGACCGGCCTGTTCAGCCACTTCCAGCAGTCGGGACCCGATTGGCTCTACATCCCGAGTCGGCCGGCGTCGTTGTATCGGGTGACGCAAGGGCTGCATGTGCTGAGTGGGACCGTGGCGGTTCCGTTGTTGCTGGCGAAGTTGTGGGCCGTGTATCCGAAGTTGTTCGCCAAGCCTCCGTGGCCGCCGGGTCGGCAGGCCTTGGGCATGATTCTCGAGCGGCTGTCGATTCTGGTGCTGGTGTCGGCGCTGGCGCTGGAACTGTTCATCGGCTTCGTCAACACGCTCCAGTGGTACCCGTGGCCGTTCCCGTTCAGGCAGACTCATTACGCGCTCGCCTGGATCATCGTCGGTGCTCTGCTGGTCCATCTGGCCGTGAAGCTTCCGCTGATTGCGGCCCACTGGAGCAAGGCTCGTGCGCCCGTCCCGGAAACCGGGGGCCTGAGCCGGCGCGGCTTGTTCCGAACGGTTGCCGGTGCCGGAGCGCTGGTCGGGATCGCGTCGGTCGGGCAGTCGGTGCCGGCGCTAGGGCCGATCGCCGTACTGGCGCCGCGTCGGCCGGGGATCGGCCCGCAGGGTCTGCCGGTGAACCGGACCGCCAGGGACGCCGGGGTGACCGTCGTCGGTGCCGACTGGCGATTCACGATCAGGGGCCCTCAGCAACTGACGTATTCGCTGGATGAGTTGCGTGCGCTGCCGCAGAGCCGGTCCGAGTTGCCGATCGCGTGCGTCGAGGGTTGGAGTCAGGGTGCTCGGTGGGAAGGCATTCGCATCCGTGATCTGCTGAGACTGTGCGGGGCACCGGCTTCCTCCCGCGTCAGGGTCGTCTCGATGGAGCAGGACGGGTTCTACGCGACCAGCGAACTCCCGCCGCAGTTCGCCGCCGATCCGCTCACTCTCCTCGCCCTCCGGCTGAACGGCAGCGAGCTGGACCTCGACCACGGGTTCCCCGCCCGCATCATCGCGCCGAACCGGCCTGGTGTCCTGCAGACCAAATGGGTCCACCGGCTGGAGGTCCTGTCATGACGAAGGCTCGTACGGCGTTGGCCGTGGGCGGAATCGCCTTCGGGCTCTGGGGGCTGTGGCTGATGCTGGACAGCCTGAGCACGGATGCGTTGATCCGGTTGCCGCTCTGGCTGGGTGGCGTCGTACTGGTGGACGACTTCGTCCTGGTCCCGCTGGTGATCGCCGCCGGCTGGCTCACCCGCAGGTCGATCGTCCGCACGATGCTGCTGTACGTCGGGATCACCACACTGATCGCGATTCCGCTGCTGCTGCGCCAAGGCAGAGGGGTCAATCCGACCGTCTTGCCCCGCGACTACCTGCGCGACTGGTTGATGTTGGAGGCCACGATCGTGCTGGTCGGCCTTGTGGCACTGGTGGTGCGATTACGGCGTGCTGACGGATCGGCCGGATCGGGTCCGCGGGGGAGTGCGCGCTCCTAGGGTCAGAGGCATGGCAGACATCGGTGTGATCGGTGGATCGGGCTTCTACTCCTTCCTGCAAGACGCGCGCCCGGTGACGGTCGAGACACCGTTCGGGCCGCCCAGCGAGGCGCCCGTCGTGGGTGAGGTGAGCGGTCGTCAGGTCGCGTTCATCCCGCGGCATGGCGCCGACCATCGCTTCCCGCCGCATCGGGTGAACTACCGGGCCAATCTCTGGGCGCTGCACGCCCTCGGTGTTCGCCAGGTCCTCGGTCCGTGCGCGGTCGGATCGTTGCGTCCCGAGCTCGTTCCCGGCACCTTCGTCGTACCCGATCAGCTCGTCGATCGCACCTGGGGCCGGGAGCACACGGTGTACGACGGTCCGCCGGCTCCGGTGGTCCACACCGCGGCCGCCGACCCGTACTGTCCTACCGGCCGGGCCACGGTAATTGCCATGGGCAACGTGGTTCCCGACGGCACGATGGTGGTGATCAACGGTCCGCGGTTCTCCACCCGGGCCGAGTCCCGGTGGCACGCCGCGCAGGGCTGGTCCGTGGTCGGCATGACCGGGGCCCCGGAGGCGTCGATCGCGCGCGAGTTGGGGCTCTGCTACACGTCGGTCGCGGTGGTCACCGATCATGACGCCGGGGTGGCGGCGGGGGAGGGCGTCACCCAGGCCGAGGTGTTCGAAGTGTTCGGGCGCAGCATCGAGCGTCTGAAGGTCCTGCTCGCCGACGTGATCGCCCAGCTTCCCAAACCGGACGTCGACTGCAGTTGCCGTCATGCGCTGGATGGGACTGCCCGGTGAAGGTTCTGCTCACCGGCGGCGCCGGCTTCATCGGCCGTCACGTGCACGCCCAACTCGTTGCCGACGGCCATGATGTTGCCGTTTTCGACTCGCTCCGGCCCGACGTTCACGCCGTACCGCCGGTGCTGGAGAACCTGATCGTGGCCGATGTACGGGATGCCGACGCGCTCGCCGCCGCGCTGGACGGTGTGGACGCGGTGGTCCACCTCGCGGCGAAGGTCGGGCTCGGCGTCGATCTCGACGACATCGACGACTACGTGAGCAGCAACAGCCTGGGCACCGCGGTCCTGCTCCGGGAGCTGGGCCGCGCCGGGATCGATCATCTGGTCTACGCGAGTTCGATGGTGGTGTACGGCGAGGGCCGCCACGAGTGTGCACGCCATGGTGTCGTCGCGCCCGGACCCCGGCGGATCCCGGATCTCGAGGACGGCAACTTCGAACCGCCGTGCCCGTTCTGCGGGCAGTTCCTGCGGCCGGGCCTGGTCGACGAGGATGCACGGCTCGATCCACGCAACGCGTACGCGGCATCCAAGCTGACCGGGGAACACCTGGCCGCCGCCTGGGCACGGGAAACGGGCGGCCGGGTTGCCGCGCTGCGGTTCCACAACGTGTACGGGCCAGGGATGCCACGCGATACGCCGTACGCGGGGGTGGCGGCGTTGTTCCGTTCGAGTCTCGAGCGCGGTGACGCTCCGCAGGTCTTCGAGGACGGCCGCCAGCGCCGCGACTTCGTCCACGTTCAGGACATCGCCTCGGCGGTGGCGTTGGCCGCGCAGGCCGACCATCCGCAGTTCGCGGCGTACAACGTCGGCAGCGGTACCGTCCACACCATCGCCGAGATGGCCACCGAGCTGTCCCGCGTGTACGGCGGACCTGCGCCGGTGATCACCGGTCGGTACCGCCTCGGCGACGTCCGGCACATCACGGCGACCTCCGACCGGATCAAGGCCGAGCTGGGCTGGAAACCGGCGTACGACCTGGCCGAAGGCGTCGCCGATCTGGTCGGGTCAGCTCGCGGGTAGGTCGATCTCGAAGGTGCAGCCGCCGGGGACGCTGGCGACGGCGATGTTGCCGTGATGAGACTCGACCACCCCACGGGCGATCGCCAGCCCCAGACCCCCGCCACCACCTACCGGTGTTCGCTGCGTGTCGCCGCGCCAGCCGACGTCGAAGACCCGGTCCAGGTCGTGGTCCGGGATCCCGCCGCAGCCGTCCGTCACCGCGATCCGGATCCGGCCGTCGGTCTCGCGGTCGACGGACAGGCGGACGGCCCCGCCTGGTTCGGTGTGCCGGATGGCGTTGTCGACCAGGTTCGTCACCGCCCGCGTCAGCTCGTCTGCGTCGCCATGGACTGCCAGCCGGTCTTCGTCGCCCGGGGTCGAGACCGACAGCGTGACGCCCTCGGCGCGGGCGTGCTCGCAGGTCTCGCCGACGACGTCGTCGGCTAGTTCACGCAGGCTGACCGCGGTACGGCGGCGTGGCGGCGGAGCCCCGGCCAGTCGGGACAACTCGAAGAGATCGTCCACCAGGCCGGTCATCCGGTCCACGGTGGTCCGCATTTGCCGCAGGGCTCCCGGTGCGTCGTCGATCACGCCGTCTTCCAGTCCTTCGGACAAGGCCCGCAGCCCGGCCAGCGGCGTGCGCAGGTCATGGGACAGGAACGCGACCAGTTCGCGGCGACTGGCCTCGAGCGCGCGCTCGCGCTCGCGAGACGCGGCCAGGCGTTGCCGGGTCTGCTCCAGCTCGATCGTCAGCGCGGTCAGCTCAGCCGGCCCGTTGCGCGTGTCATGGTCGGCGACCGGTTCGTACGACGTACCGAGAAGGCGCAACCGTCGTTCCACGGCACGTGAGCCGGTGGTGATCCAGTGTGCGAGCAGCACCGACATGGCCAGTCCGAGCAGTGCCGCGAACGCCAGCGTCCAGAGCACGACCCACGAGTCGTGTTCGGAGATGAACATCGCCCGCACACTCTGCAGTACGGCGGACAACGCGGCAGCCATCGGCACGAGGGCGACAACGATCATGGTGATCCGCAAGGACCGGCGCCGGAACTTCCAGAGCACCGATGCGCCCACTGCGGCGACGATCAGTGTCCAGAGCGCCGTCAGCCCGAGGATCGTGACGGTGTCGCGGTTCATCCGGCCTCACTCACGAAGCGATAGCCGGTGCGTGGCACCGTGAGCACCAACCGGGGATCGGAGGGGTCGGCCTCGATCTTCTCCCGCAACCGCCGGACGTGAACCGTCAC